>NZ_AUMZ01000001.1:1631309-1653740 GCF_002760375.1 Synechococcus sp. 60AY4M2
GGCCAAGCTGCAGGAGTACCTCGAGAACGGATCCCAACTGGGCTGGCTGATCGACCCGGAAAGCCAGCGAGTTTACGTCTATCGCCCCGGCCAGCCCGTCCAAGTTCTGGAGCGCCCAGCTTACCTAGAAGGGGATCCCGCCCTCCCTGGCTTTGTTGCCGATCTCAGCTTAGTTTGGGAATAATCTGCCCCGAGCTGCCCTCTTTTTCCACCAGCCCTTAACCGATGGCTATCAGCAACCACGAACTTGACACTCCCACCGCCTAAAGGCGGGGGATTTTGACGCAGTTCAAAAACGAACTCGCAAAGGCGCTGTCAAGATGCCTCTAGATAGTTCCTTGAGGCAAAGCCTCAAGGTTTTGCTTACTATCTATGATCGCGTAAGCGGGACGAAGTCCTTACAAAAGTTCGTTTTTGTTTAGCGTTGCGTAGCGGAACAGCTTACCTCCGAGGAGCGCCATCGCTTTGCCTTCCTAGGCTCGGATTACGCTCCTCTGTGGACGATCTGGTTGCTTTGCAAGCCACGCTGCAGAAGTACCTCGACAACGGCGCCCAACTGGGCTGGCTAATTGACCCGGAAAGCCGAAGAATCTACATCTATCGTCCCGGCCAGCCAGTACAAGTCCTGGAGCGCCCAGCTTATCTGCAAGAGGATTCTCTGGCTTTGCCCTGGATCTCGCAACCCAACTCTGCTCTCAAAATGAGCAAAGCTCTGTATTCCGGAAAACGGTCAAGTATCACACCAGCAAGCAATAATGAGGGCAAGGCCCAGGGATCCCGACGGAGGTAAGCCTATAGGGATGAGATGTGTAGAGCAAACCCCCAGCAAGCGCGTTTGTCTAGAGCCTGGGGTTCCGCTGGTGGCTGCTGGCGTTATTTTCTTTGTGGCGCTGGCTTTGTGTTCCCTGATTTGGCTTTTTCAGGGGGGATCGCCGTTTCACTTGCCATCGGCTTGATCAGGATACAGTCACCTCTGAAGTGGTCTTTCAACCACTGCTGCCTTTACCAAAACAGATCGAGTTTTATTATGATGTAAGAGGAGCCCGAGTCAAAACTGAAACTCGAACAGACTCCGAAGGAGACGAGACAACCTATTACTACGTTACTCTCATAACTCCTGCAGGAGAAACAAAAGCTTGGTCAGCCGCCAGCGAGAGCGACGCTCGACAACTGGCAACCAAGATCCAATCGTTTCGGATGAGTGCAGAGAGTCAGCTCTTGGTGGCCAGCGATAGTTTTAACTCAGGAGATTTGTTTGCTGCACTTCTACTTTCTCTCCCAGCAGGAATGGTAGGTCTATCGCTAATACCTAAGCTAGGAAGCCGTCGGCTGACCTTTGACCGCTCCTTCTACCAGATCTTGGAGGAGCACCTCACTCCCTTTGGAATAAGGGGGCGGAAAGCTTATTCCTTCAGAGATGTTCAGCAAGTTGTAGTTGAGAGGTCAACAGATTCCGATGGCGATAGTTATTTTTCGGTGAAGGTGAATTTGGCATTGGGAGAGCCTTTATTGTACCTAGGCTTTGGTTCTGATGATAGCAAGGCAAGGGCGGAAGCAGAGCAATTGGGCCAGCTTTTGGGGTGTCCGGTAAAGCTGCCGGAGGCAACGTCTTAGGCTCAGTTTATTCTGAGCCCCCACTTGGTTTTTTGGGGACAAGTCTGGCCAAAGCTGAGACAATAACACCTGTCCACACGCTCAAGGGGATCCCCTGTGCTGCCGAAAGCTGCTCTGTGGATTTTGGGCCTGGGCCTGCTTCTGCGCTGCTTGGTGGCTGCTCTGTTGCCACCGGGCTTTGACGAAGCCTACTACTACCTCTACACCCGCCATCTGGACTGGAGCTATTTTGACCATCCGCCGCTGGTGGCCTGGACAACGGGCTTGGGGCCTGTTTTGACGGGGCAGGTGTCGGCTTTTTCGATTCGACTGGGATCCCTGCTGGCCTACACCGGCTCTTCCCTGTTGCTTTACCTGACGGCGACGCGACTTTTTTCGCCACAGGCGGGGCTGATCACCCTGGCAACCATCAGCATCGCCCCCATTTTCTGGATTGGGTTTGGGGTGCTGACCCTGCCGGATAGCCCGCTGATGGTGTTTACGGCGGCAACCCTGTGGGTGGCTGCCCAGGAGTTTTTTCCGGCTCCCTTGGCGGAGGGGAAATTGGGGGTCTATGGGGCAGCGCGCTACCGACCGGGGCCGCGGCTGGCGCTGATTGGGCTCTTGGTGGGGCTGGCCTGCCTGGGCAAATACCACGGCCTGGCGCTGGGGTTTGGCCTGGTGCTCTTTTGTCTGCTCAGCCCGGCCCACCGCTGCGCTCTTCGGTCGGGATGGGCGCTCTTGGCGGTGGTGGGGTTTTTGGCGGCCTTCAGCCCCGTTTTAATCTGGAACACCCAACAGGATTGGGTCTCCTTCCGCTTCCAGGGGGGGCGAGCAGTGCCGGAGGCAGGGTATCAACTGCAGGAGCTGGGGCTGACGGTGCTGCAGGAGATGGGGTACCTTTTCCCGACCTTGGGGATCCCTCTGCTGGGGCTGAGCTTGGCCGAGGGTGGGCGGGTGGGGCTGGCGCTGGTTCAGGGAAGACGCCTCACGGATCAGGAGCTGAAACAGCTTTTAATCTTGGCCTGTGGGCTGCCGCTGGTGTTGGCTTTTACCTTCATGGGAGGCTACCGGCCCATCCTCCCCACCTGGCCCATGCCGGGGTTTTGGGTGCTGAGCTTGCTGTTGGGATCCCGCTGGGAACGGTGGCCAGGAGCAAGGCAGCTCTTGGCGGGGACGGCGGTGGCAGTGGGCCTGTTGGTGGCAGTGGGGCTGGCCCATGTGCGCTACGGCCTCCTCCAGGATCCCGGCGGGCTGGGCCTGTGGCCGGTGGAACGGGATCCCTCGACTCAGCTGATTGACATCGAACAGTTGCGGCGGCAGTTTCAGACGGATCCCCGCTTGGCCCAGGCTCTTGCAGAGGCGGATTTTATCTTCACCAACGTTTACTTTTTGGGCGGGCAGATCGGCATGGCCTTGGCGCCGCTGACGGAGAAGCCCCTCACCTGCCTGGATGAAGATCTGCGCGGCTTTGCCTTTTGGTCCCAACCTGAAGACTGGCTGGGCAAAGATGGGCTGCTGGTCACCTCCCAGCTGTTTTGGCCAAGAGCAGGGATCCAGGCTGTCTACGGCACCTACTTTGAACAAATTGAGCCAGTGGCAGAGGTTCCCCTGCGGCGGGCGGGCGCGGTGGCGCAAACCTTTCAGGTGTACCTGGCTCGGCAGATGCGCCAACCCTATCCCCGTCCCTACTCCCGCTTGCGCTAGCAGCCACAGCGAGATACCTTTGGGTTCAACGCAAGAAAAGACAGTCTGGAGAGCATTAGGCAAATTTTGGGCAGCAAGGTTATTCGGTTGGATCTCTAGGAAAGCATACTGGTACTTTGACGACGAATCTAAGGGCATCTAGGCCGAGGCCTTTGTGAGAGGGATGAGCGAAATGCTGGGTAAGCCAACTCATCAAGGCCGGCTTGCTCACCCCGGAAGACTGCGAGCCGTCGCCGGATGGAGCATGGGATCCCTGGCCAAAAAGCTGTTTTTGGGTGAGCTGGAGCGCCGCTTCTGCGAGCCTTTGCTTTACCCTCCGCAATCGCGTCGCCTAGCCCTGAGCCAAATCGTGCTGGAGCAAGCCCGCTGGCTGGGCCGTTGCCTGGTGAGCGGCAACCTAGAGTACGAAGCAATGGAGCTGCGCTGAGGCTATGGTTGGTTTGCTACGACGTGGTGGACGATAAGCGCCGACAACAGTTGGCCAAGCGCCTGGAACAGTGCTGCCAGCGAGCGCAATACTCCGTTGTTGAATGCCCCCTGGACACTGCCGAGCTGGAAAAGTCGTGGCTGCCTCTGCTCAACCTCGAGGAAGATAGCCTGCAGGCCTACCCTCTGGATGCCACCGCCAAACGACGTACCAAGGTCTTCGGCGGGCCTCTCCCCTACGAGCCGCCGGACTACCTTATTTTGTGAGGTTCTCAGCTTAGCCGAGATTGTAAAGTTTTGGGGCCGATCCATCGGGGGGAGCCATTGCTAGCTTTTTTTGCGGGTGCCATAAGATCTAGTAGCTTTTGCCGGGATTGGCGGGAAAATGCAGCATGACGTCCCCAAAAGAGCGAATTTTCTGAGTTGCGCTTATTCGGGGAAGCGAGGTTAACATCTGTGGCGGGAAGTCTCGGTACTTCCTCGCGAGCGCACCTTGAAAACCTCATGAGTTCAGGCTTTTCCGGGAGTAGGGTTGATCCCTACCTTTTCCCCGCAAGGGGAAGGGGTTGGATTTGGTGACAGATTGAGAACTGTCCTGGGGGTGTCTTGGGAAAAAGCCCAAGTTTACTAGACTGTAAATGTGATTTAGGGTACAGATTTATGACTACTGTCTCCGCTGCTGCTACCCCCGCTGGGACGACGCTGCTCGACATCTGGCAAGTCCTGGCCGAAAAGTTTGCCGATTACACTGCCCTCAGGGATCCCCATGCCCAGCCGGTCTTTGAGATTTCTTACGGGCAGCTCTTTCGCCGCATTCAGATCTTGGCTGCCGGTTTGCAGGCTTTGGGCATTCGGCCTGGGGATCGGGTGGCCATTTTTGCCGACAATTCCCCCCGCTGGCTGATGGCAGATCTGGCCACGCTGTTTACGGGAGCAGTCAATGTGCCGCGCAGCGCCGTGGCGGATCCGGCGGAGCTGGGCTACATTTTGCGCCATTCCGGCAGCACCGCTTTGATTGCCCAGGATGCGAAGACCCTAAGCCGGGTGCGGCCGGTTGTGCAGGAGCTGGGCCTGGAGCGGCTGCTGTTGCTTTCCGATGAAGAAGAGCCGGGGGTATTGAATTTTTCTCAGTGGCTGCAAAAAGGCCGGGAGCGCCGCTACGAGCCGCCGCGGCTGGAGCGATCCCAGTTGGCCACCATCATCTACACTTCTGGCACTTCCGGTCGGCCCAAGGGGGTGATGCTCAGCCACGGCAACCTGATGCACCAGGTGGAGAACTTGGGCGCGGTCGTACAGCCCCAACCGGGGAACAAGGTGTTGAGCATTCTGCCCACTTGGCACTCTTATGAGCGGGCTTGCGAGTATTTTCTCCTTAGTCGCGCCTGCACGCTGGTCTATACCAGCCCCCGCTTTATCAAACAAGATTTTCAACAGGAGCAGCCCCACTATTTGGTGGCAGTGCCGCGCATTTGGGAAACCGTTTATGAAGGGATCCAGCGGCAATTTAAGGAAAAAAGCCCCCTGATGCAGCGGCTGATCCGCACCTTGATGGCGGCCAGCGAAGGCTACGTGCTCGCCGGGCGGATTGCCGGCAACCGGTCGATTTTACACTACGGCGTCAGCCCGTGGGTGCGCCTGGGGGCCCGCCTGCAACAGGGGCTGCTCTGGCCTGTCCACCGCCTGGCCGATGCGCTGATCTACCGCAAGGTGCGGCAGGCTTTGGGCCCCAATTTTCAACAGGCCATCAGCGGCGGCGGATCCCTGCCCGCCTACCTGGATCTGTTTTACGAGGTGGTGGGCATTTCCATCCTCAATGGCTACGGCCTAACGGAAACCTCGCCGGTGCTGTGCGCGCGGCGTCCTGACAACAACGTGCGCGGTACGGCTGGCCCACCGCTGCCAGGGACGGAGTTTCGCATTGTCGATCCGGAAACCCGGCAGCCCTTGCCCCCTGGCCAAAAGGGGTTGATCCTGGCCCGTGGCCCGCAGGTGATGATGGGCTACTACAACAATCCAGAAGCCACCGCTAAAGTTCTCAGCTCTGATGGCTGGTTTGAAACCGGGGATCTGGGCTGGCTCACTCCCGACGGCCAACTGGTGATCACCGGCAGGGCCAAGGACGTGATCGTGCTGCTTAACGGCGAAAATGTCGAGCCGCAGCCGCTGGAAGATGCCTGCCTGCAATCCCCCTACATCAGCCAGATCGTGATCGTCGGGCAAGACCAAAAGAAACTGGCCGCCCTCATCTACCCCAACCTCGATGCCCTTAAGGCTTGGGCCGCTGAGCAAGGGATCCCGGCTGCGGAGGCCGAGCTCTTGGGCCACCCGCAGGTGCGCACGTTGATTTTGCAGGAGGTGCGGGCCCGCATCCAAGAGCGTCCTGGCTACCGGCCCCACGAGCAAATTGCCGACTTCCGCTTTTTGCCAGAGCCCCTGAGCGTGGAAAACGGCCTCATGACCCAGACGCTGAAAATTAAGCGTAACCCGGTGGCCGAGCGCTACGCCCACCTCATCCAGGAGATGTATCCGACAGGGAGCTAAGTTTGGGATCCCCGCTGTTGCTCCAGGTAGCGCCGGAAGGTCTCCGGGGGAATGGCCCCCCGGTAGGCGCCGCAGTAGTAGAGGGTGAGCACCGCCTTGTAGGCCCAATCGGTCGGCACCACGTCTGGGAAGGGGCTGGGCAAGGTGTCTGCCTGGTTGGCGGCGCAGGCTTGCAAGATCTGCTCTGTAGTGAGCTGTTCGGCCAGATCGGGGGGCAGCTCCCGCAGGTTGGCCTGGGCAAAAGCCGCTCCAGATAGGCTCAAACTGGAGAGAGCTGCCCCCACAAGAGCTGGGGTGAAGAGGTGTTGCACTTTCATTGGGAAATGAACGACGAGGAGAAATCGGCCGGGTATGTCCCTTCTCTAGGGTAGTACGGACGAAAAGAGCGTTTGGATCTAGAGCGTTTGGATCTGGATAGAAGTCTCAGACGCTCTGTTCCCAGATTAAGATGCAAAAAACCCCGGAAGCAAAAGGAGGGGACAGGATCCCCGAACGGCCAATTCTCTCTTTACGGGGGTGATGAAGTGTTGAAAGCGCGATAGGTCGAGGCCGATGAGCTCATCCAAAAGGCCGAGTTTTGACAGCCTGGATCCGCCGGATCCAAAGCTAATCGATGCCTGTGTGCACTGTGGGTTTTGTCTGACCACCTGCCCCAGCTACCGCGTCCTCGGCAAGGAGACAGACTCGCCGCGGGGGCGCATCTACCAGATGGACGCCCTCAATCAAGGCCAAATCTCTCTCTCGGCAGCAGTGGTTTCCCATTTCGATACCTGCCTGGGCTGTCTGGCCTGCGTTACCGCCTGTCCTTCGGGGGTGCGCTACGACCGGCTGATCGCCGCCACCCGCCCGCAGATCGAGCGCAACCACCGCCGCAACCTTTGGGATTGGCTGTACCGCCAGTTCATCTTCTGGCTCTTCCCCTACCCGGCGCGGCTGCGGCCTCTGCTCTGGCCCCTTTGGCTCTACCAAAAAATGGGGGTCGGCGCCTGGATCCGCCAAGGGCTGGCGAAGGTCTCCCCGCGCCTGGCGGCCATGGAATCCCTCTTGCCCCCTCTTGAGGTGGGGCAACTGCTGCCCAAGCGCTACCCGGAGCGGATCCCGGCGGTGGGCGAACGCCGCTTTCGCGTGGGGCTGCTCCTCGGCTGCGTGCAGCGCCTGTTTGCCCCGCAGGTGAATGAGGCCAGCATTCGCGTCTTGACCCACAACGGCTGTGAGGTGGTGATCCCGCCCGCCCAGGGCTGTTGTGCGGCCTTGCCCCACCACCAAGGGCAACTGCAGCAGGCAGAAGCCCTGGCCCGCCAGATGGTGGATGCTTTTGCCGGCTACGAGTTGGATGCCATTTTGGTGACTGCCTCCGGCTGCGGCCACACCCTCAAGGAGTACGGCCACCTTTTGGCCAGGGATCCCGACTACCAAGAGAAAGGGGCTCAGTTTGCGGCCAAAGTCAAGGATATCCAGGAGTTTCTGGCGCAGGTAGGGCTGACCGCTCCCCTGTACCCCCTGCAGCCGGATCCCTTGGTGCTGGCCTATCAGGATGCCTGCCACATGCTGCACGGGCAGCGCCTCAGCCAGGAGCCGCGACAACTGCTGCGGCAAATTCCCGGGCTGGAGCTGCGGGATCCTGTCGATGCCGCCCTCTGCTGCGGCAGCTCCGGCGTCTACAACCTGCTGCAGCCCGAGGTGGCCGACGAGCTGGGATCCCAGAAGGTGGCCAACCTGCTCAACACCGGCGCCCAGGGGATCGTCTCCGCCAATATCGGCTGCCGCCTGCAGCTCCAGAAGCACCTGCGTCTGCAAGGCAAGGCCGGGATCCCCATTTATCACCCGATGGAACTCCTGGATCGCGCTCTCCGACCGCCCACTCCTCCTTCTAGCTAGAGCTTGAGGGCGGCACGGGGATCATAGGACTGAACCCGCTGCAGCTTTTCGTAGAGCTCCCGCTCCTCCTCCGAAACACGGGTGGGCAAATAGATCTGAACTACCGCGTAGAAATCGCCCCGCTCTCCATTGCCCTTGGGAAAACCCCTCTCTGCCAAGCGCAACTTTCGCCCCGGCTGCATGCCGGGTGGGATCCGCAGCTTCACCACTCCATCCAAGGTGGGCACCTCCACCTGGGCGCCCAAGACGGCCTCGCTGGGGCTGATGGGCAAATCGCAGTAGACGTCAAACCCCTCAAGGCGGTAGAAGGGGTGCTCCTTCAGCTCGATCTTGAGGTACAGGTCGCCGGCGCCGCCGTTGGGTTTGGGGTGGCCTTGGCCGCGCAGGCGAATCCGCTTCCCTGGCGTCATCCCTGCTGGGATGTTGACCTCGAGCACGCGATCCCCGCCCACCCGTAGGCGGCGTCTGCCCCCTTCAAAAGCTTCGGGAATGGTGAGCTGGATGGTGGCCTCCGCATCGTAGTTGGCGTTGCCAGCGGAGCTACTGCTGCGATCCGCACCTGAGTTGCGCACCCGGCCCAGCAGTTGATCGATGAAGTCTTGAAAATCCTCAAATTGGCTGAAATCGACGCCACTGCCAAAACCGCTTCCCCCAAAGTCTTCGCTGAAGGAGCTGTCGCCAAAAGGGCTGCTGCTGTAAGGCTGGCTGTAGGTATCCCGCCGGTAGCGGAACCCGCCCTGCTGGTGGTACTGGCCAAATTGGTCGTATTGCCTGCGTTTGCCGGGATCCGAGAGAACTTCGTAGGCTTCGTTGATCTCCTTAAACTTCTCTTCGGCAGCTTTGTTGTTCGGGTTAACATCCGGGTGATATTTTCGGGCCAGGCGCCGATAGGCCTGCTTGATCTCGTCGGCGGTGGCCGTCTGGCTGACCCCCAAAATCTTGTAGTAGTCCTTGAAATTTTGCATGGAGGCGTCCGCAGGCAAGTCACTGAGAAGGGTCAGAAAACCAAGAGGCCAGGCATCAAGGGATCCCTCCCTCTGACCTGTTGACGAAAAGAGAAAGAGGCGGGCTAGACGCTATCGCCCATCCCGTCCCTCCCCATTATCGATGCTCCAGACAAAGGCGGGATCCGCCCTGCGGGCCCCAGGGGGATCCCATTGTCGTTACTTGCTCTCGGTGAAGTCGGCGTCGATGACGTCGTCGCTGCCGCCGGAGGTTGTCCCAGAGGTGGAGCTGGAAGCGGCGCCGGGCTGCTGATAGAGCTCGCTGCTCATGGCGTAGAGGGCCTCTTGCAGCTCCCGCTCTTTGCTCTGGATGGCGCTGTCGTCGTCCCGCTGGATGGCCTCCCGCAGCTCTCGCACCAGGGTCTCGATTTGGCTGCGCTTGCTGGCGGAGACCTTGTCTCCCAGCTCCTTCAACTGCCGCTCAGCCTGGTAGGCCAGCGAGTCGGCCTTGTTGCGGCGCTCGATTTTCTCGCGGCGGGCGCGGTCTTCGGCAGCGTATTTTTCCGCCTCGGCGATCATCCGCTCCACCTCTTTGCTATCCAGCGTGGAGGCGCCGGTAATGGAAATGCTCTGCTCCTTGCCGCTGCCCTTGTCTCTGGCCGTCACTTTGAGGATGCCGTTGGCGTCGATGTCGAAGGTCACCTCGATCTGCGGCACACCGCGGGGAGCCGGCGGGATCCCGTCCAGCTTGAAGCGGCCCAGGGACTTGTTGTCGCGAGCCAACTCCCGCTCCCCTTGCACCACGTGGATTTCCACCGAGGTCTGCCCATCTTCGGCGGTGGAGAAAATCTCCGACTTGCGGGTGGGGATGGTGGTGTTGCGCGGGATCAGCTTGGTGGCGATACCGCCCAGGGTTTCCACCCCCAAAGACAAGGGGGTGACATCCAGCAACAGCACGTCTTTGACCTCGCCCGCCAGCACGCCAGCTTGGATGGCAGCACCCACGGCCACCACCTCGTCGGGGTTGACAGTTTGGTTGGGCTCTTTGCCCAGCAGCTCCTTCACCAGCCGCTGCACCGCCGGGATGCGGGTGGAGCCGCCCACCAGCACCACTTCGTTGATGTCGGCCTTGGTGAGCTTGGCATCCCGCAGGGCCTGCTCCACCGGCCCTTTGCAGCGCTCCAGCAAGTCGGCGCAGAGGTGTTCAAACTGGGCGCGGGAGAGCTTCAACTCCAGGTGCTTCGGACCATCGGCCGTGGCGGTGATGAAGGGCAGGTTGATGGTAGTCTCGGAGACGCTGGACAGCTCGATCTTGGCCTTCTCGGCGGCTTCCGTCAGCCGCTGCAGGGCCTGCCGGTCTTGCCGCAGGTCGATCCCTTCCATTCGCTTGAACTCTTCGGCCATCCAGTCGACGATCTTCTTGTCGAAGTCGTCGCCACCCAACTGGGTATCGCCGCTGGTGGCCTTCACCTCGAAGACGCCATCCCCCACCTCCAGAATGGAGACGTCGAAGGTGCCACCGCCCAAGTCGAAGACGAGGATGGTCTCGTTGTTGCGCTTGTCCAAGCCATAGGCCAAGGAAGCCGCCGTCGGCTCGTTGATGATGCGCAGCACTTCCAAGCCGGCGATCCTCCCGGCATCTTTGGTGGCCTGCCGCTGCGAGTCGTTAAAGTAGGCCGGGACAGTAATGACGGCTTGGGTGACCGGTTGGCCTAGGTAGCGGCTGGCGTCTTCTACCAGCTTGCGCAGCACCATGGCCGAGATCTCTTCGGGGGCAAATTCCTTGTTCATGCGGGGTGAGTACAACTTGACATTGCCCCGCTCATCCCGCCGCACCTGGTAGGAGACCCGCTTGGCATCGACGTTCAGCTCATCGTACTTGCGCCCGATGAACCGCTTGACCGAGTAAAAAGTGTTCTCGGGGTTGAGCACCGCTTGGCGACGGGCCATCTGGCCCACCAGGCGCTCCCCATCTTTGGTGAAAGCGACCACTGAGGGTGTGGTGCGAGTACCCTCAGCATTGGGGATAACGGTGGGGACACCCCCCTCCATTACGGCGACAACCGAGTTGGTTGTGCCCAAGTCAATTCCTACAACTTTTCCCATCGGCTCCTTGTTCTCCTTTTGTTCAAGACGTGACCTCGGCTACCGCCGCCAGGCTGTATGAAGTAGCTTGGGCAGCCAATCCGTGAAAATTCAGCAGGTATTTAGCCGTTTCCTAGGTCGATCCTAACCAGCAGGGCATCTGGGTCAGGGCGAGAATGCCGCCCATTTCTGGCGACTGGAAGGCAGAACAGTTACGGATCTCCGTACCTGCCGCGGCCTTGCTTCCAGGACCGGTTGGGGCAAGGGCGGCTAGCTCTGGATAAGCTGCAGGGCTTCCAGGCTGCGGGCTACAACGGTTTCGGCCAAGGGCAGGTAGTCCATCTCTGCGGCCAGAGCTTGTCCCTCGCTGAGGGCCCAGCGCAGCACTGCCCGCAGGGCGTTGGCCATGGCGGGATCCCGATACTGGCGGTAGGCCAGGATCCAGGTGTAGGTGACGATGGGGTAGGCCCCCGCGCCGGCGGGATCGGGCACAAAAGCCCGCAGGTTGTCGGGCAGCTCGATTTCGCTCAGGGCCAGGGCCGAGGCTTCCGGGGTGGGGAGGACGAACTCGCCGCGGCGGTTTTCCAGGGCCGCCACCGACAGATCCAGGTCGCGGGCATAGACCGATTCCACATAGCCGATCACCCCTTCGCTGAGGAGCATCTGGGCGCTCATGCCTTCGTTGCCTTTCACCCCAATGCCCACCGGCCACTCCAGGGACATGCCGACGCCGATCTCGGAGGCCCAGGTGGGGTCGATGGCGGCCAGGTGGCGGGTAAAGGTGTCGGTGGTGCCGCTGCCGTCGGAGCGGTAGCAGACGGCGATGGGCAGGTCGGGGATCTCCAGGTCGGGGTTGAGGGCCAAAATCTGCGGATCCCGCCACTGGGTAATTTGGCCGCGGAAGATCTGCACCAACACCGAGCGGGACAGTTTGAGGCCGGAGCGGATCCCGGGCAGGTTGTAGCCGACGGCAATGCTGCCTGCCGTCATCGGGATCATGACCACGCCCCGCTTGACTTCGGCAATTTCGGCATCGGTCATGGCCACGTCGCTGGCGGCAAAGTCCACCGTCTGGTCGATAAATTGGCGGATGCCGGCGGCGCTGCCCACCGGCTGGAAGTTGATTTCGACTTTGGGATCCACCTGGCGGTAGTCGGAAAACCAGCGCAAATACAGGGGAGCCGGGAAGGTGGCCCCGGCCCCGTTGATCAACAAGGTCTCAGCGGCAAGCTGGCTGTCGGCAACAGGGCCAGCCTGCCCAGAACGGGATCCCCTTTGGCAGGCGCTCAGGCCAGCAGCAGCCAGCAACGACAGCAGCATTTCTCGGCGGCGAAGGCGGGGCAGTTGCACCATAGCTGAGGCGCTCCAAGCTCTCCGCCCCGATCCTTGTCTTGCCTACGGAGCCCTGTCAAGGGTGGCCATCCTGAGCTCTGGGAAGCACCAGAGGGGACAACCTTCCGCAAAAGGCAGCTTCTTCCCTCCACCAACTTGTCGCCGATCCTTGCAGGATTCGCTGCGCTCTTGGGCAACAGTTGGGATCCCAACCCCGCTTCTGGATCCAGAGTAAAAAACGAAGCTTGAGCGAGAAAAACAAAGAAAAACAGCGAAAAAAAGAGAACGAGAGAGTTGAGTTCTGCAGCAACTGCAGAGGGATCCTCAGGCCAAAGCCTTATCTGGCAAGGCTTAGCCGGTTTGGGGCCGGATCCCCCCTGCCTTGGAAAAATCTTGACATATCTTGGAATAGGGCAATATATTGTGGGTTCTGTGCAGAAATCCTGCGCTGTTCACATCTCGGTATCTGGGGGACTACTATGCCGACTTTGACTCGTTCTCCCTGGACACTGCGAGACAGCGAAAAGCTCTATCGCATTTCTGGTTGGGGGGATCCCTACTTCCGTATCAACGCCGCCGGTCATGTGGAGGTAACCCCACAGGGCTCACAGCAGCAGGAAGGGGGCATCGACCTGTACCACCTGGTAACGGATCTGGTGGCGCGGGGTTTGCAGTTGCCTTTGTTGATTCGCTTTCCCGAGATCGTGGCCGACCGCATGCGGCGGATTTGTGAGAGCTTTCAGCAGGCCATCGAGCGCTTTGGCTACCCCAACGTCTACCGAGGGGTTTACCCGGTCAAGGTGAACCAGCAGCGCCACCTGGTGGAAGAGGTGGTCAAGCACGGCCGTGCCTACCACTTTGGCCTGGAGGCGGGATCCAAGCCGGAGCTGTTGATCGCCCTGGCTCTGCTGGATACACCTGGGGCTTTGTTGATCTGCAACGGCTACAAAGACCGCGACTTTATGGAAACGGCCCTCTTGGCCCAGCGGCTGGGGCGCACCCCCATCATCGTCCTGGAACGGCTGCAAGAGCTGGAGCTGGTGCTGGAGGCTGCCGACCAACTGGGCATCGACCCCATCTTGGGGGTGCGGGCCAAGCTCTCCGCCCAGGGCAGTGGCCGCTGGGGCACCTCGGCTGGGGATCGGGCCAAGTTCGGCCTCACGGCCACCGAGATGTTGCAGGTGGTGGAGCGGCTGCGGGAAGTCGGCAAGCTGCACTGTCTGCGCCTGTTGCACTACCACATCGGCTCGCAGATCTCGATGGTGAGCGTGCATGGGCGGGCCGTGCGGGAGGCCAGCCAGATCTACATCGAGCTGGTCAAGCTGGGGGCGCCGATGGGCTATCTGGATGTCGGCGGCGGCTTGGGGGTCGATTACGACGGATCCCAGTCCACCAGCCACTTTTCCCAGAGCTACAGCCTGGAAGATTACGCCGCCACCGTGGTGCAGACGGTGCTGACCGCCCTGCAGCCGCACGGGATCCAGCCGCCGGTGCTGGTGACCGAAAGCGGGCGGGCCCTGATGTCCCACCAGTCGGTGCTGGTCTTCGACATCCAGGATGTCAACGCCGCCAGCCCCTACCCCATGCCCACCCAGCTCACCTCCGATGCTGAGGTGATCCAAAAGCTGAACCAGCTCTACTACGAGATCCGGCCCGAGACCCTGGTGGCCGACTATCGCCGCTGCCAGGAGCTGAAAGAGGCCGCCCTGCGCCAATTTACCGAGGGATCCCTCAGCTTGCGGGAGCGGGCCGAGGTGGAGCGGCTGTTTTGGAACTGCTCCGACAAGATCTGCACGCTGGCCTACGAGCAGCACCAGGCGGGGCAGCCGGTGGCCGTAGATCTCCTGGATCTGGACGAGATGCTGGCCAGCATCTACTACGGCAACTTCTCCCTCTTCCAATCCCTGCCGGATAGCTGGGCCATCGACCAGGTGTTCCCCATCATGCCCATCCACCGTCTGGACGAGGAGCCGCGCCAGTGGGCCACCCTGGCCGATCTGACCTGCGACAGCGACGGCAAGATCAACCGCTTCTTTGGCGAAGACGGGCAGATCACCTCGGTTTTGCCGCTGCACGATCCCAACGGGCAGCCCTACCTGCTGGGGGTGTTTCTGGGGGGCGCCTACCAAGAAATCCTGGGGGATCTGCACAACCTGTTTGGGGACACCAACGCGGTGCACATCCGCACCCGTCCCGGCGGCTACCAAGTCACCCAAGTCATCAAGGGGGACACCATCGGCGAAGTGCTGAGCTGGGTGCAGTACAACAGCGAAGACCTGGTGGAAACCCTCCACCACGCCACCGAAGCCGCTCTGCAACGGGGGCAGATCAGCCTGGCCCAGGCCCGCGCTTTGCAGCAGCACTTTGAAGACAACCTGCGGGCCTACACCTACTTGCACCCCTAGGTTCGGGGACAGCCCCAAAGTCCAGGTCAAAACAGCAAGGGATCCCGGCCCACAACCGGGATCCTTATTTCTGGCCAAAACAAAAAAGACTGGTGGCTGGGATGCCACCAGTCTTGGTCAGTTCCCTGTGAGTGAGCTGATGCCGTCGCTGCCAACGTCTTCAACCCAGCTCCAGTCTCTGGCGTTTTCCCCCCTCTCGAGGTGATCCAGATCACTCGGCAAGAACCCCTCAGCTAGCGGCCAAGGTTAAAACAGAGGCAGGGCCTTAAAACAAGGGCAATTGCTGCTCTTCCCCTTCAGCAAGGCTTGCAGGATCTGCCTCCTCCCTGTTGGCATTTCCCTCTGACAAGGGATCTGCTGCTTCCGCCAACAACTGACGAGCAGCGGCTAGCAACTCGTTGCGCAAGGGGGCCAGATCGCTGCGGTCGGCCAGATAGTGCTCCAGGGCCGTCAGGGGCTCTAGACAACTGGGATCCAGGGCCGGCAGGCGAATGCGGCTGGGGCTGACCACGTCTGGGACGAGAGTATAGCTGAAGGCAGGGGCGAGGGCCTGGTGCAGGGTCCGCTCGTCAACGCAATCGAGCTGGTCAGGGCGGAGGCGGTAGATCAGGCGCAGGATGGAGCCGGGTACAGGGGCCTTGGCAATGGCCTCCAGCAGTTTGGCCTGCACCTCTTGGGGGGGATAGGGGGTGAGATCAAGGCGGATGGAGTGAAAGGTGCGGGTGGGCAAGGGCAAAAATTCGTAGCTCGCCCCCGTGGCCGTCACCTCTGCCAACACACAACCTTTTTCCTCTTGTTCCTCCCCAAAGTCGACTCGCTCAATGCTGCCGGGATAGATTACCAAGGGATCCCGACACAACACCTGGTGACGGTGCACATGACCCAAAGCCACGTATTGGTAGGCGGGCCGCGCCAGCAGCGACAGGGGCACCGTCACTCCCTTGCCCACCGAAAGATGCCGCTCCGTCCCGTAGCGGGCTGTATCCACCATCACATGGGCCAACAAAATCGCCGGGATCCCTGGCTGCAAAGTGCGGATCTCCCCTTCCAGAGCCAGATCGAGGCGCTGCAGGAGCTGCTGAGTGAATACTTCGGCATTGAGATCCAGGCTCTCCTGGCGGGCAAGCAGGGTGGAGCGGTTTAGCCAAGGCAAGGTGGTCACCTGCACCGGGCCGCTGCGAGTTTCAATCCAATGGGTCTGCAGCCGATCCCCCACAACGAATCCCGCCACCCCCAGAGCGCGGTAGATGGCCAAGCTGTTGCCCTCTTGCCCCTGCCCGTACTGGTCGTGGTTGCCCACCAAGAGAACGGTCGGGATCCGGGCATCGGCCAGGCGGCGAAATTGTTGGGCAAAGAGCTCTTGGTGCAGCGGCGGCGGCGTCGCGTCGGGAAAGGCATCGCCCCCAAACAGCACCAGATCCACAGCCTGATCGAGGGCATGATCAATGCATAGGCGCAAAGAAGCGACAAAATCCTCCAAACGCGTGTTCAGCCCCGTAGCTGGGTTGATGGAGCCGTAGGCCAAGCCACTGCCCAAATGAATATCGGAAAAATGCAGCAGCTTCACCATCTCAAGCAGCCTTGAAGCCCTTCCATCCGTTGCCCTCACTCCTGCCCGCCGTTTGCCTGCCTTGCCAACTTTTGGATTGGCACCCCACTCGGAGTCAGATGAGGAATCCCCGCTGAAGCTAAGCCTGTCGGCGCGGCCTGGCTCGATCCAAACGCAAAGGTCGGCCCATAAATTCCTGGCCGTTGGCGACGTCGATGGCCTCCTCTTCCTCGGCCTCCGTGGCCAAATCCACAAACGCGAAGCCCCGTGTCTGGCCCGTTTCTCGGTCTATCGGGATTGTAACCGACTTAACGTTCCACCTCTGCTGGAAGAAAGCTGCTAGCTCTTCTGTTGAGGCTTTATAGTTTAGGTTTCCCACAAAAATGGTCATGGCAATTCAAGCAAAGCAAGGCGCGAATCGGAAAGAGCGGCAACCAAAGCTCAAGGTACTTCACTTTTATCACGGGGCCCCGCCTAATCGCACAACATGACAGGATGTAAAGGGATCGCCGCTCAAAAATCTTCGCACTTTCCCATCCAAAATGTGCTTTTGTCAAACTTTACGGGCGTGTACTTTTCCCGCTCCTTTGTTGAGTTTCCCCTCCAGCTCTGGCTCGACCGGTATCCGGAGGCCCTTGTCGTTTTGTTGCAACTTGTTAAACTAGATTGTTAAGATATGTATTGTCCTGCTTGCAGTGCTTGTTGGGAGCAGCGCTGGGATATCCTAGCGCGAGTCTCTCACCTACCCTAAGAGTCTCAAGGTGACGACAATGGAGGAAACGCTAGGTCTCTCTCTGGAGCAAGAATTTCGCCAGCGGGCTTTCGAGACGCTGGTAGCTCGCATGAGCCCTGAGCAGGCCAAGGACATCCTGGTCAAGCTGCACAAGCAAATGCTGTTGCAGGAGGCCACCTACCGCCAGTTGCTGCGCCATTCTCTTGAGGTTTGATGCACGCCCTTTCGTTTCCCACCTGGTGGATTCACATTGCCAGCGTCTTGGAATGGCTGGCGGCCATTGTTTGCGTGTGGCAGTTTGGGGAGCGAACGGGCCGGCCAGAGTGGCGCGGCTTGAGCTGGGCGATGTTGCCTGCTCTGGTGGGGGCAATGTGTGCCATTACCTGGCACTGGTTTGACAACGATCCCGCCCTCAACTGGGTGGTAACTGCCCAGGCGAGCTTGACACTTCTGGGCAATTGCACTCTGGCCTGGGCTGCCTACCGCATTTGGCGGGCGGAGCAGGCGGATCAGTCCCTTGGGAGGAGGGATCCAAGCTAGGCGATGGACAGTTTGTTTGCCCTTTCTCTATTTCCCTATTTGGCCTTCTTGTTTTTCCTGTCGCGGCTCCGCCGGATCCCGCGCCTGGCTTTGATCGGGTTTTGGCTGCTGCTACTGTTTGTGGCCGTCAGCATCCCGGCAGGGTTGTATACCCAACTGCATTACGGCACTTCCCTGGCCAATGTGGATCCCTTGCATGGGGGAGCAGAGGCTTTCCTCACCCTCTCCAACATTCTGGTGGCCCTGGGCTTCAAGCAAGCCATTGACCAACAGGGATCCCCAGAGGTCGAGGAAGACAGCTCCGAGTTGTATTGACCTTCTCCCCAGTCCGGATTCTTTCTCGCTTGTCGCGAGCTACAGGGGCGGGAGACTGCCATATGTTTGTGGGGGAGGCCATAACCCCAACCTGGACCTAAGCCCAGATACTGACAACGCTGCACCCTCCCCAAACGGGGTGGGGCTGGCGAACATGGCATAGAAGGCGGCTGATCCCCAGCCCCCCTTGCATCCTCCCGTATACGGGGGGAAAGGGGGAGGACGGGGCCTGCGCCGCCAAGGTTTTGGTGATTGCAAACAAGCCCGAGCCAGTCCTTCGGCCCTACCCGCTGCCGAGCCCAAGCACTCCGTGCTGCTGACGCAACTATTCCCAGCTTCTCTGGCAGAGGCAGAGGGGAGCTGAACAGCAGACGCATCGCTTCGGCACGGCTTGGACTGAATGTAGAATGGAAGTCCAGACGGGATGTCTGCTGTTGTTTATTCTGAGAGACCTGCCGGATGGTGGCCACCCTTTCTGTCCCCAAAGCCAAGCTGAAAAACCCGCCTCTGCGCATCCATCGCATGGGTGACAAGGTGCTGCGGCAGCCGGCCAAGCGCGTCAGCCAGGTCAACGACGAGATCCGCCAGTTGGCGCGAGACATGCTGCAGACGATGTACAGCGCCGATGGCATTGGCCTGGCAGCTCCCCAGGTGGGCATTCCCAAGCGCTTGATTGTGGTAGATCTCTATCCCGATAAGCCGGAAGTGCCACCGCTGGTGCTGATCAACCCGGAGATCCGCGAGTACCTCGGCGAAGTTGTAGCCGGCCAGGAAGGCTGCCTTAGCATTCCGGGCGTCTTCTGCGAGGTCATGCGGCCGCAGGGGGTGGTGGTTTCGTTTAAGGACGAAACCGGGCGGCCCCGCACCCTCCAAGCCGACGACCTGCTGGCGCGGGTTATCCAACACGAAATCGATCACCTCAACGGTGTGCTGTTTGTGGATCACGTGGAAAACGAGCTGCTGTTGGATCAGGAGCTGCGCAAGCACGGCTTCCAGATGCAAGATGTGCAGCGCAAAAACAGCACACTTGCCACCCCTCCACCGAAACCTCGCTAGGTCATTGCCGCAGGCGCTGCGCCAAGAGCTGTTCTTCTAGAGCAGCAATGCGGTTGTAGGCAGCGGTTAGCTGGGCGCTCAGGCGCTGGATCTGGGCTTCAGGAGCAAGTTCATACGCCGGGCTGCGGTTGCTTACTACAGGGGGATCCTCCTCCAGCAAAAAGTTGTGGCTCCCATCTTCCACCAAGTCTGAGGTGAGAACGCTGTAACGGGAGGGGGCGGGGGCATTTTTTTTAGCCTCCTGCTTTGCCAGGAGAGCAGCCGCCACCTGCTCCGGCATCCGCTCGATGGCAGCTTTCAGCTCCTGAATTTGCAACTCCAGACGCTCAAAATAGTGCTGCAAGGTTTCGCTCATAGCTGCCCCGGTTCTGACTCTTTACTTTCATTGAAAGAGATAAGTTCTCGCTCCTCCCCTTCTTCCCCCAGATCATTTAACGATTAGGCGGTTGGAGCACTAAAGTCGGCTTCAGGAGTTTGCCCTATCAAGCCAGTCCTGCTGGCTGGCGTCGGCCACAATTGAGACAGGCTCTCTCCAAAGTTTTTTCCAGAGCAGGTTCCTCTCTATTTCCAGGCAAAAAATGCAGGATGCGGTTCCCCCCTCGTCACAACAGGGCTATACCTTGCCCGTGTTTGCGGTGGCTGCTGCTAAAGCCGCTCTCCGCCGCCTTCTGGGGATCCCTTTGGAGCAGGACGGCGCTCATCCTGTCATTGCAGTGCAGGTGGAGCCCCAGTTCCCTGATGTTTGCATCCGGATCCCAGTGGAGCAGGTGGCTGCTCTCTCGGAGAACACCGCTTTGGCCATTACCCGTTCGGATCCCGGCCCTCATCTGGATCTCACCCGCAACACGCCGGTCTGGGCCTGGGTGGGCTTGGAGGAACGGGATCCCGCCACTCCGCCTTTGCTCCTGGAAGCGGGAGAGGGGCTGGGGCGGCATGCTGATGGCAGCCCGGCCATCTATGCTTACGCTCGGCGCCTGTTTGAGATCAATCTTTCGCCTGGGATCCCGGATGGGTATCGCCTGCGGGTGCGCATCATCTTGCCGGAGGGAAAACTCTTGGCGGAGCGGACTTCCAATGCGGCGTTTGGGGTGCTGGAGGGACTGGCTCTCTTGGGAACGCGGGCCGAGGTGGAGCCTTCTGCCAGTGCCGAGAGCCTGGAGCGGGCCCGCCGCGAATTGCAACAGAAATTGGCCAACCACCGGCATCTGGCCTTTTGCGTGGGCAGCCATGGGCAGCAGGTGGCCTTGCGGCAAGGGATCCCAGCAGAACAAATTCTACTGGTGGCCAATTGGATCGGGCCGCTGCTGGTGGAAGCGGCATTGCGAGGGGCAGACTCGATTCATTTGATCGGCTACCACGGCAAGTTGATCAAGCTGGCGGGGGGCATTTTCACCACTTCCAGCCATGTGGCCGATGCCCGCCTGGAGATCTTGGCGGCAGCCCTCATCCGCTGCGGGGGAACAGCCGAGCAGGCGCGGCAGGTGCTGGAGCTGAGGACGGTAGAGGCAGCGGTGCAGTATCTGAAGGATCTGGGCTGGGCAGAGCCGGTGCTGCAGGAGCTTTCCCGACAAATCCGCCAGCGGGCGACAGCCTATGTGCAAAAGTATGCCGCTCGATCCCTGCCGGTGCAGGTAACCCTGTTCGATCGCCAGGGCCAGGTCTGCGCTCAGGCGGGGATCCCAGGTCGTCTCGATTGAGACAAGGACGCCGCCACCCTACCCCAATCCTGATATGGCTCCCTTTTCAGGGAAAAAAGCGAGCAAAAGAAAGCTGGAGAAGCAAAGCCGCTCCCCCAGCTCCTGCCCATCGAAGTCAGTTTGGCACTTGGATCCCAGTCCTAATTCCCGGCAATCCTAACCGTATCCACCCGCCAGCGAGTGGCTCTGCCAGAAGTTGTGCCAGAAGACCGATAGCGGAAGGCAATGTAAACACGGCCAGGAGGTTGGATCCCAGATAGAGAAATGTTTCCAGAATCCACAAATTGGCCTGTAGAGGGATTGGGAATCGTCAGGGCCGTCCAAGTGGCTGCCTGCACCGCCGCCGGAGTGCCCGCACCGTTGTAATCGGTGGAGTAAAGAACGCTTAGTTGCGGAAAAGGAACGCCGCTATCGGTAAAGGAACTCTGATTGCGGAAGGTCAGAACCGGGTTGTTGGCCGAAGCCAGGTTCAGAGGCGGAGTAATCAGCCAATCATCACCCGGTTGCTGGCCGCCGAAGGCGTTGGCCTCGGCATAGGAATTGACGCAGCGCCAAGAGCGGGTGGTGTCGCCATCCACATCCACAATCTGCCAGCCAGCGGGAGCGGGGTTGCAGTTGTCAAAGTCTTCGGTTAGAGGCAGGTTAACTGGAGGAGGTGTTGGTGTTGGAGTTGGCGTGGGCGTTGGGGTCGGCGTGGGTGTCGGGGTCGGGGTTGGCGTTGGGGTCGGTGTGGGTGTTGGCGTCGGGGTTGACGTTGGCGTCGGCGTCAGGTTCAAGCCGACGATCACCGGGTCGTGATCGGAAGAACGGAAGGGATCCGGGGCGTAAAAGAGGCTCTGCTGTGAGGCGCTCTTGAAGCTCGTGGTGTAGTCCAGGCTCACTGGCTCGTCGGCGTTGATGTGCCACTTGGCCGACCCGGTCACTTGCGGCCTCAAGCTGGCGTTGGCCAAGGCGTGATCCAGGGATCCCCACTGACCTTGGAAGCTGAAGGAATAGCTGTTGGGGCCGTTGAGGTTGGTAAATCCGCCCTCCTCCAAGACTTTGATCGGGTCTTCCTTGGCGTAGGCGTTGAGATCCCCGATAATCAGCACATCCGGATCGGTGGAGCCGGTGGGGTTGGTGGACAACCAGTTCAGGATTTCCTGGGCAGCCCGCCTGCGGTTGCCGTTGCAATTGCCCTGGAAGGGATCGTTGTCGACAGGATCACAGGGGGATCCCTTCGACTTCAAGTGGTTGACCACCACCGTGAAGATGGCGTTGTTGCTCTTCTGCCGGAAGGTGACGGCCAAGGGAGGGCGGTGGCGACGAAGCGAGGGATCTTGGGTGAGTTCCCCGGTATCCAGAAAGGCGGGGTTGGTGCCAGGCGCAATTTCAACCGTAGCCGGCTTATAGATGAAACCATTGGTACAGCCTTTTAATTTAAAATAGGGTACAGGTATTCAAGAGGAAGGAGAGAAAGGAATGCCGACTCATTCTTTGGATTTGCGGCAAAGAGTTGTAGCAGCCTATCAGGCAGGTAACACCTCCATCCGCCAGGTAGCTAAACGCTTCATGGTGACCAAAAGAACAGTACACCGCTGGGTGCGTCAGTACCAACAAACTCAAGATTTAGCCCCTAAGAAAGCAGGCA
>NZ_AUMZ01000001.1:1653878-1727551 GCF_002760375.1 Synechococcus sp. 60AY4M2
ATTGAGTTTATCGAGGTAGAGGAGGCGTACAGCTCGCAGGCAAGCTTCCTAGATGGAGATGGGCTACCTAATTATGGTGAAAAACCCGACGGGTGGAGACCCTCTGGAAAGCGTGTCAAGCGGGGCCTGTACCAAACGGCAAAGGGGTGGTTGGTCAACGCTGAGGCAAATGCTGCCGCCAACCTGCTTAAGAAAGTCAGCAGAACCTTGGGGCTTTGCGTGAAGGAACTGTCTAGAGGCGCTTTGACAACGCCGTTACGGGTTCTTTTGTGGACTGCGTAAGAATCCCCCGCCTTCAGGCGGTGGGAGTGTCAAGACTGCGGTCGCCTCCGTCGATAGTCTCGATGGGCCAGATTGAAGTAATCCTGAGTTGGATGCTGAGGAGTAAATCGGTGGGGATTCACAAGCAATGGCTCAAATAGCCCGCTAAAAGGTTCGGATCCCTGCCCTCTGCTGTCTAAGGAAAGAGCATACAATTGAGGAAGACTAGCCCCGTGATGGACACGTGAACATGCTGAAACGAATCAGTCGAAGCTGCCGGCCCCTGCTGGCCATTGCCCTGGCTTTGATCTTGGCCTTGGCCCCCGTCAGTGCCGTCTGGGCGCGCAGTGGTGGTCGCATTGGCGGTGGCTCTTTCCGCTCTCCGACCTTCTCTGCCCCCCGCTCCGTTGGCCCCCGCTCGGCTCCGGTGTACCCCAGCTATGGAGGGGGGTTCGGCTTTCCCCTGGTGGTGCCCTTTTTCTGGGGTGGTGGTGGCGGCCTGCTGACACTGCTGCTGCTCATCGGGGCAGGTAGCTTTCTGGTGCGCAGCCTGCGCTCGGCTGTTTCCGAAGATGGCGACGAGGGGGTTGCTGACCCGCCAGTAACCCTGGCTCAGGTGAAAGTGGGCCTGCTGGCCAGCGCCCGGCAACTGCAAAAAGACATGAACGCCCTGGCTCTGGAAGCGGATACCCAATCGCCGGAAGGGCTGAGCCAACTCCTGCAAGAGGTCACCCTCGGCTTGATGCGCTACAGCGACTACTGGGCCTATGGCCATGCCCAAGCAGAGAAGCTGCCTCTCTCCCGCGCCGAGTCTCTGTTCTACCAAGCCTCTTTGCAAGAGCGCAGCAAGTTTAGCGCCGAAACCCTCAGCAACCGCAACAACCAAATCCAACAGGTTCCCCAAGCGGTCCTTAAACGCGCTGCTGCCGGGATCCCGGATGTCGGCGAGTATCTGGTCGTTACTCTACTAGTTGCGTATCGCGGCAACTTAGGTACACTACCTGTAGTTAAATCTGCGGCGGATCTGCGGCAGTGCCTGCTGCAGTTGGCCTCCATTCCGGCGGAGCGAATTGTGGCGATCGAAGTGCTGTGGACGCCGCAGTTGGAAGGAGACACCCTGTCGGCAGAGGCGCTGTTGACCGAGTACCCGGAAATGCGGCTCCTGTGAGAGCGCTGGAGTGAGGAGACGGCTGCTGTCGGCTAGGGGTCTCGCCGCCAGGGGAGGTTCTATGTCCGGGTTTGATGCTTCGGCAGACAGGAGCCGTCGTTCTCCTTGGGCTGTATTGCGTTACAAGAGTCAAGCAGATTCCCTGCTGGATGAGCTGCTTGAGGATTTGGAGCACAGCCTTGAAGAAGGGCTGGTGGAAGAGTACCCCTATTGGGGCACGCGCCCGCCGCTGCCTTTGCGGCGCTCTTCTATGGCCTCAGGGATCCTACTGGGTTTGGCCTTGGCGGCCACTCTGGTAGCAGGGCTAGCCTTCTGGACGACCCTGCGCCGCCGGGCGGGAGTCTTTTCTCAGGCCAATTCTCCTTGGCTGAGGGATCCTGTGACTGAGGCCTCCGATTCTCCCAACTCGGATTTCCGGCTGGCCCAGGAACAGGAACCATCTCGGCCCCCAGAGGCGGGAGGTAAAACTCCTCGAGATCCCTCTGAGGAAGTTTCGTCTCAGGAGCCACCTAGGATCACCTTAGCCGAGCCAGAGGCGAAAACAACCCCCGTAAGGCCGCCAGCGGCCACCGCTCCTACCCCTGCAGCGGCAACCAGCGCTTCTCCTCCCTCCCTCAGGTCTGCGCCGGTGCGGATCCCGCCTCAACCGCCGCCGCAGATGAAGCTGGTGGGGTTGATCCACGATCCGGGCGATCCCAAGGCTCTGATTCTGATCGACAACGTGGTGCGACAGGTGCCGGTTGGCCAGGCGGTGAAAGCAGAGTGGCGGGTCACCTCCATCAGCCCCTACGGGGTGAGGGTAAGCAATGGCGCTCAAAGCGTCACCTTGCAATTGGGGTTGTCGCAACGGCTCTAGATATCTCTCTTGACATCTGGAGAGGGATCCCTGTGGAAAGTTGGATCAAATCGAAAAAGGGAGAAGGGGCAGATGCAATTTACCAAGCTGGGGCGAATGAGCCGCTGCAGAGTGGGGTTGGGCTTGGCTTTGGGGTACCTCTGTCTTGGTCTGTTCGCTTGTCGCCGTGCACTCCCCTCCTCTGGCTCTCCATCGGGGATCCCACCGGCCTACGCCCATCGCCCGCAACTGCAGGGCAAGGCGCTGGTGGAGCTAGAGGTGCAAACTGCTGAGGGAGCGGGCAAGGTGATCTTGGAGATTCACGGGGAGGAGGCGCCCCTCACGGCTGGCCAGTTTGTGGATTTGGTGCAGCGGGGCTTTTACAACGGTCTCACCTTCCATCGAGTGGAGAAAGATCCCCAACCTTTTGTGGTGCAAGGAGGGGATCCGCGGGGAGATGGCACCGGTGGCGCTACCGAGCCGGGCAGCAACCGCCTGCGCACCATCCCTTTGGAGATTCAGGTGCGTGGGGAGCCTCACCCCCGCTACAACACCTTGATTGAGGATCCCATCGCCCTGAGCAAGCTGGCCTTGCCCCATCGCTTGGGCGCGGTGGCCATGGCCCGTTCTAGCCCGCTGGATTCGGCCTCTTCCCAGTTTTACATCGCCCTCTCTGCTCTGCCGATCCTGGATGGGCGCTATGCGGTGTTCGGCTATGTCACCAGTGGCATGGAGTGGGTGGAGCGCCTGCAGGTGGGGGATGTGATCCGCTCGGCGCGGGTGCTGGAAGGAGCGGACTTGCTGCAGGTTCCCGGATCTCCAGATTCAACTGCAAACTAGGGACCTCGGCGGCTTATGATGGGCTGCAGCCAGGATTTGCTTGCTTGGCTGCTTTTTCCGCCTTCATTCTGGCCTTTTGCCTGGGGAGAAGAGATTTTCGTGCTCCTGCCCTCCCCGCCAACGGCACCAATCTGCCCGCGCCCCTTCATGTACCAAGATGCCTTTTCTCCCCTAGACGAGCTGCCACCTCACTCGCCGCCGGAGGTAGATGTGGAGCGGATGCTGCAGCAGTTGCAGGATCCGGATCCCCGTTTGCGGATGCAGGCGGCCCGCGCCTTCTGTGAGATCGAAGAGCCCCGTGCCGTGCCGTCCCTGTTGGCTCTGCTCAGGGATCCCTGCCCATTGGTGCGGGTAGGGGCGGCCTATGCCCTAGGTCGAAATTCGGATCCCTGTGAGGTGGAGCTGCTGATCGACAGCTTGCGCCGGGATTGGAATGGCTATGTGCGCAAAGGGTTGGTGTGGGCCCTGGGCAATGCCAAGGATCCGCGGGCCTATCCGGTGTTGCTGGAAGTATTGGCCGGAGATATCACAGCCGTGCGACTGTGGGCGGCCAGCGCCCTCGGACAATTGGCCCAAGCTCAGGTGTTGCCCGGCCCGGCCTTGCAAGAGGTGGCGGCAGCCCTCTGTCGGGGCTTGGCCCACGATCCGGTGGCGGCAGTCCGCGGCAACTGCGCCTGGAGCCTAGGGATCCTAGGGCAACATCTGAAGCCGGCGACGCCCTATACAGCTCTCTATCAAATGCTCACCAAGCAGTTGCTGGCCAGCGCCAGCGGCGACCCTGACTGGGGAGTCCAGGATGATGCGCAACTTGCCCTGCAAAAGCTGGCAGATCCGGATTTGCTGGAAAAACTGGGTAACTTCGACTGACCTGGTCGAGCCCAGGCAGCTCGGCCCCAGAGCAAGCTAGGAGCGACGGCTTCAGCGAACCAGGTCAAGCAGCCAGGCAAAGTAGAAGCGGCTTCGAATGGTTCGGCGTTGTTGCACTTTCCAGCCCCACTCGGCCAGGTGGCCCACCAACGTCGCCTCGCGGTGTTGATAGGCGCGGGTGGTTTTGCTGGGGCCAGGGAAGAACTCCCCTACTTTCTTCAGCAGCGTCAGCCAGGGGGTTTTGGGAGCAAAACTGAAGATCAGGCGAGAGCGGGCCAGGCAAGTTAGGTGGTTGAGCATGCGCAGGGCGTCGGCTTCGGGATAGTGGATCATCACATCCAGGCAGACGACGACATCGTACTCCCCCGTCAGTTCCTCCAAATCCAAAACCTGAAACTGGGGGTTGTCTGTGGATCCCAGCTCCATCTGTTGGCGGCGACGCGCTTCGTTGACCATTTGCTCGGAAATGTCGCTGGCAAACACCTGCGCCCCTCGGGCGGCCAAAGGCAAGCTAAGGCTGCCCACTCCGCAGCCGGCATCGCAAATGCGCAGACCGGAGGGATCCCCCAGCCATTGCAACACCGTCTCGACTGTGCGGGCATGGCCCAGTCGAATATCTTTCTGGACAAAATTGACTTCCTCGTTGCCGTAGATGCGCCGCCAGCGCTCGAAACCGACGGTGTTGAAGTAATTGCGGACAATAGCTTTTTCTTGCATAGAACTTCCAGCTACACGACCTCCTCAGGGGCCTTCCTTGCCGATGCGGATACATTCTACCCCGAAGCCGCTGCCGCCACTCCCAGCGCCTGTCCCATGGCTGTATTAGAATTAACTTGCCTTCACTGGAATAAAACTCAATGACGGAAGCTGAGATTGCCCAGGCGTTGCAGGCTCGCTTGGCCGTCCCTGTCAAGATCGCCGTCAAGCGTCGCCAGGCTCACCTGCACGTTCTCCTCAACCGCTCCCCGCAAACCCAGCTCGACTATCCCCATCTCACCCAACAGGTGCGAGCCGCGCTGGAGGCGTTGGGCCTATCCGGCCTGGAGCAGGTGACGGTCTATGGGCGAGCGTCAGGACATTCCGAATACGAGTGGCAGCAAACCCAGCCGCTGCGGGATCCTCTCTTGAGCGCTGAGGAGACCACGCTCGTGCTGGAAAAGCAAGGCAACCGGCTGCTGCAGGATCTAACGCTGGTTGCTCCCGATTCCGCCGGCCCCCAGCCTGAGCCCAAAGAAAAGGGTCCCGGCCAAAAAGCTGCTGGCAAAGGCGGATCCCCTATTGCCTGGCTGTGGCCGGCAGGAGCAGTGCTGATGGTCGGGATGGCGGTGGCGGTTTTGCTTCTTTTCTTTCTCTAGAAAGCAGTCTGGCTGGGGATCAGGCCGGCTGTGGCGAAGGCCGGGATCCAGACGGGGCCGAGCGAGTCAATGCCGCCCTCTGCAGGGCATCCTGCAGCATCCGCTCCACCAGCTCCGTAAACGTCCAGCCCAGAGCTGCCGCCGCCTCTGGGCAAAGCGAAGTGGGGGTCATCCCGGGCAGGGTGTTCACCTCCAGCACCCAAGGGTTCTCGTCGGCATCCACCCGCAGATCCACCCGCGCCAGACCTTCACATCCCAACACCCGATAGGCCCTTAGCCCTGCCGCCTCGCAGCGGGCCAGCCCTGCCGCGCTGAGGGAACAGGGGATCAAATGCCGTGAGCCGCCGGGGGCGTACTTGGCTTCGTAATCGTAAAAATCTCCCTGGGCAGGGATGATCTCAATGGCCGGGAGAACCTGGCCGGAGAAAATGGAGAGGGTGATCTCCTTGCCGGGAATGTAGCGCTCCAGGAAGACCCGCGAGGAGACCGAGCTGGCCAACGCCAGCCCCTGAGCCAACGACACCTCATCCCGCGCAAGGCTAATCCCCACCGTCGAGCCGCTGTTGCTGGGCTTCACCACCAGCGGGGATCCCAAACGCGCCACACACTCGGCCCAGGAGAGCGGCTGCGCTTCATCCCAGACCAGCCACTCAGGAGTGGGAATCCCTTCGGCCCGAAAGATCTGCTTGGAGACCAGCTTGTCCATGGCCAGAGCGCTGGCCAACGGCCCGGATCCCTGATAGGGCAAGCCCAGCCACTCCAGCATCCCCTGCACCACCCCATCCTCACCGCCGGGGCCATGCAGGGCAATCCAGACGAAGTCGCAGCCTGCCTGCCGTTCCTGCCAAAGGCGCAGCGGCAGATCCTCCTCGGGGTCGATCAACTTCGCCCGATGCCCCAGATCCTCCAGCGCCCGCTTACAGGCTTTGCCCGTTACCAAAGAAACCTGACGTTCTGCCGAACGACCCCCTGCCAAGATAACAATGTTCATGGCTTAACCCCAAAGCACTCCCCACTCCCAGCAACCGGCACCAGGATAGCCGCATTCCCTCACTCTAACCTACGAAGGAGGACGGCGGCGGCGCAAAAACTCGGGAATGTCCAAGCCCCCGGATGCAGGGGGCTCAGGCTCAGGGGGCTGTCGAGGCGGTGGCTCAGAGCCAGAGGCAGTGGTCCTACGCGTCCCCACCCCCCCCTTGTTGGCGACCGAGGCTTTGGATCCAGAAGCGGCAGCCGACCGCGATCCGTCAAAACCGGTGGCGATGACGGTGATGCGCACCTCCCCTTGCATGCGCTCGTCCTGGACGGTGCCGAAGATGATGTTGGCTTCTGGATCCACTGCCTCAGCGATAATCTCAGCGGCTACCGTGACCTCGTGCAACGACAGATCCAGCCCGCCGGTGATGTTGAAGAGCACGCCCTTGGCCCCTTCGATGGAAGTTTCCAAAAGGGGAGAGGAGACGGCGGTAATGGCAGCTTCGCGGGCGCGGGACTTGCCGGATCCCATGCCAATGCCCATCAAGGCAGTGCCGGCATCGGCCATCACGCTGCGCACGTCGGCAAAATCCACGTTGATCATGCCGGGGATGAGGATGATATCCGAAATGCCCTGCACCCCCTGACGCAAGACATCGTCCGCGACGCGAAAAGCCTCGTGCACAGGAGTTTGCTCAGAGATCACCGAGAGCAGCTTGTCGTTGGGGATCACGATCAGGGTATCGACCGCCTCCTGCAGCGCTTGGATCCCTTCTTCGGCCTGCTTGGTGCGCCGCTTGCCCTCAAAGGAAAAAGGCCGCGTCACCACCCCCACCGTCAGGGCACCGCTGGCCTTGGCAATCTGGGCGACGATAGGGGCTCCACCGGTGCCCGTGCCCCCTCCCATGCCGGCGGCAATAAAGACCAAATCTGCCCCTTTGAGAGCCGCTGCAATTTCTTCGCTGGACTCTTCGGCGGCTTTCTGACCAATGGCCGGGTTGCCGCCTGCCCCCAGCCCGCGGGTTAACTTTTGCCCGATTTGCAGGCGGTTCACCGTTGATGTCGAGCACTGCGCAAGGGCCTGAGCATCCGTGTTGATACTCCAAAACTCAACACCCTTGAGGTTGCTGGCCGCCATCCGACTGACCGCGTTGCCACCTCCACCCCCCACGCCCACCACCTTAATTTTCGCGGCATTGCTCAGCATGTTCTCCTCTGGATGAGCCGCTGCCTTGGTCTGGGCTCCGTTTCTTTCATACTCGACCTGAGAGTCCTCCCCCGTGTAGCGCTCACTCCAATGGGAAGGCGTTGACTGAGTTTGCTCCAAGCCTTGCCCAGGACTGGGAGGATGGAAGTCTGACCAATGGTTAGATGGCATGTCAGCCCTCAAGATAGCTTAATTCTGGCAAATATCGAACATGCTAGCTGATTTAATATAAGGCAACTCTCTTCAGATGCCAACGGTGAAGACGTTTGCGGATCTTCTAGCTAGGCGGATGCGGCCCCCAAAAAGAGCCTCATCCGGATAATCTGGGCGCTTTCATGTTTCGTACTTTGCCTATGAATCTTCTCTCGCAGTTAAGCTTCCTCTTTTGTACAAGCGAGGTTCCTATCGAAGGGTACGTATTCCCGAACACCAGATAGAGCCCAAATTAGGACGAACTGTTGCCCCCAGCGCGCTTCGGTCGGAGCTGAGCTTGCGCTTGCCTAAAAGCTAACTTTGCGTTTTCTTTTCGGAGTATTCGAGAATACTCACCCCTCCCAATTCGAGCCTGGCAGACCAACCGCCAATTTTTGCCGATTTTTAATGCTGAGGTTTGGGTATTCTGCAAACTACCCCACGGCTAAAGCCGAAGGCTTCTGCGCCGAAAGAGCCGGTGGGGGGGTGCCGTCGGGGATCCGCGCCATGGGCTTAGAGCGGCTGCAAATGGATCTCGGCGTTCAGCCGCTGGCACAGGGATCCCCCTGATCCTGCGCCGTCGTCCTGCTGGCCAGGGCCTCTACCACTTCGTCGGAGTTGGCAGTCAGCACCACAACGGGGCGCTCGCAGGCGAGGGGGAAAGCGTGCCAGGTGCCGCGGTGCAGCAGCAGCCCGTGCCCAGGGGGGAAGCGCAGGGCTTGCACTTTGTCTAGGTCGGGGAGGGTTTTGGGGGGAGCCATGACCATGATGAATGGCTCCTGTCCCAAGGCTATAAACACATACGCAGGTGGCGCTCCGGCAGAGCACGGCCGGGTAGCCGGGCAGGATCTTGGCGGTGCGGATGACGGCTTTGCCGGTGTACCAGCAGTCGATCCTAGTTTTTTTCGGGGCAGCCGAAGAAAGGGAGGAGCAGGCAACGGTTTTCTCACCCCAGTCTGAGTCTCTGCGGGCCTTATTCTGGTGAGCTGGGCGAGTTAAACTGCCTCTCGATGATGTGGCAAATTTGCCTGGCAGCGGTGCCGTCGCCGAAGGGGTTTTGAGCCTGGGCCATGCGGGCGTAGGCCTGGGGATCCGTGAGCAATTCTCGGGCTGCCTCCAGGATCTTTTCGGGATGGGCGCCCACCAGGCGGGCGGTGCCGGCAGCAATCGCCTCAGGGCGCTCGGTGGTCTGCCGCAGCACCAGCACCGGTTTGCCCAAAGCTGGCGCCTCTTCTTGAATGCCGCCGGAATCGCTGAGGATGAGAGTGCAGCGCTGCATGGCGCTGACCCAGCAGGGATAGTCCAAGGGCTCGGTAAGAAAAACTCGCTCCCGGGATCCCAACAGGGCCTGCAGGGGCTCTCGCACCGCGGGGTTGGGGTGGAGAGGCAAGAGGAGGGCCGTGTCGGGGAACTCCGCCAAAATCTGCAGCAGAGCCTGGCCGATGGCTATTAAGGGATCCCCCCAGTTTTCCCGCCGGTGCACAGTAACCAACAAAACCCGATAGCGCCCCCAGTCCAAGCCAGGGATGGGGCAGGGGATCCCAAGCGCAGCTACCTGTAGCAGGGCATCGATGACGGTGTTGCCCGTGCAATAGATAGAGCCGATCACGCGGCTTTGCTTCAGGTTATCCACCGCTTGCGGCGTGGGAGCAAAGTGCAGGCTGGCCAACTGAGAAATGAGACGGCGATTGGCCTCTTCGGGAAAAGGGTGGTAGAGATCGTCGGTGCGCAGGCCGGCTTCCACATGGCCTACTGGAATGCGTTGGTAAAAAGCAGCCAGGGCAGCGGCAAAGGCGGTGGTGGTATCGCCCTGCACCAAAACCAGTTGGGGCCGCTGCGCCTGCAAGTAGGGTTCTAGACCCCGCAGGGTGGCTTCGGTGATGTCGGTCAGGCTTTGGCGGGGACGCATGATCTCCAGATCCCGATCCGCCCGTAGGCCGAAGAGCCGCATCACCTGATCCACCATCTCCCGGTGTTGCCCTGTCAGGATCACCTCGGTGCGCAGGTGGGGACTGGCCCGCAGGGCCTGGATTACCGGAGCCAGCTTAATGGCTTCGGGCCGCGTGCCCAAGATCACAGAAACCAGAGGAAGGGAGGTCATAGGCTCAAGGGCATCGGCGCCTGGGGGAAGCGAGCAACTCTGGCCCCGCTCCAGACAGATCGGCCGTCAAATCGGGTTTTGGAAAGGCCCTGACTGGGATCGGAGGCTCCCGCCTGCCTGGTTCTCAAGTTACGGCAGCACAGCCTCTGTAGATGGGGATGTTTCCGGGGCCAACTATAGGCAAAGAGAAACCAGCAGAGGGCGCTCCCCCCGATCTTAACCCCCGATTGCTCTACCTTTTGCTTCGCCGAAGCCAGCCCTGGGCAGGGATCCGGCAAAAAACATCAAAACCAAACAGCGCTGCTCGCTCCCTGCCCACCTCGCCCAAGTGGGCCCAGAGGCTGCCGGGCCGGGGACAGTTACCAGGGCCTCTAGATCCAGCCAAAAGCCTGGAGAGACAGGAATCCGTATCCGCCCTCTTCTACTGCCCTCCAATAGCTTGCCGAGGGCTATGGCTCGCCGAAACAAATTGCGCAGGGGCGGAGAGACTCTTAGCGGCGTTTGATCCGTGGGTATCTTGCATGTCGTTCGATGGTTGCCTCAGAGGGGCTGAGAGCCCAAAGCTGACCCCGAGCCTATATCCAGCCCATCTCATCACAAACGAGGGTAAACACCGTTGCACAACTGGCCACTAGCAGCGATATAAAGGGCGGCTGGCCATGAGCCATGCAAACAGCCGCTGCCAGCGAAGCGCCCACAGCAGCAGAAAAAGTGCGACCTGCCCAGTTGCCTTTGGAGGGTTTGTCAGAGGGATTAAATTTGTTAAACATTTTGACGCAAGCAATGGGGTACAAAAGGGATGATTCACAAGGATTTCGCCTCAGGCTATCACTCTCAGATGAAATTTCGGCGGGATTCAGGACTATTCTCAATACTTCTTCGCTTAGGCTTCAATCTTTCGTAAAATTGCGCTAAGGTATTCGTAGTCGTCCCGCAACAGCGAGCTCAACTGCCGCCCTGCTTGCACCAACCAGTGGCGATCCCGGTTCAAGATCCGGTAAGTCTGACGGATGACAGCGGCCACCAACTCGTCGCTGGGGATCCCGTTGACACGCAGCAGGGTGCGCAAAAACTCAAAAGAGCGGCAAAACTCCCTTACCTCGCTTTCAGAGCAGGGGTAAACTGGCTGGTGGATCTGGGGCGGGCGCGGCGGCAGATACTGATAAACCCGCCCCCCGCCAACGAAGCCGACAATGGCAGCGCGGAAATCGCTGCGCAACATGGCGAAAATCTGGGGTTGCTGCTCCCGCAGTTCCCGGGGGGAGAGGCCCAAGGCCCTGGGACGGTGAACGGTGTCGATGGGAGTGATGGCGGCATAGCAGACCACTCCATAGATCCAGTTGCCGGTCTCCTCGTCTTGCGAGCGGATCCAACTGCCGAGGGCGGGCAGGGGCGGGAAGCTCAGGCGTTCTGGCTCTAGGCACTGGGCCACAAGGGTGGTGGTGTTGGCCTCCACCACTTCTCCCAGGGCAGAGGGGGGTGGGGAGATGGCTTGGGATCGCATCCTTCCTCCGCTTTCTCAAGGCCAATGGCTGGGAGGTCGCTCTGGGGTCGCGGACAGAGGGGGCAAGCGGGAATGGAGGCAGGGCCGCTGCTCAGCTCTCCAAGGGCAGCCCAGAGCCAGGTGAGGAGGGGGGCAGCGGGGGTTCTTCTGCCGGCTCTGTCTGTTGGTAGCGGGCCTGGGCCCGTTGCAAGGCTTCCCGCACCACCGCAAAGCCAGTGCCTCCAGCGCTGAGCCGCGCGGCCACCACCTGGCGGGGATCGATGGCCGCAAAGATATCCTCCTCAAAGGCTCGATGAAAGCTTTTCCACCGCTCCAGGGGCAGATCTTTGAGCAGAATTCCCTCTGCCACACAGGTACGCACGATCTGACCCACCAGATCGTGGGCGGCGCGAAAGGGGATCCCTTTTCGCACCAGATAGTCGGCCACGTCGGTGGCGTTGGAGAAGTCTTCCTGCACCGCGGCCTCCATGCGTTGGGTTTGGAATTGGATCCCTTCCCGCAGCAGGATGGTCATCGCCTCCAAGCAAGCCTTCACAGTATCGACGGTATCGAAGAGCCCCTCTTTGTCCTCTTGCAAATCTTTGTTGTAGGCCAGGGGCAGCCCCTTCAAGGTGACCAGCAGAGCTTGGAGATGGCCGAACACCCGCCCTGTCTTGCCCCGCACCAATTCCAGCACATCGGGATTCTTCTTCTGGGGCATGAGGCTGGAGCCCGTGGCACAGGCATCGGTGAGGGCGACAAAGCCAAACTCCTGGGTGGCCCAGAGGATGAGCTCTTCCGAGAGACGGCTGAGATGCACCAAGATCAGGCTGGCGGCAGCGTGGAACTCCACCAGGTAGTCCCGGTCGCTGACGGCGTCTAGGCTGTTGGCACTGATGCGCTCAAAGCCCAGCAGATGAGCAACCAGTTGCCGGTCGATGGGCAAGGAAGTGCCGGCCAAGGCCCCGGAGCCCAGGGGACAGACGTTGACCTCTTCCCGCACCCGTCCCAACCGTTGCCAGTCCCGCCAGAGCATTTCTTCATAGGCCAAAAGGTGGTGGGCCAAGCTGATGGGCTGGGCCCGCTGCAGGTGGGTGTAGCCGGGCAGGATTGTCTCCACATGCTGGCTGGCCAAGTCCAACAAAACCCCCCGCAGCTCCCAGAGAGCCTGCCGGATGGTGTCGATTTCATCCCGCAGGTAGAGGCGCAGGTCGGTGGCCACTTGGTCGTTGCGGGAGCGCCCCGTGTGCAGTTTTTTGCCCACTTCCCCCACCAAGGCCACCAGACGGCGCTCGACGGCGTAGTGGACATCTTCCGCCTCAGGGTCAGGCTGGAAGATGCCCTCGGCAACTTCCTTCTCGATCTGCTCCAGCCCCTGCCGAATTTGCTCTGCCTCTTCGCGGCTCAAGATGCCGCAGGCCCCCAGCATCTGCACATGGGCCAGGGATCCGGCCACATCGTAGGGCAAAAGGCGAATGTCGAAGCCAATGCTGGCGTTGAAGCGGGCAATCCTAGGGTGGAGGGATCCCGCAAAGCGTCCGCTCCAGGGGCGCGGGGTGGAAGGTGCCGTCGGCTTAGCCATGGGCTTGGAACGGGGAGAGAGATGACCACCACAGAAAGACTTGGCTGCAGTTGAGGCGGAAAAGAGCAAGCAAGGCAACGACAGCCAAAACGCCGCCACCTTGGGGCCAGGGAATCCGGGCGCCACCGCCTTTAGTGAGAGCTGGTGATGCTCTTGAGCATGTAGCCTGCCACGATCCCTATCAAAAGGGCCCAAATTTGGCCCGATTCCACGAAGTTGTTCCAGCCCTTGCGGATATCGCCCAGCACGTCCTGCCGGAACACCTGGGCGACGATCGCTTCCGTCTGCAAGGCCGGCGAGGCCGGCAAGTAAACTAAGGAGGGCTCAGAGCCAGAAGCAGTGGAGTGCATGCATGTACCTCAGGCAAAGGTCAACTGGGAAAGCGGGCCGCCACCTAAGTGGCCTCCCTAGCTAGAGGGTACCCTTAGTTTGAACCTTCGTAGCTAGGTTGGCTCAGAATCGGGCAGTACTTTCAACACCACCAGCGTCGTATCGTCCACCGGCTCAGGCCGCAGGGAAATCTCATCCTGAAACAAGAGCCCTGCATCCACTGGCGGCCCTGGGACAACAGGGTGGGATCCCTGGCGGCCCCGGAAGGCGTCCATCTGCTCAAAAAGGTTCTCCAGGATCTCCTCGGGCGACTCGTAGCGACTGGCAGCCCGCTGGATGGCCTCCATCAGACCTGAAGTCTCCAGCCGCTCCCCGCGGGTATTGGCGGCCTCGACATAGCCATCGGTATAATAAACTACAACATCTCCCGGCTGCAGGTGCACGCAGCTTTCCGAGTATTGGCTGTGTTCCTCCAAGCCGATCAGCGCTCCCTCTGTGTCGAGGGGCTGGATGTCGCGGCTGCGGGCCCGCCACCAGAGGGTGGGGTTGTGGGCGGCGTTGCTGAAACAGAGGCGACGGGAGCGGGGATCGTACTCTGAGTAGAACAGGCTGATAAAGCGATTGGAGTTCTCCAGATCGCTGTACATGGCCCGGTTGAGATGTTGGAGAACGCGGGCCGGCGAGTGGCGGTTGAGGGCTTCTGCCCGTACCATGGCGCGGGTCATGCTCATCAACATGCCGGCAGGGACACCTTTGCCCATCACGTCCCCAATTACGATGGCCAGGCGAAAGTCTTCGGATGGCTCAGGGGAAGGGGCCAGGGATCCAACCGGCTCATCGGCGGCGGCCCTAGAGTTTTCCGGTCGCTCGCTGGGGATCTTAATGAAATCGTAGTAATCGCCCCCCACCTTGCTGGCCACACGGCAGCGGGCTGCCAGCCGAATGCCCGGAACCTGGGGGTACTGGCGGGGCAACAGTTGGGTCTGGATGTAGGAGCCGATCTCCATTTCTTTTTCCAGGGCCATTTTGCGGCGCAAGGCCGCCGTCAAGCGCTCGTTCTCGATGGCCACGCCCGCTTGGTCAGCCACCAACCGCAGCAGTTGTTGGCGACGTTCATTCCACTGGTAGCCGGGCTGACGGCTGAAGACGTACAGGCGCCCCTGGACGGAGCTGCGAATCAACAGCGGCGTCCCGAACAGGCGGACATCTGGCCCCAGACTCTGGCGCAGGCGCTCGTCCAAGAGATGTTCCAGGGCTGGGATCTTCACAGACAGGGATCCCTCGGTTTTTAAAATGGGCTCCTGCGCAGACAGAGCTTGGGCGATCTGCTCCATCTCGGCGCGAATCTGCTCGCGGCGGTCGAGGTCCGAACAATGCAGTTGATCTAGCTGGATGGTGCCGTTGGGGTTGAACAACACCAGCGCGCCGCCGTCGGCAGCGGTGAGTTGGCTGGCCACAAAAGCCGTGAGCTCTAGGATCTGGTTCAGGTTGTTGAAGGAGCGCAGGGCAAAGGCCAATCCCCCCAGCAAATACAGCATCGGCTGCTGGTCTGTCCCCAGCTCTGCCACCGGCTCCGGCTTCGGCGGGGCGGGCAAGATGGCCGGTTTCACTTCCGTCAGCTTTCTCTCCTCCGAGGCCGCCTTGGGCGCACCGGCGGGATCCCCATCTGGGCCAGCTTGGGCCGAGCGCAGATCGCCCTGCTCGTCGGTGGGCGGCAGCGACGCAGCCGGAACGTTGGCGGGAAAGGAGTTTCTGTCCGCGCCTTGGGCAAGCAAAGACTCCGTCCAGGACGAACCCGACAGCCCGGCAGGGGGCTGCGCCGGAAAGGCTTCTTGCGGGCCGTACTCATCCATCGGGAACTTAGAGGCAATCCCTTGGAAACATAACGATGCAGTTTAGCAAAAATATCAAAAGCTTTGTCGCAAAAGTTTCAGCCCAATCCCAATAGTCTTCCTTACGCGCGGCGGCGCTGACGGGATCCCCGGCACAGCTCCTGGTAGAGCTGCTCCAACCGGCTGAGGTTGTGGCTGAGGGTGTAGCGCTCCAGCACCCGCTGGCGGGCTTTCATCCCCAGCAGTTGCGTAAATTCCCGTTGATCCCGCAGCAGGGGCAGCAGCGTTTGCAGCTCCACCGTCACCCGAGCCGGATCCAACAGGATCCCGGCTCCATCGGCCAAAACCTCGCCGTCGGCCCCGACGTCGGTGGCCACCGCCGCCACCCCACAGGCCATCGCCTCCAGCAACGACAAAGAGAGCCCCTCGATTAAAGAGGGCAGGATAAACACGTCGGATCCGCGCAGGATCTCGATGCGCTGCTGCTCGTCGGCAACGTAGCCCAGCCAGTGGATCCCGTGCTGGCGGGTGTAGAAGGGCTTGAGGGTATTGAGCAGCGGCCCATCCCCCACAATGAGCAGGCCGCACTTCTCGCCCATTTGAGCTTGCTTCCAGGCTTTGAGCAAGGCCTCCACATTTTTTTCCGGCGAGATCCGCCCTTGGTAAACGAAGATCCGCTCCAGCCCCAACCGTTGCTTAAGGGTGGAGGGCCCCGGCGAATACTTATCCACGTCGACGCCGTTGGGAATGACCACCACCTGCTCGCGGCTCACCCCTAGCCTGACCAAGATCTGCCGCTGTGTTTCCGAGAAGACGATGGTGCGGTCGTAGTGGGCCAAACAAGGAGCATAGAGCTGGTAGGCCAGGTATTGGGTGCGGGAGGCAATGTTGCGCCGCCGCCGGTCGAAGGCCGGGTGGAAGGTGGCCACCAGCGGCTGGTTGAGCTCCGCACAGATCTCCGGCAAGACAAAGTCGATGGGAGAAATCGTCAGCGAGGCATGCACCAGATCCGGCTGCAACTCCCGCAGCGCCTGGGTGAGCAGCCGCCTGGCGTTGGGAGCTGGGATCGTATAAATCTGCGACTTGTACAGACAGGGCAGGGAGACATCCCGCCCCGCCAGCTCAGCACGCCAACGGCTCCCCGGACGGGATCCCTCTACAGCAGGGGCCTCCAGGCTGGGGGAGGGGCTTTCGTTGGTGAAATGGAAAAAGCTCACCTGATGTCCCCGCTCCAAGAGGCCGTTGGTCACCTCACGGCCATAGGTGACGTTGCCACAGAAAGGTGCCTTCTTGCCTATCCAGGCGATGTGCATGGGCGGATCCCTACGGCGCCAGAACGCTGATCTACAAGGGGATGTGCGATTCCAAAGCCTCTATAAGGGTAGCAGACTCGCATCCCACCTCGGCCCGCTCCTCCCCTCTCAGGGGAGAAACCCAGACCGACAAGGCATTGACAGATACCCAGCCCTACGTCGCAGCTATCCAGCAGAAAAACTTATCTGTGCCCCTCTCTGCCCAGCAGACCCCAGAGGTACAGCCCCGCCGACCCGGTCAGGGCCGCCAGGCCGAGAAACGTCCAGGCAAGGCCGAAATAGGTTTCCGCCACCCCCGCCAAAACCAGCGGCAAACTGAGAGCAATGTTGACCGCATTGTTCTGCAGTCCAAAAACCTTGCCGCGCAGATGTTCGGGGGTCTCCTCCTGGAGCAGGGTTTGCATGGGCACCGCCACCAACGCCCCTCCACAGCCCAGCAGGGCAATCCAAGCCAAGCTGGGAAACAGCTTCCCCTCCGTCCAGGACAAGGCCGCCAAGGACAGACACAGCAACAGGGATCCCAGCCCACTCCAGGCGCGACGGCTCACCTGCCGGCCCGTATGCCCCACCCAAAAGGCCCCAATGGCCATGCCCAGGCCGGCAGCCGCCAGCAACACCCCAAACTGATCTGCCTCCAGCTCCGCCGTCACCTCGGCCATGCGCACCGCCAAGACCGCCAGCGCCGCAAACAGCGAGTAGAGCACCACCATTTGCAGCAGGGCCGCGCGGATCAAGGGCATTTGCCCGATGTATTCCAGGCCCAGCTTGAGATCTTCCCAGAGATGGGGAGCCTCCCAAGGTCTGGGCTCCAGCTTCTCGTGGGGTTGCAACAGCAGCAGCAGGGCTCCCGCCGACAGGTAGGCTCCCCCCACCAACAGCTCTGGCCCCACCTCCCAGCCGGGCAACCACGCACGCCCCCAACGATCCGCCAGCGTTAGCAGCGGCTCGCCGATGGCAAAGCCGGCGATCAGCGAAGCCATCATCGTCGTGGTGTAGAGGGAGTTGGCCGCTAACAGCTCCCGCCTGGGCAGGATCAGGGGCAGAGTGGCCTGTTCGGCAGGGGCAAAAAACTGGGTCAAAACAGACACGGCAAAGCTAATCAACAGCAGCCCGCCAAAGCCCAAAGGGATCCCTGGCCAAAGGTTGCGCCCCGCCGTCAGCCAGAGCAGCGGCGGCAACAGCAGCACCAGGATCCCGCGCACCACGTTGGAGAGCACCAGCACCCCCTTCTTGGGCCAGCGATCCACAAATACCCCCGCCAGGCTGCCCAACAACACCGCCGGCAGCGTAAAAGCCAGCATGATCGCCGCCACCCAGCCGCTGATGGAGGCCCCTTCCGGCTGAAACTGCCTCGAGATCAACCCAATCAGCAGCACCAACAACACCTTGTCGGCCAACTGGGAAAACACCTGCCCTATCCACAGCAGCAGGAAATTGCGTCGGCGCAGCACGGCCAGGAAATTTCTCAGGCCTGGCCCGGCCAGAGCAGCATCCTCCTGCTTCAGCTTCTCGGTTGGGCCGTCGTCTTTGGGATCCTCAGGGAGCGGCTCCGGCAAGGGATTCCCGGACGAACACGCCAGCGAGCCGGAGGGAGGACTTGCCGGCGGCTCAAGTGGGGGGGCCTCCGACTTTAGCACCTCAGTTGAAGGAAATGTGGGAGGAAGATCCCGAAGATGAGGAGTCCGCTGGCAGACCTCCGCCTCCCCTTCCGGCCAATCCCCTCGTCGCTCCAAAGTCATAGTGCCCCGTGTAACCTTTCTCCCTCCCCCGCCTTGGCCCTGACAGGTGCTTTTCATGCCGGCTCGTGCCGCCACTGCTGCTGGACGGAGAGAGGTGCCCTGATCTTAATCTTGGCCCATCCCGCAATCAAACTTGCGCGCCCGTCTCGAGGAGGGGGCGACACCTCCCATCGGTCGCGCCGGCAGGATCTCATCAACCCTCTGCCAAGGACAGGGAGCGCAAGGGATCCGGGATCGACTCGCTGGGGGCCACGAAGCTGCCCTTTTCCACAAAAGTGAGGCGCACCGCCAGCCAACGGATGAAATCCTCATTGGTCGAGACCACTGCCCCCAGCGGCTCCTTTAACTTGTGGCGCAGGGGACGCAGCTCTGGAGCTTCCATGAAAGCCGGCTGGGGCACCCAAAAGAAATCGATGGAGCGATGGTGCTCCTCGTAGTGTCGGCGACGCTCCTCCAGCACTTCCTCCAGAGGTTCAGAGCGCAAAAAAGACAGACTGGCAACAATAAAGTGGTAGGTGGTGGGCTCAGCAGCAGGCATACTCTACGATTAACATGTGAGACTCGAACACCTAGAGGCGCGCTCCTGGCGAAAACACAACTTCTCCTGTCGGCTCTTCACCCAGAGTTGCCAACTTCAGCCTACTGGCAGGATTAGTTGGCAGACTTGAGTAAATGCGGGGCGGGATCGCGGGAGCTACACAGGGTCTGACAGTCTTCCAACTGCCGGGGGACGGGCAGCCGCGCCATCACCTCCTCAGGCGGCATAGACTGCTCTGAAGCCTGCCTGAGGGTGGGCAGAGCTTGAGCTGCCCATTCCTGCGCCCAGAGGGGTGTTGTTGAGGAGGGTTCCCCCTGCTCCAACAGCTCCTGACAGAGCGCGGTCGAGCGCTCCAAGTCGCCGCTGCCCTGATAGGCCATGACCAGGGCTACCCGCGCCAAAGCGCATTCCTCAGGGTTTATCCTGGAACCGTTGCGCTCCTTCTGGCGGGGCGAGCTCTCGTGAATCGAGCAGCAGTAGCAGAAAGACTCAAGGAGGTTGATCGCCTCTAAGTAGCGCTCCTGCTTGAGAGCAGTGATGCCGGCACGAAGGGATCCATACGGAGGGGACATGAGCCTAAGTATAGAAAAGATTCTGACGCCTTGCACTTAAGGGCGTTGATGACCTAGCTTTTTATCCGAGGTTTCGTGTCTGATACTACTATACAGCCTTTGGCCAGGCGACCGCGAATCTCCTTACCCTCTTAAGCTTTTGGCAAGGGCGCTCAACTCTTACGGGCCAAGATATAAGTGCTGACGTAGTGGGTTTCTCGGCGCAACACCTCACAGCCTGCCTGCTGCAGGCGCACCCCCAGGTCGTCGCGGATGTAGTCCCGGTAGTAGGGTTCGTGGAAGGTTTGCACAAAAGCTTCCATCGTCTCCTCCAGCTCGGGCGAGTCCAGCAGTTGCACCGAGTCGCAGATGACAATGGCGCCCCCCGGCTTCACCACCCGGCTCATCTCGTTGATGACATTTTGGCGGGCCGGGCCGGGCAGCTCGTGGAAGAGAAACACGCTGACAACCGCATCAAAGGTGGCGTCGGCGTAGGGCATGGCCTCGGCATTGGCGCGGATGAGCTGGGGCAGCTCCCCGGGCAACTCCTGCAACAGCCGGTTGGCCTTGCGCAGATAGGCAGGGGAAAGATCCAGGCCGTACAACGCCGCTTTGGGCAGGGATCCCCGCAGCAGGCGCAGCGTGCGCCCGGTGCCACAAGCTACGTCGAGGATGTGGGGGTCGGATAGAGCAGGATCGAGACCATCCTTGAGCAGGCGGATCACCCGTCGCCGCATCGCATCTGCCGCGCCACCAAACAGCAGTTCCACCTGCAGGTCGTAGAGCTCAGCCGAGCTGTCGCTCAGGTAACCGTTGGTTTGGTAATGAAAATTTTGCAGGTAGTATTTTGGATAGCCCTCGGTGGAGATGTCTGGAGAAAACTCTTGGTAGCGCCGGCTGTGTACCCGCTGAGTGATCTGCGGCAGATCCAGCCATACCTGCGGGTAGTAGCGGGCAAAGTCCAGCCAGGGGTTATCGAAAAGAAGGGCGTGAGGGTAGTAACCTGCCTCGGCGTCTTGCCAATCGACCTGTAGCAGCCGTTCGTAACGAGCCCGCAACTCTTGCAAAGTAGCTGGGCTGACCTTCACCCGCTCCCGCGGCGGTAGGGGCTTCCCAGAGGAAAAACTTTGCAGCTCCCTGAGCACAGAGAGCATCAGCTCCAAAGCCTGGGTGGAGAGAGCCTTGTGGGCAAAGCCAAAGAGATTTTTGCCCCACTGAAAAGCGCGGTAAGCAGCTTCTCCGACTGGAGATGGGATCGGCAGCGACAGCTCGGAGCTCAACTGTAAGCTCATAACCCTGCAAGGTGCGAATGCTTAATGTTTGTTTACGTTAGATTATAGCAAGGCAGCGATGCGAAACCGGCAAGTTCTGGGCCTTGGGAGAGTCGGCGAAATTGGAGCTGTAAACACTCCACTTCCCTGAGAGGGAGAGTACTCTATTGGTGTCCCAGGAAGGACGCCTCTGATGCTTCATGCGCTGGAGGAAGAGGCTGAGCAGGTCGAGTAGATTGGGAAAAGGGGGCGCCCGAGCATGACAGCCAAGACGGTGTTGGTCATTGACGATAGCATCATGATCCGCAAGATGGTGGCCAGCATCTTGGCTGACCAGTTTCAGGTGCTGGAGGCCAAAGACGGCCTAGCGGGCCTGGAGGCTGCCAAAAAACATCACCCCGACCTGATCTTGCTGGATTTTGTCATGCCCAAGATGGACGGCTATGACACATTGCAGGCCATCCGGCAGGAAGAGAGCCTGAAGAATACCCCTGTCATCATCATGTCGGGGATGAAAGAGCAGGTAACAGCCCGCGTCCCTGAGCCTTTTGTCGATTTCGATTTTATTGAAAAGCCGTTTGAGGCGGAGGCTCTTCTGGCTCGCATTCAAAAGGCCCTGCAAGTAGCCCCTGCGGCGGCAGCAGAGCCGGGATCGGAAACCAACACCCAGTTGCTCTTGAACAAGCTCACCGCCATCGAGACGCTGCTCATCCAAGGTACGGAAAACCTTATCCAGCGGGAAGTGGTGACGCGGCTTTCTGATCTCAACCAGCGCCTGGAGCGTCAGGAATCCCACAGCGCTAACCTGGAAGAGCAGATCCGTAAACTCACCAGCGAGGTGGAACGGCACAGCCAGGGCTTGGCCTTGATCGTCAAGGAGCTAAAGCACATCCGCAAGCTGTTGGGGGGATCCTGATGTCTGAGAGGGTTTTTGAGCGCGCCTATCGGCACCTGGATGCGGTGACGGCCCTGTTTGTGGCTGTGCTGCTGATCTCCAACATCGCCTCCACCAAGATCGTGCTCTTGGGGCCGTTTACGTTCGATGGCGGCACCGTCCTTTTTCCCCTCAGCTACACTTTCGGCGACATCCTCACGGAGGTCTACGGCTATGCCCGCTCGCGGCGGGTGATCTGGCTGGGATTTATCTCGGCGGCCCTGATGTCGGCGACCTTGATGATCGTGGGATCCCTGCCGGCAGCCCCCGACTGGCCCTACCAGGAAGCCTACAAACAGATTCTCGGCCTTACCCCGCGCATTGTACTGGCCAGCCTAATTGCCTACTGGAGCGGCAGCTTTGCCAATGCCTATGTGCTGGCCCGCCTGAAGGTGTGGACGCGGGGACGCTGGCTGTGGACACGCACCATCAGCTCCACCCTGGTGGGCCAGGCGGTGGATACGGGCCTGTTTATTCTCATCGCCTTCTGGGGGGTGTTTCCCGGTCTGATGAGCCTCATTGTCTCCAACTACGTGTTCAAGTGTGCCGTTGAGGCGGTCTGTACGCCCCTGACCTATGTCATCACCGGCTGGCTGAAGCAGCAAGAACAGGAAGACTACTTTGACGTGGCAACCGACTTCAACCCTTTCCGAATGCAGTCCGTATCTGGGTAGTTCATTCGTCCATGGCTGCCCCGACGGATATGGCCAAAAGAGGGATCCCAGTTTTGGTATAGTCAGCTAGAAACCGCAGGAGCCCCGCCCTGTACCCCCCTATATCCCCCCGTATACGGGGGGACTGGGGGGCCGGGGGCCGTGCCGGTCAGGGTCGGGAGGAATGCGGACGACGTATAATCGTGACATGGCCCAAGTCCTGACTATCTCCTGCAAACTCAAGGTGTCTGTGTCGCAAGCCGCCAAGCTGGATGCGACCCTGGATGCCTTCGCAAAGGCACTGAACTGCGTGAATGAGAACACACCAGAGAAGATAGTCAACGCCGTCAAGCTCCAATCTCTCTGCTACCGCGAGATTCGTACCCGCTTCGGACTATCCAGCAACCTGGCACAACAGGTGTGCAGAAGGTTAGCCGGTGCCCGCAAGGTTGCCCAGCAGAAAAACCGTCCAGTCAAGGCGTTCAAGTCTGGCTTTGTTACCTACGATGCCCGCATCTTCTCGTTCCGTGAGAAGGACTGGACGGTGTCGCTGACCACCGTTGAGGGACGGGAACGCTTTGAACTGGATATAGGTTACTACCAGCGCGGCCTGCTAGCGGGTTCAAATCCCAAAGCAGCCACGTTGGTCAAGCGCCAAGGCGGCTCCTACTCCATCCAGATTGGCGTGGAGTCTGAGGTGCCGGAGCCGGAGCACGCCGTCAAGGCCATTGGTGTGGACTTGGGTAGGAGAGATATTGCCCACACCTCTGAGGGAGATAACTGGAATGGACGGCAGTTGAACCAGGTCAGAGACCACTACTCCCGTTTGAGAGGGGTTCTCCAACGCAAGGCCAGCAAGGGCACACGCAGTACACGACGTCGGTGTCAGCAACTGCTGCAACGGCTGTCTGGTCGGGAGAGACGCTTTCAAACTTGGGTGAACCACTGCATCTCCAAGTCGATTGTTGCTAGGGCACTGGCCACTCACCGTTTTATTGCCTTGGAAGACCTGACCGGGATCCGGGAGCGGGTCAACCGGCAGCCGCGCAGCAAGACGGAGCGGCGGCGGGCAAACAGTTGGGCGTTCTACCAGTTGCGGCAGTTTGTGCACTACAAGGCGATGCGGGCAGGGGTGAAGGTTGTGGTGGTTTCGCCGGCCTACAGCTCGCAGACCTGCCACCAGTGCCTGTGGATTGGGCAACGGGAAGGGAAGCATTTTCGCTGTGTGAACCCGGCTTGTGGTTGGGAAGGGGATGCAGATTTGAACGGTGCCAACGGGATTGCACTTTTGGGGGTCGCTGTAAACCAGCCCCCCTACATCCCCCCGCATGCGAGGGGACAAGAGGGGGGTTCGTGGTTGGCTTGCCAGCTGCAGGGCTACCAAAAGCCCGCTCCGTACCCCCCTCAATCCCCCCGCCCCCCTGCCCCCCGTATACGGGGGGTTGGGGGGCTGGAAGGGGGGGCGGTCGGAGCCGGGTAGTTTACAGCGTTATCCTATCTACCCTGCCGCCGGTGCGCAGCGAGCCGGATCAGGTTGGGCAGCCCGGTGTCGTCGGGAGCTTTTATCCAAGACAAGACTTTTGTGAGGGATCCAGACCATGATGCTCATTTTCCAAATTGCTTTGTTGGTGTTGGTGCTTTACAGCTTGCTGTTGGTGGTGGCGGTGCCGGTGCTCTTCAGCTCGGCCAGCGACTGGAGCCGGGCCAAGAATGTGATTTTGGTGGGATCCCTGCTCTGGGTGCTGATGGTGATCGGGGTGGGGGTACTTAGTTTCTTTAAGTGATATCCTTCGACGCCCATCCCCCAGGCTCCTGGACGTTGCAGAGCATCAGGGTTGCGACTGCAAGGTTCTGGGGGCGGGGAAAACTGCGCATCTCCGCACCCGCGTGGGCCTTGAGCGCTCTCGGTACAAGGGATCCCACCCCTTACGATGGATAGCAATTTAATTTAATCTCATGGCCTTGCTGCTCCCTAGGTCAGCGGCAAGTTGTGCCTACACTGATGTCTTTTGGGAGGTTTGGGTGTTGAGAGCAGTGAAGCGTTCGTGGAGCCTCCGCTTGGCCCGGCTGGGGACGAGGCTGATTTTGGCAGGCTTGTTGGTAGGGGTGCTGTCCCCTTCGGCAGCGGCGCAGTCGGGCCTGGTGATCACCGGCAGCGAAGGGGTACCTGTCCTCAGCTACCGGCTGGATTTTCGCGGCATTCGCGGTCGGTTGGATCGCTATCGCCTGACGATCCCGCCTCAGAACGTGGCGGTGGCAGAGGTGCAGATCAACGGGGATAGAAATTTCGATGCCGTCATCGACCCGGAGAACGTGCGCCTAGAGGTGGAGGGCAAGCCGGTGGAGCTGGCGGAAGTGTACTGGAACGAGGAGTTTCGCTCTTTGGAGGTGGTGGCCCGTCAGCCCATTGCCGCCGGCCAGGAGATCCGCTTGGTGCTCTCCAATGTGCGCAATCCTTCCGCTGCCGGCATCTACCGGGTAGAGGCGCGGGTACGGGGGACAGAGCCCAACCCCCTCTTCCGCAATGTGGGCAACTGGCTCATCACCATCGACGATCCGGAGCGGCTCACTTTCTAAGGGCAGCTCCCTTCGAGCGGGGGAGAGTTTTGAGAGTGGATCCCTGAACAGGGGGTTTCGGGCGTAGCCCTTTTCAGAGACAGGGCAAGGCTGGTGAGGTACTGCGGCATCTCTATCTCCCCTCTCCCTAAGGGAGAGGGGTTGGGGGTGAGGGAAACTCCCCTCCAGACAGTAGCCTGGCGTACTGGGAGAGGCTTTCTTTGGTGCTGGCCGATATCTGGTATCCCAACTGGTGGCAGGCCCTGGTCTTGGGCATGGTGCAAGGGATCACGGAATTTCTGCCCATCAGCAGCACGGCGCACCTGCGGGTGTTTCCAGCTTTGCTGGGCTGGCCGGATGCGGGGGCTTCCTTTGCGGCGGTGATCCAATTGGGCAGCCTGGGAGCGGTGTTGATCTACTTTGCTTCTGACCTGCGCCAGTTGCTCCTCGGCTCCTGGAAGGCTTGGCAGAAGCGAGATTTCCAGGAGGAGTCTTGGCGGCTGCTCATGGGGATCCTGGTGGGAACGCTGCCGATTGTCATAGCGGGCTGGGCCGTCAAGGCCATCTGGGGATCCCCGCCCCGGCAGTTGTGGGTGGTTGCCGCCGCCGCCATCGGCTTGGCCCTGGCTTTGGGCTGGGCAGAACGGGTGGGGAAGCGCCGGCGCGATCTGCACAGCCTGGGCATTGGGGATGGGCTCTGGGTGGGGCTGGCCCAGGCTTTGGCCTTGATCCCAGGGGTATCCCGCTCTGGTGTGACGCTGACGGCGGCTCTGTTGCTGGATTTGCAGCGCTCGGCTGCCGCCCGCTACTCCTTTTTGCTGGGGATCCCGGCCCTCTTTTTGGCCGGGGTGGCGGAGTTTATCGCCGAGTTCAGGGCAGAGGCGCTGCTGTCGCAGGGGCTGGGGACGCTCTCGGCCTTTGTCTTCTCCTACGGGTCCATCGACTGGCTAATTCGATTTTTGCAGCGCAGCAGCACCTGGGTGTTCATTGTCTATCGGATTGGTTTTGGCCTGTTCATTTTCCTGGGGCTGGCCCTGGGGTTTTTGCAACCTTAAGTGGGCTTTTGTTGCCGCAGAATCCGCAGCGCTTTCGGCAGGTGCTCCGCCAGGTGGGCCGGATCCACGCCCGTTAGACCCCGTTCCCCCGCCAAATGGATGGCTGCTTGAGCATGCCACCACACCCCCGCACAGGCGCAACTGAGCAGCTCCGCGATCCCCATCGACTGACCCAGTTGAGCCCTTCTGCGCGCCACCAGGCCGCCGATCAGGCCGGTCAGAACATCGCCGCTGCCGCCGCGGGCCAAAGCCGGTGTGCTTTCCGGGTTGACCCAGCATTCCCCCGTAGGAGAGGCGATGACCGTCCGCGCCCCCTTCAAGACCACTACTGCCCCGCTCTGGGCTGCTGCTCTCTGGGCTGCCTCCATGCGATCTGAAAGCGGGAGGTGCGGAAAAAGCCGGCGAAACTCCCCCAGGTGCGGGGTGAGGATGGCTTGGATCCTGTGTTCTGGCAAGCGCTCCACCCCTATTTCCGCCAAGGCGTTGAGGCCATCGGCGTCGATCACCCAAGGGATCCCGGCCCAATCCTGCAGCAGGATCTCCAGCAGCAGACGGCGGGTTTCTCCCACGCCCGGCCCCACCGCCACCGCCTGAAAGGGTTTCTCGGCCAGCAGGGAGGGGATCCCTTCCCAGGCGTGAACCAAGACTTCCGGCAAAGCGCTGTGGACGAGCCCTTTCAATTCTGCCGGCACCGCCAGGGTTACCATGCCCACGCCGCTGGCGCGGGATCCCAGCCCGGCCAACACCGCCGCCCCGGCATAGGTTGTCGATCCCGCCACCAGCAACAGGGATCCCTGGCGGTATTTGTGGGTATCCAAAGGCGGATCGGGGGGGAAATGGGGCCAGGGGTGCAGCAACACCTGGGGAACTTCCACCTCCGGCCAGGCCCAAGGGGGAATGCCGAAATCGAGGCGGCGCAGACGTCCCACCCAAGGCAGAGCCGCCTCCTGCCACAGGCCCCGCTTCCAGAGGCCCAGGGCATAGGTGTAGCTGGCGCGGATGCAGCAGCCCCAGATCTCGCCTGTCTGGTCGTTGAGGCCGGAGGGCAGGTCCAGGCTGAGGATGGGAATGCCGCTGCCGTTGGCCCACTCCACCGCCTCCGCCCAGGGATCCCCCAGGGGCCGGTTTAGGCCAATGCCAAAGAGGGCGTCGATGAGCAGGTCGCAGTCGGCCAACGCCTCCACCCGCTCCACAAACTCCGCCCCCAGGGCCCTGAGGTAGCGGGCGTGCTCGGCGGTCAGGGGTTTGAGATCTGGCTTGCCCAGCCAAACCTTCACCCCCTTTTGGGCCAGCCGCAGCTCTCGTCCGACCACCAAGCCGTCGCCGCCGTTGTGCCCTGTCCCGCAGAGGATGCCGATGCGCTGCGCATGGGGGAAATCCTGCCGCAACTGGGCAAAAGCGGCCAGCCCTACCTTTTCCATCAGGGCGGCCACGGGCATGCCGGCAGCGAAGATCTCCTCCTCAAGGCGCTGCATCTGCGCCGCGCTGACCAGGGCGGTGGCCGGGTCGAACTGGCAGCGGGGATCCCTATCGCCACGCCGCGCTGGTGTTACAGGCGGTATCGCTGGGGGGAGAGGGTTCATGGCTCAGTTGCGCCAATGGCGCTTAGCTCGATTACATTCCCATCCGGATCGCGGACAAACACAGCCGCCCGCCCGGAAGCGCTGGGCTGCACCTCATAGCCTGCCTGCAGCAGGCGGGCTTTCACCGCCTCCAGATCTTCCACTCCCAGCGCCACGTGGGGAAGGCGCCCCCACTTCGCCCTGCTGCCACGACTGGCTTGCTGCCCCTGGTCAAGCGGCTCCTCAGTGACGATCAAGTGAATCTGCGAAGACCCCACCTGGTACCAGGCGCCGGGAAAGTCAAAGGGAAACCGTTCTGCCTTGGGGATCCCGAGCACCGTGCCGTAGAAATGCTCGGCCCTGGCCAGATCGCTGACCCAAAGGGCGGTGTGCAGGTGCTGGTAGGCGGGCTTTGGGGAGGCGGTCATGACATTGCTCCGGGAAAGTGCTTGCATCTGTCGAGGGAAACCATATTTTCTCCAAGAGCCTGCTCCGCCTGTGCGCTAAGTTGGAGCTAGGGCAACGAGCGCTTGGGCTTGGCCTTGCCCAGGGGTTGGTCTATGGGATCCCGCACCAAGTTTTTCGGCACCGTCTTGGCCATGCTGGCTGTCAACAGCATCTATATGCAGTTGCAGCAGCTGGCCCTGCGGCTGGAAGAAGAGGTGAACCCGGCTCCCTCAGAGCAGGCTGCTCCAGAGCCTCAGAGCAACGCGCAGCCACCGGATCTCTGGGGACATCTGGCCTAAGTTTTCCGGGGATGGCGGTGGGTCGAGGCCAGTGCTGGCTCCACCTCTCCCCTGCAACCCTAGGCTCCGAGCCAAGAGGCAGTTTGCAAAGGGGATCAAACTCCGTACCATAGAGGAGCGAGCTCCCCTATTTTGCGGTTTACAACTTGGATACTCACCATGACTCAGCCGTCAGCAGCTTCTGGGCAAAAGCCGATCGTCGTCGCCCCCTCCATCCTTTCAGCCGATTTTAGCCGCTTGGGGGAAGAAGTGCGGGCAGTGGACGAGGCAGGAGCCGACTGGATCCACGTAGATGTGATGGATGGCCGCTTTGTGCCCAACATCACCATCGGCCCGCTGGTGGTGGAAGCGCTGCGCCCGGTTACGGCCAAGCCTCTGGATGTCCACCTGATGATTGTGGAGCCGGAAAAGTATGTGGCCGACTTTGCCAAGGCGGGGGCCGACATCATCTCCGTTCACGCCGAGTCCAGCTCCACCATCCACCTGCACCGCACCCTCGGCCAAATCAAGGATCTGGGCAAGCAAGCAGGCGTGGTGCTCAACCCGGCCAGCCCTCTGGAGCTGATTCAGTACGTGCTGGATCTGGTGGACCTGGTGTTGATCATGAGCGTCAACCCTGGCTTTGGCGGCCAGAGCTTCATCCCGGCGGTGGTTCCCAAGATTCGCCAGTTACGGGCCCTGTGCGACGAGCGGGGCTTGGATCCCTGGATTGAAGTAGATGGCGGCATCAAGGCCAGCAACGCCTGGCAGGTGATCGAGGCGGGGGCCAACGCCATCGTGGCTGGCTCAGCCGTGTTCAAGGCCAAGGACTACGGGGAAGCCATTCGTGCCATTCGCCACAGCCGCCGCCCCGAGCTGGTAACGGTTTGATTTGAGCTGATCTGGGAAAACCCTGCCCTTGGACTCCTCTCAGGCCAAGGCGCAAAAGAGAGGGGAGAAGGCCTGGCGCTCCTCACCCTCAGCCCATTGGGAAGGGCCACGGCTCAGCGGCAGGGATCCCTTCTGGTGGGAGGATGGGCTCGAAATTCTAGCGCAGAGCGTTGGTCTTCTTCTGGGCAGCCAAAGGCACGGTACCGTCCTCACCGGCGGCCTGGACTAGGCAATGGGGAGGTGTGGAAGGAGGCGTGATGGGCTGGGGCGAAGTGGGGCTGAAAAAGGTCTGGCAGAAGGGCAGGCGGCTGTTGCGCTGAATGGTGGCAAGGTAAGGGGGAGGGACAGTGCCCCAGTAGGCGCCCAGCACCTGCTGGTCCGGATCCTCCGGCAGCACCTGGTAGTACACCATCAGGCGATTATCGGGGAACCAGGCGCGAACAAGCCTTTGCAGTTGCCTTAAATTGAAGCCCGGCTCTTCTGGATTGTCAATTAGGTGCATCCCCGCCAGCCGCCCGCCCATGAAGTAGGCCTCCACATAAAACCCACGGGCATAGAGGGGGGGCTCTAAGGGATCCCGCGACGAAGGGGCATCCGGCAGGTAAAGGGCCTCACCGCCCGGGCGCAGTTGCCAGCGGCTCCAGCGGGGATCCTCCCGGTCGCTGGAAATAGTCTCCCAATTGTTGGCGCGGGCGTAGCTCAAGAAGCGCTCCTCCACCATGCCCAAATAGAGCATTTCCATCTGCAGGGGCAGCCGGGCACTTGTTTGCAATAGGGGCAAAGTTCGCACTTCTCCCTGCTTGAGCACCAAAACCTCTGCCAAGGCAGGGCGCGGTTCCCACGCCAGCAACGCCGCCAGGATTCCTGCTCCGAGGGCTCTGCCAAAGCCGGCCAGACCTAGCCGTGCCGAGGCCCGCAGCAACAGGAAAAGCAGTTTGACAAGGGGCAGTTTAAACCGAGGCCGTGCCCCGCCCCACATGGCAACGGAAGCAGGGACATAAGATGAGATCACGGGGAAATTCGAAGAGCTGGGAAGACGATAGAGACTATGGATGTTCTATTCTAGCCACAGCGCTAAGGTTCTTTGAAAATTTTAATCTGCTGCCCTGGGTGAACTTTCTTGCCGGCGGATGGATCAAAACCGGTCTCCAAATGGGCGCGACTGTCGAGAACCTCCCTCCCCCTCCTCGACTGCAAGGCCGGGGCTTGTCGTCATCGCTGGCCCCACGGCCACCGGCAAGTCGCGCCAGGCGCTGCTGTTGGCCCAGCGGCTGGGATCCCCCCTGTTGAACGCCGACTCTCGTCAGGTGTACCGGGAGTTCGACATCGGCACTGCCAAGCCCACTCCCGCCGAGCGGGCCCTCTGGCCCCACGAGTTGATTGACTTTGTGGATCCCCGCCACACCTATACAGTGGCCGAGTTTCAGCAGGCGGCCCAGGCGCGCATTGCCGCAGCCCATCGGCAGGGACAGACTCCTATTCTGGTGGGGGGCACAGGGCTCTACATTCAGTCGATCACGGCAGGCTTAGGGATCCCGGCAGTTCCCCCCCAGCCTCAGTTGCGCGCTCAACTGGAGACGTGGCCGCCCGAGATCCGCTACGCCTGGCTGCAGCAGTTGGATCCTGTGGCAGCGGGGCAGATTCACCCTCATGATGAAGTGCGCACCCTGCGGGCTTTGGAGATCATCTACACCACTGGGAAGCCGGCTTCCTACCTGCGGCAGGCCCATCCTCCTGACTACCCCATTTTGCTCTTGGGGTTGCACTGCCCAATGCCCCGTCTGGAACAACGCATTGCCCGGCGCACAGCAGAAATGCTGGCGGCAGGCTGGATTGAGGAGGTAAAAACGCTGCGGCAGCGCTACGGCCCAGACCTGCCCCTCTTGCAGACCTTGGGCTATGCGGAGATCGGCGCTTACCTGGAAGGGCGGATCCCGGCAGCCGAGCTGCAGCCTCTGATTGTGCGGCGCACCCGCCAGTTTGCCAAGCGGCAGATGACCTGGTTTCGGGCCATGCCAGGGATCCAGTGGCTGGACTGCGAGGCCGAGGATCTGCCCGAACAGATCTGGAAGCGGGTTACGGCGTGGATGGCAGCTCAGACCAGCGCCGGAACCACTCCTGCCGTCGCCGCGCGTCCGCCCGCCGATCCGTAAGGATCTCCAACACCCGCACCCCTTGGGCGGGCAAGGGATCCAAAGCCTGGGCCAGCTCTTCCCAGGTCTCTATCCGCTGCTGGGGGATGCCATGGGCCTGGCAGAGGAGGGCAAAATCCACCGCCTGGGGAGTCGCAAAGTAGGGCTCAAAGGGTGGGCCCGCCTCGGCAATGGGCAGCAGCTCGAAGATGCCGCCCCCCTGGTTGTTGATGAGAAGAATGGTCAGGGATCCCTGGAGGCATTGGGCAAGACGCAGGCCGCCGCAGTCGTGCAGAAAGGCCAGATCCCCAGTCAGCAGCACTGTTGGCCGATGGCGGTAGGCCACCCCAAAGGCAGTCGAGAGGATGCCGTCGATGCCGTTGGTGCCGCGGTTGAAGTAGGGCCGGATGCGGCGATCGTTGGGCGGCCAAAACCACTCCACATCCCGCACCGGCGTGCTGTTGGCAATAAATAGCGGCGTCTCCGGCGGCAGGTGGTGGGCCAGCCACCAGGCAAGCTTGCCCTCAAACCACTCCGGCAGGTCAGCCAGCAGCCGATCCAGCTCAGCCCGAGCTTTGGCTTCCGCCCGCAGCCAGGTTTGTAGAAAAGCGGTTGCTTTGGCCTTGCCTGCCGGGATCCCTGCCGCCACCTCCTCCACGACAAAGGGCAAGTGGGTGGTGGGGTTGTGGAGGGGATCGGCGTTCTGGGCCCGGGGATCGAGCAGCCAGGTGCGGGGTCGGGCTTGGGCTAGGGTTTGCCGCAGCGCCTTGCTGGTGGGCAAGGATCCCAGTTGGATCACTTGCTCTGGCCAAAGAGGAGGTTGCTCTCCCTGGAGGAGAAAATCGTAGGTGGTGATGAGGTAGGGGTTGAGGGAAGCGTAGTTGCGCAAAGGGGAGAGTCCCTCCGCCAACACCGGCCAGCCCAGGGCCAGCGCCAAGCGGGCCACCGCCTCTGCATAACGCTGGGGGTCTGCCGGTTGGGCCGGCCCTGCCAAGATCACCCCCCGCTCACAGCCACACCACTCCCGCCAAAAGGAAGCTGTTGACGCGAATGCAGAACCGCCAGCCGGGGTGACCAGGCCAGATGGGGAGATAACCCCGCGGAAAAAGGTCTTCTCAAACTCCGGATCTTCCTGCAAATGAACCAGCGGCGCCGTGCTGCCATCGGCAACGGGAGCTAGGGGATCCCGCAAAGGCACGTTGAGATGCACCGGACCCGGGAAAGGGTAGAGAGCACGCTCCCAGGCGTGGATGATCATTTGGCGCAGGTAGGCCAGAGCTTCCAGGTCGGCGCTGGGCAGGGCCAGCTCCGCCTGCCAGTTGGGGTAGTGGCCGTAGAGCTTCACCTGGTCAATGGTCTGCCCGGCGCGGCAGTGGCGCAGCTCCAGCGGCCGATCCGCCGTCAACACCAAAAGGGGCCAACCACTTTCTGCCGCCTCGATGAGAGCAGGGAAAAAATGGGCGCCGGCGCTGCCAGAGGTACACACTAGCGGGATGGGCTGCCGCAGCTGCTGGGCCAAGCCAAGGGCAAAAAAGGCCGCCGACCGCTCGTCCACCGCTGGAATGGCCTCGATCTCAGGGTGCTGGGCTAGGGCATAGGTGAGGGGGGCAGAACGGGATCCTGGACAGACCACGGCCACCCGACAGCCCAGCCGGCTCAAGGTCTCGGCCAAAACGGATCCCCAGAGGGTGTTGAGGTTGCGCCAGTCCAGCCGTTGAAGGGAGTTTGCGCCAGTCACTCCAGCTATCCCAGCCAGCGGGGAGATCGAGCAAGTTGGGTAGGAAGCCCAAAATAGGCACATCCTAGTAATCTATAGCCATCCCCAATCGCAGGGGAACCACTTGCTTTGGCCTTCCTTCGCCTTTCCTCTCTTTTTGGGAGGGGAGCTGTGGGCCGGGGAGGCGCCCGGGAAACTGCCTCAAGTCGGTTGGTCGCGCCGCAACTCCAGATTTCCTGGCGGGGGCAAGGGTTGGCCAGGCCTCTCCGATGGGGGAATAATGTTCATGAGAACGCCCCTTATCGACCTTCGCTGCACCCAATAGGAGCACCCATGGCCAGAAAACCCGATGGATACCTTGTCCACATCATGCTCGAAGGTGGACAAACCATGCAGGTACGGGTCAAGGAAGCTAGAGAATACACAGAGCTGATCAACCAACTGATGGTGGGTGGGGACGAGTTCATCACATTGCCCAAGCAAATGGACAACGAGTACATGATCGTGCGTCCGCAGCGGGTGTCCGGCGTGTCGGTGGAGGCGATCTACACTTCCAGCGTCGGCATCGACCTGTAGAGCTCAAGGCCAGGGTCGCCGGGCTGGGTTGCAACGCAAAGCCCACACCCCTGAGGGCAGGGGCCGGACTAGACCCCCCTGGGATCTAGAGCCTTAGCACCGACAAGTTAGCTTTGCGGGGGCAGGATCACCTTGTCGATGACGTGGATGACGCCGTTAGAGGCCTCAATGTCTGCTTGCGTCACTTTGGCATCGTTGACCTTGACTCCGTCGCTCAAGGAGATCTTCACAGAAGATCCTTCGACCGTCGTCACTTCACCTTCCTTTAGATCGCTGGAGAGGACTTTGCCGGGCACCACATGGTAGGTGAGAATCCGGGTCAATTTCTCGCGGTTTTCCGGCTGCAGCAGCTCCTCTAGAGTGCCTTGCGGCAGCGCCGCAAAAGCTTCATCGGTGGGAGCGAAAACGGTGAAGGGGCCTTCCCCGGAGAGCACCTTCACCAAGTCGGCAGCTTCCAAGGCTTGGATCAAGGTGGTGAAAGAGCCGGCCTCGGCAGCAACATCTACTATGGTTTTGCTGGCAGGGGCAGCGGTTTTCACGCTTTCAGAAGTCGCGCCGTGGCTGCCGGCAATGACCGCAGGGGCTGCAACCAACGTGGTGGCCGAGGCAACAGCCAAGGAGAGAGCGAAGAGATTGCGAATCATGCAATGTAACCCTCCGTGAAGAGTAGGTTCACATTTCTATGTGACGGACGGGATAGAGCTCGGGTTCCTCAAAATCGCAAAAAGTCCCCGAAAAAGATATTTCTACTACCCCAAAATACCTTTTTGACAAGGCTTACAAGGCTACTCTCCGCTGAGGTTAGATTTGCAACAATCATCGCGGGATGGCGGTGAACCATCCAAAACACGCCCGATGAGGATCCCTTGAGGCTGAGGGATCGTTACGTTTGTTTACATTGTTTGTTCAAGTTAGCGTTCCATTGGCATCGCCAAAGTGGGCACCTCTGCGGTGCTGGGCAGAGGGGTAAACGAGTTGGCGATCTCAGCAGGCATGCCTACTCTTCTTCCGCCTCGAAGTCTTCGTCGTAGTCGTCCCCGATCAAATCGTCGATGTCGTCGATGTCTTCTTCCAAAACAGCTTCAGGGACTTCAAGAGGCTGCTCGATCAGCCGGCCTTCCTGGCGCAACCAGTCGAGGATAGAAATGCTACCGGGCAGGGGCAGCACTACTGGAGGCTGATCGCGAGGTTCTTCCCGCAGAGAAGGGTTGTGGTACATGCTGTCCAGAAGAAGTGCAGCTGTGAAGAAGGTGTGGGCAAGCTTCGGGTCGATGGCCTCGATAGGGCGCCACTTATCGACTGTCCTTTAGCTTAGCTTATCCCTGCCAAGCCTGCAAAAAGCGGTGCAGCACCCGCTCCAGCTCGACGGCTCGCGCCGCCTTAAACAGCAGTCGATCCCCTGCCCGCACCTGCTGCTGCAAACCCTCCACTAAGGCAGAAGCTTCCTCAAAGCGTTCAACCTCGGCGGCTGGCTTTTCGTCAACCAGTGGCTGCATCTCCCCGTCGGGATCCAAAAGCCAGACCCGCTCCAGTCTCAAGGAGGCAGCCGCCCGACCCACCTCTGCGTAGAGCTGTGGGGCATGCTCTCCCAGTTCCCGCATTGGGCCGAGGATGGCCCAGCGCCGTTTTCCCGCAGTCTGAGCCAGCAGGTGCAAAGCCGCGATCATCGCTTCCGGCGAGGCGTTGTAGGTCTCATCCCAAATCTCCACGTCCCCAGCCAGCTTGAGATGGCGATTGCGCCCCTCCAGAGGCAGCGGTAGGTCAAGGGGCTCTTGCAGGCGCTCCCAATTCAGACCCAAGCTGCGCACAGCCGCCAGCACCCCCATCCAGTTAAGGGCGTGATGCCTTCCTGGCAGGGGCACCGGCAAGGTCAAGCCCTCCACGGTTACGGTTTGGGCTTGGGGATCCCATTCTCCTCGCAAGTCCCCTTGGGCGAGGCCATAGGTGAGGGTTTTTCCCGACCACAGGCTGGCGGCAGTGGCCAACAGCAAGGGATCCTCACCATTGAGCACAGCTATCCCCTGCCCCAACTCCTGCAGCAGCTCACACTTGGCAGCAGCAATGGCCTCGCGGGATCCCAGCCTGCCGATGTGGGCGGTGCCGATGTGGGTAATCAAGGCATGGGTGGGGCGAGCCATCTGTGCAAGGCGGCGAATCTCACCAGGGCCGCGCATGGCCATCTCCAGAACGGCAAACTGGTGTTCTGGTTGTAGCCGCAGCAGCGTTTGCGCCACCCCAATGTCGTTGTTGTGGTTGGCCTCGCTTTTGAGAACGCTGCCGTAGCGCGAAAGAGCAGCCGCCAGCATTTCCTTGGTGGTGGTTTTGCCTGCTGAGCCGGTGATGGCCACTACCGGGATGGAAAATTGCTCCCGCCAGGCTCTGGCAATGCGCTGATAGGCAGTCAAGGTATCGGGAACCTGGAAGTGGGGACCCTCCACCGGCCGCTGGCTGATGACAGCAACGGCCCCCTTGCTCAGGGCTTGCGGAATAAAATCGTGCCCGTCGCAGCGTTCTCCCCGCAGCGCCACAAAAACGGATCCTGGCTGCAACCGGCGGCTGTCGGTGCAGAGGGCCTGAACCGGCAACCCCAAGAGGTGGGGATCTCCCTGCAAAGGGGCTTGCAGCAGGTCGGCCACAGTTTGCAAGGTCAGCATGGAGCAGCAGTCGGAGCATGACTCTAGTCAATAATAAGCTCAACTATACTGAAAATAATGTATAATATGTTCAGTACGGATTACTACCAGTTGATCTTTCTGTTTACTTTCGAGTCTGCCAACATGGTAGCCAAAGCAAAGCAGAAAATTGGTAGTAAGACGACACGGAAACTGCGCTTTGGGTATTCTACTCAAAGCTTTGCGGGATACCGCCATTCTGTTTGGACTCCGTCCCGCTAACGCGAATGGAAACAAGCAGAATGCTATCGCTGCATAGTTGAACAGTGATGTTCAGCAGTGTTCAGCGTAAATGTATCAGACCGGCTATCGCGTAGGATACCAACAAAAGCCCAATCCAACGCCAGGCAACGACTCAGCCCTTGCCATCCAGGGCTCAACGGTTGCCTATGCCCGATTTCACCTGCTTGGATCCCCTTGTCCGGCACTTCCATCTGGGGGATCCGGAGCCACCCGCAGCCATTCAAGGGGGCCTTATTCATCAGCTATTCTCAAGAGGGGTTCTCCCGCTAGCATTGCGGAAGAAAGCTTGGGGTGTGAGGCAAAACTAAGGTGAAGACGGCCGGTAAGGGGATCCCAGCGGCGCGGCAGCAACTCAGGCGCAAACAAGCTCTGGGGCTGGGGATCCTGTCGCTGCTGGGCTTTGTGGCGGGGATGGGGTTTGCCGCCCTCTCCCAGCCGGAAGGGGGATCGCCCGTCGCCGCTCCAGAGCCGGAGGTGCCCCGTTTTACGGCCCACGGCTGGCCGCTGCTGGATCCCCTGCCCCAGCCGGACGAGATCTGGGAGTGCGAGCTGGTGGTGGTGGGCGGATCCCTGGGGGGCGTGGCGGCGGCAGGCCAGGCCATGCGGGGGGGCGTGCAAACCTGTCTCATCGAGCTCACCCCTTGGCTGGGGGGCCAGATCACCTCCCAGGGGGTATCAGCCATCGACGAGTCGCTCCCCATGCGGCAGCGGGGCAATTTTTCCCGCCACTGGCTGGAGTTTAAGGCCCTCATCGAAAGCCAGCCGGTGCATCTGCCCGCCTGGACAGGGATCCCGCCGGGAACCCGTGTCTCCAAAATCAACAGTTGCTGGGTAGGGGGGCTGTGTTTTCCGCCCCAGGCTGGTTTGCAGGCGGTGGAAACCTGGCTGCAACAGGCCGCCCGCAGCGCCCCCCACAGTCGCTGGGCCACCCAGACCGCTTTTAAGGGGGCCACCTTCAGCGCCGACGGCTCCCGCCTCGAGAGCATCTACGCGGTGCAGCGGCAGCCGCGGGATCCCGATTTTGTGCCGCCGGGGCGGCTGTGGCGGGAATTGGTGAGCTGGTATAGCTGGCAGGAGACGGAAGTCTTTGCCAAGCGGGTGCTGCGGCTGCAGGCGCCGCCGGGCCGCCCCTTGTTCGTGATCGACGCCACCGACACCGGCGAGCTGGTGGGCTGGGCCGGGATCCCCTACCGGCTGGGCTCAGAAGGGCGAGATCTAACCGGGGAGCCCAACGCCGCCCCGGCCAGCAACCCGGAGTGCACCCAGGCTTTCACTTTTCCCTTCGTGCTGGCCATCCACGACGACGGCGGGCGCTCCCGCGCCGAGCTGGCCCAGTTGCAGCCGGGCTACTCCCGCGCCGAGCACCGCCGCCAGTTCGACCTGGAGGGGTTTCCCACCTTCAGCGGCCAGAGCTTTTTCAACTACCGCCGCATCGTCAGCAAAGGCCGCACGGATCCCTTTTACGGCACCCCGCTTCCCGGCGATCTCACCCTGGTGAACTGGAACCGCGGCAACGACTGGGGGATCATGAACCCACCCCTAATCCTAACGGAAGAGCGGCTGCTGGCCTCAGGGCAGCGCCACAACTGGCTGGGGGGGCTGGATGTCTCGGCCATCAAAGATGGGGAGAACCACGCCCTGCTGTTTGCCGAATGGCTGATGGAAACCCAGTCCCGCGCCGGCTATCCCCTCTCCTTGCTGTTTGGCGAAGAGTCTTTGCTGGGCACCCGCTCCGGCCTCAGCCTCTACCCCTACATCCGGGAGGGGCGGCGTATCCTGGGGCGGGCCGCCTACGGCCAGGCGGAATTCCTGATGCTGGAGCAGGATATTCGCGTCGGCGCCAGCGGGGGACGGGACTTTAGCCCCACAGCAGTTGGGATCACCCACTACGCCATCGACATGCACGGCTGTCGCTACCGCAACTGGGAGCCTTCCCTGTCGGCCAGCTCGGCGCCGGTCAACGAGTTTTCCGTCCGCCCCATCGTCATCCCCCTAGAGGCCCTGATCCCCCAGAAGGTGGATAACCTGCTCATCGGCGGCAAGGGGATCGCCGCCAGCCACATTGTCAACGCCGCCACCCGCACCCATTACGGCGAGTGGACCATTGGCTCGGCAGCGGGGCTGACCGTGGCTTGGCTCCGCAGCCAGGATCCCGGCTTGACCCCAGCCCAGATCGTGCCCCAGGGCAAAATGGCCGATTTGCAGCGCTACCTGGTTGCCTACGGCCAGCGACTGCACTGGTAGGCCGTTGCCGCCGCTTTACCCCTGGGCTAGGGAAGATCCTACCCCTCTGCGCCGGAAGGCAGGGGATTGGGATCCCTGTTGGCGCCATAGCGCCGCTGCCGCCACCACACCAGCAGGGGGCTGGCGATGAAGATGCTGGAATAAACCCCCAAGCTGAAGCCGATGAGCAAAGCAATGGCAAACCCCTTCAGGGTGGCTCCCCCAAAAATGGCAATGGCCACCAGGGGCAGCATCGTCGTCAGGGTGGTGTTCAAAGAGCGGGCAAAAGTCTGGTTCAACGACAGGTTCACCACCTCGGCAAAGCTGACCTTGCGGCTGACCAGACGCAGATTTTCCCGGATGCGGTCGTAGATAACCACTGTGTCGTTGACGGAAAAGCCAATGATGGTTAGCAGCGCCACCAAAAACAGGCTGTCCACCTCCATGCCCACCGTCAGGCCCAAAAGGGCAAACAGACCTGTTGTCAGCACCACATCGTGCAGCAAGGCCACAATGGCAAACACTGCGTAATCCCACTGGAAGCGCAGGGCCAGATACACCACAATGAGCCCAAAGGAGATGAGCACCGCCACAAGGCCGGAGCGCAAGAGCAGACGCCCCACCGTCGGGCCTACCGTCTCCACCAGCTTGCGCTCAAAAGGGCCTATCTGTTGCCGCAGCGTGGCTTCTACCGCCAGGCGCTCCTGCTCCGTCAAAGGGGGCATGCGGATCAGGGCTTCTTGGCCCGTCTGGGTGTCCAGTTGGATGATGCTGGTTCCCAGGTCATGTTCCTGCAGAGCCCGCCGCAGCTCGTCGGTGGTGACAGGCTGCTCAAAACGCAGATCCAACAAGGTGCCGCCGGCAAAATCCAGCCCCAGCCGCAGGGGGGTTCCCAGAGAGGCCAGGGAAAAAGCCATGCTGACCAGCCCCACCAGCAACACTGCCAGAGACAAGCTAAACCACAGCCTGCTGCGACCCACGATGTCGAAGCGGTAGTCAAGCGACCGCCGGGATCCCACCGCCGGATCGGTGGGGGATAGCTCTTGAGCTGTCATGATTGAGCCGCCTCCATGCGAACGCCGTAAAACTCAGGTTTGCGCAGGGCGGGGATCCCCATTGCCGCCAAAAGCAGCGTGCGGGTGCAGGTGATGGCCGTGAAAAAGCTCACCAAAATGCCAATGGCCAGGGTTACCGCAAAGCCTTTCACCAGCCCCATCCCCAGCCAGAAAAGTACGCCACAGACCAAAAGGGTGGTGACATTGCTGTCGAGGATGCTGCTGAAGGCGCGGTTAAACCCTTCCGAGATGGACTTGTAGATGGACTTGCCGGCCCGCAGCTCCTCTTTGATGCGCTCGAAAATCAGCACATTGGCATCCACCGCCATGCCGATGCTGAGGATGAAGCCGGCGATCCCGGGCAGGGTCATGGTCACCCCCAGCAGTTGGAACAGAGCAAACGTACAGAGGGCGTAGATGAGGAGGGCGATATCGGCAACAAGCCCCGGCAGGCGGTAGTAGGCCACCATGAAGACGAAAACCAGCACCAGGCCGGCAATGCCAGCATAGAGGCTGCGGCGCACGCTCTCTTCCCCCAACGTGGCCCCGACGGTGCGGTTTTCAATGACGCGAATGGGAACGGGAAGCGCCCCCGCCTTGAGCTTCACCGCCAGATCGGTGGCGGTTTCCACTGTGAAATTGCCCGTGATCACCGCCGTCCCGCCGGTAATGCCGGTGCGGGCAAACTCCGGCCCCACAATTGGCGCGCTGATCAGCACGTCGTCCAGAAAAATGCCAATCGGGCGCCCTGTTCCGGCCAACTCGCGGGTGAGCTGAGTAAACTTCTCTGCCCCTGCCGGCTTAAACTCCAGCAACACTTCCCAAGTCTGGGATCCGCGGCGGGGGGCTTGGGGATAGGCGTTGCGCAGCAGATCGCCGGTGAGGCCGACCCGTTCAAACAGGGCGTCGGGATCCTCCCCCGCCGTTATCTCTCCCCGCTCGTTGCGGGGCAGGGCACTGACCGGCACCAGGCCCTTGCGAAACTCCAACCGGGCCGTATCGCCCAAAAGAGCAATGGCCCGATCGGGATCTGCCACCCCCGGCAGCTGCACGAACAGGCGATCTTGGCCGCTGATCTGCACCAGAGGCTCGGCCACCCCCAGGCCGTTGATCCGCTGCTGGATCACCGCCTCTACCCCCTGCATCACCTCAGAGGTAATCTCAGGCACCTCTTCCGTGGGCAAAGCCTGCAGGGTGAGCTGCGTCCCCCCTTTGAGGTCAAGGCCAAGACGAACTTCGCGGCTGAAGCCCAAGTAGACGAGAGCAACCACCACCGCCAAGATAAAGATCAGCCCTCGCAGAACAGCGAGGCGACTGAGCCACAAAGCTGGAGATCTGGCCATACTGCTGAAAGGGTGAGGAACACGGGCGCACTCGATCCGAGGCTTTCAGGATTTTGGCACCTTTTGATCCTATCGCACACGGGATCCCTCACCTGACAAGTCGGAAAACGGCAGCGGCAGGAGCGTCCAAGTAGGGTCTCTGGGGAGCTGCTGCAGAGACAACCGCGAGTTTCTCAGAAGATGGGCGCTCGGCTGCCGAGCCGAGTAAGGAGAAGGTTGAAAGCCGTTAAACCAACGCTGTCTCCTCTTGGTTTGTGCTAGCCCTGGGGCTAGGCTATTGCCATCTCGGGGCAGCAGGCAACATCTGGGTGCGGTTTGGCTCTACCCCGACATCTGCGAGTTCAAGGAGGGAAAGTTGAGGTGAATTGGAGACGGACTTACTATCTCCCTGGATTGCTCTCGGCCCTAGCTTTATGGGGATCCCCCGCCTGGGCCGGAGAGTATTTCACCGAGGAAGTGACCAGCCCTAGCCTGGAGATCATCCACGGCTGGCGGCAGGAAGTGGACGGCATTAACGTCACCATCACCAACACCAGCCTGGGATCTTTTCGGGTGCCGCTGGAAATCGATATGGAGGATCGAACTAGCTGTGAGCGAGCCGACTTAGTGCTGACGAACAATCGCGTTATGCCAATGGGATCCTTTCAAGACTGCATTCTCAACATCTTTCCCTACTTGGATAAATTCATCAACCAAGAAGTCGCCAGCATTCGGGTCGCCCTCAAAGGGCCGGCCCCCCTCCTGGAGATCCCCCTGGAAGAGTCGGATCGGCTGATCTTGGCCCAGGTGGCCAACCAATCGCGGGAAGCCTTTGTCTTCTTTCAGCAGGAGCTGGCCCGCGTCTTGGCGCTCTTGAAGCAGCCCGATCCCGGCCAGGCCGAGACGGCCCCACCGACGGCCAGCCCAACGCCGACTGCTGCCGCCGAATCTGCACCCAACCCGGGAGATTTCGTGATCGTGGGCTCGATTCAGGAAGAACGGGTGGGGGCTGGCAGCCGCCTGAGCGTAGAGGCGATCAACCGCAGCACCCGCACCGTCCTCAACGCTCGTGCTCGCTTCACGTTCTACCGGGGAGAGGAGGTGGTGGAGACGCGGGTGGTCGCGTTTGAACCCAGCGACGTGCCGCCGGGACAACGCGCCTCTGCTAGGGTTCTGAAAACCGATGCCAATTGGGATCGGGTCACCGTCACCTTCCAGTGGCAGTAGGGATCCCTAAGGTGCCAGGGCGTTCCCTCGCAGCAGGCTGCCTAGAGTCTTAACCGTGATCTTGAACTGCACCCAAGGGTTCATGGGCACCACCGTCTTGTAGAGGTAGCTGTCAAAGGTCATCCGCTGCACATCCCGGTCAGCGCACATCTCCACAAAGGCCTCGCGGGTGGCGTTGGAACGGTAGAACACCCGTTGCAAAATGTCCAAAACCTTGTAGGTTAGGCCGTATTGGCGATCCCAGCGCTTGAGGTACAGCTTGAGATCTTCTTCGCTGGGGATGCGCTTCCCGCCCTCGGAGGTCTCGACGATGGTCTCGGCGCACATGCGGCCCGACTTGGCGGCAAAATAGATCCCCTCGCCGCTGGACTTGGTTACATAGCCTGCCGCATCTCCCACCAGGGCTGCCCGACCCACCACACGGCGCGGACGCGGATGCTCTGGGATCGGATGGGCTTCCACCTTGATCACCTGGCCGCCCCGAATCCGCTCGGCAGCGCGGGCGCGGATCCCGGCCTGCAACTTTTGGATCTGGGCTTGGTTGGCCTTCATGGTGCCGGTGCCCACCGCCACGTGGTCGCACTTGGGGAACACCCAGGCATAGAAGTCCGGAGAAACATCGTCCCCCACGTACATCTCTGCCCGCTCCTCGTAGTAGGCCATTTTGTCGTCCGGGAGCCGAATCCGCTCCTGAAAGGCCAGAGCATAGTTGTAGTCGCCGGCACCGATGGCTTCTGCCACCTTGGAGTGAAAGCCATCTGCCCCGATCACCAGATCCACCGCCAGCGAACGGGGTACTCCCCGATTTGAGCCGTCGGAAAAATCGCTGTAGTGCAGGATGTAGGGATCCCGGCCATTTTGGGGGATTTCCAGATGCATCACCTTGCCGTGGATCAGCTCCGCCCCTTTTTGGCGAGCGCGGTTGCGCAAGAAGGCATCCAGGATCTCGCGGCGGCACATGCCGATATACTCATTTTCCTTTGCGAGGGCGATATCCACCTCGTAGTTGGAAGGGGAGATCATCTTCATCTTGCGCACTTTGCGGTCGATAATCTCCTCAGGGAGGTCGAACTCTGAGACCATACAGAGGGGAATAGCGCCCCCGCAGGGCTTGGCGTTGTCTAGCTTCCGCTCAAACAAAAAGGTCTCGATTCCGGCTTGGGCTAGAACTTCGGCGGCAGAGGCTCCGGCTGGGCCACCCCCAACAACAGCAACTCTCAGGCTCAAGGCGCTCTCCTCGCTGCAAGTAGATCGGCTCGTCAGACAGCAGGCATCCTACCACAGCTCCCCAAAAGCGTTGCAAACCTTGACGAAGTATTCCAGTTCGGCGAGGCTCAAGGGAACGTGCTTTGGCGATGGGAACAATAAAAAGGGGTCCGCCCCGTCTGCTTGTCCAGGGGGCGGGGAGCGGAAACCTGCCCTGCAGTCCGGGCTCAGCGCTAGAGGTTCTGAATCATGAGCTTAATTGGCAACATCATTTGGCTGATCTTCGGGGGGTTGCTGACCAGTCTGGGCTATATCTTGGGGGGGCTAAGCCTTTGCCTGACCATCATCGGCATTCCTTTTGGCTGGCAGAGCATCAAACTGGGGTTTGCAGTGCTTGCCCCCTTCGGCAAAGAAGTGGTGGAGTTGCCAACAGCCCGCTGCTGCTGATCTTCAACGTGATCTGGCTGTTGCTCTTCGGCTGGCCCCTGGTGCTCAACCACCTCTTCTGGGCTGTGATCCTGGCCGTCACCGTCGTTGGGATCCCCTTTGCCAAACAGCACCTGAAGCTGGTCATCCTGTCTTTGTTGCCTTTTGGCCGGGATCTGCGCTGAAAGAGGGCAAAGTGGGGATCCCTGCAGATTAAGATCACTGCCAAACTCTACCGCGACGGCAAGGGGAGAGGGCGAGCGGCCAGCCGTTGACTGTGATTTGGATCGCCTTCGAACCTCTCATCCGGTCACCAAGACACGGGCGGAAAAGCGAGAGATTGAACTCATCGCAGATGGGGAGAAAACCATGCGCAGCATCTGGCTCGCGGGGGTAGTCGCTGCTTTGGCTCTGCTGGCGGCTATGTCTTTGGCTCAATCGGATCCCCAGGAAGAGTGGCTGCACGGCGAGCAGTGTGGCACAGAGGGGCCGGTCATCTGTCTGGAGTGACGTTCTCCTCAGCCCGGATTTCAGAGGGGCTCTATCTGGGTCACTTCTACCCGGCTCTCTGGCCCTAGGCTGATGCGGAACTGTTTGGCACCCGTCGGCAAGGGATCCGGCGGCAACTCCGGCAGGTCGGCAAGAGGAGTTTCGGCGCGGCGTTCCCGGGCCAGCTCATTCTCCGGCTCGGCAGCCAGCAGGGATCCCGCCGCATCCACCGTTACTCGATAGATCAAGCTCTCCTGCAAATCGGGAGGAGACTGCCATTGCTGGGCCAGGGTGTTTTGCAGCCGCAGCAGAGGATCTCCAGAGGCTTCCGGCGCGGTGAGCTGCTCCTGGGCCGAGTTGAAAGCAGTGGGAGCCCTCTTCTCCGGGGTGCGGCTGGCCCAGATCCCGACCCCGGCCACCAGGGCGATCCCTCCCACCAGCAGGGCAGCGATCCCGGCAGGCTGTCGATACCAAGCCCGCGTTACCGGCGTTCCCAGGCTGGCCAGTTGGGGAATGTCATCGGCCACCTGAGAGAGGTTCTCCAACAGGTCGTACAACTGGGTCATCGACAGATCCACTTGGGCAATCTGATTCTCCCCTTGGCGCACCGTGAGGCGATGAAAAATAAAATCCAGCGGACGGATGGCCACAGTACCGCTGAAGGTTCCCTTGGGCGCGCCGCTGAGCTGGGATCCGACGTAGCGGTCGATCACCGCGATCAAATCGCTGAGCCAAACACTGTCCCCCTGCAGAGTTTTGGTGGTCTCCCCCTGGCGAATTTCCAACTGACACTCGAAGTTCTGCTGGATGGCTCGCAGGGGCGGCGTTGAGGAACCCTCGGCAGCTTCGGGCAGGCCAGGTGCCTCTCCCCGCACCGTGAGGGTCGAGGTGGGCTGTTGATAGGTATGACTGATAAGGGTGAGACTGGGCATGGCAACTGGCGGGCAAACAACACAAGCAAGGAGCCTATTTCAGGAAGAGGGCAAAGCATCCGATCCGGAGCTATGGGCTACCTCCCCTTCTTCGTCGCTGCCGGCGGGCAGATCCATCTCAGGGCGGTTGAGCAGGGCTTTCCATAGACGCTGGGCCCCTCTTGGGCTGCTGTAAAACATCAGCTCGATCAAGATGCGCAGAGCCAGCTCGGCGAGGCTGTTCTCGTCACGCACATCCCCATCCACCATGCGGCTGCGGTAGTGGGAGATAAACTCATCTAGATAGTCGCCCACCAGTGGCTGACGGAAAGGGCTGAGCTCCTGTTCAACAGCAGCTTCCAGTTGCTCCAAGGTGCTGCGGATACGGGCCTGCTGCTGAGCAGCCAGATGAGCAATCACCAGCACCAGGGCGCGCGCCTCTTCGATATCGACTTCTTTTCGCCCACCGCTGCTGCGGCGCAGAGGGTTGGCGTTGCGCAGCCGCCAGAGAGCCACCCGATCGCCGATCTGCTTTTCCAAGTTCAGGGCTTTGGCTGCAGCCAGAACCGCCTCGGAAATTTCTCCGCTCAGGGACTCCAGCCCCAGCAACAGCAAATCCAACTGGGCTTTGATGGTTCCGGTAGCTGTGGTGAGGCCGGCGGGCCGAGGGTCTAGCTGAGTCTGCTTAGGTTCCACCGTCACGCTGTCAATGGGAGCTTTTTGCTTTGATAGGACTCTATGATCTCCTGTCTGGGGCAAACCTGCAACCGGATCCCTCCTGCGCTTGATTCTGACCCTTGCCAAGGGCTTGGATGACGACATCCGGCAGGCGCTGGGCATTGTCCCGCTCTTTCTCGCTTCTTGAGAGTTCCCCAACCAGATTAGAAGTCAGACCGAGTTGTTCTGGGTCAGTTGTTGTTTTTGCAACGAACCCATTTTCTCAGCCTGTTTGCCCTTGAGAAAAAGAGGGGGTAGGAGGCGCTGTCGGTATGGGTTGACCTAGGATAGTGTATGATTCAAGCCTATAGCGGGTGAGAAGAGAGGGGGATCCGCATTTTGCGGCTTGATTGCCTGACTGTTCCCAGTCTGCCCTTTCTGACCACCTCAGCTCCGGGCGTATCCACAGATGAGCATGAGCGCTCCTGCTGCCCAACCCAGCCCTCCTCACTTGGTCTTGATCTTCACGGATCGGATGGGTCGGCGCGGCGTTGTCTTAGACAAGATTTACTACTCGGTGGGCCGGGCAGCCAGCAACCACATCCGCCTCTACGACTCTTGTGTTTCCCGCGAACACGCCCTGATCATCCGCATCCCGGAAGAGAACCGGGCTGGGTACGGCTATATGATCTTTGACGGCAGTTCCGCATCCCGCCGCAGCACCAATGGTTTGTTCGTCAACGGCAAGCGGGTTTTGTCTCATCGGCTACAGCTTTTGGACAAGATAGGGTTTGGGCCCAATGTAACCGCCATCGTGGAGAGCACCGACCGCCTCAGCCCGGAGACGCTGGCAGCCCTGTTGAGGCCGCCGGCCCTCGGCGACAATGTAACCCCAACCGGATCCCAGAGAGAAACCTTGAAAGAGACGCCCAGAGAGAACGACGACTTCACCGCCGCTTGATGGCGTGAATGGTTTTCAATCCAACCCCCTGCCGAGTTTTGGGTTCCCGTGACTCCCACTCCCCCTGCCCTGAGCGGCTACTGGCAAAATGGCTTCGACCTGGAAGCTCACTTGGGATCCTTTCTCGGCCTCAAGGCCGCCGAGCTGCGGGAGAAGCTGCGGCTTGGCCAGCAACAGTTGGCAGAGCTGGGCCGGCGCGACTTCATCTGGGATCAGGCGGAGATCTTTTACCGGGATCGGGTGGGATCCGCCTATTTGCTGGACTTGGCAGCTTGGCACCTGAGCAGCACCGACTACATCGGCGATACCCTGCGCCTGGTGGCCGACCATGCCCGTGGGCGGGTGTTGGATTTTGGCGGCGGCATCGGCACCCACGCCATTGGGGCGGCCCTCTGCCCGGCGGTGGAGCAGGTGATCTTCTGGGATATCAACCCCATCCATCGGCAGTTTGTGCAACTGCGGGCGGAAAAGCTGGGCCTAAGCGAACGCATCCACTGTCCAGACACCTTCCCGGAAGGGATCCGTTTTGACACCGTCATCTGCTTCGATGTGGTGGAACATTTGCCGGATCCGGCGGCGCAGTTGCGGCAATTTGACGACTGGCTCCAGCCGGCAGGTAAGCTCTTGATTAACTGGTATTTTTTCAAGGGGTTTAACGGCGAATTTCCCTTTCATCTCGACGATTCACAGCGGATCGAGGAGTTCTTTCAGGTGTTACAAAGCCATTTCTTAGAAGTGTTTCACCCCTATTTGATTACTGCCCGCTGCTACCGCAAGTGGAATGAACGCTGAGATGGGAGAAAACCCAAGTGCTGCGCTATTTGCAGGTGTTGTGGTTGTTTTGGAGCACTTCTGTAGCTGCAGAAATGGAGTACCGGGCCAATTTTGTCTTTGCCAGCCTCAGCAGCTTGGGCGGCCTGGGGTCAGCTTTGTTTGGGCTGTCGCTGTTCTACCAGCAGGGGCACCGCCTGGGGGGCTGGAGCTGGCCGGAGGCGCTCATCGTCTTGGGGGTGTTCACCATTTTGCAGGGGGTGTCGGCCAGCCTTTTTAACGTCAACTTAAACCGCATCGTGCAACAAGTTCAGGAAGGCACCCTGGATTTTGTGTTGCTCAAGCCCATCAGCAGTCAGTTTTGGCTGTCAACTCGGGTGTTTTCTCCCTGGGGCCTGGTGGATATTGGCTGTGGCCTGTTGTTGATTCTCTACGCCGGGATCCAGTTGCGGCTGCCGGCCTGGGCCTATGTTCTGGGTCTAGTGCCCCTTTTGCTGGGGTTGGTCATCCTCTACAGCCTCTGGTTTATGCTGGGGGCCACCAGCATCTGGTTTGTCAAGATCTACAACGTCACCGAGGTGTTGCGGGGCTTGGTGGAGGCGGGGCGATTCCCGCTGGTGGCCTATCCGGTGGCCTATCGGTTGTTTTTTACCTTCGTCGTGCCGGTGGCTTTCTTGACCACCGTGCCGGCAGAAGTCTTGCTGGGTCGGATCCAGTGGCCCTGGCTTGTGGGATCCGCCCTGCTGGCGGCAGGGCTGTTGTGGGGATCCCATCTCTTCTGGCGCTTTGCCCTGCGCTTTTACACCAGCGCTTCCAGTTAAAGTCTGGGCCAAAAAGCTTGGATCCCACGCATCCGAGTTTCCAGGAGTTGAGTAATTTCTACAGACGCGCCCCACGCGCTGACATCGCGGAGAACAACTGCCTTCAGTACAAGGCAGAGGGAATCGCAGAGTTCTCTGGGTTGAGGGCAAAAAAGTTTTCACTGCAGCGCTTTGCAGCCACAGGCTCTGTGGTTTAGGGGGGCTTGTCTGTCAGTGGTTTTGATGGTTTGTCGATCTTTTGAGGAGCCTGTTCAATGCACAAACACACAAGCTTTGTAGCAGCATCTGTGATAGCCGGCAGTTTTGCTCTCTTGGGCTGTGGCAGCGGCACTTCGTCTTCGATGATGCCTTCCCAAGCGGATTTGGTGGCTTTGAGCAGCGGCAACCGCCTCACCTTTATCCGCTCTGCCGATGCTTCTGTGCAAGGATCCCTGACGGTAACAGGAGTGAACGGCAACCTCATTGGTATCGATGTGCGCCCTGCCAACCGGCTGCTTTACGGGCTGACCGACACCAGCATCCTTTACACCATCAACTTGCAGACCGGTGTCGCTACCGTGGCCAGCACTCTGTCGGTTCCCTTCACCGCGGGCACGCTTTCTGGCATGGATTTCAACCCTGTTCCGGATCGGCTGCGCTTGGTGGGAGCCAATGGCCAGAACTTCCGCATCAATGTGGATACGGGCGAAGTGATCCAAGATAGACCTTTGGCCTTTGGCCCAATGGAACTACAGGGATCCCAGCCGGCCATCACCGCCGCCGCCTACACCAACAATGTGGCGGGTGCCCAATCCACGCGGCTGCTGAACATCGACGGGCAACGGAACCTGCTGGTGTTGCAGAATCCCCCCAACGATGGGGTTCAGGTGCCCATTGGCCCCCTGGGGGTGAACTTCGGCCCTGTGGGCGGGTTTGACATCCGTACTGCTGATGGGGTGGATACCGGCTTTGCCATCGGCGGTTCCACCTTGTATCGAATTGACCTAAACACCGGTCGGGCCACATCCCTGGGCACCCTGCCGGGTGGGCCGTTCTTTGGCTTGGCCGCCCTCTAGGAAAGCCGATTCCCATTTGCCTATCTAAATCAAGGTTAATCAACATTAATCAATGTTTTGGATTCATTGATTTGGAACCAATTGTTGGAATCGTTTTGAGATCGTTGCTGCTGTTGATCCTTGACCCGGCCCGATCCCAGCTCAGGATTGGGCCTTCTATCTCCCCTTAGCTCGGGGTTGACCTCCGCCTATGCAGACGATAAATTATGAGAGCCGCTGCCCTGCTTGGGTTGTCCTGGGCGATGCTTGTGCCTCTGCAGTTTCTTTCTCTTTTCCATCCCGTTTCCTCTTCCCGCTCATGAAGATCGAGGGTGACAAAGCTGAGGGATCCCTGCAGGAAAAAACCGATGCAGAGGTGTTTGCAGCCCTAAAAGCAGGCCGGTCACAAGCTCTGGCCATTCTCTACGACCGACATGCCGGCTTGGTGTACGGAATTGCCTGCAAAATGCTGGGCAACACTGCCGAAGCCGAAGATCTCACCCAAGATATTTTTTTGAACTTGGCCCGTTCCTCCTTTGATCCCAGACGGGGATCCCTGCGCACCTACCTGAGCATCTTGGCTCGCTCTCGCTGTTTGGATCGGCTGCGCTCTTGGCGGAATCGACAGCGCTCCCTGGAACAGGGCAGAGTGGAATTGCAGGGTAGTCCTGCTGCGGATCCCACCTTGGAGCAGTTGGCCCAAGCGGAACGGGTGGCCGAGGTGCAAACGGCCTTGGCCGAGTTGTCCGAAAGTCAACGGCAAGTCTTAAAGATGGCCTATTACGAAGGCATGAGCCAAACAGAAATTGCCAAGCAATTGAATCTGCCTTTGGGAACGGTTAAAGCCAGAGCCCGCCGAGGCTTGCTGCGGCTGCGCGAGTTGCTGGGAGGCGCCCCATGAAAGCCGAGTCTGTGTCTCCCGAAGAACTGCAACTGTGGCTGGCCGGCTACGTGCTGGGGGATCTCTCCCCGGAAGAGGCCGACCGCCTGGAAGCGGTGCTCAAGCTGCGCCCGGAGCTGCAGCAGGAGCTGCAAGCCCTGCAACAGACCCTGGAAAGGGCCTACGGCGTCGAAGAGAAGCAACCTCCCCCCGCGCTGCGGGCTTCTCTGCTGCAAGCCTACACAGAGCCGGCGCCCAAACCCCTCTCCACGACAATTCAGGGATCCCCTCGCTGGCGGGGCCTGGCGGCATTGGCAGCAGGGTTAATCGTGGCTTTGGGACTGGGGAATCTCTACCTGTGGCGCAGGCTGCAACTGGCCCAGACGCAAGGGATCCCGGTCGAGGTGGTGACATATGAATTGCAACCGACGGCAGAAAACGTGACTGGCTCGGTTACGGTGGAGGTGGATCCGCAGCGCTTGCAGGGGAGGCTGGTAGCCCGCGGTTTGCCGCCGCTGCCGGAAGGCCGCGTCTATGCGCTCTGGGTGGTGCTGGAGCCGGAAGCGCCCTTCACCAAAGATAGGGCGGGGGCGATCCTCACCACAGCTTTCCGGGTGGATGCGGCGGGAAACCAAGAACAGGAGCTGCGCTTGCCACCGGTGTTCGCATCCACAGAATGGGTGCGGGCAGTGGCCATTACCGAAGAAGACGGCAGCCGGCCCCAAGAGCACCAGGGATCCCCTCTGTGGATTTCCGGCTAGCGGGAGCAGTGGCCAACCAACATAGGTTCGTCGGCGGAGGCAAGGCATGGATCTAGCCAGGATCCCTCTGCTTAAGCGACTGGCGGAGCACTCTCGCCGATGTGGATCGGCAAAACAGGGATCCCGAGCCACCCTGCCGTTGGGAAAAGTTGTGGGTGCACCGGAAGCGTAACAGCATTAAGATGATGGTCACTACCCCGGCACAGCAAAAGCCAACTTGGAGGCCACCCTATGGGCGAAGCCAAGCGCCGCAAAACCCGAAACAGACCGACTCCCGACCAAGAGCTGCTCTTTCCCCAGCTCAAAGACATTCCTCTCACCAAAGCCCAAGCCCGCACGATCTACAATTGGACAACTCGAGGCGCTTGGGCCGGCATTATTCTCCTGGCCATTGTCTGGGTGGTGGTGCGATTTGTGGGGCCTGCCCTGGGCTGGTGGCACCTGGTGGGCTAGCCGGCTGGATCCCTTGAGTGGAGTTTTCCTATGCGATCCTACTTGGCAGCCGCCCTGCAGATGACCAGCACCCCCGATCTGGCCGGCAACTTGCAACAGGCAGAGGAGTGGATTGACTTTGCGGCGCGCCGGGGCTGTGAGCTGGTGACCTTGCCGGAAAACTTTGCCTTCATGGGGCCGGAGGAAGAAAAAGCCCGCCTTGCGCCGGAGATTGCGCAGCGGGCCGAAGAGTTTTTGGCCAAGATGGCCCAGCGCTACCAGGTGTTTGTGCTGGGCGGGGGATACCCGGTGCCGGATGGACAGGGCAAGGTGTACAACACGGCGGCCCTCTACAGCCCCGAGGGCAAGGAGCTGGCCCGCTACCGCAAGATCCACCTCTTCGACGTCAACCTGCCCGACGGCAACACCTACCGCGAGTCGAACACGGTGGTGAGCGGCAACGAGGTGGTTGTCTGCCAGGAGGAGCGGCTAGGCACCCTTGGTTTGTCGGTCTGTTACGACGTGCGCTTTCCTGAGCTATATCGCTCCTTGGTGGATCGAGGGGCAGAAGTGTTGTTGATCCCCGCCGCCTTTACCGCCTACACGGGTCGGGATCACTGGCAGGTTTTGCTGCAGTGTCGGGCCATTGAAAACACCTGCTACGTGATCGCCCCCGCCCAGGTGGGCACCCACTACGCGCGGCGGCAGTGCCACGGGCACGCCATGATCGTGGATCCCTGGGGGACGATCTTGGCGGATGCCGGCGGCGAAAAACCAGGTGCGGCCATTGCCGAGATCGACCCGGAGCGGCTGCAGCTTGTCCGACGGCAGATGCCCTCGCTGCAACACCGTCGGCTTGCCTGAGGGATCCCCTATGCCTTGGCCGCCGCTAATCCTCTACAGCAAGCCTGGCTGCCACCTCTGCGAGGGCTTAGCGGAGAAATTGCGGCAGATCCCCGAAATCGGCGAGCTGGAAATCCGCGACATCACCGCCAACCCCGCCTGGTGGGAGCGCTACCACCTGGAGGTTCCCGTGCTGAAGGTGGCCGGGGATCCCGAACGGCTTTTGCCTCGCCCCTCGCCGCGGCTGACGGCGGCGCAGTTGCGCGCCTGGCTGGGACAACAGTTGGGTTGCCTATCGGGAGGCTAGCGCTTCGCTGCGGGCGGTATAGCCAGCTTGGCGCAAAGCTGCCACGGTGGCCTCGGCATCTTTAACCCAAAATTGGGATCCCAGCCTCACCCAGAGCGTGTGGGGAGGGGCGACGATGGCCGCCACAACAGGGATGCGATTTTCTTCCTTGGCTTCCGAACGTTGGCGGGCAAGCAATGTTTGCAAACGGTATCGATCCTCCAATGTCCCAGCCGAGTCCAGAGGGAGTTCCACCGTAACCCAACTCACCGATTCAATCGGCTGTAAGTCCTCGACAATCAATTGCACCTGTTCATCCCGCTGATCCACCTTGGCCCAGATAAAGAGCCGTTGATCCACCTCCAGACGATGGCGCAAACGTTCGTAAGTTTTGGGGAAGATCACCGCTTCGCAACTGCCGGTGAGATCTTCCAGTTGCAAAATGGCCATGCGATCCCCTCTCTTGGTGGTTACCGTTTTAATGGCGGTCAGCAGGGCCAGAATGCCTACAGAAGTATCGGCTGCGTAGCCGCTCAAATCGGAGAGGTTAACAGGAGCCAACAGCCGCGCCTGCTCTTGAATCCGCCGCAGCGGGTGATCCGAAACATAAAAGCCCAACAGCTCCCGTTCTAGCCTTAACTTTTCTTGCGGTGGAAAATCTTCAGTTGCAGGCCCCCGCGGAGCTTCAATAAATCCCTGGTCGTTGCCCAACAAATCAAACAGGCTGGCTTGGCCAATGGCTTTAGACTTAGCCTGCTCCGCTGCCCAATTGAGGATGGGATCCAGATCCGCCATTAGCTGTTTGCGGTTGCCGGAAATACCATCAAAAGCGCCCGCACAGATCAACGACTCGATGGCGCGGCGGTTGACCACGCGCAGATCCACCCGCTGGCAAAAATCGGCCAAAGAGGTGAAGGGGCCTCCGGCCTGGCGGGCAGCCAGAATGTTTTGAATCGCCCCCTCGCCCACATTCTTCACTGCTCCTAGACCAAACAAAATGCTGGATCCCTGAGGGGTAAAGTCCAGGCCAGAACGGTTGATATCCGGCGGCTCAATTTGGATCCCGATCGACAGGCAATAGGTGATGTAGCGCTGGACCTTGTCTTGATCCCCTCCCACAGAAGAAAGCAGCGCCGCCATGTATTCTGTTGGATAATTGGCCTTGAGATAGGCTGTCTGGAAAGTAATCAGTCCATAGGCCGTAGAGTGGGATTTGTTGAAGCAATACTCGGCAAAAGCAACCATTTGGTCAAATAGCTCCGTAGCCACTTCCTTGGCCACACCTCGCTCTACTGCCCCTCGGACGAATTGCTCCCGGTGTTTCTCCATCTCGGAAACTTTCTTTTTTCCCATCGCCCGCCGCAATAGATCAGCCTGGCCCAGGGTATAGCCGGCCATGTCCTGGGCAATGCGCATGATCTGTTCTTGGTAGAGAATGGCGCCATAGGTATCTTGAAGGATTGGCTTGAGGAGATCGTGGGCGTAGGTTACCGGCTTGCGGCCATGCTTGCGATCGATAAAGTCCGGGATCATGCCCGTATCCAATGGCCCTGGCCGGTAAAGAGCTAAGACCGAGGAAATATCTTCCAAGTTGGAAGGCTTGAGCTCTCGCACCACCTGCTTCATGCCGGAAGACTCCAGTTGGAAGATCCCTTCCAGCTCTCCTTTTTCCAAAAGTTGGTAAGTTTTCTCGTCGTCCAATGGCAGGTTATCCAGGTCGATAGTGACCCCTCTGTGCTCTCGAATCAGCTCCACGGCCCGCTGGATCATCGTCAGGTTGCGCAGCCCCAAAAAGTCCATCTTCAACAGGCCCAGAGACTCGATATCTTCCATCGAGTACTGAGTAATAATTTGGCCTTCGTTGTTGTATTGCAAGGGCACGATCTCATCTAGAGGATCTTTGGAGATGACCACGCCGGCAGCGTGAACCCCAAAGGTTTTGTTGGTGCCTTCCAACAGGCGGGCCAGCTCGATCCAGCGGTGAGTGGTTGGGTCTTTCTCGTATTTTTCTTTGAACTCTGGAGCCGGCGTGTTCTCGCCGATCATCTCCTCCAATTTTGCCGGTTTGCCCCGCGAGACCGGGATCAGCTTTGCCATTTTGTCGGCTTCGGCATAGGGAATATCCAGCACCCGACCGACATCTTTGAGAATGGCCTTAGAAGTCATGCGGTTGAAGGTGATGATCTGGGCCACTCGCTCCTGGCCGTATTTGCGGGTTACATAGTCGATCAGCTCTCCCCGCCGCTCGATACAGAAATCGGTATCGATATCCGGCATCGATTGCCGTTCTGGGTTGAGAAAGCGCTCGAAGAGCAACCCATATTTGACGGGATCGATGTTGGTAATCTGCAAAGCATAGGCCACCAGGGATCCGGCTGCCGAACCGCGGCCCGGGCCCACCGGGATCCCGTGTTCGCGAGCATAGCGAACGTAGTCCCAGACCACCAAGAAATAGCTGGAGAAGCCCTTTTGTTGGATGATATTCAGCTCAAAGCGCAGGCGCTCCTGATAGTTTTCCGGAATCTGATCTGGATAGGCAACGCCGCAGCGTTTCGCCAGGCCCTGCCAGGCCAATTCGGTGAGATAGCTATCGGCAGAATGGCCCGGCGGAACTGGATAGTCGGGCATGCGCGTTTCCCCAAATAGGTCATAGCCCTCGATCTTTTCCAGCACCTTGAGAGTGTTGGCAATGGCTTCGTCGATCACCTCCTGCTCCAGGTGATCGCGGCAGAGGCGGCGCATCTCCTCCGGGCTTTTCAAGTACTCTGTGCCGCTGTAGCGAAGGCGGTTTTTTTCGGTGAGGGATTTGCCTGTTTGGATGCAGAGCAAAGCATCATGAGCCTCCACATCCCAACAGGAGATGAAGTGGCTATCGTTGGTGAGGATGATCGGGATCCCTAATTCGCGAGCAATGCGCACCAATTGCACATTGACAAAGCGGTCTTCTCGATAGCCGTGATCCTGAATCTCGATGTAGTAATCATCTCCAAACTGTTCCTGATACCAGGCGGCAACTTGGCGGGCAATTTCTGGCCGCCCCTGCAAAATGGCCTGGGGCACCTCCCCGGCCAGGCAGCCGCTGGTAACGATCAACCCCTCTTTGTATTGCGCCAAATACTCTTTGTTGATACAGGGCCGAGCGAAGATCCCCTTGCCTTGAACGCCTTGGAGATGGGAAATGGTGGTCAGCTTGACCAAGTTTTTGTAGCCCTGGGTATTTTTGGCCAAAACCACTTGGTGATACTTGGGGTACTTGCGGCTTTTGTCTCGAATATCGCCGTTGATAACATACATCTCATTGCCGATGATCGGCTTGATCCCTTTGCTTTTACACAGTTTCACCAGCTCGATGGTCCCGTACATAACGCCGTGATCCGTCAGGGCCAGCCCCGGCAAACCCATCGCCACCACCTGCTCAATCAGAAGCGGCAATTGGCTGGCGCCATCCAAGAGGCTGTACTCGCTGTGCAAGTGCAAGGGAACAAAGGCCATGGCAAGGCTACAGATAGAAGGATCTTTCTTACCTTAACTCGGTGTGCCCATTTCCCAGCTGCCTGCAGGTGTGGCTACAGTGAGATCAATCAAGCTTGTGTTTTCTCCTTTTGCCTAAATGGACACTCCCCTTCGCCTCACCCAGTACTCCCACGGCGGCGGCTGCGGCTGTAAAATCGCCCCGGCGCTGCTGCAGCAGATTCTCAAAGAGCTGCCCCTTTTCTGGTCGGATCCGGCGCTGCTGGTGGGATCCGAGACCAGCGACGATGCCGCCGTCTACCAACTCAACGACGAGCAGGCCCTGATCCTGACCACCGACTTTTTCATGCCCATTGTGGACGATCCGGTGGATTTTGGCCGCATCGCCGCCGCCAACGCCCTTTCCGATGTTTACGCGATGGGGGGCACGCCCATTCTCGCCCTGGCCATTTTGGGCATGCCGGTCGACAGGTTGCCCCTGTCGGCCATTCGGGAGATCATGGCCGGGGGAATCAAGGTCTGTCAGGAAGCCGGGATCCCTTTGGCCGGGGGGCACTCCATCGATTCGCCCGAGCCCATCTTCGGCCTGGTGGCGGCAGGGCTGGCCCACCCGCAGCACATCCGCCGCAACGCCACCGCCCGGCCCGGCGACGATCTCATCCTCACCAAGCCGCTGGGGATCGGGGTGATGACCACCGCCCTGAAAAAGGGCCAGCTCAGCGCGGCAGGCTACGCGGAAGTTTTGCAGGTGATGACTCAGCTCAACCGCATCGGCCCGCAACTGGCGCAGCGAGCCCAGGTTCGCGCCCTAACCGATGTAACGGGGTTTGGCCTTTTGGGACATCTGCTGGAAGTCTGCCGGGGCTCGGGGGTGAGCGCCGAGCTGGATTTGGCTGCCATTCCGTTTTTGACCGAAGCGCTCTCCTTAGCTGAAGCTGGGATCTTCCCCGGCGCAGCCCGGCGCAACTGGCAGGGCTATGAGGGAGTAGAGGCCAACTCTCTGCCGGAGTGGCAGCAGTTGCTCTTGTCGGATCCGCAAACCAGCGGCGGCTTGCTGGTGGCGGTGGATCCCGCCTACACCGCAGAGCTTTTGCAAGAGCTCCACAGCGCCGGCTACTCTTACGCCCGTCGCATTGGCCGCTGCCAGGCCGGCGAAGGGATCGCCATCCGGGTTGTCGGCGAGATGCCGGTAGCTTGAGTGAAGCCTATATTCGGCCCTCTCCTGCCAATATGAAGATTCGGTCAAGCAGAGCTGCGAAAGTTGAAGATCTCATGTAAGGGTAAGGGGAGCTGAGATATCTTAAAGGGGTATGAACGAGCCCTCTCCCAACAGCCATAGCCTGGTTCAGTGGGTTGAGCCAGGTCAACTGATTCGCAGCCTCAGCAGTGGCCAATTGCTGATGGTGGATCCACAGCGGCCCAACGCCCTGATCATCTGCAAGACGTTTCATGCCGAGTTTGCCGGGCCGGGGGCTGCGGTCGGGGGGCCCTTGGATGTGGATTCGAGCGGCGTGCTCCCCATTGGGGATGTGGCTCTGTTGCATCCCCAGGGCTATCAAGAGCGGCAAAATGCCTATGCCAAGCGGCTGCACTGGATGCGCTGGCTGCAGCAGATCACCGATAATCCTCTGCCGGCCCAGCGGGCGCGGGTGCTGCTTTTTAGTTTGGAGGAATTTTTCTCTGCCGATTTGGTCAGCCAGTTGCCGGATGACATTTTGGCGCGGCTGGTCGGGGTGCTGCCGCAGACAATCGCCGCAGCTCGGATGGAAATGATGCCCCTCTACAGCCCCAGCTATTCCCTGGCCGGCTGAGCCGTCTTGGGGAAGAAGGGAGAGGGGAGCCTGAGTTGGGGCTGTTCGGGATCGGAGTAAGAGACCTAGACTACAGAAATCAGGCCTTCTGGCTCTCTAGATTTGATTGGAAAATAAGCGCAGTATCGCTACCCTGAAAGCTCGCCCAACCGGGATCCTGGCCTCATGCAGTGGTGGAAACGGCTTCGCCAAAATCGCTGGGCTCAAGCAGGAGCCTACATCCTCCTCGTTTTCTATACTTGCGCCATTTTTGCCGAGTTTGTCGCCCCCTACAGCCCGCTGGAATCGCAGCCGGGGGGATCCCTTCTGCCCCCCACCGCCATTCACTTTTGGGACGAGTCGGGGGCTTGGCTGGGACCCCACGTTTATCCAACTCGCCAGGGGCCGGTGGATCTGGAAACGGGCGAACGTCCGCTTTTGGTGGATACCAGCCGTCCCGCCGGGATCCGCCTGTTTGTGGCCGGCACCCCTTACCGTTGGTTGGGTTTGATCCCCTGGGATCGACACCTATTCGGCACTGTCCCTCTGCGGACGGAGGAAGGGCTGCCCGTAGCGCGGCTACACCTGCTGGGCACGGACGATCAAGGTCGCGACTACTTCAGCCGTCTGGTCTACGGTGGGCGCGTCAGCCTGTTCGTTGGCCTGGTGGGCATCGGCATCTCTTTTCCCATCGGTCTGCTGGTGGGGGCCATATCCGGCTACTTCGGCGGCTGGGTGGATACGCTGCTGATGCGGCTGACTGAGGTGTTGATGTCGATCCCGACGCTGTATTTGCTGGTGTCGTTGGCGGCGGTGTTGCAGGTGAACCCGCTGACCGGTGTGCCCTTCAGCAATGCCGAGCGCTTTTTGGTGATTGTGGCCATCCTCTCTTTGGTGGGTTGGGCGGGCTTGGCCAGGGTGATTCGGGGGCAGGTGCTGTCCTTGCGGGAGCGAGACTTTGTGCAGGCGGCGCGGGTGGCCGGGGCCGGATCCCTGTATCTGCTGGTGCGCCATATCCTGCCCCAGACCACCACCTACGTGGTGATCTCGGCAACCTTGGCGGTGCCCGGCTATATCGTGGCAGAGTCGGTGCTGAGCTTGATCGGCCTGGGGATCCAACAGCCGGATGCCTCGTGGGGGAACATGCTGTCGCTGGCCACCAACGCTTCGGTAATCATTCTGCAGCCCTGGCTGGTGCTGGCCCCCACCCTGATGGTGGTGCTCACCTCCCTGTCTTTTAACTTGCTGGGAGATGGCCTGCGAGATGCCCTCGACCCGCGGGATCCTGATCCTCGCTGAGGAGAAGTTGCTTCCTGGTTTGCCGGCTGTAGAGGCAATGGGGCGGCCTGCCGTTCACCGTTTCCCGTCGGGATAGAGCCGGTTGAGCCCCTTGCGAGCCTTGGCATGGACGTCCAGGGTGGTATCCATCTTCAGGATCTGGCGGTAGACTTGCTCGGCCCGGGCGATTTCCCCCTCCTGCTCCAACTTCTCGGCCAGCTTGAGCAAACTTTGGGCCGAGGGATCCGCCAAAGAGCCCTGCTCCTGCAGTTGCCGCAGCTCTTCCAGGCGCTCTTGCACCATCGGTCGCAACAGCCAGGAATCGTCCAGATCCAACACTTCTCGGTAGTAGCGCTGGGCCTCTTTGAAGTTCTTTTGCTCGTCGTAGGCTTCCGCCAGTTGCAAAGCCAGCTCCGCCGTGGGCCGATCCTTAAACTGGCGATGCAGTTGGTTCAGCCGCCGCAGGAAGGGGGATCCCTGCTGCGGGTTTTTCAAATCCGGCGCGTGTTGAACCGGCAAATAGTTACTCCTCTCCGCCGATTGTTGAGGGGAAGGGGCAGGCTCCGCGGCCTGAGGTCGAAGGGGCGTTTGCCGGCTGATGCTTTTGGGGTCAATGGGGGTGGGCTTGTAAACCCAAACCGGCTGATCCGGAGGAGATGCGGGTGGGGTTGGGCGTGGGATCGGCTGCGGCAAGGGAATGGTCTTGCGATCCGGCGGTTCAGGAGATGGCTGCTTCAGCTCCTCAAGGGTGCTGGGAGGTTTGGGGGCCTGAAATTGAATCGCTTTGGGAGTCTCCCTGCGCTCTTGGGCCAATTCTCGGTACAGAGCGGCCAATTGCAGGTACCCCGCTTCTTCATAGGCGGTGGCCAGCCAACGGGCATTCTCTGGGCTGGGATCCGCACGATAAGCCCGCCGGAGCAACTGCAAAGCAGTGCCGTAGTTGCGCTCTCGAATGGCTGCCCGTCCCAAACTCGCTGAGCTGACCCCGATGGTATCGCTGGCCATAGTCCCCCATCTGTCTTGGCGCCGACAATAGAGCTAAGAGTCAAGGCTGAGCTGCTGATAATTCATGTTTTCCAAGCCAGCCACGTGGGTTGACGCTTGCTTAATATAACTGGATTCCTTGGCCATAGCATACCCTCACCAGCCGGGATGTTATCTGCTCGGACAGCTCCCTCTTGTTGAGATCTCTCGCTTTATATCAATTCAATGTCGATATTGAGGGTGGGATTGGATTGAGATCTGGATGCCAAGTTAACTTTCGGGCTAACTTGTAGTCAGAGCTTCAGCAGCAACAGGTTCTGACGCCAACATGATCCAAGACTTTCGAGAGCGGTACCCTATGGGCAGTTTGCTCACCGATCTGTTGCGGGTGGAAGAAGGGATCTACATCGTCAAAGCCCAGGTGGTGGTCAACAACACGGTTCTGGGCAGTGGTATTGCCGGCTCCAACACAGTAGAAGAAGCAGAAGATGCTGCGCTGAAGCGCGCTTTAAACCACGCAGGATTCGGTCATTCCACAACTTCCCTGAGCTTGGGGGTGGATTCTGCTGCCGCCAGGATGCCCTACCTGCCCACTCCTGACTTGGCCAATGGGCGCACCCACTCTTCTGCTGCCCCTCAAGCTCCTGAGTCGATAGGGATCCCGGCGAAGCCGACTTCCCCAGAGTTGCCCAATCTGAGCGAGCCAGGGGCCTATGGAGATGATTTATCCGACATCATTGCTCAAACAGATGTCGAGATGCAGCGTATTGGCTGGGGCCGCAAGGAAGGACAAGAGTTCTTGGAGCGTCGCTTCCAAAAAAAGTCGCGCCACCAACTAAATGAGGCCGAACTGCGGGAGTTCTTGCGCTATTTAAAACAGCAGCCGTCCCGCCTCAACAGCGAGCCCCGTTTTTGACTTTTCCAGACTCCCTCGCTCCCGGCCCTTCTCCCAGAGGGAGTCCCCCCTCACCCCCAGCCCCTCTCCCAGAGGGAGAGGGGAGTTAGACTTGACCTTGGAAAAATCCCTTGCCCAAAGACAGGAGACTGCATCAAACCGCCAGTCTCTCTGGTGTCTCGTTGTGTTCTGGAATAGCCACGGCTAGGGCGCACCCACGATCACAGTGGTGTCTTGCATTGTCTTCACGACGGTCTCGCCTCCTTCCGAGAGCACAACCCGTCGCTCCGGCACCGACACTCCGGCCACCCTGGCAGTTTGGTAGTTTTGCCCGGCCTGCACCACAGAAGGAATGACGCCTGGGCCGGAAACCAAAGCAAAGGATTCGCCACCAATCTGGATCATCCCAGAAACCTGCACGCTGCGGGCAAAGGCCGCCGGGTCACGAGTGGGGGTCGGGAGCGGCGTGGTCACTGCTACGGGCACTTCGCCACCATTGCCGGGCGGCGGCAGCTCCGGCGGCGGAGGTAGAGGTGGCAGGTTAAGGGTTGGCTCAGGGGCACGCACGTTTTGGGGCACAAAGGGATCCGCCCGTCCCGCCCCACTCAAGGCCCGCTGGGTTTCCTGCTCTCGATCCACTGGCGGGATCAGGCTAGAGGCAGCTTGGGTAGCCTGCAGAAGGGAGGGCACCGGCGGCGGGGGTTGATCGGGGGCGGTCTGGCCAAAGCCGGCAGGCAAGTTCACCGTTTGTTGCCGGGCGAGAGCTTGCATCTGGCTGGCTCCGCGGGCCAAGGTGGCGCTCATATCCTGTTCCCAAGTCCCTGCAGCATTCAGCCGCATGATCACAGGGCTGGTTCCCCCCCGAGACTCCACCCAAATTTCCGCTTCTGTGTCGCTCAATCGCCGCGAGCTGAGGATCCGGGATCCCGGAGGCAAGAGGGGCCGAAGCGCCAGTTCGGCCTCAGGAACAGCCTGTTCGTTGGCCAGAGCCGGGAACCAACGGGGGGCCAAAAACGCAACGCCCCCTGCCAACAGCAGGCCGGCTACAAGAAAGCAGGACAATGGGCGAGCAGGCAGCGATTTCAGCATAGAGACCACCGGGAGAGAGCCTCGTATCCTCTCCACCAAAATATCCAAAATCTTCGTGATGGGGCCAAGTCAACCTGCTTTTCTCGACAACAGTGCTAGGATTTGTCGATCGAAACAGTGGCACCATGTCCCCAGAGATCCCGACCGGGCCAGACAAAGACGGCCTCTGTCCAAGCGCAGCCTCGTTTGCCATACTGAAGAAAGATTGTAAATATTTGTTAACGCCATGACTGTCTCTGCTTTGGATCCCGCCAACCCCGCCCGTTTACAGGAGATCGCTCAACGCTTGCGCAGCCCGCGTTCTGCGGACCGGATGGTGGCCTTGGCCCAGTTGCGAGATGTGCCGGCAGAGCAGGCGGTGCCGCTGATTTTGCAGGTCATCGACGACGAAAACCTGCAGGTGCGCTCTTTTGCCGTGTTTGCCTTGGGGATCAAGCAGACGGACGCCTGTTTGCCCAAGCTGCTGGAGATTCTCACCCAAGACCCGGACTACGGCATTCGCGCCGATGCGGCAGGCGCCCTGGGCTACTTGGAAGATCCGCGGGCTTTTGAGGCGCTGGTGCGTGCTTTTTATGAAGATGTGGAGTGGCTGGTGCGCTTCAGCGCCGCCGTGGCCCTGGGCAACCTGAAGGATCCCCGAGCCTACGACGTATTGCTGCGGGCGTTGGAGGGGCCGGAAGAGCTGCTGCAGCAGGCGGCCATTGCTGCTCTGGGAGAACTGGGGGATCTGCGGGCGTTGGATCACATCCTGCGGTTTGCCCAGTCGGAAGATTGGCTGGTGCGGCAGCGGCTGGCCCAGGCCTTGGGAAATCTGCCTTCGCCCAAGAGCGTTTCCGCCCTCAACTATCTGGCCAAAGATCCCCACGATAGCGTTGCCGCGGCGGCTTTGGATTCGCTGCGGCGGCTGCGCCAAAGGGGCTTCCCGGAACCGGGATCCCGGCCAGCCGATTCAGAAGCAAGCTAAGCTGAAGATCTGGGTTCGGCCTGATGTAGGGACGGGGTTCTCGGAGGGCTCCGTCGAGGATTTGCCGGCCTTTGGTTTTCCTGATCCTCTGCTCTGCGATGGCTACCAGCCCCTATCCTCTCGTTGCTCCAGAAATAGCCGGCTCCCCCTCTCGGCCTCGCATTGTGGCGGCTCTCTCTGGGGGGGTAGACAGCTCCACGGTGGCGGCCATTCTCCACGAACAGGGCTATGCCGTGGAGGGGGTGACTCTCTGGCTGATGCGGGGGAAAGGCCAGTGCTGCACCGACGGCCTGGTGGACGCCGCCGCCATCTGTGAGCAATTGGGGATCCCCCACCATATTGTGGATAGCCGCGAGCTGTTCCAAGCCAACATTGTCGATTACCTGGTGGCCGGCTATGCGGACGGGATCACACCGCTGCCCTGCTCGCAATGCAACAAGCTGGTGAAGTTTGGTCCCTTGCTAACCTATGCCCGCGAGACCCTGGGCATCTCTCAGATTGCCACCGGCCACTACGCGCGGGTACGTTTCAACAGCGAGCTGGGGCGATATCAACTGCTGCGGGCGGTGGATCGGCAGAAGGATCAGTCTTATTTTCTCTACGACCTCAGCCAAGAGCACCTGGCCCACAGCCTCTTCCCCTTGGGCAACTACACCAAGGCCCAAACCCGCCAGATTGCCGCGCGCTACGGCTTGGTTACGGCAAATAAGCCCGAAAGCCAGGATCTGTGCTTGATCGAGACCTACGGCTCGATGCGCAACTTTTTGGATCAGCACCTGGGTCAAAGGCCGGGGGAAATTGTCGATACCCAGGGGCGCGTGCTGGGATCCCATCAGGGCATTCACCACTACACTGTTGGCCAGCGCAAGGGGCTGGGCATTGCCTCTTCCCGCCCGCTCTATGTAGTGCGCATCGATGCGGCCATGAACCGCGTGGTGGTGGGGGAACGGGAAGAAGCCACCCAAGCCGAGGCCTGGGTGCGGCAGGTGAACTGGGTCTCGACCCCTGCGCCGGACGAGCCCTTAGCGGTAGAAGTGCAGGTGCGCTACCGTACCCCCGCCGTGCCGGCCACCTTGATCCCGGAATCGCCGGAGCGGGTCAAGCTACGGTTTGCCGAGCCGCAGTTTGGGGTCACTCCTGGCCAAGCTGCCGTCTGGTACCACGGGGATCTCCTGCTGGGGGGAGGGATCCTGGAGCGCCCTTCTCCCTAGGCCAACTGCAACTTCCCTCTCGCCAGGGGGGAAGGATTGGGGGTGAGGGCAAGCCAAACTACGCTGCTTGCGCTTGCAGCTGCTGCAGGGATCGGAACAGGAGCACCGTGTAGACATTGAAGATAGGCGTGACTGCCGTGAAAGCGGCAAACCCGACCACAACTGCTAAGAGAGCTACCACAGGCGCCCAAACCAGAAGCGCAAGTTCTATGATGTCGGTATTACCCCCAGTTACAACTGCAGCTAGGGTAGCTCCCAAGATCGCCACAACAAAAGGCAAAAGCAGGATTGAGATGCCGAAGATCAAAACCACGACCAGGAATGCCCAAAACACCCCCCACCAACGGCCCCTGACCAGGTTCCAACTGTAGACCAACCCTTCTGTGGCACCCTTGTCCTCCAGGGCAATTGCGCAGAGGGTGAAAGCTAGCCTTACCCGGCAATAGATGCCGGGAAACACAAACAGCTGCATCCCTAGTGAGGAAATCAGATTCACCAGGAGGCTGCCGAATATCAGAGGCACTGCCTTAGAGAAAGCCTGATCCAAGCTATTGCCCAGCAAGGGAGTTCGCTGCTTCAAGTGCTGATCCACCAGCCAAAAGGCTGCTCCTGTCAAGATGGGCGCGCCGACTAGGACATAGGCCAGGAGGAGCAAGGAGAGGATCATCCCGAGGGAAGGTGAGGTCAGACCTACAACGAAGAACGCGATATGGCTAGAAGAGGTCAGGATCAGCAGCGGCCAGTAGATGGGACCTACCAACTCAAACGACCGCCGCAAGAGCAGAATCGGGCTAAGGGTGGCGCTTTGCATGGCAGAGGGATCCTCGTGGGCAGCCCAGTCCACCCCCTTCATACCACGGGATCTCACCTAGGACATCTTGGGTTGAGCCGAAATCCCAAAAAGGGATCCCTTCTCATCTCAAAGCTAGGCACGGGGAGCACCCTTTTTGCTATCCCCAATGGGGGCAAAAGCGGAAACTAGGAGGCTGCTTGCCCCTTCAATCGTTGCAGGGATCGGAACAGGAGAACCACATAGACCCAGAAGATGGGCACAACGGCTGTGGCAGCAGCAGCCGCAACCATTCTCACCCCAAAGTCGCCAACATCAGCCACAACTATGACAAATCCAACTATCAATACACCCGCAAAACCAAGAATCAAGCCCAGGACCAGAAGGGCCCAAAACACGCCCCACCAACGACCTTTGACGAGATTCCAACTGTAGCGCAGCCCTCCTGTAGTTCCTTGATTTTCTAGAGCAATGGCACAAGGTGTGAGGGCCAGCTTAACCCCTACATAAATGCCTGGAATGATCAGAAAGATGGAGGCAAGGCAAGAGAGGAGTGCTGCTAAGAGGGTGCTCAGAACTAGAGGCACTGCCTTCGAGACAGCTCGGTTGAGGCTGTTGCCCAGCAGGGGCGCTTGCCGCTTCAGGTGCTGATCCACCAGCCACAAGGCTGCTCCGCCTAGGATCGGTGCAACAACAATGCCATAGGCCCGTTGGAGGATCCCCCCGAGAAGTGGGGTCAGCTCCGTGACGATGGCCAGGATAAAGCCTGGAGAGGCCAGGATCAGCAGCGGCCAGTAGATGGGACCTACCAACTCAAACGACCGCTGCAGGAGCGGGATTGGGCTAAGGGTGGCGTTTTGCATGGCGGAGGGATCCTCGTGGGCAACCAAGTCCACCCCCTTCATACCACGGGATCCCGGCTTTGGTTCCGGGAGTAGAGTTAAGAAAGTCTACAAGGCCGATTTTTGCAGGATCCAGGCCGCTGCCTGTTCGCCGCTGCGGAGAGCCCCCTCGAGGCTGCTCTGGTGGGTGTATTCCCCGGCCCAAAGGAGGCCCGGCAGGCCGCTAAAGGTGAGAACCAAATGCTGCTGAAAGCCGGGCGGCTGCACAAACTGGGCAAAAGGGATCCGATACACCCGCAGCAGGCGCCATTGTTCCAAGGGGGCTTTGGGAAAATAGGTCTGCAGCTCGGCCCGGCAGGCTTGGGCCAGCTCTTCATCGCCCAGAGGGGGATTTCCCAGCACCGTCACCGAATAGAGGTGCTGGCCAGCAGGAGCCAGCGCCGGGCTGAGGTGGGTGAGCTGCACCCAGTGGTTGATCCAGCCTTGGCCGCCGGCGTTGAGGTACAGATAAGGGCCGCGAGTTAGGGAAAAGGGGGCGCAGAAGTAAAGGCAGGTCACCGCTCGTCCCTGGGTGGGGATGGGTACAGCGGCGTGGGGGCAGAGCTCCGCTTGCCAGGCCCGCGCTTGAGGAGCATCGGTGGCGCAGACCACCCACTCGGCAGGGATCTCCTCGCCGTCGGCGGTGCGGATCCCGCGCACTTTTCCCTCTTGGACCAGGATGCGCTCCACCGGGGTTTGGTAGCGGATCTGCTCTGGGGCAAGGTGGCCGGCCAGTTGGCGGGCCAGTTCTCCCATACCCAAGGCCGGGGTGACGATGGCTCCCTCGGCCATCATCTTGAAATAGAAGGCCAAGAGGCGGGCGCTGCTGGCCAGCTCCGGATCCAAAAGAATGCCGCGGAAAAAGGGGTAGAAAAAGTGCTGGCAGATCTTGGCGGAGAACCCGTACCTTTCCAGAAACTCCCGCAGCGAGCAATCGGATCCCCCCAGTCCTTCTTGGAAAACCTGCTCCGGGGTGCGCCGCGCCAGCTCTGCCCGCAACTGCAGCACCTTGAGCTTGTCGCCAAAGCTGGCCAAGGGGTTGAGCAGGGAAGGAAAGATACTGGACAGATCCCGCAGGGGATCTCCCAACAGCCAGCAGCGACCGGGTTGGGCCAACATGGCTCCCGGACGGTAGGGGCGGGGATCGAGCTGGCTCAGATCCAGATGCCGCCGCACCTGGGGATAGGCCGTAAACAGCACCTGAAAGCCGCGATCCAAACGAAAGTCTTCCACCGCGTCGGTGCGCACCCGCCCGCCGGGGCTGTCGCTTTTCTCTAGGACCAGAACATCCCTTTGGCCCGCTTGGGCCAGCACCTTGGCGCAGGTCAAGCCGGCCAGCCCCGCCCCGATAATGACTACTCTGCCCATGCTCTGCCGGGATCCCTCCTCCGTCGAGTATTCTACCTGGCTTGATTCCTCAAGGCTGAGTCCCCTTCTCCGCTTCAGAGGCGGGATGTTCTGGCCCCCAGATGCGAATGGCGCCATCGGCGCCGCCGCTGAGAAGGGTCTGACCATCGGGGCCGAACAGCAGAGCGCTCACCATCCAGGTCTGGCCGCCCAGAGTGCGCAACTCTTTGCCGCTGCGCAGATCCCAGAGTTTGATCTGCTGGGCGCGGTGATCGGTGCTGCTGGCCAGCAAGCGACCATCGGGGCTGAGGGCAAGGGTGGCCAAGCCGGATAAGGGCTGGGGCAGGGTGCGCTCCCGGGATCCCGTGCCCACGTTCCAGATCCAGATGCCGGAAGCGCTGGCGGCGAGCAAGTGGCGGCCATCGGGGCTGAGGAGCACCTGCTCGATGGGGTAGTCGGCTTCGAGGGTTTTCAGCAACGCTCCACTCCTGGGATCCCAGAGATAGACGGCGGGATTCCCATTGGCAGCCACCAGGATCCAGGGCGAGCTCCCTTCTTCCGCCAACCCAGAGGGAGCAAAGGCCACTGCCGTAATGCCTGCCCCTTGGGTAACCGGGTAGGCGGCGCTGTCGATGGTGCGCACCAACTGGCCGTCCTCGGCTTGCCAAAGGCGGATGGTGCGGTCGGCGCTGCCGCTGGCGATCCAACGGCCATCGGGGCTGATGGCGACGCTGTTGATCAAGTCGGTGTGTCCTTGCAATTGCAGCCGTGGCACCCCCTCCCCCGACCGCAGGGCGGGATCCCCTAGAGCAGCCAGATCCCAGACCCGCACCGTCTTGTCTGCCCCTCCACTCACCAAAAAGGTGCCATCCGGGCTGATGGCCAGCGTCTCAATCGAGCCTTCGTGGCCTGTCCAGCTCTGCAGTAGTTGGCCGGCCTGGGGATCCCAAAAGCGGATGACGCCGTCATCCCCCCCGGCAACCAGGAGATTTCCATCCGGGCTGATGGCCAGGGCGGTGATGGCGGCGGGACCTTCCAGCTTGGCCTTGAGCCGTAAGGACTTGGCCCAATCTGCCAAGTCGAGGGCAGGGCTTCCAGTCTTGGAGGGATTGGGCGGCTGCTCTGTGAAGCTGAAGCTGTTGGGCCCAGCGGATCCCAAATTTGCCATTGTTCCCGCGGGCGGGATAGAGTCCCTAGGCACAACTGCCTTCTCTCCCCACCGGCTAAGGTTGGCCGCCAGTTGCCAGGCAGCAACTCCGAACAAAACCAGCAAAGCCGCCAGGCTGCTCCCCGCCCAAAGCGGTGGGATCCAGAAACGCGCCCGCAACGATACGGGAGAGCGCGGCGGCGTAGTCGGCTCCTGCCAGGGATCGACGGCAACAGGGTCGGGCAAGATCTCAGCGCCGGGAGAGACACCTTCTGCCAGAGACAAAGCCTGCAAGGCAGCCAGAGCTGCCGCTGCCGAAGCAAAGCGCTGCCGCGGGTCGCAACCCACCAGGCCATCCAAAAAAGCGGCGAAAGGAGCGCTGGTAGGAGCCAGATCGTGCCAGCGCAGCTCTCCCGTCAACGGATCGCGAAACAGCTTGTGGGTCGGGATCCCTGAGAGGGCTTGCAAGGCGAGGAGGCCCAAGGCATCGAGGTCGCCGCCAGCAGAGGAAGCCTCCAATCCAGAACCGGCAGAGGCCATAGCTTGGCCCAAGCCCAATACCATCCAACGGCCATCGGACTGTCGGCAGAGCAAGCAAGAGGGCCGCAAATTGCCGTGGCTCACCCCCTCACCCTGCAGAAAGGCTAGAGTCTGCAACACATCTTGCAAAAAGGCCCGCACCTCCACCTCTGACCAAAGCTGCCCTTGCTCCGTGGTCTGGCGCAGGGCCTGTTCCAGTGTCTGCCCCTGGATCCACTCTTCCACCCAGTAAAAGCCCCCTTCCTCCTCAAAATAGGCCAGCAGGCGCGGGATAGCGTCATGGGATCCCAGGCGTTCCCGCAGCGCCATTGCCTGTTGAAATCGCTGCCGGGCAGCAGAGGGCTCTTCCCCCTTGGGAGAGCGAGGTTGCCAACGCCTGATCACCACCCAGCTCTGTTCGGGGCAATGGCCATCTTGGGCCAGGTAGGTTTGCCCGCTGGATCCCAGTTCTTCTAGGATCTGATAGCGGCCAGCCAAGGTTTGCCCTACCATAAGGACTCCGGTCGCTCCAGGCAGATGTGGCTCACCCGTGGCCTATCCTCGGCCAGGCTACCAATTTTTGCTTCTGACCCATCATGCCACAGTGAGAAAACAGGGTCTAAGGTAACCCCCTCGGCAAGAGATGAGGTTTCTGGCTACTCGAGGCGGGAGAGATGGAGGTGACCTCCCTTCGGAAGAAGGAGATCTAGATCAGGCGCGAGAACCTAGGACTCAACCCTCCCCCCCAATTGGCGGCCCGCCCAAGGAAAATCCTCTACACTAAATAGAGCGAGTACAGGCAAAACCGCGTCCATCCTATTGTTTGCCGGTCTGTTCTCCAGGCTGGCCTCCCTGGCACCTTATGTCTTCTGTCAACCCGGCCTTGCCCATTCAGTGGATCGATGCGGATTCGGGAGAGGTGGTGGAGGAATGCCCCTGGGAGAGCAGCCCCCATCCGGGTACCTACATCCAACTGGCCGAGCAGCACTACCTAATTTTGGAAAAGCGTCATTCCTACCAATTGCGGCAGGGCAAGTATCACCTCTGCGGCATCCGCGCCCTCATTCGCCCGGTGAGCCCACCTCCCGAAGCAGGCCAGTTTCTGGGGGATCCCTCCTGCCGCTTCAACGCCCGCTCGCCCCTGTTGCGCTGCGCCGTCAACCCCAGCGGGCCCTGCCAGGGGTGTCGCCACTACGAGCCGGCCAAAGGGCGTTAGCTTTCCAGCTCCAGCGCCAGCACCTCGGTCAGGGCGCGGTTGGTGTTTTCCCGGAACTCGGCCACGCTCACCCGTCCCAGCAAGTACACCGCCAGCAGCATCACCGCCGCCTCCACCCCAAAGACGGTGGCATAGGCCAGCACCGAGGAAGTGGGGAAGAGGAGCCGCCCCAAATCCAGCAAGGCGCCGCCAATGAGGGTAGAAAGCGCCTGCGACATCGCCTGGGCCAGGCCCCAAGCCCCAATAAAGGTGCCGGCAGTCTCAGCCGCTGTCAAATCCAACATCAAGCTGATGGCGCCGTTGGTGGTGATCCCGGAAGCTAAGCCGAACAGGATCATGCACAGTTGCAGCAGCCGCGGCTCGCCCGTAAACCCTGAGGCAATGGTTAGGCCAAAAGAAAGGGCCACCAGCAAGCAGCCCAGGCGGGTGGTGGTCTGCTTGCCCAACTTGGGCACGATGAAAAATCCGGTCACCACAATTCCCGCCAAAATGCCCAGGCTCCAGAAAGCGTTGAGCTGGGTACTTTGGGATACGGTCATGCCGAACACCTCGCCGCCATAGGGCTCTAGAATCGGCTGCTGGATAAACAGGCCCATGGTCATCAGGGCCAAAAAGCCGAAGAAGATCACGGTTTGGCGGCTGGCGGTGAGCACCTTAATGGCCGTGCCCAGGGTGATCTGGTCTTCCCGACCCACCAAGGTGGAACGGGATCCGTAGCGAGAGTAGCGTTCTTCCACCCCCCAGGTGGCGATCACCCCCAGCAGGATCACCACGGCAGGGATGATGATGAAAAGGCGGTTGATCGTGCTCTGTAAGTTCTCGGCATCCAGGCCGCGCAGCAGCACCGCCGAGCCAATCGCCCCCCCGGCGATGCCCACCATCAGCATCGACCAGACGATCCCCACCAACTGGGAGCGGTTGTGCTCATCGGAAACATCCACCAGCAGCGCCGCAAAGGGCGTGGAGCAGGCGCTCAGACACAGCCCGTAGAGAGCAAACATCAAGGCAGCCAGAGCAATCCAGCCGTAGGTAGCCGGCGACCAGCCGCTGTTGGCAAAGCTCTGCCCCAAGCCCCACACCACCTGCACCGCCAAGAAGATGCACAGGGCAAACAACACCGATCCCAGGCGCACATAGCCGCTGCGGTGCGTCCCCAACAAAGGCTTGGCATCGGAAAGCTGCCCAAACCAGACGCGGGCTGGAGACACCAACTGGTGCATGGCCAGGGATCCCCCCACCACCGTAGCCGGGATGGCCAGCAGCTCCGGGTCGATCATGACCCGGTTGAGCACCCCCAACGTCAGCAGCGACATCATCCCCAAGCCCATCTGAAATAGGCCCAGGCGAAACATAACCAGCAAAGGCAAGGGGGGCGCCGAAGGCTGAGGCTGTGAAGAAAGGTCGGTGGCCGCCGACCCGTTGACCTCAGGATCCCGCTGAATATTGGCCATGACCTGTGATGCTTCATGCAAAAGCCCTACAGCTTTTTATGGTAGCCCAGGCAGCCGGGGATCCCGGAAAAGGTATGGGATTGCCGAAAGCGAAACCGCCGCACCGGCTCTCGGTAACCGAGTTAGGGCCGGAGCATCGTTCCCTGCTAGCCTGTTGCCGCTGGTTTTGGCGGGAGCAAGTCGCAAAATCTTTCCGCGCCGGGGTTTCTCTACTACACTGACAACTGACCTGGTGCCAAGCGAAACGGGCCTTCCTGCCGCTGCGCTCGGCAAGTCAGCATTTGCAGACACAACAAACCCAATCTCGATCCTGTTTGAGACCGAGAAGCTCGTCCATAGCCAGCTTTTGCTCAAGTCGGCGAGGAATTTCTCCGGCAACCCTATGGCTGACGCAGTCCCAGTTCGGCGCTACGACCTGTTTGTGCAAGCCTCGCGGCTGCTGCAGCGTTACCGGCAGTTGACGCCGGAACTGCGTCCAATAGGAGTAGAAGTGGCCCTGGCCATCCAGTACCATCGCGCCCAGGCCGGCTCGGGATCTCTTCTGCCGGCGGTGGGATCCCCTCATGGCCTGCCTCTGCAGCAGGTGGCCCAGCGCATTTGCGACCCGTTTTACAGCAAAGTCCACCCCCTGCTGCCCACCCTGCCGGAGACGGGGGAGCCCTTGGTGTGGCCCCTGTTTAACCAAGGGGAAAACGGCCTTGTCCAACCCCTGGCGCCGAGCAAAGTGGGCGGCAAATTGGCGGAACGGCGCTGGCTTAAGGCTTGCAACAGCCAGGAGGGCATTGGTTGTCATGCTTTGGCCGCCCATCTGTGGCAGGACGAGCGTTTTCTGGCCGAAGACCGGGATCTCTGTCCTTTTCGCCTCTACGACGGGCGCTACCCCTTGAGCGTGGATCAGGGGCGGCAAACCTGTGGCTTCGACGACCACCCCTGTGGCTGGCAGGCGGGACACCCCAAAATGCTGCAGGTGGTGGGCAAGGGCAAACAGGCGGAGATTTTGCTCCCCCACTGGACTGACGCGATGTGGGCCATGCTGATCCCGCCCCATCGCCCCCTGCCCATCTATCCTCTGCTGGTGATGCTCTACTTTGGCCAGGAGACTCTGCAAAAGGGGCGCAGCAGCCTTTCGGTGGAGCAGTTTCGCCTGGATTTTCAGTTCAGCCACTCCCAACTCAAGCTGTTGTTTGACACCCACCCTGAGCACCCTCTCAATCGCCATCTGCTCGCCCTGGCTGCGCAGCCGGAGGTGGAGTGGGGATCCGCCGAGCTCCTGCCTCCTATGCTCCCCCTCTTGCATCACCCTGCTGGGGGCAAGGTGGTTTTGGATCCGGATGAGCCGCCCCAGTTTCGCAGCAGCGGGATCCCTGCCTGTGCCGGGACAGACCCGCTGATGGCAGAGCGCCGCCGTCGCCGTCAGTTGGAGCGCAGCGAACGCCACAACGAGATCTTGCACCACTTTCGCCGCTGGTTCCGCCTGGCTGGGCTGGAGGTGCGGGAAGACCAGCACACGTTTGACTTTCTGGCGGTGGCGGATGGACACCTGCTTTTGGCCGAGGTGAAATTGCTGCACCACAAAGATGCCGCAGAGGCGCTCCAGGAGGTGGTGGGGCAATTATTTTACTACGAGCGCTTTGCCCTCACCCCCTGGATCGAACAGGGCTTCTCCGTTCAGAAAGCCGCCGTTTTCGACGGGCCGCCGCCGGATCCCTACATTCGATTTCTGGAAGACCTGGGCATTGCCACCTACTGGATCAACGAGCAGCAGATGATCGACGGGCCGGAGAGCTCGCTGCGCCTGTTGCGCCAAATGGAGGTGCGGGTGCGGCCGGATCCGGAGTTGGGGGATTAGCCTCTTTTCCGGGCTCTGGCCTAATGGAGAGGGATTCTTAACCACCTCTTTACTCAGGTTCTCCCCTGAGGGTGGTACAGCCTGTTAAGGGCTCAAGGGGTACAATAGCAGCACTTAGCAAACCAACTTCGGAAGGAGGATGGATTGATCAGTAGTAAAGAAGTCTTCACTATCTGCTCCATGCTATATTTCCCAATTCTGCAAAGCTGCCGAATAAAATGCTTCAACACCGACCACATCATCTCAAGGGGATTCAACTCCGGCGCATACACAGGCAGGTATAGGATTCGTGCTCCTGTCTCCCTAATCAATTCCTCAACTTCCCGACTC
>NZ_AUMZ01000001.1:1728091-1810001 GCF_002760375.1 Synechococcus sp. 60AY4M2
TAGGGGCTAAATCTTGAGTTTGTTGGTACTGTCACACCCAGCGGTGTACTGTTCTTTTGGTAACCATGAAGCGTTTAGCTACCTGGCGGATGGAGGTGTTACCTGCCTGATAGGCTGCTACAACTCTTTGCCGCAAATCCAAAGAATGAGTCGGCATTCCTTTCTCTCCTTCCTCTTGAATACCTGTACCCTATTTTAAATTAAAAGGCTGTAAGGCTGGCCATCGACTTCTTCTTCTCGTTAAAAGTTGAAAGGGGGTTGCGCAAGCTGCCCTTTTCCTTGTTGGTATGGGATCAGCTCGCCGGATCCTGCTCCACTCTAAAGTCCTTTGGAAGTTCCCCTTTCCCAAAAGCAAGAAGACCCAACCTTGGTCGGGTACTGCCCCAGGCAAGACGGCAGCGCGTCCAGAAACAGCCGCTGTGCCAAAAAGGGAGGGATCCCTTGTCTAGCTAGGGATCCCTCTTCCGAAACCCATTGAGATGAGAACCAGTTAGTCGCGCTCAATGTACAAAAAGAGCACAGCCATGGTTACTGCCGGCAGCAGCCAACCGACAATGGGGACGAAAATCCAAGGAAGATAAGCAGCAGCGTAAGAACCGGTCATGATCTTGCTCCTCTCCAGTGCCTTGACAAGTTTGACAACTCAATTAACCTTAATTCACCAACCCTCGAAAGATGGCGTCGATCCCGGCAAAGTTCTCCAACAAGAAGTAGGCAGCAAACACGCCACCCATACCTCCCAAGAAAAATCCTGCTGTCAGATCCCCCCAGCCACGGGCCGTAGATAGAGGATTGGCGCCCGGCGTTTCCGGCTTGTTTCCAAAGGTAACGCTGCCATAGGCGGACATACAGGCGGTTCCCAGCAGCACAATCGCCATCGCCGTGACCAGCCCGCCCAAATTGGCTGCCTCAGGATAGTCGCGCAGCGGGCCCACCACGATTTCTGGCCCCACCAAAAAATAGCCATGCGCCAACCCAATCTCCAGCCCTCGCAACAGCGGCGATAGGCCAGGCCGGTTAATGGGGAGGTTGTTGATAAACAGACGGGTGAGAGGAGAGTCACTGATGGGCGTTGAAAGATGGCCCTCGCAGGGATCGTCGTTAAAGGTGCGAATGTAATCCATGTCCGAAGATCCTGGCTGGAATTTTGGGATTCATTCTACGGGGCCTCAGTTCTCGTCTCAGCAGCCGCTATCCGGATCGTTAAAAAAGTTCATGCTTGCTTAACAGAGATACAGACCCTCGCGCTTTGGTTCAACGACGCCGTGCCACCCCAGAAGATAGAATGCAACTGCGAGCCGCGCTACACAAAAGGATAGCTTGGTAGCCCCGTACTTTAGTACGCGGCGGAAAAGCCCTTGAGCAACTTTAGTTGCTTCTTTGTTATAGTTAGTACAGAGCTTCTCCAGGAAAACAACCTACTGCGGTGCAAAACCCGCGCGGCAATAACTAACCTGGAGGAACTTAAGTCCGAAGTAAGCAGAACTTTGAGGTTATGCCTCAAAGGACTGTCTAGGGGCGTCTTGACAGCGCCTTCGCGAGTCCATTTTGGGCTGCGTAAGAATCCCCTGGGTGGGAGTGTCAATTTTCCCTGGCAGGCCATCCTCGGTTCCTCCAGAGGGCTCACGCTTCCCTTGCCATTCTCGCCAGAGAACATAGCTCCCGATTGCCAGGAAGCCGAGGCCAGCCAACCATTCTAGCCAGGCTGCCGGGATCACCTGCCCCAGGGATCCCCCTAAGGCTACGCTGAGCAAACTGGCGGTCACCAGGGCGCTGGCAGAGCCGAAAAAGATCGCCCAGGGAGACTTGGACTGGGCGCTTATGAGCAAGGTGGCCAACTGAGTCTTATCGCCCATCTCCGCCACAAACACGGTTAAAAAGGTAACAAGCCAGAGCTGTAGCGGGGATCCCTCTGGCGGGTTGTTGACGGCGGAAGGCGCTTCAGGGGGGGACGGCACCGTCTGCGCTTCCAGGGCAGGAGACAGAGCCAGGTTCTGGCCGGTGGGTTGCCAGTCCACAGAGGCGGCTTCGTTCCAGGGGAGATAGTGCTGCCCAACGGCCCAAAAAACCAAACCGAGAACCAAGGATAAGGCAGTCAGCCCCAAGCCTAAAGCCAGTTGCCTCTGCCAGGAACGCGCTGATGCCATGGTCTCTGCTGTCCGCTAACCACCGACATGCAGCTTATCCTGTAGCGGGGCTCTTTTTCACCGGTTCTGGAAAGAACAAGGGCGCTAGAGTAAAAAGTAGAAGAAGAAGGGGCGTTGGCCGAGCGGTTTAGGCAGCAAACTCATAATTTGCCTTACACAGGTTCGATTCCTGTACGCCCCATCGCCGCAACCCTCTCCGGAGAAGGGCTGTAAACTACCCGACTCCGACTGCCCCCTCAATCCCCCCTATATCCCCCCGTACACGGGGGGACTGGGGGGCGGGGCTCCTGCGGCTTCTGGCTGAATTGAAACCGGCTTGCGAGGGTTTGCCATCCCCAGGCGCTTTGCTGCTGAGGCGACCCCTCCCAGGCAAACCGTCAAAGGCGAGGGCTCGACTCCCTGCGGGATCTCGTATCTAAGGGACGAGGCAGCCAGCGCTCGGGCAAGGCGGCGGGGGATCCCCAGCGGGACTGGAGCCGGCTGAGAAACTCTCCCTGCCAGGTGCGCAAGTCGGCCAAGTTGGCCCCGCCGTTCATGACGGCAAACCAGATATCGCCCCGCTCAGTTGGCAACACGCCCGCCAAGGTGCTGACGCCGCTCAGGGTGCCCGACTTGGCGATCAAGATCCCCGGCAGAAGCCGCCGCTCCAGCACGCCCACATCCTGGCCGACGACGGCAAAGGCATCCGCCAGCGACAAGCCGCGCTCTTCCAGCAACGCCTGGGTTGCCCGCAACATGGCTACATTGGCCCGCGGGGAGATGCGGTTTTCCACCCCCAATCCCGAGCCGTTGATCAGGTGCAGCTCTTCTGCCGGGATCCCTGCTGCAGCGCGGGCTATTTGGGCAACCTGGGCCGCTCCTCCCACCGCCTCTGCCAGCATCTCGGCCATGGCATTGTTGCTGTAGAGGTTCATCAGCTTGAGCAGGTGAATGAGGGGAGGCGACTCATGCCTGAGCAAGACCTGGGCCTCCGAAGGGATCTGCTGGGCAACTCGCACCGACCCCAAAATCTCCACCTGCGGCCTGGGGGTGCCGGGGGGCAAGGTCTGGAATTGCGCCTGGGCTTCCGGGGGCCAGAGGCGGGCATCCAGCCCCTGGCGCAGCAGGGATCCCGAACGGGCCCCATCCCGGGAAAAGTTCATGTAGAAGCGGCCCACCACCACCAGATCCCCGCGCACCTGGCGGATCCCCTGGGCGTTGAGGGCGTTCCCCACCGCGAAGGCTTCCTCCCAGACAAAGAAGGGATCCTCCCCCCCCAGCACCCAGAGATCGCCCTGCAAAACTCCGTCCGTTCCCAGCGAACCGGTTGCCAAGTAGGTGGTCACAAAGCGGTGGTGCGGGCCAAACTGCTGCAGAGCAGCCAGGGTGGTGGCCACCTTGGTCAGGGAGGCCGCCGGCAAAGCCTTGGATCCCTGATGTTGCCCCAAAACCTCGTCGCCCCTCTGCAGCCAAACCCCCTGGGCCGTGGAAGCAAAGCCGCGGCCGCTCAACTGGGCCAGGTAGGTCTCCACCTGAGGTTGCAGGGATCCCTGCGCCGTCGCCTGAGCTGAGCTCAGCAGAAGGAACGCCGCCGAGAGCGTCCCCCCCCAGATCGCAACCAGCCGCCAGCCCGGCCGCTGTCGTTGGCAATAGCGTTGCGGAGCACTTTTCACCCAAAATGCCCTCTAAAAACGCCAACCCACCCCCAGAGCGGAGCCCTCAGCTTGGCAACTCCCAGCCGCTTTCTTCTAGCGGCTCCACGTCGATGGTGCCGGGGGGCGTTTGCCGATAAAAATGGCCATCGGCAACAAACAGCGGCTCGCCACAACTGGGGCAAAAGAAGCGGCTGCCCTCGATGGCCTGAGACTCGGACCCACACACCGGGCAGCGATCCGTGGCGATCCAGCGGCGCGCCCACCAGCGAAAGGCCAGCAGCACCAGCACCGGCAGAGAGAGCAAGAACAGCAACAGAGCCACCAACCCGGCGACCAGCCACCCCAGCCCGACACGGGTCAGCAAAGCTGCCAAGGCCAGGGATCCCAGCCAGAAGCCCCAGCCGGTTAGAGAAATGGAATAGGTTTTGGGCTGCTCAAACCGCATCTTTGTTTTCCCTTCCCGTATTGACTACGCTTAGCAACGCCGCCGGGATGCCGCGGGCCTTTTCCCGAGTTATGTTAGCCCAGACTCACTCGAACTATAAGGCCACCTGGGCATACCCTGTAGGCTAGCTCATTTCCAATAGACGCGGGATCCGGTTTCCCGCACCCCTTCTTCTGCCGGCCCAGGCGCTGCCGTTGCTTCTCAAGAAGGCAACAGGATCCCTTTGGCAGCCGAAAGTCAGTGGCGCTATCTTAAATGAGGCTATTATCAATTACAGAACTTATTGACTGTTACGGCGACGTTGCCCAACAGCGGAGGGGGGCATCATGGTCTACACGGAAGAAGCCTTCAAAGCGGAGCTAAATGCCAAAGGCTGGCGAGCCACTCGGCAGCGGGAAATCATCCTCCAGACCTTTCAAAACTTGCCTGAGGGGACTCACCTGAGCGCCGAGGAGCTGCACAAAAAGCTGCGGGAAGAAGGCCACAACATCAGCCTTTCCACCATCTATCGCACCGTCAAGCTGATGGCGCGCATGGGCATTTTGCGCGAGCTGGAACTGACCGAAGGCCACAAGCATTACGAGATCAACCAGCCGGCCCCCCACCACCACCACCATTTGGTGTGCATCAAGACCAACAAGGTCATTGAGTTCAAAAACAACGCCATCCTGAATATCAGCCAGAAGGTGGCTGAAAAGTACGGCTTTAAAGTGCTGGATTGCCAGCTCACCATCATCGGCATCAGCCCGGAGGGACAGCGCTCGATCTTGTAGCCAAACAATTTCTGCAGCTCAGCTCCTGGATAAATGCTTGCCCTGGGCGTTCTGTACTGGGTTTGGGGGGAGATGGGGATCCCTTGGTAGAGAAAATGCCAGAATAGCCGCTGTAAAGTCGAAAGCCATTGGCAATTGAAGCAATAGCTCAGCTTACCCTACCCCCTCCGGGAGACGGCCATGAACGAGCAGGAATTGGCGCAGTGGCTAGAGCAAGCTCTGGCAGACCTGCGTCTGAGAGTTCAGGTGAAGGCCCAGCCCCTCCAAAGCAGTCCTGGGGATTACGCTTTGGTGATCATGATCAACCACCCTGCTCACGTTGCTCTCGACCATGAGAGGCTGACGGCCTGGTTCCAGAAGGCAATTCCCAGCCGCTATCCCCAAGTCAAGCGCTTGGCTCTCTACAGCCGCCCCATCGGCCAACAGCAGGCCAACTGGAAAACTCAGGTGAGGCTGGCTCCGGAAGCGGCGACGGGCAGGGGGGATCCCGCCGACAGTCCAGATCTCAGCCGCTATTGCTTTGTCCAAGACCGCCAGTTGCTCACCGCTGACCTGCCTCAACCCTCCAGCGTGGTGCGCCAGGCGGTCTTGGGTTTTCATAACCTCACCGCTGGGCAAAAGGAAGAAGTGCTGCCCCTGTTGCCCACCTTGTTCCGCAACCCCGGTGCTGTCTCGACGGCAATGCTGTCGGTGGATGCGGCCCTGTGGCTAGAGCCCTTGAAAAGCCTCAATCCCCACGAGCTGCGCCTGTTGAGCGTTTGGCTGAGCCGCTATTGCTTCAACCCCAGCCGCGCCTTGGCCGACTTGGATCCCGCCACCTCCAATCTCAGAACCGGTCAGACCCGACGCCGGTACCGCACTCCTCAGACAGGGGTCTCGCTGGTTTTGGCCAGCTTTGCTGGCAACCTCACTCTGGCCGCCGGCGTGACCCTGAGCCTGTTGTTCGGCATGGTGTTTGTGTTGGCCCTGGCCGTTTTCGGCACCTTGGAAGGGGGGTTCTCTTTTGGCTCTTTTCTTTCCGCCGTTCTGCTCACCCTGGCCTTCAACGCCCTCATTTTCTTTTTGTCTCCCTGGTTGATGGACTGGATCCAGCACAGCCTCTACAGCACCCAGTGGGTGAGCTTGGCGGAAATTGGGCGTCGCAGCCCAGAGAGCGCGGAGGTGATCGCCCGCGTCTGTCGCCAGTACAAGCTGAAGCAGCCGAAGCTGGGCTTGATCCGCGACCAAAACCCTACTGCTTTTACCTATGGCAGCCTGCCGGATACGGCCCGCATCGTCGTCAGCGAAGGGTTGTTCACCTACTTGGAAGATGAGGAGGTGGCCACGGTCTATGCCCACGAGCTGGGGCATGTGATCCACTGGGATTTTGCTGTCATGACCCTGGCTTCCACGTTGGTGCAGATTCTCTACCTCCTCTACGTCTACCTGCGCGACACGCGCCGAGACCGCAGAGGGGGCAAAAACGTAGGTTCCTTGGCTCTGGTCGCCTACTTTTTCTACGTGGCCGGCTCCTACTTGGTGCTGTACCTGTCGCGGGTGCGGGAGTACTTTGCCGATCACTTTGCCGCCGAAATCACCGGCAACCCCAATGCCCTCTCGCGGGCTCTGGTGAAAATAGCCTTTGGCATTGTGCAAGAAGGGGAGCGGCAACAGGATGAGGAAACCCGACAGCGCAGCGCTCGCCTGCTGGAAGGCACACGGGCCTTGGGGATCTACGATGCCAAGGCGGCGGTGATGGCGGGGACAGCCTACCGGGTGGCCGCGGATCCCAGCCAGGTGGGCAGGGTGTTTTTGTGGGATCTGTTTAACCCTTGGGCCGGGTGGATGGAGCTGAACTCCACCCATCCCCTCACCGGCAAGCGGGTGCGGGCGCTGGGCACCTATGCCGAACAACTGGATCTGCCGGTGGAGTTCGACATGGCCAGCGTGGTGGCCCAGGGCAAGCAGCTCAACCGCCAGCAGCTCTACGGCAATTTTCTTCTGGACGTGGTTTTGTTAAACGCCGAGTGGCTGGGGGCGATCTTGGGGATGGTGCTTGGGATCCCCGCTCTGCAGGCGGGGTCTTACGGCATGTTTGCCGGCCTGGTTCTGGCGGGAGCCAGCTTGGGCCTGCTGCTGAAGATGACGGTGATGTACCCCAGCTTGGAAAACCCGCCGGCATTGACGGTGTTGAAGGCCATGAGCAACCCCTACGCCAGCCCCTTGCGCGGCTTGCCGATGCAGCTAGAGGGGCGGGTGATCGGGCGGGGGGATGCGGGCTATCGCTTCGGCTCCGATCTCAAGTTCCAGGATGAGACGGGGATGATTTTCTTGCGCTATGTTTCTCGGTTTGGGCCGCTGGGCAACTTCCTGTTTGGGGCCAGCCGGGCAGGCAGGCTGGTGGGTCAAGAAGGGACGGTGGTGGGATGGTTCCGGCGGGGGATAGCTCCCTACCTGGATCTGTCCCGCTTCCAGAGCCGCTATGGCGAAGTGGTGACCAGCCATCCGGCCTTTGGACAGGCGGTGCAGGTGGCGCTGGGCTTGATGGCCGCCTTGCTGCTGATGACCGTTTTCCCCTTCTAGGACGGGCTCAGGATGAGGTCGACTGCCCGCTGTCGGCGCGGGCGTAGTCGTCGCTGAAGCGGATAATGTCGTCTTCGCCCAGGTACTGGCCGTTTTGCACTTCGATGATCACCAGGGGGATGACGCCGGGGTTTTCCAGGCGGTGCTTGGTGCAGGGGGGCACGTAGGTGGACTGGTTGGTGGTGATCAGCCGCTCTTCATCGCCGCAGGTCACTTTGGCGGTGCCGGCCACGACGATCCAGTGTTCGCTGCGGTGGTAGTGCATCTGCAGGCTGAGGCGATGCTTGGGCAGCACCACAATCCGCTTGATCTTGTAGCCGGGGCCCTCGTCCAGCACCGTAAAGCTGCCCCAGGGACGAGTTTCAGTATTGCTCTCGATGAGCTTGTTAAAAACTTCAGCCGAGAAGGTAGCTGGCAGTTTTTCCACTGAGGGCATGGGGGAATTGGGAGTTTCTAGCATAGGCTGCTCTCCTGGGGGCCCTGCCTTCAGCTTATCCTATGGAGCTGGGCAGTAGCCCAACTCCACTCAAATCTTGTGGGATCATGGAGAAGTCTCCTCATCGGGGGAAAAGGCCCTTCTTCTCCATGCATTCCTACCCGGTTCACATCCACGACCGCCAGAAAGACGCCCACTACTTCATCCAGGTGCCTGCCGACCAATACATCCTGGAGGCTGCCGAAGCCCAAGGGATCCAGCTTCCCTTTGCCTGTCGCAACGGCGCCTGCACCACCTGTGCGGTGCGGATCCGGCAGGGATCCCTCTACCAGCCGGAGGCAATGGGGATCTCGCGGGAGCTGAAGGAGCAGGGCTACGGGCTGCTGTGCGTGGGCTATGCCCGCTCCGAGCTGTGGGTGGAAACGCAAGATGAAGATGAGGTGTACGAGCTGCAGTTTGGCCGCTACTTTGGCCAGGGGCGGGTACGAGCGGGGATCCCCCTCGACGATGAGTAATTTTTCTGCCTCAGTTGCCTCTAAAGACCTGCCGCCGTCCCCCCGGCCTTGGCAGCTCCAGGGCTGGCTGTTGGGCTCGGCGGCGCTGATCCCGGTCAACCTGGCCCCTAGTCTGTTGCTGGCGGTGGTGGGGACGGTGCAAAGCTATGGCCGCTACTGGCAGCAAATCCGGCGGGATCCCGGCTTTTGGCTGGCGGGCCTGCTGAGCCTGGCGGTGGTGGTGACAGCGCTGCTGGGGGAGGACTGGCGGCTGAGCTTGCCGGGGATGTTCAACTACTGGCCTTTTCTCCTGATGCTGCCGGCCTTTGCTGCAGCGCTGAGGGATCCCCTCAGCCGCCGCTGCCTGGCGCAGGTGTTGGTGCTGGGCAGTGGCCTGATGCTGCTCTTGGGCTGGGGAGAAGTGCTGTGGGGGTGGCAGGGGCATCTCTTCTTGGGGCCGCTCTGGATTACGGGCGTGGCCGGTGGGGAGCGCCCGGCGGCAGCCTTCACCTCCCCCAATCTCCTGGCCATTTATCTTGTGATCCATCTGGGCTTGGCGGCGGGGCTGTGGGGGGCAACTCAATCTCACCCCACCAGAGCAGGGCTGGCGGCGCTGCTGGGGTTAGGATCCCTGCTGTTGCTGCTGACAGCCTCCCGCAACGGCTGGGGGGCAGGGGGGCTGGCGCTACTGATTGGGCTGGCCCTGCGGCGCTGCTGGTGGGGGCTCGCCTTCCTGGCCGGCTTGGGATTAGCCGGCTTGGCCGCTGCTTTGGACTGGCCCGGCTGGCGGGCGGTTGTCCCTTCCTTGATCTGGAGCCGGTTGGCAGACACCTTTGACCCCCAGGCCCCCTATTTCAGCTCGACGGCCAACCGCCTCGATGCCTGGCGCTTTGCCCTGCAGATGGTGTGGGAGCGGCCCCTGACCGGCTGGGGCTGGCAGAGCTTTCCTGCCCTCTACAATGCCCAGGATCCGCCAGAGCTGCTGGGCCACTGCCACAACTTGTACCTCCATCTGGCGGCAGAAGGCGGGATCCCTCTGCTGCTGGGCTACTTGGCCCTTTGGGGTTGGATCTTGGCGCGGGGCTGGCGAGCCTGGCGTTGCTCCCAAGACGAGATCCTCTTGGGAGTTTTACTGGCCTTGACGGCGTTTTTTGCTGCGGGGCTTTTGGATGTGGTGATCTTGGATGGCCGCCTTCACCTGTTGATCACCTTGCTCTTGGGCGCAGCTTGGGGGGCCAGCCTCGAGCTCCGCTGCAGCCAGGCAAAGAGGGTTCCGGCGGATCCCCAGGCACCCCGGTCAATGCCACAATAGAGTTCCTCCCTTGGGTTTTCTGGGATTACTCTGTTTCGGTTGCCGGATTTTCTTACGTATCGAGTTTAGCTTTGGATGGTCTCACCCGATTTCGATTGACCAAAACTTTGGCGGCGCAGGCCCCGCCCTGAGGACTCTGTCCCGCTTGCGCGAATAGGGCTGGGGAGAACGTCAACCACCTTTTTCCATGGAGCAGCCAATCCCTTCTCTGGCCCCTGATCCCATCAAGCCGGGGGATCTCCTATCCCTGGAGATCACCGACCTAACCCCTGAGGGCGATGGCATTGCCCATACGCTTGGCCACGGGCGGGGTCGGGTGGTGTTTGTCGCCCAAGCGGTGCCAGGGGATCGCGTGGTGGCTCAGATAACTGAGATCAAGCGCAACTATCTGGTCGGGCGAATTCGCTCCCTCATAGCTCCCTCGCCGCAGCGGGTGCGGCCGGCCTGCATTGTGGCGGACAAGTGCGGTGGCTGTCAGTGGCAGCACGTCAGCTACGCTCAGCAATTGGTTACCAAGCAGCAGATCCTCAGGGATGCGCTGGAACGAATTGGCGGTCTTACTCTGCCGGAGCCTGTCCCGATTTTGGGATCCCCGCAGCCGCTGCGCTACCGCAATAAGGTCACCTACCCCATTGCCAAAGCAGAGGGCCAGCCGCTGCGCATGGGCTACTACCGACCGGGCAGCCACCGCCTGGTGAACCTCAACCAGTGCCCTGTGCAGGACGAGCGGCTGGATGTGTTCTTGCGGGAAATTAAGCGGGATCTGCAGGAGGCCGGCTGGAGCGTCTACGACGAAAGCCGCCACCAGGGCCATCTGCGTCACTTGGGCTTGCGCATTGGTCGCCGCACCCGCGAGGTGCTCCTCACCTTGGTCAGTTGCAGCCGCGACCTGCCCCACCTAGAAAGGTGGGCCAAGCGCTGGATGCAGCGCTACCCCGACCTGGTGGGGGTTTGTCTCAACCTCAACCCGGCCCGCACCAACACCATCTTTGGCCCGCAAACGGAGGTGATTGCCGGGCGGGGATCCCTGCGGGAAGAATTGGCCGGTCTTTCCTTTTGGATTGACAGCACCTCCTTCTTTCAAGTCAACACGGAGCAGGCGGAGGCCTTTTTTACCTGGATAGTGGATCAGCTCCAGCTGCGCGGCGAGGAGATCGTCCTGGACGCCTACTGCGGCATCGGCACCCTAACCCTGCTCTTGGCCCGGCGGGCCAAACGGGCGATAGGGGTGGAAGTCCTGCCGGCGGCGGTGGCCCAGGCCCGCTACAATGCCCAGTTCAACGGCATCCCCTCGGCCCAATTTTTCCAGGGCGCAGTGGAAACGGTTTTGCCAACTCTGCCTCCTGCCGATATTGTGGTGTTGGATCCGCCGCGGCGCGGCTGCGAGCGGCAGGTACTCGAGATCCTAAAGCAGCGACAACCCCAGCGCCTTGTCTACATTAGCTGTCACCCTGCCACCTTGGCGCGCGACCTGCAAATTCTCATGGCCGAGGGATCCTACCGCCTAACCCAATGGCGAGCGGCCGACTTCTTTCCCCAAACAGGCCATGTAGAGGGGGTGGCCTTTTTGGAGCGGGTCTGAGGGCAACTCCAAAAACCTTGCCCAGCTTGCCGCAGAGCCGCCCTCTTGGTAAACGCAGCAGCCAGAGGCGACAAATGCTAACGTCAAAATAGTGACCTTAAAGTTTCGCAACGGATCCCTTTCCATTACCCTAGTTTTTCTTCCGCGATCTCGATGCTCAGAGCTGGAATTGTTGGCCTGCCCAATGTGGGCAAATCGACTCTATTTAACGCCCTCTGCGAAAATGCCAAGGCCGAGGCGGCCAACTTCCCTTTTTGCACCATTGAGCCCAACATAGGACGGGTGGCAGTGCCGGATGAACGCCTGCAGGTGCTGGCCAAGATCAGCGGCTCGGCGGCAATCGTCCCCGCCCAGATTGAGTTTGTTGACATTGCTGGCCTGGTGGCCGGCGCCAGCAAAGGCGAGGGGCTGGGCAACCAATTTCTCTCCCACATCCGCCAGGTGGACGCCATCGTACATGTGGTGCGCTGCTTCAAAGATGAGAACATCGTGCATGTGGCCGGCTCCGTGGATCCGGTGCGAGACATGGGCGTGATTAACCTGGAGCTGGCCCTGGCGGATCTGGCCCAGATCGAGCGGCGCTTAGAACGGGTGCGCAAACAGGCCAAGTCCGACAAAACGGCTCAAGTAGAGCTGCAGGCCCTGGAGAAGCTGCAGGCCGCTTTGGACGAGGGCAAGCCGGCCCGCCTGGTGCCCCTCAGCCCAGAAGAGGAGGCCTCCATCAAAGGGCTAGGGCTGCTCACCCGCAAGAAGGTGATCTATGCCGCCAACGTAGCGGAAACGGAGCTGGCCACTGGCAACGCGTGGGTGGAGCAGGTGCGGCAAGTGGCCCAGGCAGAAGGGGCGCGTGTGGTGGTGGTCTCAGCCCAGGTGGAGGCGGAATTGGTGGAGCTGCCGCCTGCAGAGCGACAGGCTTATCTAGACTCGCTGGGGGTGAAAGAAGGGGGGCTGAAATCTTTGATCCGCGCCACCTACGAGCTGCTGGGCCTGCGCACCTACTTTACTTCCGGCCCCAAAGAAACCCGCGCCTGGACAATCCCTGCCGGTGCCACTGCTCCTCAGGCAGCGGGGGTTATTCACTCGGATTTTGAGCGGGGCTTTATCCGGGCGGAAACGATAGCATATGAGGACCTAGTGGCAGCGGGATCCCTGAGTGCCGCCCGAGAGAAGGGCCTAGTGCGCAGCGAGGGCAAAGACTACGTGGTTCAGGAAGGAGATGTGATGCTCTTCCGTTTCCATGTCTAGGACTCCCTAGCCTATTCAGCCAAGCCGTGGTTTCTCAGCAGTGCCTCTAGGCAAAACGACTTATCTAGCCAGGGATCCCTGCTTCCAAGGGGTCTGCTTGACGCAACCGTTTTCCTGAGAAAACTGTTGACGCTGTAACGAAACATCACAATAATTGGACTAGATAAACAAGTACTTTAAGGGATGTATTGATGGATCTGCTGCAATACGGGCCGATGGCCTGGGTTTACCTAGCAATTTTTGCCTCCATCATCTGGTGCATCTGGGGTCGTTCGGAAGACGACATCATGTTTTAGCTCAAGCGGGAGGGGTTCCTCTGCGAGCTAAGGCTACTCCTTGGCCTTAGGCTGGCAGGGGATCCCTCCTAGGTATGGCTTTTTGCCGACCTCAGGTGACGTTTCCCCTCACTCACTCAACCAACTGAGGGTCATACCAAGGCAGATACACAACCGCGGCCCGCGCCACGCAGCCACTCCTCCCCTTCACGGGAGACACCTAGCAATACCCCAAAACAAACGGAGCGAGGGATCTGTATAGATTACTGCCCCCTGCGCTTCCCTACTTCTAGAATTCAGCTAGGCACGCGCTGGTCCTATCTGGGGCGGCTGCTCTGACAGCGAATTAGCTTGCAGGAGTTATGGGCGTTACCAGCTTGCTCTCTCGCCGTCCCCTGCCTGGGGCAGAACAAACACCGGAGGGGTACTGCCTTTCCTGGCGGGGTGTGGCGGTGATGGGGGTACTCAATGTAACCCCCGACAGCTTTAGCGACGGCGGCCAGTGGGGATCCGTGGAAGCTGCCGTGCAGGCAGCCAGAGCCATGGCAGCGGCGGGGGCCTTGATTGTGGATATCGGCGGCGAGTCCACCCGTCCGGGGGCAGAGCCGGTACCGGTGGAGGTGGAATGCGACCGGGTTTTGCCCGTGATTCGGGCTCTAGAGGGATCCGGCATTCTCATCAGCGTCGATACGCGCCGAACGGAGGTGGCAGCGGCAGCTCTGGCGGCTGGAGCGCACATGATTAATGACGTCACCGGCCTGCGCGATCCGCAGATGATGCAGCTGTGTGCCGAGAAGGGGGTGCCGGCAATCATCATGCACATGCGGGGAGAGCCCCGCACCATGCAGCAGCTTACCCACTACGAGGATCTGGAGGGAGAAGTTTTTGGGTTTCTCAAGGATCAAGCGGAACGGGCCCTGGCAGCCGGTGTTCCCAGCGTGGTTTTGGATCCCGGCCTGGGCTTTGCCAAAACCGCCGAGCAGAACATTGCCCTCCTCAGAGCGCTGCCGCGGCTGGTGGCCTATGGCTACCCGGTGCTGGTGGGAGCCTCGCGCAAAAGTTTTGTCGGCCAGCTTGCCGGCATTGCTGTGCCTAGAGAGCGGGATAGCGCCAGCGTAGCCGTGCACCTCTTTGCCGCCAGCCGGGGCGCTACCCTGGTGCGGGTGCACAACGTCCCCGCTCATGTCTCGGCTCTGGCGGCCTGGGCAGGTCTCCACGATGAACCCAACTAGGCTGGTGCTGCGGGGTCTTAGCCTCCATGCCCACCACGGCTATCGTCCTGAGGAGGCCGTGTTGGGAGGGCGCTTTGTGGTGGATGTGGAGATGCAGCTTGGTTGGGTTCCCCAAGCGGATGACCTGGCCCACACAGTGGACTACGCCCAGGTGTACGAGGCGGTGCGGGAAGAGGTAACCCAGCGACGCTACCGGCTGATCGAGACGTTGGCAGACCGGATTGCTGAGCGGCTGTGGCAAAGCTATCCCCAGGTGGAAGCCCTGACGGTGCGGGTGCACAAGCCACAGGCCCCCCTGCCCGGTTTGTTCGACGATGTCTACGTGGAGATTGTCCGCCACCGTTCTCCCAATAGCTAACCCTCGATGCAGCCCGACCTAGCCTACATTGCCCTGGGCAGCAACCTAGGGGATCCGCTGCAGCAATTGCGCTCGGCTGGGCAGAAGTTGCTCAGGTTGGGCCAGGTGGTGGCTCGCTCCAGCCTCTACCGCAGCCCCGCCCAAGGGGGGCCACCCGGCCAGCCCGACTACCTCAATGCTGTGGTGGCGTTGGATCCCTTTCCCCCTTACCAATCGCCCCTGGAGTTGCTGAGGGCGCTGCTGGCCATCGAGCAGGAGGCAGGGCGAGTGCGGCGCATCCGCTGGGAGGCCAGGACCCTGGACTTGGATCTGCTGGCAATGGGCAACCGGATCCTGAAGAGCCCTGAGCTAACCCTGCCCCACCCTCGCATGATGGAGCGCCCTTTTGTCCTGGCCCCGCTGTGCGAGATTGCTCCCCATTGGCGCCACCCCGAAACCGGCATAGCCGCAGCTGAGGCGCTGGCTGCCCTGGATAGCTCCTGGCTGGAGCGCACTGACCTAGGCTGGGATTGAGCTCTTTAGCGCAGCCGCCATTTTCGCCGCCAGATCCACCAGCCGCGAGGCATAGCCGTACTCGTTGTCGTACCAGGAGAGCACCTTCACCGTGCGATCCCCCAGCGTCATCGTCGACTCCAGATCCACAATTGAAGAGTGGGGATCGCCGATGATATCGGCCGAGACAATGTGCGGCGGGGCAATGGCCAGGATACCGCGCATCGGCCCTTCTGCTGCCTCCACAAAGGCTTGGTTGACCGCCTCTTTGGTAATGGGCCGCTCAGTGCGCACCACAAAGTCCACGATCGAGCCGGTTAGGGTGGGCACCCGCAGTGCCAGGCCGTCCATCTTCCCTTTCAGGGCAGGCAAGACCTCGGCAACTGCCGTAGCTGCCCCTGTTGTGGAAGGCACAATCGACACCGCCGCCGAGCGGCCCCGGCGATAGTCCTTGGGATCCGGGCGATCCACAATGGCCTGGGTGGCAGTGTAGGCATGGCACGTGGTGAGAAAGCCCGTCTCGATGCCAAAGCGATCCAGCAGGACCTTGGCCAGCGGCGCCAGACAGTTGGTGGTGCAGGAGGCGTTGGAGACGATATGGTGCCGCTCTGGGTCGTACTGGTCGTCGTTAACCCCCATCACCACCGTCAGGTCGGCGCCTTTGGCAGGGGCGGAGATGATCACTTTCTTGGCGCCGGCTTCTAGGTGTTTGGCCGCCCCCTCCCGCTTGGTAAACAGGCCGGTGGACTCTATCACCAGGTCAACCCCGAGGTCTTTCCAGGGCAGTTGCGCCGGATCCCGTTCTGCCAGAACCCGGATCTTGTGGCTGCCGACTTGCAGGTGGCCATCCACAACGCTCACCGTCTGGGGCAGGCGCCCGTAGGCGGAGTCAAATTGCAGCAAGTAGGCCAAGTTCTCCGGCTCGGTGAGATCATTAACCGCCACCACCTCCAGCCCTCGCCCCGGCTGGGAGAGCAGCGCCCGCAAAAACGACCGGCCAATGCGGCCAAATCCGTTGATGGCTACCCGTGTGGTCATGGCAATCCTCCGGTATCAGTTCATGGTCATGGGTCGAGGGCTGCGGCGCAGGAGACGCCAACCCCTTAGGGATAGGTTAGAAGAAGAACGGGATCCGCCTTGCCTTTGCACTTCAGATCTCCAGATTTGGATCCCAACGGAGATTTGCGATTTAGGCTAACCCAGGAATTGCGGGTAGAGGAATTCAGATGAAGGTATTGCTGACCAACGATGATGGCATCGAGGCGGCGGGGCTGGCACACCTCAGACTGGCCCTCAGCGCTCTCGTTGCCGAGGAAAACTGCTGGATTGTGGCCCCCCACCAGCCGATTTCCGGCTGTAGCCACCAGGTAACGACGGGGCGGCCCTTTCGCGCCTGGGCCCGCGGCGAGCGCACCTTTGCCGTCGAGGGATCCCCTGCCGACTGTGTGCGGGTGGCCCTGTTTAAGCTCGCCCCTGCCGTGGATTGGGTGCTTTCTGGCATCAACGAGGGAGGGAATCTGGGATCGGATGTGTACTTGTCCGGCACGGTGGCGGCGGTGCGGGAGGCGGCGCTGCGTGGGATCGGAGGGATCGCCATTTCCCAGTATCGGGCAGGGAGCCAACCCATCGATTGGGAGCAGGCCCAGCGGTGGACGCGGGAGATCCTGGCCGAGCTGATGGAACAACCCCTGCCAGCCGGCTCCTTCTGGAATGTCAACTTGCCCCACCTGCCACCGGGATCCCCTTTGCCGGAGCGAGTTTACTGCCCCCTCTGCACGCAGCCGCTGCCACTCGATTACGCCGTAGAAGCAGAGGGGGAAGGCTTGGCATCGCTGTGGTTTCGCTACCAGGGGCGCTACGCAGAGCGAGCCCGCGATCCCCAGACCGATACCGATATCTGCTTCTCCGGTCGGATCGCCATCACCCAGGTGCACCTGTGCTCAGGAGCTCCCAGGTGAGGGGGTGAGGTTGCGGGCGATGGTTCTCAGCCGCTGCAGCCGCAGTGCCGTCAGGATATCGGTGGGATCCAGCTTGAGAACCTGCTCCAGGGCATCTGCTAGGTGTTGGGCTGCCTCTTGGCGGGTGTAGCCGCGGAACTGGGCGCGGCGCAAGGCAAACTCGTCGGCATCGAAATGGGCGCTCTCCCGATTCAGGTTTTGCCAGATCTGCCGCACCGAGAGCGCCGTGATGCCCCCCGCCAACAGGGCAGAAAACGGGTGCTGCAAAGAGAGCTCTGCCACGGTGGTGATGCCACCAAGCAAGGCCAGCGACTGGTAAAACCCCGGCTGTAGCCAGTTGCGGTTGTCGAACCAGCCCACCTCCCGCAAAAACAGCAGATCCCGCTGCGGCTGCGGGATCCCTTGCCAGCGGCGAAAATCGATGGCAATGATGCCCTGCGGCTGCCAAGGGGCCTTGCGGCGGGAGAACAACAGGGCCTCACCTCCCGAGTGGGGGACAACGCGGATCAAGGCCCGGAGAGAAGCGGGAAGCAGATCCCGCAAGCGTTCGATCTCTTCTTTTTGAAAGGTTTCCAAGGGTTTGAAGTCTGAGCGGCTGGTCATAGTTTTACCTGTAGAGGCACGGAGAGAGAGGATCCCACCTACCCCCCGGCAGCCTTGCGGCCCTGAACACCCCAGACCTGAAAAACCCTGCCAGGATTAGTCTACCGCATCTTCAGGTCGCCAGTAGCAGCCCCCCAGGGCAAAAAGCGCCAGCAAGTTTGCTTAGACTGAGAGGAAAAGTCTACGCCTCGATCCGAGCCAATGCCAGTTTTACCGGAACCCAGCGAACAGAGCGCCGGCAGCCCCCTTTACACCTATGCCTTCTTGCCGATGCCAGACGCGCCGCTTTGGCATTTCATTCAACAAACTCAAGGGATCCGCGGGCCGCTGCAGGTGTTTTCTCCCACAGGAGGCCGAATTGCCGCTGCTGTGGAGCCGATGCCGGATCCTGCGTCGCTGCAGGCTTCGGATGAGGTGCTGCTGCGTTCTGCCCTGCGCCACGACCAGGTGATCTGCCGGCTGTTTGCCCAGATGCCGCTGCTGCCCCTGCGCTTTGGCACCTGCTTTCTCTCAGCCGAAAAGCTGGGATCCCACCTATTGGCCCAGCAGGCGGAGTACGAACAGGCCCTCGCGGCCATCGGGGGAAGAGCCGAGTACTGCCTGAAAGGAAAACTGTCGCCCCAGCCCCCCCCGGATCCCCAACCCGCTCCCAGCGGCACAGCCTATCTGTTGGCCCGCAAACAAGCCTATCTCCAGCAACGACAGGCCCAAGAGCGGCAAGAACAGGAGCTGGCGGCCCTGCAGCAGCTTTGGCCTTCTACCTGGCCAGTGCAAAGAGGGGATCCGCAGCCGGGAGAAGTCCTGCGGCTTTACTTCTTGCTCACCCCTGCCGAACGGGAAACGGCAGCCCAGCTCGCCCAAACCTGGGTAGCAGCACACCCCCACTGGCAATTGGACTGGAGCGAGTCCCTGCCCCCCTATCACTTTGTGGGTGCCCTGCGGGATCCCTCCAGATGTACTCAGTAGTGCCCTAGCAAAAGGATCCCGTTTCGCGCGCCCGGAAACCCTGACCCAGCGAGGATGCAATGTTTTGGCTGTAATTTTTCAGGGTATTACTTACGGATTCTGGTGAGGGATTGGACTACACTACTATTTTTGAAAGTGACCTCCCGTCCCCTCAGCCGTCATGACCCTGGAAACATTTTTTACCCAGCTCAACGCCAACGGCTTAACGATTGCCATCCTGCTCTTTGCAGCTCCTTGGTTGGTTTGGGTTCTCTGCTACTGGATCCCAGGGCAGTGGGAAGAGCCTTTTTTGCTCAGCTTGAACATTGGCTTAGCAGCGGCAAGCCTTGTCCTCTGGGCCGGTTACTTGGCCTATGCCACCAACACGGCCGGCTGGCAGGCGGTGGTCAAGCAGGCGGATATGTTCTTGTTGCTGGTGCCTCCCTACTATTTCCTTAGCTCCATCTGGGTGGCACGGCAGCGCATGCCCCTCTCGCGGGTGCCGGCTTTCCGCACCTTGCAAGGGATCAGCATTTTGGCGGCGGTCTATCTCATCCTCTCTTGGCTCAGCCGCCGGGTCTATGTTGTCTTTTTCTCTTACCTACCCTTTTCGGCCTTTCTGTGGATCCTGGCGGGGTTGTTGGGGGTGGCCTATATTGGCTATCGCATCCTCTTTGGGAATCCGCCCCAGTACCCGCCCGAAAGCTGAGGGGCTGGCCGACAGGGACTAGAATTCGAAAGAAACCCTTTGCAACGGCAATGGTGACAGTCCCTCTGATTTCAGCCCTGAACATCGACTACCGGCCTTTGCAGGAGTTGTTAGCGGCGGGAGCTTGGCTGGAAGCGGATCGGCTGAGCCTGCAACTGCTGTGCCGGGCGGCGGGGGAGGGGGCGGCGCGGCGGGGCTGGCTGTACTTTTCCGAGGTGAGCCGGATCCCGGCAGAGGATCTGCGCACCATCGATGGCCTGTGGCGGGCGGCCTCCGGGGATCGCTTCGGCTACTCGGTGCAGCGGCAACTCTGGCTGGGGGTCAACCGCAACTGGGAGCGCCTCTGGCCGCTGATTGGCTGGAAGCAAGGCTACCACTGGACTCGCTATCCCGACGAGTTCACCTGGGATCTGTCCGCTCCCAAGGGCCACCTGCCCCTTTCCAACCAACTGCGGGGGGTGCGGGTGCTGGAGGAGCTGCTTACCCACAGAGCTTGGGAAGACCTATCCGGCTGAGCGTCTTTTGAATCTTATTGAATCTAAGTTGGATTGGACTGTGGCCGAGCAACTGCAACTGACCCAATTTCCCCACCTGCCCGGCGATCTGGCCCAAGCCTGCGAGCAGGCCATCCAGGCCACACGCCTGGCCCTGCAAGCGGGATACCGCCGCTTGCTCATCGAGATCCTGGCCCCCGACATCAAGCCGGAAGTCTTGGCTCGTCCATTTTTGGAGTTGGTGCCGCCACCGGCTTTGGTGTTGTTCAGCGATGCCGGCGGAGCGGCCCTGGCCCAGCGGGAATGGGGATCCCTCCCCGACGGGATCCAACTGCAGAGCCTGACTGCCCGCACCCAACCTACGCCAGAACAAAGTGTCCTGTTCGTGATGCCGGCGGTTTACAGCCTGGATCAGGTGGAGCGGGTTTGCCAGTTGGTGAGCGGCGGCGATCCCTCTGGGCTGGCGGCCAAAGGCCGGGATCCCAAGCCCGTCGTTCTCCTCAACCCGCAACTTCAGGATGCCGCCGCAGTGGGGGTGGGGTTGGCCGGGCGCCGGCTGCGGCAACGCTTCCTGAGCACCTTTGAGACCAGCTACTACCTGCGCTCGCTGGTAGAAGGAGCCCTGTTTCGCGCCTACCCGGATCCCTGGAGCGTGTGGCAGCAGGAAGAGCCCGGCCTCTACAGCGTCCTCAAAACCTTTAGGGCTCGGCCCAGCGGCGAAGAAGTGGCCGAGCTGTTCAGGGCCAGCAAGAGAGGGGATCCCTGGTGGAGCTGGCGGCGCTGGCTGGGCGGGATCCCATGATCGACCTGCAGCTTCAAGACTGGTGGTCGCGGCAACGGCTCACCCAGCTTAGCTACCCCAACCTATCTCTCAGCGGCGCAAGTGTGTCTTTGCGAGTCATTTTAGAGCCATTTAAAAACGTCGGCGCGATCTGGTATTCAAAGATTTATGGAGAGTATCAGGATAATGTTTTATTGCTGGCCTGCTCTCCAGATTTAGAAGGACTATCGGATCGTGTAAGATGCCTAGAACAGTCTCCTATTCAGAAACTTTGCCGAGAAAATTTTTCCAAACATTTTACTGAATATTTGCTAACTGATGCCGTCGCCTATGAATTAGAAATCCGATTTGAAGGCAAAGACTTTCTTGTTGTCGACCAAGAGAGGCTTGGAAATAGAGTTGTCCACCAAATCTACATTCACGACAACTGCTTTTTCAAACCCGTAGAGGACGATCTCCTAAGCAAGATTATCGGTTGCGTTCTTGAGCAACATAGCTTCTACTTAGGGCAGGAAATCGACTGGTCAGAGATCTCGGCGAGATTAACTGATCACTTGCTCACTTCGAGCAAAATCGAGATCCAAAGCGATCCCAAGAGGCAACATGTGTGGATCCCACAGCTAGAAGAAAAAAGTATCCTCTCGGATCCCTTTTTCAAAAAGCTTTCGGCCAGGGCACAGTGGTTATTGAAGGCAGATAAGCCCGTTTTAGAAAGAAAAAAGCCACTGCCTGAAGGGTTCGCCAGCATCTAATGCTTCTGATGATATTTTTGCCCCCTAGCTGCAGCAACTTCCCCAGGGCAGACTGCTCGTATCGCTGCTCCTATCGGAAAGGGACTGGGGGTGAGGGGAGAGACTGGAAGGGTCAGCGGCGCGACGCGCCAGGGCATTGTCTCAAACTACTCTGATATCGATCCCAAAGTTCCAACCCAGTTCCAATTTCGGTGATAGAATCACAACACGCTAGGAGTGTCTGGGGGCTGCCCCCAGGCTGAGATTACATCCTCAGAACCTGATCTGGGTCATACCAGCGTAGGAAAGCGAGTACCGGAGTTGACACCATGCGCAGCGAATGGGTTGCCCGCCGTCGTGGGCAAGCAAATGTTACGCAAATGCACTTTGCCCGGCAGGGCGTGATTACCGAAGAGATGGACTACGTGGCTCGGCGAGAGAACCTACCGCCGGAGCTGATCCGCTCAGAAGTGGCGCGGGGCCGCATGATCATCCCTGCCAATATCAATCACACCAACCTAGAGCCCATGTGCATCGGGATCGCCTCCCGCTGCAAAGTCAATGCTAATATTGGCGCCTCCCCCAGCTCCTCTGGATTAGCCGAAGAGCTGGAAAAGCTGAAATTGGCCATTAAATACGGCGCCGATACCGTTATGGATCTGTCCACCGGCGGCGGCGACTTGGACGAAATTCGCACGGCTATTATCCAAGCTTCTCCGGTGCCCATCGGCACGGTGCCCATCTACCAAGCTCTAGAAAGTGTCCATGGCAATGTCGAAAAACTCTCGGCAGAAGATATCTTGCACATCATCGAAAAGCAGGCCCAGCAAGGGGTGGACTACATGACCATCCATGCCGGGATCCTCATCGAATATCTGCCATTGGTGCGCAACCGTCTCACAGGAATTGTCTCTCGCGGAGGTGGGATCCTGGCCCGTTGGATGTTGGCCCACCACAAGCAAAACCCGCTCTACACCCACTTCCGCGACATCATCGAGATCTTCAAGAAATACGATGTTTCTTTTAGCCTGGGCGATGCTTTGCGGCCCGGATGTCTGCACGATGCTTCTGACGAGGCCCAGATGGCGGAGTTGAAAACCCTGGGGCAGTTGACCCGCATGGCCTGGGAGCACGATGTGCAGGTGATGGTGGAAGGGCCAGGGCACGTGCCGATGGATCAAATTGAGTTTAACGTGCGCAAGCAAATGGAGGAATGCGACGAGGCTCCTTTCTACGTTTTGGGGCCGCTGGTAACCGATATTGCCGCTGGCTACGACCACATCAGCTCTGCCATTGGGGCGGCCTTGGCCGGCTGGTACGGGGCGGCGATGCTCTGCTACGTAACTCCCAAAGAACACCTGGGCTTGCCCAATGCCGAGGATGTGCGCAACGGCCTCATTGCCTACAAAATTGCCGCCCACGCTGCCGATATTGCCCGCCACCGTCCTGGGGCCAGGGATCGAGATGACGAGATGTCCAGAGCCCGCTACAACTTTGATTGGAACCGACAATTTGAGTTGTCTTTAGACCCAGAGCGGGCGCGAGAATATCACGACGAGACCTTGCCGGCAGATATCTACAAAACGGCGGAGTTTTGCTCGATGTGTGGACCGAAGTTCTGCCCCATGCAGACCAAAATGGACGCAGAAGCGTTGAGCGAGCTGGAGCGATTCTTGGCCAAGCAGTCAACAGCTTAGGCATTAGCTTGCCCTGGGCCTCGAACGAAGTTGGAATCGACCTTGGTTCCATCCCTGCTCTCGGGGGAGTGGGGAGGGGCTCTCTCTGCAAGCTATGCTGGGTTATAGAGAAACCCTTGCGGTTGTCTCTGTGGAGGAGAGAGAAGAGCATGGCACTGAAGCAACTTGGACATGTTGCCGTCCGCGTAGAAGACATCTCTAAGGCAGTAGAGTTCTACGAAAAGTTGGGGATGGTCAACGTCTGGAAGGATCCCGACTGGGCCTATATGAAAGCCGGAGACGATGGGCTGGCACTCTTGGGGCCGGGCTACCGGGCGGCAGGGCCCCACTTTGGCTTTGTCTTCAGCAGCAGGGAGGAGCTGGAGGAGCAGCATCGGCGCTTGCAAGCCGCAGGGATCCCGGTAGGGGCCATTCACAGCCATCGGGATGGCACTGCCTCCTTCTATGGCAAGGATCCCGATGGCAACCTGTTTGAGTTTCTGTACGAGCCGCCAGGCACTTTTGACCAAGCCAAGGCCAAGACAGCCGAGGCAAGTGCTTGAGCTCTGAACTGCTATCGCGCACAAGCAAGCTAGGGGCCGTGGGCGTCCTTCTGTAGCCCTAAGCAATCTTGCTGAGCAGCCCAGCTGCCCAATCGAGAAGACGGTTCACTTCTTCTGAGGTTCTGGCTTCCGAGTAGAGCCTCAGCAGAGGTTCGGTGCCGCTGCCCCGGATCATCACCCAACTGCCGTCGGCAAGGCTAAACTTGTGGCCGTCGCGATCGAAATGCTTGATTACCTTTTGCCCCAGGATCTCAAGGGGGGGATCCGTCTGTAGCTGCTGGAAGAGCCGGGTTTGTTGACCTTGATCCGCCAGGTGCAGGTCGCGGCGTAGGTAAACTGAGGTGAACCCTTCCCGTTCTTGCAAAGCTCGGTAAAGGGCGCTCAGATCTTGCCCGGTTTCGGTGACGGCTTCGATCAAGTACAGGGCAGAGAGGAGGGCATCCCGCTCGGGGATGTGGCCCAGATAGCCGATGCCGCCCGATTCTTCTCCCCCCAGCAACACCGGTGTGCTCAGCATGCGCTCGGCGATGTACTTAAAGCCCACCGGCGTTTCCGTAACTGGCAGGCCATAGCGCTCGGCCACCTTCACGAATAGCTCCGAGCCGCTGATGGTTTTGACGATCTCGCCCCGCAGGCCGCGCCGCCCCGCCAAGTGGTCGATCAAGATGGGAATGAGGATCTGCGGGCTGAGAAAATGGCCTTGCCCATCGAGGGCAGCAATGCGGTCGGCATCGCCATCGAAGACCAGACCCATCTTTAACGGGGCGGGATCCGCTGCGATGATCTGGGCAGAGGTCTGCAGGTTTTGCGGCAGCGGCTCCGGTGGGAACCCGCCAAACAAGGGATCCCGACGTGCCTGCAATTCGATCACCTTCTCCCCCAACAGGCGGCTGAGGCCCCCGGCGCCAGAGCCAAACATGACATCCACCCAGATCTTGGCCGGGGATCCTTTGAGCTTCTCCAGATCCACAAAGCGGCTGAGCTGAGCCAGGTAGCCGGGCCAGGGATCCCAGGTTTCGATGGGGGCTGGGTTGGATGCGAGAGGTTGCAGGTGGTGCAGCTCCTGCTCGATGGCGGCGGTAACCTCCGGCGGCACGGAGCCGCCAAATCCGCCTTTGACCTTGAGGCCGGAATAGTGGGGCGGGTTGTGGCTGGCGGTGATCACCAAGGCGCCGTGGCAGCCGCGCTCTTTGGCCGCCCAGCTAAAGGCCGGTGTCGGGGCCACACAGGCAGAGAGATAAACCGGGATCCCCAGCCGCGCCACCACCTCGGCAGCGTGGGCAGCAAATTTTTCTGAGAGAAAGCGGTTGTCGTAGCCGATCAGGATCCCTGCCCCAGGATAGGTGCGGGCCAGCACCTGGGCGCTGGCCTGGGCGGCAATGCCCAAGTTCTGGAAGGTAAAGCCATCGGCGATCACGGCTCGCCAGCCGTCAGTGCCAAAACGAATGGAGTTCCCGGCCATGATTGCACCCAGATCCACCCCGACTACAGAGAAGGATAGCTTGGTAGCCCTGCACTTGAGGGCAGGGCGGAAAAGCCCGTAAGCAACTTTAGTGGCTCGCCAAGAGTTGCCACCAAGGCGTACCGTTCCCAGGCGAGCACCGACCGGTGGCAAGCGTCCGAACGTCTCAGCCAACCTGCAAAGACTTCGTCCCCCTGACGCCATCAGAAGAGTAAGCAGAACCTTGGGGCTTTGCCTCGAGGAACTGTCTGGGGGCGTCTTGACAGCGCCTTTACGAGGTCGTTGTTGAACTGCGTAAGAATCCCCTGCCTTTAGGCGGTGGGAGTGTCAAATAGCACGGCGGAGCCGCCACCCCACTCCCCCGTTTCAAAAACGGCAGCGGCTGGGTGGGGTCGCAAAAGCTGCGGAAACGGCTACAGTAACCTGGAAAGCGTTCCGCTCCTAATGAGCCATGACTCAGCAACTGACTCTCGACGGACTGGGATCTGGATCGGGTGGGGGATCCCGTCTAGGGCGAGTAATCGTAACCGATTTGCAGGGGGAGATGCAGCGCTCCTACCTGGAATATGCCATGAGCGTGATCGTGGGGCGGGCCTTGCCGGATGTGCGGGATGGCCTCAAGCCGGTGCATCGCCGCATCCTCTACGCCATGCACGAGCTGGGCCTGACGCCGGATCGCCCCTACCGCAAGTGCGCGCGCGTCGTGGGGGACGTGCTGGGGAAATATCACCCCCACGGGGATCAGGCGGTCTATGACGCGCTGGTGCGCATGGCACAAGACTTTTCCAGCCGCTACCCCCTGGTGGCGGGGCACGGCAACTTCGGCTCGGTGGACGACGACCCGCCGGCGGCCATGCGCTACACGGAGTGTCGGCTGGCGGAGCTGAGCCACACAGCCCTTCTGCAGGGGATCTCCGAAGCAATTGTGGACTTTATGCCCAATTTCGACGGCTCCCAGGCGGAGCCCACCGTCCTGCCGGCCCGCCTGCCCATCTTGCTGCTCAACGGCTCTGCTGGCATTGCCGTGGGCATGGCCACCAACATCCCGCCCCACAACCTGGGGGAAGTGGTGGACGGCCTGCTGGCTTTGATCGACGAGCCCGATCTCAGCCCTGAGGAGCTGTTGCGCTGGATCCCGGGGCCGGACTTTCCCACCGGCGGCCAAATTGTCGATGGCCAGGGGATCCGCGAGGCCTACCTCACCGGCCGCGGCTCCATCACCCTGCGGGGAGTGGCCCGCTTTGAGGAGATCCAGCCGGGCAGAGGACGCCACCGCCGGCCCGCCCTGATCATCAGCGAGTTTCCCTATCAGGTGAACAAGGCTGCCTGGCTCGAGAAGGTGGCCGAGCTGGTCGCCCAAGACCGTCTCAGCGGCATCGCAGATTTGCGGGATGAGTCGGATCGCAGCGGCATGCGCGTGGTGGTGGAGCTGAAGCGGGAGGCCAACCCGCAGGCGGTTTTGCAGCAGTTGTACAAGCTCACCCCCTTGCAGAGCACCTTTGGGGTGATCCTGTTGGCCTTGGTGGAGGGAAAACCCCAGCAGCTCAGCTTGAAGCAGATTTTGCAGCACTTTTTGCAATTTCGCGAGGCCACTCTCAAGCGGATGTTTCGCGCCGAACTGCAGCAGGTACAGCGCAAAGCCGAAGAGGTGGCGGGGATGGTGCTGGCCCTGGCCGATCTGGAAGGGGTAATCGACCTGCTGCGGCAAGCGCCCGATAGCGCCACGGCCAAAGCCCAGCTGCAAACCCGCTTGGGCTGCACCTCCCAGCAGGCGGAGACGATCTTGGCCATGCCCCTGCGCCGCCTGACAACCTTGGAGCGGGAGCGCCTCTATCAAGAGCAAGCCGAGCTGCAGGCCCGCATCGCCGAGCTGCAGGGACTGCTGCAAGATCGCCGCAAGCTCTTGAATTACCTGAAAAAAGAGCTGCGACACTTGAAAAAAACCTTTGCGGATCCCCGGCGCACCCAGATTCTCTCGGCCTCGGAACTGGAAGCGGAGGCGGCCCAGATCCCCGGCGGCGAAGCCGGCGAAGACAGCCGCTTTCTGCTGCAACTCACCCGCAAAGGCTACGTGCGCCGCCTGCCTCTGCCTGGGCCTCGCTCCCGCAGCAACCCGGCGCAGCGGGAATTGGGAGAAGATACCCTGGTCAGCCTGGAATGCGTGACCCCAGAGCAGGCAATCTTGGTGCTCACCGCCAGCGGCAGGGCTTTCACCGTGCCCATCGAAGGGATCCCCCTCAGCACCGGCTCCTCGCGGGGGGTGCCTCTGGTCACCCTTCTCCCCAACCCCGAGCCGATTGTTGCCGCCTTCCCGTTGGATCCCGTTCGCGTCAGCGGTGCGGAGCACTCTCCCGGCGAGGCCAGCTTGGTGGTGCTCAGCCGGCAGGGGCGGATCAAGCGGGTGGCCTTGGCGGAGCTGGTGGGCCTCAGCCAACGGGGAGCCGCCGTCTTGAAGCTCAAAGAAGGAGACGAGCTGGGCTGGGCGGCCCTTTGGCATCCCGGCCACCAAGGCTACAGCGTTGTCCTGGCCACCTCCGGCGGGCGGGTGCTGCGGCTGGACGCCGAACAGATCCCCTTGATGGGTCGGGCAGCTATGGGATCCCCAGCTCTACGTTTGGGGCGCACAGAACAGATCGTCGGTATGGCGCTGCTGCCCCCGCAAGGGATCTTAGTTTTGGCCAGCCGGTCGGGGTATTTGAAGCGGCTACCCCTGGGCGAGATCCCCATCCTGGAGCAGGGTAAAGTGGGCGTGTCGGCCTTTCACTTCTCCAACAAAGGGGATGGCTTGGTGGGCTTGGTGGGTTTTCCCCCCGATCTGGCGGCGCACCCCCATCTGCAAGTGGATGTGATCGCGGAGTCCGAGCGGGTACACTCCTTCTCTCCTGAGGAAATTCCCCTGCAAGGCCGGTCCGGCGACGGATCCCTGTTGGTCAAGGGGGAGCAGGTTAGGGAGTTGCGCCTGTTTTGGCCGCAGTGGCTGCCGGAGGGCGGGATTGGATAGCTCTGGAGCTTTTGGGGGAAAGCAGAAGTCTGGATCGCTAGGACAGAGAGCCATCCCCAGGCGAGGCAGAATCAGGCGGCTGGGAGCCGGGATCCGGCGCTTCGGGATGGCGGACAGGCTTAGGGAGAGTGCCACCTGACTTAAGAACCAGGCAGCGCACAGTTTGGTGCAGTTCCTCCAGCAAAATGCCGATGGCGGAGCGGAAGTCCCGGTGGTCATCCCGCATTTGCTCCAAAATGGCGCGGATGACTTCCTTACAGTCCTTCAGGATGTGCTGCTGCTGGGCGATGATCTGCACCAGCTCGCTCTGTTCCTTGAGCAACTCTCGCAAACAGGTACGCAGCTCGTCCACCTGGTTTTGCCAAAGGGCTTGCCCCTCTCGCAACTCCATGACGCTGGTGCGCAAATCGGCGGTGGCATCGCGCAGGGCTTCGCTGTGGCGCCGCTCGGCCTCCAGTTGGCGTTGCTGCTCCTGCTGCTGTTGGCGCAGCTCGGAATTGGCCCTTAGGTTGGCTTCCGCCACTCTGAGCAATCGATCCAAGCAGGCCTCGGCGAGAGCCCAGCGCTCCTCCGGCAAGGAAGATCGGCCTCGGCTAGCCCGCCTGCGGAAATATCTTACGGTCACTGCACCTCGTACCTGTGGCAAGGACATTAGACTAGGCGTACACTCGAGCGAGGGAGTTTGTCCCAGCAAGTTGTCCATCGATCATACCGCTTTTCCCAACCCCCCCTGCAATTTGGGCGCGAAAAACCGTCTGAGCAGCTTCTGGGCCGCAGGGATCCATCCATCTGGCAGAGCACCCCTTGAGTTAGAAACAGCGGCCCAGCACCGCAGCCCAAGGAGCGAGGCTGCCTCTTTCCAGGGATCCCGGAAGTCCCTCTAGGATGAAGAAAGTTTGCAGAGAGGAAAGCCATGCTTTCACTAGCCAATCAGGTGGTGCTGATTACCGGCGCTTCTGCCGGCATTGGCAAGGCCGTCGCCCTGGAAGCGGCCAAACGCGGGGCCCGCTTGGTGCTGGCGGCCCGCCGGGAGGAGCTGCTACAAAACGTCAAGGACTTGGTGGAGAAGCAGGGGACAGAAGCGCTGGTGGTGCCCACCGACATGGCCGATACAGCCCAGGTGGAGGCGCTGGCCCAAAAGGCCCTGGATCGCTTTGGCCGGGTGGACATCCTGGTGAACAACGCCGGCTACGGCCAAATGGGACCGGTGGAAGAGGTGGATGTGGCGGCGATGCGGCGGCAGTTCGAGGTGAATGTGTTTGGTCTGCACGCCCTCACCCGCGCCCTCTTGCCCCAAATGCGGGAGCGGGGCAGCGGCCGCATCCTCAACCTCAGCTCCGTGGCCGGCCAGATGTCGATGCCTTTCAGTGGGGTTTACAGCGCCACCAAGTTCGCCGTGGAGGCCCTCAGCGACGCCCTGCGGGTGGAAGTGGCCCCTTTTGGCATCAAGGTTATCGTGATCGAGCCAGGGCCGGTGGCCACCGAGTTTGGCCGCGTGGCCGAAGAGACCTTTGCTGCTGTTGTCAATCCCAACGGCCCCTACAAAGCGATCTTGGACAAGGCTGCCGAGCTGGCCAGCTCGTTCCACAAAATGGCCTGGCCGGTGGAGAAGGTGGTGGAGCCGATCCTGAGAGCCATGACGGATCCCCACCCTTCCGACCGCTACACCGCTTTTACGGGCGGCAAGCTGGCGCTGGGGCTGATGCGGTTGCTGCCCGCCGCTCTGGCCGACCAAATGTGGCGGCGCGTCTACGGCCTGGATGCCCTGGGATCCCCCAAATCGGCCTAGTCGCCGATTGCAGGGATCCCTTCCCAGCGCAATTCCGGGCATTTCGTGCGGCAGGGTTGTATCTTGGGGGAGCGACAGGTTAAGTTTGTTGAAGGACTTTTAATAACCAGGTGTTCCCCTTCCCCATGAACAAACCTCTATCTCCCCAGCGCTGGCTAATTGCCCTCATGCTGGGCTTTTGTCTCTGGCAGGGATCCGGCCTAGCTCCTGCCCACGCCGCTCTGGCCTCTGCCCTCACCTATGACCGCTTCTTGCGCTATGTCGAGGAGGGTCGCGTTACCGATGTGCGCCTCCTCGATAACAACCTGGTAGCCGAAGTGACGGCTGTTGACCCACAAACGCAGCATTCCACCCGCTACCGGGTCAACCTGCTGCCCAACACCGTGCCGCAACTGGTGGATCGCCTCACCGAGCAGGGGATCGAGGTGGCTGTAGTGCCCACCCGCGATGGCAGCGCCTTCTGGGCGATCTTGGGCAACCTGGTCATCCCGGTGCTGCTGCTGGGGGGGTTGTTCTTGTTCCTGCGCCGCGCTGGCGGAGGAGCAGGCGGTCCTGGACAGGCGATGAACTTCGGCAAGTCGCGGGCCCGCTTCCAGATGGAAGCCAAAACCGGCGTCAAGTTTGACGATGTAGCCGGGATCGAGGAGGCCAAAGAAGAGCTGCAAGAGGTGGTTACCTTCCTGAAGAAGCCGGAGCGCTTCACTGCCGTAGGGGCCAAGATCCCCAAAGGCGTGCTGTTGGTGGGGCCGCCGGGGACGGGTAAGACCCTCTTGGCCAAAGCCATTGCTGGCGAGGCGGGAGTGCCTTTTTTCAGCCTCTCTGGCTCCGAGTTCGTGGAGATGTTCGTCGGCGTGGGGGCCTCGCGGGTGCGGGATCTCTTTAAGAAGGCCAAGGAGAATGCTCCCTGCATCGTCTTCATCGACGAGATCGACGCGGTGGGCCGGCAGCGGGGAGCGGGCATTGGCGGCGGCAACGACGAGCGCGAGCAAACCCTGAACCAGTTGCTTACGGAAATGGATGGGTTTGAGGGCAACTCAGGGGTAATTGTTATTGCCGCAACCAACCGCCCGGATGTGCTGGATGCGGCGCTCCTACGGCCTGGACGCTTCGACCGCCAGATCACCGTGGATCGGCCCAGCTTCAAGGGGCGCTACGAGATCTTGCGCGTGCATGCCCGCAACAAGAAGCTGGCAGAAGAGGTCAGCCTGGAGGCCATTGCCCGCCGCACCCCTGGCTTTGCCGGCGCCGATCTGGCCAACCTGCTCAACGAGGCGGCCATCCTGGCGGCCCGCCGTCAGCACAAAGCCATCACCAACCAGGACATCGACGACGCCATCGACCGCATCACCATTGGCCTGACCAAGCCGCCGCTATTAGACGGCAAAAGCAAGCGCCTCATCGCCTACCACGAGTGCGGCCATGCTCTGTTGATGACCCTCTTGCCCCATGCGGATCCCTTGAACAAGGTAACGATCATCCCCCGTTCCGGAGGTGCCGGCGGCTTTGCCCAGCAACTGCCCAACGAGGAGCAGATCGACTCCGGCATGTACAGCCGCGCCTGGCTGTTGGATCGGGTGGTGGTCGGTTTTGGCGGTCGGGCGGCGGAGGAGATCGTCTTTGGCTACTCGGAAGTGACGACGGGGGCCAGCAACGACCTGCAGCAAAACACCAACCTGGTGCGGCAAATGGTGACCCGCTTTGGCATGTCCGAGCTGGGGCCCCTGATGTGGGATCCGCCCAACAACGAAATCTTTTTGGGCGGCGGCTGGATGAACCGCGTCGAGTACTCCGAAGATGTGGCCGCCAAGATCGACCGGCAGGTGCGGCAAATCCTGGAGAGCTGCTACCAAAGAGCGAAGCAAATCCTGCTGGAGCACCGGGCGCTGCTGGATCGCCTGGCCGACACCCTGGTGGAACGGGAAACCCTAGATGGGGACGAGTTTCGGGCCATTGTGGCAGAATACGTGCCCATCCCCGAGAAGATCGGCTTGCCCAGCCCGAAGACGGCTTGAGGGATCCCCTCTCGCTGCGGGATTGATTAACCTGGGAGGGTGGTTGTTGGGGCCGGCGCCCGGCAACTGCCCTTTTGTTTTGCGGCTGTCGTCAGGTTGTGTCATGCTCTCTTCTCTCTCTGCCTTGCCGGTTCACCTCTACCGCTGCCTGAGCTGTGGTCAGGAAGGGCTGAACCTGCCACCGGGACGTGAGCCGGGAGCCGCGGCGGATCGGGTTTACTGTCCCCGTTGCGGCCAGATCTACCCCATCACCGCCTTTGGAGCGGTGGATTTTTTGGCCGCCGCGCGGGACTTGCCGCTCACTCCCGCTCAGGCCATTGCCCATCTGCCCGGGTTTGCCTGGGGCTACGATCGCCTCTGGCGGCCTTGGGCGCTGTCGCTGTTGTCGGGGGAGCGTTTCGGCAGCGAGCGGGAAGGCCAATTGCTGGCGGAACTGGTGGGGGAGGCAGATCCCGTCTTGGATTTGGGCACGGCAGGGGGGTACTGGAGCCGCCTCCTCTTGGCCAGGGATCCGCAGCGGACGGTGATCGGCCTAGACAACGCGACGGGAGTGCTGGCGGAGGCGGCCCAGCAGGCCCAGCCCCACTGGCAGCGCTACAGCCTGGTGCGAGCCCGGGCGGAGCAGCTTCCCCTGGCCTCTGGAGCCTTTGGGGCGGTGATCAGCGGCGCCACCCTGAACGAGGTGCCGTTGGATCCCTGTCTGCGGGAAGTGGCCCGTGTTTTGAAACCGGGAGGGGTGTTTGTCTCGATGCACAGCCAGCAGGTGCAGGGATGGGGGCAGAGGGTGCAGCAGTTGCTGGAGGCGACCGGCCTTCGCTTTTTCTCCGCAGACCAGTTGCGCTGGCACTTTGCCCAGGTGGGGTTGCGCTTGGAGCGCTATCTCAGCTTCGGCTGGGTGGCTTTTGTGCAGGCAGTGCGCCTCTAGGGGATCCACTCCAGGCCAACGCCAAAGCTGGATTCCCGCGCCAAGGTGGAGTGGCGCAGGCTGTAGCGGGCAGCAAGACGAAGGGAAGGGCTAATGGCGTAGGCGGCGGTGATCTCCGCTAGGGTGGCCTGTCCTTCTTCCGGCTCCTGCGGGGCCACCCAAGTGTAGCTGCCAGTCAAGTCGGCGGCTCCGGGAGCCAGGGCCAAAACAACAAAGGCCCCATAGCTCACCCCGCTGAGGCGGCGGTTTTTTTCTTCCAAGGCTCGATAGCCCAGTTGGGGGGCCAGGTTCAAGCGGGAGCCCATAGGGGCGAGAAAGTAGCGCACCTCTGACCCGTACTGGCGGATTTCTGGGTTCTCAGAAGATTGGCGATAGTCGCCGCTGAGGGTGAGGCGATCTCCCAGGCGCAAGTCCTGCAGGCTGATTCGCCACTCAGAAGCCGACTCGAAACCCGCCTGCAAACGGGTGGGCAAGACGGGAGTATTGCGGATTTCTTCCAGGAGATTGGGCGGACTTTGCAGCCAGCGGCGCAACACGGGGCTATCCTCCACAATTTGGCTATCCAGCCCCAGATCTAAAACGCCTGAGAGCGCGGTTGGCCGCGGATCTGCTTCCTTGCGGCCCGCTTGGGTCGAATGGGCCCAGGCCGGCCATGCTGGCATCAGCCCAGCCCCAAGGAGCAGCATACCCAAGCAAAGTCCTTTGCCAGATTGCCCTACCACCTGCAACCCCCGCCCCTCCCGTCCTTAACTGTAGCTGCTTCCAATAGGAGCTTTCACGCCAGCTCGCGGGCGCCGCGGCTCTCAGCAGCGTAGGATGACACCCCAAGGACGGTTCAACAATGGCAAGGCAAAGACTAGCGGTTTCGGCTGTTGGCCATGACTCGCAGCCGCTGGGCCAGGTTTTGCAGTTGCCGCTCAAATTGCAGATTTTCCCGCTGCAACTGGCTAACTTTTTCACAGCTATAGAGAACGGTGGTGTGATCTTTCCCGCCAAAGTAATCGCCAATTTTGGGCAAGCTAAGATTGGTATGGTGACGCATCAAAAACATGGCAATTTGCCGCGCCTGGCTGATGTCCCGCTTGCGAGAGGATCCCAATAAGCTTTCTCGGTCGACGCCGAATTCTTCACAGACCACGTCAATAATCATGTCGGGCGTGATCTCCTTGGGCTCGCTGGGGGGGTTGAGAATGGGCTGAATCGTCTCCACACTCATCGGCAGGCCAGAAATGGAGACGTAGGCAACGGCACGGATGAGGGCGCCCTCCAGCTCGCGAATGTTGCTGGTGTAGGTGGTAGCAATGTATTCGATCACCTCAGGCGGTAGGATCATCCCCTCGTACTCGGCTTTTTTCTTGAGAATGGCCATGCGGGTCTCGATGTCCGGCGGCTGAATTTCCGCAATCAAGCCCATCGAAAACCGAGAACAGAGCCGCTCCTGCAGCCGAGGGATGAGGTGAGGGGAGCGGTCGGCAGCTAGCACGATCTGTTTGCCCGACTCGTGCAACGTATTAAAGGTGTGGAAAAACTCCTCTTGGGTGTACTCTTTGCCTTCGATAAATTGAATGTCGTCCACCAATAAAATATCCACATCTCGATAGTGCTCCCGGAAAGACTGCATGCTGTCTCGCCGGATGGCATCGATTAAATCGTTGGTAAAGCGCTCGGTGGACACGTAAAAGACCTTGGCCCGCGGATTCGCCTCCAGTTGGTAGTGGCCGATGGCCTGCATCAGGTGGGTTTTGCCCAGCCCTACCCCGCCGCAGAGAAACAAGGGATTGTAGGCCCGCCCAGGCTTGTCGGCCACGGCCAGAGCCGCTGCATGGGCCATGCGGTTGTTGGGGCCGACCACAAACCGCGAGAAGGAATACTTGGGGTTGAGATCCGGGGCTCGCATGGGCAGGCTGCCGCTCACCTCCAGCCCCAAGGGGGCGGAAGCAGGAAAACTGCCGGCCTTGCGGGAGGTTGAGGCCACAGCCGTTGAAGGAGCTTCTTCCTCGACCAAAGCCTGGGGAGCGACGGAAAACTCCACTTGCAAAGGGATTCCGGCCACCCGCTGCACCACCTCGGTGATGGTGGAGGCGTAGTGCTTTTGCAGCCAGCCCCGCGCCCATTCGCTAGGAGTGGAGATGGTGAGGCGGTTGTCCACCAAGGATTCAGCTCGCGCCGTCTTGATCCAAGCCTCAAAAGTTGGACGGCTGAGCTGCACCTGTAGATGCCCCAAAGCTTCGTCCCAGAGTCGATCTAGGGAGATGTCCACACCACACACCCAAAGCGACACAGCCAAAGCCCAGCAAAGACAGGGGCGCCAACCCGGTGCCTCTGCTCTCTCGACTGGGATTGTAGGATCCCCAATTTAGCTGCTCGGCGTGAGGCGGCCAATCTAGCGATTTTCCGTCGAGTCTGCTACGATAAAGCTTTGCTAATTGTCTGCCGGTGAACTGGGCTTCTCCCTCGCCAGTCGCAGCAGGCCTTGTTGACAGGATGAGTTGGTCTCCACCATGACTCAGCGTACCCTTCGTGGCACCAATCGCAGACGCATTCGCGTCTCTGGGTTTCGGGCCAGGATGCGCACGGCAAGCGGGCGGCAGGTCTTGCGGCGGCGGCGGGCCAAGGGGCGTTATCGCCTGGCGGTTTCTTAAGGGTTAGCAGAGCCGATCCCATCTCAAACTCTTGGGGTGTCGGCGTCCAAGACGGGTTGACTCCTGCCTGGGATTCCCTTTCAGTGCCCAATGCTGCCTGCTCCTTATCGCTTGCGAGATCGGCGAGCTTTCCAGGCGCTTTACCAGGCGGGGCAGCGCCGTTCCGGTGCAGGCTTGATCCTTTTGTTTCAGCCGATGCCGGCGGGGTGCGAAGGGATCCCCAGCCAGGTGGGGCTGGTGATCGGGAAAAAGGTGAGCAAATCTGCTGTCAAGCGGAATCGGCTGCGACGCCGGTTGCGAGAAATCTTGCGGCCCCTGTGCCCAAACCTGAAACCCGGATACCGGCTACTGCTCATCTCCAAGCCCAACCTGCTCACCTATAAGTGGCCAGAGCTACAGGCAGAGGTGCATCGTCTTTTGCAAAAGGCCGATCTGCTCGTCAGCCCGAGCCCAGATCCTGAGCCTTCTTAGAAGCTGGGCAGGCTGCGCTACCCGTGCTAGCCTGGTGCCATCATCTGCTGCTGGCTGCGCTAGATATGGGGCGGGATGTACATCAAGCGGATCGAGCTGACCCGATTTAAGTCCTTTGGCAGCACGACCTCGCTGCCCCTGTTGCCGGGTTTTACGGTCATCTCCGGCCCCAACGGCTCCGGCAAGTCCAACATCCTGGATGGGATCCTGTTCGCGCTGGGGCTATCGTCCTCGCGGGGGATGCGGGCAGAGAGGCTTTCGGATCTGGTGCATTCTGGCAGCCTCAGCAGCAACCGGCGGGTAGAGACCCACGTCGCCGTCACCTTCGATCTGGGGCCGGGAGAAGACGGCCAGCCGAGAGAATGGAAAGTCAGCCGTCGGCTGCGGGTCAGCCCCGGCAAGGGAGAGGATCCCGATTCCCTGCCCTACACCAGCACCTTCTACATCAACGATGTGCCCTGCACCTTGAGCGAGCTGCACGAGCAACTGGAGGCGATGCACATCTACCCCAACGGCTACAACGTGGTCCTGCAGGGGGATGTTACCAGCATCATCTCCATGAACTCCAAGGAGCGGCGGCAGATCCTCGACGAATTGGCGGGGGTGGCCACCTTCGACCGCAAGATCGCCCAGGCCAACGCCAAGCTGGAGGTGGTGCGCGAACAAATTGAGCGCTTCCGGCTCATCGAGCAGGAATGGCAAGCCCAAGGAGAGCGGCTGCTCAGGGAAAGCGAAAAGGCGCAGCAGTACCAGCAGTTGCGGCTGCAGTGGCAAACGCTGGAGCGACAGCAACGGGTGTTGCTTTGGCGGCATTTGCAAGCCCAAGTGGAAGCAACCCAGGCAGCCATTCGGCAGCTTCTGGAGGCTCAGGAGCAAGCCACTGCTCAGGTGCAGACCTTGAGCGAGCAGTTACAGCAGGCGGAAGCCGCCCTGAGCGAGCTGCAAAGCCGCATCCACGCCCTCGGAGAGGAAGAATACCTGCACCTGCAAGCCCAGATCGCTGCCGCCGAAGTGCAACGGCAACAGCTCAGCCAACAGATCGCCGCCTGGCAGCAGGAAATCGAGCAAACGCAGCGCCTGCAGCAGGAGCGCCAAACCCAACAGCAGCACCTGCAGGCAGAGCTGGAACGCCTGCAAAGCCAACAGGAGCAACTGGCCCAGGCCCAGGGATCCCTGCAAGCCCAGGTGCAGAAAGCCCAAATCAGCCTAGAACAAAGCCGCGAACAACTGCGGGCCCTGGCCCAATCTGCCGAGGCCTGGGTCAAGCAGCAGCGCTACCTCACCCGCCACCTGGAAGAGATCCGCGCCGAACAAGAGCCTTTGCAACAGGAGCAAATTCGCCTGCAAGAGCGCCAACGGCAACTGGCGCGACAAGTCCAAGACACCCAAACTGAGATCGCCCAGATTGAAGAATGGCTGGGATCCCACCTGGCCCTCACCGCCGAGCTGGAACAGGCCTGCCGACAGTCGGAAGCCCAGGTGCAGGCCCTGGCGCAAGAGCTGGCGCAACTGCAAGCCAACCTGGAGCTGGATCGCGCCACCCACGAGCGGCTGGCCGCCGAGTTCCACGCCAAGCAGCGGCAACTGGACAAGTGGGAGACCCGCCGCCAACTGCTGCAAGAATCCCAGGGATCCCGCGCCACCCAGGCCATCCTGAGCGCCCGCCTGCCGGGGGTTTTGGGATTGGTGGCCCAGTTGGGGCAGGTGGATCCCCAGTATCAACTGGCGCTGGAGATTGCGGCAGGCAACCGACTGCACTTTGTGGTGGTGGAAGATGAAAGCGTCGCCGTCAGCGCGATCAACCTCTTAAAGCGGGAAAAACTGGGGCGCGCCACCTTTTTGCCCCTCAACAAATTGCAGCCCGCCCGCCCGCCCGCCCCCCTCAACTTAAACGGTCTGATCGACTACGCCATCCGCCTGGTGCACTTTGAAGAGCGCTACCGAGATGTTTTTGGCTTTGTGTTCGGCTCCACCCTGGTTTTCCAGAGCCTGGAGCTGGCCCGGCCCTACATCGGCCAGCACCGCATGGTCACCCTGGAAGGGGAGCTGCTGGAAACCTCGGGAGCCATCACTGGCGGCACCGGCCCCCAACGAGCTGGGATCCATTTTTCTGCGGGCGAACACTCGGAAGGGGAAGCCCTGCGCGCCCGCCTGGCCGATCTGGAAGCGCTGCTGGCCGCCCTCGCCCCTCGCCTCCAAGCCGCCCAAGCCCGCGAAAAACAACTGGCCCAGGCCCTGCTCCTGGCCCGCCAGGACGCCCTGCAAGCCCAGCAATACCTGGAGCGGCACCAGGCCGACTGCCAAAACCAGCAGGCCCGCCTGCAACACCTGCAGGGATCCCTGGCGCAATGGCAAAGCGAAAGCCAGCAGATCCAAGAGCGGCTGCACCAGATTCAACTCCGCTGGGATCCCTTGCAACAGCGCCTGGCCGATCTCGCCCGCAAGCTCAGCCAACTGGAGGGATCCCCGGTCAACCAGCACTGGCAGCAACTGCAGCAGGCGGTACAGCAGCAGGAGAGCCACCTGGCGGAGCTGCAACACCACCTGGCCCACCTGGAGCGACAGCAGCAGGAGAACCTCAGCCAGCAACACCTGAAGCAGGCCCAGATCCAGCACCACCAGGAGCGCCTGCAAGAGGGCGAACGGCGTCAGGCCCAACTTCAAGAGCAAATCGCCCAGGCCCAGGCCACTCTCGCCCACATCCAGCAGCACATTGCCGAGCAACGGCAACAGATGGGCCAGAGCGAAGCCCGCCTCGCCCACCTGCGCCAAGAGCGGGAGCGGCAAGAATTTCAACTGCGCGCCCAACAGCAGCAGCTCCAACGCCTGGAATGGGAACGCTACCACGCCCTCACCCAACAGCAGGAAAAAGAGGCCATCCTTGCCCAACTGCAAGCCCAACTGCAAGCCGCGGCCCAAGAGCTGCCGGATCCCCTTCCCCCCCTGCCCCCCCACCTGACCCTGGACGAGCTGCAACGGCAAAAACGCAAAATCGAAGAGCAATTGCGATCCCTGGAGCCGGTGAACATGTTGGCCATCGCCGAATACGAACAGATCCAGGCCCGCCTAGGGGATCTCAGCGCCAAACTGGAAACCCTGCACCAAGAGCGCACCGAATTGTTGCTGCGCATCGAGAACTTTTCCACCCTGCGCCGCCAAGCGTTTTTGGATGCCTTCCATGCCATCAACGGCCATTTCCAGACCATCTTTGCCCAGCTTTCCGAGGGAGAGGGCTATTTAGAATTGGAGAACCCAGAGGATCCGTTGGCCGGGGGTTTGACCCTGGTGGCCCGCCCCAAAGGCAAGCCAGTGCGTCGTCTCAGCGCCATGTCGGGCGGAGAAAAATCCTTGACGGCCCTCAGCTTTATTTTTGCGTTGCAGCGCTATCGCCCCTCTAGCTTTTATGCCTTTGACGAGGTGGACATGTTTTTGGATGGGGCCAATGTAGAAAAATTGGCCGACATGATCTGGCAGCAATCCCGCCAGGCGCAATTCTTGGTGGTCAGCCTGCGCCGTCCCATGCTTGAAAAAGCGGAGCGCACCATTGGAGTGACCCAAGCTCGCGGCGCCTACACTCAAGTGATCGGCCTAGTCAACCCCACCGCTCACGTCGGCTAAAGCACCCAGCAGGCGGCAATCGCGGCGGGATCCCATCTCGCTTGCTATCTAGAGAAGAGCGTAGATTCCAAAAACTCCGCAGGGCAAACCATTTCAGCAGATGTTGATGAAAATGCAAGCTCTTCTATCCCAAAGCTGCCGATCGATATTGAGCTTGAGGAAAATCCCATCAGCATTGTCGATAGCACCAACGCTACTACTTTTGGGCGGCAATGTCTTTTCTCCAACAGCGCAATTCCTGGACAAGGGTGGATCCAAGGCAGAAGCTCCTACAGCTTCCCTTCAAGTTTTGTCGGCTTTGCCAGCTGCCACAGCGAGAACTTGGGTCGCGCAAACCTTGCCGAACCCCGGCAGCTCTGGTGATCGCACTGCCATAAGGCAAGCTGTGCTCACCGACCCATTGATCAACGAGTATCTCCGACAAGCAGCAGCTCGATCTCCCGGTGTGCCGGTTCATCCTCTGGAAACCGGAGCAATCGCCATTGCCGAAAACTATGCTCTGGTTGAAGTCTCTGCCGGAGTTGGCGACCTTCCGGTAATTGATGGCTGCTATTTGCTTAAAAAACACAGTGGTCAGTGGGTAGTGGTGGCTCAGGCGGGCTGGGAGCCAGGGCTAAGCATTAATCCAAGTTGGCTCTCGACAGTGCTAGATGTGCCCAAAGATGTTGTCAGTCGGCTAATTGATACACTTCGCAGTGCCGGCAAGGAGGTTGAGATCGACGACACCTTGTACACAGATGTCCCCCTGCCCTGCATTACTCAGATAGAGGATCCCAATCCGCCGACTAATGTACGGTCGACACCCGCTGTAGCCGCAGGCAATGTTATCGGTCAACTGCCCAATGGAACCGAAGTGCGGGTCATGGAAGTACTCAACGGCTGGCTCAAGATTCGGCAGCCATTGGTGGGCTGGGTATCGATGGGTCTGACACGGGTATCCTGTGGCAACTCCCTGGCAGAAGTGGAAAAGAATCTAGAAGCTCTGCATTCTCTGGAAGGGGAACTGGCCATAGAAGCCGCCGATACCTTGGTGCGATACCTCTATCGGGGTGCAGAGGGATCCTTTGCCGCAGCGGCGCTGGCCCATTTCAACGAGCTTGCCATCAACCGGTTTTATGCTCTGAAAATGGTGCTTGACAGGCACACTGAAGAGGTGCGTCGTCACGTATTGCAGCAAGCCATCGCAGCAGGGATCCATCCTCAAGCCCTGGAAAACATTGAATCAAAAGTAAACTAGATTGAGACTCTTAAACTAAGACCAGGGATCGCAATTTCTTCCTGTCGCACTTCAGCAGTGGGGTCATTCTAGCAATCCGGTTTTGCATGCTCCAGTTCCTGCCATGACGGCCTTGACGCTCAATCTCAGCCCTTTGATGACTCTGACGCGAGAGGATTTTGTCCGGCTGTGTGCGGCCAATCCTGAGCTGAAGCTGGAGCGCACCGCCCAGGGAGAGCTGGTGATTATGTCTCCAACCGGAGGTGAAATTGGCAACCTCAACTTTGAAATTGCGGGGGCAGTCTATGTCTGGAACCGCCAAGCGGGCCGAGGCAAAGCCTTTGATTCTTCCACGGGGTTTTCTCTGCCTTCAGGCAGCGACCGCTCTCCTGACCTGGCCTGGATCCCGCTGGAAAAGTGGGAGGCTCTGGATCCCCAGACCCGCCGGGGATTCTTGCCCCTGTGTCCTGACTTTGTGGTGGAGATCCTCTCGCCCACCGATTCTTGGGTTCAAGCCCAGGCCAAGATGCAGGAGTACTTGGACAACGGCTGCCGCTTGGGGTGGCTTTTGGATGCCAAGGCCAAGCGGGTGATGATCTACCGAGCAGGACAGGCGCCGGAACTGTTGGAAGACCCAGAAACCTTGTCGGGAGAAGACGTGCTGCCCGGCTTCACCCTGCCCATCCGCAAAATTTGGTCTGCCGAGAGCTAAGGGATCCGCAAAAGGGGAAACAACTGGTAGTGTCTTAATGGCTTAAAAAACAAGCATTTGGCCCTGCCGACAGTGGTAGAGGAGATTGCCCAGAGTTTATCCTATTCACAGCATCTGCAAACAAGGGCAGGCCACCATGAAGGGATTTGCGCGGGCAGTTCAGGTGTGGGGCACAGTCGGGGCGCTCAGCGGAGTCCTTTCTGGCAGAGTGATGGGGCAAGCGGCCTTGCCCCCTGTGCCGGTCATGCCCTCAGTTGAGGATCCGATTGCGAATCCGATTTCTCCCTTCCAGGGTGCGTCGCCCGATCTGGGCATCCCGGCAGCTCCTCCTTTGCCAGCAATGGGCCAGGATTTGCGCTATCTGGTGGAGTTGTTCATCAACGAGTCTTGGCAGGCGGGCAAGCAAGCCGCTGCGGTTAACTACAACGACCTCTACACCCGCCTGTTGGCCCGCACCTACAGCGATCCCCGTCCGCCCATCGAAGTCGAGTACGAGCTGATTCGAGAGGTTCTGCGCGAATACGGGGATCCCGCCGATCGCTTCTGGGATCCCCAAAGCTTCAGGGACTTGCTCAACCGCCCTCGTCCACCCCTGCAGGCGCGTCAGATTGGGCCGCGCCAGGTTTACCTGGCAGTGCCGGAGCTCACCCCTGCCACAGCCCAGCAGATCCGCCAAGCCCTCTACACCCAGGATTACAGCCAAGGCATTGTCCTCGACCTGCGCAGCTCGGTGGGCTATGACCCGCAAGTGATAGCGGATGTGGCACGCCTATTCTTGCCCCGCTCCGTGCAGCCGCTGCTGGTTACCGAAGACCGCTTTGGCCAGCCTACCCCCTGGAACAGCGAAAACCTGCCACTGGCTGCTGGGATCCCATCGGCCGTCCTGGTCGACGGCAACACCCGCCAGGGGGCCACCCTCCTGGCGGCCCAGTTGGGAGCCAGCGGCAGCACCGTTATAGTAGGGCAACCCACTCAAGGCAGCGAACGCCAGACCCGCTTCTTTGCCCTTCCTTCTGGCGCGGCGGTGGAACTGGCCGTGGCCACCTGGAAGACAGGCGATGGACGCTCCCTAGCCCAGGGTTTGGTGCCCCTGCAAAAGGTGGAGGGGGATGAGAACGCCTGGCTAAAGGCCGCCCTAGAAGCGCTGGCCCTGCCCCGCCGCCCCAGCCCTCCCCCCCGCCCCACCGTCCTGGTGCAAGAGGGCCGTGTTGGTCGCTTTGTCCTGGGCATGGATACCCGCAACGTCGATACCCACCTCTTGGGCAACGTGGATTTGATCCCGGCCGAATCGCGGGCAAATGTATTTCAGTCCAACAGCGACCTGAAGATCTTCTACTTGCAGGACTACATCCTCTTTGCCTACCGCCGTCCGGGCGTTCTCAATAGCTTTTTTGCCGACCGCATCTACACCACCCAACCCGAAGCCATGACTGGCGAAGGGATCCGTATCGGCTCCACCTACTCGGAAGTGATCGCCATTTACGGCGGGCCTGGCGAGAACGGCTACAACGAGGTGGTGCCCTACCCCAAGGGGAGCCGAGAATATCTGCGCGACGATCGCTACTATGTCAACTACGACGCCCTTGGCCTGTCCTTTGCCTTTGCGGCGGGATCCAACCAGGTCACCGCCATTGGCCTGTTCAAGCCGGGGAGCTAAAGGGAGCGGGCTGCTGCCCTAGCGAGGGGTCGAAATTAATCGATTGTTAACGTTTTTGTCCGAAGCCCTCAACACTGCCTGGAGCAATGCGGTAAATTAGTGCAGCGACCCCGCAAAGGGGATTTTTTGTGCCGTTCAGAGACTGTAGGAGAAGCCCTTGGCAAACGTTGTGGTTGTCGGTGCCCAGTGGGGCGACGAAGGAAAAGGTAAGATCACCGACCTCCTCAGTGAAAAGGCGCATGTGGTCGTCCGCTACCAAGGCGGGGTTAACGCAGGACATACCGTGGTGGTGGGGGGCCAAATCTTTAAGCTGCACCTGATCCCCTCCGGCATCCTCTACCCCGACAAGCGCTGCATCATCGCCAGCGGCACGGTGATCGACCCTGAGGTGTTGCTGGCCGAGATCGACCAACTGCACCAACTGGGGATCTCCACCCACAACCTCTACATCGCCGAGACAGCCCACGTAACCTTGCCCTACCACCGCGTCATCGACGTGGCCGAGGAAGAGCGACGCGGCATCTACCGGCTGGGCACCACCGGGCGAGGCATTGGCCCTACCTACGCCGACAAGGCCGAGCGCATGGGCATCCGCGTCCTGGACTTGATGTACCCCGACCAACTGCGGGAGCGCCTCAGTTGGGCCATTCCCTACAAGAACGTTTTGCTGGAAAAAATCTACAACCTACCCCCTCTGGATCCCGAGCCGATCATCGAGCAATACCTGGCCTACGCGGAGCGGCTGCGCCCCTACGTCACCGACGCTGCCCTACTCCTCACCCAGGCCATCGAGGAGCGGCAGAACATCCTCTTTGAGGGGGCCCAGGGCACGCTGTTGGATCTCGACTACGGCACCTACCCTTACGTCACTTCCTCCCATCCCATCGCCGGCGGCGCCTGCGTGGGGGCCGGGATCGGCCCCACCAGCATTGACCGGGTGATTGGGGTAGCCAAGGCCTACACCACCCGCGTCGGCGAAGGCCCCTTCCCCACCGAGCTCAAGGACGAGATTGGCGCTTACCTGGGGGCGGCGGGAGCCGAATTTGGCACCACCACCGGGCGGCAGCGGCGCTGCGGCTGGTTCGACGGCGTAATCGGGCGCTACGCCGTGCGGATCAACGGCCTGGATTGCTTGGCCATCACCAAGTTGGATGTGCTGGACGGCCTAGACGAGATCAAGGTGTGCGTGGCCTATGAGTACCAGGGGCGCGAGATCCGTCACTTTCCCAGCGATGCCCGCGTCTTTGCCCAGTGCAAGCCCATTTATGAAACCCTGCCCGGCTGGAAGTGCTCCACCAAAGACTGCCGCTCCCTTGAGGACTTGCCTCCCGAAGCCTACGACTACCTGAAGTTTTTGGCCCAGTTGATGCAGGTGCCGATTGCCATCGTCTCCCTGGGAGCCAGCCGCGACCAAACCATTATCGTGGAGGATCCCATCCACGGCCCCAAGCGCGCCTTGCTCTACCCCAACGGCCGCAAGCAAGTTCACGCCCTCATGCCCGACTGACGCGCCCTAGCTCAGTGGCTACTCTGCTGAGGGACACTGCTTAGCAAACCAGCCTGGGCCGCGCAGAGGGAGCCAAGGGAGAGGGATCTGCCCCCCAACCCTTACGTTGCCGCTACCGCCCCATAAGGATCCGCTAAGCTCAAAAAAGGTAGAGATTGCTGACCCTGTCTTCTGGTCTTGCCATGGCTGCTCCCACCTATTACACCATCACCTTCGGCTGTCAAATGAACCGGGCCGATAGCGAGCGCATGGCCGGGATCCTCGAGTCGCTGGGGTATGTGCCCGCCGAAGACGCGCTACAGGCGGACTTAGTTCTCTTCAATACCTGCACCATCCGCGATAACGCTGAGCAAAAGGTGTATTCCTACCTGGGCATCCAGGCGCAGCGCAAGCGGAAAAACCCAGCCATCAAGCTCATCGTGGCCGGCTGCGTGGCCCAGCAGGAGGGGGAAAGGTTGCTGCGCCGCGTCCCCGAGTTGGATCTGGTCATGGGCCCCCAGTACGTCAACCGCCTTGGGGATCTGCTGGCCCAGGTGGAGGCGGGCAACCAGGTGGTGGCCACCGAGCCTGTCGAGATCCCGGAAGACATCACCAAGCCCCGCCGGGATAGCCGGGTGACAGCCTGGATCAACGTCATCTACGGCTGCAACGAGCGCTGCACCTACTGCATTGTGCCGTTGGTGCGGGGACGGGAGCAGTCGCGCCAGCCGCAGGCCATCCGCGCCGAGATTGAGGACGTGGCCCGGGCCGGCTACCGCGAGGTCACCTTGCTAGGGCAAAACATCGACGCCTACGGGCGGGATCTGGATCCCAAGACCAACCTGGCCAGCCTGCTGCGCTTTGTCCACTCGGTGGAAGGGATCGAGCGGATTCGCTTTGCCACCAGCCACCCGCGCTACTTTACTGAAGAGCTGATCGCCACCTGTGCCGAGCTGCCCAAGGTGTGCGAGCACTTCCACATCCCCTTCCAGGCGGGCAGCGACGCCGTCCTCAAGCGGATGCGGCGGGGCTACACCCAGGAGCGCTACCGCCAGCTCATCCAGCTCATCCGCCAGTACATGCCCGAGGCCACCATCAGCGCCGATGCCATCGTCGGCTTCCCCGGCGAAACGGAAGCCCAGTTTCAGGAAACCCTGCAACTGGTTCAGGATATCGGCTTTGATTTCCTCAATACTGCCGCCTACTCTCCCCGCCCTGGCACGCCGGCAGCCGAGTGGCCTGACCAGGTGCCGGAAGAGGAAAAAAGCGACCGCCTGCAACGGCTCAACCGCTTGGTCGCGGAGGTGGCTGCCGCCCGCAGCGCCCGGCTGCTGGGCCAGGTGCAGGAGGTGCTGGTGGAAGGCCCCAATCCCAAAAACCCCCGCCAGGCCATGGGGCGCACCCGCGGCAATCGCATCGTCTTCTTCGACGGCGATCCCGAGCAATTGCAGGGATCCCTGGTGCCAGTGCGCATCACTGCCACACGGGCCTTTTCCCTCAGCGGCGAGATCGTCAAGCCAGGGGAAGAGAAACCTCAAGCGGCGGAACTTGGAGCCTGCACGTAAGCCCACGACGAGGATTGAACTCGTGACCTCCCCCTTACCAAGGGGGTGCTCTGCCACTGAGCTACGTGGGCGGCATGGTGGGCCGAGTTGGATTCGAACCAACGTAGGCATAAGCCAGCGGATTTACAGTCCGCCCCCTTTAACCACTCGGGCATCGACCCTTGGACACTGGCTTCCTATACTAGCAGAAAGTGCTGCCCAAGATCGAATCCAGGCGAGAAGAGCTGTCTTGGGGACGGGAGCTAAACAGGGAGGGAGTTCCCGGCAAGACATCATGCCCTACCTTGCGGGGGCTGCTGGCAACAAGGGGCTTGAGGGCATTTGGCCAAACTGGAGAGAAAACTTGATAGGGTGGAGGACAGTCCCTTCACTTGTCCCTATGGTTTCAACCCTCGGCACTTCCACCTCCGTCGAACAAGTTTCTCCCAACCAGTCGCTATTGCCCCTGACCAGCCGCACCAACAGCCAGGGCCACCTGGAAATCGGCGGCTGCGACGTGGTAGAGCTGGTGCGCCAGTTTGGCTCTCCCCTCTACATCCTGGACGAGTGGACGTTGCGACACGCCTGCCGGCTCTACCGCGACACCTGGGCCCGCTGCTACCCTGGGGGATCCCAGGTCTTGTATGCTACGAAAGCCTGGAACTGCTTGGCCATCTGCGCTTTGGCCTTACAAGAAGGGCTGGGGCTGGACGTGGCCTCCGGCGGGGAGCTCTATACCGCTATTCAAGCAGGAGCCAGGGGTGAGGAGCTCTACCTGCACGGCAACGCCAAGTCGGCGGAGGAGCTGGCCATGGCCCTGGAGGTGGGCTGCACCCTGGTGGCCGATAGCCTCTACGAGCTACAGCAACTGGCCGCTCTGGCTACCCCTGCACGACCGGCCCGCTTGTTGGTGCGGGTCAACCCCGGCATTGACGTCCACACCCACGAGTACATCCGCACTGGCCAAACCGACAGCAAATTTGGCATCGGCCAGTGGCAACTGCCGGAGGTATTTGATTTTTTGGCAGCCCATCCCCAATTGCAATGCGTCGGGCTCCACGCCCACATCGGATCCCAGATCTTCGACCTACAAGGCCACCGGGATCTGGCAGGGGTACTGGCCCAGGTCTGGCGCCAAGGGCTGGAGAAGGGGCTGCCCTTGCAGGAGCTGAATGTGGGCGGCGGACTAGGGATCCGCTATGTCGAATCCGACGATCCCCCCTCCATTCCGGAGTGGGTGGAAGCCGTGGCCACTGCAGTGCAGCAGAGCTTCACCGCCGCCGGGATCCCGCTGCCCAAGGTGCTCTGCGAGCCTGGACGGTCTGTGGTTGGGCCAGCGGCTGTAACCGCCTACACTTTGGGGGGCAAGAAGTGGATCCCGCCCAGCGAAGACCTTCCCGAAGGGCGTCTCTACGTCACCATTGACGGCGGCATGTCCGATAACCCCCGCCCTATCACCTACGGAGCCCGCTACACCGCCCTTCTGGCCAACCGCCCTGAGGCCGAGGCCACCCAGCGGGTGACAGTGGCCGGCAAACACTGCGAGTCGGGGGATGTGCTCTTGAAAGATGTGCTTTTGCCCAACCCAGCGCCCGGCGAAGTCCTAGTTGTGTTGACCAGCGGGGCCTACAACTACAGCATGGCCTCCAATTACAACCGCTTCCCTCGGCCCGCGGCAGTGCTGGTCAACCAAGGGAAGGCCCAGTTGATCCTGCGGCGGGAAACTTATGCAGATCTGATCCGTCAGGACATCTTACCGGAGCGGTTGCAGCGGTGAAGGGCAGAGACGGCTGCCTGTAACCGTTGCCGTTGAGGGCGGGGCCCGGCTTTCTCTGCAGCGGCGACCCCGCTGGCTCTGGGGCAGGAAAGACTGGAAGACAGGTAGGAGGTGAGTGGTAGGCTGGTCAGGGGGCCGCAGTCCAACAGGGGTTCCGGAGCCAAAAGGTTCTGGGGCGCAGGATGGCGTAGGCAAAGGGTCCGCAACGAGGGGAGCGTGAACGGGGTTTTTCGGCATGCTGGCGGCCTTATGGGCTTGGCTACAGCAGTTTAATGTTCTCAGCCTGTTGGACTGGGCTCTGGCCGTCTTGCTATTGGCTTTGGCCCTCTATTACACCCGCGAGAGCCGGGCCGGGGTGCTGGTGCGGGGGTTTATGGTGCTGCTGGTCCTGTATCTGGCCACCGCCTCGCTGCCGCTGGTGCACCTGATTTTGGATCGCTTGCTCCTGGCCGCGGCTGTGGCGATGGGGGTACTCTTTCAGCCGGAGTTTCGGCGGCTCCTGGAGCAACTGGCGAGGGCCATCTGCGTTGAGTGGCCGAACAGCACAGACGATGACGAGGATGACCCTAAGGAGGATTTGGTGGAGGAGGTGGTGCAGGCGGTGCGAGAACTCTCCCAAAATCGGACAGGGGCGCTGATTGTCATCGAGCCAGATCAGCCCATTGACTCGCGGGTGTTCACCGATAAAGGGGTTCCTCTCCAGGCGCGGGTGTCCCGGGAGCTCTTACAGACGATCTTCCAGACCTCGACGCTCCTGCACGATGGGGCTGTAATTATCCATCGGGATCGGATTCGCGCGGCAGGGGTGATCCTGCCGGTTTCGGAGCGAACTGCCTCTCGCCAACTGGGCACGAGGCACCGGGCGGCGATGGGGATCACAGAACAGGCCAATTGCTTGTGTATTGTGGTCTCAGAGGAGACGGGATCCATCTCACTGGCAGAAGGCGGACGCCTCGAGCGACCTCTGACCAGTGCCAAGCTCCACGAACTGCTGGTGCAGCGGTTGCGCCATCCGCGCGAAGCCAAAAAACGGGATGCTCCTCTGCAGGGATTGTGGGCCCACCCGTGGATTCACAATGGGCTGTTGCGCTGGTGGGGATCCCTGCCAGATCTAGCCAAACTCCTTCGCAAACCTGAGAAAACCCTTCCTAAAGACTGATCCGCATGACCCTTTCTCCTGTCCATCTTCTGCAGTTGCCTGCCGACCTAGATCCGCAGTTATTGCCCCGCCATGTGGCAGTGGTCATGGATGGTAACGGGCGGTGGGCGCAAAAACGAGGCTTGCCCCGCAGTGTCGGGCATCAGCGCGGGGTAGCGGCTTTGAAGGAGTTGCTCCGCTGCTGTCACGATTGGGGGATCCCCCTCCTCACCGCCTACGCCTTCTCCACGGAGAACTGGGGCCGCGCCCGCGAGGAGGTGGATTTCCTCATGACCTTGTTCGAGCAGGTGCTGTGGCAGGAACTGGCGGAAATGGTGCAGCAGGGGGTGCGCATCCAGTTTGCCGGCCAGTTGTCGGCCCTGCCCCGATCTTTGCAGGACACGATCCTGCATGCGGTGGAACGCACCCAGCACAACGAGGGCATTTGCCTGACGGTGGCCCTCAACTACGGCGGCAGACAGGAGATCGTGCAGGCTTGCCGCTCGATTGCCACCCTGGTGCAGCAGGGGCTTTTGCAACCGGATCAGATCGACGAGGCCCTCTTTTCCCAATTTCTCTACACCACTGGCTTGTCGGATCCCGACCTGTTGATCCGCACCAGCGGCGAGATGCGCATCAGCAACTTCCTGCTCTGGCAGATGGCCTACACCGAGCAGTACTTCACCCCCATCCTCTGGCCGGATTTCGACCGCGCCGCCTTTCACCAAGCCCTGCTCAGCTATCAGTCGCGGCAGCGGCGCTTCGGCAGATAAGACCTTGACGGATCCCCGCCTGGTCAAATCCAACTAGGGGCCGACCCAAGCGCTCCTGCCCTCACCCCCAACCCCTCTCCCTCAGGGAGAGGGGAGTTAGGGAACGACTTAGATGGACAGGCAGCACATATGTAGGAATGTGTACCTGAAGCCCCCCAGCTAGCGCAGAAAGCTGGTGACCAGCCACATCACCGCAAACGTGATCCCCACCAACAGGGCGCCGGGGGCATCGCCGCCGGTGAGGGGAAGGGCAATGGCGTAGGCCAACATCAGTCCCAGGCTCAGTCCTGCCAGCGCCAAGAGAAAAGCGCGAAGGAAGCGGCGCTCTTTGCGGTACAGGAAATAGATACAGGCCATCAGCCCCAGCGCCAGTTGCAGGGAGGGATACTCATCGGGAGCCAAGACAACCCAACCCACCAGTCCTCCCAGCAACACGGCGGGCCAGAGCATATCCGGGGCAGAGGGGCTATCCAGCCAGCGGCTGATCCAGGGGGGATTTTGGGCAGCGGGACGGGGCAAACTCGGTTCTGTCTCTGGACGGGCAGCCCGCTGTTCAGCGTAGCGAATGCGGTCGGGGACGGCGATCTTGCCCTCCTTGCGCAGGCGCAGGCGCTGCATCAGGATGGCGTCGTAGGCTTGTTCCACCCGCTCCTGCTGCTGTTCATCCGCACCCAAGCTGGCCAGGAGCCGTGCCCGCGCCGATTGGATCTCCTCAAAGGAGGCTTCTTCGCTGACTCCCAACACTTGATAGGGACTCATCTCAGCCATAACGACCAGCCCTGTAACTCTCTATCACCTTAGCCCAGCCGCCAATTCAGCGGCAGGAGCCGCTGGCAGGGGTTGGGTTGCCTTCTCCTCAAGGGATCCAGCGCCCGCAGCCGAGAGGAGAAGAGCCCGCAGCGACTGCGCCACCTGTTCAACTGCGGCTTGGGTGGTGGCCTTGCCCAGGCTGAGGCGGATGGATCCCAGGGCCTCGGCCTCGGAATAGCCCATGGCCAAAAGGATGCGGCTGGGGATCCGTTGGCCGCTGCTACAGGCAGAGCCGGCGCTGATGGCGATCCCCTGGCGGCTCATCTCCCTCACCAGCACATTCCCCGGCATGGCGGCAGTGCAGTAGCTGAGGTGGTGGGGCAGGCGTTGCTCCAGATCCGAGGGGCCAGTTAGCCGCAAACCTGGCACAGAGGCCAGCAACTGGGCCAGCTGCCGTTGCAACTGCCGCAGGCGGGCCGTCTCCTGCTGCAGCTCTTGGGCTGCCAAGGCCGCTGCCACCCCTAGACCGACAATGGCAGGGATCCCCTGGGTGCCAGCTCGCAGCCGCCGTTCTTGCCCGCCCCCCCGCAGCAGCGGTTGCAGCTCCACCCCCGGGCGTACGTAGAGCGCCCCCACCCCCTGCGGCCCGTAAAGCTTATGCCCAGACAGGGAGAGCAGGTCCACCGGCAGTTGCGCCAGATCCAAGGGGATCCGCCCCACCGTCTGCACCGCGTCGGTGTGGAAGAGAACTCCCGCCTGGCGACAGAGGCGGCCCAGCTCGGCAATGGGCTGCAGGGATCCCACCTCATTCTGGCCGTGGACGATGGAGACCAGCACGGTGGTGGGCTGCAGCGCCCGGAGCAGGGTTTGGGGATCCACCTGGCCGGCGGCGTTCACCGGCAGGCGGGTTACCTTCCAGCCTTGGGCCTGCAAGCGGCGGGCGGCATTCTCCACCGAGGCGTGCTCGACGCTGGAGATGATCAGGTGCTGGGGAGTGGAGTAGCGCTGCGCCACCCCAAACAGGGCCAGGTTGTTGGACTCCGTCCCGCCGGAGGTAAACAGCAGCGTCTCCGGCTCACAGTTGAGCAGCTCGGCCACCTGCTGCCGCGCCCGTTCCATGGCCATGGCCGCCCGTTCGCCCCAAGCGTGCAAGCTGGAGGGGTTGCCCCAACTTTCCTGCATCGCCAGCCGCATGGCCTCGATCACCTCCGGCCGAGGCGGAGTGGTGGCGCTGTGGTCAAAGTAAAGCGCGGGATCGAGAGGCGACATGGGAGCTTGACAACCCAGGACTCGATGTCCCCATCTTAGTGCTGGCGCGTTGGCAATTTACACCCCTTGCCGCAGGCGTTGCAGTCGTGCCAGCTCTTTAGGCGGGAGGGGGTTTTGGGCAGCGTCTGACTACCCCACCGCATAGGCAAGTGGGGTAGGTGCATCGAGATCTCAACCGCGCCAGGGCCCTCCAGGAGAGAGGACGAAAAGACTAGGAGGGAGTAGAAGCAGGGGTCGATCCCTGGCTCGTCAGCAGCGTTGCGCGCGGATAGGAGAGCGCTGCGGAGCGGCATGGCTACCGACCTGAGCCAGCGTCGCCAGAAAAGGAGGGAGAAGAAAACTCTTGAAATTACCTGAATAAGGTGGTGCGTTGGCGGTGCATGACCACCGATTCCACCAGGCCAATGGCCAGAAAGTTGGTCAGCAGAGCCGAGCGGCCATAGCTCAAAAAAGGCAGGGGCAGGCCGGTGATGGGGGCCAGGCCGATGGTCATGCCGATATTGACAACTGCCTGAAAGAGGATCATGGCCAGCACCCCGATGGCAATTAGGGAGCCAAAATTGTCCTTGGCCCCCTGGGCAATCCAGATGAGCCGTGCACAGAGAATCCAAAACAGAATTAGCACCGTCAGGGTGCCGACAAAGCCCATCTCTTCCCCAATGGCCGAGAAAATGAAGTCGGTGTGCTGCTCGGGGATGAAGTCCAGTTGGGTTTGGGTGCCCTGCTGGATGCCACGGCCCCAGAGCCCGCCGGCCCCGATGGCGATGCGGGACTGAATCAGGTGGTAGCCAGATCCCCAGGGCTCTTGCATGGGATCGATGAAGATCTCCAGCCGCCGCCGCTGGTAGGGCTTGAGGATGTGCCAGGCCACCTGGCCCAGATGCCCGGAGAGCAGGTTGAGCACTCCAAAGGTCATCGCTCCTGTCCACCGCCAAGGCAGCCGCCAAGCCGCCAGGCTCGCCATGCCCAAGCACCAGATCAGCCAGACCCAGAGCATCCAGCTCAGCTCGGGGCGGGTGTGCAGGCCGTAGAGGATGGCCCCCACCCCCGGCGACAGCAGCAAAAGGATCCAACTGCCCTTGGCCCCGGCCCAGTAGAGCATGGCCAGCAAGATGGCCACAAACACCAGGGCCGTGCCCAAGTTGGGCTGTAGGAAGATCAAAACCCAAGGAGGGGCGATGACGGCAACGGCCACCCAAATTTGGCTGAAGTATTTGATCGGCCAGTGGTGCAAAATGGCCGCCAGGGTAATAATGACCCCCAACTTGGCAAACTCGGAAGGCTGCACCTGGACGCCGGCAATGGAGATCCACCGCTCCGCCCCCCCTCCTGCCGTGCCGAAAAAGAGCACTGCAACCAAGCCCGCCAAGGTCAGGCCATAGGTAAACCAGTGCCAGCGCAGCAGCCGCTCATAGGGGATCCGCGCCACCATCGCCAAAAACACCAGGCTGATCCCGGCCATGATCAACTGCTGCAGCCAATAGTAGCTGATGGGACGCTCCCAGACTGCGCTGCGGATGGCAAGAATGCCGATGCCTGTCAAGGCCAGCACCGTGGCCAGCAACATGCCATCGAACTCGCGCCAAGGAGCCAAGATCTGCCGCAGAAGCTTTTTCCACCTAGGCTGAGAAGACACCTTTGGGTCAACGTTGCCCAGCAATAGACCCCATCCTCCAAAGCAAGGCCAGCACCAGTTTGACATGCCCCTTGCCCCACTGGCTCACTCTCGACCCCTCTCCCACGGGGGGAGCTATTCCCAGCTCTGCAGTTGCCCTAGCCAAGCGGAGAGGCGGGATCCCACCTCTTCTCGACGCCTTTCAAGATTGGCTGCCGTCCAAATCAGAAGCAGGCCCAGCAGGATCCCAGTGGCCCAGAGCAGCAGCGCATCAGTTGTTACCAACAGCCATCCCTGCCGCAGGATCCCCAGCCCAAAGGCCAGCGTGCCCACGAAGAGATAGGCTCTTACCCGCAAGGCCAAGCCCAGCAGACCCAAGGCCAAACCCAACCCTACCGGCCAAAATCCCGTCCACCGTTGCCCGTGGGTTTCCACCAGCACCACCAGCAGCCATGTGCCCAAGGAAACCAGCCGCAGCCAATGCCGCCCCTGTCGCCCGCTGGCTTCCTGTAATCCCGGATCCACCTGGGCCACATAGAGCAGGGATCCCACCAGGGGCAGGGTATAGAACGTCAGGGAAGCCCAATCCTGATGCCAGCCGTAATTCCACAGGATCCAGTTGCTCAAGAACAGGCTGACATAGCCCAGGCGCACTTGGGATCTCCAGATAGCCAGCAGGGCATAGTAGGTTGCCCCCAGCAGCAGATTAAGGGTGTTATTTCCTCCCGCGGTTACCAGAAAAGCGGCCAGGGGCAGCACCAGGGCTGTATTCTGCCAAGGAGCCGCCGGCCAGCCCCACCGTCGCCAGGGCAAGCCGTGGTAAACCAGCCCCAGCCCACAGAGCAGGGATCCGGCCCATCGCGCTATGGATAGCTGCGGCAGCCCCAGGAACACACCGCCCAGCAGAACCCCAGCTCCTTGCCATGCACTGAGGTAACCCCAGACCGTTGGCACCCAATTTTGCTCTGTTGGAGATTCTAGAGTTGAGGTTCTCGCCTGTCCGGCGGCATAGGCCACCAGGCCGGATCCCGTCAGCACCCAGAGCCCCTTCCCCCAAGGGCTGAGAGCGAAACTCCAAAGGGCGAGGCTGGCCAAGCCCCAGTTGCCGGCACCTATCCGCTGCAGCCAGGCCGCTTTCAGCCGCAGGGTCGCCACCAGCCAAGATGGACAGAGGCAGTAGCCCACTGCCAAGAGCAGCCCTAGCAAAGCTGTCAGCACCGCCGCTTCGTCCTCCCAGAATTCCCCAGTTCGCTGGCCGAGAAAGTAGACCCAGCTCTCGTAGGCCGCCAGCGATATTCCGAAAGCTCCCAGGATCCCCTTCCGGTTGGTAGGAGGAGGGCCTTCCTGTTCGCGACAGGGGTGCTGCTCCGGTGACTGTCGGCGCCCCACGCCTAGCAGCACGATGGAGAGACCTAAGCTGCCCAGACCTGTCAGCTCGCTCCATTCGAGTTCGAGATGGGATCCCAGCCAGCCCAAGCCGGCATAGATCAGCGGCGCTGTCCCCCAGCAACTCAGAGCCTTGACCCGCTGCAGGAGTTGTCCCCCTGAGGACTCCGTCCCACCAGCGCGATCGGGCCGCTCAAAGAGGAGTTTTTCCGGCCCAATCCAAAAGAGGATCCCCAGGCTTAGATTGATGACGGCAAGCAGAGGGGCAACAGGACGGGATCCCTGCACAGCCCACAACACGCCGCTTGCCACCAACAGCTCCAAAGCCCAGATCAGCCCATAGGACAGCCCCTCCATTACAGACCATGAGATGGCCGACGAAGCCTCCTGACCGCTGCCGCCAGTTGAGACATCCTCCGCCCTGGAAGGAGACGGGCTTTCGCTCTCCAAGCCAGCAGGATGGACACCGCCGTCGCGATAAAAAGCGGGAGCCACTTCCACCCAAAGCCGCAAAACAATGGCCACCAGGACAGTCCCAGAGGCCAGGGTCAGAGCCACTGGGGAATCCAGGTACTTTCCACCACCGATGCGACCTGCTTCTGGCTGCAATGTCTGCAACGTTAGGGAAAGTAAAAGTACGATCCCCAGCAGAAAGCCAAAGCCATCCAGCACCGGTCGGTAAGCTGCCCGAAGGCGGGGAGAGAGGTAGTGGAACGGAGTCCCTAGGCTGTAGCGACAGCCGCTAGTGCTCCGCACCGCTGTCGCGAACAACAGCAGCACCCCCAAGGCCGTCAGCCATTCTGACTCCGTTAAAGCGGGGAACAGCCGATGGATTCCCACCAGACCGAACCCCCAGCCAAACGTCACTGTCAACAGCACCTCTGCTGGAACAACTGCGTTGGCGGTGTGGAGCTCATGGTCGGCGGAGGGGAAAGAGGCCCACACCCACACCTGAGTGGCCATCAGCAGCAACCCCAAGCCCAGACCCAGAAACTCAACCCCCGGCCTTCCAAAGGTGAGTAACTGGGCCAGCAAAAGGGAGAGAACTGCCGGGAAACGCAAAGACCCGCGCTCCGGGATCCCCTGCCGCCAGGAAAGGAATCCCACCTCCCCTTGCTCTGGGCTCTGCAGCCAGCGGGGCATGAACTCCAGGGGGGGCAGGGCCAATACCTGAGCTGCCGTTAAAGCAAGAGGCACCAGCAGCCACAGCCAGCCAAAGGATTGTTCACCCGTCGCAGACAACTCGGGGAGCCGTTGCAGCAAAAACGCCAAGTAGCTGGATCCCACCAGCACCAGCCCTATGCCATCTGCACTTCGCTGCCACAGCTCCGCAGGCACTCCCCAAAAAAAGCGCTCTGACCCACCCAGAGCTACCCGCCCTGCCCATTGCAATAGGCCCACCAGCAGCAGAACCACTCCCCAACTGGACAGGCTAGTGCTCCGCACCGCTGGCGCGAACAAGTCGGGCAAAAGCCAGCGGATCCCGGCCAGCAGCGCCCCCACTCCGTAGGCGTGGGTCAGGAGTACCCAAAGAAAGTTGGGAGTTTCTCCTGATCTGGACTTTTGTTGTAGCCACCAGGCCAGGATCCCGGCGCTCAAAAGCAAGTGCCAAAAGCGAATGGCCGGATAGGGAAGGCTCAAGAGCAGCAGGGATCCCCCTAGCCCCAAAACCAAGCGCTCTGTTGGTTCCACCAGCCCAGAAAAGTCTGTCTCACCGGCTTCTGGACCGCTCCTCTGCCAGCGGGCCGCCAACCCCAGCCACAGCACCTCGTAGGGCAGCAGCGCCAACCCCAGCAAGCCCCAAGGGGAATCAAGGGGCTGAAACCAGTTGGTTACTGTAGCTACAACCTCTTGCCGCCAGCTTGCTGGCCACACCTGCCAAAAAGCCCAGCAAGTTTCCAGGCCCAGCAAGAACAGCAACGTCAAATGCACCCTAAGGACTTCGTCCCGCTGGGGCGACTGGGTGTGTCGGCGCAAGCGCCCGATTAAGACATGGATCCCCAGCAGGCTAATCCCCAGCAACTGCCAGCCGCTGAAACGGCTCTCCGCCAAGCCAATGGCAGCCAGCAGCCAGCCCACCACCAACAGCACCCAGCTCCCCTCCCACCAGCGGGAGAGCATCCCCTCCTGAGCGCCTTCTGCTACGACGTCCGGGGATCCCTGGGGCCATTCCGCTGCTAGCCAACCCAACAGGGCCACCGCCAACCCCAACTGCGGCACTTGGACATGCCCAGACAGCAGCCCCCGTAGGATTAACAGGGATCCGGCAGCCCCGATTAGCCAGATCTTGGAGCCCCGTAATTCCCGAGACCGGCGGCTCCAGGTGTAAATCACGGTGCTGAGGATCCCCAGATACAGGATCCCCAGGACAAAAGCAGGGCGAAGCTCCTGCGGCCCCAAGCTCCAGAAAGCGTGCAAGCCAGAGAGGGCCAAAAAGTTCACCAAGGTTCCGTAAAAGGCATTGGGCTCCACACCGCTGTCGCGAAAGCCGGCACCTGAACCCAGCGAGCGCACCCGACCCTCAGCCGTCAACGGGATCCCCAGCAGCAAGCCCAGCGCCAGGATGCGGATCCCCCAAAGGATCCCCAGCCCATCCAGGGCCCACACGTTCACCGGCACCAGCAGCAGGGCAATAGCCTCCAAGGTTTGACCGGTTAGACGCAGCCCTTCCTGCCGTTGGATCCATCCAGCACCTACCCCAAAAGCCGCCGTATAGGCCAAGAGCACCCCATACTGAGCAGTTGGAGAAAATTGCTCCCAGTGGCTGGCCGCCAGCACCCCCGAGGACACCACCACCAAAAACAGGCCCAGCAGCAACAGCCAAGCCACGCTCAGCTCTGACAGCAAGTTCCGCAGCAAAACAGCCAGCGCCGAGGTAGGGGGGGGCAAGGACTCCGTCCGAGTAGCGCGAGTGGATTGAGGGGCAGCTTGGGGCTCTTCTCCCCCCTCGACCGCAGGTTCCTCAACCCCAGATCCGGCCAGGCGAGCATTTCTTTCTCGCACCATCCCTGGGATCCAAATCAAATCCAGGAGCTGTCCGATCCCCAGCAGCCCAAAGGTCAACAGCCAGAGCAAACCCGTCCGCCAGCGGCCCAGATAAAAACGGTGCAGGCCACAGATGCCAAACAAACCCAAAATCCAGAGCACGTAGGCCGAGCCAAGACGAGCCGGGATCTCGTCGCTGGGGGAAACTGCCGCTGACCTTGGTTCCTCCCCCTCTAGCCGATACTGCTCCACCAGCAAGCGAAAGTGCTCTGGAGTCAGCAAGCTCAGCTCCAGCCAGGCCCGCAAACCCTGCAAGACTTGCTGCCGGGATCCCTGAACGGTGAGCTCCAAAAGGACTTGCTCCGAGGAGGGCGAGCGGTCAGATTGCAGCTCCTCTGCTCCTGGAGGCAAGAGGTGATCCTGGGATCCCATGGCCAGATTCCTTGAGCAAAAGGCTTGGGGCTACTGCTACTCTAAGCCTTGCTCTGTCCGGTTGCCATGCTGTTCTCAAATCCTTCTCTTGCTCCGGCAGAGTGTCAGTTCCTGCTGATGCGACCAGCCCTCTAAACCTCAGTCGGGATCCCTGGGATCTCGCCGCTGTGAGTGCTGCGCAAGACGGGAAGCGTCATCATCTGTCCCAGGCGTGAAACGGTGAGCTCCGCCGCCGGAATGGGTTCCGAGACCTGTCCGCCGCTGAACACCATCACTCGGTCGCTGTACTGCAGGATCTCGTCCAAATCCGCCGAGGCAAAAAGAATAGCCGTACCCGCTTGGGTGCGTTCCAGCAATTGCCCCCAGACCCACAGCGCCGACTCGATGTCCAACCCTCGCGTTGGGTGCTCCATCAGCAAAAGACTCAGGGGTGTGGGCAAGAGAGCCAACTGACTGCGCTGTTGGTTGCCCCCCGAGAGTTGCTCCACCCGGCTGTAGGGGTGACCCCGAATGCTGAAGTGTTCGATGGCCGCTTGGGTCTGCTGACGGGCCAGAGCCCAGTTGATCCAGGGATCCTGCTGCTGGAGGGCAAAATGCTCCTGCAAGGTTAAGCCGGGGATCAGCCCTTCCCGCAGCCGATCCGCCGGAGAAAACCCCACCCCACAGCGCAGATAGTCGCCGTAAGGACGGCCTGTCATCTCCTGCCCCCCCAACAGAATCCGGCCACGCCTGGGCGGCAACAACCCTGCACAGGTGAGCAGGAAAGAGCGTTGCCCACTGCCTTCCAAACCGGCCAACCCAATCACTTCCCCCGGCTGCACCGCCAGATCTGGCAAAGCCAAGGCAAACGGCTCATGCCGCACCACCAGGGAGCGCAACTCCAACAGGGGATCCGCTCTCCTTTGCGGAGAATGGGGCCGAGCTGGGGGTGTCAACTCCCGCCCGAACATCCAATCGATCAACTGCTGTTCCAACAGGGCAATGTCTTCACCCCTAACAGGCAGCTCCCCTACCACCTCCCCCTGCCGCATCACCGTCACCCGATCGCAAAGGCACTCCACATCGGCCAGCTTGTGGGAGACGAAGATCACCGATTTGCCCTGCTCCGCCAACCTTCTCAGAGCCGCGAACAGAAGATCTTTTTGCGCTGCAGAAATGCCCGTCGTTGGCTCATCCAAAATCAAGGTGTTGATCCCCAGGGAAAGCAACCGCAGCATTTCCAGTTGTTGCCGTTCCCCCACCGTCAAGCTGCCGATGGCTCCATCGGGGTTGAGGTTGAAACCAAACTCTTCACAGGCTTTCTCAAGACGTTTCCGGCTTTCTCGCAGCCCCAAACCCAAGCGCCCCCGCTGCCCGGCAATAAAGTTTTCTAGTACCGTCAGAGAAGGAAAATCCAAGGGATCCTGGTGCAACATGCCAATGCCCAGACGAATGGCCGCTGCAGGGCTGTTGATGCGAACCGGTTGCCCATCAATCCAAATCTCCCCCTGATCGCAGCGCAGAAAGCCGCTCAGGATCTTAACTAAGGTACTTTTGCCGGCCCCATTCTCCCCAAGCAGGCCGTGGATTGTGCCCGCCTCCACCCGCAAGGACACATCGCGGTTCGCCTGTACCGCCCCAAAACGCTTGTGGATGTGCAGCAGCTCGACCTTCATTCTGCTCATAGTAACCTGCCTCCCCAGAAAATCCCCAAGAATACAGTTGCTGAGGTTGCAAGTGCTGGTGCTACGATAGCGACAGCTCGCCGTTAGGCGTTGGCTGCGGACGAGTTCAGCATCGATCTGTGGTTCGCCCTGCACCCCTTCTTCGCCCTTCCCCCCTGCCACCCATCTCGGATAGCAACCGCCTCAAAATCTTCTCAGGCAGCGCTAACCCGGCTCTGGCTCAAGAGGTGGCGCGTTACTTGGGCATGGATCTGGGCCCGATGTTGCGCAAGCGCTTTGCCGATGGCGAGCTGTACATCCAAATTCAGGAGTCGATTCGGGGTGCCGATGTCTACTTGGTGCAGCCCACCTGCCGCCCGGTCAACGATCACCTGATGGAGCTGTTGGTGATCATCGACGCCTGCCGCCGCGCCTCGGCCCGCCAGATCACCGCCGTCTTGCCCTACTACGGCTACGCCCGCGCCGACCGCAAAACCGCCGGACGGGAAGCCATCACCGCCAAGCTGGTGGCCAACATGATCACCCAGGCGGGAGCCCACCGGGTGCTGGCCATGGATCTCCACTCGGCCCAGATCCAGGGCTACTTCGACATCCCCCTCGACCACGTCTATGCCCAGCCGGTTCTGCAGGCCTACCTCAAAGAAAAAGGCCTGCTCGACGAGGATATTGTGGTCGTCTCTCCCGATGTAGGGGGAGTAGCGCGGGCTCGCGCCTTTGCCAAAAAACTCAAGGAAGCCCCGCTGGCGATTATCGACAAGCGCCGCCAGGCCCACAACGACGTGGAAGTCATGAACCTCATTGGCGATGTGCGCGGTAAAATCGCCATCCTTGTGGATGACATGATCGATACGGCGGGCACCATTTCCGAAGGGGCAAAGTTGCTGCGCAAGTCGGGAGCCAAGGCGGTTTACGCTTGCGCCATTCACCCGGTCTTTTCCGATCCCGCCATCGAACGCCTGCAGGGCGGGCTGTTTGAAGAGGTGATCGTCACCAACACCATCCCCATCCCTCCAGAGCGGCATTTTCCAGGCTTAACCGTCCTCTCGGTGGCGAGCGTGCTGGGAGAAGCGATCTGGCGCATTCACGAAGACAGCTCCGTCAGCAGCATGTTTCACTAAAGTTTCTCCAGAGCATCGCTAAAGTATAGATAGGGGGTGCAGAACGGGCGTACCTGGAGGGGATCCCTTGCTTTTTGCCCTGTGAAGACCAACTCAACAGGTACCCCCCATCTATCCTGATGGACTGGGTAGAGCTAGCTTCCCAGCCGAGTTTTTCCCATGTCGCCTCCCATTTCTAGGTCACCAAGATCCGTTGTGAACGGTTGTGTTGCCGGGCAGGCCGCCGCCAGGGAAGAGCTGTCCCTTCCAACTGAACTGAAGACAGAGTCCGCTGCGGCGCTGTACCCGCTGTTGCAATTGCTGGGGCAACTGCTGAACGTACCCTGGGTCTATCTAGAACTGGTCCAGCCGGGATCCCATTCCGACTCGCCTGCAAAAGGGATCCTCTACCCCAACCCCCAGCAGATCCCCGGCAACGAGCCGCCCAACCCCATCGGCGGATCTTGGCCCTTTCAGGAAGCCTTTCCCCTGCTGGATGAGGGAGGGAGGCGGCTGGCAACACTTTACCTGCTGGGGGAGCGCCCCCGCCAACTGAGCCTCCCCGAACGGGGACAGATCGACCTCATCGCCCTTAGCCTGCGACACATCCTGCTCCAGGCCCAGGAGCAGCGACAAGCCCTCGAGCAGCTCCAGACGCAACTGCAGCACAGCCGCAGCACCGCCGCCCGCTACCAGCCGATCTTCGAGAACGCCGTCGAAGGGATTTTTCAAACCACTCCAGAAGGGAAATATCTGGTGGCCAACCCGGCTCTGGCCCATATTTTCGGCTACGAATCCCCGGAAGATTTGATGCGCCACGTCTCCGATATCGGCACTCAGATCTACGGCGATCCAGAGCAGCGATCTGAGTTCGTACAGCGCATGCTGAAGGAAGGCCAGGTCGTGCACGCGGAGCAGCAGGTCTGCCGCAAGGACGGCAAAAAAATCTGGATTTCTTTAAACGCCCGCGCCCTGTACAACGAGCAGGGGGAGCCCCTCTATTTTGAAGGGTTTGTTACCGATATTACAGCCTCCCGCCAGCTTAAAGAACGGCAACAGCAACTGGAAGAAGCCCGCAGAGAGAGCGAACATCGTTTTTTGCAACTGGCTGAGAACAGCCAGCAACTGTTTTGGATTTCAACGCTCTGCGGCAAAGAGCTGATTTACGTCAGCCCCGCCTGTGAAGCCATTTGGGGCCTTTCCCCTGCAGAGGCCTACGCCAATCCCCAGGCCTGGATGCGCCGCATTCACCCTGACGATCGCTGGCTGTTCCCCGCCATTTTTCAAGCCCAACTTCAGGGCCAACCCACCGATGTGGTTTTTCGCCTCTGCCGCCCCGATGGCCGCCTCCTCTGGCTGCGAGAACGCACCTTTCCCATCCTCGACAAAGAGGGCAAGGTCTACCGGGTGGCAGGGATCGCCGAAGACATCACCGAGTCCAAGCAACTGGAAGCCGAACGTCGTCGTATAGAGCAAGCCTGGCAACAGAGCGCCAATCATTTCCGGCAGATCTTTGAGCTGGCTCCCAACGGCATTGCTCTGGTGGATCTGCAGGGGCGATTTATCCAGGTCAACGAGGCCTTTGCCCAGATCGTCGGCTACACCCCCGAAGAGTTGCAGCGTCGGCAACAACTGGACATCCTCCACCCCGACGATGTCAACCAACTGCTGGCGGCTAACGAGGCTCTCTTGACACGCAAAGTCTCCATCAGCCAGCGGCAGATTCGCTACATCCACCGTTCCGGCCAAGTTGTCCATGTGCTGTTCCAGGCCGCCCTGCTTACCGATGGAGCCGGCCAGCCCACCCAGTTTCTCAACCAGGTGATCGACATCAGCGCCCGCGTCGAGGCAGAAGTGGCCCTCAAAGAAAGCGAAGAACGCTTCCGCCAATCCTTTGAGTGGTCCCCCATCGCCAAGGCCATGACCCACCTGGATGGCACCTATTTTCAAATCAACGCCGCCTTTACCGAAACCCTGGGCTACACCCTAGAAGATCTCGAGGGGAAAACCGTCCTCGACATCACCCATCCCGACGACATCGCCGTCACCTTGGAGAGCACCAACCGCCTGCTGGCCGGCGAGGTGCACCACTGCGAACAGGAGCAACGCTACATTCACAAGAACGGGCAAATTGTCTATGCCCTTCTCCGCATCACCCTGGTGCGCACCGCCCAAGGGGATCCCAGCTACTTTCTCAGCCAAATTTTGGACATTACCGAGCGCAAGCAAGCCGAGGCAGCCCTTCGCCAAAGCGAGCTGAGTTTGCGGGGCATCTTTGAGCAGTCGGCCCTGGGCATTTCCATCGTCGATAGGCAGGGCCGTTACCTCAAGGTGAACCCCGCCCTGGAAGAGATCCTTGGCTACAGCGGCGCCGAATTGGTCAACAAGAGCTTCTGCGACCTCACCCACCCGGACGACCTCGAGGAAGATTGGCGACTCTTCCAGGAAGTTTTGAACGGCCAACGGGATCGCTACCACCTGGAAAAACGCTATATCCACCGCAGCGGCAAGGTGGTTTGGTGTCGCCTGGCAGTCTCAGCAGTGCGGGATCCCGAAGGCAAAAACCTCTTCATCATCGGCATCTCTGAAGACATTACCGAAGAAAAACGGGCGGAGCTGCAGATTCAGGCGGCCCTGCAGGAAAAAGAGATTCTGCTGCGGGAGATCCACCACCGCGTCAAAAATAACCTGCAAATCATCTCCAGCCTGCTGCGGCTCCAGGCGGATCAAATCAAAAGCCACAAGTATGCCCGCGTTTTTAAGGACGCCGGCAGCCGCATTCAGGCGATGTCTTTGATCCACGAGGGCCTGTACCAGTCCAACAACCTGGCTGCTGTGGATTTGAGGCAGTACCTCCACAATTTAATTTCTAATCTTTTCCACTCCTACGGCGTGAACCCCGAGATCATTCGCGCCAGCATCCGCGCCGAAGGGATCCGCCTCAACCTCGATGAGGCAGTTTTGTGTGGCCTGATCATCAACGAGCTGGTCACCAACAGCCTCAAATACGCCTTTCCCAAAGGCCGCAGCGGCCAGATCGACGTCCACTTTAAGCAAACCCGTACTTATACTCAGTTGCGCGTCTCTGACAACGGCATTGGCCTGCCCAGCAACTTCGATTTCAAGGAAACTCAATCTTTGGGTTTACAACTGGTTGCAACTCTCACCGATCAGCTCCAGGGCAAGATAGAATTGAGAAACAAGTCGGGTACCACTTTCATCATTACCTTTCCGAGGAGCCAGCCTTGAAGAAAGTTCCCATGCTTGCCAAAGGCAGCATTCTGGTTGTCGAAGACGAGAAGATCATCGCCAAGGATATCGCCAACGTCCTGAAAAAATTTGGCTATGCGGTGCCGGCCATCGCGTCCTCTGGCGAAGAAGCGATCCGATGGCTGGAGGAAATGTCGGTGGACTTGGTCTTGATGGACATCGTTTTGAAAGGGGATCTCGACGGTATTGAAGCCGCCAAGCGGATCGCCGAGCGCTTCAACATTCCGGTGGTGCACCTGACGGCCTACGCTGATGAGGACACTCTCTCTCGCGTTAAGGAGACACAGCCTTTTGGCTACATCATCAAACCTTTCAAAGAGCGGGAGCTCTACACCGCCATCGAAATTGCCTTGCACAACCACCGGCAGAGCCTAGAAAGCCGCAGGCTGGAGGAGAAAAGGCTGGAGGAGCTGCGACAGAAGCTGCAGCAGTTGCAGCAGTTTGCAGAGGTCAAGGGCACTTTGTTCAAGAAGTTCTTGCAAGATCTGAGTGAGCCCCTCTCGAACCTCAAGTTTGCCCTAGGATTGCTCAAGGAGGCAGAGTCGGAGCAGAAGCGGCAGCACTACCTACGGGTGCTGGAGGAAGAGTTTCACCGCGAGCTGGAACTGATTCATCAGACTTCTAACCTGGAAGATTTGCTAAACCTGGAAAATGTCGGCCTGCTGAGCCAGTTTAGCTTGTTGCGGGCCCAGGAGCCCAGCCGGAGTCGCCTGCTAGAAGGGGAGAAGCCGCCAGCCACAGCTACGGCTACCCTCTCCGAGCCCCCCGCAGCGGCGGCCTGTCCTGCCCCGCCGCCCAGCCCTGCCGCTGCCGAGGAGGCGATTACAGTGCCGCGGGCGACGCTGCGCCCCCTCAACCAAACTCAGTTGGCAGAGCGGCTGGGGGTGGTGGTCTCCGCCATCACCTACTGGAAGTTCAAGAGTGGGTTTCCCGAGTGGAGCCGCAGCCGGGATCCGGACGGCATTGCTTGGCACTACTCGCCCGATTCCAAGCGCTTTTCGCCCGTGCCTTAGCTAGCGCTGCACGACTTCCAGGCGCACCGGCGCCAGCCCCGAGCGCACCATCCCCAGGGCCTCCGCCGCCCGCAGGGAAAGGTCGATGATCCGACCGGGGATGAAGGGGCCGCGATCGTTGATGCGCACGACAGCCTGGCGCCCGTTGTCCAGGTTGGTTACCCGCACCTCGGTGCCGAAGGGGAGGGTGGGATGGGCAGCTGTCATCTCGTGGCGGGTGGGGTGCAGGTCATACCAGGAGGCGATCCCTTCTTGCACAGGCCCGACCACTCGGACAGAGTCCGGTTGCGCCTGGGCCTGAGTTTCTGATCGGCGGGCAGCGGTGGCTTTGGCGGCAGTCAGGGTGGCCGGCTGGGGCAGGGCCGAAGGGGCAAGAGGAGGGGCATCCAGCAGCAGACGGCGCAGACGATTGGCAGCCAAAACCGCTGTATCCACCGGGCGTTGGTTATCCAGCAGCAGCACTCCTTCGTCGATGCGCAGCAATTCCTCGTCGTTTACCCGAACCGCGTAGAGGGGATCCCCGGATTGGGGCTCTGCCCAAGCCAGAGTAATGGTCGTGTCCTTCAGGGATCCCTGGGCCATTTGGTTGAGCCGGGCCACGAGGGAGCTGGCCCGCAGCAGCGGCGACTCCAACCCGGGCTGCTCGACAAAGCTGACAACGGGGAGATCCCGAACGTAGACGGTGACCACCTGCCGCCCGTCCATCTGGTAGTCGTAGAGGGTGGAGACAGGCTGGCTGGACGACTGCTGCTGTTCGCCGATCTTGAGGATGGGCTCTTCCATTGGCCGAGAAGGGATTGCCCGGCGAGCCAGGGAAAGAGACTGCGAGTGTTGGGGGTTCAAGGTGCCGAGTTTGGCTGGCGGGGGAGCGTTGGGTTGGGGGGGAGAGACAAGGTCAGTTGCCGGGGAGAGGGAGTGGGTTTTGGGGGATAGCTGGGTTGCTCTGGCACTAGGGGAGCCGCTGCGAGTTGAGGCTTGCGCCCGCGAGGTTGGGCTGCCCAACATACCTGCCGGCAAGCTGAAGGCCGTAACACAGAGACAGCCGACCAAGCCCACTTGGCGGGCGGGAGCCAGTCCCTGTCCAAGCCGCTTCCAATTTCGCATGAGGCCGCGCTCCTCTCGAAACTCCTGTACAACGTCCAATGCGACAGTAAAACAGAAGTTAATGTACCATAGGTTTCGAAGTTGACAAGCTTGCCCGGCCAAGGGCAAAAGCCCAAGTCCCGTCAGCATAAGGATTTTCGGCATCTTGGACTACCGCTCAGCAGGGGTTGACATTGAACTCGGACGCGCTTTTGTCAAGGGGATCCGGGAGCGCGTTGAAGGCTCTCAAGCTCAGTCTTCAGGTTCTTCAGGAACCTTGGGCGGCATTGGCGGCTTTGCCGGCTTGTTGGAGCTACCGGCGGGCTACCGGGCCCCGGTTCTGGTTGCCGGCACTGATGGAGTGGGCACCAAGCTGGAGATCGCCCAGCAGTGGGGGCAGCACCGCGGCGTGGGCATCGACCTGGTGGCCATGTGTGTCAACGATGTGCTGACGGTGGGGGCCAGGCCGCTGTTTTTCCTGGACTACATTGCCACCGGCAAGCTGGAGCCGGAAGCGCTTTGGCAGGTGATCGACGGCATCTTGGAGGGCTGCCAGGAGGCCGGCTGCCAACTCCTGGGGGGGGAGACGGCAGAGATGCCGGGGTTTTACCCGCCCGGCAAGTACGACCTGGCGGGTTTTTGCGTCGGGATCGTCGAGAGGGCAGACGTTCTCGACAGCTCGCGGGTGCAGCTTGGGGATCGGTTGTGGGCCTTGCCCAGCAGCGGGTTGCACAGCAACGGCTTTAGCCTGGTGCGGCGCATTGTGGCCGAGCGGGGCTGGCCTTGGGATCACCAACCCCCTGGCTGGGATCGGCCTTTGGCGGAGGTCTTTCTCACTCCCACCCGCATCTATGTCCAGGCAGTGCAGCGGCTGCAGGCAGCAGGGATCCCCCTCCACGGCATGGCCCACATCACCGGCGGCGGCATCCCAGAAAACTTGCCCCGCTGTTTGGCTCCGGAGCAGGCGGCGCGGCTAGAGCCCCACAGTTGGCCCATCCCACCGGAGTTTCTCTGGCTGCAGGAGCAAGGCCAAGTGGAGACCTTGGAGATGTTCAACACCTTCAACCTGGGGGTAGGCTATGTGCTGGTGATCCCTCCTGAGGCGGAAAATCGGCTGAGATCCCTGCTCCCCGAAGCCTTTCCCATTGGCGAGGTGGTGCCGGCCCGCCCAGGGGAGAGCCGGGTCTTGGGGCTGGAGGAGTGGGGATCCTTGGTACCTTGAGTCCCCACCAAAGGGGGGAAGGAGCTGGCTGTGTTTGCGGATCCCTGCCGCTGCTGTGCTAAGTTTGCTGATGGCCTCGGCGCTGCTGCCTCTGTTGCTCTCAACCTCCGCCTATTTCACAAGAGAAGGGCTGCGCGCTTTCCCATCTCCGGACTTGGGCTGTTGGCCAACTCCCGCTGACCCTCTAGGTTAGGAGCCGCCGATGACAGGTTTATCCACTGCTCCTGCAACCAAGGCTGCCATCGAAGTGGAACATCTGAGCAAAACCTACGGCAGCTTTACGGCCATCCGCGACATCTCTTTCCAGGTCAACGCCGGCGAGATCATGGGGTTTCTGGGGCCCAACGGCGCCGGCAAAACCACTTCTATGCGCATTTTGGCTGGCTATTTGCCTGCCAGCGAGGGGACGGCGCGGGTGGCCGGGTTCGATGTGCATGAAAACCCTATGGCGGTGCGGCAGCGCATCGGCTACCTGCCAGAAAACCCGCCCCTCTACCCGGACATGACGGTGGAGAGCTACCTGGACTTTGTCGCCCAGATCAAACGGGTCAGCGCCGGGGATCGGCCGCGACGGGTGGACGAGGTGATCCGCCGCTGCAGCCTGGAAGACAAGCGCCACACCTTGATCCGCAAGCTCTCCAAGGGGTACAAGCAGCGGGTGGGCCTGGCCCAGGCCCTGGTGCACGACCCGCCGGTGATCATCCTGGACGAGCCCACGATTGGGCTGGATCCCAAGCAAATTATCGAGGTGCGCAACCTCATCAAGAGCCTGGCAGGAGAGCACACCATCATCCTCTCCACCCACATCCTGCCGGAGGTGAGCATGACCTGCGACCGGGTGGTGATCATCAACCGCGGCCAGGTGGCGGCCATTGGCACGCCCGCCGAGCTGACGGCCCAGCTTCAGGATCGGCAGCAGGCGAAGCTGGTGGTGGGCGCTCCTGAGGAAACGGCCATCCGAGCGGCCCTGCAGAACCTGCCCCAGGTGGAGGTGGTGAGCTTGCAGGCCCTGGGATCCGATCCCCCTCGCTGGCAGGTGCACCTGAAGAGCCATGTTTCTGCAGAAGGCTGGATCCCGGAGGTGGCCAGGGCCCTGGTACAGGCGGGGATCGACCTCTACGAGATCGGCCGTCCCCAGGCTTCTTTGGAGGAGATTTTCCTGCAGCTCACTACCCAAGAGGGATCCGAAGGCGCGTTGGAGGAAGCGGCATGAACGGCGTGGTTGCCATTTTTCGCAAAGAGCTGCGCGGCTACTTCACCTCCCCCATTGCCTACGTGGTGGCGGCGGTGTTCTGGGGACTGGCGGGGTTTTTCTTCGTCAACATCTTGGTGCGGGTGATCAACTTCTCGCAGCAGGTGGATCTCTTTGCCCAGTTTGGCCAAGAGAACCCTTTTGATGCCGCCACCATCCTGTCGCAGCAGTTTCTCAATCTGCTGGGCACGCTTTCCTTATTTTTATTGCCCATCTTTACCATGAGCTCCTACGCCGAGGAGCGGCGGCGGGGCACCATGGAGCTGCTGGCCACTTCCCCCATCACCAACCTAGAGGTGGCCCTGGGCAAGTGGCTGGCGGTCTGGGTGTTTTTCATCACGCTGCTGCTGCCGCCGCTGGTCTACCACGTGCTGGTGCTGAGTAGCGCCAACCCAGCAGTGGACTACCGCCTGACCCTGATGGGCTATGTGGGGCTTGCTCTGCTGGCCGGCAGCGTCATGGCCCTGGGGTTGTTCATCTCTTCCCTGACCGACAGCACCCTTATTGCGGCGGTGGCTACCTTTGGGCTGATCCTGCTGCTCTGGGTCATCGACGCGGCAGCCGGCCAGGAGAGCAACTGGATTGCCGCCACTCTGAGGCATGTCTCGCTGCTGCAGCAGTACAGCAACTGGGTGCAAGGGATCCTCAGCAGCAGCAGTGTTGTCCTTTTCCTCAGCATCATCGTGCTGGGGCTGTTTGCCACGGTGCAATCGGTGGAAAGCCTGCGCTGGCAGCAGAGCTAGGGTTGCGTTGGGAGGAGTGCGGTGATGAAAGCTTGGCAGGCATTGGCAGATTGGACGGGGATCGTCGGCCTTGGCGTCGTGGCCATCGGCCTGCTGGTGGGAGCTGCCCTCACCGGCTGGACGGCGGTGCCCCTGAGCCTGATGGCCACGGGCTTGGCCCTGGTGGTGGTTTGGGGCCTCACCCACCGGAAGGAAGTGAGCCTGTTCCTGGGCCTGCGCTCCACCCAGACCAACGCCAACATCCTGGTGGCGGCGGCGGCGATGGCCGTGATCTTGGTGTTGCTCAACGTCGTGGCGGTGCGCTACGACCTGCGCCTGGATCTCACGGAAGAGGGGCTGTTTACCCTCTCCCCCCAGACGCGGCAATTGGTGCAAGGGCTGGCCCAGCCAATGAAAGTCTGGGTGGTCACCACCGCCCCCGATCCCAACCTGCGGGAACAGCTGGAGCGCTACCGCCGCCTCAACCCCGAGCGCTTCCAGTTTGAGTTTGTGGATCCCAACCGCGATCCCCTCACTGTCCAGCGGCTGCAGGTTACCCAAAATAACACCCTGGTGGTCGAATCGGGCAATAACCGCCAACAACTGCCCCAGCCGCCCGCCCCTGAGCTGGAGAGTAAGCTCACCCCTGTGCTGGCCAAGGTGGTTAACCGCGGCGAAGTGGTGGCCTATTTTGTACAGGGGCATGGGGAGGTGAGCCTGGAAGCTCGCGAGGGCACCCCAACCCTGGCCCAGGCGGTGGCAGCCCTCGGCCAGGAGGGCTACCGGGTGGAGCCGCTGAACCTGGTGCAGTCGCAGATCCCAGAGGGGGCGGATGTGTTGGTCTTGGCAGGGCCGCAGCGGGCTCTCTTCCCCGGCGAGGTGGAGAAGCTGCAGGACTACCTGGCCAAAGGGGGGCGGCTGCTGCTCTTGATTGGGCCACGGGTGGATGCCGGCCTGGATCCCTTGCTGGAGGAGTGGGGCGTGGTTTTGGGGGATGACTTCATCATTGAGGTGAGCAGCGTCAGCCAGCTTTTGGGCACGGGGCCGGCGGTGGCCCTGGTTACCACCTACGGGGATCACCCCATCACCGCTCCCCTGGCAGAACAGCGGCTGATGACCCTCTTCCCCCTGGCCCGTTCTGTAGACACTGAGGTCCGCGAAGGGATCCAGGCCACGCCTCTGCTGCGCACCAGCCCGCAGAGCTGGGGAGAGACCAGCCCCAACCTAGAGGCCGGCCCGCTGCAATTTGACCCGGATCAAGACAAGCCCGGCCCCCTGACCCTGGGCGTAGCCCTGACCCGCCAGGTGAAAGGCGATCAGAAGACCTCAGAATCCCAGGAGGGGCCGACCGAGGCTCGGCTGGTGGTGATCGGCAACGTCAACTTCGCCCTCGACGGCAACCTGAGGCAGCAGGGGAACCGCGATCTCTTCCTCAACACCCTCAACTGGCTCACTGAGCGAACCGAACAGATCTCCATTCGCCCCAAATCCATCACCGACCGCCGTCTTGCCGTGACCGGCCAGAACTTCCGCTGGCTGGTGCTGGGATCGACGGTGCTCCTGCCGCTGGTGGCGTTGGGATCGGGGGCCGTGCTCTGGTGGCAAAGACGATAGGGCCAAGGAGGACGAGCATGTTCAAGCGCAGCACCTGGATTCTCTTGGGCTTGGCAGTGGCTGCTCTGCTGGGGTATTTCCTCTTTGACAACTTCCAGCAACTGCGCCAGCAGCAGCAAGCGGAGCGGGCGCGGCTTTTCCACTTTGCCCCCGACACCATTGCCCACATCGAGATTCGCCAGCAGCAAGAGGGGGAACCGGAGGAAATCCTTTTGGAGCGCACTCCTGAGGCAGAAGAGGGATCCCGTTGGCGCATTATCCGTCCCATCCAGTCGGCGGCGCTGGACTTCCCGGTGGAGCAGTTGCTCAACAGCTTCTCCCGCCTCACGCCTCAAATCACGCTGGAAGGGGCTGAGGATTTGGCGGCCTTCGGCCTAGATAAGCCGCGCCACCAGATCGCCCTCTTCCCCCAAGAGGGGGATCCCTACCGCCTGGACATTGGCAACGACAACTTCGACGGCTCCGGCTTCTACGCCAGGCCAGAAGGGGGAGAGGTGGTGCTCTTGGCCAGCACCCAGAAGGGATCCCTCTTGCCTTCTCTGCTGGCTTTGCGGGACAAAACTCTGCTGCGCTTTGACACAGCGGCGGTGAAGTCTCTGCAGGTGCAGTTGGCCGAGGCAGAGCCAGAGGTCGTTCGCTTGGAGCGACAAGAAAATACGTGGCAGATCGTCGAGCCCCGCGAGCTGCCTGCCGATGACCTGAACGTCGACCGTCTGCTCAATACGTTGTCTCGCCTGCAAGCGGTGGAGTTTCCGGCTGAAACCAAAGCGGAGCTGGCTCCTTATGGTCTGGAGAAGCCTTCTGCCCAGCTAACCGTTGAGCTCAAGGATGGCAAGACCCTGACTGTGGTCTTGGGAGCGGAAAAAGAGGGCCAGGTGTACGTCATCACCTCCGAGCACCCGGCGGTGGCCACCCTCCTCACCAGCACCGCCGACATTCTCCGCTCCGACTTCGAGGAGCTGCGGGATCACCGCATCGCCCGCCTCAACCCCAACCAGGTGGGCCCAGTTACCCTGGAATCCCAAGGGGAGCGGGTTACCCTCAATCCTCTGCCCCAGGAGAAGGGATCCCTGGATCTGCGCTGGGAAAATCCGGAGCAACCGGGCCAGCCGGTCAACCTCAGCTCCCTCTTCTCCAGCCTCAATGCCGCCCGCGCCAAGGAGTTCCTGCCGGAGACGGATCCAGACGCCCAAAAAGCCTTGGCCGAGCCAGATCTGAAGCTGACCTTTGAGGCCAAGGGCGAGGACGGTCGGGATCCCTTGAGGTTGAGCTTGACGTCTGCCGGCCTGCGTGCCTATGTACAAAGCAGCTATCAGCCGGATATTGCCGTCATCGACCTCAGCACCTTCAACAGCGTGGAAACCGAAGTGAACCGCTTGCTGGAGGGCAAAGCGGAGGAGACAAGGGACCAACGGGGAGGGTCTTCCTCAGGCTCCTAGCGGTGGCCGGCGGGCTTTTCTTAGCTGGCAGAGGCGGTGGTTGTCTCTTCTTTGGCTGAGGCTGCTTTTTTCAGAGCCTCGCCCTGGATCGTCAACACCGAGCAGGGGGCCCGGTGGAGCACGTAGTTGCTGACGCTGCCCAAAAACAGCTCGCTCAGGCCGGAGTGGCCGCGGCGGCCCACCACAATCAAGTCCGCCTTCCAAGAGCGGGCCAAGTCGCAGATGACCCGACCGGGGTTGCCGTAGTTGAGGCGGTACTCGGCGCGAACTCCCTGCTCAGCGGCTTTCTCCACCAGCGAGCGCAGGTAGTCCATCTGGTTTTGCTCGAAGATGGCACACTGCTCCCGATAAGACTGCCACAGCTCAGCGCTGATGGTGGAGCTGTAATCCACCCCCAAGATCATGGGCGGCTCTGGGGCACCGGGCTCTTCCTGGGACAAAACATGGAGGATCATCATCTCGGCCTGCATGGCCTTGGCCAGTTGGACGGCCTTTTGAAACACTCCCTGGCTCAGCTCCGACCGATCCACCGCCACCAAAATCCTGCTGAACATACCGACTTCCTCCAAATGGCTAACAGATGGGCAAAAGACAAGGCTTGACTTCGGTTTCGACTCCAAGTTCCTTTTTTCTTTGCCCTCATCTATCTGTGTTGTAAAAGAACTGGGCGAGAAAACCGCGGGCATCTCGGATGACCTGTCGGATTGGCAATGAAAGTTCAGAGATCTTGACACAGGTCAGAACTCATCCTCCTGGGCTGTCCACTCTAACACCGCCTGCGCAGCAGTTCCAGCGTCAGGGTGGGGATCCGCCGTTCCTGCCCCGCCCAGGTGCCCAAAGAGCCAGGGGTGGGATAGCCGATGTCGTCGGTTACCGGCAGGCCGTTGCGAGCAGCCATCACCTGAGCCAGCTCAAGGGCAGGGCCATTGTAGTTCACGTAGGGATCGTCCTGGCAGGAGTGGGTAGAAAGGACAAATCGGGGTCGAATCTGGGCCAAACTCGCCAACAACGCTTGTGTCTCCGGCTCGGAGCCTGGGGCCGCTCCCGGCGGATAGCGAGCTTCCAAAGAAGCCGCGATCCAATCTTGCGTGGGCAGATTGCGGTTGAGATCCACGCCGTTGGCGTTGAGCCGTTGCCCTAGGGCACAGCCATCCGGGTTCAGGCATGGGATCGCCCAAAGCGCAGCCCTGCCCTCCAAGGATCTCCATTTCCCAGAAGCCACGTAGCGCTCGATCAGGGCATAGCCTTCCACCTCATCGCCATGTACGCCGCCGACCAGCAGCAAGGGGCGGATCCCCTGGGTGAGCTGCCAAAGGTAAATGGGACGCCCCTGCACCGAGTGGCCGATCACTTGCAGAGATGCCAAGGGCTCACCGGCGCCCAGTCTTGGCAACATAGGGGATCCCAGCAAAACTTGCACCGCTAGAACGGAATATCGTCCGGCTCCGCTGGGGAAGCCCCCCCTCCTTCAGAGGAGTCCACAGTTGCAGACTCACCCATCCCCGTCAGAGAGAGAACCCGCGCCGATCCCAGTTGGTGGACGCGACGCGCGGTGATCTCGGCCAACTTTTCCTTACGCCCATCCCGCTCCACCACATTCATGTGCAGTTGGCCCTCCACCGTGATCTGATCCCCCACGCGGCAGGTGTCCACCACCCGCTGGGCCAGCTCTCCAAAAAAGGCAACCCGCACTTGGTACGGTGGCTCCTCCGGGCGCAAGCTGGGAAAGCGCAGCACCAGTGAGGTAACGGCCAGGTTGTCGGGAGTGTAGCGCAGCTCCGGCTCGCTGGCCACTTCCCCCATCAAGACAATCGAGTTCATGACAGAGCCACTGTAAAGTCTATTGGGGCGTTAAAAGAAGGCAGCTCAACTACCTTTACCATGCCTCCAGACCCGGATCCCGTCAACCTAGTTCACGCGCAGAGTCATGTAGCGCAGGATGCTCTCGTTGATGCGCAGATTTTTCTCCCAGGTGGCCACTGTCCTTGGCTCGGCCTCGTAGTTGAACTGGATGTAGAGGCCTTCCTTGAACTTCTTCATCTCAAACCCGGCAAAGCGGCGCTTGCCTCTGTTGGTAATTTCCAGGCCAGTTGCCCCGTTTTCTCGTAGGAGCGATTCCTGCTCGGTGAGGAGTTGTTGCAAGGGTTCGTCCGAGAGGTCGGGGCGCACGATCAGCATTGTCTCATAGGCGCGGGGCATGGAAGCCAGTTCTCCTTGGGAATCCAAATCAAAAGGTGCAGTAGGCTATCCTAGCTTCTCTTTGCGACAATCGAAAAGGGCCACAGCTCAATTCTCCACCCCTCTGCAGCGACAAAAGCAAGCCTCTTCACAAGAGGGGATCCGTTGTCCGATACAATAGGGGATACTTCGATAGCTGCCGGTTGGCTTAGCCAAGAGACTCTCAGTCGATCGATATCTAGGGTTCCAAGCATGAGCGCAGATGAAGTTTACAGCCGTGTTCGCAAGATCGTGTCCGATCAACTAGGCGTAGAGGACAACAAAGTAACCCTGGAAGCTAATTTCCAGAACGACCTAGGAGCCGACAGCCTCGATACGGTGGAGCTGGTCATGGCCTTCGAGGAGGAGTTCGATCTGGAAATCCCCGATGAAGATGCGGAGGGCATTGCCACTGTGCAGGATGCCGTCAACTACATCCTCTCTAAGAAAGCTGCCTAGCCTGGGAGAGGGCAATTCTGCCGGCTTGCCTTCCTTCTAACCGGAGGGTACCGGGTCGAAACTGCTCATGGTTGTCGTGGATCCTGCCGCCGCTCCTATGTCCATCCCATCCAACTTCCATCGCCGTGTTGTCATCACGGGGCTAGGGGCGATAACCCCCCTTGGCAATTCTCCTGGCGAGTTCTGGCAGAGCTTGCTGGCAGGCCGCTCTGGTATTGGGCCAATTACCCACTTCGATGCCTCTCGCCACGAGTGCCGCATTGCCGGGGAGGTGAAGGGGTTTGATCCCCTCGACTACCTGGATCGCAAGGACGTCAAGCGCACCGATCGCTTTGTCCATCTGGCCCTGGCCGCCACCCAACAGGCGCTGGAGGATGCCCAATTTCGCATTACCGATCTCAACGCTGAGCAGGTGGGGGTGATCTTGGGCACCGGCATCGGCGGCATCCGGGTTTTGGAAGAGCAGCAGACCATCTACCTGCAAAAGGGGCCGGATCGCTGTAGCCCCTTCATGGTGCCGATGATGATCGCCAACATGGCAGCAGGCCACGTGGCCATTCGCTTTGGCGCCAAGGGGCCTAACTCCTGTACGGTGACGGCCTGTGCTTCTGGCTCCAACGCCATCGGCGATGCCTTCCGGCTCATCCAGCGGGGGGAAGTGCAGGTGGCCATTACGGGGGGCACAGAAGCGGCAGTGACTCCCCTCTCGGTGGCGGGGTTCAGCGCCATGAAGGCTCTTTCCACCCGCAACGACGCCCCCGAACAGGCCTGTCGGCCCTTTGACCGGGATCGGGATGGCTTTGTCATGGGGGAAGGGGCGGGGATCCTGCTGCTGGAGGAGTTGGAACACGCCCGATCTCGCGGCGCCAAGATCTATGCCGAGATCGTCGGCTACGGCCTCACCTGCGACGCCCACCACATCACCAATCCCGCCCCCGCGGGCGAAGGTGCTGCCCGCGCGATGCGGCTAGCCCTTAAAGATGCCGGGATCCGGCCTGACCAGGTGCAGCACATCAATGCCCATGCCACCAGCACACCGGTGGGGGATGTAGCCGAGGTGCAAGCCATCAGGGCAGTTTTTGGTGAGCATGCCCCTCGCCTAGCCATCAGCGCCACCAAGTCCATGACCGGCCACCTGTTGGGGGGAGCAGGCGGCATTGCCACCGTGGCGACGGCCCTGGCCATCCACCACGGCTGGGTTCCCCCTACCCTCAACCTGGACAACCTCGACCCCGAGTGCGAGGGGCTGGACTTTGTCCCCCACAGGGCACGGCAGATGGCCGTTGACGTGGCCCTGGTCAATGCCTTCGGGTTTGGGGGGCATAACGTGACCCTGGCCCTGCGCCGCTACTCTTCCAACTAAGGGATCCTGCCCATGTCCACTTCTGAAGGCTCCGCCCCCTCTGTTCGCCAGCAGGCCCTGGCCGCCTTGACGGCGGAGCTGACGCAGCAGGGCCATCCCCCTGAATACGCCCAGCACATGGCGGCGGCAGTGATTTTTCAGGCCGATCTGGATCTCTGCGCCGCCCAGTTGGCGCGGCTGCTGAGTTGGCTAAAGCAAAACCATCCGCAGCTCTATCCAGAGGCAGTGCAACTGGTGGATGCCACCCGCGAGGAGTTTGAGCGGCGGGTTCAACGAGGATAAGAGATTCGTAGAGGCCTGGGGTGCCAAGGCTAGGATAGGGGGTATCTCCTTATCTCCAAGCTCGCTGCCAATTGCCGCGGAGCTGCTCCCCCCTCTCCCTGGGGGAGGGAGCTGGGGGTGAGGGAAAAGTTGTGTTGACCCGCTAGGCATTGGAGATGGCTACTGCGGATGCGAAGTTCCCCGAGCGGATAGCTCAGCCGTCCTCTCAGGAAGAGCCTGGAAAGGGATCCCTGCTGCTCCATGTTGGGGGCATGAGCTGCGCCGGCTGTGTTCGGGTCGTCGAGCAGACCCTGCTGAATCAGCCGGGGGTGGTCAAAGCCAGCGTTAACCTGGTTACCGAATCAGCTCTTGTGGAACTTGCCCCTGGGATCCAGCCTGATCCCGAGCATTTGGCCCGGATCTTGACGGATGCAGGGTTTCCCAGCTCTTGCGCCGCCGGCAGGGGCGATTTTCCCCAAGCTCAGGCTCCTTCCCCCGACGGATGGGACAATGCTCTGGACGCGCCTGCGGATCCCCTCGCGCGGCAACGGCGGCAAGCCCAAGACCACCTTCGCCAGGCCCTCACCGCCGTTTTTTTGCTGCTCATTTCTGCCGCTGGACACCTGGATCTTTTTGCCCGCCTGGGCCTGCCCGTCCTCAACGACGTCTGGCTGCACTGGGGGTTGGCGACGCTGACCTTTGTCGGCCCGGCCCGCGGCCTTGTCCTGGACGGCTGGCGGGCGGCGCGGCGGCTAGCTCCCAACATGAACACGCTAGTTACCCTGGGATCCGGATCCGCCTACCTGGCCAGTCTGGTGGGGTTGCTGGCCCCGCAGGTGGGCTGGGAGTGCTTCTTTGAAGAGCCGGTGATGCTGCTCAGCTTCATCCTGCTGGGGCGGGCCCTGGAACAGCAGAGCCGTCTGCGGGCGGCCAGCAGTTTGCAATCGCTGCTCAGCCTGCGCCCCAGCGTTGCTTGGCGAGTCCGACCCTCTCAACGGTCAGGATCCCCAGCCGAAGACCTGAGCAAAGGCGAGCTGGCGGCAGAGCAGTGCCCCGTGGAACAGGTGCAGGTGGGAGACTGGCTGCAGGTGCGGGCTGGCGAGCAGATCCCGGTGGATGGGGAAGTAATTGCCGGCCAGGCCACGGTGGACGAGGGCATGCTCACCGGGGAATCCCTACCCGTGCTCAAACAGCCAGGGGATCCGGTCGTGGCCGGGACGGTCAACCAATCGGGGCTGCTGCTGTGCCAAGCTACGCGCACCGGCAAAGACACCACCCTGGCCCAGATCATCCGCTTGGTGGAAGAAGCCCAGGCCCGCAAGGCCCCCATCCAGGGCCTGGCCGACCGGGTGGCCGGCTACTTCACCTACGGGGTGGTGGTGCTGGCCCTTCTCACCTTCGCCTTCTGGTACTGGGTTGGGATCCCCTTGTGGGGCAGCGAGCTCCTGAGGGGGGTCGGCCTTCACTCCCCTCTGCACCTGGCGGATCACCCGCCCCACCCCACCCCTCTGCTCCTCAGCCTTAAGCTGGCCATCTCGGTGCTGGTGGTGGCCTGCCCCTGTGCCCTCGGATTGGCGACGCCGACGGCCATTCTGGTGGGCACCGGCCTGGGCGCGGAGCGGGGGCTGCTCATCCGCGGCGGCGATGTCCTGGAGAAAACCCACCGCCTGCAAACGGTTGTCTTCGACAAAACCGGCACCCTCACCCAGGGGGATCCGCACCTAACAGATTGCCTGGCCCTCGACCCCTCTCTGGATCCGGCTCGGCTGCTGCAACTGGCGGCCACTGTGGAAAGCGGCACCCGCCATCCCCTGGCCCAGGCCATTTTGGGGGCCCTCCGCGAGCGAGGACTACCCCTGCTCTCTGCCGACGAGTTTTACACTCAGCCAGGCCTGGGGGCCTCGGCGCGGGTGGAAGGGCAAGAGGTCATCTTGGCCTCCTTAGAGGGGCTGGCCGCCCTAGGGATCCCGATTTCCCCGCAAGCGCAGGCCCAAGCCCAGGCGCTGCTACAAGCTGGCAAAACGGTGGTGGGGGTGGCCGTGGCGGGATCCCTGGTGGGGCTGTTGGCGGCCCAGGATCCCTTGCGGCCCGACGCCCGGGCAACGCTGCAACGGCTTCGGCAAATGGGCCTGCAGGTAGTCCTGCTAACCGGCGACCGAACCGAGGTGGCCCAGCAGGTGGCCCAGGCCTTGCAGGTGCCAGGGATCCGCGTCATCGCCGAGGTGCAGCCGGCAGACAAAGCTCAGGTTATCCGAGATCTGCAGGCCCAGGGTCAAAGAGTCGCCATGGTGGGTGATGGCATCAACGACACCCCCGCCCTGGCCCAAGCTGACGTGGGCATGGCTCTGCACTCTGCCACCGCTGCCGCCCTCGAGACTGCCGATATCATCCTCATGCGCAACCGCCTCTGGGACGTCGTGGAAGCCATCCGTCTCAGCCGCGCCACCTTCCGCAAGATCCAGCAAAACCTCCTCTGGGCCTTCGCCTACAACTGGGTCGGGATCCCGGTGGCTGCCGGTGCGCTCCTGCCCAGCTTCGGCATCGGCCTCAGCCCCGCCCTGGCCGGCGGCCTCATGGCCTTCAGCTCCCTCAGTGTAATCTTCAATTCACTCCTTCTCAGGAGAACTTTTATTAAGTGGTGGATCCCCTGACGAGCAAAATTAAAAAGTGTTAAAGACAACCAATATTCCGCCTACTATCTGTTTCTATTTCCGAAGTTTTACTGACTTCTGCCACAACTTTTGCCCTGCTCAGGCCTAGGAAGCAGCGATCTCGATTAAGTTCAATCAAGGAAATTAATTAGCTTTGACTTTTGAAAAGCCAAATGTAAAATGAGGCTTGCGCTGGCCCAAAGCTGCCTCGTTTTGTACCTTGCGTAGCAAGGGAAAAACCGTGAAAATACTGAAAAAGTCAGATCCGAAAGTTGGAGAGAGGGCAGAGACATGGCAATGCTTGGAGATCTTCAGGAATTTTCCCTAGCCGAGCTGTTGCATTTGATGGAAAAAGGAAAGAAAACAGGCCAACTCTCCATTTGGGGGCCCAATGGCATTTATCGAGTTTGGCTGTATCAGGGGCGAGTGGTGGCGGCCTTGTCTCCCCAAGAAGAGCATCAGTTGGAGCGCTTGCTGGTGCGCTTAAACCTGGTCAGCCAGCAAGTCGTGGCAGATTTGGCCTCCCTCTGCAGCTTGCAGGAGCCTCTGGGCCTTTGCTTGCAGCGGCAGGGGTTTATTTCCCCTGCAGCTTTGGCCAAGCTCTTTCGCTATCAACTGCAGGTGGGGCTTTACAGCCTCTTTGCCCTGGAAGCGGGACAGTTTAGCTTCTTGCCCAACGTGCCCCTGCCCTACCGCGAGATGACCGGTCTGAGCAAAGGAGCCAGTGCCGTGGCTTTGGAAGCGCTGCAGCAGCTTCGGTTGGATCAGCGCCCGGAAGAAAATCTGCCCCAGCCGGACAGCTACTTCTGGCGTACCAGCACCGAGTTGCCCTTGTACAAACTCTCGCCCCTGGAGTGGGCAATCTTGGAGCAGGTTTCGCCCGCTCGCAACCTGGTTGAGTTGGCCCAAGCCCTAAAGGCAGATCTCTTAGAAGTCCGCTATGCCTGCGCCCGCCTGGCCAAGCTGGGGTTGCTCAGCCCCTGCGACAGCTCGGCCGCTTCACCCCAGCCTGCGCTTGCGGCGGCTTCTAAGCTTCTCCCCAACCTTCGGGAAGAGAAGGAGCCGGTCAAGCCTTCCTTGGTCAGCCGCCTATCTACTCTCCTCAAAACCATGCGCGAAAAATAAGCCGGTAGAGTAAAATTCTATTGCATGCTCCTACGCCGGCTTTACGAAGTTAATTTAGGTAAAGATAAACTGGATGGCTGTAACAGATCTGGACCAAAGCAACACAAAAGTAATAGGAATTGATGCCAAAATCTTACGCAGCTCAACGCTTAGACTTTATCTCTCCAAAAAGATCGTTCATCAGTAGAATTGCTGCCAGGTTGAGTACTTGAGCGAAGATGGCTTTGCCGTCGCTACACGGTTGTTGACAGGGAATCAGGGAATGAGAATGGTGGTGTCCGTGAGGATCCCTGAAAGCGCCAATATTCAACTTAATGGAGGCTAAAGAATTGCCATGGCTATCGTTGGAGACCTCCAAGAATTTTCCCTTCCCGATCTGTTGCAGCTCATCGAAAAAGGCAGCAAAACAGGTCAACTTTCCGTCTGGGCCCCAAACGGCATCTACAAAATCTGGTTTTACCAAGGTCGGGTGATTGCAGCTCTGCCCCCCGAAGAGGAACATCGCTTGGAGGGTTTGCTGGCCCGCTCCGGCCTGGTTAGCGAGCGGGTGGTGGAAAAGCTGGCCTCTTTCTGTGGCCCGGAAGAGCCGCTGGGGCGGTGTCTGCAGCGGCAGGGGTTAATTTCGCCTGTGGCTTTGGCCAAGCTCTTTCGCCACCAACTGCAGGTAGGTCTCTACAGCTTGTTTGCCCTGGAAGCGGGCCAGTTCAGCTTCTTGCCTAGTGTGCGCCTGCCCTATCGCGAGATGACCGGCCTGAGCAAGGGTGCCAGTGCCGTGGTTTTGGAAGCGCTGCAGCAGCTCAAGCTGGACCAGCGTCCTGAAGAAAGTCTGCCGCAGCCGGACAGCTACTTCTGGCGCACCAGCAGCGAGCTGCCCTTGTACAGGCTTTCGCCTTTGGAGTGGGGAGTCTTGGAGGGAGTTTCCCCCTCTCGCAACCTGGCTGAGTTGGCCCGGGCGTTGGGGGCAGATCTTCTGGAAGTGCGCTATGCCTGCGCCCGCCTGGCCAAGCTGGGGCTCATCAGCCCCTGTGATGGCCCAACGGCCATTGTTCCCTCTTTGCTGGTTTCGGACAAGTTGACGGCGGTGGCAGAAAGCTTGGAAGCTGCGAAGGAAAAGCCGAGCACCAAACTACCCTCTTTCTCACAGGGAAGCGACCGGGTTAAGCCCTCCCTCGTCTCGCGGCTGGCTACTTTGCTGAGGGGGGTTCGGGATAAGTGAGAGATTTTTGAGCGAGGAGATCTTCTGGCAGATCTTTGCAGTACAGCCTGTTAAGGGCTCAAGGGGTACAATAGCAGCACTTAGCAAACCAACTTCGGAAGGAGGATGGATTGATCAGTAGTAAAGAAGTCTTCA
>NZ_AUMZ01000001.1:1816986-1839223 GCF_002760375.1 Synechococcus sp. 60AY4M2
TAATAATTGCCATCACTTCCTGCCGATGTTGTTCCAAAATGCCCACTCGCTTGGTGCCTGCTTTCTTAGGGGCTAAATCTTGAGTTTGTTGGTACTGACGCACCCAGCGGTGTACTGTTCTTTTGGTCACCATGAAGCGTTTAGCTACCTGGCGGATGGAGGTGTTACCTGCCTGGTAGGCTGCTACAACTCTTTGCCGCAAATCCAAAGAATGAGTCGGCATTCCTTTCTCTCCTTCCTCTTGAATACCTGTACTCTATTTTAAATTAAAAGGCTGTATCAGCAAATAGATACGAGAAAAAATGACAAAAAGTCTTGAAAGCAGGGAGAGAAAGGATGGCTAATTTATCCTCTTTGCAAGCAATTCTCCAGAATTACGTTTCCAGCACGCCGGAAGTTCAAGGAGCAGCAGTGGTCACGCCAGATGGCTTGCCTCTGGCCTCTGCATTGCCGGCAGGCATGGACGAAGAAAGGGCATCGGCCATGTCGGCGGCTATGCTTTCTCTGGGGGAACGAATTGGGAAAGAGCTGAGCCGCGGAGCCATAGAGAGAATTTTTGTGCAGGGAGAAAAAGGGTACGGCGTTTTAACCAGTTGCGGACCTGACGCCGTTTTGCTGACGCTAGCCAGCCATGAAGTTAAGCAAGGCTTGCTCTTTTTGGAAATGAAGCGAGTGGCCGCAAGCATTGCAGAAGCGATGAAGTAGGCAAGCTAAGCAGGGAAGCTGGGTTTTGATTTTCGCTTGATTTTGAGGGAACTATGACTATCAAACCTTTGGAGCTGCTGCAAGTCTTGATCTCGCGCACCGAATTTACAGACGAAGACAGGAAGATTTTGCAGCAAAGTGCCGACTGGGGCAGCAGCATCGCCACAGAAATGTCGGATGCCTTTTACGGCTATTTGGATCGCGATGCTGAGATGGCAGCTGTTATTGCTAAGCACAACCGGCAACGGCTGGGCCAGACTTTTACGGACTGGTTTAAGGAAATGTTTACAGGCATGGACAACTGGGGCCCCCAGTACGCCGAGCGCCGCTGGAAAATTGGCCTAGTTCATGTGCGCGTTGGCATTGGCCCTCAACACGTGGTGCCGGCCATGGCCACGGTTGTGCAGGAGGTGAGCCGCCGGCTGGTCAAAGAGGGCAAGCCCGAGCAACTGCGGATGAGCCTGAGCAAGGTCTGCATGATCGATCTCTCCTTTATCGAGCAAGCCTATCTGGAGGTGGCTTACAACGCTGTGCAGCAGGAAACGGGCATGAGCGAGGCGTTGTTTAAGCGTCTTATTGCCACCGGCGCCAGCAACTTAGCTTCTTAATTCGGCAAGGGCTCTAGGGGCAGATTTAGGCTAGGGGTTTAGGGCAGGGGCTGACTATGGACAACATTCTCCGCATCGTCGTAACCGGGCCGGTGGGGGCTGGAAAGTCCACTTTTATCCGCACCATTAGTGAGATCGAAGTGGTCGATACAGATCGCAAGGCCACCGATGAGGTGGCAGAGCTGAAGCAGAGCACAACGGTCAGCATGGACTTTGGCCGCCTGAGGATCGGAGAAGAGGAAGAAGAGATGTGGCTGCATCTCTACGGCACCCCCGGCCAGGCCCGCTTCAGCTTTATGTGGGATATTTTGATCCGGCGCGCCCATGGGTACATCCTTTTGGTGCCCGCCCACCTGCCCGGTCAGTTTCGCAACGCTCAGGCTATTCAAGCTTTCATGAAGGCGAGGACAGATGTTCCCTCGGTTATTGGGATCACCCATGTCGATCACCCCAATGCCTGGGATCCAGAAGACATTTTGCTGATCTTGAACAACCAATCGATTCCCCACACGACCCTAAATGCCCAAGAGCCGGCCTCTGTGGCCAATACTCTGCTCCTATTGGTTGAGCAACTGATGCCCCAGGTGGTTGTCTGAGAGGGGGTAGCTGAGACGGCTCGACCTGCTCCGATTTCTCTTAGATGCTGACTCCGCAGCAGAAGATGCTAAGAAATGTTAAGCTAAGGAGGACTGGGATCAGGTAAGCTTCATGGAGTCTCTTTACGCTGGCGGCGAGTTTTCCCGTAGCTTTGTCAACCCCCCTATCTACTCGGCCATTGCCCTGCTCAGCTTCTTCGCGGTTATTTTCGGCATCATCTTTAAAGACAAGTTGGAGTACCAGGTAGCTCTTTGGCAGCAGAACCGAGAGAGCCAGGGGCAGATTCGCTACCGCACGCCGGGGGTGATCCTCACCTATACTCTCTGCTGTGTGTTTACCTTCGGCTTTGTGGCTGCCTGTTTGAACGTGTTTGGCCTATCTTTGGGCTTGGCTGCTCTGGTGGGCGGGATCCTTGTCTTCAGCACAGCAGGATTGATCTGGTGGCGGCTGGGATCCCTGATGGAGCTGTTGGCGGTGGGGGGATCCCAAGCGGTTGACATCGACTCCTACGGGGCAGGAGCTGTTTTAGATCCTGAGGCAGCGACGCCCACGGAAGGAAAATAGGGTACTGATGCAGAACTTTTGGCAGGCCGTCGCTCAGCACCTTTCTGAAATCACAGGGGATCCCTTGCGTCCTCTACACTACCGTCCTGTGGGCGGGGGCAGCATCAACGCTGCCTACCGGCTCTCCTGTGCGCTCCAAGCTTTTTCTGCCCAGGAAACTAGGGACTACTTTGTTAAAGTGGCACGGGGAGGAGAGGGAGCGCTGGAGATGTTTGCGGCGGAAGCGGCAGGCCTGCAAACTTTGGCGGCAGCCAAGGCTGTGCGGGTGCCGCAGCCGATGGCCTGGGGATCCGTCGGTGGGCAAGCCTACCTGGTGTTGGAATATCTGGAGCTGACCTCGCCCCGCCCCCAAACGGGGAGTCTGCTGGGATCCCAGTTGGCCCAGTTACACCGCACGCTCTCCCCCAACGGCCACTACGGCTGGGATCGCAACAACACCATCGGCTCGACGCCGCAGATCAACAGTTGGCGACAGAACTGGCTGGACTTCTACCGGGAACAGCGACTGCTCTACCAGGTCAAGCTGGCTTGTCAGCGGGGTTACCGCGGCGCGTGGGTGGCGCAAGCCGAGCGGGTAATGGCGGAGCTAGAGACTTTCTTTCTGGACTACCGACCCGTCCCGTCTCTGCTGCACGGGGATCTCTGGGGCGGCAACTACGGCGCCTTGCCCGACGGCTCGCCGGTGATTTTTGACCCAGCCACCTACTACGGGGATCGGGAGACGGATTTGGCGATGACCGAGCTTTTTGGCGGCTTCCCGGCAGAGTTCTACCGGGCTTATCAAGAGGCCTATCCCCTGGACGAGGGGTATTGCCAGCGCAAGCCCCTCTACCAGCTCTACCACTGGCTCAACCATCTCAACTTGTTTGGAGAGGGCTACCTGGGCTCAGTGCAGCGGGCCTTGCAGCAATGCTTAAGCTTTCTTGGATGAATCTCCCGCCCCCAAGGATGATTGCGCCCAGTTACTGGTTCCTTAGTGGCTCTTTGCTGGCGCAGCCTCTCCTGCCATGACCACAGCTCCCATATCTCCCAGCAAACGGGACTGGTTGCGCAATACCCCCAACAGGTTCAGCCGGTTGGCCCGCAGCCTGGGATCCGGATCCATGACCAAAACCGCCTCGAAAAAACGATCCACTGCGGGGGCTGCTGCCTGCAGGCCCTCCACCAGTGGGGTAAAGTCTCCTTGGAGGGCTGGCTCCACCCCCAGGCGGTAAACCCTCTGGCAAGCCTTGTACAGCTCCCGTTCTGCCGCCTCCTGCAACAGGTCGGCATCCACAGCCGCTGCCGGATCCAGCACGGCGCTGTCCAAGTCTCCCTGGGCGGCCAGGCGGGCACAGCGATTGAGGGTGGGGTAGAGATCCGCCAATTCCCCGGTGGCTCGCAGGTGTTGCAGGTACTCAGCCCGCAGCAGGGTGAGGGGCAGGTTGGCTAAGGCTCGCCGAGGGAGGTCGGACTTTGCTGGCTCCCCCTCTTGCAGCGCTTCTGGATCCCCAACCACTGCCCTGACCAGGTCGTAATCAATCCGCTTTTCCTCCTGCAGAAGGATTTGCAGCCGCTGCAGCAAAAACTCCTGCAAAGCCTTCAAGGTCTTCTCGTCGCCTGCCGCGTAGTCCTGCACCACCCTCTGCAACAGGGAGTTGAAGTCAAAGGTCCAGCCGGCATCCCAGGCAATCAACACCAGGCTGTTGGCGGCCCGCCGCAGGGCAAAGCGATCCGAAGAACCAGTAGGGATCTGCCCCAAGCGAAACATGCCCACCAGGGTATCGAGGCGATCCGCCCAGCCCACCACCCGTCCGGTTAAAGAGGCGGGCAAGGCCTCCCCTGCCCCCAGGGGCCAGTAGTGTTGTTCGATCCCCTCCGCCACCGCCTCCGGTTCCCCATCCTGCCGGGCGTACTCGGCGCCCATGATCCCCTGCAGCTCGGGAAACTCGTACACCATCTGGGTCACCAGATCCGCCTTGCACAGGTAAGCGGTGCGATCCACCAGCGCCTGCTCCTGCGGATCCAACTTCAAGGCAGCGGCGATGAGACGGCTAATTTGGCGGATGCGCTCCACCTTGTCGCGCATGGATCCCAGCCCTTCGGCAAAGGTAACTGCCTGCAGGCGTTCCACCCGCTGGGCCAACGGGATCCGCCGATCCTCCTCGTAGAAAAAGCGAGCATCGGCCAGGCGTGCCCGCACCACCCGGCTGTTGCCTGCTGCAATCCGCTCTGCTTGCCGGGGGTCGCCGTTGGAGATGGTGATGAAGTAGGGCAGCAGTTTCTGGGGATCCCGGCCATCCCGCACTGGGAAGTAGCGCTGGTGGGTGATCATCACCGTCTCGATCACCGCCACGGGCAATCGCAAAAACTCCGGCTCAAAGCGCCCCAGAACCGCCGTCGGCCACTCCACCAACTGCACCACCTCCCGCAGCAAAGGAGCAGGGATCTGGGCTTCCCCATTCACCTGCCTGGCCAGCTTGGTCACCTCAGCCTGAATGTATGCCTCTCGCGCTGTTGGATCGGGGCTGACCCCCGCCTCTTGCATTTGCTGAACGTAGCTCTCGGCCCGCTCCAGGACAACCTGCTGGGATCCCAAAACGCGGTGCCCCCGGCTCACCCGCCCCGCCACCAAGCCCGGCAAAGGATTTCCCTCGGAGGTAGGCCAGAGCAAAGGCAACACCTGATCCTCCCAAAGGGAAACCAGCCAGCGGATGGGACGGGGAAACTTCAGGTCTCCATAGCCCCAGCGCATCAGCCGTTCGCCGCTCAAGCTGGTGATCCAGGTGGGCGCCAATTCCTGGAGCACCGCCGCCGTCGGTCGGCCCCGCACCCGCTGCACCGCAAACACAAAGGATCCCTTGCCCACTTGCCGGATTTCCAGGCTGCCGGGATCCACCCCTTGTTTTTGGGCAAATTTTTCCCCGGCGGGGGTGAGCCGGCCATCTTGGTAGGCCACCTGCACTGGCGGCCCCTTCACCTCCAAAGTGCGATCCGGCTGCTGGGTGGGCAACCCCTGCAACAGAACCGCCAGGCGGCGCGGCGTACCGAAAAGCTGCATCTGCTCCGCTTGCAAATGGGCCTCCGCCAAAGAGGCCGGGATCCCGGTTCGCCACTGCTCCAGAGCCGAATCCACAAAACTGGCTGGGAGCTCTTCACAGCCGACTTCCAGCAAATAGGCAACCATACTGATACATTTACGCTGAACACTGCTGAACATCACTGTTCAACTATGCAGCGATAGCATTCTGTTTGTTTCCAACCAGAATGGCGGTATCCCGCAAAGCTTTGAGTAGAATACCCAAAGCGCAGTTTCCGTGTCGTCTTACTACCAATTTTCTGCTTTGCTTTGGCTACCATGTTGGCAGACTCGAAAGTAAACAGAAAGATCAACTGGTAGTAATCCGTACTGAACATATCATACGTCATTTTCAGTATAGTTGAGCTTATTATTGATTATTATTGACTAGAGTCATGCTCCTGTGCTCCGTAGGGTACCATCCCCACTTCCTCAATCAACATAGTCTATGGCTCTGGGCCTCCCTTCTGGCTCACGACTGCTCCGAACCTGGGGTATCCCAGTTTACCAGGGGAGCCGGGGCGTCGTTGAGACAAGAGCTCCAGTCCGCCAGACAACACCCCAATGCCATCCCTGTCAAGTGGGCTCTGCGGCCGCCAGAACCCCATCTCCTTGGCGCAAGGGATGAGCTGAATCCCGCGGCAAATGCGCCACGATGATGGGAAGGCTGGGTCGGTTGCGGGCGATGGTCTCCGGCTCTCGGCCCAGGCGCGACCGGTTGCCGGTTTCACTGGGAACCAATACCAACACATCTCCTGGCTGCAGCGCTTTGAAGGCTTCCGCCACCACCCCCCCCTGCACCCGCTGAACCGGCAAGTGGGCATAGCTTTCTGCCGGCAAGGCTGGGGAGCTTTTCCGCCCAGGTCGGGTTTGCACCAGCAGGATCTGCAAACCTGCTTTCAATTCGCCGGCCAGCGTTTGCGCCAGCCCAATGGTCTGCTGCAGGGATCCGGGAGAGACCTCCAGCTCCGGTGCAACCAAGAGGATGCGGCGCGCCGTCTCGATGGGTACTGGAAACCGCGTAATCAAGACTGGGATCCCCACCTGCCGCACCACCGCGCCGATGATGCTGCCGAAAAAGTTCTCTGTATAGGTGGAGTAGCCCTTCCAGCCCAGGATCACCAAGGTCGCCCGCCGTTCCGCCGCCGAGCGAATGATCCCTTTTTCCACCGAGTCATCCACCCGCCGGATCGGCTCCACTCGGGTCACGGCGCTGTGGGCCAGAGCTTCGGCAAAGGTCAACAATTGCTCCTGCCGGGCCAGGGCTGCCGGCGAGATCCCGGCGCGGTCAGACAAAACATGCAGCGGCAGCAGCGTTCCCCCATCTTTTTTGGCCAAAATCAAAGCCAACTGTAACAGGTTCCTCTCAGTATCCGGGTTGGCCACCGGCACCAAGACGCGAGCTCCCCAATCCGGCTTGGGCAATTCGGTGGACTCTGCCGCCACTTCGGCTGGCTGCATTTGCTCTCCCCAGCGGGCCACAATCCAAGGCGAGGCAACACAGGTCACCAGGATCATGGCAATGGTGCCGTTCACCGTCAGCTCATCCACCAACTCCACCTGAAAGGCCACCGTGATCGCCGCCAGGGTAGCCGCCGCCTGAGCCATCGACAAACCGAACATGATCATCGTGCTGGCAAAGCGCCAGCCAAACAGTTGGGCCGGGATCCAAGCGGCCAGAAACTTGCTCACCACCTCCGTTGCAATCATCACTCCGCCCACCAGCAGCGTGCGCGGCTCGCCGAAGAGGATGCCGGGATTGATCAGCATCCCCACCGAGATCAAGAAAAACGGCACAAACAACGTGTTGCCGATAAACTGAATGCGGTTCATGAGGGGGCTGAGCTGGGGGATGATGGGGGTGATGGCCGTCCCGGCCAAAAAGGCGCCCACCACCGGCTCAATGCCGATCAACCCCGCTCCGTAGGCCACCACGAACAAGGTGGCAATCACAAAGGTAAACTCTGCCCCCTCGTCGTGGCCAAAGCGCCGGAAAAACCAACCGCCCAGCTTGGGCACCCCCCAGAGGGTGGCCAAGGTGTAGAGGGCAATCGAGGGGATCAGCGTCAGCCAAAATTGCAGCGTCAGCTCGCCTTGGTGGGCGCGCACCACCACCGCCAGCACCAACAACGCCAAGACATTGGTAATTAGCGTCGCCCCCAAGGTGGCCGTCACCGTCTGCAAGCGCATCAGGCCCAACTTGGAGACGATCGGCAGGGCGATGAGGGTATGGGAGGCAAAACACGAGGCCACCAGCACCGCCGCCAAAAAGCCATACCCCAAAGCCAGCATGGCCGTCGTGCCGATCACCATTGGCAACAGAAAGGTGAGCGCTCCGAAGATGCTGGCCTTCCAGGCATTTAGCTTCAGATCCTCCAGGCTGGTCTCCAGCCCGGCCATGAACATGAGAAACAGCAGCCCCACGGTGCCCAATAAGACGATGGTCTCGTCCCGCTGCAGGATGCCCAAGCCGTAGGGCCCCACCACCAAGCCGGCCAAGATCAGGCCGATGATCCCCGGCAGGCGCAGCCGCTCAAACAGCAGCGGCGCCACCAGCATGATCGTCAGGATGATCAGGAACACCAGCACCGGGTTTTTCACCGGGCCGAGCGTGGCCAGAGGGATCCCTGAGATTTGCAGCCAGCTAGCTCGCATAAATACCCGACAGACACCAACGCAGAGACTCGGCAAAGCGCCCGCCTGAGTCTATCAGATTCATCCAGATCCAGATAGCTCCCCATCGCTCGCAGCCTTCGTCCAGTCTTCAATCTCCGACAGGACGTTTAACAAGCATTCAAAATACATCAAAAACACGCTGGGAATGAAGACAGCCTGGCGGTGGCGCCCGCAAAGAGGCGAGAGAAACTTTCGAGAGACACCCATTAAAATCGGAGGGTACATGCTCTTGGGCCGCTTATGAACCAGCTTGCTCCTGGAAAAGTGATCGGTCAGCGCTATCAACTGGTTCAGAGCATTGCGGCAGGGGGCATGGGGCAGGTGTTCAAGGCTGTGGATACCCGCCTGTTCAATCGCCCGGTGGCGGTGAAGCTGTTGCACCAGAACTTGGCAGGCGATGAAAACACCCGTCGTCACTTGCTCAAGCGCTTTCAGCAGGAAATTCGCATCAGCACGCTGCTGGGGGAGCACCCGGCCATTGTCAAGGTGCTGGATTACGGCCTGGAGAACAACCAACCCTATCTGGTGATGGAATACCTGACGGGGCGCAGCTTGGGAGAACTGCTGCTCAAGCAGCCGCTGCTGCCGCCGCAACAGGTGGTGAAGATCGCCCGCCAGGTGTGTGCTGGCCTCTACTACGCCCACAACCTAGAGACCGAGCAGGATGGCCATCTCATCAAGGGGGTGATCCATCGCGACATCAAACCCAGCAATCTCTTTGTCTTGAAAGATGAGACCCTGGGGGAGACGGTCAAGATCCTGGATTTCGGCATTGCCAAGCTGCTCAGCGATGTTTCCCTGGCCCTCGGCACCCAAACCACCGGCTTTTTGGGCACAGTGCGCTACGCCTCTCCCGAACAGGTGCGCGGCGAGGAACTGGATCCCCGCTCCGATATCTACTCGTTCGGCGTGGTGCTCTACCGCATGCTGACCGGTCAACACCCCCTAAAACCGAAGACCGATTCTTTTCCCGGTTGGTACGAGGCCCACAATTACCAACAGCCTCGGCCCTTCGACCGCTCCCAGTTGCCCCATGAGATCCCGCCGGCGCTGGAGGAAGTGGTGCTTGCTTGTCTGGCTAAAGATCCCGGCCAGCGGCCCCCGAATATGAAGCTCCTCAGCGACCAATTGGAGGGATCCCTGCAATCTGACAGCAGCGCCGGCTCTGCCCTCACCCCCCCTCCAACAACCTCGCCCTTTTCCGAGCGCACCCTGGCAGCCCTCGATGGTCAGGAAGGCGCCCATCGGCTCAGCGCCCAGCCGGAGCCCAAAGGTAGGCCGCTCCCCCTCTGGGGAGGGATAGCCCTTTTGGCCGCCATTGCCGGGAGCACTTTTTGGGGCCTGCGTCTGCTCTTGGATCCGGGCACAGGCATGGAGAGACCGCCTGCCGTTCCGCTGCCCCCTGCCACCGATGGGCAGCAAGCCATCCCGGAGCCGCTGCTGGACTGGCTGCTGCGGGATCCAGCGGGTGAGCCAGCGTTTGAAGATGATCCGGATCCGGCTCGGGACAACCCTCAAGACCCTCCTCAACCCGAACCCACGCCCACACCGGCAACCGCCCCAGCACCCCCGCCCACTTCGCCGCCCCCCCCCCCCCCCCCCCCCCCCCCCCCCCCCCCCCCCCCCCCCCGCTGCGCCCCCGCCCCGACCGGTTGCAGTGCCCACACCCGCTGCTCCACCTTCTCCAGCTCGTGTCCCAGCCAAGCCTCTCCCCCCACAGCCCATCAACCAACCCTTGTTTCCCCCCATCAATCGGGCCGCTCCTCCTGCTGCCTCCCCCACCCCTGCCCAAAACCCCACGCCCAGTTTCCTGGAACGCCTGCGCGAAGAGCGGGAACGCTTGGGGAAGGACTAGGCCGAAAAAAAAGGGATCCCTGAGGATCCCCTAGCAAAGAGCTGGGCAAGGCTAGTCCTCGATGGGATCCCCCGTCAGAGGATCCCAGAAGAGAGTCAGTCAGGCAGCAGCCAGCCGGGCATTGGCGGCATCCCAGTTCACCAGGTGCTCCAGGTAGGCGCTGATGAAGTCGGGCCGCCGGTTTTGGTAGTCCAGGTAGTAGGCGTGCTCCCAGACATCCAAAGTGAGCAGGGGCACTTGGCCGTGCACCAGCGGGTTTTCGGCGTTGGGGGTTTTGGTAACCTTGAGGGTGCCGTTGTCCAGCACCAGCCAGGCCCAGCCGCTGCCAAACTGGGTGGCCGCCGCCGTTTTGAAGGCCTCGACAAACTTGTCGTAGCCGCCAAAATCGGCGTTGATCTTGTCGGCGATGGGCCCCGTCGGCGCGCCGCCCCCACCTGGCTTCATGGATTCCCAGAAAAAGGTGTGGTTCCAGACCTGGGCGGCATTGTTGAAGATGCCCACTTTGTCGGGATCCCCAAACGTGGTCTTGATAATTTCTTCTAGCGACTTATTGGCCAGCTCGGTGCCTTCGATCAGCTTGTTTAGGTTGGCCACGTAGGCGGCGTGGTGCTTGCCGTGGTGGTAGGAGAAGGTTTCCGCCGACATATAGGGCTTGAGGGCGTCGGCAGGGTAGGGCAGAGCCGGGAGTTCAAAAGCCATAATCGTCTGTCCTCTGTGTCTTGTGCAAGGAATGCAAGAAAGAACGCGGCGAAGGGTCAGGATAACCAGAAAAAGGCGTTACCTTTCTTTGCAGTTTTAGTGTAACTCAGAATCAGTACGCGCTGGGATCCCTTGGACACCTCGATTCCGGTTGGAACCCTGCTCGACCCCAGAGAGGTGGAATCGCGGCTGTCTCAGCGCAATTGCCGATAACCACTTGTTGGCCAGCGGTTGGAAAAGCGAGATGTCCCAGCTACAGAGGGCTAACGGGATCCCTCCCGCAGCAGCTCGATCAGCAGGGGAGCGACATCCCTGAGCAGGGGGATCAAAACAGCCGTGATGGCGGCGATGGTCACTACATTGCGGGTGAAGTTGAGGGTATCGCGGCTGAGCTGGAAAAACCGCTCGTCCCAGCGTTTGACCTCGGCCTCCAGACGTTCTTCGGCGCCAGCAATGCGTTCCTCGGCTTTGGCAATGCGTTCCTCGGCTCTGGCAATGCGTTCCTCGGCTCTGGCAATGCGCTCCTCGGTGCCGGCAATGGTTTGCATCAGCTCTTGGTTTTGCCGGGCCAGTTGGGCGATGGCCTGAGCGTTGGCCTCGACGGCGCGCTCGATGCGCGCCAGCCGCTCCTCGCTATTGCTCATGGCCGGGGGGGAAGAAATTGCTGGGGGCTGGGGAAGTCTTGGGGTGGGATCCCTTGCAGGGCCTCGCTCATGAAGCGCTTCCAGGTGGGGGCGACAAAGGCGCCTCCTGCCGTGCCCGGCAACATAGGGGAGTTGTTGTCGTTGCCGATCCAAATGGCGGTGGACAGTTGCGGCACATAGCCGATGAACCAGGCGTCGCGAAAATCGGAAGTGGTGCCGGTTTTGCCGGCCACCGGGCGCCCATCGTCCAGACGGGCCGCCGTCCCCGTGCCCTGGGTCACCACCCCCTTGAGGATCTGGTTGAGGGTGGCCACCGCCCAGGGATCCAAAACCCGCTGCGGCTGGGGCTTGGCCTCGAAGAGAATCTGACCGTTGCGATCCACCACCTGAGCCAAGAGAGTTGGCTCCACCCGGTAGCCGCCATTGGCAAACACCGCATAGCTGGCGGCCATTTCCAGGGGGCTGACGCTGGCCGAGCCCAGGGCCGTGGCCAAGTTGGGAAACATCTCGGCACTGATGCCCGTGGCCTGGGCTGCCGCAATGACGTTGCGGATCCCGACTTCATCTGCCAGCTTGACGGTGGGCACGTTGCGGGAGAGCTCCAAGGCGCGGGCAAAGGTGAGGGGGCCGTAGAAGGTGTTGTCGTAGTTTTTCGGGCTGTAGGGAGGCGAGCCAGGATAGGTGATGGGAGTGTCGTAGAGGATGCTGTTGGGCCCGTAGCGGCCGGTAGCCAGAGCCGCGTAGTACACATAGGGCTTAAAGGTGGATCCCGTTTGGCGAAAGGCTTGGGTGGCGCGGTTAAATTGGCCCCGTTGGGCGTTGATGCCGCCCACAAGGGCCTTGACATAGCCGGTGCGGGGATCCACCGCCGCCAGGGCCATCTGGTCGGCCCGGCGAGCAGCTCCGATGCGAGGCCCGTCTTCGTTGACAATGCGCTGGGCAATGCGCTGCAGCCGCAGGTCGATAGTGGCCTGAACCCGCAGCCCCCCCTGGAGGATGGCCTGCTCGCCATAGCGGCGCCGCAGCTCTGCCTCAATGGCGTCGGTAACCGCCGGGGCGTTGCTCTGGAAGGAGGTGATGCGGCCCAAGGTCAATTCTTGCTCCCGTGCCGCCTGGGCCTCTTCCGGGGTAACCCAGTTCAGCTCCACCAGGCGATCCAGCACCAGCCGCTGCCGTCGCTTGGCCCCTTCCAGGTTGCGAAAGGGGCTGAGGATTTCCGGGGCCGGCAGGATCCCGGCCAACATCGCTGCTTCCGCCAAGTTCAGTTCCGCCGCATCCTTGTTGAAGTAGCTGCGGGCCGCCGCCTGGATGCCGTAGAGGTTGTGCCCCCAGTACACCTGGTTGAGGTACATCTCCAGGATCTCGTCTTTGGTAAAGACTTGCTCCAGCCGCACCGCCAGCACAATCTCGGCCACCTTGCGGCTGAGGGTGCGCTCCGGCCTCAAAAACAGGTTCTTCACCAGTTGCATCGTCAGGGTGGAGCCGCCTCCTGCCGAGCCCAACCCCCCTTCAACACTGCCCAGCAGCGCCCGGCCCAAACTGACCGGGTTGATGCCGGGGTGGGTGTAGAAGTGGCTGTCTTCAATGGCCAGCAGGGCTTTTTTCATCTCCGGCGAGACCTCTTCCAGCGAGATCACTTCCCGGTTGGCTTCCCCGTGCAAGCTGGCAATCGGCTCGCCGCGAATATCGACAATGTGGGTGGTGGCCACCGGCACGTAGTCCCGCAATTGATGCACATCGGGCAGGTTGCGGAAGCTGATGGCCAACCCCATCAAGCCGGCAGCCGTCGCTGTAGATCCCAAGAGCAGGGATCCCAGCAACAGGTTGCCCACCGTGGCGGCGGCCTGAGCTCTCCAGGAGGGGCGAGCGGGTCGGGCGGCGTCGGCATACTCGTCATACCCCGGAAAGGGGCGGCTGTAAGGATGCTGCGAAGCCGAATTCCTAGCCCAGCGGGCCGATGGTCTGCGACCGTAGGTCACCTCAAAAACCCCGTCACTTCAGCGTTGCGGAGCGACCGCAAGTCTGACCCATTATAGGGCGGCGCTTCTTAGGCCGGCAGGGGATCCTTTCCCTCTCTGAGTGGGCCAAATCCGGGTGAGCGTGGGGGGTTTCCGAGTGCTTTGTCTGCTGGCTGCTGGGATCCCCAGTTCCCTACCAGCCCGGATCTCGACATGCTGTTTCGCAGGGCAGGCGGCTGCCTCGCCGCTATCTCGCCCCAGAAGGGCGGCAAGATTGTTATCGACGTGCGAAAAACTCAGTTAGAACTGCTTAGCAAACTTTTCTGCAAAAGGGATCCCTGTCCCACCGCGTTGAGATCTTGCGCCTGGAAGCGCTATCTCGATATCCAGGACTCTTGTCATTGGCAGTGTTGGCAGGGCCAGAAGATCCAGGGCAGCGTCTTGCCAGGTGGCTAGAGCAATAGCCGAGATACGAAACTGCGGCAAGAAGAGGAAGTATCTGGGGTGTTTCCACATCCCTTCCCGCAAGCGGGCCATAGGTCTGGGAGTTGGGGTTACGGCGTCCCCTGCGATGCAAACCGCATGCTCTGGGCAGCTCGGCAAGTGGGAGCCATCCCACAAGCTGAGAAAGACCCCCCTGGCAGAGCGCTGCGCGGAAGCAAGCTATAGCCGTGGGGAGAACATCAAGGAAGACCTGTCTGAGACCTTCCGCTGCAAGGGAGATGTCTGCGCCGGCAGCGCTCTGGATCCCGGAAGGAAGCTGTAGGCTGGATTAGGTTCTCGATGCAACGGGCCGAGTTCGACCAACCTTGACTGCTACTGATTGGGGATCCCGGCGCAACTTGCCTGAGCAAATCGGCTCGATGCAGGGGCCACGGGTTTTGATCTGTGGCTACCACGGCTACGGCAATGCCGGCGACGAGGCGTTGTTGCTGGCCCTACTGCGGCAACTCCAGCAGTTGTCCGGCCCTGTACAGCCGGTGGTGCTCTCTCCTCGCCCCGCGGAAACGGCTGCCACCTATGGGGTACTGGCCTGCCCGCGCTTCGATGGCTGGGCTTTGCGGCGCTATCTGAGGCAGTCTCAAGCTTTTATCTGGGGTGGGGGCAGCCTGCTGCAGGATCGCACCAGTTGGCGCAGCCCCCTCTACTACCTGGGACTGATGCTCTGGGCCCAGCGGCGGGGGCTGAAAACCTTGGCCTGGGCCCAGGGGATCGGGCCGTTGCAGCGGGGCTGGATCCGCGAGCTGGCCCGCCGCGCTCTAGCAGGTTGTACAGCCATCAGCGTGCGCGACGCCGTTGCTTCTCAATGGCTGCGAGCCTGGGGGATCCCCCATCAGGTGGCCCCGGATCCGGTTTGGGGCCTGCCCTCCAAAACCCTGCCGGAGTGGGAAAGATGGCCTCAGCCCCGCATTGCCGTGGTCTTGCGGCAGCATCCCCAGCTCACTCCAGCGCGATTGGAGATTTTGGCTGAGGGCCTGAGACGCCTCCAGGCTGCCACCGGAGCTTATCTGCTTTTGCTGCCCTTCCAACTGGCTCCGCCTGGATCCCCCGACCTGGGGCCAGACTACCGCTTGGCGCAACGGCTGCAACAGCGCTTGCCCGGCCACAGCCAGGTGTTGGAAATTCGGGATCCCTATCTTTTAAAGGGGGTCTTTCGGGGGGTGAAATTGGCAATTGTGATGCGCTACCACGGCCTGGTGATGGCGGCAGCCGAGGGCTGTGCCTGCTTTGGCCTCAGCTACGATCCCAAGGTGACAACGCTGCTTGAGGAATTGGGCATGCCCGGCTGGGATCTCGAGGCGATCCCAGAGGATCCGGAAGCTTTGCACCGGGCTTGGTTGGCCTGCTATGCCGATGGGCCGGCCCTCGGCCCTGACCAAGTGGCCGTTTGGGTGGAGCGATCGGCCCAGCACGCCCAGTTGTTGAGGCAGCACCTCCACTGGCAAGCAGCGGGGAGTTGAGAGCTCCTACCCTGTTGACCGAGACAATGGCGGCCTAGGCCCCGCCCTTCAGGGCTTGGAGTGTTCCCCGCTGCCAGTGTGGATTCAGGCAGCCGTCCTTGTCGAGATTCGCTCTACCCTGGGAATAGGGTGCCAAGCCAAATCCCCTCCCATGAGTGCCGAGATTCAACCCTGTACGCGCCAACAGATCCTGATCGGGATGGGCCTGACCAGCCTGATCGCGGCGGTGATCGCCGGCCTCTGGATCTGGCTGGGATCCCTGCGCGTGCCCTTCCGTTGGGATCCGCTGGCCGTTGCCTGGGGAACGGCGCTGGGGCTGGGGGTGGCGCTGCTCAGCTGCGGGGCTTACTGGCTTTGGCCGGCCTATCGCCGGGCGGCTTCCGCCTACTTGCACCTGGTGGCGGATCCCCTGCAGTGGTCAGATATCTTCTGGGTGGGGGTGCTGCCGGGCTGGAGCGAGGAATGGCTGTTTCGCGGCGTGCTGATGGGATCCCTGGTGGCCAGTCCCTTGGGGTGGACGGGCGGGATCCTCTTGAGCGGCCTCTTGTTTGGGGTTTTGCATTGGCTGGGATGGCAGGGTTGGCCCTATGCCGTCTGGGCCAGCGCCGTGGGCGTCCTCCTGGGGCTGGGCGTGTGGCTGTCGGGAAACCTGCTGGTGACCATCGTCGCCCATACTCTGGTTAACTGGATTGGGGTTTGCCTTTGGAAATGTTCCGCCTTGCCAGCCGAATCCTGATCGCGTCAGCGGGCCGTAGGCCTTTCGCGTCAGCGGGCCGTAGGCCTTTCGCGTGAGCGGGCCGTAGGCCTTAGTTGCCGACGTCGCCGCCACCAATTCCCCCTCTCCCTCTGGGGCCGGGGGTGAGGAGAATTATCTCGATGCCAAGCCGAGGGATGTTAAAGCCTTTGAATTGGATTTTGGGATCCTTCCCGGGGCTGCAGGTGGGGCGATCCTTGCTGCTTATTGGCCTGGGGGTGTACGGCTACCTGCTCTGGCTGGGCTGGTTTCAATCGGAGCGGCTGATCTTTTTGCCTCGCCCCGCCAGCTACCAGGATGGGGATGCCATTTTCAAGCTCACCACCGCCGATGGCCTGCAGATTTCGGCGGTGTATCTGCCCAACCCCGAAGCCACCTATACCCTCCTCTACAGCCACGGCAACGCCGAGGACTTGGGAGATATCTTGCCGCGCCTGGCTGGCCTGCAGCAGGGGGGGTTTGCCGTCTTGGCCTACGACTACCGCGGCTACGGCACCAGCGAAGGGATCCCTTCCGAAGCCGGTGCCTACAAGGACATTGAGGCCGCCTACGCCTATCTGGTGGAGCAGGGGATCCCGCCGGAGCGGATTTTGGTTTACGGACGCTCGGTGGGGGGCGGGCCCTCGGTTTACTTGGCAGCCCAAAAGCCGGTGGGGGGTCTGATCCTGGAATCGACCTTTGTAACTGCTTTTCGCGTCTTGACCCGCATCCCGCTGCTGCCTTTTGATCGCTTCGACAACCTCAGCCGCATCGCCCAGATCAACTGCCCACTGCTGATTTTGCACGGCACCCAGGATCGCTTGATCCCCTTCTGGCATGCCGAAGCCCTTTACCAAGCGGCACGGGATCCCAAGCGTTTGGTGCCCATCGAGGGAGCCGATCACAACAATTTGCTACAAGTGGCCGGGGAGCGCTACCTGCCCATCCTGCACCAATTTGTGGCCGAGCTGGTGGATCCCGAGCATCCTTTCTCCAAGCAGCCGGCTAAGTAGCGATAAACACAGTGTTATGATGTCCCTGTTTTGTTAGCTAAGACCCAGAGGGTACTGGTTACAGAAGCAGCAAATCCAGGCGACTCTTTTGCCCTGGGCTTTCCCGCTGCTTTTATTCGCTGTTGGTTGACCGAAGAAGGCGGTTTTCAAGGCCATGCTTCAGGAGATTCTCAGCTTCCAACTGCTGGGCAACCCCCTTTGGAACTACCTGCTGGTATTTTTCATCTTTGTAGTCGGGATCTTCGCCATCCGCACTGTGTTGCGGGGCTTGGTTCTCCGAACCTTGGCAGGTTGGTTCTCTAAACTCAGCGGGATCCCCGGCAATACTCCTATTCAACTAGTAGAGCGCTACCTGATCCCTTTGCTCTACCTGGCTCTGATTTACGTCTGTTTGAGCAGCCTAAATTTGGCCACCGTCCTGCGGCAAACTCTGGACATCCTGGCCACTGTCGTTGGCACCTACTTGGGCATCAATCTCCTCAGCGCCAGTGTAGAGTATGCTCTGCGCATTTACCTGATGCGCAAAAAAGGCGATGCCACCACCGAGCAAAGCTTGCTGTTGCTCTCCCCTCTGATCCGGGTGGTGTTTACCCTTATCGGTATCTTGTTTCTGCTGGAAAATCTGGGTTTTGATGTGGCAGCACTGGTGGCCAGCTTGGGCATTGGCGGTATAGCCATTGCTTTGGCGGCGCAAGGAGTCTTACAGGATCTGTTTGCCTATATCTCTATTTTGATGGATCGGCCTTTCGAGATTGGGGATTTTATAATTTTGGGCGATTTTATGGGATCCGTAGAGTACATCGGCATCAAAACCACGCGCCTACGCAGCTTGGGCGGAGAGCAGATCGTGATGGCCAATACCGATATCACCGGATCCCGAATTCGCAACTACAAACGTATGCAGCGGCGGCGGGTGGTTTTTGGCTTTGGCGTTGTTTACGAAACTCCCCCCGAAAAGCTGCAGGCCATTCCAACCTTGGTGAGACAAATTATCGAAGCCGAGCCCAACGCCCAATTTGACCGCGCCCACTTCGCCGCCTACGGAGATTTCAGCCTCAATTACGAAGTGGTTTACTACGTGCTCAGCCCAGACTACAACCTCTACATGGATGTGCAGGAGCGCATCAACTTGGCTCTGAAGCGAACTTTTCAGGAACAGGGAATCGAATTTGCCTACCCAACGCAGTTGCTCTACCTGAGCTCGAAGCAGCAGGGTGCCCTCACCAACCTCTCTTAGTCCTCTCTTAGTAAAGAAGTGGGATGGGAATGGGGCTGCCGGCGGGTTTTCAGATAGCTCCTTGACCCATCAGTTCTTGCAACAGGTTCTGCGCCGTTCCCATAAAGCGCATCACGTCAGGATGATGGCTCCAGATGGGGTCGCTTTCGGGGAAAACCTCCCGCGAGAACATGCTCTGCACGGCTCGCAGATAAGGCAGCAGGACGGTGTAGCTGGCCGGGGTGAGCTGAAAGCGCAGCGCCTCATCCAAAAGCTCCAGCATCTGCCGCACCAGCTTCCACTCCACCTTCAAAGGAGGGTAGAGCATCACACACAGGGGAAACAGCTCTTGTTGGACAGCCGCCACACTGCCTTCCAGGACGCAGAGGCCCAAGTACACCTGGAACATCTCCACATCGCGGATGCTGGAAATCCGCACCTCCAGATCCGTCAAGGGGCCGCTTTCGCAGCGATAGCCTGGGAAACGCTGCGCCACCTCAGCACAGATGGACTCTGCCACGCTGGTAACCAGAGGCAAGAGCTCTTGCACGGCAGCCAGGGGGGCGGAAAAGGTATCGCCTGCATGGGCGGCGGCACCCTCGTACATCCTCTGGAGGGGCATGTAGAGGTGGTCGTCCATGACCTTCAAGTAGGGGTGGAAGAGGCCGCGCTCTTGAGGGGATAGGGCTTGCAAGACCATTTGCCCCGTGTAGTGGAATTGCATACTTAAAAAGCCCAGCACCCGCGGATCCCGTTCGCTGTAGCGGGCCCTCAGCCGGCCACAGAGCGGCGCGATCTGCACCGAAAAGCGAGCCGGCGAGAGGCCCTCCCCACAACTTTCCGCTGCCGCCTCAAATAAATCCCGAGAATCCTCGGCAATTTGCCAGGGATCGATCAAGTCCGGATCCAGCCGCTGCTTGGGTATTTCAGCAGCCAAGAGCCGCTCTGTCTTGGCCCAGGCCTGGGAGCTGGCAAAGCGCAGGGATCCCTTCACTTTGTCGGCCAGTTGGGCGCCCAGCAGCTCGCCCAAGGCCGCCTGCGCCCGCAGCTTGTCTACATATTTTTGGGCCCACAGGGTGGCCAAGCTGCAAGTTGTAGCTGTTTCTGCACTTCCCATCGATCCCACGGCCTCGCCCGAGAAGCTAGATTCTGTTACCTACAATACCCTTAGCACGTCGCCGTTGCAGCCTGTAAAGAACTTACAGAATATTAATTCCCCCGCAACAATCGTTTACGTCGGGAAAGGGCACTCCCCCTAGCCGGCAAGTTGGCAACACCTTAAAATATCCTAAAATCCGCTCGGAAAAGTGGAGTTTTTGTGGCAGAATAGACTGTAGATCGATCGATGGCAAGGATCCGGATCCCGGCCTCACCGGACTGAACTCTTTACTGAGGAGAAAGAGCGTATGGCTCTCCGACTTGGCGATACAGCTCCCAATTTTACGCAAAAGTCCACCCACGGCGAAATTGACTTCTACTCCTGGGCCGGGGATAGCTGGGTAGTGTTGTTTTCCCACCCTGCCGACTACACGCCGGTCTGCACCACCGAACTGGGCACCGTTGCCAAGCTGATGCCCGAATTTGAAAAGCGGGGGGTGAAGGTGCTGGCCCTCAGCGTGGACGATGTGGACTCCCACCTGGGCTGGGTGAAAGACATCGAGGAAACCCAGAACGCTATCGTGAACTACCCCATCTTGGCAGATGTAGACCGCAAGGTCTCGCAGCTCTACGGCATGTTGGATCAAACCAACCTTAACCAAGAAGGGCTGCCCTTGACGGTGCGCTCGGTTTTCGTTATCGATCCCAACAAGAAAATCCGCCTCATCCTTACGTATCCGGCCAGCACGGGCCGCAACTTCGACGAGCTTTTGCGGGCCATCGACGCTCTGCAGTTGACGGATAAGTACAGCGTCGTCACCCCTGCCGACTGGAAAGATGGCGACGACGTCATTATCCCGCCTTCGCTGCAGGATCCTGAAGTGCTAAAAGAAAAGTTCCCGAAAGGTTACAAGGAGCTCAAGCCCTACCTGCGGCTCACCCCTCAGCCCAATAAGTAAGTCCACCCCCCTTGGCAGGAAGGGATCCCTTCTCCGCCGAAGCCGTGATTCCTTTCTCTGGATCCCCGCCGAGGGGATCCTTGACTTTATGGTTCTTTAAACCCGCCTAAGACGGTTTCGGAGGGCGCTGCGCTGGCCTAGGCGAAACCTCCTCTTCTGGGAGAGAACGATCGCCGGTGGGGTTGGGATCGAGTTGGGCGGCAAGTTTAGGCTTCGGGGAAGGAAGCTGCTGCTGTTTCGGCCAGCCTCTCCACTGTAAAGTAGCGATGGAACTTATCCGTCACCCGCAACCAGGGGGAGCGGCTGCCTTCTTTGCGATAGCGGGTCACAAAGCCCTTTTCCACCAGCTCTGCCACGTGTTGGTAAGCGCCCTGACCGCGCAACTCCACCAAGTCAGCTTGCGAGAGGGGGCCACGTAGAACGATGGTTGCCAAGGTACGGGTGGCGCCCACCCCGATTTCAGGGGGCAAGAGCTGGTTGGCCAGCTCCAGAAAAGGCTCCCGCAACTGCAGAGCAAACCCCTCCTCCACCTGCAGCACCTCTAGGGCAGAATCGCGGTGGGCGTAGTCTTCCATCAGCTCCAAAAGCGCATCGTAGGCCTCCTCGCGGCTGCAGTGGGCCAACTGGGCCAGCGTCGATAGGGCCAACGGCTGTCCCTTCAGGTAGAGGATTGCCTCGATCTGATTTTTCAGGGCTAAAAGACGCCCCCCTCCTATCTCTGGCCTGGAATCTGAAACCGACTTGGAACGACGCGAGGGCATAGCGACAAGGGATCCGCTAACCTGTCCCGTAGCATAGCAGCAGTTGCAGACTGAGGGATCCCTGCTGGGGCGGCCTGGGCCAAGGCGAGCGTTGCTATGCTAAACCATGGCAGGGTCTGCTTTCTCGCCCATCGCGCTACTCGGTGCGGAGTACAATTGCACAGCCTGAAGCCAATTGCGTAGCATAAATAGGGTTTGGGGATCCCAGAGAATTGGAGAGGTGTCCGAGCGGTTTAAGGAAGCAGTCTTGAAAACTGCCGTGGTTCACGCCACCGTCGGTTCGAATCCCACCCTCTCCGTTGCTTTTCCGTTGCTTTATTGAGTAACCCACAATGCTGTTCGGCGGATCTAGCCCCCTACCACGCCCCTACTCCTAGATAGGCCCTTCTACGCCTATCTAGAGGTTGGCTATCTCTTCGACGTAGCCGACCGACTGAGGGCCAGGGCCCAGGGCAAACCGCTGCCAGCGGGGCACAACCCGGAGCCCCGAAACATCAGCTTCATCTACCGGACAGAGGCAGGCTGGAAGCGGGTGGTGGTGCAAAAGGACAACAAGCTGCAGCTCTACAGGCCCAGGGAGAATTGACTGGAAAAGTGGCCTCTGGCATATTACAGGGCAACCGCCAGATCAAGTAGAGCGCAATGCACACGCCGAGCTGGAAGCCCCACCCAATCCTCAAATATGAGCGGAGTGACTGCTATCCCTATATAGTTCTTCCCACCCCCATCAGCCTGCAACTGAGCGGGCCAGAACTGCCCCCTCGCCCCAGAGAACCTGAGCCACCTCAACTACCCCCTCGACCAGTCAAGCCGCAACTACCAGAGCTCCCAACCCGTGTGATGGACAAGCTCCAGGCTGCCCTGTCAACTGGAGCTGGAGTCGTTGCCCTAATTGCGCTGATTATTGCTGAGGCTCCATTCTTTCTAATCTTGGCAGGGATGGCTGGTGTGGCCACCTTAGCCCGCTTCTTATACGAATCCTGGACTTATGAAGAGAGAATGGAAAAATACGAGAGAAAAATGCAAAGTTACAGCCTTTTAATTTAAAATAGGGTACAGGTATTCAAGAGGAAGGAGAGAAAGGAATGCCGACTCATTCTTTGGATTTGCGGCAAAGAGTTGTAGCAGCCTA
>NZ_AUMZ01000001.1:1840304-1859535 GCF_002760375.1 Synechococcus sp. 60AY4M2
TATGTCCGAAGCTAGATGCGAGGAAGGTTGTGATTATGGACAATTTGAATATCCACAAGAGTCGGGAAGTTGAGGAATTGATTAGGGGGACAGGAGCACGAATCCTATACCTGCCTGTGTATGCGCCGGAGTTGAATCCCATTGAGATGATGTGGTCAGTATTGAAGCATTTTACTCGGCAGCTTTGCAGAATTGGGAAATATAGCATGGAGCAGATAGTGAAGACTTCTTTACTACTGATCAATCCATCCTCCTTCCGAAGTTGGTTTGCTAAGTGCTGCTATTGTACCCCTTGAGTCCTTAACAGGCTGTAGCTGCCCAGCTCGGCAAAAGTGGCATCCAGCGCCGCTGCCACATAGCCCACGGCCAAGTGGTCGATAGGGCGGGTGCGGTTGAGCTGATCCCCGTACTTGCTCAGCCAGCCTTCTGCGTAGTGGGAGTGGGTGAGCTGGGCTTCGCCGCCGCTGGGGCTGGCCTGCAGCTCCAGTCGCCCCAAGCCGAGAAAGCTGAACACCTGGGATGCCACCGCCAGCCGCTCTGCTGCCTGCTGCACTCCCAAAGTCTTAAAAGCACCTTGGAGCAAGCTGTAGAAGATCTCCTGAGCTGCCTTGCGCAGGATGCTCACCCCGTCAATCCAGTCGGGATCCTCAATGGTCTGCTGCAGGAATAGGTTGTAGTGGTGGCAGTGGAAAATCACCGGCTCGCCAAAGAGAGAAATGAGCTTGCGCTCGCGGTCAAGGCGTAGATGCTCCAACATAGGTGGCTTGAGCTCGAGGCGATAGGAAGGGGCAACAGTTGACGACTTCTACAACCTTAGCCTTTAGCTAGGCAAGGCAATAGGCAAGCGCTCTACCCCCAATACCTCAGATACCGCTTTGTGGAGAATGCGGAGCTCCTGGGGGTTTAGGGTGCCTTTTTCTAGGCGGATGCGGTCAATGCCCGTTTTTAGGGACAAGCGCAGCATGACAAAGTTGGGATCCGGAGCGTAGCGCTTGGCGTAGCTAATCAAAGCCTGAGCAGTGGATAGGGTGCCGTCTTGAACAGGAGGCAGCAGCGGTTTGCCGTCGATGAGGATAGCTTTGATCCGCTCTGAAATTGCTTTGAGGTCGGTGATGGAGCGGGTCAAAAACAAAACAAAGTAGGGACTTTTGGGGAAAGACTTCAGGATCACCCGCACATGAGATGAGCCCGTTGTGAGGTAATCCGTCTCCTCCTCAGGGCTGACCGTTTGGCAAAGGCGGTTGTTGGCTTGGAGCAAATCGCTGGCGTAGGTGCCCAAAAGTTACAGCGCCTGTTCTTCCTGGGCATCGCGGGCGTAAGTTACTTTGGCTACCGTTTTGCCATCCGTGACCCGCCCTACCAAGACGGCGATGAGGCCAGGGAGCCCAGGAATATGCTGCTCAATTACACTTTGCAGGGTGCGAATAGCCATGCTCCTCTCCGAGGTTAAGACTAGGTTCTTCGCTCATTGTAGCGATTAGGAAGCCTAACCCACGAACATTTACTGATATTGACGAAGCTTTCCGAGGAGGCTCAGCCCTCGCGCCACGGATCCCAGTTCTCATGAAATTTGCCTTCCAGGATGGCCTGGCGCATCTTTTGGGTGTAGCGCATCAGCTCCGTGATGTTGTGGATGGAAAGCAAGGTGTAGCCCAGGATCTCTTGGGCGCGGATGAGGTGGCATAAATAGGCGCGGCTGAAGTGGCGGCAGGTGTAGCAGGGGCAGTCGGGATCGATGGGATCCAGGCTGCGGCGGTGTTCGGCGTTCTTGATGTTCCAGCGTTGGCCGCGGCTGATCACGGTGCCGTGGCGGGCATAGCGCGTGGGAATGACGCAGTCAAACAAGTCCACGCCGGCAGCCACTGCCGCCCGCATCTCGGCATAGGTGCCTACCCCCATAAGATAACGGGGGCGATCCGCCGGCAACAGAGGAGCTGTTTGTCGTACCACCGCGTGCATCAGCTCCACCGGCTCTCCCACGCTGACGCCGCCGATGGCATAGCCGGGCAGATCCAGCCGGCAGACTTCTTCTGCTGCCTGCCGACGCAGCTCCGGGTAAACCCCGCCCTGGACAATGCCAAACAAAGCCTGGTCTGAGCGGCGGTGGGCCTCCACGCAGCGCTTCAGCCATTGAGTAGTCCGCCGCACCGCTGCCGCCACCGCCTCAGGGCTAGCAGGATAGGGCGGGCACTCGTCAAAGGCCATGATGATGTCTGCCCCCAGGGCATTTTGGATCTGGATAGACAGCTCCGGGGTGAAACGGATGAGACGGCCATCGCGGGGCGAGCGAAACGTTACCCCTTCCTCGTCGATTTGGCGGATGGCGCTGAGGCTGAAGACCTGAAAGCCGCCCGAATCCGTGAGGATGGGGCCCGGCCAAGCCATGAAGCGGTGCAGCCCCCCGGCCTCTTGGATGATGCTTTCGCCAGGCTGGAGGTGGAGGTGATAGGTGTTGCTGAGGATAATGTGGGCGCCGGTTTCCTTGAGTTGGGCAGGGGTGAGGGTTTTCACATTGGCCAAAGTCCCCACCGGCATGAAGCAGGGGGTGGGGATCTCCCCGTGGGGGGTAATGAAGTATCCTGCCCGCGCCTGGGTATTGGGACAAGTGCCCTCGCAAACAAAGGTAAAAGCTGCCAAAGTTAGCGCTCTGGATCCAGTGAGTGCGCAGCCGAGCTTAGCATAAGGGCAGGATCCCCTTCCAAAGCCCGCCTCAGACCTTGACAAGGATCCCTTTCCTTGGGCATCCTTATAGATCACCGCGGAACTGGCGGAATGGTAGACGCGCTAGATTCAGGTTCTAGTGGCAGCAATGCCATCGGGGTTCAAGTCCCCGGTTCCGCATCTAAGTACAGCTAAGATCTCTGGCTTCACCTCTACTTCCTCTTACAGAGTCAGCTCCTTTTCAATTTGAGCCAGCTTAATACGGGCAAGGGCCAGGTTTCCTTTCTCTCGATCCAGGGCCAGATAGAAAAACAAGCCAGGTATATTCCTGAGTAGATACATCAGGTGGTACTGAGTCTCCAGAATGATAAGTATCTCTTCAATTCTGTCAGTGAATCCAAGGGACTCCGCAGCTCGCATCTTAGCGCGGATCACCTCTGTGTTTCCGGCAACAGCCAGCTCTAGATTAGCTTCGGGAAAGGCAGGGCTGTTGGTACCCTTGTATCCCAGGCACATCCCGGTTTTCCAATCCCCCAGCGCTACCCCAGTGCTCCATCGATGCTCAGAGCTTTTACCAAACTGTCTTGGAGTTTTTGCATGACTGAGAGTATTCCCCCTTTACAAAGCTCGTCGCTCTATAGTAAGTCTTCCGTTGAGAAATTTCAACTCGAAGCTTGCTTAAAAATGTTAGGATTTGATTATTTATAGGGTAAGTGAAACCAAATGCATTAGAGGAAGATTATTAAGCTTTCTCATCTTTGACATCAGTATAAATACTGAAACTGGGATCCGGTAAGTCTTTTTCCCTTCTGCCCGCGGCGGCTCTGGACGGGCCACGGCTCAGACTCTTATTTTGGCTCGTTTGCAGGAGCTAGAGTAGCTGACGCAGGCGTGGTGAAAATGTAGCGAACCGAACCAACGGGAAGCTGGTTTGGGGATCGGATCCCTGTAGCTTCCGGTGGAGAGGCTTGGAAGTTATGCTGGGGTTACCTCTTTTACCTTGAGACTATCGACCTCCGAGATCGGTGGATCGGAACCCTTCCTCTCCGCTTAGTTTGACCTATGCCTAAGGCCCCCCTCCCTCCCAACGAAGAGCAGCGGCTGGCTGCCCTGCGGCAGTATCAGATTTTGGACACCGCTCCTGAGAACAGCTTTGACGAACTCGTGCGGCTGGCTGCCCACATCTGCGGCACGCCCATTGCTCTGGTCAGCCTTATCGACGAACACCGCCAGTGGTTTAAAGCCAAATTCGGCGTCGATGTGCAGGAGACCCCACGGGATGTGGCCTTCTGCGCCCACGCCATCTTGTCGCCTAAAGAGCCGCTGGTGGTGCCCGATGCCACTCAGGATCCCCGCTTTGCCGATAACCCGTTTGTCGCTCAAGAGCCCCACATTCGCTTTTACGCTGGCATTCCCTTGGTAACTCTAGAAGGGCAGGCCCTGGGCACGCTTTGCGTTGTCGATTATCAGCCTCGGCAGCTTAGGCCGGAGCAATTGGAGCAGCTCAAGGCTCTGGCCCATCAGGTAGTAGCTCAGTTGGAGCTGCGCCGTACTTTGAGGGAACTGGCTCAGACGCGTCTGCTGCCTAAGTCGGGGGATACTAAACCTGCCCGCAAAAACCGCTTTCTCCTCAAAGTTACCGCTGGTTTTGGCCTGGCTGCCCTGATCTTGGCAGGGATCGCCTACTCCGCCCACCGCGCTGCTTCCCGTCTGCCCCAGATCAACAGGGAGGTAACCCAGCTTCTAGAAGAGCACGAGGTTCTAGAGAAGCTGCTAAGAGAAGTGCAGGCCGCAGAAGTCCACAAGCGCAGCTATCTCCTTACAGGCAATGCGAGCTTCTTACGGAGCTATCAGACAAGCACCGATTCGCTGTTTGCTCTTCTGAATCGGCTACAGGAATTTGCGGCCTTGGATCCCGTGCAGCAAGAGCACCTGAGCCGGCTAGAGCTGCTGCTGGCGCCGTGGCTGAAACTCAACCATGATTTGATTGAGCTGAGGAAGCAAGGGGAGCTATCTGCGGTTCAAGAAGCGCTGCAAAGTCAGGAAGAGGAAAAATTGAGGCAGCGGATTGTCGACGTGGTAGCGTCGCTAGAAGAGGAAGATCACCGCTGGCTGCAGCAAAGTAGCGATCAGTTTCAGCTAGCCTGGAGCCGCACCAATGCCATCCTGCTAGCGGGTCTAACGTTTACCTACTGCATCTTGGCTGCTGTTTACTCCCTCATTCGCCGAGAAAGTGCTGAGCGGGAAAAGGCAGAGCGATCCCTCAAGCAAGAGCGAGATTTTACCAACGCGGTTATCGATACGGCAGGGGCGCTGGTGGTGGTTCTGGATCCTGAGGGACACATTTTGCGCTTCAACCGCGCTGCCGAGCAGCTTTCTGGCTACTCGCTGGCAGAGGTCAAGGGCCGGCTGCTATGGGACTTAGGTTTGATCCCACCGGAGGACGTGCCCAGTGTAAAGCAAGCTTTTGAACAGCTCAAGGGCAACTATTCCCTCTTTTTGAATCGCCATGAGAATTTTTGGCGCACCAAGCAAGGGGCACTGCGGCTGATTGACTGGACCAATACCGCCTTAATCGGTGCCAACGGTGAGGCAGAGTTTCTCATGAGCACCGGCATCGACATCACCGACCGCAAGCTGGCGGAGCTGGCCTTGAAAGAAAGCGAAGAGCGCTACCGGGATCTCTTTGAAAATGCCAGCGACCTCATCCAGAGCGTGGATGCTGAAGGGCACTTTTTATATGTCAACCGCGCTTGGAAAGAGACCTTGGGCTATGACGAAGCTCAAGTTTATCAAATGACCCTCTTCGACATTCTCCATCCCGACTGCCGGGAGCACTGCCAGGCTCTTTTCCAGAAGCTTCTATCGGGGGAGAAACTGGAGAGGGTAGAGACAGCTTTCCTCACGGCCACTGGTGAAACTGTTTGGTTGGAGGGCAATGTCAACTGCCGCTTTGAAGATGGAGTGATGGTGGCTACGCGAGGCATCTTCCGCAACATTACTGAGCAGAAGAAAGCGGCAGAGGAATTGGAGCGGCAAAACCGCCGGGCTCAGTTGCTAGCCAATCTCAGCTTGAAGATCCGCGAATCTTTGGATATCGCCGAGATCCTAGAGACGACGGTAACAGAAATCCAAGCCCTGCTCAAAGCCGACCGAGTCTTGGTCTACCGCTTCCAGCCGGATGGTTCTGGGATCATCTCCAAAGAGAAAACTCAGCCGGGGATCCCCTCCTTGCTGGGAGAGGTGATCGAGGATCCCTGTTTTCAGGAAAAGTACGCCCAGCTCTACAGCCAGGGCCGCGTTCGCGTTGTTAGCGATGTGGAAAGTGAAGGACTGGAGCCTTGTTACCTAGAGCTGCTGCAAAAAATGCAGGTCAGGGCCAACTTGGTGGTGCCGCTGTTTTTGGAGCAGCAGTTGTGGGGGTTGTTGCTGGCCCACCAGTGCTCTGGCCCGCGTCAGTGGCAGCCGTTTGAGATGGAGCTGCTGTCGCAGTTGGCCAACCAAATTGGCATTGCCCTCACCCAGGCAGCCCTTTTGGAACGGGAGAGAAAGCGCAGCCTGGAGCTGGAGCAGGCCCGCAAAGCAGCTGAGCAGGCTGCACAGGCCAAAAGCAGCTTCTTAGCCACCATGAGCCACGAGATCCGCACCCCCATGAACGCGGTACTGGGGATGACGGGCCTGCTGCTGGAGACCCCCCTCAATGCAGAACAGCGGGACTTTGTAGAGACCATCCGCGTCAGCGGCGATGCGCTGCTCACCCTCATCAACGACATCCTGGACTTCTCCAAATTGGAGGCCGGGGAAATGGAGCTGGAGATCCTAGATTTCGATCTCCGCTCGTGTCTGGAAGAGGTGGCGGATCTGTTTGCCCCCACTGCCCACGCCAAGGGATTGGAGCTGGCAGTGCTCATGCCGCCGGAAGTGCCGCGCTATCTGCGGGGGGATGCGTCGCGACTACGGCAAATCCTCAACAATTTGGTAAGCAATGCCATTAAGTTTACCCATCAAGGGGAGGTGGTCATCCAGGCCGAGCTGATGCAGGAAACAACCACCCACGTCCAGCTCCGGCTTTCGGTAAGGGATACAGGGATCGGGATCCCCAAGGAGGCCCAAGCCAAGCTGTTTCAGCCCTTTACCCAAGTGGATGCCTCCACCACCCGCAAGTACGGGGGCACAGGACTTGGCCTGGCCATTTGCAAGCAACTGACAGAGCTGATGGGGGGCAAGATTTTCCTAGAGAGCGAGGAGGGCCGCGGCAGCACCTTCAGCGTTGAGCTGACCCTGGAGCGGCAGCCCTATGCCCAGCAGCTTGCCCAGCCTTCTGCTCGTGTCCCGGTGGATTTGCAGGGCAAGCGGCTGTTGGTAGTGGACGACAATGCCACCAATCGCAAGATCCTGCGCTGCCAGGCCACGGCTTGGGGAATGGTGGTGGAAGAGGCCGAAAATGCCTATCAGGCTATGGACAAACTGCGCCAAGCCGTTCGGGAAGGCAGACCCTTCCCCCTGGCCGTTTTGGATATGCAAATGCCAGAGGTGGATGGGGAGACCTTGGGCCGCTGGATCAAGGCAGATCCACAACTGGCCGAGACGCAACTGGTGATGATGACCTCCCTGGGACTGGGGGAGCACTCCCGCCGCGCTGCCGAAATCGGCTTTGCCGCCTACTTGGTTAAGCCGGTAAAACAAAGCCGTCTGCAGGAAGCGCTGGTCATGGCGCTGGGGAAATCTTCTGGTTTATCCACTTCGCTCTTGGGAATGAGTCCCGTCCTCCCTCAGACGACCCCCAGGGAGGATCGTCCCCGTCAATCGCTGCGCATCCTGCTAGCAGAAGACAACCCCGTCAACCAAAAGGTGGCTTTGCGCCAGCTCGAGAGTTTGGGCTACAAGGCCGATGTGGTGGCCAATGGTCAGGAGGTATTGGATCTCCTACAGCAGGTCAGATATGACCTTATTCTCATGGATTGCCAAATGCCGGTGATGGACGGCTACGAGGCCACGCGCCGTCTGCGCCAGCGGGAGCGGGGATCTGGCCACCACACCGTGGTGATTGCCATCACGGCCAACGCTATGCACGAGGATCGGGAGCGCTGCCTGCAAGCAGGGATGGACGACTATCTCAGTAAGCCGGTGCTAAAGGAGGATTTGGAGAGAGTGATCAACTACTGGAGCCGCCAGATCGCCTCCTCCGCACTAGGAGCAGCCAATGGGCCTACCTCCGAGGTGGCTTCGCCCGCTCCGCCTTCTCCTAAGGGTGCCAGCGGCAACTCTGATCCCACGCTGCCCTATCCCATCGACTCGGCTTACTTGGAGCGGGCTACGGGCGGCGACAGCCAGTTTCAGCGGGAGCTGCTGCAGGTGTTCGTCCAGGATTGCCAGAACCTGTTGCCGCGGCTGCGCCAAGCCGTTGCAGCGGGTAATGCTGAAGACTTGAGAAAAATTGCCCACCGCCTCAAGGGAGCCAGCGCCAACGTGGGGGCCCATGCCTTTTCTCAAGCAGCCCGCGAGCTCGAGCACCTGGGGGTGCAACTGGCCCAGCAGGGATCCCAGGCTGATGAGCTAGCCTGGGCCAGCGCTTCCCAGAAGCTGGAGGAGCTGGAGCGGATCTTGGCCGACATTCGCCAGTACTTGCAGGATTTGGAGGCCTAGGGCTTCTTAGACTTGTCGCCCTCACCCCCAGCCCCTCTCCCAAAGGGAGAGGGGAGATGGGGATCAAGAGGAGCAAATTGGTGCAGCTGTTTGGGCCTCGTTCTGGCTCGAAATTGCGGCAAAAGCCCGGCTGCTTGATCAATCTGGGAGAGGACAGCCGGGCAGACAGTATCTAGCTAGTGCTTCAACCCGATCGATCGGGCGGGTTGGGCTTACATCAGGCCAATTTGAGAGAGGATCCCTTGGCCGGTCAGCAACTCGGTGGCCACGCCAATCACAAAGCCCAACATCGCCAGACGGCCATTCCATTTTTCGGCAAAGGGGGTAAAGCCAAACTTAGCTTCTTGGTTCTCCATGGTTTTAACTCCATCAGTGGGTGACATCTCCAATGTGGCTCAAGTATTAAAAACTGTCAAGTTTTGTGTCGAGAGCTAACAAGTTCGACTTCCCCTCTTTAGCCTAGCGCCTTTGGTATTGGCGGTCGCCAAACAGGACTTGCCGTTCCTCGTCGCTGAGGGGCTGGTCGGGGGATCGGCGCGCCTCTGCCAGCAGTTGCAGGCCCTTCTGCGCCGCGGGGCGGGCCTCGATGGCCGCCAACCAGCGTTGGACGTTGGGGAACTCTTCGATGTTCAGCCCCTGCCGTGGGTAGCCTCGCATCCAGGGGAAGCTGGCAATGTCGGCGATGGAGTAGTCGCCCGCCAGGTACTCCGACTCGGCCAAGACCCGTGCCACCACCCCAAACAAGCGCCGCGTCTACGCATCAGCACGAGAGACAGGGGTACATCACCTGCTTTTCACCGTTGTCCAGAGGGCGTCGATGAGGCGCAGCTCTTCCCCTGACAGCACCTTGAGGTAGCCCAGTTTGGCAAAGGTTTCTTCATCGGGGTAGATGGCCGGGTTTTGCCGATCTTCTGGGTTGATCATGGGCAGCGCTGCGGCGTTGGGGGTGGCGAAGCGGTTGTAGTTGCTCAGTTGAGCGCCGACCTCGGCATCCAAAATGAAGTTGATGAAGCGGTTGGCCAGCTCTGGGTTAGGAGCTTTGGCAGGGATAGCCATCACGTCAAGCCAAATGTGGGCGCCCTCGCGGGGGACAAAGTAGCCAATGTTGGGATTTTCTTCGGCAGCTTGCAGGGCATCACCGCTGTAGACAACCGCCACATTGGCTGTCCCGGAGACCAGTTGATTTTTGCCGCCCACCCCGCCAATGAGACCGGCGCTGCGGCGTTTGGCTTGAATCAACAGCTCCTGAATCTGCTGCAGCTCTGCGGGAACGGTAGTACTGGGGTCAAAGCCCAGGTAGAAGGCGGCAGCCGCAAGCATAGAGCGCATCTCGTCGATCATCACAAAGGGGCCGTACTGCTGCTTAGGATCAAAGATCAGCCCCCAGGAACGCTCAAAGTTTTCCGGCAGGCGGTCTTTGCGGTAGCCAATGCCGGTGGTGCCCCACTGGTAGGGAACGGTGTAGGTGTTTTCTGGGTCAAAGGGCAAGCCGACAAACTTCTCGTCCAGGTTGCGGAGATTGGGAATGAGGTTTTTGTTGAGAGGCTGCAGCAGGCCCAGCTCCACCATGTTGGGCACCACATAATCGGTGGGCACGACAATGTCGTACTGGCTGACGCCGCCCCCCCGCAGCTTGGCAATCATGTCCTCGTTGGACTCGTACACACTCACCACTACGCGGCTGTTAGTGGCTTTCTCAAAGGCCGTGAGAATGGCTGGGTCAATGTATTCCGACCAGATGTAGAGTTGGAGGGTTGGTTTTCGGGCAGCAGTTCCTAAGCGCCAAAAGAAAAGTAGGGCCAGTAGACAGCAGAGCAAAGCAACGGCCGTGGCAATTCTCTTTTTCATGGGCATTTTCAAACCTAGTGGAGCTGGACGTCGCCCTTACACCTAGCCATGGATCTGGAGCGATCCTGTCCGGCCAACTGCAGTTCAAACCCCTGCTCTAGCCTACCACCTGGACTTCCCCGTTGCTGTTCTCCCCAACCAAGAAGAGCAACTGATATAGCCGCTGCTGCTCGGCAGGGTTACAGTAACGCTGTTGCTGCGTGGGCCAATCTTGGAGAGCCAGCTTCTGTTGTTCCTGCAGCCAGTTCTGCAAGCTTGAGTCGGCAGGTAGCTGGGCCTGGAGAACTTGCAAGTCGTTAAAGCGGCCCAACTGTTCCTGCAGACGCTTGAGGGCCTTCACCCAGCTTTGGAGGGTCTCTCCGTAGAAGGGGGCAAAAAACTCTAGCTGGTAGCGCAGGCGTTTGGTGGCTTTGCGCAGGTCATGCAGTTGTTCAGCCTGAGCTTCGGTTTCGGGGAAGGCCGGGATCCGCCAACCCGGCTGCAGGAACCACGCCGCTACTAGCGGCGCCAAAAGATGGGGCAAGCTCTCCTGCACAGGAAGCTGGGCCGCAGGCCGGTAGCGAGGAGAAACCAGCCACTCTTCGCAAGCAGCCTGGAACTTCAGGAAGTCCTCCTCTGCCAGAATGCGGCGGGAGTGTTTCTCGGCTTGAGCTTGGCGCCGCTGCAGCTTTTCCTTCAGCTTCTCTAGCTCCGCCTGCTGGTCTGCCGGGATCCCTTGCCAACAGGGTTCGTGGAGGATTTCTAGCAACACGTCCAGATCCCGCTGCTGGCCCAGCGTCTTGATCAACTTTCGCAAACGTTTGGGCCTGAGCGGCTTGGGCAGGCGCAGGGATCCCTGAAACACCTCCACCCAGGTGCCGATGCGGCGCAAGCTCACCCGGATCTGATGAAGGGATTCTGCCGCCTCCGGGTGGTGCTTGAGCACTCTCCCCACATGCTTCTGCAGCCGCTGCCATTGCTGGCTCAGCAGTTGGTGGGCCAAAGCAGCTAGCGGGGGCAAGCTTGAAGACGAGAGCAAGAGTGACTCCGAGGACTCCGTCTTGCCGAGGCTCTCAGTTTTCGATTCAGCAGCAATGATGTCCACCGCAAGTCTTCTCTACCCACGACAACAACTCCAAAGAGCGGCAAACTCCCCTGCCCTAGCCTACCTAGGCTAGCTTGAGCCGCCCCCTGCTCCCCCCTTTTTAACCAAATCTTAACCTTTCGTCTAGGGCCTTGGGACTGCTGCCAGCAGGCGAGGCTTGACCACCGACCAGATGCGGGCAGCCACCTCCAGGGGGGATCCCCCGGCGTCAATGCGGACAATCCGCTGCGGCTCTGCGGCGGCTAGAGCTTGAAATCCGCGGTAAACCCGGCGGTGGAACTCCAGGTGCTCCTGTTCGAGCTTGTCGCCAAGACGGGAGCGCGCCAGCCCCACTTCGGGAGCAAGATCCAGCCACAGGGTAAGCTGCGGCTGCAGCCCGCCGGTGGCCAAGTGGTTGAGCTGGCGGATCTGCTCCAAGTTCAGGCCTCGACCGTAGCCCTGGTAGGCCAAGGTGGAATCGGTGAAGCGATCACAGATCACCACTTGTCCCACCGCGAGAGCCGGCGCGATGACCTTGTTCACGTGTTCAGCCCGATCCGCAGCGTACAGGAGCAGCTCGGCCAGCGGCGTCAAGGGATCCCCGTGCAACAGCAGCTCCCGCAGCGCTTCGCCCAGCGCCGTCCCTCCCGGCTCGCGGGTAGACACGCAGGCGTAGCCTTCTCGTTGCAGCCGCTCGGCCAAGAGGGCTTGCTGGGTGGTTTTGCCCACCCCCTCCCCGCCTTCTAGAGTAATGAACACGGCGCCGTCAGGGGGCTAGCGCAGATTAAGCTGCGGTTGCAAATCAAAGGAGTGGCCCGGCACCATCACGTACACGTCGGGGATGTTGGTGGGCTCCAGGTTTTGCAGGGCCAGCCCCTCCACGTTGGAGCGGAGCGCGTTGTTGACGGCGGTTTCCAGTTGGGACAAAACCTGGGCCTCATTACCCTGAGTGGCTAAGCTGGGAAACTGGTTGTAGACGGCGCGGGCCAAGCTGCTGGCCAAGGGGATCTGGATCAGGGTGAGGTTGGATCCGCCCAGTTGCGGGCCCAAGGTGTTTGCCCGCCCGCGGATGCCCAAAGCTTGGAGGGCATTGGCCGTTTGGCTGACAGGGATGGTGCAGGTGTCCATCTTGTAAATGGGCACCGAAGCCATGGTGAGGGCAGAGACGCTGGTCAGTTGCACCACGGTAAAGGAAGCCGTGCCGTTGTAGGCAAAGCAAAAATCCCGGAAGGCCGCCGGCACATTGGCAGCGCGGATGGGGCGCTCATCGTCAAAGCCGCCCGACTCGGCAAAGATGTTGCGGATGGCAAACCCGCCGAAGAAGGCCAGCAGGGCCACCACCAGCAGGATGGTCAGATCTGAGGAGGAGACTCCCCCTGAAGAGCTGCTGCTGCGTCCTCCCCCTCCATATCCCCCCCTGCCCCCGTAGCTGGGGGTGTAGCCGTAAGCTGCAGAACGGCTGGAGTCGCTCCGGTAGGAGCCGGCATAGGCGGCAGAGCGGGCGGATCCGTCGTAACCCCAGTTGCTGGAGATAGGGCGCCGGGGAACCAAGGCTTGTCCGGCACGGCTGGGCCGGGGCCGAGAGGACTCCGTCTCGGCACCCCGCGAAGATCCGGCGGCAGCTTCTCGGGCTGAGCTGGCCCTCTGTCCTCCGCGCCCAGAGAGACGAGCAGCGGACGTCTTGCCATCGTTTTGCCTCTCCTCATCCTCTAGCCAGTCTTCGGCACCTCCAGTGGAGGGAGTAGAGCCGTCCTCCGGCAAGGGGGGCGGGGAACGCCGGCCTTGGGACTCTGGGCTGTTGGGAGCTTGGCCGCGGCTTCCCTCGCCGGCAGCAGCCGTTGAGTCTGGAATACGGTTTGGATCCCGGCTTGGATCGCGCTCCTCAGAGAAGGTCATTCTTCAGGCTCCCAACGCAAAACTGGCACTCCCATCTTCCTGTACCGAGGAAACCTTTTGACAGGTAGGATCCACAGAGCTGCAGCCTTAGGGTTCAAGGGATCCCCCCCGCGGCCTCGTGAAACCTTTTCTGGCCCAGGCTGCTGCCATTGTCTCGGCCCCCCTCGTGGAGAATGCAGCCGTACCTTCAAGCTAGCCTAGACTGCGCTCCAAGATGAGGAGCTGTTCTTTCAGGGCTCTCAGGGCCTGGCCGCGGTGGCCGACCGCTTCTTTTTGCGCCGGGCTCATCTCGGCGAAGGTCAGCCCCACTTCGGGCACCCAAAAGAGGGGGTCGTAGCCAAACCCTCCCTTGCCCCGCGGCTGAGCCAGGATCTCCCCGTGGCAGATGCCCTCCACCAAGGCCCGCACCTGGCCCTGGGGATCGACAAGGGCAATGGCGCAGTGAAAGCTGGCTTGGCGGTTGGGGATCCCTTCCATCTCCCTCAGCAGCCGCTGGATGCGGGCGGCATCGTCGGGGGCATAGCGAGCGGAGTGGATCCCGGGGGCGCCGCCAAGGGCTGCCACCGCCAGGCCGGAGTCATCAGCAATGGCCCACTCCCCCAGCGATTCTGCCACGGCCTTGGCCTTGAGAAGGGCATTTTCGGCAAAGGTGCTGCCGCTCTCTTCCACAGTCAGCTCGGCAGGCAGGGGGCGCAGCTCCCAGGCAGGGGCATGGAGCTGAAAAAAGGTGCTGAACTCCCGCCATTTGCCGGAGTTGCTGCTGGCCAAGATCAAGGGGCGTGCCATAAGGGTATCTTAGGGGAAACCAGCAGACAGTGGGGGGGCTGCCCAGGGGCTCAGGGGATTTCCAGAACCATGTTGTGCAGCGCCGTGTTGATCACCAGGGTGGATCCGCACCGCTCCACCTTGCCCCCGTCCCAGTGCATGTGGCCGCAGATGTAGTAGCGCGGCTGCAGGTGATCCACCAAGGGGCGCAAGGTGGGCATGCGGCGGTGGTACCATTTTCCGCCTTCGTCCAACAGGCCCCGCGGCGGCGCGTGGCTGAGCAACAGGTCAATGGGGCGAGGAGGTTGACCGTAGAGGGTGAGCAGCTCCTGCAGATGGCTGCGGGTGAGGGTCCAGCTCCAACCACAGGGGGGAGTCCAGGGCACCGCCAGCACTTGGAGCCCCAGCCACTCAAAGCAACAGGACTGGGTAATCGCCCGCCCCCAACTGCCAGCCAGCGGCTCCAGAACAGAGGCTGCCGGATCGTGGTTGCCGGGCAAAAAGAGCCAGGGCTTGCCCAGACTGTCCACCGCCGCCAGAAAAGATTGCAACTGGGCCACCTCGGCTTGGGCTGTGGGGTGAAAGCCTTGAGTGGCTTTGCAGGAGGGCTTGCCGGCCTTGGAACAGAAATCGCCGCAGTTGATGTAAGCATCCACTTGGGGCAGATGGTCAAGGGCCTGCCGGATCAGCCGGTCGTTGCCGTGGTAGTCGGAGCCGAGGAGCAGTTTAATTCCCATAGGCTGGCGGGAAGCGAGGGGTCTATTGCGGACGAGATCCCTGCAGCAGGGCAGCCACTTGTTGCCAAGAGCTGCGGTACCAGGCCCGCTGGGCCTCCAGCTCCTCTTCCAAAGATCCTGTCGGGCCAAACTCTGGACAGGCATACCCCAGGGAGCGCAGGCCGGCCACTAACAGCGCTGGCGACAGCCACCATTGCTGGGCCAAGCGTAACAGATCCACCTGGGCTTGGTTTTGCAGGTAGTGGCGCAATTGCCGTTGTAAGGCAGCGGCGGAGGGCAGAGGCACCGCCTGGTGGTGCAGGACAATCAGCAGCGCGTCGCCGGGAGTGCAGGAGAGCAACCACTTGAGGTGATCCAAAGAGGGAGGCCAACTCCACAGCCACAGTTGGTTGTAGCGATGGCCAGCTTGGGGGCGGTCGTAGTGGAGGGTCAGGGAGGGATGCTGCTTCGGTGGCAGGACAAACGTAGGGCGCCGGAAGCCGTAGAGGAGGATCGTTCCCCGCGCCTGGGGCAGGAGGGCAGAAAATCGAGATACAGCCTGCCAACGCAGCGGTTGGGTGGGCTGGGGGGCAGGGCGGTAGATCAGCAGGGGGGAGGGTGCTGCCTGGGCGCCAGCTTTGGCATCGGAGAGGGTGGGAGCGACGGCGGCGGGCGAAAGATCGGCAGAGCTGGCTTCTGCGGCAGGCCGGATCCCAAGAATCTCCAGCTCCAGTTGGGTTTCTTCCCCCCACCTTTTGGCCTTGAGGGTGTAGGCGATGTCAATCTGCGCCGGCAGGGGATAGGCGGCGGCCCCTCGCCACCAAATGGCCCACAGGGGACGGCTGCGGGCTTTGGCTGGGGCAGCAAGTGAGGATCCTGCCCCGTCTAGGCCCCGGCTGACGGGATCCCGGAGCAGCAGCTTCAGGTGGCCGGGGGTATCCTCCCCCCTTTGGGCAGGCTGTGGGCAAAATCGCTGCTGTTGCAACACCTGCAGGTTGCGGCTGCAAAAGACCGGCTCCGGATTGCCGATGCCACAGGGCTGCAACCGCTGCAGCTCGCGGTAGAGGTCGAAGGTGAGATCCGCCAGTGCCACCTCCGCGTCGATCTGCACCAGGGGACGGATTTGTTCCGGCTGCAACCGCTGTTGGGCAAATTGCCGAAGCCGCTCTTCCAAAAGAGGCCAGTTTTCCGCCCTCAGGCTAAATCCCCCCGCCGCCGGGTGGCCGCCGTGTTTGCTGAACAAATCTTTGCAAAACTCCAACGCCTGAAACACGTCGAACTCCGGGATCCCCTGCCGCGCCGAGCCGGTAATCTCCCCCTGGGGCGACTGGCTGCCGATAAACACCGGACAGCCAAAACGCTCCGCCAGCCGCGAGGCCACCAGGCCAATTACCCCTTTGTGCCAGCGCTGCTGCGGGGATCCCAAAATCGTCAACACTCGCTCTTGCTGCAGATCCCGCCCTTGCCGGGCGATTTGCTCCAGGGCCTCCGCCTCGATGCGCCCACACATCTGCTGCCGCACCTGGTTGAGGCGTTCGCAGCGGCGGGCCAGTTTTTCTGCCTGCTGCGGATCGTCGGTGGTCAGCAACTGGATCCCCAGCTCCGGTCGGCCAATCCGCCCAATGGCGTTGATGCGCGGCCCCAGGCCAAACCCTACCCACTCTGGCCGCAGCTCCTCTGGGGATCCCGTCATTCCCATCACCGCCAAGAGGGCGCGGATCCCGGCCACCTGGGAAGTGGGCAAGAGAGCCAGCCCCTGCCGCACCCAAAGGCGGTTAACTCCCGTCAGCGGCGCCAAATCGGCAATGGTGCCCACCGTAAACAGTTCCAGCGCCACCCGCTCCAAATGTTCGTCCCCGCGGCGCTCTGCCAAGGCCTGGGCCAGGAGGTAGGCCACCCCCACCCCGGCCATCCCCCGATAGGGAGAAGAGAGGGGGAGCTGTTTGGGATTGAGGATGGCGTCGGCAGGGGGCAACTGGGGGGGCAAGTCGTGGTGATCCGTCACGATCACCGTCAAGCCCAGCTCTTTGGCCAGTTGGATGGGCGCATGGGCGGCAATGCCGTTGTCCACGGTGAGGATGAGGCGTACCCCCTCGCGGTGCAGCTCCTGCACCATGCGGTTGTTGAGGCCATAGCCCTCCCTGAGGCGGCTGGGGATGCGGTAATACACTGGAGCGCCCCGCAGCGCCCGCAGCAGCAGAGCCGTGCTGGTCATGCCGTCGGCATCGTAATCGCCGCAGATGGCAATGGGCTCTTGTCGGCGAATCGCCCCCTCCAGCAATTCCACCGCCAGCGGCAAATCGGCAAAATCTTGGCTGGGCGGGGGCAGGTGGACGGGATCCGGCTGCAAATACTGCTGCACGGCAGCAGGGCTGGAGAGGCCGCGATTGAGCAAGATCTGAGCCAAGACGGGCGAGACCCCCACCGCCTCAGCCAAGCTCTGGGCAGCCAGTGGGTTCACAGGCTGAAACAGCCAGCGTTGGTCAGGGATCCCGGCCATGGCCATCGGTCTTCAGATAGCGGGTAGCAGTGCTACAGTTGGCCTATGAGCTATCTTTTGACCCTAACCCAAAAACGCCTCTCTGCTCCTCAGTCCGCTGCCCATGTATTCTCTGCTGCTTACCTATGGCCTCAACCCCTTGGCGGGACTGAAGCTGTTGGTCAAATCTCCTGAGCAGGCCTCTCTGGGGACGTTGGCCCAACAGCTCTGGAGCCGCCCCGGATCCCGGCGACGCGGGCCGCGCCTCCAAATCTCTCTGGGCCGCCTCGTGCCCGAACAGACCGAGCGACTGTCTAAATTGGAGGTGCTGCTGCGCTTGCGGTTTTTCATCGCCATCGAAGCCGCAACGCCGGAGCAGTCTCTGCCAGCCCTCCCCTCCGGCCAGGGATCCGCCATCCAGCTTGCCCGCTACACGGAGGGCTCACAGCAGTACAAGACGGAGATCATCCGCTTTGCTCTGGGGGGATCCCCGGCCCTCCGCCGACCGAGTCGCCAGCGCTATCGTCGCCGTCGCTTCTGAAGACCGCAGGTGACAGGGGTTGTCAAACCCTCCTCGGCCAGCGGCGTGTCTATACTAGAGGTACACTAAATCTGCGCTTCTCCCGTGAACGCTGGGCTGCGTAACCGCCGCAGATGGATTGCTCGCCTGTGGCTTGCCTCAGGGGGGACGACTTGTACAGGCCTCCTTCCATGCGTCCCTTGGCTGCGACCGGCGATGGCGACGGCGCTCGTGGCCGGATCTCTGGCAGCTTTTGCCCTCGCCCTGCCTGCTGCTCTGGCGCTGACGCGTTACCAAGTTCACGTGTTGGCCGATGGGGCAGCCGAGCTGGCCAAGGTGCGCGCCCAGGTGCCGGACGCCTATTTCGTGCAAGGGGATGGACAAGTGTTCATCTTAGCGGGGACGTTCATCAACCGCAACCACGCCCAACGCCGCCAAGCGGAATTGGAACGGCTGGGGTTGCCGGTGCGGGTGGTGAGCCGCCAAGAGACGGATCCGCCCCTGCCGCCCGCTTTTCCCGCTCCCTCCCCCAGTCCTGCCCCGCCAGCGCCAACGGCTCCCCCCTTCGATCCGCAGCGGCCCTTTGCCACCCAAGTGCCCAACCCTACTGGGGATCCCCGGCTGGAAGAGCGGGTGCGCCGCTTCTTTCCAGGGGCTGCTGTGGTGCAATACCGCGGCCAGGCGGCTTTGCAGACGGGCACCTTCTCCCGCCTGTCGCTGGCGCAGGATCAGGCCCGCTGGCTGACCGCCCAGGGCCTGCCGGCGGTGGCGGTGTCGTTGGCAGGAGAGGAAGCTGTGGGGGATCCCGACTCCAACCCACCTCAGGGGGAGCGCTACTGGGTGTTGGTGGCCGATCCCAGCGGTGAAAAATGGCTTGCACTCCAACAACTGCTAGAGGGATCCCTGCCCTTGATCTACGACGACCTGCGGGTGGTGCGCACCGGCGGGTTTGCCGACCCCGCTGCTGCCGCCGAACAGGTGCGGTACTTGGCCGACCAAGGCTACGAAGCCGGGATCTTCCCCGCCGATCTGCGCCGCTCTCGACCGCTTCTGGTTCAGGATCCCACCCCCTCTGCCGCATCCCTGCGCGCAGAAGGCACGGGCGGATTTTGGGTGGTGGTATCCGCCGGGGCAGAGGCGCTGCCCAAGCTCCAGCAGTTTGCCCCTGACGCTTTTGTGCGCGGCTCAGTGATTCAGGTGGGCACCTACCGGCAACGGGCCAATGCCGAACAGGCGCGGCGTGCTCTGGCTGAAGCAGGGTTTGACGCCCGCATCCTGCCCGTCGAGTAGCGGCAGCCGGATTCAGCCCCTCTCCCTCAGGGATTCCCTCACCCCCAGCCCCTCTCCCTCAGGGAGAGGGGAGATTAGGAACCGTTTCGCGGCTGTTGGGAATAGCTGATACATTTACGCTGAACACTGCTGAGCATTACTGCTCAGCGGTGAAGCGATAGCATTCTGTCCGTTTCCGTTGTCACTACGCGACGCTGACGCGACCGCGCTACTCGGACGGAGTCCAAACAGAAAGGCGGTATCCCGCAAAGCCCTGAGCATAACACCCAGAGCGCCTTGCCAATCTCGTGGTAGCCTATGGTTGCACTTTGGGCATCTAAACACCTTTGCGCCACCCAACTTGGTGT
>NZ_AUMZ01000001.1:1866450-1945001 GCF_002760375.1 Synechococcus sp. 60AY4M2
GATGGTGTACGTACTGCATGGATCCAGCCCTTCTGTTCCCATCGCCTCAAGGTGTGGAGACACACCCCAAAATAATCCGCCGCTTCTCTCGGTTTTACATACCTAGCCATACCAAGCAGCCATACTGAACATATTGTACATTATTTTCAGTATAGTCCAGCATATCATTGACTAGAGTCATGCTCCATCGGGCTGCTTGGGCCTCGCTGCCCTTTGCACCACTGGTTGGAATCGCCAGGGATCCTTCTTCCAGTGAGATCGCCGCCAGCGTGAGGCGCAAGGTTTCCGCCTGCAATTGGGCTGGGCTGGCCAAGGGATAGGCCAACTGTTGCACCAGTTGGGGGCGATCCCCGCCGCCAAGATCTAGGCCGGGATCCAACCAATCCAACTGCCGCTCGCGGGCTTGCTTTTCCTCGACGCCGCCGAGGCCGAGCCAACGCCGAAAGCTGGGCCAAAGGTGCTGAGGCAAGGGTCGCACCCGCCCCGGCACGGCTCTGTCAAAACAAATGAGAAAATCCGCCTTCCAGCCGTTGCAGGCTGGACAAAGAGGCTGCAGGTTGGCAGCCGTGTTGGGCCCCCCACGGCTAAGGGGGATGATGTGATCCTGGACAGGGGCGGATCCCACCTCCGGCCAGGGCTTGCCACAGCAAGGGCAGCAGGGGTACCAACGCAACAGTTGCCAGAACTCGGCGGCGGCCACCTGGCCCGTCAGGTCGTAGCTGCCCCGTTTTTCCCTGGCGCGGGCAGCCTTCTGTTTCTGGCGTTCTCGGCTGGCACAGGTGGGGCAGGGATCCGGCCGAAACAGGAAACTATCTCCGCACTCTGGGCAACGATAGGGACTCGACATCTGGACTTGAGGCTCTAACCGGGCTAGAGGGCTTGCTTGGCCTGTTGCAGCGTCTGCTCAAACACCTCCAAAGGCTGCGCCCCCGAAAAAGAAAGGCCGTTCAAGATGAAATGAGGGGTGCCGCCGATGCCCAGTTGAGAGGCCAGATCCATATCTCGCTGAATGGCGCGCTCCGCCGCCCGGCTGCGCCGATCCCGATTGAATTTCTCCACATTTAGGCCCAACTTCTCGGCGGTAGCTACATAAAATTCATCCCCAAGCTGGGATTGGTTGGCAAACAGCTCGTCGTGGAACTCCCAGAACTTGCCCTGACGGTGGGCAGCCCAGGCCGCGCGAGCCGCCGCCATCGCCTCCGGGTGGATGCTGGTCAAGGGCAGGTGCTTGTACACCAAGGTCACCTCATTCCCGTGCTCGGCCATGAACTGTTTGAGGGTGTCGTGGGCGCGGGCGCAGAAGGGACATTGAAAATCGGAAAACTCCACCAACACCAACCGCAAAGCGTCGGATCCCAGTTGAGGAGAGTCTCCGATGACGGCACGCGGGTTCTCCCGCAACTGCCGGCCAAATTCTTCCGCCAACTTCTGCTGTTGTTGCTGCTGCTCTTGGTACTGCCGCTGCTGGTACTCCTGCACCGCCTCCAGGATCACCTGGGGGTGCTTGCGAATGATCTGCAGCACCTGCTCCTCCAAATCGGCTGGAGCTGCGAGGGCAACTTGGACAACGCTGCTCATCCCCAGCCAAACCAGCAGCGCGCCGAGGAACCCAGCTTTGGCCAAGCACTGTCCCCACGCGCGAAAAACCCTTGCCAGACTATCCATCCCAAAACCCCCTCTCGAGTATGCCCAGAGCTGTACAGCTCAACCAGGCTAACGCCAGATGGCGGCGATGTCCACCACGCTTTTGGGGGGATCAGGAGTTGGTCGCTTGGAGAAGCTGCTCCTTAATCCGCTGCAACTGACTGGCCCAACGGGGATCCGGCTCAAAGGCCCCTTCAGTCTCGGCAACGACATTGCCTCCACTCCCTTTGTTGCCCCGCTGGCGTTGCTTTTTGCTGGGAGCGGACTTTTCCCCAGACTCTTTGGAGTCTTTGGAAGAACCTCGGGGCTCAGGATCCCCGGGCGCCCTAGAATCCTTGCCAGCATCTTTGGCAGACTCCTTAGCTGGGGAGCTGGAGGCTGCTGCCCTGGCTTCGGCGTCTTCCCGTTTCTCCCGCCGCTGGGCAATCTCGATGCGCAGGTTGACATCGCCAAAGCTGTGGCCGTTGAACTTTTCGATGTACTGCTGCGCCTGCTCTTCGGTGCTCACGGTTACAAACCCGAAGCCGCGACATTTGCCTGTCCGCCGATCCCGAATCACCTTGGTGGAAATGACCTCACCTGCAGAGCTAAAGAGCTTCTCCAATGCCTGACGATCCACCTCTTCCGGCAGATTTCCGACATACAGACGAACGGGCATGATGCAGCGAAGCTCCTATCGAAATAATAACAAAAGGCAGCCAAAAAGCAAGGTGCTAGGTCAAAGGCGCTCAAGCCGACAGCAAATTTCAAAACCCAGTAGCCTTCGGTGGTCTATTGTTGCACCACAGCGGGGCACAAAGCACAACCTTTGCAAATCACAAGGCTATCTTCTAATTTACCTTAACTTGGAGCCACCCAGACGAGCAGAACGGTTTCCGTCATGGATTGCTTTGTACAGTCGGCCGCTGCAGCAGGCCCTGATCCCTAAGACAAACCGGTGGTGTTCAGGCGATCTCGATGTTGAAAAGGTCGGGCCTGGGGGCCTGTATAGTCGGCTACAAGATGGCCTCGCCCTCGCAGTTGGTAGCGGTAGGTCACCAAGCCCTCCAAACCCACCGGGCCGCGCGGCGGCAGCTTTTGGGTGCTGATGCCCACTTCTGCCCCCAAGCCGTAGCGAAAGCCATCGGCAAAGCGGGTGGAGGCATTGTGAAAGACCCCTGCTGCGTCCACTTCGTCGAGGAAGCGCTGGGCAGCGGCGGCATCTTCGGTCACGATGGCCTCGGTATGGCGGGATCCGTACCGCTCGATGTGGGCAATGGCTTCGTCGAGAGAATCCACCATTTTGATGGCCAGAATCAGGTCGGCGTACTCCGTGCGCCAGTCGGCCTCGCTGGCCGGGATCAGATCGGGCACCAGTTGGCGGCAGCGGGGATCCCCGCGCAACTCCACCCCCTTCTCGCGCAGCGCCTGCACGGCCAGGGGCAAAAACCGGGGGGCGATCTCTGCGTGCACCAGCAGGGTTTCGATGGCGTTGCAGGCGGCGGGGTACTGGGTTTTGCTGTCCAGGGTTAGCCTCACCGCCATGTCCACATCGGCAGCCCGATCTACGTACAAGTGGCAGAGGCCATCGGCATGGCCCAGCACCGGGATGCGGGTATTTTCCATGATGTAGCGGACAAAGCTGCTGGAGCCGCGGGGGATGATGAGATCCACCAGCCCTTCCAGTTGCAGCAGGGCCTTGACCTCGGCACGGCTGGTGAGCAACTGCAAAGATCCCTGGGGAAACTCGGGGATCTGCTGCAGCCCCGCCTGGATGGCCGCCATCAATGCCTGGCAGGAGCAGAGCGCCTCCGAGCCACCCTTGAGCAGGACGCTGTTGCCGGTTTTCACCGCCAGGGCGGCAATTTGCACCAGAGCATCGGGCCGCGACTCGAAGATCACCCCCAGCACTCCCAGAGGGTAGGTGCGCCGCTCCAGCACCAGCCCCTCATCCAGTTCCCGGATCAGCAAGGCCTGCCCCACCAGATCCGGCAGCCGCAGCACCTGCCGCACCCCGGCCACCGCGTCGGCCAATTTCTGGGCGTCCAACTTCAAGCGGGCGTAGGCCGAGGCGGACAGCTCACCGGCCTTGACCTGCTCCGCTGCCTGCTCCAAATCCGCCTGGTTGGCTGCCAAGATGGCCTCTTGGTGTTCCAGCAAAGCGGTGGCCATGGCCTCTAGGGCGGCATTTTTAATGGCAGTGGGCAAGGTAGCCGTGCGTCGAGCGGCAGCGCGAGCCAACTGCACCTGGGCCAGCAGGGGCGAGTCAGCAGCAGCTTCCGGCAGGCTGGGAGAGTCGGTTACAAGAGACATGGACTCCAGAAGAAAAAGCGCCTTTGCAAATGTGATCGCGAGAGCACCTTTGCAGGGATCCCTGTGCTACGTTGGGCACAGTTGGGCTGTACCATTTGCAGCCTACCAAACTTTGGATACCACCGGCTGGGGCAGGCAGCACTGCTTTGTCCCTGAGATAAAGTTGGGGCAGGGAAGAGCCTCTGGGCGAAACCCCCAAAAGCTGGAGATTAACCTCGACTTTTAGACCTTGTCTTCCAGGAGAGCCAATGAGAAAGCGTGGGTTTGTGGTGAGTGCAACGGCTGCAGTGGTCACAGCCGTGTCGCTTGTCGGGGTGCAGCTATCCATGCCGGGTTGGGCAGGGTTTCGCCGGGATCCCAAGGAAGTGGTGGACGAAGTTTGGCAGATTGTTAATCGCGAATACGTCGACCCTTCCTTCAACTCCGTCGACTGGGAGGCGGTGCGGCGGGATCTGCTCAGCCGAGAATATGCCACCCGAGAAGATGCCTATGCAGCCATTCGCGAAGCCCTGAAGAAACTGAACGATCCCTACACCCGCTTCTTGGATCCCGACCAGTTCGCCAGCATGCAAATTGACACATCCGGTGAGCTGACCGGGGTGGGGATCACGCTGGGCATGGATCAAGAGACCAACGAGCTGGTGGTGATCTCCCCCATCGAAGGATCCCCCGCCGACCGGGCCGGGATCAAGTCCAAAGATGTAATCGTGCGCATCGACGACAAATCCACCGAAGGGATGGACACCAACACCGCCGTCAGCCTCATTCGCGGCGAGCCGGGCACACGGGTGCGGCTGACCATCCGCCGCGAGGGGGAAGGGCTGAAGGTGTTCGACCTGGTGCGGGAGAGAATTGAGCTGGCCACCGTGCGCTATGCGGTTCACCAGGAAAATGGCCTGCCCATTGGCTACATCCGCATCACCCAGTTTTCCGGCAATGCCGCCGACAAGGTGCGCCAGGCCATTCGCGAGCTGGAGAAACAAGGGGTGGCCGCCTATGTGCTGGATCTGAGGGCCAATCCGGGGGGGCTGCTCTACTCCAGCGCCGAGATCGCCCGCATGTGGATCGACCGGGGCAGCATTGTCTCGACGGTGAACCGGCAAGGGGAGCAGGATCGCCTCACGGCCAACAACAGCGCCCTCACCGACAAGCCTTTGGCTGTCTTGGTGGATGGAGGATCCGCCAGCGCCAGCGAGATCTTGTCGGGGGCTTTGCAGGATAACCGGCGCGCCGTGATCGTGGGCACGCAAACCTTTGGCAAGGGCCTAGTGCAGTCGGTGCATCCCCTCTCCGATGGGTCGGGCCTGGCGGTGACCATCGCCCGCTATCGCACCCCCAAAGGCACCGATATCGATCACAAAGGCATCACCCCTGACATTGTCGTGGAACTGTCCGAAGAAGATCTCAATCGCCTCAGCCGGGATCGCGAGTTGGTGGCGACTCCCGCCGACCCGCAATATGCCGCCGCTATCCAGGCCCTCCAGGCGCAGATCTCGGCCCGCCAGCAACAGGCCAAGGAGCCAATGCGTTCCTCTTCCCTCTAGCCAGCGTTGGGGCCCAGGCTGCGAGACCTTGCTGAGTAGCGGCCTTGCGCTGGCGAGCAGGCAGCAGCGCGGGCCGGAAGTTGTTTGCGGAGGCGGTGAAGCGCGATGGCGGGGTTGCAAGCTGTAGGATCCATCAACTTAGCCGGGCGGGATCTGCTCAAACTCAGCGACCTGAGCCCGGCGGAGCTAGCGGCCTTGCTGGTCCAAGCGGCGCAACTGAAGCGGGATCCCTATCGGGTGGATCTGCGCGGCCGGGTGCTGGGGCTGTTGTTTCAGAAGGCTTCTACCCGCACCCGCGTCAGCTTTACCGCTGCCATGGCCCAGTGCGGGGGCAGCACCCTAGATCTGGTGCCGACGGCGATGCAGATGAGCCGCGGCGAGCCTCTGCAGGATACGGCCCGCGTTCTCTCCCGCTACCTGGACGCCATTGCCATTCGCACCTACAACCAGCGGGAGCTGGAAATCTTTGCCGAATATGCCGAGATCCCCGTGATCAACGCCCTCACGGATCAGTTTCACCCCTGCCAAGTTTTGGCCGATCTGCTCACCATCCAGGAGAACTTCGGCCAACTGGCGGGCCTGACCTTGGCCTATTGCGGCGACGGCAATAATGTTGCCCATTCCCTGCTGCTGGGCTGTGCCATGAGCGGGATCCACATCCGCGTCGCCACCCCCCCCGGCTACGAGCCAGATGCGGCAGTAGTAGCAGAAGCGCAAGCCTTGGCCCAGGGATCGCAGGTGTGGGTGTTGCGGGATCCCTACGAAGCGGTCGCGGGAGCCCAGGTGGTCTATACCGACGTGTGGGCCAGCATGGGCCAAGAAGACCAGGCCGAGGCGCGCAAAGCCGACTTCCTGCCCTACCAGGTCAATGCTAAGCTGCTGAAACAGGCGGCTCGCGAGGCCATTGTGCTCCACTGCCTGCCCGCGCACCGGGAAGAGGAGATCACCGCCGAGGTCTTGGAGGGATCCCAGTCCCGGGTGTGGGATCAAGCAGAAAATCGCCTCCACGTGCAAAAAGCGCTCCTGATCCAACTGCTGGGGGCAGGGTGATGGCCCTCACCCCCGGCCCCAGAGGGGAGCCTGTCAACGGTTATTGGCAGGGCGGCGGGCAGCGATGGCCAGGCTGACGTTGGGCAGTCGCTGCAGGGTATCCATCACCTCCACCACCTTGCCGTGGGAGAGAGCCAAATCGGCGTTGATCACCACCAGGCGGCGCCCTTCAGCCGGCTTCTCGGCCAGGACGCGTTCCACCTCTGGGATCAGGGCGGCAAGATTGGCAATCGCCTTGCGGTTGACGGCAATTTGGCCTTCAGCGGTGATGCTCACCGTAACGTCTGGCTGGCGGCGGGCTTCGGCTGTGGAGGCCTCTGGCAAATTGACATCGAGGGCCTCCGAGCGGGTAAGCACCAGGCTGGCGATGACGAAAAACACCAAGATCGAGAAGATGACATCGATCAGGGGCACGATGTTGATCTCGCCGGATCGAAAGTTTTCTTCGGGGATGCGCATAGGCTAGGAGGGCTCAAGGGGGGAGTAGGGAGGAAGAGTGGAGCTGCCGCTGGGGCTGGGCTTGGCGTAAGAATACTGGGAAAGCTGTTGGGCTTGCATCTCTTGCCGCTGGCGATGCAGCAACTCCAGCTCGCCGCCGTACTCCTGGATCTTGGAGAGCTGCCGCAGGTACAGAGAGCGGAAGACGTTGGAGATTAGCAAGGTGGGAATGGCCACGATCAGCCCAAAAGCGGTCGAGTAGAGGGCTTCGGCGATCCCCTGCCCTACCCCTTGCGTATCGGTGCCGCCGATATCCCCCAGTTGGATGGAGCTGAGGATCTGGATGATGCCGGTAACGGTGCCCAGCAGGCCCAGGAAGGGGGCAACGGTAATGACGGTGTCGAAGACCGTATTGAAGCGCTTCAGCAGGGGCACCTCTGCCGCCAAGGCTGTCTCCAGGGCCAGCTTAAAATCTTCGGGGCTGGCTTCGTTCAGCTCCAGGCCGGCCAAAAAGATGCGGGCAATGGGGAGATCCGCATTTTGCTCCAGCAGGTACTGGGCAGCGCGTGGGTTGCGGCGGTACTGGCTCAGGGCTTGCCGCACCACCTCCTCCTGCCGGTGGGTGACTTTCCACCAAAACAAGGCCCGCTCGATGCAACAGGCCACCGAGAAGACTGAGAACGTCAACAGGGGGATGGAATAGTACCAACCCTGGATCAGGAGCTGCAAGACTCTATCCATACGATCCTAGTTACCCCCTTCTAGCGGCAATTCACGCTCATCTTGTCATAGCACTTTCTCGGCAGGGCTGGGATCCCTTTTGAGTGGCTGGAATTGCACCTTCTGGCATCCTGGATCATCCCACGTGAACCCCAGCCACCTCTCCGACCTCTCAGTAGTGGCAACAACCTCCTATCCCCCTCCCGGCAGGGGCGCTATGCTGGGGCGTGGGATCTCCACCTGTTGGGATCTCCTAGGCAACTCTGCTCTCTTGAGATCGCTAACAACCGATGTCTGCTCAGCCCTTCCCACCTTTGGCTCTCCTAAGTGTCTCCGATAAGACCGGCCTGATCCCGCTGGCCCAGGCCCTCGTGCAGGAGCACGGCTTTCAGCTGCTCAGCAGCGGAGGCACAGCCAAGGCGCTGTCAGAAGCTGGGATCCCGGTCACCCCTGTTTCGGAGCATACCGGCGCGCCGGAGATCTTGGGGGGACGGGTAAAAACGCTGCACCCCCGCATTCACGGGGGCATTCTGGCCCGCCTGGAGCGCCGCGAAGACCGGGCGGATCTGGAGGCGCTGGGGATCCCTCCCATCCAGTTGGTGGTGGTCAATTTCTATCCTTTCGAGCAGACGGTGGCCCGGGCAGGGGTGTCGCTGGAGGAGGCTTTTGAACAGATCGACATCGGCGGGCCGACGCTGGCGCGGGCGGCAGCCAAGAATTATCCCCACGTTACCGTGCTCACCGATCCCAGCCAGTACCCTCAGTATTTGCAATTGCTCTCTAGCCCCTCCAGCGAGGCGGAGCGGCTGGCCTTTCGCTTCCAGTGTGCCCGCCGCGCCTTCGAGCAGGTACTGGCCTACGACCGCGCCATTGTCGACTACCTAACTCGCTCAGAGCTGTCCCGCCCCTCTCAAGCTCCAGCTCCTGCAACCGCTGCCGAGCAGGTTTTTCAACTGCAAGGGATCCCTTGGCAACGCCTGCGCTACGGGGAAAATCCCCACCAAGCCGCCACCTGGTATGTGGTGGATGCGGCTGCTCCCGGCTGGCATCGGGCCAAACAGTTGCAGGGGAAGGAGCTCAGCTACAACAACCTGCTGGATCTAGAGGCGGCCCGCGCCCTGGCGGCAGAACTGAGCCTAGGGCTGGCCAACGGCCCTAGGCCAGCGGTGGCGGTGATTGTCAAGCACAACAACCCCTGTGGGGTAGCCGTTCGCCCAACTCTGGCTGCCGCTTTTGAGGCGGCTTTGGCCGCCGATCCCGTTTCCGCCTTCGGGGGCATTGTCGCCCTCAACCAAACCTTGGATGGGGAGGCTGCCCGGCGGCTGGCGGAGCCCTTTTTGGAATGCGTGGTTGTCCCGGACTGCACCCCCGAGGCGGCTGAGCAACTGGCAGCCAAAAAGAACTTGCGGCTTTTGGTTCTGCCGGACTTTGCGGTTGGGCCGGCCCAAACCATTCGCACCCTGGCTGGGGGCTTCCTGGTGCAGGAGGCTGACTTGGCCCAGGGATCCGACCGCCGCCCGTCCTGGCGGGTGGTGAGCGAGCGCCAGCCGACACCGGAAGAGTGGGCGGATCTGGAGTTTGCCTGGACGGTCTGCAAACACGTGAAATCCAACGCCATCGTCGTTGCCCGGCAGGGGCAGACCCTCGGCATTGGCGCAGGCCAGATGAACCGGGTAGGCGCCGTCGAGATTGCCCTTCGCCAGGCCGGCTCGCAGGCAGCAGGAGCGGTTTTGGCCAGCGACGGCTTTTTCCCCTTTGCCGACAGTGTGGAGGCGGCAGCCCGTGCTGGGATCCGCGCCATCATCCAGCCGGGAGGCAGTCTCCGCGATGCCGATTCCATTGCTGCTGCCAATGCTGCTGGGATCGCCATGGTCTGCACTGGCATCCGTCACTTTTTGCACTAGGGCAGACCCCAGGCTCTGGCCCGCTCCGCCAGCCAGCCCTCAGCGCGCAGGTTCTCCAGCTCGCGGCGCACCCGCAGCCGCAATTCAGCATGCTCCAGCCCCTTGGGCAGGGCAATGCCCAGCCCCACCGCCGCCAACGGGGATCCCAAAAACTGAAACTGGGGGTGCTCCGCCAGCCACCCTGCCAGCACCGAGCGATCCGCTGCCCAGGCCTGCACCGCTCCCTTTAGGAGCAATTCCGCCCCTTCCCGGTAGGAATCCACCGCCACCAACTCAACCCCTGGGAGGTAGCGCTGGAGGTAAGGAATAGCAGCCGATCCGCGCAGGACGGCAATCCGCGCGCCGCCCACATCCGACCACCTTTCCCAGTTGTGGGAACGGGCCACAACCAAGCTGGGGCCATCCTGATAGTAGGGCGAGGTAAACTCCACTTGTCGCGCCCGATCCGGCGTAATGCCAAGCTGGGCAATAGCCAGATCTACCTCCCCAGCGGCCACTGCCTGCAGCCGCTTCACGTTGGCTACCGGCACCAGCTCCACCGCCTCCGCGGATCCCAAGAGCCGGGATCCCAGCTCGCGGGCCAGCTCGATCTCAAACCCCTGCAGCTTGCCCATGGGATCGCGAAAGCCCAACGGCCTCAGGTTGTCTTTGACCGCAATTCGCACCTGACCCGAACGCACAATCTCTGGCCAGGGGCGGGCAGCCGCAGGGATCCCCCTCCCCAAGCAAGCCAAGGCCAGGCCGGCTGCCATGCAAGACCTCTGGATTGCTGCGGCCAACGGAGACCGAGACCCCATCTCTTTAGGAGGCGCGGGCCTGGCGAGCTGCTTCCACCACTTGGGTAAAGGCTTCTGGATCCAGGAAGGCCAAGCGGGCCAGCATTTTGCGGTTCAGTTGGATATTGCCTTTTTTGAGGCCGTCGATGAACTCGCTGTAGCGCAGGCCCTGGGCGCGGGTGGCCGCGTTGATGCGGGCAATCCACAGGCGGCGAAAATCCCGCTTCTTGCGCCGGCGATCCCGGTAGGCGCTGCGCAGAGCCTTCATCACCTGCTGGTTGGCAGTGCGGAACAGCTTGGAGCCGGCTCCTCGAAAGCCTTTGGCTAGCTTGAGGATCTTCTTACGACGCTTGCGGGCAACATTGCCGCGTTTGACTCTCATGGCAGTAACCCAATACAGACGGATATAGAAGTTGGCGAGCCCCCGGCAAACCTTGAGACTTCAACCCGTCCCCAACGTGCCGAGGCGTCGGGGAAGCGGCGCGTAGCGCGAACAGGACCCAGCTAGTGGGTGTTGGGCAGCATCAGGCGCACATTGGCCAGATCCTGCTTGCTTACCAGGGCTACACCCGCCAGCTTGCGCTTACGGTTGCTGGTTTTGTGCTCAAGTAGGTGGTTGTGCCCGGCCCGGCGGCGCATAAACTTGCCGCTGCCGGTGAGGCGAAAGCGCTTGGCGGCTGCCTTGCGAGTTTTGATTTTGGGCATGGCAGTACCCCCAGAATGGGTGGGGCTGGAGAAAAGCTCACAGCCTCCCAGCATAGAGCAGGAAAGTCCAAGAAGGCAAATGCTGCCACCGGTCTTGGCTGCCCACATTTGCTCAGAGGCACTCAAAGACAGCCCTCCCGTGGCTCCAAGAGCAGCACTTGCCAGCGCAGCAACTGCTGCAACTGCGGCCAGCCCAGGGGAGACTCCAGGCTGTCTTGAAGGGCTTGGACGGTGCGGATCCCGTCCACCTGCTGCAGGAAGGCGAAGGCTTCCTCGCTGAGGGAGATTGCCTCGTAGGCGTAGTTGAAGATGCTCCGGCCCGGCCACAGGCCTAGACATGGGCTGAGGTGGGCAACAGCCGAGGCCACCGCCTCCGGACTGGTCCATTCCCAGCGGGGGAGGGGAGGCTTGCCGAGGAAGAGCTCGTAGTGGGCCACCACCGGATCCAGCAGCTCGATCAGGCGGTAGCGCTCCGGCTCTGGCAGTTGAGCCGCCTGGGCCAGCAGGGCCTCATCCTGGCCCAACACCCGTTCCAGCCGCCAGAACTCCGGGTTGGAAAAGCGCAAAAACTGCAGCCCGGAGGCGCGGATCAGCTCAAACAGGGTCTCAATGTTGTAGTCCACTTCCTGCGGGTGCAGGTACATGTCGGCAAAGCATTCGTCGTCCACGTTCTCAACGGCCCAGCGGGCGCGTTCCTGCTGCTGGATGCGGTTGCTCTCCGGCAAAATCCGGAAGAGGCGGCGGCCTACCTGTAGCCCTTGTTGCAGGTGTTCTGCGGAAGCCAGGGGCTGGTGTTCGGAGCCGGCGACCAGTAGGCGGATGGCCTTTTGCATCAGGCGAATTTCGTGGCGGCCCAGCTCGCCATAGACAAACAAATGCAGGATCCCGCCAGGGGCCAATTTGCTCGCCAGCGCCTGCAGCCCCGCCAGCGGATCCGGCAGGTGGTGGAGCATGCCCACGCAGTTGATGAAGTCGAACTGCCCCGGCAGTTGGTCGATGTCGTAAACGTTGAGCTGGCAAAACTGCACCGGCGGCGCCTGGGAAGCCCGGCAGCGGGCCTTGGCAATCTCCAGGGCGCGGCCGCTTAGGTCAAAGGCCCAGATCTCCGCTTCCGGGTTTTGGTGGGCGATGTATTCTGTCCCTACCCCAGAGCCGCAGCCGGCATCCAGGATGCGCACCTTGCGCCGGCCCGGATGGGATCCGGTGCAAAAAGCATAGGCCTGGGGCCAGCTCCAGCGCCAGTTCCACCCCGGCGGGGGAACGGTGCCGATGGGCTGTGGTGGGAAGGGGTAGAGGTCGTAGAGCTGCCGCACTTGCTCAAGGATCTGTTCGGCGTTGCGGGACTGCATAGGCTCTCCGGCCAGACTATCCAGACTATAGTGACGATATCCCCCTCACGAGATGTTCTGCCGCCCCCTATGGCTGTTCGCTCCTCTCACCCGTTGCAAGCTGGCCTCACCTTCGATTGGCTCAAACTGAGGGCTGAGCTCAAAAAAATTCTCGATCCCCGGCGGGTGATCAGCAGGCCGGAGGAGCTGCTGGTTTACGAGTGCGACGGGCTGACCAGCTACCGGCAAAGGCCGGCTCTGGTGGTGTTGCCGCGCACCACGGAGGAGGTGGCGCAGGTGGTGAAGCTGTGCAGCCGCTACCAGGTGCCCTTCGTGGCGCGGGGATCCGGCACCGGCCTTTCGGGAGGGGCGCTGCCGCTGGAAAATAGCGTCGTCATCGCCACCACCCTGATGAAACAGATCCTGGAGATTGACCTAGACAACCGCTGCATGGTGGTGCAGCCGGGAGTAATCAACGCCTGGATTACCCAAGCGGTGGCCGCCCAGGGCTATTTTTATGCGCCGGATCCCTCCAGCCAGTCGGTTTGCTCCATCGGCGGCAATGTGGCGGAAAACTCCGGCGGCGTCCACTGTCTCAAGTACGGGGTGACGGCCAACCACATCCTCGGCCTGACGGTGGTGCTGCCGGATGGGGAAGTGGTGCGCTGGGGGGGCAAGATCCCGGAGATGCCCGGCTACGACTGGGTGGGCCTGTTCGTCGGCTCCGAGGGCACTCTGGGCATTGCTACCGAGATTACCCTGCGCTTGCTCAAGGCGCCGGCCCAGGTGCAGGTCTTGCTGGCGGATTTTGACAGCGTCGAGGCGGCAGGAGCCACCGTTTCCGACATCATCGCCGCCGGGATCATCCCCGCCGGCCTGGAGATCATGGACAACTTCAGCATCAATGCTGTGGAGGATGTGGTGCAGTTGGGCTGCTACCCGCGGGATGCGGCAGCCATCTTGCTGGTGGAGGTGGACGGGCTGGAGCTGGAGGTGGAGGAAGTCGGCCAACAGGTGAGGGCGCTCTGCTTGAAAAACGGGGCCCGCCAGGTGCAGGTGGCCGTCGATGCAGAAGAGCGGGCGCGGCTGTGGAAGGGGCGCAAGGCGGCCTTTGCCGCCATGGGCAAGCTCAGCCCCAACTACTACGTCCAGGATGGGGTGATCCCCCGCAGCCAGCTAGCCTATGTCCTCAAAGAAATCGAGCGCCTCAGCCGCCAGTACGGCTACCCGGTGGCCAATGTGTTCCACGCCGGCGACGGCAACCTCCATCCGCTGATTCTCTACGACGAGTCGGTGCCGGGATCCCTGGAGCAGGTGGAGAAGCTGGGGGGTGAGATCCTCAAGCTCTGCGTGCGCCTGGGAGGCAGCATCTCTGGCGAGCATGGCATCGGGGCCGACAAGCGCTGCTACATGTCGGAGATGTTTACGCCCACGGATTTGGAGAGCATGCAGTGGGTGCGGCAGGTGCTCGACCCGCAGCACATCGCCAATCCCGACAAGATCTTTCCCACCCCCCGCACCTGCGGCGAGGCGGCCCACGCCCACCGGCAGCCGGAATGGCAAGGGATCCCGGTCTTCTAGGTGGCCTGGCGCTGCTGCTGCAGCTCGGCAAAGGCCTGGGCAAAGTCCTCCTGGCGGATGACCAGGGTCTTGGGATCCACCGACTCGGCAGTGGCCCGGTGGCGGCGAATGGCAGCAATGGCAGCACGGTTACTTAGCAGGGCCAGATCGGCCCCACTCCAGCCTTCCGTGCGCTCGGCCCACACCTCCAGATCCACATCTGGCCCTAGGGGCCGCCTGCGGTTGTGCACGGCCAGGATTTCCCGCCGCCCGGCCCGATCCGGCAGCTCCACACTCAGGTGCAGCTCCAGCCGGCCGGCGCGGGTGAGGGCGGGATCCAAGCTGGCTTTGCGGTTGGTGGCGGCCACCACCAACACCCCCTGGCTGGGGCGGATCCCGTCCAGTTCGGCCAGCAGTTGCCCCAGAACGCGGTCGCTGACGCCGCTATCGCCGGAGTAGCTGCCCCGCGCCGGCGCCAGGGTGTCGATCTCGTCGATGAAAATCACGCAAGGAGCGCACTGGCGGGCGCGGGCAAAGAGCTCTCGCACCGCCTGCTCGGAGGATCCCACCCATTTGCTCAAGAGCTCTGGGCCGGAGACGGCGATGAAGTTGGCCTTGGCCTGGGAGGCAATCGCCTTGGCCAGCAGGGTCTTGCCGGTGCCGGGAGGGCCGCTGAGGAGGATCCCTTTGGGCGCTTGCGCCTGGGCCTGCTCGTACAGCTCCGGGTGCAGCAGGGATCCCTCGATGGCCTCCTGCAGAACCTGCTTGGCCTGCTCCAGGCCGCCGATCTGATCCCAGCTCACCTGGGGCGACTCGATTTCCACTGAGCGCAACACCGCCGGCTTCACCTGTTGCAGGGCCTGCTGAAAGTCCGCCGCCGAAACTGTCAAGGAGTCGGGGATGGGGGATCCCAGATCCGGCACCTGCCGCCGCAAGGCCGCATAGGCTGCCGCCTGGCACAGGCCGCGCAGATCTGCCCCCACAAAGCCCAGCGTCTGATCCGCCAGGCTGTCCAAGTCCACATCTTCTGCCAGCGGCATGCCGCGGGTGTGGATGGCCAAGATCTCCCGCCGCCCCTCCCGATCCGGCACCTTGAAAATGACCTCGCGGTCGAAGCGGCCCGGTCGCCGCAGCGCCGGATCCAGGGCCTCGGGCCGGTTGGTGGCCGCCAGCACCACAACACCTTTTTGGGCCACAAAGCCGTCCATCAGCCCCAGCATTTGAGCCACCAGGCGCTTTTCCACCTCTCCCTCGACGGCGGCGCGGTTGGGCACAAGGGCGTCGATTTCGTCGATGAACACCAGACAGGGGGCCGACTTGGCCGCCTTTTCAAATACCTGCCGCAGGCGCGCCTCCGCCTCCCCATAGTACTTGCCGATCAGCTCCGGGCCGACGAGGGCAATGTAGTTCACCCCCAGGCTCTCGGCCAAAGCGCGGGCCGTCAGGGTCTTGCCAGTGCCAGGGGGGCCAACCAACAGCACGCCACGGGGCGGCTCCAAACCCAACTTGGCCAGCAGATCGGGCCGCTTGAGGGGGATCTCCACCAGCTCCCGCAAAGCTTGCAGTTGTTCCTTCAACCCCCCCACATCCTTGAGGCGCGGTCCCGGCCAGGTGTCTGGGCTGCCGGGGGGGTCGGCGACAGTGGCCTCAGGCGTAGGGTCAGCCTTGGGCGGCTCGCGCCAGCCTGACGTGGACATCACCTGAGGCTCGCTGCTCCAGGAGGGATCCCCCGTCTGGGCACTGCGGCGGCGGGGGATAGAACCAGAAGGGGGGATGGAGCTGCCCAGGGATCGGGCCTGGATGCGCACTTCGGTTCGCAGCCCCCCCGTGTTTTTTTTCTCGTCCAGCTTCTGGGCTAGCTCGATGAGCTGCTCAATACCCTGGATAAAGTCGCTTAGATCCGCCACAGCCCGGGTTTTCCGTCTACAAATGACCCACCAACAGAGGTTTTAGCCCATCCCTTGCCGGCTGAGGCTCTCCCCAGTAAGCCAGGGATCCGGCGCCGGCAAGCTTTCTGGTCAGCCCACAGCCTAGAGAGAGCGGGATTCAGCCACAGCCGAGATGGGGGAAGGGCTGGCGGAGAGCTTGCGCACCTCGGAGCAGAAAGAGGCCATGCTGAAGCCGCCGAAGCGCTTGACGGTGCTGGCCCGCAGGCGCAGGTTGGGGCTGGCAAACCAGATGCGCTCCTCCGACTCGGTCATCTCGTACTCGGTGTAGAGGGTGAGGGCGCCGTCCGATCCCATGACGTAGGTGCCGGCCACCGGCACTTTCTCGGCATAGCCCTGATCCCGCAACAGTTGCCCCCGCATGGGGTTGTCGGGATCGGGAATGGGAACCAGCACCACATCGCCTTTGTACTCTTCGTTGTCCCACTCCTGCTCCCCATTCCACTGCACTCGCGCCGCCCCCACGGCCCGCCGTGGATCCACCTTGAACAGCTCACAAACCTGGATAACTGCCGGATCGGCGGGCGAAAGGGTAGCAATTTGCATCCGCGATCTCCCCCCCTCAGAGCGGCGAAAGGCCAAGTGATGGCTGGTACGCTGACACATCCACTCGCCAGCGCTGAGGGCAAAAAACTCCATTACGGTCATCATGGCCGACGCGGATCCTCCTCGATAACAACCGAAATTTGCCGATTCTAACTTGCGCTGTAGCCGTAGATTGGCTCTTGCCGGCTCTGCTGTTCGCGCCAAAACTGCTCGGCAAAAGCCACCGTCGGGTGGAGGGGGGCGCGGGGTTTGCTGCGCAGAACCATGCCCGCCTCTTCGGGCGTGCGGTTGCCCTTGCGCTGGTTGCAGCGCTCGCAGGCAGTCACCACATTGTCCCAAGTGTGGGATCCCCCGCGAGAAAGAGGCACGACATGATCCAGGGTTAGGTTGTGGGTGCTGCCACAGTACTGACAGGTGTGGTGATCCCGCCGCAGAACCTCCCGCCGGTTAACAGGGGGCACTCGCCAGGCCCGCTCTTTGCCCTTGATGGTCAGGCGGATGTGCTCGGGCACCTCGATCACCTGGCTGGGGGAGCGCACTTTCCATACCGGCACATTCATCATCGCCAGCGGCTCTGCCTTGCCCGTCAGCAGCAGCACAATCGCCCGCCTAATGTTGACCCGGCTAATGGGCAAGTAGTTTTGGGAGAAGACAACGATCGACTGTTCCAGGACGTGGGTAGCAGCAGTCATGACTTAGCTCTTCCATTTGCCGCCATTGTCCTGAGAAATCCGGCGAATGACAAGGTTTTCCCGCAGTGGGCACCATCCAGGCGGATCCCCACCGTTCAACATTCCAGAGTTTCTGACGATCGGGAGCCGGACAGATGGGCTAGTATCCGGGTGATGGTCGGATCCCGTGCCTCCCATGACCTACCCGCTGCATATCGCCTTGGTTTGGCACCAACACCAGCCCCTCTACAAAAGTCCGATAGCGGGTAAATATCGCATGCCTTGGGTGCGCCTACACGGGATCAAAGACTACCTCGACTTGGTTCTGCTGCTGGAGCGCTATCCTCGCCTGCACCAAACGGTCAACCTGGTGCCCTCTCTGATTGTGCAAATCGAAGACTACGTGGCCGGCTCCGCCTTCGATCCCTATTTGGAGCTGACTTTATCTCCTGTCGAAAAGCTGACCCCGGAGCAGCGGCGCTTCATTGTCGAGCGTTTCTTCGACAGCCATTACCCCACCATGATTGAGCCCTATCCCCGCTACCGCCAGCTCTACGAACAGCGGGAATCGCAGGGGATCAACTGGTGCCTACAGTACTGGACACCGCAAGACTTCAGCGACCTGCTGGCCTGGCACAACCTCTCCTGGTTCGATCCCCTCTTCCACGAGGATCCCGAGATCGAGGGCTGGATCAAGATGGGATCCGGCTTTACCCTGGCGGATCGGCAGCGGATCTATGCCAAGCAGCAGCAGATCCTGGCCGCCATCTTGCCCCAGCACGCCAAGCTGCAAGAGAGCGGCCAACTGGAGCTGACCACCAGCCCCTACACCCATCCCATCTTGCCCCTGCTGGTGAGCGAGCGCTCGGCGCGGGTGGCTCGGCCCGGCTTGCCCCTGCCCCGCTACCCCTTCCACTGGGAGCAGGATGTCCACAGCCAACTGGAGCGGGCCAAGCAGATCTACCGGGAGCGCTTTGGCCGCGAGCCGCGGGGTCTGTGGCCTTCGGAGCAATCCGTGAGCCCGGCCATTGTCCCCATCGTGCAAAAGCAGGGTTTTGAGTGGATCATCTCCGACGAGGGCGTGCTGGGCTGGAGCCTGGGCCAACCCTTTCATCGCGACGGGCAGGGCCATATCCTCGAGCCGGAAAAGCTCTATCGGCCCTACCGTCTGGAGAGCGAGGCAGGGGATCTGGCCATTGTCTTTCGGGATCACCGCCTCTCCGATTTGATCGGCTTCAGCTACAGCGCCATGCCCGCCGATGCTGCCGCCAAGGATCTCATCGGCCACCTGGAGAGCATCCGCAACCGCCTGCCCCAGGAACAGCCCTGGCTGGTCACCATCGCCCTAGATGGGGAAAATTGCTGGGAGTACTACCCCCAAGATGGCCGGCCCTTCCTGGAGAACCTCTATGCCCGCCTCAGCCAGCACCCGGCGCTGCGCTTGGTGACGGTTTCGGAGTTTTTGGACCAGTTTCCCCCTACGGAGTTTCTGCCAGCCGAACAACTGCACAGCGGCTCCTGGATTGAAGCTGACTTTACCACTTGGATCGGGGATCCCGTCAAAAACCGCGCCTGGGAGCTCCTGGCCCAAGCCCGCCAGGTCATTCAGGATCACCCTCACGCCAATCCCGAAGCCTGGGAAGCCCTCTGGGCCGCCGAGGGATCCGACTGGTTCTGGTGGTTTGGGGCGGGCCATTCCTCGGCCCACGATGCCGTTTTCGACCAGTTGTTTCGGGAACATCTGCAGGCCCTCTACACCGCTTTGGGAGAGGCCGTGCCGGCAGTGCTGCAGTTCCCTCTCGAGGATCACGATGGGCTGGGGGATCGCCTGCCGCAAGGATTTATCCACCCGGCCATCAACGGCCGCCCCGCCGAACGGGAGTGGAGCCAAGCCGGGCGGGTGGAGATCGGCGCCGCCCGCGGCACCATGCACCGCAACAGCGTCGTCCGCCGCCTCTGGTACGGGTTCGATCACTTCAACCTCTACCTGCGGCTGGATTTTAACTCGGTGGTGCAGCGGCCCAAGCAACTGCAGGTGCTGTGGTTTTACCCCAACTGCGTCACCGTCAACAGCCCCATTCCCCTCCAAGGGTTGCCGGCAGAAGCCCCCCTCAACTACCACTACCGCCACCTGTTGAAGCTATCGCTGCCGCCCCCCGGCACCGGCCAGCATCCCGCCCCTGTCGAGGCTCAGCTCTTGCAGGCAGGGGAGTACCACACCTGGCACGCCATCAGCCACCAAGTGAAAGCGGTGGTGGATGCCTGTTTGGAGGTGGCTATTCCTTGGAGCAATCTGGGCGCCCAGCCGGGACAAGAGCTGCAGTTCGTCATCGTGGCCGCCGATGGCGAGACCTTCCAGGAAGGGATCCCGCCCAAGGCCACCATCGCCCTGCGCAGGCCTTGAGCGGCTGGCCGTTGATCCTTAGAATCTCTGGTTATGCAGCGCGACCTCTACCCGCCCATCGAGCCTTACGATCACGGCTTTCTCCCCGTCTCTTCCCTGCACACCCTCTACTACGAGCAGTGCGGCAACCCAGACGGGAAGCCGGTGGTGTTTTTGCACGGAGGGCCCGGCGGCGGCATCGATCCCCTTTACCGGCAGTACTTCGAGCCCAGCCGCTGGCGGGTGGTGCTGTTCGATCAACGCGGCTGCGGCAAGAGCCGCCCCTACGCCGAGCTGCGGGAGAACACCACCTGGGATCTGGTGGCCGATATCGAAAAGCTGCGCCGGCACCTGGGCATTGAGCGCTGGTGGGTGTTCGGGGGCAGTTGGGGCAGCGCCCTCGCCTTGGCCTATGGGCAAACCCACCCCCAATCCTGCCTGGGGTTTATCTTGCGGGGCATTTTTCTGCTGCGCTCGTTTGAGATCCGCTGGTTCTACCAGTCGGGGGCCAGCTACCTGTTCCCCGATGCTTGGGAACATTACCTGGATCCCATCCCCCCCAACGAGCGGGATGACCTGCTGGCAGCCTACCACCGCCGCCTCAACGACCCCGATCCCCAGGTGCGCCTGAGGGCGGCCCGCGCCTGGGCCATCTGGGAGGCCAGCACCAGCAAGTTGATCCCCAGCCCTGAGCTCATCGAGCGCTTTGGCCGGGAAGAGTTTGCCGAGGCCTTTGCCCGCATCGAGTGCCATTACTTCGTCCACGGCGGCTTTCTGGATCCTGAAGATCAGCTCCTCAGGGGGGTGGAGCGCCTGCGCCATCTGCCGGCTGTCATTGTCCAGGGGCGCTACGATGTGGTCTGCCCCCCCATTTCCGCCTGGGAACTGCACCAGGCCTGGCCAGAGGCGGAGTTTCATCTCATTCCCGATGCCGGCCATTCCATCACCGAGCCCGGGATCCGCACCGCCCTGCTGCAGGCCACCGATCGCTGCGTTGGTCTGTGAGCCGCTGAGATAGGCCGGGTTGAGGATCCCAAGAGCTTGAAGAATTGCTACAGAAATGCCGGCAAAACCTTGGGATCTAGCCCCAAAGCACGGCCAAGCCTATCGACAGTTGGCGATTTTGGGTTTATCACTGAGGGAAGGGCGGTGCAAGCTGCCCGGTTGATGGCTTCCGCTGTCTCTCTCGGGCTGGTCGATCCATCCCAATGCTTTTGCGGATCTCAACTTGTTATTCTTCGCCGTTTCCAGGCTCGAACTATGCAGAAACCGAACACTCTGTTCAAGCTTGCCCTCGCCCTGCCCGCCTCCCTCCTGCTGGCAGATGCTGTTGTGGCCTACCCCTGTGACTCGGTTGGGGGTGAAGCTTACAACTTCTACAGCCCCACGGTTCAGGTTGACAGTTTCGGGGCTCAGGTGTCGCCTGCTGTCGTAGGCAACGGTTTCATCGGGGTTGCCATCGAAGCGGTGGATGGACAGCCGGCTCAAGGCGCTATCAGCCGTCGCCTGTTCGGCCCTGCGCCTCGAGTTCAAGGGGTGCAGGTGGTTGGCCTGCTCCAGGATGGCCCGGCTCAACGAGCGGGTCTGGCCCAGGGGGATATTTTGATTGGGGTGGACGGGCAGCGGGTCACCTCGGTGCAACATGTGCAGCAAATTATCCAAAACACCCCCGTGGGCCAGCGGGTACCCATTACCTTCCGGCGCGGCGGACAAGTGCTATCGACGGTGGTTGTGGTCGGCGATGGCCGTGTGTTGCGCCCCTTGATGCTGCAGCAGCAGTGAGTGTTGCCAGGGATCCCTTGCTGAGCTCTCTGTGACTGCTGCACTAGGGACAGAGTGGGCAGTTTGGGCGGTTTGCGGCCTCAATGGGCTGCTGTTTTTAGCCTTGCTTGCCCTGATTCCTGTCCTCTTGAACCTGCGGTCGGCGCTCTGGGTTACGGAGCGGGCTATGGCTGATTGGCGGGAAGCCGCTGAGCGGGCTTTGGCTCCCACGCCGGCTGAGTTGCTGCGCCTGCGGGATCGGCTGCGGGAGAATCGCCATACCCTCGACCGCTGGCAGCGCCGTCTGCAGTTTTGGCAAGGGATCCGCAGGGTGGCTGTTTGGCTGGGGCGCAGGCTGTGAGGCGCATGGATACCCATCCCATCCGGCTGCAGGTGATGGCCAATGCGCTGGCGGGGATCGCCGAGGAGATGGGGGCGCGCCTCATCCGCGGTTCTTACTCGGCCAACATCAAGGAACGGCGGGATTGCTCGACAGCCCTGTTCGACGCCCAAGGGGCCTGTATTGCCCAGGCGGCCCACATTCCAGTTCACCTGGGAGCTCTCTCGGAGGCGGTGCGGGCGGTGGTGGCAGCCGGCCCGCGGCCCGGCGATGTGTTCGTCCTCAACGATCCCTACCAGGGGGGATCCCATCTGCCGGATATCACGGTGGTTACGGCCATCCCCGGCCTGCGGGATCCAGAACAGGTCTGTGCCTATGCGGTGAACCGCGCCCACCATGCCGATATTGGGGGGATGCGCCCCGGCTCCATGCCCGCCGACTCTACGGAAATCTGGCAGGAGGGGCTGGTGATCCCGCCGCTACGGCTGGCCCAGATGACCTCGACAGGGGAGCTGCGCTGGCAGGAGGATCTGCTGCGCCTGATCCTGGCCAATGTGCGCAACCCTGAGCAGCGGCGGGGAGATTTGCAGGCCCAGGTGGGGGCCAGCGCCGTGGGGGTGAGCCGGTTTGGCGAGCTGCTGGCCCGGTTCGGGGAAGAGGAGGCCTGGCAGTTGATTGCCGGGGTGATCGCCTACAGCCGACGGCGGATGCAGGCCCAGATCCGCGCTCTGCCCGATGGGATCTACACCGCCTGCGACTACCTGGAGGGCTACGGGGATCCGCCTGAGCCCATTGAGATCCGGGTGCAGGTAGAGGTCAAGGGGGAGAGGCTGCGGGTGGACTTCGCCGGCACAGCCCCGGCCACCGCGGGGAACCTGAACGCGCCTCTGGCCGTGACCCGCTCGGCGGTGCTCTTTGCCCTGCGCTGCCTGTTGGATCCCACTGCCCCCAGCAATGTCGGCCTGGAGGATCCCATCGAGATTGTGGCCCCGCCCGGCTGCCTGGTCAATGCCCAATTTCCGGCGGCGGTGGTGGCCGGCAACGTGGAAACCTCGCAGCGCATTGCCGATGTGGTGTTCAAAGCCCTGGCCCCGGTGGCCGGATCCCGTGCCATCGCCCAGGGGCAGGGCACCATGAACAACTGCGTGCTGGGCAACCGCCACTTCACCTACTACGAAACCCTGGGGGGCGGCCAGGGGGCCAGCCAGCAGCGACCAGGCCTGGATGGGGTGCACGTGGGCATGAGCAATACCCTCAACACCCCCATCGAAGCCCTGGAGCTGGAGTATCCCCTGCGGGTGCTGCGCTACGAGTTGCGCCCAGATTCGGGCGGCCATGGCCGCCAGCGGGGCGGGTGGGGGCTGATCCGCTCCATCCAGACCTTGCAAGATTGCACCCTCTCCCTGCTCACCGACCGGCGCCACCATGCCCCGCAAGGGGAAGAAGGCGGCGAACCTGGCCAGCTGGGGATCAACCTCGTCAACGGGGATCCCTTGCCCAGCAAGATCAGCCGCCCCCTGAAAGCCGGCGATGTGCTCACCCTCTACACCCCTGGCGGCGGGGCTTGGGGGTCCAGCGAGGAGGAGCAGGCACCCGAACCCACATAGCGCAGGCGAGCGAGAAACAACTGCTCGCAGCGGCGGAGCACATCATCGCGGCTGGCGAAGTGCTCCAGCCTTTGCACTTCTTGACCCTTCTCAAACAAAATTAAGGTCGGCAGCGAGCGCACCCGATAGCGGCGCGGCAGCCAAAAATTGTCGTCCACATTCACCCGCAGCACCTTGACCGCGCCGCCCCACTCTGCTGCGAGACGGTCGGTAATCGGCTGAATGAAGCGACACAGGCCACACCAAGGGGCACCAAAATCCACCAACACCAACCCGTCACTTGTCAAAAGTTCTTGATTAAAAGCATCTAAAGCAACTTGCAAGTTCATCACTCCCAGACTAAAGAAGTTGTTTGGGATCATGCTACCAGGCAACCCCGCTGGCTGCAGAAACCATTTGCGGATGAAAGGCATAAAGAATCACAACAAAGCTGAACACCCCCAGATAGGCCCAGCGCAGAAACTCTCGCGGTTGCAGGTGTTGTCGCCGCTGCAGAATGGCCAAGCCGGGGATCACAGAAGTACGGGCCTTGAGGTCGCGGAAGGCCTGGCCGTATTTCCGCTCCAGACGGTGATCCCCGTGCCAGACGGCGAACAGGTGGTAGGCCACCAGCCCCAGGGAAGTGACCAGCATAAAACTGGAGCCAATCCAAAGGGAATGGGCCACACACCAGATCACCTGGCCCACCATTTGGGGGTGGCGGGTGATGCGGATGATCCCGGTCTCAAACAGGTGAATCTCCGGCTTGTGAATGGCAGCAATCTCCAGTAAGTTGAAGGTAGCCGGATACAAAAAGAAAAACGAGAGCGCCGACAAAAGAACAACGGTGGTGTGAATGCCGGGGACAGCATGGAGATCCCAGAGGATCACCCCGTCGTAGCGATGGTTCAAAAAGTAGATCAGCAACAGCGGAGCCAAGCTGAGGCTGACCAGCGCAAAAAGAAGGCGGTACAGACGGGATCCCAGCCAAGCTTCCCCCCAGGGGCGCAAGTGGGCCAGCCCACTGTGAGCACAGGCAAACCCCAAGATCATGCCCAACATGATCGCGTGGGATCTGTACCGGGCGAGCTCCGGCAGCAAGTGGTTGAAGAAAGTGGACAGCATCTTTTCGATGGCTCCTCTTCCGGTGTCGCTGTGACTTATGCTTAAAGATAAGTTACATTGGGCAACCTTCCGATGCTGAAACCTTTTTTTCTACGTTTTCTCGGCCTGCTCCTCTCGGTCACCCTGATGCTGGGCTGGGCGACCGCAAGCGCTCAGGCGGCCCGCCTCACCGGCAAGTACTACGAAGACAGCATGACCCTGATCCAAACCCTGCGCACCGTTCTCTCGGAAGCGGATCCCGTGATGAATCCAGAGGAGGCGCAGGTGGAAGCGATGGAGGCCATTCAAGAATTTGCAGGGCGCTACCATGGCCATCGCTACGACAAGCTGCAATCCTTTACGACTCTGCGCACCGTGTTCAACACCGTGGCCTCCCACTACCGCACCTCCAAGCGGCCTCTTGACCCAGAGAAGGTGGAGCGGGTGCTGATGCAACTGGATCGCGCTGAGCTGGCCTTGCGCCGCGAAGGTTAAGCTTTTCAGATCTCCCAGATCCAAATCACTGGGCGAGGCGCAGGATTACCTTGATGACAACCCGGTGGAGGCTGCTTTCGCCAAGCTCCAGATCGCCCCCCATTTCTCTCAGGAGCCGTTCGCTCACCCGCCAAGCAGCGCAACCCTTTGTTTGGATGGGCACATGGCACCGCCCTTCCAGATTCCACTCCAGGCACAGGCGCCCCTCCGCTGCTGCGATGGGATAGAGGTGTAGAGCCATCGAACCATAGCGTAGGGTGCGAATACCCCAGCGACACACCCCCAGCAGAGCCTGCACCAAACCGTGGGGATCCGCCCAAACCATAAGGCTGTCCGGGAGGGCGGGCAGCTCAGAGGCAGAAGGCGGTTGTAGGATCGGCCATTCGTAGCGAATGCCCTGATCCTGGGCCTGTAGGCGAGTTAGGCTGTACACATCCTGAAGGAGGGGACGGAGTCGGGTCGGCTTCGGTTGCAAGGGTTGAATGGGCAGGTCGTGGCGGGCCAGGCGGCTGTACTCCTCGAGCAACTGGATCAGGCGCTCCACCGCTTCTTTGGCACTTTGAAGGTACTCCCGCTCTTCTTCGCGGGAATCGCACAGATCGGACAGCACCAACTGCAGGGATCCCATCTGGCTGCTGAGGGGGTTGCGCAGCTCGTGGCCAATGCTGACGAGCAGCTCCTGCTGAAAGGCGCGCATCACCTCCGAGCGCTCAAACGCAAACTGCCAATCCACCGCCTCTTGCCTGACGGCAGCAGCGGCCTGCTGGGAGGGAGGATCGGGTTTTGCTGCGGGCAAGGGTTTCCTCCAGAGGTACTTCGGACAAAAGGTAGGAGATCCCGTTGATGTTCGAAGCAGGGCGTTCGGATGGAGAGCCTTGGGTTTTAGCTAGTTTGACAACGGCGCGCTCCTGGATCCTACCTTTTTCTTCCCAACTTTCTAGCCGACGAAGTGGGCGCTGACCACCCGCTCAATTCCGGCCAAATCCCGGTGGACTTGGATCTGCTGATAGCCGCCTCTGGCCTGCAACTGCTCCGCCACCCAAGGGGCTTGGCCTTGCATCACCTCCACCGCCCAAAAGGAGTTGGGGGCCAAGTAATCCGGTGCTTTTTGAATCAAAAGCCGCAAGTGCACCAGCCCATCTTCCCCGCCATCGAGGGCCTGTCGTGGCTCGTGCAGCCGTACCTCGGGCATGAGGTAGGCCAGCTCCCCGGTGGGGATATAGGGCGGGTTGGAAACCAGGCCACGCAGCCGACCTCGCCAGGGATCCAAAGGCGCAAACCAGGATCCCTGTAACAGCTTCACCCGTTCCTGCAGATGATAGTCCGCCACATTGGCTGCCGCAACGGCCAAAGCCTCTGGGCTCACGTCCACCGCTAGAAGCTGCAACTGGGGATGCCCCTGGGCCAAAGCGATGGCAATGGCCCCGCTGCCGGTGCCCAGGTCGGCAAAAGGGGATCCCGGCGGCAGCAGGTTAGACTGCAACCAAAGGGAGGCTTGCTCCACCAGCAGCTCGGTCTCCGGGCGCGGGATCAACACCGCTGGCGTTACCCGCAAGCTCAAACCTGCCCACTCTACCCTTCCCAGCAGGTACTGCAGGGGGATGCGCTCTGTCAGCCGGCGCCGCCACAGCTCCTCTACCTCCGCCAGCGGATCCCCCTGCAGCGTCGGGGGCCGACCCAGCAAGCGCTCCAACGATCCCCAGCCCAGCCGTTCCCTAAGCAGAAGTTCCACCTCCTGAGGAGGGATGCCGGCGGCTTGCGCCGCCTGCAGAGCCTGGGCACGCCAGGCCAGCAATTGCTGCACCAGCGCAGAGGGGGATCCCATCAGGAGCTAGGTCAACGCCGCTGAGGCTGGGGAGTGGCAGGTGGATTGGGCTGGGGAGTGGCAGAGCGAATTAACGATTGCACGTACTCCAGCGACGCGCGCGGCGGAATGAAAGCGATCTTCTGCACATCCTCCTGGGCGTCAGGGGCTAACATGCGCTCCACCACGATGGCCAGGGAAGTGACCTCGATCTGGGTTTTGCCGACCACCTCGGGGTTCTGCGCCGCCGCCCGGTCTAAAGCCCCCTTCAGGTCGTTGCGGTCGAAGAAGAAAGGCACCACCTCCTGGCCATCCTGCTCGATGGTCAGCAACCCCTCTCCCGAGCGGCCATAGAACAGCGGCACGCCGATCACTTCCGGCGGCACCTCCTGACCCGTTTCTTTCAGCACTTGCTTGGCCGCCTCCACATCAGCAGCCCGAGGCACCACCTCAAAGTACAGATTGCTATTCTTGGCCCGCTCTTCTTCCGACTTTTCGTAGGCGTAGCCCAAGGGAATGGGCACCACCTGGGCTTGCTGGCCCACCTCAGGGTTCTTGGCTTTCACCTGATCCAACGCTTGCTGGGCTTGGTTCTGATCCAGCCAGAAAGAAGCCACCTGGATGGTGCGACCCTCCCGCTCTACGTTAGCGACCACAGGGGTGCCGTTCTGAGACACAATGGCAAAAACCGGCACCAGATTCAGCCGCTCCGCCACTTCTTGACGACTCATGGGGGCTGCCACTGCCTGAGTCGAGAGGGGCCCCCCTTGAGCAAAAGTAGGAACTCCCCCCCAGATCACCCCCGCCAACCCCAGCAGGAGGGTGCTGCGAACTGCCGCTACGAACGCGGCCCGCCCGCCTGCCTGAGCTCTACGGCGGCAGAGGGATCCCAAAAGCGGCACTGCATTACCGCGCATCATTTTCATCTCTACTCCTGGCATCACGCCTTGTCTTCGTTGCTATTGGGTCAGATCCCTGAAACACTAACCGACGACCTCTGCCCAAGAGGAGCTGACCAAGCTCACCTTGCTCAACACAGCTCAGGCTGGCCATGCGGCGCACTCTTGGGACTTTGGGGACAGCGCCTGGCGAAGCTGGCCCTTGCTGACACTACGCCCCTCTACCCTTTTTGACGAGCGCCCCCTGGGCCACCCTAGAAGGCAAGGTTAAAGCATTTGCTCAACCCCTGTCGAGGGGTAAAGCCCTCGTTTTGGGTGGGGATCCCGCATCACCTCCTACTATATACGGAGTCTAACAAAGCGGATCCACACCAAATACAGATAGCCCCTCCATCCTCTGGCTGTAGAGTCTGGGCTGAGAAGGCAGGATCCTGGGAACGCGGCAGCGGCGTGGGGCGCCTGGGCTGAGGGCAAAGATCCCATCAGGCAAAGCTCTTGCTTCCCGATCCCGCTACTGACTGAGGTTCCGAAATGGGAAACAGACGGCCCTGCTCGACGGTAACTTGAACCCGCGTGCCCACCGGCAAAGCTTCCCGCGCCAGGGCGTGCAATTGCTTGCCCGTCTCTGTAACCAGACAATAGCGATACTCTCGCCCCAGAAACTGTCGATCCCGAATGGTAACTCTCCCCTGGGGATTGGGATGCAGACGTAACTCCTCCTGCCGGATCATCAGCTCTCCCTGGCGCAGATGGGGATCGGGCTGATCCCTCAAAGCCTGAAATGGGATGTGCAGCAGCCCCTCAGCTTGCCAACCGAACTCCCGCCGCTCACAGCGAAGAAAGTTGGCCTGGGCGATGAATTCCGCCACAAAGCGGGTAGCCGGCTCCCGATAGACTTCCTCCGGGGATCCCCATTGCTCAATACGCCCTTCCCGCATCACCGCCACCCAATCGGAAAGGCAGAGAGCCTCCTCTTGGTCGTGGGTAACGAAAATGGCCGAGGTCTGGGTTTGCTTGAGGATTTTGCGGATTTCTTCCCGCAAGTAGTAGCGCACCTGCACATCCAAGTTGCTCAACGGCTCATCCAAAAGGATTAGGCTGGGCTTGGGGGCCAGAGCTCGGGCCAGGGCCACCCGCTGCTGCTGCCCGCCTGAAAGTTCATGAGGATAGCGGTGGGCGTAGTCCTCTAGACCCACCAACCGCAACACCTCGTCAGCCCGTTCCCGCGCCTGTTGGGCAGCGCCTCCCACCTCAGCCGAGGAGGAGCGACTGCCGCCCCCCGCTGCCGACGCGAACAGGGCAGTGGGCCGGAGGCCAAACATCACATTGGCCAACACATCCAAGTGGGGAAACAGGGCAAAATCCTGAAACACCAGCCCCACCCCCCGCCGCTCCGGTGGGATCCACTGCCCCTCCCCGGCCACCACTCGCCCCCCCAGCAGGATCCGCCCGCTGTCTGGCTGCTCAAAGCCGGCAATGGTGCGCAATAAAGTGGTCTTCCCACAGCCCGATGGGCCGACAATCCCCAGAATGTCTCCCTGGGGCAGGCGAAACGCCACTTCCTGCAAAACCAACTGCCGCTGGCCGGGAAACCCCTTGCTGATGTGCTCAACCTCAAGAATGTAGGGAGAGTCCGTCCGGGCAGCGGTGGACGTCGAGGAAATCAAAAACTCGGCCATGATCGTTGTTGCAAAAGATTTTCACTATCTTTACCAGACTACCATACCTCAGATCCTTCCCGGCCCGACGCCAGTCAGCTAGAGGGCGGCGGAGAGGGATCGATGCCAGTCTTTCCTGTTTGCTTGGAGGGGCAGGCAGGAATTAGTGTTACACTGGGTTAACGAAGTTTCCCAGGCTCTGGTGGCGCTTATTCTCGACGGCGCATCCCAGAGTTTTATTGTGGATGAGTTTTGAGACCCAGTTTCCCGAACGTGCCCTGATTACGGGGGCCAGTCGAGGGATCGGCAAAGCAGTGGCCCTAGCCCTAGCTCGGCAGGGGGTGGCAGTTGCTCTGGTGGCCCGTTCCCATCCCGATTTGCTGGGGGTACAGGCGGAGATCCAGGCAAAGGGAGGAAAGGCGGAGGTTTTTCCCATCGACTTGGCCGACTTAAGAGCCCTGCCGCAGCGGTTGCAGGCTCTCCTGGATCAATTTGGTGTTTGTGATGTCTTGGTCAATAACGCCGGCATAGCCCATGTCGGGCCTTTGGCCACCTTATCTTTGTCCGATTGGCAGCGGGTGATCGACTTGAACCTGACGGCAGCTTTTCTCTGTGCCCAAGCCGTCCTGCCGGCGATGCGCCGGCAGCGCTGCGGCACGATTGTCAACATTATCTCCATTGCGGGCAAGCGAGCCTTTCCCAATTGGGGGGCTTACTGCGCCAGTAAGTTTGGCCTGCTGGGCTTTTCTCAAGCCCTGGCCGCAGAGGAACGGCAGCATGGCATTCGGGTGACCAGCCTGTGTCCCGGAGCTGTGGATACACCTCTTTGGGATACAGTTCAGGTCGATTTCGACCGTTCCAAAATGCTCTCGCCGGAGTGGGTGGCGGACTTGATTGCCCACATCGTTCGCCTGCCCAAGGGTGCCGTGGTGGAAGATCTGACCCTCATGCCGGCAGCAGGGGCCTTTTAGGCCGGGCTGGAGCTGGCTTTTCCTGTAACGGCCTTTGTGACTGAGCTTTTGAGGAGATCTGCCTGCACCGCCTCCCTCGACAAGTTCCTTCAACCCTTCGTTCAACCCAAGGAATATCCTGCTATGACTCTTGCCAAGCCTGGATCCGGTGCCGAGTTTCGACTCAACGACAAAGCCAACCTGAAGTCTCGCCTTGTCCGAGATCTGTCCCATGCGGCGGGGCAAGAGCCCGAGGGCTCAGAGAGCCTGGATCCGGCGATGGTAGCGGCAGTGGAGACGTTGCTGCGGGGAATTGGGGAGGATCCGCAGCGGGAGGGCCTCAAGAAAACGCCGGAGCGGGTGGTGGCCGCCCTGAAATTTTTGACCAGCGGCTATCGGCAGTCCCTGGAAGATCTCATCAACGGCGCCATCTTCGACGAGGGCCACGACGAGATGGTGCTGCTGCGGGATATTACTTTGTTCAGCCTCTGCGAGCACCACCTCTTGCCCTTTATCGGCAAGGCCCATGTTGCCTACATCCCCCGCCAAAAGGTGGTGGGCCTGAGCAAGATCGCCCGCATTGTCGAGATGTACTCCCGCCGCCTGCAGGTTCAGGAGCGCCTTACCCGCCAGATCGCGGAAGCTTTGATGACCATGCTGGATCCCTATGGGGTGGGGGTGGTTATCGAGGCTACCCACATGTGCATGGTGATGCGGGGGGTGCAAAAGCCGGGCTCTTGGACGGTCACCAGCTCGATGGTGGGGGTGTTCCAGGAGGATCCCCGCACGCGGGAGGAGTTTTTGAGCCTCATTCGCCACCCGTCCAACCTTTAAGGATGCCGCGGCGCTTTGCCGGCAAGAAAGCTAATCCTCTGCTCTGGCTGGGCATACTAGCTTAAAATCGACGCAGATCCTGCCAGAAGCGAGGCCTGTTATGAGCGAGGTTAGCCCCGAAAATCAATTTCCCACCGACTTAGACTCCGGTTGGAAGCCGCCGACCCCGCCTGTTATCCAGCGCCCCGCGCGTGCGGCCGCGCAAGCGCCCTCGGCAGAACCCCCAACCCAGCTAGATCCGGTGCTGGGCAGGGCTGCTCCTCCCCCTGTCGGGAGCGGATCCCGTCCTGTCCCCAGCGCCCCCAAGCCCATCTTGGGCCGGCCCGTCCCCCCAGATGTGGCCGTCGCCCCCCCGCAGACGCCGGTGCCCATGCCGGGCCCTGCCACTCCCCCGCAGATGTCTCCGCCCCCTCCAGCTCCTGCTGCCCGGCCTCAGGTGTCTCCCCCCAGCCCCGGTTCGGCTGCTCCGCCTTTTGGGCCGCCGGCTCGCCCCACGGCTGCTGGACGGATCCCGGTGGCCGCCGCTGCTCCTAAGTCTGCCCCCGCTGGACCGACGCTGCGCCAACTGGTGCAGGAAGCCTACGAAAAAGGCTACTCGGATATTCACCTGGGGGTGGGAGAGGTGCCCCGTTTCCGGGATCGGGGGCAAATTGTGATAGGCAACTACCCGGTCACCACCACCGAGGTGTTCTATAGCTGGCTGCGGGAAAGCCTGCCGGAGAACCAAATCCGCCAGTTTGAGGAGTGCCTGGAGCTGGATACCGCTATCCAGTACGAGGGCTTGGTGCGCTGCCGGGTTAACTGCTTTGTTTCTCTGCTAGGGCCTGCCATGGTGCTGCGCCTGATCCCGCTCAAGATCTTGACGCTGGAGCAGTTGCGGGCGCCGGAGGTGCTCAAGCGCATTGCCGAGGAGCACAAGGGCCTGGTACTGGTGACAGGCCCCACCGGCTCCGGGAAGTCCACAACCCTGGCGGCGATGGTGGACTACATCAACTCCAACTTTGCTAAGCACATCATCTCGATTGAGGATCCCATCGAGTTCGTCCACCAGAGTAAGAAATCGCTGGTGCGGCAGCGGGAGGTCGGCATCCACACCCTGGAGTTTGCCAACGCCCTCAAGGCTTCGCTGCGGGAAGATCCGGACATCATCCTCATCGGGGAGATGCGGGATCGCGAAACCGTGGATACGGCTCTCAAGGCCGGCCAGACGGGCCACCTGGTGTTTGGAACCCTGCACACCAACAGCGCCGTCCGCACCATCGAGCGTCTCTTGGGGATCTACCGGCCAGAGGAGCAGGAGCCAATGCGTCTGCAACTGGCCGAGACTCTAGTAGCAATTATTGCCCAGACGCTGGTGCGCACCACCGACGGCAAGCGCACCGCTGCCCACGAGATTATGCGCAACACCGATGCCATCCGCGACTACATCAAACGGGGTGCCGTGGACGAGATCGAGGAGCTGATTGCCGACGGCTCCTACGAGGGGATGTGTACCATGAACCAGTCGCTGTTTCGGCTCTACCAAGAGGGGCGCATTACAGAGGAGGTGTGTCTGGAGGCGGCTCCGCGGCGCAACGAGATGGCCCAATGGCTGCGGGGGCGCATCTGAGGTCGCTGCCCCGCAGGGTGGGTGCTTGAGGGAAAGCTCGCCCTATCCTAAACTGAGAGCAAGCGGCAAGGCTGGCTTTCTGGGCCATATTCTCATCTCCTGAGCCGAGCTTTGGCTTGCGGGATGGGTGCCGGATTGGTGAACAAATTGAATTGAAAGCAAGTTAGCAAACAGGAGAATTCCTACCGTGAGCGTGATCAACCAGATCATCGAGACCGCGGACGACCAACTGCGCTATCTCTCCGTCAGCGAACTGCAAGCTATCAAAGATTACATGAGCAGCGGCGAGAAGCGTTTGCAGATCGCTCAGGTGTTAACTGAGAACAAAAAACGCATTATCGATCAGGCGCAGAAGCAGCTATTTGCCAAGCGACCCGAATACATACAACCCGGCGGCAATGCCTACGGCGAAAAGCGCTATAACCAGTGCCTGCGGGACTACGACTGGTATCTCCGCCTGGTGACCTATGGCATCATTGCCGGCAGCAAAGAGCCGATCGAGTCCATCGGCTTGATAGGGGTGCGGGAGATGTACAATGCCCTCAACGTGCCCATTGCCGGTATGATCGATGCGATCGTGTTCTTGAAGGAAGCAGCCCTCAGCCTGCTGGATCCGGACTCCGCCGCCGAGGCTGCCCCCTATTTCGACTACATCATCAATGCCATGAGCTAGCTCGCCTCTCTTGAGGAGGGAGGCCGGTCTGGGCGGTGGAGAGGCAAGCTTTGGTGGTCTTGCTGCCTACAGAGATGCCAGGGCGGTGCGGGCGTGGGCGGCCACCTGCTCTTGGGGATCCTGGGCCAGCCGGGTTAGGCCGGGGCGGGCGGCTTCGGTGCCGAGCTGGGCTAGAGCAATGCAGACGCGGTAGCGCAACTGCCAATCGTCCGAATCGATGAGGGGCTCCAAATGGGGGATGGCCCGCGGATCCCCTAGATCTCCCAGGGCAGCGGCAGCGGCTGTTGTTAGCAGCTCGTCTCCTTCCTGTAAAACCTGCACTAGGGTGTCGAAGGCGGCGGGGTTGCCCAGCTCGCCCAGCGCGGCGACAATGCTAAAGCGCACCAGCCACTCCGTCTCTCGCCGGTAAGCCTCTAGCAGATCGTCTAGGGCCTGTGGCTGCTTCAGATCCCCCAGGGCGGCGGCGGCGGCAGCCCGCACATCGAACTCGGGGTCCTCTCGCAAAAACTGTCGCAGAATCGGCAAAAGGGCAGCCGGGTCGACACCTGCGCCGGAGAGCGTGCCCAATTGGCTAATGGCGGCATAGCGGACGCGGGCATTCTCGTCGGTTACAGCTCGCTGCAACAGCGTCAAGGCTTCGGTCGCGGGGAGCTCTCTGGCCTTGTTGACGGCGCGCAGCCGATCCCCCAAGTTCTGAGAGCTCAACAGCTCCAGCAAGGCCGGCAGATCCCCAGAAGTTGTCGTCATCTCCTTTTCTCCCCCTAACCCGGCTATAGCAAAGGACGAAAAGCCGATGTTATCATTCTGAGGCAGTGCATCCAGTTTTTGTGAACTTATGGCCTTACTGCAGCAAGAGAAGCAGGAGATTATCGAGACCTACCGACTTCACGACACTGACACCGGCTCTGCCGAGGTACAAGTTGCTCTTCTAACCAGCCGTATCAACCAACTCTCGCAGCACCTTCAGAAAAACCCGAAAGATTTCAACTCGCGCCGCGGCCTAATGATGATGATCGGTCGGCGTAAGCGGCTGCTCAACTACATTGCCAAACGTTCTCCCGACCGCTTCCGGGAGCTGGCCGAACGGTTGAACATTCGGGTGAAAAAGTAGGCAGCTAGCTAAATCACTGTCGGAGAGCTACCTTCGTGGGCAAGTCCAGCCGCTATTCCAAAGCCTCCCGCCGCCGCTCCAGCTCTACCCCTGCTCAGGTGGAGACGCAACCGACCCAAAGAGAGCCGGTTGCTGTCATTCCCCCTGAGGTCAGCCGGCGTATGGTGCGGCGGATCTTGGTCTTTTCCGGGATCCCTTCTGGCCTTGGCTTGAGCAGCTTTTTTGTCAATTACTATCTTTTAACCAACCATGTGATAGCCCTGCCCCCCTACTTTACTTTGGTGGAGTCGCTGGCCTTTTTCGGCCTTGGCTTTTTGGGCATTAGCTACGGCGTGTTCTCGGCTTCTTGGGATCCAGAGCCGGGATCCCTGCTGGGGATTGACGAGTTCCGCCGCAACCTAGGCAATGTTTTCAAGCAATGGCGCGAGTTGTCTGACCCTTCTAAGCCGTCGGAAGCTGACGAATCCTAGATTTTGCTCTCTCCCCCAGCCCCGTTATCCCCCATACGTTACATTCCGCTCGGTGGTGCGGAATTGCAGGATCGTCAGGCCCACCACAATTAAGAAGAGCACAATGGATTGGGCGGCTGCCCTGCCCAAATTGCCTGACGATACGCCAATCTTGTAGATCTCGTACATCAACACCGAGGTGGATCCGGAAGGGCCGCCGGCAGTCAGCAAATCAATGGTGCCGAAAATATCGAAAAAGGCGTAGGTCATGTTGGTGATCACCAAAAAGAAGGTGATGGGGGAAAGCAGCGGTAGAGTGATGGAAAAGAAGCGGCGAAGGGCCCCCGCCCCATCGATGGCAGCCGCCTCCTGCAAATCTTTAGGCAGGTTTTGCAGCCCAGCCAGATAAAACAAAATGTTGTAGCCCATTTGCTTCCAAACGCTGGCAAAGATCACCACCCAAGGGGCTAAATTGGGATCGCTCAGCCAGTTCAAACGTGGGATCCCTACTAACCCCAGCAAGTAGTTGGCTACGCCGCCCAAGGGGTTGAAGATAATGAAAAAGATGATACCGGCCACTGCTGGCGAAATGGCGTAGGGCCAGATCAGCAAGATGCGATAGATTGCCGCCCCGCGGATGGGCTGGTAGGCCAGCGTGGCAATCAACAGGGATCCGCTCAGCCCCAACACCACGATGGCCGCCGAAATGGCGAAGGTAATCCCCAGGCTGCGCAGATAGGTGGCATCCGTCAGCAGAGCGGTAAAGTTGTCCACACAGACGAAGCGGCTGCGCGGCGCGCCCACAAAGGTGAGCAGGGTGGAGAGGCGCAGGGTATCCAGCCCTGGATAGTAGAGAAACACCACCAAAATGGCGAAGGTGGGCAACAAGAGCAGCCACGCCAGCCACCACTGCTTAAAGATGCCCCTCTCCTGAACAGCTGGGCCGGGGATCCCCAGGCGGCGCTCCTGCTCCTTCTGCGTCCACGCCAACAGCGGCCAGAGGGGAATGGCCATGCCCGCCAGCACCAGCCCCACGCCAAAGGCCATGTCGATGGCCTTGCGCTCCGGCTCAAAAGTGCAAAAATCCAGGGGCGCCATAAAAATCAGGGATCCCAACCCTCCTGCCAGCCCCCCCAGAGCCGCCCCCAGCAGCACAGGCCGCTCGATGCGCCGAAAACGGGATCCCACCCAGAGGGCCCCCGACAACCCCGCCAGCAGCGGCAGCAGCACTTGGATCCATTTCCCCATGTTCTCTCTCCCATCCAACCTTGCAAAAGCCAAAAAGGGGCAGGCCGCCGCCCACCCCCCATCCTCAGATTTTGCTTTGCTGTAGCCCAGCTCCTGACCAATTACTGATAGAGGGAGTTGTACTCGGCCAGAAGCCGGTTGGCAGTCTCGTTGGCCCTGGCCATGGCTTGGGCCGGATCCCCGCCCTTGAGCATGAGATCTTCCATGGTCTGGGTTACCACATTGCGAATCTCAGGAAAGGCTCCCAGCAACGCCCCACGGGTGGCAGGAGTGACCTTGGAGTTGTTGATTTGGTCGATAGCAGTGAAGAAGTTGGGGTTTTCCTTGAACCAGCCCTGCGACTCCAGCAAGGCTACCGAGCTTTTGCGAATGGGCAGATAGCCGGTCACTTGGTGCCATTCGGCAGCATTTTCGGTGTTATTCAGCCACAACATGAAGGTCAGCGCCCCCTCTTCCACCTCTTTGGGCAGATCCTTCACCAACCAAAGGCTGGCGCCCCCGATCAAGTTCCCCGTCCAACCCTTGTCGGCGTTGTAGGGCATGCGGGTGGTGACCAGCTCGATGTTGTTCTGCTTGGCGGCGTTGGTGATGTTGGCCGCGTCGGCGCTGCTGGTGATGGCCATGGCGACGGTGCCGGTTTGGATGGCTTGCTCCGTGGCCGCCCAATCGCGCTGCTTGCCGCTGTAGATGTAGTAGCCTTTGTCATACATCCCTTTCCACCAGGTGGCGATAGCCACCGAGGGCTGCGAGTCCAAAAAGACCTGGGTGGCCCGGGCGGCACGGCCATTTTCGTTGTTGGCCAAGAGAGCATCTTGCTGCGCCATCCACTGCTCGTAAAACCAGCCGTGGTTGGGCCAGGTGACGCAGCCCTGGGGAGCGTCGGGAAGCGCCATGATCTTCTCACAGGCGGCTTCTAGCTCCTGCCAGGTGGCCGGCGGCTTCTCGATCCCGGCCTTCTTCAAAATGGCGGTGTTGGAGTAGAGGATGGGGCTGGAGCTGTTCCAGGGCATGGAGGTGAACTTGCCATCCAGGGTGTAGTAGCTCACCACCGGCTCGATAAAATCCTCGAAGTTCACCGGGATCCCGTTCACTTCGGTGCGGTTGCCCAGCGCCTCGGCGATGGACTTGAAGTAGCCGAAATCCCGTGCCCGTTGGGTGCCCACCTCAAACCACTGCACCACTGCCGGAGCGGCTTTTTGTTGAATAGCGAGGTCGGTGGCCTGTTGAATTTCTTCGTAGTTGCCGTAGCCCTCAACAGTTACATTGTATTGAGGAAATTGCTTGTTGAACTCTGCCGCCTTTTGACGGGCCCAATCGAGACGGTTATCGGTAAAGGCAATCCAAACTTTGACGTTGGCAGGAGACTGGGCAAAGCTGTCAGCAGCCAGGAAGGCAGCACCAGCGGTAGCCGCCAGGCCGGCCAGAGCAGCCAGGAAAGTCCGACGGGTATTCATAAAATAAAATGCAGTCGCATCCACTAAGGGCAGGACTGATACTAGCGCAGCGACATTAAGAGCAGGTTATAAACCGGGGATCCTGAAGGGGCAACCCATCCGTCGCACCACCACCATCGACCCCCATCCGTGAAGGATCTGGTGGGATCCCCTGCTTAAGGCTGCCCAACCTGCCGCCGCAGCGCCTGGATCCCGGCAGCCAAGCCAAAGAGAACGAGTACCAGCAGGGTGCTCAGAGCTGCTGCCTGGTGGGTGTAGCCCCCCTGTTGCAAGCCAAAGATGAGCCACCCAAAGGTTTCTGAGCGGGAGGTGACCAAGAGGGCGGAGAGGGTCAGCTCGGCAAAAGATTGCAGAAACACCAGCAACACCGCTGCTGTCAAGGCCGGTGCCAGCAGGGGCAGCAGGATGTAGCGAAAAGTTTGCAGCAGGGAGGCCCCGTCGATGCTGGCCGCCTCCTCCAGGCTGGTGTCCAGGCTGCGCCAAGCAGCTTGCATCGGTTGCAGCGCCAGGGCCAAGAACCGCCCCAAGTAGGCCATCAGGATCAGCCACAGGGTGCCGTAGAGGCTCAGCCCCGGCAGGGGAGGGGGCAACCACACCAAAATGAGGGACAACGCAAAAATCAGGCCCGGCAGGGCATAGGGCAAGTCCACAATGAAGCTGAGCAGCGCCAGCAGCCGTGCTTTCAGCCGGGTCAGGGCGTAGCCCAAGATCGTCGCCATCCCGCTGCAGAGCAGCGCTGCTCCTCCCGCCAAACCCAAACTGTGCAGCGTGGCGCGGCGGGCCCGCTCCAGCTCAAACAGAACCAGCCGGAAATGCTCCAGCGTCAGGTTAGACCAGACCAAGGGCAGGCCATAGGCCCGCAGCAGGGCAGTTGCAGCCATGGCCAGCAAAGGCCCAAGGATGACCAGCAAGGCTGCGGCAAAGAGGATCCCGCTGAGCAGCCAACCCAGCCAGCCCAAGCGATAGGGATCCGGAGGGGCCTCGCCCGGATCCAGCCCCGCCTGAGGCTGCTGTGACCAGGCCAAAAAGAAGAGGGCCGGCAGGCCAAAGAGCAACGCCAGCGCCGCGCTGCGCCCAAACCCATCCCCGCCGAAGTTGATCACCTCTTGGTACAGCAGGGTGGGCAAAGTCAGGTAGCGTCCTGGGATCCCCAGCAAGGCCGGGATCCCGAAATTGCCCCAGGCCCCCAAGAAGGCCAGCGCCGCTGCTGCCGCCACAGAGGGCCGCAACAGGGGCAGCGTGATGAAGAGCCAAACCTGCAGCAGGTTGGCCCCATCCAGTTGGGCCGCCTCCTGAGCTTGCTTGGAGAGCCGGCTCAAGCCCGCCACCAGCGTCAGGTAGGCAATTGGCAGCACAAAAAGAGCCAGCAGCAGGATGATCCCCCCCGGCGTGTAGAGGCTCCACAGGGATCCCTGACCCCCCAAAATCCAGCGCAGCCCCTGCTGCAAATAGCCCACCGGCCCGGCCCATTGGATCCAGGCCAAGGCCAAAACCTGGGGCGGAACCACAAGGGGAGATAAAAAGAGCACCCGCAGGATGCTGCGGCCCGGCAAATCTGTCTGGGTGGTGAGTACCGCCAGCACCAGGCCGCCGACCAGCGCCAATGTGGCTGAGACCGCCGACACCCAAAGGCTGTGAACCAGCGCCAGATGGACACGGGGCGTTTCCAGCAACCAGCGGATGTTCTCACCTTCCCCGCTCAAAGCTCGCTGCAGCAGCCGCCAGAGGGGATAGGCATGGGTCAAAACCAAAAGGCCCGGTACAGCCACCAGCCAGGGAATGATGGGGTGCCTTAACCCTTTACTCAAACCCTCCCCCAGAAACGTTAGACCACGCCTTTGCCGACGCCCAAGGGATCCCACCTATTCCTCAAACAACTTGGCAAAGCGGGCCTTGTCGGCCTCGCGGCTTTGGGCCAACTCTGCTGCCGGGGCGCTCAAGATCTTCAGCTCGCTCAAAGCGGGGAACCCTTTTGGCGGCGTCACACCCTGCCGCAGCGGCATGTAGCCCATCTCAGCAGCGACCTCCTGCCCCTTCTGAGACAGCAAGAAGTCCACAAAAGCCTGGGCAGCTTCCAGGTTAGACGTTCCTTTGACAATTCCCACCGGCTCGGTAATCACCGGCACGCCCTCCTTGGGATAGACCACCTCCACTGGGGATCCCTCGTTGCGGCTGCGAATGGCAAGAAAGTCCACCACCATGCCGTAGCTCTGTTCGCCACTGGCGACGTTGCGGGCGACAGCGCCATTGCCCTGCACCAGCACCGTTTTGTTCTTTTTCAGGGCTTCGTACCACTCCCAGCCCAGGCCGGGGGTGCGTGTGATCACCCCCAAATTGTAGGCGGCAGCACCCGAATAGGTGGGGCTGGGCATCACCAGTTGGCCTTCCGGAACCTGGGCTAGGGCCGCCCAGCTATCCACGGGCTGGGCTTTGGCCGTGTTGTAAACGATCACCGTGGCCAGGATCTTGGTGCCGAAATAGTGGCAGTCTGGATCGTAGTAGGTGGCGGCGATGGCCTTGGCTTCAGGGCTGCAGTAGGGCTCCAGCAAATTGCGGGATTTCAGCAACTCAAAAGTAGGCGCATCGGCCACCAGCAGCACATCAGCCTGGGGACTACCCTTTTCGGCTTCCAGCAAAAAGCGGCTGATCACCTCCTCGGTGCCGGAGCGAAAGATCTCCACCGAAACCTCTGGATAAACTTCCCGAAACGCAGCCACGGTTTTCTGAGCATCTGCATCGGGTTGGGAAGTGTACAAACGCAAGGTGCCGGACGGCTTGGCCCAGGCTGGGTTCAGGGATCCCCACCCAAGGGGCTGGGCAAAAACCAGGCTCCAGAGTACCGCCAACAAAGGTAGAGGACGCTTCATCGTTTTCCCTCGCTTGAGAGCTTGACCTGGACTCCGCTACCAACTTGCCAAAGGCAAAGGCATTTTCGGATTTCAGATCGCGTCCAGATCGCGACAGTGAAAATCCACTTCGACCTTCGCCCCCTGCAATTTTTGCCTTTGGCAAGAGTCAGCCATCGCTAAACTACCCCAGGAAGATTAACCCGAGGTTATCTCTGGATTCATCGAGGATGTTGAGATTCTCCCCGCGGCTACAGCTTGCCTTTGGAGTCCTTTCCGGTTTGTCAGAGTTAGTTCTGCGCCCTGGGCTACCCAGAACTTGCGGCTGATGCCGCAGCCCCCTGGGAGAGGGGAAAACCCTGGGCGCCGCCGCAGGCAAAAACCCTAGCTTCAAGGCCTGCAGCCTGCTGGCACAAAGGAACCCGGAACTGCCCTGGCTACTTTTTCCGCAGATTCCCCCAAGCCCACCCCTACTAGAGGCGCCCGGCGGGCTTGGCTGGCCGGTCGGCTCAGGCTTTCCCAAGGGTTGCTGGCGAATTTAGGCTTGCTTGAAATAGTCGGGCTCATTGCCGGGTTTCCACTTGATGTTGCAGCCGAGGCTGGGCTTTTGGTCGGGATCGATGGGCTTGCCCGCCAGCAGGTTATCCAGCGCCGCCCGCAAATCTTTGCCCGTCACCGGCACATCCGGCAGGCTGGGGCGGCTGTCGTCCAGTTGGCCGCGGTACACCAGCTTGCGCTCCGCGTCGAACAAGAAAAAGTCGGGGGTGCAGGCCGCCGTGAAGGCCTTGGCCACCTCTTGGCTTTCGTCGTAGCAAAACGGGAAGGTGAAGCCCAAGGTCTCGGCCATCTTCTTCAGGTTCTCGGGGCTGTCGTCGGGGTATTTCTCCACGTCGTTGGCGCTGATGGCTACAATGCCGACGCCGCGATCCTTATAATCTCTGCCAATGCGGGCCAGCTCCTCTTGCACATGCTTCACATAGGGGCAGTGCTGGCAAATAAACATCACCAACAGGGCCGGCTTGTCGGCAAAGGTGGAGAGGGAAATGGTTTGGCCGCTCACCACATCGGGCAGGCTGAAGTCAGGGGCAGGGGTGCCCAGAGGCAACATGGTCGAGGGAGTACGGGCCATAGCAAACCTCCAGCGTAAGGTTTCCTCAATCATCATGGATCATCCTGCTCCTCCCGCAGCAGCCCCCACCCCAAGCAGGCCGGGAACCGCTTTTACAATTGGATAGAGTCCGCAACATTTGGTTCGGGAGCTGAGCCTTGAGCACCGCCGTCTTGCCCGCTGCCCCCCTCGTGGATACCCACGTCCACTTGAACTATCCCGATTTTGCCGAAGATCTGCCGCAGGTGGCCGAGCGCTGGCGCCAGGCCGGGATCCAGCAACTGGTGCACTCCTGCGTAACGCCGGCGGAGTTTCCCCAATTGCAGGCCATTGCCGACCAGTATCCGGAGGTGTTTTTGTCGGTGGGGCTGCACCCTCTGGAGGCGCGCCAGTGGCAGCCGGATCTGGCCGAAAAGATCGCCCAGTTGGCCGCCGGCGACCCCCGAGTGGTGGCCATTGGGGAGACAGGCCTAGATTTCTACAAGTCCGACCCGGCCGATGTGGAGCGGCAAACAGAATCCTTCCGCGCCCACATTGCCCTTGCCCAGGAGCAGGATTTGGCCCTGATCGTCCATTGCCGCGAGGCGGCAGCAGCCACCTACGAGATTTTGAGGGAGGCCATGGCTGCCAGGGGGCCGCTGCGGGCGGTGATGCACTGCTGGAGCGGATCCCCGGAGGAGACGCGACTGTTTGTGGAGCTGGGCTGCTTCATCAGCTTTAGCGGCATCGTCACCTTTAAGAACGCTGAGACGGTGCGCCGCTCGGCCCAGGAGGTGCCTCTGTCCCAGCTTCTGGTGGAAACCGATTGCCCTTTCCTGGCCCCCACCCCCTTCCGCGGCAAGCGCAACGAGCCGGCCCATGTGCAGCGGGTGGCCCAAACCCTGGCGGAGCTGTTGCAGATCCCCTTGCAAGACCTGGCCCGACAGACCAGCCAAAATGCCGCCCGCCTCTTCCGCCTGCCTCAGCCCCCCTTGTGAAGAAGGGTGGAGAACTTTTGGCATTTTTTAAGCTTTTTACTTGGGGCTCTCTAACTTCCCGGCAGGGGGTGCTATCGTGAAAGAGGAGGTGTAGCTTCCAATACTTTTGCACTCCCCTATAGCTATGGAAACCTTGGCCCCTGCAGCCTGCGCCAGCCGGGATGTCCTCATCAACCGCATTACCCACCAGATCCGGCAATCCCTGGAGCTGGATCAGATCCTGAGGGCAACGGTGGAGGAGGTGCGCGCCTTTTTGGGCACGGATCGGGTCAAGGTATACCGCTTCGACCCGGAAGGCCATGGGACGGTGGTGGCGGAAGCCCGACAAGCCGAGCGGTTGCCCTCCCTCTTGGGCCTATCGTTTCCGGCGGGGGATATCCCAGAAGAGGCGCGGCAGCTGTTTCGCCTGGCCCAGGTGCGGGTGATCGTGGATGTGGAGGCCCAGACCCGCTTCCTCAGCCAGCCGGAGTCGCTGGGCCGCTTTGCCCAGGCCCGGCTTTTGCCCCTGGGCGAGGTGCCGCAGCGGCTGGTGGATCCCTGCCATGCCCACTACCTCAAGTGCATGGGGGTGGCCTCCTCCCTGGTGGTACCCCTCCTGCATCACCAGCAGTTGTGGGGGCTCTTGGTCTCCCACCACGCCGAGCCCCGCTCCTACTCTGCCGAAGAGCTGCAGGTGGTGCAGTTGGTGGCGGATCAGGTGTCGATTGCCATTGCCCAGGCGGAATTGCTGGAGCAGGCGCGGCAAAAGGCGCAGCAGGAACGTTTGATTAACCAAATTGCGGCGCTGGTGTACTCGCCGCTCCACCCCGAGACCACCTTGACCACTGTGCTGGAGCAGCTTACCGCCGGCCTCCAAGGGATCGGGGCGCGGCTGCGCATCCGGTTCCTGGGCCTGGACACCCTCTGCCACCATGGGATCCAGCCGCCGGCAGGCTACGACGCCTGGCTGCAGGAGCAGGTGGGAAGGCCCAAGACAGCAGGAAACGGGGTGAAGACGTGGTCGCTTTCCCAGTTGGAGAAGTGGCCAGAACTGCAGGCCCAGCTGCAGCAGACGCCCATTCGCGGGCTGTTGGCGGTGCCGCTGGTTTGGAACGAGCAGCTGGTGGGCTGGCTGAGCGTCTTTCGCGGCGCCCTCTGCCAAGAGACCCACTGGGCCGGCTACCGCTGGCCCGCCCAAGGGGAAGGTGGGGAGGATCCCCGTCAAGAACTGCCGTTGATCTCCTTTGCCGCTTGGCGGGAGCTGAAAGTTGACGAGCCCAAGGCCTGGTCGGCCGCGGAGCTGGAGCTGGTCGGCCGCGCTGCGGTGCACCTGGCCCTGTCGATTGCGCAAAACCAGCTCTACCGGCAGTTGCAAGATCTCAACGCCCGTCTGGAGCACGAGGTAGAGGAGCGGACGGCGGCCCTGCAGCGCTCTTTGGCCATGGATGCCCTCTTGCAGCGGGTTACCGACCAGGTGCGCAGCAGCCTAGACGAAGCCCAGATCCTGCGGGCGGTGGTGCAGGAGTTGGCGCTGGGGCTGCCCATCCAAGGCTGCGATCTCTGCCTCTACGAGGGAGCAGCCGGCCAGGCCACCGTGCGCTATGAATACACCGCCGCCCTGCCGCCCGCCGGCGGGATCACCCTAACCCTGGCCGACTACCCAGATCTCTACCGACAACTGCAAAGGGGGCAGGCGGCGCAACTGTGCCATCTGCCGGGGCAAAGCTGGATCCCACGGCGGGAAGGGCTGACGCTTTTGGTTTGCCCGCTGCGGGATGACCAGGGGGCGTTGGGCGATCTGTGGTTGGCCAAGGCGGCAGCCGAGTGCTTTGATACCCTGGAGATGCAGGTGGTACAGCAGGTAGCGGATCACTGTGCCATCGCCATCCGCCAGGCTCGCCTCTACCAGGCCTCGGTGCAACAAATCAGTGAGCTGGAGCGCCTCAACCGCCTCAAAGATGATTTTTTAAGCACCGTCTCCCACGAGCTGCGCACCCCCATCACCAACATGAAAATGGCCATCCAACTGCTGAAAATGGCCCGCACCCCCCAAAAACGGGAGCAATATCTGCAAATCCTAGAGCAGGAGTGCGAGCGCGAGGCGGAATTGATCAACGATCTGCTGGATCTGCAGCGGTTGGAGCAGGGATCCAAACCCCTTCATCTTGAAGAAGTGTCCCTGGCCGCCTGGCTGCCCACTGTGCTGCAGCCCTTTGTGCAGCGGGCCGAGGCCAATCAGCAACAGTTGCAGTGGCAGATTGACCCGAAGGTGGGCAAGGTGGTGACGGATCAGGCCGCCTTGACGCGGGTGGTACAGGAGCTGGTCAACAACGCCTGCAAGTACACCCCGCCTCAGCACCGCATCACGGTGACGGCGCGCCGCCTCAGCCCTGAACAAGTGCAAATTCGGGTGGTCAACGAGGGGGTGGAGATTCCCCGCAGCGAGTGGGAGCGCATCTTCGAGAAGTTCTACCGCATCCCCAGCGGGGATCCCTGGAAGCGGGGCGGCACCGGCCTGGGGCTGGCTTTGGTTAAGCAGTGGATGCAGCGGCTGGGGGGCTGCGTCTCTATAGAAAGCGGCCAGGGCAAGACGTGCTTTACCCTGGTGTTGCCGCAAGGATCCCTGCCTGGGCAGACCTCTTGCACCGCGTGATGGGCGATTGCGATTTGGAAGCGCTGCAACGGGCGGTTGAGCAATTCAACCGGGGGGAATTCTACGCCTGCCACGACACCCTGGAGGCCCTGTGGATGGAAGCGGTGGATCCAGAGCGGCGCTTCTACCAGGGGCTTTTGCAAACCGCCGTGGCCTACTACCACCTGCAAAACGGCAACCGCCGCGGCTGCATGATCCTGTTGGGGGAGGCCAACCGCAAGCTGGCGGACTTTCTGCCCACCTACGCTGGCTACAACCTGCAAGCTCTCTGGGAAGCCAACCAGAGCCTCCTGCAAGAGCTCTCTTGCCTCCAGCCTGAGGATCCCTTGCCCCCGGTAGCCTCTCCTACTCTGAGGGTTGTTGGCGGTAAGCCCGATTGAGATGAGAAACTTCTTGGCCCCTCTCCCAGAACCCCAGGAGCTAGCGACGCTTGGAGCGGCGAGCCTGCCGTTCTGCCTCGTTGCGCCGCCGCCGATCCCGCCAGTCGATAAAGGTGATGTAGCCAACGCCCACCGTTACAGCCGTCAAGAGCAAAAAGATGCTCCCATACGCAAGGCGGGCCACCCAGGGCAAGTCGGTTTCCATAGAGCCAGAGGTAGCGAAGGACAAGGGGGATGCTTGGGGCTACATGCCGTTACGGCCCCAAACCACGAAGGCAATGGAAAGGGCGAAGAAAGCCGCAACGGCAACCCAGCCAAAGGTGATGATGTCCATAGGTCTAGCCAAGCAAAGAAGGCTCATCGGGGTGATCCCATTTTACGGGATGGGATCCCCGGCGCATCTACAACAGGGCTCGACTGGGTAGATTAAGGTCAGAGGCCAAAACCCAAGCCAAAGGGAGGACGCGATGGTACTGGAGACCCTGCCGCTGGTGGCCGCGGTGGCCATCGCCATTTTTGTGCTGGTTTTCTGGGTGCGGGTGGTTCGGGAGGCCATCTGGACGGCGGTGGGGATCGTGGTCCTCCTGGCCGTGCTGTACGTGGTCTTTAGAATTGGCCCGCGGCAGGTGTTGCAGGAGCTGCGGGATCCCTTCGCCTTTTTGGAGCAGGTGTGGCAGGTGATCGTCGCCTGGTTCCGGGCCTTTTTCCCCTAGCGCGTTGTCCCCTATACAATTCCTCGTACAATGGACTGGGCTTGGGTTGGGGCTGCCGGCCCTTCCCCTTTGTTCTGCAACCCTGACGCGCTTCGATTGCTGGCCATGCCTTCCGACTCCGCACAGGATCCCCAAAGCCTCCCAGACCCTGCCCCGCAAGACGGGATCCCAGTTCCCGAAGACATCCAAGTGGAGGTGGAGGACTTGGGGGATCGCCGCCGCCAAGTGCGAGGTTGCGTCTTGATCCCGGTGGAGCGGCAGCGGGTTTGGCAGGTTTTAACCGATTACGACCATCTGGCGGAGTTTGTGCCCAACTTGGTGGAAAGCCGCTTCCTCGGCAGCGAGAACGGCCGCAAGCTGGTACGCCAGGTGGGATCCCAAAAGGTTCTCTTTGCCCGCTTTTCGGCGGCAGTGGTGCTGGCCATTGAGGAAATCTTTCCCCACCAGCTTCGCTTCCAAGAAATAGAGGGGGACTTTCTCCTTTTCGAGGGGTTTTGGGAGCTGGCCGAGTGGCTAAACCAGCAAACTTTGCTCACCTACCACCTGCAGGTGAAGCCGCCGCGCCGCATGCCGGTCGGCCTGGTGGAACGGCGCATCTGCCGAGACTTGGCCTTCAATCTCCAGGCCATTCGGGAGCGCTGCCTGAGTTTATACTCCCAATAGGGCGTGCCATCCCTCACCCCCAGCCCCTCTCCCAAAGGGACGTCCCTCACCCCCAGCCCCTCTCCCTTTGGGAGAGGGGAGCTATGCGGCAACCTGATTTGTTGGACATTCGCGGTTTGCATTTGCCGGCTGGGATCCCAGCTCATCGCAGCAGCCTGGCAGCCCCCCACTTTTCAGGCGGCCATCGAGGGCTGAGTCTGGGTTCGTGGGTTTGCTATCGGCAGGGTGAAGTGGAAGGCACTGCCCTGGTTGATCCCCGGCGATTCGGCCCAGATGCGCCCCCCCATCGCCTCAACGATCAGCCGGCAGATGGCCAGCCCCAAACCCGTCCCGCCCACGGAACGGCGCAGGGATCCCTCTGCCTGGTAAAACCGCTCGAAGATGGCTTGCAACCGCTCCGGCTCAATGCCTCGCCCGCTGTCGGCCACAGTAAATCTCACCATCGCTTCTCCAGGTTCGCCGGCTGGTGGCTCCACCTCTGCCCGGATCCAGATCCGCCCGCTGGGAGGAGTAAACTTGCAGGCATTGTCCAACAGCTTGCGCAACACTTCCACCAGCCACTCGCCATCTGCCCTGACCATCGGCAGCCGTTTGGGCAGCACCTGCTCGATGGTGGGCAAGTCTTCGTGCCGCCGTCGCGCTTTGACATTGCTCAGGGCCAGCTCCACACATTCTTGAGCAGACAACGGCTCGATATGCCAGCGAACGCGACCACTTTCCAGCTTGGAGAGGGTGAGAAAATCCTGCACCAGCTCCCGCAGCCGACCGGCATCCTGCAGGGCCGCATTCAACATCTCCTGGCGCCTCTCCAAGGGCATGTCGGGGTCGCCGGCCAAAGACTCCAGACACACTTGAATGGTGGACAAAGGAGTGCGCAGCTCGTGCCCGATCACGGCAATCAGCTCCGACTTGGCCCGATCCAGAGCCTGCAACTGGCGATTCAGCTCTTCCAGGTGCTGATAGGCTTCTGCCTGCAGGAGGGCTACTCCTACCTGGTTGGCAATGGCTTCCGCCAGCTCCAGGGTGGCCAGCTGCCAGCGGCGGGGGTGTTGGTGGTGCAGCTCCAATAGGCCCAGCAACCGCCCCTGATAGAGAATCGGCATGGCCACCCAAGCGCGAATTTGCGCCGCCTGCCACAGCTCCGGCACTTGCTGCAAGCGCGGATCCTTTTGGGTGTCCTCGCAACACACCAGTTGGGCCGAGGCCATCGCCTCCTGCAAAAAAGGGTTGCTTGGCACGGGCCAGAGGGATCCCTTGAGGCTGCCCATCGTCAGGGTGTGATACTCGTGATCGATCTGGACAGCAGGAACCTGACCGTCGTAGCGGTAGATCAAACAGCGCCCCACCTTCGCTGCCTGACCCAATTCCTGAACGGCAATGGTCAGGATATCGCCGGGATGCAAAGACTGGCGAATGGCGCTGCTGATGCGGTTGATCAAGTGTTCTTTGCGCTCTTGAGCTTGAATGGTGCGATAGGCCCGCTGCAGCTTGTATTGCCCTACCTGGAGATAGGTGATCAGCCGCTCCGTAAAAGGGCCGGGGTTCAGTTGGCTGTCAGCATCCTGGGGAGCTCCTTCGAGGTACTGGCGAACCGGCTCCAGGCGAGGGGCCAGATCCGGACGGTAGCCAAGGATCTTCGGCAACAGAGCCAAAGCCGCCTGGGCAGTGACGGAGCGATCAAATGACCAGATGCCATCGAATTGGCGGGCCGCATCCATGTCGCTGCCCTGCCAGGGCCGCTCCCGACACACCAAGCAGGTGGCATAGTGGGCGTCGATAACGATCAAATGCCACTCCTGCGCCAGCGGATCCTCCGGATCCAGGGGGATAAAGTCAGGGGGCAGGTCGGCCTGAGCCCCATCGGGAGCAGCCAACACAAACACATCTTGGGCAACCGCGCCGATGCGACGGTAGCGCCGCGCCTCCTGGCGGTAGTAGCGCTCCTTTTGAAAATTGGCGAACACCCACGGGGATCCCTGACCTTGCAACACCTGATCCTCGATGGCGTGGCTAAGGGCAACCAGAGAAGACTTGAAATAAAGTTGCGGGCGCAGATGGGGCAAAGCCTCCAGCAGATCGCTCAATAGGGAAGTCCGACTCTGACGGCTCTGGCGGGATCTAGGGCGGGTAGAAGTCATAGCCCTATTGGCAAGTTCGGTTGGCAAGGAGTAACTTAGCCGTGGAGAAAGCGCCTGGCGGGCTGGCCTAGGTTTAGTCTAGCGGTTGGGTTCTGCAGCAAGGCGAACTTAACGAGCTGCAAGATCTGGCTAACTTGGGCTAAGAATTGTAAGGTTGTGTGTAGACCCAATGTCGGGATCCCGGTACAGCCAAGAGGACGTGCAACAAATTCTCCAGCGGGCCATGGCCCGCCAGCCGCGTCTGGGCGAGTTTACCCGCGCCCAACTGCAGGAGATGGCCGCCGAACTGGGGATCTCCCCCCAACAGCTGGATCTGGCCGAACAGGAATGGAAGGCTTGGCAAGAGCTGAACAGCCAACATCGCGAATTCCAGCGCTACCGCCGCCGGCAGTTTTACCAGTTGCTGGGGCGATATGCAATTGTCAACAGCTTTCTGCTGGGCTTGGACTGGCTTTCCGGCGGAGGGCTATCCTGGTCGCTGTTTATACTCATGGGCTGGGGCTTGACAGTTTCCCTCAAAGGCTGGAACGCCTATCAAACGGAGGGTGAACGCTACGAAAAGGAGTTTCAGCAGTGGCAAAAGAAACGCCAGAAGAAGCTTCAGCGTCGATGAGTAGCATCTCGTCTCTCTGCTTTGAGCGGCGATGGTCTTAGAAGGAGACTGCCGGCAGATGCTAGTATAGGTAGCTGCAGAGGCAAATGCCTGTGCGGGCGTAGTTTAATGGTAAAACCGCAGTCTTCCAAACTGCTGTTGACGGTTCGATTCCGTTCGCCCGCTTCCAGCCACCCAAAGCCATAAACCCGCTCCAGATAAGCACTTCCAGCCTTAAACTGCAGTTGAGTTTGGGGTCAGAAAGTGTCAGGAAACGGCTATGGAGAAAAGGGAAAGCTTGGTACGCTTTTGGTCTGAACTGGCACTGCCGGGGGTGGCGGTACCGGTTGTCGACGGGGGCGCCGGACGAAGAACTTGGCTAGAGCCTTATCTTGTCAGCAACAATTTCTAACAATCGCTCCCCAGCGCTTACCTTCGGGCTAGGGACTACCTCTCGGAGCTTATTGCAGCCAAGGCCTGGCGATGCAAGTCGGGGTTGGCCGCCGCCAGCACTTCCCCCCTAGACGTGCGGGTCAAGGGATCCCCCGACCAATCGGTAATCAGGCCGCCGGATCCCTCGATAACAGGCACGAGAGCAGCAAAGTCGTAGAGGGCAAGCCCACACTCCATCACCAGATCGATGTAGCCGCTGGCCAACAAGCCGTACTGGTAGCCGTCGCCGCCGTAAGAGGTGATGTGAACCGAGCGGCTGAGCTGCTGAAAGCGCTGCCGCTGGTCAGGCTGGGCGAACAAATCGGGGGTGGTGCAGCTTAGGTAGGCGCGGCTGAGTTCAGTGGTGGCTTTGGTGCGCGTGAGCTGTTGGGTGGAGGGGGTTATCCAGCGGGTTGGTTGTCCCTGCACCCCCAGCCAGCGCTCGCGCAGCACCGGCTGATCGATGAGGCCCAAGATGGGGCGATCCTCCGCCAACAGGGCGATCAAAGTGGCAAAGGTGGGCTTGCCGGTGGAAAAGGCGATGGTGCCATCCAAGGGATCCAAAACCCAGGTGTAGGGGGATCCGGTCTGGTGGAAGCCAAACTCCTCGCCGAGGATGTTGTGCTCCGGCACGTGGGCGGCCAGCAGCGCCCGCATCGCCCGTTCCGCCTCCCGGTCGGCTATCGTTACAATTGGCGAGCGGGCCTCCTTGTATTCGGCTTTCAGCTCCCCGCGAAACAAAGGTCGGATCACCGCTCCGGCAGCCTCGGCCAGGGCCTGCGCCAATTCAATCCATTCTGGCTTGACCACCTTACTCTCTCTGTACTTTGTCCTCTTCTAGCATAGAAAAAGACTTCCCCTCGGCTATGCGCTCTGGCCGACTGTTAACCCCTCTGGAATGGCTCTGGATCGCGATTGGGGTGATCTTGACCATTTTGGGCACCCTAACCCAGGTGAGCTTGCCGCCTCAGTGGCCAGGGGTGGGCGGATATAGCTTTTCCCTGCAAATCGGCGGCGTGCTGCTGACGGCCTGTCTGGCGGGGCCGGTGGCGGCAGTGTGCGCTCAGATCGTCTATCTGGGATTGGGGTTGGCGGGGCTGCAGGTGTTTGCCCAAGGAGGCGGATGGCAATACCTGTACCAGCCCGCCTTCGGCTATTTGCTCGGGTTTCTGCCTGCAGCCTGGGCCTGCGGGACAATGGCCTTTCGACAAACGGATCCTCATTTACCGCGCGCCTCCTTTCCCCCTCGCCGCAACCCCTACGTGCAGCCCAGCCTCTCTGCGCCGGTGCGTCTGCAAGACTTGGCCGCCGCCGGTTTGGTGGCCCTGACCCTGGTTCACCTGACCGGGATCACCTATCTCTTAGCTACTCAGCCCTGGAATGGAGAGTTGCTGCAGTTGCTTCGGCTCTACTCTGGCTATACCCTGCCAGGACAGCTCATCGTGGTCAGCTTCGCTGCCCTCCTAGCCCTGATCCTGCGGCGCTTGCTGCTGCTTTAGCGCAAAAGACCTTCTATCTTTGCGCGATTGCGCATTTGCTCTTGGGCTGGAGCAGCAAAGATTAGCCTAGAGGCAAACTTGCCCCAGAGAAGGGACAAGGGGTTTCCAAGGTTTCACCAGGTTTCTGCAAAGTTTCGTGAGAAAAGGCAAGAATGCGACGCGCTGCGCTAACTCTCTTGGCAACGGGCTTTCTAGCCACCACTCTGACCGCCTGCGGCAACAGCGGCAACTCTGGCGGATCGATTGTCATTCCACCCCAAAGCCCAACCGTTTCCTTTATCAATCCGCCTACCTCTGGGCGCGTAGGCACCTCCACACCGGCTTTCACGGTGCAGGTCAGTGTGCCGGGCGGCGCCCGCTCAACCCAGTTTGTGGAACTGGAAACCTTCAACCCGCTTGGCACGCGCGTGCAAAGGGAAGTCTTTAGCCCCCAGCAGGTTGGCTGCAGCCCAGGTGCCACTTTCTGTAGCTTCAACACCGACTTCCGGGTTGCTCCTGGCGATCCTGCCGGCGTTTGGCAGTTTCGAATCACTGCCTTTGACCAGCAAAACCGCTCTGGATCCCAGACTCTTCTGATTACAGTCTTTCAGTAGGCAAGCCGAGCCGTTGCTTTGGATTGAGAGCTAAGCGAAAGCAGGGGATGCGTCAAGCACCCCCTTAAGGCGTAAGCCCTTCTCACCAGGAACGCCCAAATGCGGGATCCCTCATTCCATGTCCCGACGGTTGGGGTTGCGGGCAGGGTCATTGCTCAAGAAACCAAAAACAAACAGTCCCACAAAAAAGATTACCACCGCGTAAACAGAGATTTTCAGTAACAGCATAGTTTCAGCGACCCGTTTCCAAGTGGATGAAGCGAACAAGCAACAAAGCAATGGTAGAGCAAAGACCGAGAGCCACGGAGACGGGATCCCGTCAGACCTGAGGCTCGGCAAAAGTTCTTCACAAGATCATACCTCCCAACAGCTCCTCATTCCCGCCGTTGGCCCCAATTTGTCCCCAAAACGCCTCGGACACTTGCCGGAAAAGAGCCGCAAAGCTCGGCCAGATAGGGATCCCTGGCAAGGGGCAAAATTGTTAAGAAATGTTTTAAAGCGAAAAGCAACATTGCGCTCGCTCAGCGGCAGCAGTGTTGGAGAAGGCTGGGGAATGGGAGGATGGGATCTGCGGCTTTGCTGGCTGGGTACCTATCTATGCCTTTTGACTTGTCCGGTAATCCAGTTCATCAGTTAAACCACTGGGATGCTTCAGAGGAGCGGTTGCCCAGTCAGGCAAGACCTCCGTCGTCTCAAGAGATCTATTGCTCCCGGGAACTACAGCTTTCAGACGGCACCGCGGTTTTTCTGCGCCACTGGCTACAGGGATCCCCGCGGGGCCGGGTGTTGCTGTTGCACGGCAAAGGGGATCACGGCGGCGGGTTTGGCCCCTTGGCGGCGGAGTTGGCGGCTCAGGGGTGGGAAGCTTTGGCGCCCGACATGCGGGGATTTGGTTCGCTGCTGGATCGACCGCTTCGGCCAGTACCAAGCGGATCTAGAGGCAATCGTCAAGCAAGTTTGGCCCCAGCGAGAGCTCCCGCAGATCTGGTGTGGGTACAGTGCAGGGGCCAATTGGGTTACGGAATGTGCGCTTGCTCACCCCGACCAGGTGCAAGGTTTGATCCTTATCTCCCCGGCCTTTCGTATCGACCACTATTTCAACCACTTTACCTGGGGTCTTTTACAGGTCTTGGACAAGGTTTTGCCCCAGTTGGCCCTGACCGGCCTCTACGAACCCGGGCGGGTGACCTCCCTAGCGGAGCAGCAGGCAGCCTTGGCTGCAGATCCTTACGTGTGTGGTGTTACCCGGGCCCGGTTTACGGCGGAGCTGGTGCGCAGCGGCCGGCGCTGCCTTGAACAAGCCCACCGGCTGGAGCTGCCAGTTTTGGTGCTCTACACCTCTGCCGATATTGTTGTCAATCCTGCTGGCGCTGTGGAGTTTGCCTGTCGGCTTCCCAAGGGTGAAGTCTACGATTTTCCCCAGTCGCGCCACGACCTTTTGCACGACTGCGAGGCTGCAGCTGTTCAGCAAGCAATTGGCTGCTGGTTGGAGCGGCATTTTCCCCCTCCGCTTTGACTGAGCTCCTGGGGCCCTCATGGCAAAATAGAGAGGCCCTCTTTCTCCTGCTCCTATGAGCCAAGACCTGATCTACCGTCCCCGCCGGCTGCGGCGCACCGAGGCCCTTCGCCAGCTGGTTCAGGAGACCCACCTGCGGGTGCAGGATCTCATCTACCCCCTGTTTGTCATGGAAGGGGAGAACCAGCGGCAAGAGGTGGAGTCGATGCCCGGCTGCTACCGCTACACCCTGGATCTGCTCCTCAAGGAGGTGGAGGAGGCGGCCAACTTGGGGATCCCGGCGGTGGCCCTCTTCCCGGTGGTGCCCGAAGAAAAGAAAGACCCCACGGGGCGAGAATCCTTCAACCCGGAGGGCCTCATCCAGCGGGCGGTGCGTCGGATCAAGCAGGAGATCCCCGAGATCCTGGTGATCACGGATGTGGCCTTGGATCCTTACAACAGCGACGGCCACGACGGCATTGTGCGGGACGGGGTGATCCTCAACGACGAGACAGTGGAGGTGTTGGTTAAGCAGGCCCTCTCCCAGGCGGAAGCGGGAACCGACATCGTGGCCCCCTCCGACATGATGGACGGTCGCGTCGGCGCCATTCGCGAGGCCCTGGATGAGCAAGGCTATACCGACGTGGCGATTCTGGCCTACTCCGCCAAGTATGCCTCCGCTTTCTATGGCCCTTTTCGCGATGCCCTGGGATCCGCGCCCAAGTGGGGGGATAAAAAAACCTATCAGATGGATCCCGCCAACGCCCGCGAGGCCCTTAGAGAAGTGGAGCTGGACGAGGCGGAAGGGGCGGACATTGTGATGGTGAAGCCGGCCTTGGCCTACCTGGACATTATCTATCGGGTCAAGGAAGCGACAGATCTGCCCGTGGCCGCCTACAACGTGAGCGGCGAATACGCCATGATCAAGGCTGCTGAGCAAAAGGGCTGGATCGACGGCAAGAAGGTGATGATGGAATCCCTCTTGGCCATGAAGCGGGCCGGCGCTGACATGATCCTCACCTACTTTGCCAAAGAGGCGGCCCTGCTGCTGCAACAGTCCTAGCTAGGGCCTTCTGGACAACTGGGGAGATTGTCCAATCCAGGTGGGGGGTGCCTTTTTCTCCGCGTCGGCTACTAGGTCGCTGGGATCCAGCAGGCGCACCTGGATTTGATCGGGCGGCACGCGGTTGAGGCGTTCCTTGATGAGGGCTTGCTGCTGCAAGGGATCCATGCCGCGATCCACTCCCTCCCGCAACCGTGAGACTCGGGCTGAGAGGACTTCGAGGTTCTGCTCCAAAACCTGCAGGCGGTGGTGCTGGGCCAACTGCACCGGTAAAAGGCGATACAGGCCGCCGAGGGCAGCCGCCGTAAACACGAGGTTCACCCCGATGCGACAGAGCAGTTCCCAAGCTTGGGGCTCCGGCTCTGGGGCTCGTCGTTCCCGCAGGCGAGACAGATTTCTTGAACAGGAAGGCCGGACGGGGATCGTCCGCGGGCCGGGAACCGGGAGAGAAGGGGGCGCTCCGGCCCGAACCAGGGATCCCTGCCCCTGCAAACGACGCAGCCGCGGAGCAATAGAGACGCCCAGCTCAGGCCGAGGAACCTGCCCCTCATTGACAGACATGGGGCGAGCCGAGGTACGCGAAGTAGACTTGGGTGTCACGGGTGAAGGGAAGCAATCGGGGGATGAAAGACCACCTCTGCTACTGGGAAGCGCAGCTAGGGCTTATTGAAGCCGATTTTTCCGAACGTGTCAGGCGGTGGTCCAAAACATTTTTCTTTTCAGCTCTACTCCGGTACGGCGGAGGCGGATTTCGGCTCTTTTTCCGGGTCTTCGGTCAACGCCAAGCAGGAACTGCCGGACAGCCCAGAGAAAAACCGGCTATGGCCAAACCCGGAAACGCGCTAGGCTAGAGGTTCCTACCTTGGGCAAGCTCTACGCCGTCCAAAGGACGAAGGCAACAGAGAGCCCAGGGGCTTGTAGGGTGCTTATCGGGATCCGCCTATGCGCATTGCCATCACGGGTGGGAGTGGTTTTATCGGGCGCCGCTTGGTGGCCCGCCTGCTGGAGCGAGGAGATGAGGTGTTGGTTTTGAGCCGCCGCCCTGAGCAGGCCCGCCGCGTTCTGGGAGCATCCCCCAACCTCAAGCTGCTGGAGTACGATCCCTACCAACCGCAAGCCTGGGCCTCAGCTCTGGAAGGCTACGAGGCCATTGTCAACTTGGCCGGAGAGCCCCTGGCCTCTTCCCGCTGGACAGAAGCTAAGAAAAGAGAGATCCGCCGCAGCCGCGTGGAAACTACCCAGGCTCTTGTCCAGGCTCTTGCTTCCCTGCAGCAAAAGCCCCGGGTGCTCCTCAGCAGCTCGGCGGTGGGCTACTACGGATCCCATCCCGAAGGGGATCCCCTGACGGAGGCGGATCCCCCGGGCCAAGGCTTTTTGGCAGAAGTCTGTCAAGCTTGGGAAGCTGCCGCCCGCCCGGCAGAGGAGCTGGGGATCCGCCTGGCCATCCTGCGCACCGGGATCGTGTTGGGGCCCGATGGGGGAGCGCTGGCCCAAATGCTTGCCCCCTTTCAGTTTTTCCTCGGCGGCCCCATTGGCTCTGGCAAGCAGTGGGTCTCCTGGATCCACCGCGACGACTGGGTGAGCCTAGCCTGCTTCCTGCTGCAGCAGGGATCCGGCGTCTTCAACGCCACTGCCCCCAACCCGGTGCAGATGGAAGAGTTCTGCCGCACTTTGGGACAAGTTTTGGCCCGCCCCTCGTGGCTGCCGGTACCAGCCCCAGCCCTAGAACTGCTGCTGGGCGAAGCAGCTCAGGTGGTTCTAACAGGGCAGAAAGTGATCCCTCAGGCCGCGCTGCAGCTAGGTTTCCCCTTCCAATATCCCCACCTCAAAGAAGCCCTGCGGCAACTGCTCATCCCTCAGGTCAACCGCTGAGGGCAGCCATTCAGCCAAAACGCAACTGGCGGCAAGCCCTTGCCGCCCCTCCCAGAGACTGGAGGAGGCTGGATGATCCCTGTGGACAAGAATTCAGGCGCCGCTGCACCCTCCAAAAGGCCTCTTCGGCACAGCAGTGGCGCTCGGCTCTTCTCCACCCGGGTCCGGTCAAGCCCGCCGAAGACGCCCCCTTGGCCTAGGCAGCTAGCGGGAGCGAGCCAGCGAGACCCCTCCCGGATCCAGCCGGTTGGCCAGAACCGCAACCCCAATCATGGGCAGGCTCACCAACAGACAAAAGCCCCACTGATCCCAAGACAAAGGTGCCGTGTCGAAAATGATGTTCATCACGCCCCACTGGCTGAAGAGGATCTGCAGCAGGATGGCCGCCCCAACGCCGATGGCGATAGCCGCCGTATCCATCAGGCGTTCGCGGCGATCCAACTGGCTGGCCCGCCCGCGGCCCAACAGGGTGGGAATGGCCTGGCTGAGGCTGAGCAAATAGAAAATACGCCCAATCACCAGCGCCTGAATGGCCATGCTGCGGGCCAGGCTGAGGTTGCCGGTGGTTTGCTCGATGTACTCGAAAACCCCGAAAATCAAGATCCAGTTGAACACCGACACCAGCAGGATGCGCTGCAGCAGCCGAGGAGAGAGCAAGTTGGCATCGGGATCCCGCGGCGGCTGGGCCATCTCCCGCCCCGTGCTGGGCTCGAAGGAGAGGGGCACCGTCATGGTGATGGAGTTGATCATGTTCAGCCACAGCACTTGAATGGCCAAAATGGGCAGCTCCCGGTTGAGGAGGACGCTGAGGAGAATGGTCATCGACTCCCCCCCGTTCACCGGCAGGATGAAGGCGATGGCCTTGAGCAAGTTGTTGTAGACAGTGCGCCCCTCCTCGACGGCGGCCTTGATGGAGGCGAAGTTGTCGTCGGTCAAGATCATGTCGGCGGCGGCTTTGGCCACTTCCGTGCCGCCCCTCCCCATGGCAATGCCCACATCTGCCTGCTTCAAGGCCGGGGCGTCGTTGACCCCATCGCCGGTCATGGCCACGACCTGACCCTGCGACTGCAAGGCCTTCACCAGGCGCAGCTTTTGCTCCGGCACCACCCGCGCAAAGACGGATCCCTCGTTGGCGGCAGTGACAAACTCCTCTGGGCCGAGCTGCTCCAGATCCCGGCCGCTGTAGGCTTTTACCGGTTTGCCGCCGCCCAGGCCCATCTGCTCGGCAATGGCTTGGGCCGTGAGCACATGGTCGCCGGTAATCATCTTGACTTGGATCCCGGCGGTTTGGCAGGAGCGCACGGCGGCAATGGCCTCTGGGCGCGGCGGGTCGATCATTCCCTGCAAACCGAGGAAGATCAAACCCTCTTGCAAATCTGGGTGATCCACTTGCGTTTGGCTGCTGGGGACGGTTTTTTGGGCAAAGGCCAGAACCCGCAGCCCCTGCCGCGCCAAGGCCTCCACCTGCTGCCGAATCCGCTCCGCTTCCAAGGGCTGGATCTCCCCCTGGGATCCCATCTGGCTGCCGCAGCGGGGCAAGAGAGCTTCTACAGATCCCTTGACGTAGATGCAGTGCTCCTCCGGCCCCAACCGGTGCAGGGTGGCCATGTACTGAAACTCGGATTCAAAGGGGATGCTGTCCAGGCGAGGGCGGCGGCGCTGCAGATCTTCTCGATCCAGACCCCCCTTCTGCGCCGCCACGAGCAGAGCCGCCTCAGTCGGATCCCCTACCACTTCCCACTGGCCGTTGTCCTTGGCTTGGAGGCGGGTGTCGTTGCAGAGGCAGCCGGCCACCAGGCAAGCCTCTAGGGCAGGCGATTGGCGGATTTCGACGGGGGAATCGTCTTCCTGAGGTAGGATCTGGCCCTGGGGGCTGTAGCCGCTGCCGCTAACCCGGTAGAGCCGGGATCCGGCGTAGATGGCCTGCACCGTCATCTGGTTTTCCGTGAGGGTGCCGGTTTTGTCCGAGCAAATCACCGTGGCGCTGCCTAGAGTTTCTACCGCCGGCAACTTGCGGATAATCGCATGGCGTCGGGCCATACGGGAAACCCCAATGGCCAGGGTTACGGTAACTACTGCCGGCAACCCTTCGGGGATAGCACTCACCGCCAGCGCCACCGCCGCCTCAAAGACACTCGCTGCCGCCTGGCCCTGCACCAGCCCCACCAGGAAAGTAAGCGCAGCCAAGGTGAGGATAATTTTCAGCAAAGTCAGGCTGAACGCCTCAAACTTACGTGTCAGGGGAGTTTGCAGGGATCCCCCTTCCTCGATCAGCTTGGAGATGCGGCCTGTTTGGGTCTGGTTACCGATGGCCACCACCACCCCCGCCCCTTGGCCAAAGGTCACGAAGCTGCCGGCGTAGGCCATGTTCTGGCGCTCGGCCAACGGCGTGTCTTCGGGGAGGGATCCCAGCCGTTTTTCCACCGGCACCGACTCTCCCGTGAGGGCCGATTCGTCCACCTGCAAGTTGCGCACGCTTACCAGGCGCAGGTCGGCAGGCACCCTGTCTCCCGAGCTCAAGAGCACCACATCCCCCGGCACCAGCTCCCGCGAGGGCACCCGCACTTTCTGCCCCTCCCGCATCACCGTTACTTCCGTCACCACCGACTTGGCCAGGGCGGCAATCGCCTCCTCCGCCTTGGACTCTTGGATGTAGCTGATGAGAGCGTTGATCACCACCACCGCCCAGATTACGATGGCGTTGCGCCAGGAGCCTAGGAACGCCTTGATCGCCCCGGCCACCATCAGGATGTAGAGCAGCGACTGGTTAAACTGCTGCAGAAACTTGACCCATGCGGGGGTAGCTGCCTTGGCCTTCAGCTCATTGGGGCCATACTGCTTCTGCCGCCGCTCCACTTCCGCCTGGGAGAGGCCTTTTTCCAACAGCGTCGGCAAAGAGAGCTCCTCTCCGAGGAGCTGCTGGATGGCTTGCTCCTCCGGCAGGGCATGCCAGGCAAGGGCCGGGAGCAGCTCAGGGGATGAAGGTTTGGCCATGTTCGGAATCTTGAGTTACAACAACACAACGGCAGGACGAGCTGCCGACCTTCCTCCATCTGACAGCCTAGCGGATGCCGCCTGCCCTTCCCAGTAAAACGCTCCCCGAGCAGCTCTTGCTAAGGCAAGCGTCAACAACGTTTAAGGAGGCGGCTAAGATTTGCTGAAAATTCTCGACAGATAGATAGAAAGGATGAATATATTCTTATTAGGTAGTATGATTAGCTAGAGCTTGTGGGGAGCCGAAGTGCTTCGGCCTTCCATGCTAGCTGATCTGTCCGGGCTCTTGGATGGGTTGGTTGGCTCTCTTGCTGTTTTTAATATGGCCGACGGGTCTATCGGTCTCTTTTTTTTTTGTTTCCGTTTTGAGTTTTAGAGGGAGTTATCGTGGTACCGACTACAAAGCCAAGGGAATTCCAGGCGCAGTCAGCAGCAGTGCCGCAAAACGGCGCGCGCTCTGAGGTGCAAGGGATCGGATCGAAGGGGTCCGCGGCGGTTCTCCGCCATCAGATTGTCGTCGTCGGGGGAGGGGCAGCCGGCATCAGCGCAGCAGCCCAGTTGCTGGAGCGCCAGCGCAACCTCGACATTGCCATCATCGAGCCATCCGACAAGCATTACTACCAGCCCGGCTGGACGTTGGTGGGTGGGGGTATTGCGCCGCTGGCCAAGTTTGTGCGCGATGAAAAAACCGTGATCCCCAGGGGAGCCAAGTGGATCCAGGCGCGAGTAACCGAGCTGGATCCGGATCACAACCGCGTCATCACCGAGGATGGCCAAGTTATCGAATACGACTACCTCATCATGGCCCCCGGCATCCAAATTGACTGGCACCTGATCGAGGGCTTGCCGGAGGCGCTGGGCAAGGGCGGCGTGACCAGCAACTACTCCAAAGACTACGCCCCCTACACCTGGGAGACCATCCGCAACTTCCAGGGGGGCACGGCCATCTTCACCTACCCTGCCACTCCCATCAAGTGCGGCGGCGCGCCCCAAAAAATCATGTACATGGCCGACGACGTTTTCAAGAGCAAAAGCGGCGTTGGCGTCAACACCAAAGTTATCTTCTGCACCGCCACCCCTACCCTCTTCGCGGTGCCCGAATACAGCGCCGCCCTGGAGAAGGTGGTGGAGCGCCGCGGGATCCAGGTGAAGTTCAGGCACAACCTCAAGGCCATCCGGCCCGAGACCCGGGAGGCCATCTTTGAAGTCACCACCGACGGCGGCAAAGAGGAGGTGAGCCTGCACTACGACATGATCCACGTGGCTCCGCCCATGAGCGCCCCGGACTTTGTCAAGCGCAGCCCTCTGGCAGGGCCCGGCGGCTGGGTGGAGGTGGACAAATGGACGCTGCAGCATCCCCGCTACCCCAACGTGTTTGCTTTGGGGGATGCCTCTTCCCTGCCAACTTCCAAGACGGCAGCCGCGGCCCGCAAGCAGGCGCCGGTGCTGGCGGAAAACCTCTTGGCGGCCATGCAGTCCAAGCCGCTGCCGGCCCGCTACGACGGCTACACCTGCTGCCCCCTGATCACCGGCTACAACTCCCTGATCATGGCAGAGTTTGCCTACGACGGGAAGCTAGCTCCCTCTTTCCCCCTGGATCCAACGCGGGAGCGCTACTCCATGTACTTGGCCAAGGTGCACCTGTTGCCCTGGCTGTACTGGAACCGCATGCTCAAGGGCAAGAGGTTTGAGGCCGACATCTTCAAGCCCATCAATAAGCTGGTGCATCGCTACTAAGGCTCTCCACCCTCTCACCCCCAGCCCCTCTCCCAAGGGGAGAGGGGAGTTTTTTTACAGAGCTGGCTCGCTCTGCCGCTGTGTTGTTACTTAGAAACCTTGTTAGAAAAACTACTAAGTATTTCTTAACGTCAATAGCTTCTGAGAGGTGAGGTTTTGCCGTACAATCAGCCCAGGTCTCCGTGAAAACCGAGTAGACTAGGTAAGGAAGTTTCACTTAAGGTTCTGTTCTATGGATTGTCTCAGAGAAGACGAGCTTGGCTATCTCCTTAAGAGGCGGGAAGAAGTTATAGAGGAGCAGAGAGAGATTCAAACCACTATTCAGTCTTCAAGAAATTGGCGGAAACGAGACATTTTGTCTCAGGCAAGAAAGTGGGGCTGGGAGATTGTCCGTCGTCGTGCCAGACATCCCACGCAAGCTGTTCGCGGGCATTTGAGGGTTAGTATTCCTGGACATGGCGACGGCGATTTCCTGGGGGTAGGAATAGCTCATAGAGTCTTAAAGGAATTGGCAGAGCCTAAACTCACAGAACTACAGCTTCAAAGACAAGAGTGCAGCGACCAAATTGTTAACTTTCTCGTGGGCAGAGGTATTGAATTTAGTTCTTTGCGCGAGTTAGGTTTATTAATCGAGCAGATTGAATTTCTGGAAGAGCAAAACCTAAAACTTAAGCGTAGAATAGAAGAGAGCGAGGAAGTAGCTTTAGATTTGCTCGTCGAGAAAGAACACGAAAATCAGAAGCTGGCCAATAGAATAAGAGAGCTTGCAGAAGAGCAGCTGCAAGTCCAGGAGATCGTCAGCCGTGCCATTTTAGCTCTGAAGGAACTTAAACATATCTTTGACCAGCTTCAGAACGCGGTAAACTACATTCCCATTCCAGAGATTAGGAGCTCACTGCAAAGTTACCTGAACAGGATCATGGCTATTTTTAAGGCTAACCTGCCTTCTACGGGTTCTAGAAAGTTGCTTCAGAAGAACGAGCAGGATATTTATCAAGCGAATTTGGAGGATAACCATGGGTCTCATCGAGAGCCTTGAAACGGCAATCGCGGCCTCGCGTCGCAACTATATTGAGCTCCTTGAGTTGACAGGACAGCTTGTTGCCGAGCGACAGCAGCAAGGTCAAAGGAATTGGCTACGGCTGAATGCCAAGCCCTGGACAGCAGCGACCCTAAAAAAAGCTTTTGCTTCCTTTGCAGCCGCTCGAGCTTACTTTAGTAAGCGCTACGGCATAAAAGCAAGAGGGTGGAAAGCTTTGGCAGAGCAGGTCAATACTGTTGAGACAGCGCTGATTCACTTGGGACTGGCCGTTCGCGAAAGCCCTCAGGCAACCTCCCTTTTGGAGAAGAGTGCCCGGCAATCCTCCTCGATTTCTTGAGGGGATAGGCGTCCACTCTCCCTTTTTTCGCCGTTCTGGCTTTGTATCCCCAGGAGGGGGAAGTTTTTTACAGGCAGGCTTTGAACTTTTTCAATACCGCCCGATCCAGCATCAGCAGGGCTGCGCGTAACCCCCCCGAGTATCCCCAGAAAAAGCCCACCGGCAGATGGCCCTTGGGCGCTTCCAAGTTGGTTTTGAGCTCCCCGTACTCCAGCCAGCGGCCCTGGATCTGCCAGCCCACTTTCTCTCCCATACACTCTTCGCGGGGCAAGGCCGAGAAGGATCTCGAGCTGAGCCCTCCCCTTTTCTCCGAGTCACACTCCTGCCAGAGCTGCTTCTGGACGGTAAAGCCAAAGCGTCCATGGCTGGCCTGCGTCCAAAGTTGGTCGATTAGCCGCAGCATCGGGCAGGGGAAAGCTTCAACATCCTTGGGATCGAAAAAGCCCACCTGGGATCGCCCGCCCAGCTTTAACATTAGAGCCGTCGTCCAGCGATCGGCTTCCCCCCACTGGCCAGCCCGCAGCCGATCCCACAGCCCTTGTAGGGCAGGAGCCGCTTCTCCCACCCAGTCTGGCCAGGGGAGAGTAGCGGGCAGGGATCCCTGTCCCTCTAGACAAACTTCGGGAGAAACCAGGGATCCGGATGCCCCCTCTTTTTTCTTTGTCGTGGCAGGGGTAGGGGGCGCCACCATTTGCTCCAGCTCTTCTGCCGAGTGCTGGGCCAGGAGCTGTTCCAGCTCATCTTGGGGTTGCGGGGCCAGAAGCCGCTCCAGTTGCCGCAGATCTTGAGTGCGGATGGCGGGCTCAAAGGTCAGCGGCTTCTTCTCTTCTTGAGAGGCCGCTCCCGGCAGCAGGGCCAGCCACTCGGCCATGGTTTGTGGGCGCTCTTCGGGGTGGAGAGCCATCCCTTTGAGGATGGCGGCCTCCACCTCTTCAGGAATGCTGGGGTTAAGGCTGCGGGGGGGATCCAACTGCCGGCCTGTGGCCCGCACCGGCGCGCACAAGGGCACTATCCCCGTCAGCAGGGTGTAGAGGGTGGCGGCCAAGGCATAGACATCGGTGAAGGCGCCGCGGCGGCGCAGGCTGTCGTACTGCTCCAGGGGGGCGTAGCCATCGGTGCCGTAGGAGGTATGGCGCTGGATCAAACCTTGGGCGTAGGCCCGCGCCAGGCCAAAGTCGATCAACACCGCTTGCCCGGATCCCTCCCGCACCAGGATGTTGGCCGGCTTCACATCGCGGTGCAGGATCCCCTGTTCGTGCAGGGCCATGAGGGCGGATCCCACCTCTCGCGTCAGGCGCAGGGCCTCCGGCAGGGGCAGCGGCCCCTTTTGCCGCAAAAGCTGGTGCAGCGTCTGGCCACGGATGTACTCCATCACAATGCACCAACGCTCCTGCTCCCAGATCACCTCTTCCACCTTCACCACGTGGGGGTGGCGGCAGCGGGCCAGTTGCAGCGCCTCGTTCATGAAGTTTTGCTGGAAGCGAGGATAGTCGGGATCCTCGCGGATGCTGTCCTTTAAGACCTTGATAACCACATCCTCAGCACGGACGCTGTCCCAGGCGCGGTAGGTAATGCCGAAGCCCCCTTCCCCCAAAACGGCCTCGATGCGGTAGCGCCCCCCCTGCAATTCTTCGCCAACTGCCCAAGCCATACGCGATCTCGCTCCCCGCCTCTAGGGCTATTCTGTCACGGGGATCAACAACGGACGGCACGTAAAACTACTCGTTGCCGGGCAGACCCCCTGGCGGGCACAGCGGTGGCTCTATCGCCCCAGGGATTGTGGTCATTTCAAATAGCAACGAAACGTTTCTCTACGTCGTTATTGGTAGGCAGGGCTGTCGCAAACGCGCCAGCGGCGCGGAGCGCTTGGATGGCGGCAGAGTGTTTTCACCTAGTTTAAAACGACTCCAAGTCTTTGGAGGGGAGCTTGCTGAGAATAAGGTAGGGATCGGGATCCCAGCCTGCCTGCTCAAGAGCCCACCGGCAGCACCCCCGTCTTCACCTGGAAGGTGCGCGCCTGGCCGTCGCGGATGACCCGCAGCGTCAGCGTCTTGCCCACACCGGCGGCATCCACCAACTGCTGCACCTGCTCGGCATCGCGAATAGGTTGGCCGTCAATCTCAACAATGACGTCCCCTTCCCGCAGGCCAGCTTGCTCAGCCGGCGATCCCGGAATTACCTGCCCGATCAACACCCCCTCTTGCACTGTCAGCGTGGTGGATCGGCCCGGGTCCCGGTTGAGGCGCTCCACCAAATCGGGGTTGAGGGTAATCATGCGGATGCCCAAGAAGGCATGCTCCACCCGGCCATTGCGGATCAGTTGCTCGGCAATTTCCATGGCGCGGTTGATGGGGATGGAAAAGCCGACGCTCTGGGCTCGCTGGAAAATGGCCGTATTCACCCCAATGACGCGACCTTCTGCGTCCAGCAGCGGGCCGCCCGAGTTGCCGGGATTGATGGCCGCATCCGTTTGCAGGAACGTCACCCGCTTGTTGGTGGCCCCAATCTGCCCGGAGGAACGCCCGACGGCGCTGATGATCCCCGCCGTTACCGTGTTGTCCAGGCCCAGCGGGTTGCCGATGGCGATGGCCCAATCTCCTGGCCGCACCTGGTCGGAGTTGCCCAAGGTAACCGTGGGCAGATTTTCGCCCTCGATCTGGATCACGGCGATGTCGGTTACCGGGTCTGAGCCTTTGACTTTGCCTTCGAAGGTGCGCCCATCCAGCAGATGCACCCTCACCCGCTCGCTGCCTTCCACCACGTGGGCATTGGTGAGAATGAGGCCATTGGGATCGATGATGAATCCGGATCCGGTGCCCTCCTGCTGAAACTCTTGCGGCAGTTGGGGGATTTGGCCCCCAAAGAAGCGGCGGAACAGGGGCTGGTTGAACAGCTCGGGATCAATAGGGCTGGCCACGGTGCGGGTGGCGTCGATGCGCACCACCGCCGGTCCCACCTTTTGGGCAACGGCGGCAATGAAATTGGAAGGCCGCACGGCATCGGCAGGAGAGGCAGACTCAGGAGGGGACTCAGACCAAGGCAGAAGGGATCCCACCCCCTCTCCAGCCCGCTGCGACCAAGTGGCAAGGGGAGTTTGCTGCAGCCATGCTTGCCCCCTTGGCGAGGACAACCAGACCCCATAGGCAATGCCTCCGCCAAACAAAGCCATCGCCAGAAATGTTTGCCGTAGAAGCCGTGTCATGATCCCTCCCAGAGCTCAGCCGTATTGCCCCAAAAACACTGCACTGAGGAAGCTCAGGCAGACCGGCGCTACCCACCTGCGCAAGCAGACCCGGTTTACTTTGGCCTATTCTTCTTTTAGCTGTTTAGGGGATATGTGCTTAACTTAGCAAATCTTGCGGGCAAAGACAGGGCTCAAGAGCCTAGCGATGACCGGGAATCTAGCTCACCTCCCTTCCTCAGCACCGCCGGAGCGGGATCCATGGCAACGCCACCGCGCCTGGATGCAGTTGGCCCTGCAAGAAGCCGAGCGGGCGGGAGAAGCGGGCGAGGTGCCGGTGGCGGCTCTGGTGGTGGGGCCGGGGGAAGAGCTGTTGGCCCTAAGCAGCAACCGGCGGGAACGGGATCGGGATCCTACGGCCCACGCGGAGATTTTGGCCCTACGGCAGGCGGGGCAGCGCCTGGGCGACTGGCAGTTGCAGGGCTGTCGGCTGTACGTGACCCTGGAGCCCTGCCCCATGTGCGCGGGGGCGATCAGCCAATCGCGGCTGGCCCAGGTGATCTACGGCGCCGACGATCCCAAGGCCGGCGCGCTGCGCAGCGTGCTCAACCTGCCCGCTTCTGCCGCCAGCTTCCATTGCCCAGAGGTCATCGGCGGAGTTTGCGAGGCCGAGTGTCGTCGCCTGTTGCAGCAGTGGTTTAGCCGCCGGCGGGGGATCCCTCTGGCAACCTGACGGGGAACTTGGGCGACAAAAAGGCCGGGTTGAGGTCGTGCATCGGCAAGCGGTTTTTGATACTGTCATATCGGAAGGCCCCCGGCCCGCCAGCGCGAGCAGCTGGCTGGGATCCGGCCGCGGCCTCGAAGGCAAAGCTCTTTGAAGGCGGGAGCGCTTTGGTTGGTCGGTCGCTTGAGGGGTTGGTTGGGCAATCCTCACCGCAGGATCGCAGTTTCCTTCTGGATCCCTCCTCCGAAGTGGTTTATCGGCGGACAGGGATCCGTTGCTCTTGGGTGGTCTTTCCCAGAGGAGTGACGTGTGAGTGTAGCTCTCTTTTCTTCTCCGGTTGTGTCCCCGCTGCCCTCGGCTTGGCTTAGGGGGATCGGCCTTCTGGTTTGGGCTTGGCTCTGCTTGGCCTTTCCGGTGCAGGCGCGGGTGCTGCTGCGGGTGGGGATTGCCGTCAACAAGCCGCAGGTCAGGCTCGGCAGCTCTGCCCCGGCCCGCCTGCTGGATGCCCAGGGACAACCGCTGGCCGAAGTTCCGGCCATGCAGCCGCTGCAGGCCAGCCGGATAGGCTCGGCGGTCAGTTTGGCTGGCCAGCAGGGAGAACGCCTTTACCTACAGCCCACCACCCCCGATGGGTTGGTGTTCATCGACCAGAACTGGTACCGCGGCTGGGTGGAGCTGATCCCCGGCGAAAGTGGAGTGATCGCCATCAATCAAGTTGGTTTGGAGGACTACGTTTCCAGCGTGGTGGGCAGCGAGATGGGGCACCGCTTCCCGATGGAGGCCCTCAAAGCCCAAGCCGTGGCCTCCCGCACCTATGCCCTCTACCATCGCAGTCATCGCTCCCAGCAGCCTTTTGACTTGGGGAGTGGGATTGATTGGCAGGTTTACAAAGGGGTGGCTGCCGAATCCAACCGCACCCAGGCAGCAGCCCGCGAGACTGCCGGCCAGGTTCTCGTCCACCAGGGGCAGTTGATCAACGCCGTTTTCCACTCCTCCGGCGGCGGCCACACAGACGATGCCGGCAATGTTTGGCTGGAGTCGCGGCCCTACTTGCAGGGGGTGCCCGATTTCGATCACCACTCGCCGGTGTTTAGCTGGACGGCTACCATTCCTGCCCAACAGCTCCAGCAGTTGGCCGGCGGGATCGGGGCCATCCGCTCCATTGAGATCCTGCGCAGCTCTCCCTGGGGACGGGCCATCACCCTGCGCCTAGTGGGATCCCAAGGCAGCAAAGACGTCAGCGGCAGCGAATTCCGGCGGGCTCTGGGGTTGCGCAGCACGATGATCGCCATCAGCCCACGAGGGGAGGCGGCCACCACCGCCAGCCTGACCCCTGCTGGGGCAAACTTTCCCGCTTTCTTCCAAATCCAAGGGCGCGGCTACGGGCACGGGGTGGGCATGAGCCAATGGGGAGCTGCCGCCCTGGCCAGCCAAAACTATTCCTACCAACAGATCCTCAGCCACTACTACCGCAACACCAGCTTGGCCGTGGTGGAGGGACGCTAGGCTCAGTCGGAGCTCCTATCGAAAAAGGCCATTTGGTAGCGAAGGCAGCTAAAGCTTTGCCGAGCTTGTGGCAGTTTAGATTGCCCTGCCGGGATCAGGAGTCAGTGGCAATTCTGGAAACTCTGTTAACTCCGATGCAGCACCGTCTCTTCAGACAGGCCGCAGATCGATCAGCAGCCTTCTCTGAGATTGAAAACCGAACTGCCGGTGGCCATTGTTGTTGCAAGATCTGGGAAAAGACTGAGGAAATCTGGCTTGGAGCTGCTGCAGATTTTGTAGAGATCCTGAATCCTCCTGCCAGAATTCTCAAAGTTGGCTCAATAATAAAAAATTAGAAACGTTTACCAGGCACGATTAACCTCTGCCGCTTCTTTTTCCGGCCTATAGCTTCAACCCCAGGTATCTGTCCTATGTCCCTTGCCACTTTAGCCCCCGCTTTTCCCGAACGTTGCCCGGTGCTGCCGGAGGCGCTCACGCCCCTGTGCGAGATCGCCCGTAACTATTGGTGGACGTGGAACCCCGATCACCTCACCATTTTCCGGGAAATGGATCCCGCCCTGTGGGAAAAAACCTCTCACAACCCGGTGCGCATGCTGGAGGAGGTTTCTTACTTGCGCTTGGCGGCCTTGGCTACTGACGTCAACTACCTCAACACCCTCAATCGCATGGTGCAGGCCTATCGGCAGTACATGGCGGCTGAGGATACCTGGGCCAAGCGCACCATGAAGACCTACGACTGGCAGCGTCCTATTGCCTATTTCTGCGCTGAGTACGGCCTGCACGAGTCTTTGCCCATCTACTCCGGGGGCCTGGGCATGCTGGCTGCCGATCACCTCAAATCCGCCTCCGATCTGGGGGTGCCGCTGGTGGGCGTGGGATTGCTCTACCGCCAAGGCTATTTCCAGCAGCGCCTGGATCTCAGCGGCTGGCAAGGGGAGCTGTACGAAGATTGCGAGTTTGACGCGCTGCCTCTGACGTTGGTGCGGCAGCCAGATGGCAGCCCTCTGTTGGTGGAAGTGGCAATGCGGCAGCGGCTGGTGAAGGCACGCGCCTGGCGGGTGGACGTGGGGCGGGTGCCCCTCTTCCTGCTGGATACCAACCTGCCGGAGAATGATCCCATCGACCGCTGGATTACTGCCCATCTCTACGGCGGCAGCACCGATACGCGCATTGCCCAGGAGTGTATCCTCGGCATTGGGGGGGTGCGCCTGCTGCGCCAGTTGGGCCTGGATCCCATGGTCTATCACATGAACGAGGGGCATGCTGCCTTCTTGACTTTGGAGCTGCTGCGGGAGGAGGTGGCACGGGGTACGCCCTTTGAGGCGGCAGAGGCCAAGGTGCGGGAAAAGTGTGTCTTCACCACTCACACGCCGGTGCCGGCTGGGCACGATGCTTTCAGCCCCAACGAGATGGATGCGTTCTTTGCCTCTTTCTGGCCGCAACTGGGCTTGACGCGGGAGCAATTTTTGGCTCTGGGGGCGCGGCGCGGCGGGGATCCCTGGGAGCGCTTCAATATGACGGTGCTGGCTTTGCGCTACGCACGTGCAGCCAACGGGGTGAGCAAGTTACATGGGCGCGTCTCTCGCCAAATGTGGCATGTGCTCTACCCAGAGCGGTCGGTGGAGGAGGTGCCCATCGGCTCCATTACCAACGGGGTTCACGCCCGCACCTGGGTTGCCCCCCTCTTCTGGAACCTCTACGACCAATACCTGGGTCCCGACTGGCCGGAGCGGGTGTCGGATCCGGAGCTGTGGGCCAAGGTGGAAGAAATTCCCGATGAGGAGCTGTGGCGGCGCAAGGAAGCCCTGCGGGAGCGGTTGGTGTCTTTTACCCGCCACCGGGTGTTGCGGGCGCGGCGCAACCGCGGCGAAAGCAACGAACGTCTCCAGGCCGTCAACCAGTTGTTGGATCCCAAGATCCTGACGATTGGGTTTGCCCGCCGCTTCAGCACCTACAAGCGAGGAGATCTAATCCTGCGCGATCTCGAGCGAGTGACCCGCATCTTCACCAACAAAGAGTACCCTGTGCAGATTATCTTTGCCGGCAAGGCTCACCCGCGAGATGAAGAAGGCAAGCGCCTGATCCAACGGGTGGTGGAATGGTCGAATCGGCCTGAGGTGGCTCACCGGGTCGCCTTTATTGAGAATTACGATGCCTACGTCAGCCGCAATTTGGTCCAAGGGGTGGATCTTTGGCTGAACAACCCGCGGCGTCCTCTGGAGGCCTCAGGCACCTCCGGCCAAAAAGTGGGCTTCAACGGGGGGCTCAACCTCTCCGTTTTGGACGGCTGGTGGCCCGAAGGCTACAACGGTCGCAATGGCTGGGCCATCGGCCAAGAAATCGAAGGTCTGGATCCAGCCGCCCAAGACGATCTGGACGCCAGCTCCCTCTACGATGTGTTGGAATACGAGATTATCCCTATGTTCTACGACCGGGATGAAAAAGGGATCCCGCGCCGCTGGATTGCTCGCATGAAAGAAGCAATCCGCACCCTCAACCCGGTCTTCAACACCGACCGCATGGTGGCTGAGTACGTCCTGAAAATGTATGAGCCCCAGCCTATCGAAACGGAGGTGAGTCGCATCTTGTCGGGCTCGGCCGTCGTTAGCTAAGTTAGCCTCCCTCAACCCAGCCCTTCTCCCTGAGGGATGGCCCAAGCGCGCCGCGCCGCCGACGCGACCACCCCCAACCTCTCTCTGGGAGAGGGGAGATAGTTATCATCATGCAAAAATCGGGATCCCCGCCCTCCTCAGGCGAAAAGGCAGGGATCCCTGGCCTGTGTCCATGGAGACTAGGCACTAGCGTTGAGGGTTATCGGGAAGGTCAGCGGCTCCGGCTCCTCCTCAGGCGGTAGCATCACCACCTCCGAGCTGTCGATGATCGCTTGCAGCTCTTCCCCATCAATGGTTTCGGCCTCCACCAAGCGGCGGGCGATGCGATCCAAGAGGGCGCGGTTTTCCCGGATCAGGTAAGTGGCCCGTTGGTAGGCCTCATTCACCAGACGTCGCACCTCTTCGTCGATGAGGGCCGCCGTCTCCTCGGAGAAATCCCGCTCTGCAGCGATCTCACGGCCTAGGAAGATATTGGCATACTGGCGTCCCAGGGCCACGTTGCCCAGGCGGTCGCTCATGCCAAAGCGGGTGACCATGTTGCGGGCAATGCGGGCCACCTGCTGTAGGTCGCTGGCTGCCCCCGTGGTCACCTCCGCCTCGCCATAGACCACCTCCTCTGCCACCCGACCCCCCAGGGCGACGGTCATCATGTTTTTCAAGTGGGCACGGGTGGTCAGGCCCATGTCATCATCGCTGGGCATGAACCAGGTGAGGCCGCCCGCCTGGCCGCGGGGAATGATGCTGACCTTTTGAATGGGATCGTAGTTGGGCAAGAGGGATCCCACCAGGGCGTGTCCTGCCTCGTGGTAGGCCACCAGCTCCTTGCGCCGCTCGCTCATGAGGCGATCCTTCTTCTCTGGGCCAGCCAACACCCGATCCACGGCGTCGTTGATCTCGTCCATCGAGATCTCGGTGAGGTTGCGGCGGGCCGCCAAGATGGCCGCTTCGTTGAGTAGGTTGGCCAGGTCTGCGCCGGTAAACCCAGGGGTGCGGCGGGCCAATTTCTCCAGATCCACATCGGCGGCCAAGGTTTTGCCGCGGGCATGCACCTTGAGGATCTCCAGGCGGCCCTGGAAGTCGGGGCGATCCACCGTCACTTGGCGGTCAAAGCGACCGGGCCGCAGCAGCGCTGCATCCAACACATCGGGGCGGTTGGTGGCGGCGATAACGATGATGCCGGAGTTGCCCTCAAAGCCGTCCATCTCGGTCAGCAACTGGTTCAGGGTTTGCTCCCGCTCGTCGTTGCCACCTCCTAGGCCGGCTCCCCGCTGCCGACCCACGGCATCGATTTCGTCGATGAAGACAATACAGGGGGCATTTTGCTTGGCCTGCTCGAACAGATCCCGCACCCGCGAGGCCCCCACTCCAACAAACATCTCCACAAACTCAGAGCCAGAAATGGAGAAGAAGGGCACACCCGCCTCTCCGGCCACAGCGCGGGCCAACAGGGTTTTACCTGTACCTGGGGGGCCGACCAGCAACACCCCGCGCGGGATCCTGGCGCCCAGAGCGTTGTACCGCTCGGGGTTTTTCAAAAAGTCCACCACCTCGGCCAGCTCCAACTTGGCCTGGTCAACACCAGCCACATCGTTGAAGGTAACCTGAGTTTTCGGCTCCATCTGCACCCTTGCCCTCGACTTGCCAAAGTTGAGCGCCTGGCTGCCAGGGCCGTTTTGGGCTCGGCGCAACAGGAAAAACAGGCCAAGCAGCAGCAAGACGGGCAGGAAGAAGGTGCTGAGGATGCGCCCCAGCAGACCCTCCTCCTGAACCGGGCGCACCGCCAGCTCCACCCCTTGCGCAAGCAAGGTGTTCTCAAACTCGGGGGTGAGGGGAGGCAGGTTGACCAGCACTTGGGTGGCGCGGTTGTTGATTTCCGCCTCGGCAATGGCAATTTGGCGACCATCGGGGGCGATCTCGACCAAGACTTTGCTGACCTCGCCCCGTTCTATGCGGCTCATCAGGTCGGAGTAGCTGATCTCCAGACGCTCAGCCGGACGGGTGCCGAAGAAGGTTGTGGCCAGCGAGATCAAGACAATGGCCAGCAACGCGTACAATCCGGCGCTTCTCCATTTTTTGTTTTTACCTTTCTGACTCACGGAAGCGTTTCCTCCCAAAGGGTGCTTTTTATCGAACTCACAGATGGCATCTGGGGTCGAGTGGATTCTTGCAACGATAGACTATTAATTAATATTAACCCGGCTGAGAGGCCGGGGAGAATAGCCGAAGATCCGCAGGATCGCGCACTTTTGTCAACGGGCTTGCGGCTAGGATCGGGGGCGAAAGGGCCGCACTCCCCCTCTCTCCTTGGTTTTCTAGGGAATCCCCATGCTGACTCAACTGCGCCAACTGAGCCTGGCTGCCGACGGACGCTACCTCAGAGATGAGGAGATGCAGTTCATGGAGAGCTACCTGGCCTCCTTTGAGCTGCGCCTGGGCGCCTATCGCAAAATCCAAGCGGCGGAAGCCCAGATTGTCGGCGAGGTGGAGGCGAAGCTGCGCGCTCTGGATCCCTACTTGCTCATGCGAGGGGTGGAGGATTTCCGCAACAAATGGAGAGCCGACACCGTGCGGGTTTTGCGCCTCTCGGCTTTGGCCATGCTCCTAGACGATGAGCAGCGCTACAAGGAGCGATTTCTCTACTGGTTTCAGACCTTGATGCGGGCCTTCCGCACCCAGCGCAGTTGTGAGGCTACCTACCGCTTCTTGCAAGAGGTGATAGCCAAGTACCTCACCCCCGCGGAGTTTGCTTTGATCCAGCCGATTCTGGAAACCAACCGTACCCTGCTGGGTCTCACCTAGGCCGCAGGCTCGGAGGAAGGGCTCGCCTCGATCACCTCCAGCTCGTCGGCCTGGAGGTGGGCGCGGAACTTATTCCCAAACTGCACCTGAAAGGGAAAATTAGCGCTGATCGGGCGGCCGTTCCAGTCTTGGATCACAGCCGTCACTTCTCCCTCCATACCTTTGAGGTCAAAAGGTTGATTGCGATGTTCCGGGTGGTGATAGACGATCACGCTGGTACGCACCCGCACTCGATCTCCGACTTTCATCACACACCATTACACGGCGCTGTTAGGAGCCGTGCCCTCCAACCGTTGAACGTTAAAAACTTGCAATACCCTAGGTTGGCATTTTGCCATAGCTGCTTGCCAGGAGCGACCTCCTGCAAACTCACTCGATTGGTTGCTTTCAGCCGCACGCCCCGCTCACCTCGCTGCCAGGGGAGTGTGGCTTCGCCGCTTGCTACCCACCGTCTGGCGGGGCTGGGTTTGATTAACATCAGGGGGGTTTTCCCATCCACGGCAAACATAGGTACCAACACGGCTGTAAGCTCTTCTGTGTACGCCCCCTCGCCCCTACGGAGGTTTCAGGCTGGGGGAGAACCTGTAACATGTTTTGGGCCGCTGGGCCTAGATCCTCTGCTTGCCCTCCGGCGTTCCTTGCGAAGCTTGGCCAGGCTGTTCTCGCGCCTAGCTTGCCGTTGCGATGCTGGCATCGCTACTCCTGCCAATTGCTAACCAAGTGCCTCCAGCCCGCTGATGCGATCAGTCGCGGCACTTGGCCTCCTGAAAAGGCAGCCCACCCCAGGAGCCTGCTGGAAACACTCTAGCTCAGCCCCTAACGAAGACTGCGGAATGTAGAGAACTATGTAGAAATTGATACAGTGGTTTGCATTTCTCCGGGATCCCCTCGCCCTTGAGGAGCCGCGCCGGCTTCTGGGAGCATTGCCCCAACCCAAGCCCACTGACTTCAGCCGAAAGATCCCTCTGCGGAACCTGGGATCCGTGGGGCTCATCAGTGTATTCCCGGACACGTTTTTGGGAGACTTTGACCAATTCTGAGGATCCCAGGCCTAGAGTGGTGGTGGATGTTCTGGCTCGGGGCCCTTTTGTTCGCGGTCGAGATCTGGATATTTCGACGGCTGCCGCTCGCCAGCTGGGCATTTACGAGCAGGAAGTGGCGAAAGTAGAGGTGCCTCTGCTGCCTCCCCAAGAAGTTCCTCTCTCCGGCGTTTTGATGAGCCTAAGGTAGAAATTGCTGGGCAAAAATAACTACTAGAATCGGCTCCCGATGGGGAGAATCTGCCCAGGCTAAATGCCTGAAGATTTGCTGGGCTGGTTTTCTGCTTCTTGTCTGCGGCGATCGCCAATGCCGCAGTCGCCGCAGCATTCGGGTCGCTTGAAGTCGTCCCAATGGATGCAGGCCCGGCAGCCCTTCAGCATTTCCGGCCAGCGCTCTCGAATTAGCAGTTGTCGCAGCCTCACTTCTCGTGATTCGGGAAAGGGGTGTTGCAATTCATCCATGGCCCTGGGATCCGCAGCTCTCTGTCTCTGGTATAAGGGCAAATGAAAGTCTGCAATCTAGAAATATCGGCATAGCTTAAGGTTTGTGCTTTGCCGATCTCCAAAGAGGGCTTGGGCTAGCCCAATTTTCTTGAGCCCATTACTTTGCGAAGGGATTTGCAAAAAATATAAACGGATTTCTTACAAGATTTAGCTGGATTTTTCCCCGCTTAACACAAAGGTGGGATCCAGAGGCAGCAACAGTTGGCTGCGACCGCGGTGTTCCAGGCGGTTCACGGCTGATTGGATCACCTCCACATGATGAGCTCGCACGGCAGCCAGCCCGGCAGAGAGGCCGTAGAGCCCCTCCAGAGAGTTGGTGGTCGCCACAATCCTGCCGTTGGGTTTGAGATGGTTCCAGGAGGCCTCCAGGATCTCCCGTAGGGGATGGCCACCTTCGATACAGATGCGATCGGGGGGCGGAGAGAGCTGATGCAAGCAATCGGGGGCGGTGCCCTGGATTACTTGCACGTTGTTGAGGCCGAATTTCTCGCAGTTGCTCTCGATCAAGCTGACCACCTCGGCATCGCGCTCGATGGCAATCACGCGAGCGCGGGGGCAGAGAATGGCCGCTTCGATGGCGATGGTGCCTGTCCCGGCGCCGATATCCCATAGGCAGTGGTCTTCTCCCAGGCGCAACTGGCTCAGCACCAGCACGCGTACCTCGCGGGGGCTCATCGGGATCCCCGGGATCCGCTCAAAGGCGGAGTCCGGGATCCCTGGGGTGCGATAGGGCCAAGAGAAGGGGGTTGCCATTGCCAAAGACCGCTGCCGGGGAAATGGCCATACTTCTCAGCATAAGGCGAAGCCCCGACCAACTGGCTACGCTCTTCATGTCCCCCTCCTGGGAGAGGGGATCCCCGCGCTAAGCCAGCCTAGGTCAGTAGCCCCGTGAGGGCCGGACAAGGCTCCAAAGCTGATGATCGGACTCGAACCGATGACCTGCTCATTACGAGTGAGCTGCTCTACCGACTGAGCTACATCAGCAAGGGTAAGCAATTCCGCATCCCTTTGTTCAGCCAGTTCAGCAGCGCAAACTGGGAACGCGGGACGGGAAAGCTGACTTAGACTATTGATGCTCACCAATCTTAGCGCATCCTTGCCCTGCTCGGGATCCCCAGGCCGTCAATCCTAGAGAAAGACCTAAGGTTAACCAGGCCAGCCAGTCGCCTGTGCGCGTGTAGAAGGTTACCTGGGATTGCCGCCTGACCTCTCCGGTCACCACTCCGCGCTGAAAAATCGGGCCCACCTGCTGGAGTCGACCTGAGGGATCCACCACCAGGTTGCCGCCGGTGTTGTTGACAAAGACCACGCTGCGCCGGTTTTCGACCGCCCGGAAAACCGAAAGCCGGCCGTGGAGCATGGGCCAGTGGCTGTTGCCAAACCAGCTATCGTCGGAGATCACGATCAACGACTCTGCTCCATTGCGGGTCAGAGTTCGGCTGGGGGCGGGCAATACACTCTCCAAGCAGATCATCACCCCCAAAGGCCCAAACAGCTCCCCTCCCGCCAGCGGCCGATAGCCATCTGGGGAGGGCGCGTAGCGCCCCGACTCAAAATAGGGGAAGATCCACTGCTTGCCAAACCAATCCAGCACTTGGCCTTGGGCGTTGAAGAAGAGGGCGGTGTTGAAAAATCGCTGCTCCTCCTCCGGCAGGTGGGCTGTGCGGGGATCCGGCTCCGTGGCCCCCGTAATCAAAGCCCCTTCTGGGGGGAGGATGGTTCGCATTGGCTCGATCACATGGGGTTGCAGGGGGGTGTTCAGCAACCGGGCCCGCAAGGCTCCTTCCGGCCAGATCACCAACTGCGCCCCCTCGGCCACCGCCTGGGCCGAAAGCTGGTGCAACTCCCGGTAGCGCTGGCTGCGGTACTCCCAACTGCGATCGGCTTCCAACCAGGCCACCTGCTGCACCGTCCCCACGCGAAAGCTGGGATCCCCTTCCGCCGCCGCTAAAACATCAAAGTAGGCCAGCCGCAGGCTGCCATAGGCCAAGACCAGCCCCCCCAGACCTAAGCCGCAGGCCAGCGTGCGCCGGATATCCGGGTTCTCGGCCCCCGAGCAGGATCCCTCTGCCCTCCATTGGCAGCGGAGCTGCTCGGCCAACTGCCAAACCACGCCATTGACGAACACGGCAAAAAAGGTCACTCCCCAGATCCCGGTGAGATCGGCAATTTGGATCCCCAGGGGCCAGTCAAAGAGCAGGGATCCCCAATGAAAGGGGATCGGCCACCAGAGCAGGCCCAGCAGCCCATCCAGGCCTGTCCAGACCGTGGCCAGGCCCAGGGGACGTGCCCAGGGGGGGAGGGGCCGGCTCAGCGCCAAGCTCAAGACCGTGGCTGTTGTGAAAAACAGAGGGATCAGGGGAGCCACCACTGCTCCTCCCAGGATCTCCCAGGCGCTGAGCACTTGAAGCGAGAAGGGATCCACCCAGAAGGCGTACAGGCACACGCAAAACCAGAGGCCATAGGCCAAACGCCACCGCCTCCACCCCTGTTGCTGTTCGCAAAGGTAAAACAGAGGCGCTAGGCCCAGCAGCGCTCCCGGAAACCAGTGCAGCCAGCGGTTGGGGGATCCCAAACACAGCAGCAAAACGGCCAGCCCCGCCAGCCAGCGGGATCTCCACTCTGGGCGAAGCGGTGGGAGCAAAGCCGGGTGTTGAGGGAAGGAGGGCAGCTCTAGGGCCATTGGCAATGCAGGGGAATCCTCTGAGTGCTGCGGGCAGCCGCAAGAGCCGGCCTTGCTCGCATCCCATCATCTTTACAGAGCCTGCTGAGGCCTGCAAACGATCCCAGCGGCCCTAGCGCGGATACCACCGCTTTTGCCAGGCCCGCATTTGCTCAATCTCCGCTTGCTGGGTAGTGACAATGGCTGTTGCCAGTTGCCGAATCTCGGGGCACTTGGATTTTTCCAGAGCCTCTCTAGCCATGACCAGGGCTCCTTCGTGGTGCTGGATCATTGCTTGCAGGAAGCGCAGATCGAACTCAGGGTCAGCGGCTCCCAGGTCGGTATCCATGCGCATAGCCGAGATCATTTCTGGAGTCATGGCCATCTGGTGGCCCATCTCTTCATGCCACATGACGGGCTCCTGGGGAGCTAGCGGGTACCAGCTCAGCCGCCAGTCTTGCATCTGCTTGATTTCTTGGCTTTGGGCGACCCCAATGGCCCTGGCCAACTGACGAATTTCCCGCCGCCGGGATTTTTGCAGGGCTTCTGTGGCCATGCTCACCGCTCCCTCGTGGTGGAGCATGACTCTAGTCAATGATATGCTGGACTATACTGAAAATAATGCCCAGTATGTTCAGTATGGCTGCTTGGTATGGCTAGGTATGTAAAACCGAGAGAAGCGGCGGATTATTTTGGGGTGTGCCTCCACACCTTGAGGCGATGGGAACAGAAGGGCTGGATCCATGCAGTACGTACACCATCCGGTAGGGCAAGAAGGTACGACCTCGACAGTTACATCAGAGCACCCAAGAAGGATAAACGAGTCGTTTTGTACGCCCGAGTCAAAAGTCGAGGGCAGAAGCCAGACTTGGAGAGACAGATTGCAAGACTGGTTGACCTCTATCCTGGAGCCGAAGTGGTCGGAGAG
>NZ_AUMZ01000001.1:1951744-1976618 GCF_002760375.1 Synechococcus sp. 60AY4M2
AAGTTGGGTGGCGCAAAGGTGTTTAGATGCCCAAAGTGCAACCATAGGCTACCACGAGATTGGCAAGGCGCTCTGGGCGTTATGCTCAGGGCTTTGCGGGATACCGCCTTTCTGTTTGGACTCCGTCCCACTAACGCGGTCGCGTCAGCATCGCGTAGTGACAACGGAAACGGACAGAATGCTATCGCTTCACCGCTGAGCAGTAATGCTCAGCAGTGTTCAGCGTAAATGTATCAGGATCATCGCATCCAGAAACCGCAGTTCGAAGGATTCGTCGGCAGGGCCTAGGCCTAGCCGATGAGCTCTCTGGATTGAGAGCCCCCCCTTGTTCTCATGAGCAGTTGCCTCTAGCCCCAGCTCCCTGGCAAGCCAGGGATTGCCCAGGACAAACCCACCAGCCAGGATGAGAGCACAGACAGTCAGGCGCATCGCCACTTCTCTCCGAGGACAACAGGTCAATATCCTACGCCTTCCAGCCCCCTCTGGAGTCAAACCCTTTGGCGATCCTGGCGCCAGAGTGGGATCCCTTAGCTTGGTGCCTCCATCTGGGCGCCCCTGGCGTCGCCAGTTCAGGAAGTGGGGTTGGGTGCCAACAACTGCTCCCCTTGCAACATGCGAGCGGCAGCGCTGAACAGCTCTTCCTCCAAGTAGGGCTTGGTGAAGTAGGCAGTGGCTCCCAGCTCGCGGGCTGTCTGCCGGTGCCGTTCTGCCCCCCGTGAGGTGAGCATAGCTACTGGAATATGCCTGAGGTTGCTGTCTGCCCGTATGCGGGAGAGCAACTCCAAGCCGTCCATGCGCGGCATCTCGATGTCGCAAAAGATGAGATCGCAGCGCAAGCCACCGCGAAGCTTTTCCCAGGCGTCCTGGCCATCGCGGGCTTGCTCCACCCGGTAGCCCACCTTTTGAAAGGACATGGAGAGCAGTTCCCGCACTGCAATCGAGTCGTCCACAATGAGCACCGTGGTTTGATGGGTTTCCTCGGCACGTGGCTCCGCAGCGCGACGCTCCGCCCAGAGGCGGCTGAGATCGCGACGGCGGCCTTGGGCCATATCTACCAGTTCAAGGACGTCAGCAATTGGCAGCACGCGACCATTGCCCAGCACCGTTGCCCCAGAAATGCCAGGTGGTTTGGGCACAGGCCCGCGCAATTGCTTGATCACGATTTCCTGCTCTTCCACAAAGCTGTCCACCTGCAGGGCAACGTACTGGCCGGCACTTTGCAGGACGACGATGGGCAGGATGCCCTCCTCTTGGGCGATGCTGTAGACCTCTGAGCGGCTGCGGCTGTGGCTGCGGCTGTAGGACAACAGATTCGAGAGGGGCTGGAAGGGAAGGCGTTGATCCCGCCAGGGAATGGAGGGCCGCCCCTGTTCATCCGGCTGCACCTCGTCGACGGGAACATCCAGCATCTCCTCCACACCGTCGAGGGGGAAGGCGATCAGGGCTTTGTCGCTGACACACACCATTGCCTTGGAAATGCTCAGGGTAAGCGGCAGGCGGATGGTGAAGGTGGTGCCCTTGCCGCGCACGGAATCCACTTGGATGCTGCCGCGCAGATCGGTGATGTTGCGGCGCACCACGTCCAAGCCAACCCCCCGCCCGGCCAGATCGTCCACCTCGCTGGCCTCGCGAACGCTAAAGCCGGGGTGGAAGAGGACGTTGAACACTTCTTCTTCGGTTGCCTGCTCTGACAGCAGCCCCAGCCTTTGCGCCTTGGCCTTGATTTTCTCCACCGGGATGCCGGCACCGTCGTCGGCGACGACGATGATTGTCTGGTTGCCCTGGTAGAAAGCTTTGACGGTGATCTTGCCTTCAGGGGGCTTGCCCAAGCGGCGCCGCTCCTCAGGGGGCTCGATCCCGTGCACCAGGGCATTGTTCACCAGGTGGGTCATCGGGTCGGAAAGCTCTTCCAGGATGGCCTTGTCGATGAGGGTGTCGCGGCCTTCCACCACCAGGCTGGCCTGTTTGCCCGTTTTGATGGAGAGGTCACGGACGGCGCGGGGCAGCCGGTCGGCAATTTGCGAGAAGGGCACCATGCGCGCCCGGTTCAGGCCTTCTTGCAGTTGGGTGGTGACCTGGCGGAATTGGCGGGTGATCTGCTCTGCCTCGTCCACCGCAAACTCGATGTCGGAAGAAGACTCGCGCACCCGCACGATGAGCTCAATGATCTCCTGGGCCAGCGTGTGGAAGGCCGTAAACTGATCCATCTCCAACTTGTCGAACTCTTGGCCTATGGAATGACCCACCCGTCCCCGAGGGGATTCCTCGCCGTTCCGACCAAACCCCACCGTTGCCGCGCTGCTGCGGCTGGAGAACAGCGCCGCTTCCAGCAACGAGCGGTCGTACTGATCCCGCATGCGCTGGCCCAGCTCCCCTAGCTGTTGCACCCGGCCCAATAGGCCATCCAGAAACTGGCGCAGGCGAGTTTGGTTTTGCTCCATGCTGTTGCGGATGACCACCAGCTCTCCCACCAAGTTGTTGATGGAGTCGAGGTGGCGCACCTCCACCCGCATTACAGGATTGCTGAGGGCAGATCGCCGTGTGGTCGGTGCTGTTGGGGTAGCCGGTGCCGTGGGGGCGGCTGTTGCTGGGGCGGCGACAGCGGGCGGAGAAGGCGCCGGCGCTGCTGCAGAGACTTGGGGGGCGACCTCGAGATCGCCTAGGAGGGATTCCAGTTGGGCTGCGAAATCGTCGGCGACCTCGCCGCTCACGGCTGTAGGGGATCCCACAATGGGAGCGATGACCTCCTCTAGCTCAGGCGGCACCGCTGGTTCGGCGGCATCGAAAAGGGCGGCCAAATCGTCCAAACTTGGGGCAGGAGAGGCTTCCGGCGCTTCTTCCTCCAAAGGCTGTGTCTCATCTGGGGAAACAGTCGCGCTCTGGGCAGCCAAGAGCTCATCCTCCGCGAACAGGCTTTCCAGTTGGCTGGCCAGATCGTCCTCTGCTGGCTGGGAAGCTCCGCCTTGCTCTGCTGCAGCTACAAGTGGTTCTGGCTCAGGCAGAGTCACTCCCTCCAGACTGCTCCCTTGCAAAGCCTCTGCCTCGCCCAGGAAAGTGGCCAGATCTGAGGGGATCGCTTCCTGGGCGGCCTCCCCTTCTGCAAAGAACCGGCTCAACTCATCCAAATCCACCTCGCCATCCATGGCCGAGAGGGATCCGCTGGTTTCTAAGCTCAGTGCTTCGGTAGCGGGCTCCTCGGCAAATAGAGCCTCGAGGCGGTCGAAGGCCTCCGCGGGCTGGCCCTCAGGATAGAGAGCTTCTTCCTGAACCGGGAAGAGGTTCTCCAAAAGAGCCCAGTCCTGGGCCTGTGCCGCATCCCCCGTGCCCGGGGCATCCTCCAGCGTCTCCCCGGCGAAGAGATCGGCTAGGCTCAGCTCGGCCCCCAAGTCCGGGGTTTCCGCCGCCGTCGACTCGTCGGAAGGGGCCAAGAAGCTCTCCGCCGCAGCGGCAGGTTCGCCGGGCGAAGATTCTTCGGCGAAAAGGTCTTCCAGTTGCTCGACTGCGGCAGAGTCGGCAAGGTCAGAAGAGGGTTGAGAAGCCACCTCGAAAGAGGGGGAAGGTTCGCCTGCTTCTTCTGGGCTCCACCAGGCCTGATCCGCCGCCGAGACAAGGCTCTCCAGGCCGCCTTCAGCCGCAGAGTCCAAAGATGTCAGGGATCCCGTCTCATCGGGGACAGAAAAGTCCCCCGGCCAGATGTCGGCGGGGAACTCAGCCCACAAGTCTGCGGCCGCCTCCCCATCCCCAGGCTGGAGGGACGGAGACGGCTCCTCTGCCCAAAGATCCGCTTCCGGCCCGCTGTCGGGAGCAGCCCCAAAGTCAGGCAACTGAGACAGCTCCTGCAGAGGAGAGCTCTCTACTGCCAGCTCCTCGAGCTCGAACAAGGCTTCCACTCCGACACTTGCAGCTTCGTCTGCAGCCGAGGCTTCCTCGGGGCTTTCCGCAGCGACTTGGGCCGCCCGCTCCTGGGCGGGGACATCCCAGATGGCCTGGCTGGTTTCCTCGGCTCCTGTCAGCTCGGCAGGCTCGACAGGTGACAGCTCTGCCGCCGCTTCGCCCATTACTTCGGCAAACAGCTCCGCCAAATCCGTTTCCGCTCCCCCCTCTTCTGGGCTCAGCTCCTCAAGCGCCTGCGAAAAAGGCTCGGGGGAAGGAGGGATCAGCTCCGGCGGCGGCTCTTCAATATCGGATAGCTGCTCTGCGTTGGCAAACAGCTCGTCAAAGGCGGCGGAGGCTTCTGCTTCCAGGCTCAAAGGAGGGGCGTCGAAATCGCCTGAGCCAAAGCTCAGCCTATCCTGGAGCCAGCCGCGGGCTGCTGCGGCTTCTTCCGGCGCGGCGACGCCCTCTTGGGCAAGGTCGGCGGCTGCTTGCCAGTCTTCCTCTGGCAAAGCCTCGGTGGACATCTCCGGCCAGCTCAGCCCTGGGCCCTCCTCGCCCGCCAGAACGCTGTCCATCTCCAAAGTGGACGGCGGCTGTTCGGCCAGCAGATCCCAGGCCGCCTCCTCCGCTTGCAGGGTTGCTTCGACGGGGATCGCCTCTCCTGGTTCAGGTTCTTCTTGGCTCCCATCAGGGGCAGAGGATTCTTCTGCCGGGATCCCAGCAGCGGCCCAGTCCGCTGGGGCAGGCGTGCTCTCGGGTTCGAGGAAGAGCGGCTCTGGCTCCTCAAGGGCCGGCAGCACAGGGCGGAAGGCCAACAACTCAGCGGAGGGCTGGATGGTCTGCGCTGCTCCGCTGGCCAGAGCTTGGTGAGCCTGTTTCAAATCTCTCAGAACCGGCAGAGCCAGTTGCCGCAAATCCTGGGCAGGATCTGCCAGGATCTCGCCAATCAGGCGGGCTAGGGCCGTCCAGCCGCCCAGATCCACACCTTCGGCCTGTCCCACCTGCTGGAGCGATTGGGCCAAGCTTTGCAGGGCAGGCCGCGTTGCCGGGTCGTCAGGACGCTTGAACAGCTCCAGCATCTGGCGCAACAGGGCCGGGATCTGCTGGTGAACCACCACCTCCAAAGGATCCGGCGGCGGAGCGGGAGCCGCCGGGCGAGCCAATTGCTGCAATTCCGCCGAGGCCGTCACCTCTTCGGCCCTGCCCGCCAAGATAAGCTGCTGCCCCTGCTTCAAGTCTCGCAGGGCGACCAACGCCAACGTTCGCAGATCGGCGTCGGGGTTGCCCAGGGCTTGCTCGAAGGTTTCTGTGAGCTGCTGCCAGCCCGCCAGATGATGGGCTTGCCCGATCTGCTTGAGAACGGCATTTGCCTCCCGCAACTGCTCGCGAATGCCCGGCTGATCCCCTCGCTTGAACAGCTCCAACATCTGCCGCAATTGCTGCGGCACCACTTCCGCCATCTCTTGTTGTAGGGTGCGGGCCGCCGGCGGCGGGGGGGCAGCCGGAGCAGAGCTAGCGACAGGGCCAGCGCCGAGAAGGCTCTGAATGTAGTTTTCAGTCTCCTGAAAAACCGGCTCCAGTTCCGCCAGCGTCGCGTTGCTGAACTCCTGGGTGAGACCGCGAGGGCTCTGCAGCTCGTCCAACAACGCCGCCAACCCATCAAAAACTCGCAGCAGCAGCGTCTCCAAGTGCTGATCCACCGGCACTTCGCCCGGGCGAGAGCGAAACACGTTGAAGAAATCCTCTAGGCGGTGGGCAGTCCGCTGAATGCTGGCGAGGGCCAGCATGGCCGCTCCGCCTTTGATGGAGTGGGCAGCTCGGAACAACTCGTTGATCAGCTCAGGATCGCTCACGCTGTCCCGCAGGCTGAGGAGCCCTTGCTCGATCGTTGCCAAGTGGTCGCGGGCTTCTTCGATAAAATAACCGAGGATCCGCTTTTGTGCTTCTTCATTCATGGCAGGAGGTTCCTCCTACAGCCCACAGGTACTCATATCAGTAGTAGCAGATCGGACAGGGGAAGCTCTCCCATGCCCGGATTCTGTCTTGGGACAGAGGGATCCCGATGTCCCTGAAGTGCGGCAACTTCCCATCGGGATCCTTGCTTGTCCCTAGGATGCCCGCCAACCGAGCAGATTTGCTCATTCATCCCCCACCCGGAAGCGACCGACAGAAGCTTGCAGCTCGCGAGCGATGCTCACCAACTGTTGCAGCGAGCTGGCTACCTTCTGCGCCTCTTCGGACGTCTCGTTGGCAGTCAGCTCCACTGATTGCATTACCTGGGCCACGGCGCGAGAGGTTTCTGTTTGCTGCACGGTAGCCTGAGAAATAGCCCGCACCAGCCCATCGATCCGCCGGCTGACCTCGATGATCTCGTCTAGGCTGCTTTTGGCCTGCTCAGCCCGCCGCGTCCCCTGGATCACCACCTGCGTGCCCTCCTCCATGGCCGTCATCACGTTGCTGGTCTCCGACTGGATCTGCAGCACAATCTGCTCGATCTCCTTCGAGGCTTTGGCGGCCCGGTCGGCCAGTTGTCGCACCTCGTCGGCCACGATGGCAAAGCCCCGTCCCGCCTCGCCTGCCCGGGCGGCCTCAATACTGGCGTTGAGGGCGAGCAGGTTGGTGCGCGAAGCAATTTGAGAAATCAAGGCCACGATCTTGGAGATTTCTTGGGAGGATTCTGCCAAGCGTTTCACCTTGCGGGTCGTCTCTGCTGCCATTTCCCGAATTTCCAGGATGCTGGCCACCGTGCGATCCACTGCTTCTCCGCCGCGGGCGGCTGCTTCCGTGGCTTGAGCAGTTACGTTGGCCGCCTCGCGGGCGTTGCTGGCTACCTCTTGAATTGATTCCGTCATCTCCTGAATGGAGTTGAGGGAGTTGGAAATCTCCTCCGCCTGGCGCAAGGCATCGGCAGAGAGGCTGCGGGCAAAGTTCTCGCTCTGCAAAGCCGCATCGTTGACGGCAGCGGCGGCCCGCTTCACTTGGACAACGATGTCCCGCAAGCTGCGAATGGTCAGGTTGAAAGAGTCGGCGACGGCGCCGAGCACATCGGCAGTGACCTCCGCCCGCACCGTTAAGTCCCCGCGGGCTGCCCCCTCGACGTCGTCCAGCAGGCGAATGACCTGGCGTTGTAAGTCCTCCTTGGCCTGTCCCTGCTCGGCAGCTCGCTGGCTCAGATCGGCAAAATGGGCCTCCAGGGCGGCAGCCATTTGGTTAAAGCTGTTGGCCAAGCGGCCCAACTCGTCATCCCCTCTCGCCTCTGCTCTGACGGAGTAATTCCCCTGGGCCAAGGCGGCAAAGTGGCTGGCCAGCTCTTGAGCGGTGGAGCGAATGTGTTTGGCACTGCTGGCCCCCAGCACAACCCCGGCTCCCGTGCCGATCACTCCACCCCCGATGACCCCGGCAAGCAAGCGAGCTCCCCCATTGGCGGGGATCCCCAGGCCAATGGCCAACCCGGCAGCCAAACTCACGGCTCCTTGGATCAGCGCTGTGGCCAACTGCCGATCGGCAAGCGGGCGGTTGGCGATCCCAGCGAACATCCCCGCTCCCTGGCCCCCTGGGAGGGGCATCGAGATTGTAGGCGAGCTGCGAGCCGTTCCGCCCGCCTCCTGCGTCTCCCCCTCATCGGGAGAGAAGACCGGCACCTCGCCGCCCTCCATGCCGGCCAGTTCGCGATCCAGACTGTCCAGCTCGTTGAGCTCGAAAAGAGCAGGGCCAGGACCGGCCGTGTCTTCTTCGGGGGCAGGGATCGGCTCGCTCATGGGGGTGGCCAATTCCGTCGGCAGGCCCTCATCCAGGGATCCCACCTCCTCTTCCCCAAAAGTGGGTAGGGAGAAGCCCATCTCCTCGGGAAAAGCCGCGTCGCCAGCCAACTGCGTAATAGAATCACTGTCTAGATCCTGCAGGTGCTGCCGGTCGAACTCGCTAAGGAAGGCAAAATCGTCATCGACCACTGGGTCTGTTTGAGGCTGCTCCCTGCCCGCTCGCAAAGCGGTCTCTCCCGGAACCGCTGGCGGCGTTACCTGAGGGTTGGCGGGCAGCGGGTGAGAGGAGGCAAACGGATCCGCAGGCTCCATTTCTAGCCTTGTCTCAAAAGGATCCGCAAAGCTTTCTTCCTCGCCAAAAGTCATCTCATCGGCGGCAAAGCTGTCGCTTCGCATCGAGAAGAGATCCTGAGCAAAGGGGTCGGCCTCCTGTTCCCTCATCGCCTCAAACTCAAACTGGGGAAAGGGATCCGCCTCCTCCGGTTGAGGTGGGAACTCCCCTTGAGGTTGGAGCTTGTCTTCCTGCGCCGGAGAGGGAACATCCGCCAGCTCCGGCGCCATCTGGAGCAGCTCCTCCAGGCCCCTGCGGGCCGACTCCAGCTCCTCAGGATCGCTGGCCGTCTTGAGGATGGTATCGTAGGTATGGCGGGCTTCCAGCAACTGCCCCGCTTGCTTCTGGGCCGAGGCCAGCAGCAACTTGACAGCAGTATCCTGCGGCTGAGCAGCGGCTACCTGGTTGAACAACCGCACTGCCTCGACGTAGTCTCCCTGCCAAAAGGCGACCATTGCCTCGGTAAAGTCTCTCTGATTGTTTGCGCTCGAAACCATGGATCCTCCCTTCCCTGCTTGGCTACCTCTGTTGCTACTTCAACCCAAATGCCCAGAACTCCCCCAACACCAACCCGCCTAAACCCTTTAGATTGTTAAGCTACAGATAGGTTACCTCTCCCAACTGGCTGCTTTGCTCCCAAAAAGAATGGGCTCTTGCCCTCTTTCCACAGACCATTGGGGCAGCACGGCCACACTCGCCGGGTGGCCGGGCGCCAATCTCTAGGGAACAAGATCGGCTCCATTCTTTCCATTGTGAATGGCTTTGGAATTTCCGCATTTCTGCCGAACTTGCGGCTAGCCATTCCTCAACCCCAACGGTCGGATCTCAGGATGGCTGACTGATCCAGCAGCGGCAAGCGGGCTCCCGTCGCGGGCACCACCCATTCCCCTCGCAAGAAGGGAGCTATCGACTCAGGAGCCACGAGAACAGGCCGCACCGCTTCCGTCTTCAGCCACTCCATGCCCACAATTAAATCCACAGCCAGGCCCATCAGCAAATCCGGTTGATCCATCACGGCCACCACAGGGAGCTCGGCGCGGTCGAGGTTGAGGGGCGGGCTGATCCCCAAAAACTGCCCCAGATCCGCAACCCAGATAATTTCGCCCCGCAAGTTCAGAGTGCCCAGCAGAACTGGCGCGACATTCGGCATGGGGGTAATTTTCTCAGGGCCGATGCTCATCACCTCTACAACCGATACTGCCGGCAGGGCAAATTCTTCTCCGGTGGCGACCTTGAATTTCAGGAATAGCTCACCTTCGGGAGCCTCCATTTCCTGCAATTCTTGGGTCTCATCCCCCATCAACAGATCCAGATCCCCTAGCATGACGCTCCCCCGTATCGATGGTCTTGTGGAGGGGTGGCCGCCGCTCCCTTGTCCAGGGCATGGAACCCCTTTGGGCTCTGCCAGCAGGCATAGAGGCGGGATGGGCGGTTCCTAGCCTCTCAGCAATTGCTTAATCGTACCCACCAGTTCCTGCGGCTGGAAAGGCTTGGCAATATAGGCATCTGCTCCCTGGCGGAGCCCCCAGTAGCGGTCGAACTCTTCGCCTTTGGAAGAACACATGACAATCGGGGTTTTTTGGGTGAGCGGATCGGCCTTGAGGAGACGGCACACTTCGTAGCCATTCATCCGCGGCATGACGATGTCCAGCACGATCAGGTCGGGCTTGTTTTGCTTCACCGCCTCTACGGCTTCCACGCCATCTTCCACCGTCATCACCTCGAAGCCGTTTTCCTGCAGCAACTTGCCGATCATCTCCCGCTGGGATTGGCTGTCTTCCACCACCAGAACGCGACTCATTTTTGGCTGGTCTCCTTGATCTCCCGCAACTGCTGTTTGATAGTAGCCAATAGCTCTTGAGGCTTGAAAGGTTTGGTTACATAGGCATCGGCTTGATTGCGCTTGGCCCACTCGATATCAAAGACTTGATCTTTGGTGGAACACACGACGATGCGGATGTGCTTGGTGCTTTCATCTTTCTTCACTTCCCGGCACACTTCGTAGCCGTTCATGCCAGGCATGACGATGTCCAGCACCACCACGTCAGGCTTCTGCTGACGAATGATGTCCATCGCCTCCACACCGTCCATGGCTGTGGAGACTTCCAACCCGCTCTCGGAGAGCAGGCTGGAAATGGCCTCCAGATAGGTACGGTTATCATCCACCACCAGTACTTTGCTCATGGTCATCTCGCCCCTGCTGTGTTTCGCGTGTCCGGTCAACCCTGGCGGCTACCTGAAGTGGGATCCTGTCTTTCAGCGCTTTTGGCTGCATCTGGCCTTGCAGCCCCAGGCTGGTTGGGCTACCTCCTATTGTTTGGTGAAGTTCCTCTTCTGTCCAGTATTCTGCAGTACTCTGCTTGCTTGGCTCGAATCTCGACATTTTTTAGGGATTTCGGCTGGCCCCCCGCTTATTCGCCACCGCCCCGCTTGGGAGGTGGGCCCACATAAGATTCGACGACGGTCAACAATTCCCTCTCAGAAAAGGGCTTGCTCAGAAACTCGTTGGCCCCGGCCATGCGGGCCTTGAGCCGGTCGGTGAAGCCGTCCTTGCCGGTGAGCATGATCATGGGGGTTTCGCGGAACTGGCTGGATTTGCGCAACATGGCGCACAGCTCGTACCCATCCAACTTGGGCATGGCCACATCGCAGAGGATCATGTCGGGGTTGAGGAGAAACACCTGTCCCAGGGCTTTGAGGGGGTTGCCGATGGTGGTGACCTGGTAGCCCTCGTTTTGCAAGATGAACTCCACGGTTTTTTGGATGGCCATGGAGTCGTCGATGCAGAGGATGTGGGCGGGCTTGTCGCTGGGTTTGAGGGGACGAGTGCGCTGGGGCTCGATGATCAGGACGGGATCGGAGAGGTGGATCGCCCCTTGACGAACATAGGGATAGATGGCTTTGGCTACCACCAGGGTGTCTCGGCCCAGGTAGCGACCCATTTGGCGAATGCTGGTTTTGCCGTCCGACCACTCGCTCAGCGCCTTGAAGACGGGGGCGGGCAGGGTTTGCTGGAGGGGCAGGGGGTTGACGATGGTGGGGGCTTGGTTGGGGTCTTGGATGTAGGGGTGCAGCTTTTTCCACTCCTGCACCTGGGTGACCATCTCGGCGAGCAGAGGGGTGACAGGAAAGGTGGTCAGTTGGGGGGCCAAGGGGGATCCAGCCTCGAAAATGAAGGAGCCCTGGTGGAGGCTGAGCAGGTCGAAGAGGACTTCCCGCACCATGCCCAGCAGGATTTGCTTGCCTTGGCTGGGGTTGAGCTTGTGGTTTTCCAGCAAAGACCAGAGGCGGTTGTATTCGGGGGCATTGACCGCAGCTTTGGGAGGGATCTGAACTTCGTCTAGGGCGGCTTCCAGCTTGAAGCGGCGCAGGTAGTCTTTGAGGCGGGCGATGTGGCCTTCGGTTTCAGAGGCGTAGATGATTCGCCCGTTCAAGAAAAAGACAAACCAGTAGATGGAGGGTCTGGCCTCTACGAAAAGCTCACCGGTGCGCTGGCCCAACTCGATCAATTGAAGGATGCTTCGGATATCGATCTCTTGTAATCTTCCCTGCATGGGATCCCTGCCTGCAGTCAGCAAGATATGACCATTATGACGCTAGCCTTCTTGCTGCCATCCCACAAGGGGAGCTTTTTGGGGAAATAACCCACTTTGAATCCTGAAGATTTCTGGGTTCCTCGGGCTTTTAGGTTGGAACTGGCCAGAAGCGGATCCAGGGATCCCTTTTCAGCGACCAAAGGACTAACTTCTGGTTTGAAGGCAAGCCGATGGATCTGCACAGGCGGCTTTCCTTGGAGCAGAATAGGTGAAGAACCTCCCCTGAAACTCAATTGTTGCAAAAGCAATGCTGCCGATTTTCACCACTTGGGTGCTGGGCCCGCTGCTGGCGCTCTACACCGTTCTGTTTGTGCTGCGCATCTTCTTATCCTGGTATCCGCAACTGGATACCTCTCGGCTGCCCTATTCGCCAGTGGTCGGCCTGACGGAGTTTTTGCTGCGCCCGACACGCCGCCTGATCCCGCCCCTGGGGGGGGTGGACATGGCGCCTGTAGTGTGGGTGGGCCTGGTTACCCTGTTGCGGGAGGTGTTGCTGGGACAGCAGGGATTGTTGACCATGGCCCTGCACTAAAGTGCTTTCCCAGGAGGATTAGCGGCCCTGCAAGATAGGGATCTGCAGGGCGGGGGTTGGCGAAGGCCGGGCAGGAGAGTCCGCCTGGGTTTTCTCCTGCATCTGCTGCAGTTGCCGGATCAGTTCGGGCACCACCTGGTAGAGATCCCCCACGATGCCGTAGTGGGCAAATTTGAAGATGGGGGCAGAGCTGTCTTTGTTGATGGCGATGATGGTCTGGGACTTGTCCATGCCGACGCGGTGTTGGATGGCCCCGGAGATACCACAGGCGATGTAGAGCTGGGGGCGGACGGTCTTGCCAGTTTGCCCCACCTGGTGGGCATAGGGGATCCAGCCGGCATCCACAGCCTTGCGGGAGGAGCCGACGGCGCTGTTGGGGAAACAGGCGGCCAGCTCGCGCATCAGCTCAAAGCCGTCTGCCGATCCCAGCCCGTAGCCGCCAGCAACGATCACTTTGGCCCGCGTCAGATCGACGGCCTGGGAGAGGTTGCGCACCGTTTCCACAATTTGCAGCTTGAGATCCTCCGGCTCCAAGTTAACCGGCACCGGGATCACTTCTCCTTGGCGGGATCCGTCCCAGGGAAGCGGCTGCATCACCCCGGGGCGCACGGTGGCCATCTGCGGGTTTTTCCAGGGGCCGAGGATGCGGGCCTTGAGGGACTCGCCAAAGCTGGGCCGAATGGCGTACAGGCAGTCGGGGAAGAAGCCAGACTTGCCGGGATCTTTGCTGTTGCTGTACTCGAAGGGGCCGATGTCGAGCTCGGTGCAGTCGGCGGTCAGGCCGGTTTCCAGGTGGGCGGCCAGACGGGGGGCCAAGTCCCGACCGGTGGTGGTGGATCCCAGCAGGATGGTGTGGGGCGGCTGGGGCCAGCTTTTGATCAAGTCCAGGATAACGCGGCGGTAGGGCAGGGTGCGGTATTCGGCCAGCTCGGGGTGGTCGGCAACGAAGACCTGATCCGCCCCATGGCCGATCAGGATTGGGGGCAGGTGAGCGATGTTGTGCCCGAGGACAAGGGCGCTCAGGGTGGCTTCCAGCTTATCGGCCAGCCGTCGCCCCGCTCCCAACAGCTCCAGGCCGATGGGCTGCAACTCACCCTTGATCTGCTCGGCGAAGATCAACACCCGCTTGTGCTCCATAGAGCTTACGACTCCTCATCAAAGTAGAAAGGCTGGGAAGTTTGGTCAATTCCTATACAGATTTCCGCAACTTAGCGATAACTCACCTTTGGGCAGGCTGCAACTGAGAAGTTAAGGAATGGGTTTAGAGGGTGGAGTTAGCGGAAGGGGAAAGAGGGTAAAGCCTCTGGGGTAGCCAGGTAGAGGCTCAAGTCAAGTGCCTGAGCCAATTCCTTCACCAGTTGCGGCACGGGCTGCCCTTGAAAGATCTGACAGTTGCCGCCGATTTCCCCTACTTTTTCGGTGGCGGCCACGATGGTCGGGGATCCCTGGAGGCCGCAGCGCTTTGGATCGGCCCCCACATCGTCCAGGTTGAGGATCTGGATGGCCTCGGCCCGCGCCGCCTCATCCCGCATCAGCCGCTGCACCCGCTGCACACCGCGCAGGGTAGGATAGGCCAGACGCCGCGCCGAATTGGCTACCGTGACCAAGGCCGGCAGAGGCACCATCACGATTTGGGATCCCCCTTCGATGGCCCGCCGCGCCACCAGGATCCCATCCCGAATCTCGAAGGCTTCGCAATAGGTGACCTGAGGGATCCCCAACCGCTCCGCCAACTGCGGCCCCACCTGGGCCGTATCGCCGTCGGTGGTCTGGAGCCCGCAGAAGATCACATCGGGCCGGCCAGCATAGCGAACCGTCTGGGCCAGAGTATAGGCAGTGGCTAGGGTATCGGAAGCGGCCAAGCGGCGGTCGGTCATCAAAATACCCCGATCCACCCCGTGGGCAATGGCCTCGTAGAGCACCTCAATGGCCGGGGGTGGCCCCATTGTAATTGCTGTTACTCTCGCCCCGTGTTGCCGTTTGGTTTGCAGAGCTGCTTCCAGTGCATAGCGATCAAAAGGGTTTAACATCCGCTTGGCCTTGGCGCGATCGATCGTGCCGTCACTGTTGATGCCGGCCTTGGCGTTTTGATCGGGAACTTGCTTAATCAGAACAAAAGTTTCCAAGGGCCTAAACTCCCTAGTGATCCCCTCCAGGTTAAAAGGGATCCCTGAGCACCACAAACTTATTCAGCTTTTTTTCGGGATCGGAAAAGCTATCTCGACTTCAAGCACTCCTAAGCTACTCTTCCCAATACATCTGTTTCTCAGGTTTGATTTCATTGACATGCTCCCCATGCCCAAAGGCAGGGGCCTTACGGCGTTCTTGGGTAACCCTAAACAAAGTTCGAGACACTCCCCTACTGCTCCATGCCGCTTCCGGTCTCCCATCCACTAACGCGAACAGGTCTCCCGTCGGCCTCTTTCAGGAGCAGCCTGGGATCCCTGCCATGAAAAGCTTTGGGGATACTTCGCGGATGAGGGATCCAATAAGGACGCAGACCGCACCTGCAGCCAGAAATAGCCTCCCAGCAAGCAGGACAAGTTGGCCTGCACCGGCAAGCCAATAGACAGAGGCTTCAAAATCGTTGCTGGCCTAACCCAGATTATCCAATCATCCGCTCAGACTTGGGTGGGAGCAGACTTCCATCAAACACTTGCTCTAGAGAGGGCTTAGTGGGCAAGCCAAAGCCATCCACCACCTGAGCAATCGAGGTTTCCATACGCGCGGGCACTACATCCCCCAAACCAATTTGTCGCACCTCATCGGTAACAAACAGGCGCGGCATTGCCAGGGTAAGGCGCAATTTCTCAATTGCCGTATCCAGCACTTGTCCCTCGGCTTTGGCTTTGTCCAGAAGGGCCAACATATTGCCATCGGTATCACGAATAGTGTCTTGCCAACCCTTGACATAGGCCCGCAAGAAAGCTTTGAATTGCTCAGGCTTCTCACGCAGCAATTGCACACGGGTGATGACGGCATTGCCATACAGCTCAAGGCCATAGTCGTTGTAAAGGAAAGCCGTGATGTCCTCCAAGCTGACGCCGCCCCGCACCAGATTGGGCATGGCTGAGGTCATAAAGCCGCTGATGGCATCCACCCGACCTTGGATGAGGAAAGGTTCGCGCAACTGCGGCTCCATAGTTACCCACTCCACCGAGCCCGGATCGATGCCGACTTGCTTGGCAAAGACCGGCCAGAGCCGACGCGGCGCATCCCCTGCCGGTGCTCCTAGCTTCTTGCCCGCCAGTTGGGCCGGCTCCCCAATGCCCTTATCTTTCAAGGTGTAGATGCCAAAGGGAGAGCGATTGAAGTGGACATAGATCGCTACCAAGGGCACGTCCGGATTTTTGGCATTGAACTCGATCATGGAGTAGGGATCCCCTTCCCCCAGGTCGTACTGGCCAGCGGCAATCTTGGTGATGGAATCGGCGGAGCCATAGCCGCGCTCGTAGGTGACCTCCAGCCCCTCTTCGGCGAAGTAGCCCTTCAAGATCGCCGTTACAAGGGGGGTATCCATCGAAGAGGGCAACCAAGAGAGGGTAAACTTCAGGGGCGTCAGTCCCTGGGAAACCAGAAGCGGCCCGCGGCTCTGAGCCCTCGCCTTTAGCCCTCCAACGGCAACCCAAGAGGCAGCCGCAGCAGCAGATTGAAGGAATTGACGACGCGACGATTTCGGGATGGACATATCTATATGCTCCACAGCACCTGGCTCAGTAGGGATCCGCAAACGGGAATGCGGCAAACAATGGAGTGAAGACTATAAGCAACCAACTTAGCAAGGCGGAGTCAAACTTCTGTATTTGAGGATACCTTTACCTGCTGGGGGATCCCCTTTTAGCCAAGGTGAGAACTCTGCCTTGGTCATGGCCGGTTCGTTGCCGGTATGATAGTGCTCCTGCTAGGGATCCCGATCGCCATTGCTCTTAACTCACGTGTATCCCTCTTCAACCATGGCCATCCAATCCCCTTCCACCTCCCTGGTTCGCTTTCTCGCCGGTGCTGTATCTGAGGCCATTCGACAGGCAGCAGAAGCAGGCCAACTGGGATCCCTGGCTCCCCCACAAGCCGCAGCCATTGCCCCCGTGATCCAGATCCCCAGCGACCCTCGCTACGGCGATTACGCCTGTCCCACCCCCCTGGGCATGGCCAAAGCCTGTCGCATGGCACCGACACAGATTGCCCAAACCCTGCAGAGCCATCTGGATCTGCCGGACATCGAAACTCAGGTGGCGGGAGGAGGGTATCTCAACTTCCGGCTAGGGGATCCCTTTTTGGCCAAGCGCTTGCAAGAGCTGCTACATCTGGGAGAAAACTTCGGCAAAACAGCCACCCCCCATCCCGAGCGCATTCTGCTGGAGTTTGTCTCCGCCAACCCGACGGGGCCTTTGCACGTCGGCCATGGGCGCTGGGCTGCCGTTGGCTCTACGTTGGCCAACCTGCTGCGCTGGACGGGGCACCAGGTGGAGCGGGAGTTTTACATCAACGATGCCGGCAACCAAATGCGGCTCCTGGGCCAGTCCCTCGAGGTGCGGGTGCGGCAACTGCAGGGGGAAGACATCGCTTTGCCGGAAGATGCCTATCACGGCACCTACTTGATCGAGATGGCCCAACGTCTCTTGGAGCAGGTGAAAGCCGGGATCCGCCCTCTGCCCACCACCTTGGAGGAATATATTGATTTGGCCTACGGGGAAATGCTGGCCTGGCAGAAGCAAACTCTCCAGCAATTGCGCACCGAGTTCGATCACTGGTTCAGCGAACGCCGCCTGCACACCCCGGATCCCGAGACGGGCCTGAGCGCCATCCAACAGACTTTACAGGAGCTGGAAGAACGCGGCTTTCTCTACAGGGCCAAGGCTCCCCGGGGTGAGGATCCCAAGCCGGGAGCGGAAGAGGCCGTCTATTTCAAAACCCAAGAGTTTGGCGACGACAAGGATCGGGTGGTGCAGAAGGCGGATGGCTCCTTTACCTACCTGGCCGCCGACATTGCCTACCACCGCGACAAAGTGCGGCGGGGCTATCAACGGCTCATCAACATCCTCGGCTCGGATCACCACGGCTATATCGGTCGCTTGCATGCGGCGGTGGGCGCCTTCAGCCCGGATGTCAAGCTGGAGATCCTGATTGGACAATTTGTCAAATTGTTCAAAACCGACCCGGAAACCGGCGAGAAAACCGAAGTGCGCATGTCCAAGCGCACCGGCAATTTTGTCTCCTTAAACGATCTCATCGACGATCCCGAAATTGGCGTTGGGGTGGATGCGGCCCGCTGGTTTTTGCTCAGCAGCAGCATGGACAGCCCCATCAACTTCGATTTGGATTTGGCCGTCAAGCAAACTTTCGATAACCCGGTGGTCTATGTCCACTACAGCCATGCCCGCTGCTGTACCCTGCTGCGGCGGCTTCAGGAAGAAGAAAAAGTGGAGCTAACTAACAAAGTTACCTTGACAGAGCAACAAAAACTGCCCTACCAAGAACCCGAAGAGCGGGCCCTGTTGCTGCGCCTGTTGGCCCTGCCCGATGAGCTGATCGCCGCTGCCGAAGAGCGCGCCCCCCACAAGATCATCCGCTATGCCGAGGCGATTGCCGCCGATTTCAACAAGTTTTATGACAACTGCCGCATTTTGCCCCTTTTGAAAGAGGATCCCCTCTTGGCTCAAGCCCGCATTCAATTGGTGCAGGCCACGCGACAGGTTTTGTTTAACGTGCTTACCGGCATTCTCGGCCTGAGCGCGCCGGAGTCGATGTAGATTTTAAGTAACACCGATCCCCATCTCAATACGAGAGGGAACTTGGGGATCAACTGCCTAAGTTTCGACTCTGTGGGCGCGCAAGAGCACGTTGGTTCCTAGCCTCTCTTGAGCCATCCAAAAAGCGCAAATCCACCACGAAACCTCGTCTTGGCGATAGATGCCACCGGTGAAAAGGTAAGGTTGCAAAATATCGGCCATCTGGGCTAAAGCTGGCACCTCAGCACATGATTGGCCCACACTTCGGGATCCAGAGCCTCATAAACGTAATCGGAAGGGAAATATAGATGGCTTGCTTCCAGGCTAGGTTGGCTGGTCAGCAATAACTGAGCAGGATCCGAAGACTCACATCCCAAGCGATCCCCGATTTGAAACGTGAGTTGAAACAAGCGGTTAATCAGCTCGAATTGTTCGGCGCTCATAGATTGAGATGGGCATCAGAGTTGACAAGTGCGACGGCTGCGTTCCAGCTCCGGCTCGATCCAAGAGAGGGCAAAGTGACTCACACAGGGCAACTGCGGGAAGCGGCGGGCCAGCTCTGCCATTTGGGCTTCCAGGCTGGGGCGTTTTCGCTGCGCTTGTCCCCACAGGCCGGCAATGGCCGGGCAGACAAAGGTTTGGGGAGAGGCCACGGCCAAGACCTGCTCCACCTGCTGCGCCACACAGGAGCCATCCTCGCACTTGGCATAGGCCATTGGGTGCCACTCCATGCCGGGATCGAAGCGATCCCAGGGCTGGAGACGAGCGTCAAACCCTTCTCCCACCGCCTGATTGCCATCGGGGAAAAAGACGGCTCCGCTCGGGATCCCAAGGCTTTGGGCCGGTTGGGCAGCTTGCCGTAGGTAATCGAGGATCCCGTAGCGGGCAAACTCGACGCTGAGCTGCCAGAGCTGCTGCTGCCAGCGCTCCTGTCGGAAAGCGGCGCTGGGTGTCGGAGAGGGGGTGGGATTCGCCGACGGCTGGGAATCCTCGTTTGCAAGGCTTGAATGTAGATCTTCGTTCCCGCCTGCTCTGCCTTGGGCCATCCCGTCCCATAGCTCTGGAGAAAGCGGCCGCTCCCCGCTTGCGCTGGGCCTGGGATCCCCTGGCTGACGCCACTTGGGCTCTTCGCCATAGGTGGCGTCCAGGTGGAGCACATCCGCCACTGTCACGTAGCCCTGGCTGAGGTAACGCTCCAGCAAGGCTCGGCCTGCCGCGTTTTCTGCCAAATCCAGGTAGGCTTGCCGGGCCGCCTCCCCATGGATCCAGAGATCCCGGACGGTGGCTGCCAGGCTGGATCCCCCAGAGCCGCGGGGATAGCGAATGTAGTCGAAGAGGATCCCATCCGGCTGCCGCTGCAGGATGCGGCGGATCAGCTCGGCAAAATCCCGGCGCGCCACGGGATGGAAGGGATCCACAAACACCTCATCCGGGCTGCCCAAATCTTCCAGAAGGGCCGTTGCCGGATCCAAGACGGTGGTGAGGCCACGGCCGTTGCGGGCCAAGACTGCCTGACGATCCGGTCGCTGTCCGTAGCTGTAGCCAAAATTGAGGGAAAACACCCAGGCATAAGCCGAAAGCCCTCGCCGTCGCGCCGCCTTGAGGGCCAAATCCAACAAATCGGCGTTGGGCTGTAGGCTGGGCCAGATCCCGCCCCCACCATCTGGCAAAATGGAGCGGCCATCGTAAAACGTCTCGATAAAGACGCGGTTGTAGCCCAGGTTCACCACCTGGTCAAACACCTGATCCAACACGCCCGGATTGGCATCGCAGGGATGCAAGCGCACCCAAATGGCTTGGATTTGCGGCCAACGGCGGCTACGGCAGGCGATCAAGGCAGCGCGATGTTCTGCCAAAACTTGGTTGTATTCAGCTCGGGCGGCATCTGACTGGGCGGCCCGCTGGCGCAGTTGGGCCTTGCGCGCCACTTCCTCAGGCGGCTGCCGGCAGAAGGCGTCGAGGGATCCCCTCTGTTCCCCCCTACCCTGCAACCCGGAATGGCCGGGCCAGAGGAATTGGGCCTGGGCGGCGATCCCGGATCCCAGGAGTATCAGCGCGCCGAGCACGCCCCCCAGCCAACGGATCCCGTATTTTTTCCACCGTTGCCTCAGCACTCCCGACACTCTCAACCTCTACTGAGAATGGCTTCAATCCTATCCTCTTTCTCCTCTAAAGATCGGCAAATCAAAAGCAATTGTTCCCGCTCGAACAAGCTCAATCAAGCTCATTTAACTTCGAGCCCGTTGTCCTGAAACTTCTCGCACGACTGTGGGCTTCTCAGCGCGGAGAATAACATTGCAGGAAGCTCGATCGTTTACCGATTTCAACAGAGTGAGGAGCCTATCTTTGTAGCAAAAAATACGGCTCTGTTTGAATTCAAGACTCAGCCAAGAGGACAACTAGGAGTTGGGATCCCCGATCTGGGCCAACTGCTGCCGGGCCGCCTGCCGCATCACCTCTACCGGCACGGGCTTGCCCCCCAGCCAGAGGGAGAGGGCTTTGGCCCCCTGGTGGATCAACATTTCCAGGCCGCCAATAGGGGTGTGGCCCAGCTCAGCAGCCATGCGCAGCAGCGGTGTGGGATCCGGCACATAGACCAAGTCATAGACAGTGGCGCCGGCGGGCAGAAGGCGCAGTTGCTCCCAGCTGAGGGGAGACAGCTCAGCAAGGGATCCCGGCTTATGCATGCCCACGGGGGTGGTGTTGACCAAAAGCCGCGTCTCAGCCAGGTGGCGATCCAGTTCTGCCCAGCTCAGCGTCTCCACCTGCGGCCAGGTCTGTTGCAAGGCACGTAACTTCTCAGGGGATCGCCCGGCCACCCGCACTGGCCCCAGCCCCAGCTCCAAACAGCCCTGGATGGCCGCCCGCGCCGCCCCGCCGGATCCCAGGATCAGGGTGGGGATCCCTTTCTCCAGGCCCAGCAAAGGCTGGACAAAGCCGTCGATATCGGTGTTGGTGCCGCCCCAGCCTCCCTCCGGCAGGGCGTAGACCGTGTTCACCGCTCCCACCGCTGCCGCCCGCGCTTCCACCTGGCTGAGCAAAGGCAGAATCGCCTGCTTGTGGGGAATGGTGACATTAAACCCCCGCACGCCGATGGCCGCCAGGCCGGCCACCGCCACCGCTAAGCGCTCTGCCGCCACCGGAAAGGGCACATAGCAGTAGTCTTCTCCCATGGCCGCCAGAGCGGCGTTGTGCATCGCCGGGGATAGGCTGTGGGCCACCGGATCCCCGATCAGGCCCAGCAACTGTGTGCTTCCCGAAATCCGCCTGTCCACTCCAATCCCAACTCCAAATTGTCTGCGAGTCTCGGCTATCGAGATTCCGACTCCACGCGATCTAGAGTTTGCCGGTAGCGCTGCCGCCAACTGGCCAGGGATTCCTCGGAAATGTGATCGATTAAGTTGCTGATCTCTCCCAGAATTTGGTAGGCGCGGTCAAAGCTTTGGCGGGTGCGCTCTTCTTGATCTGGTTGGCGCGCCTGCACCATGTACAGGCTCATCTTGATGGTTTGCAGCCGGTTTTTGCCCAGATCCTCCAGCATTTCGCGAATCTGACCGATGGCCTCCTGCCGCACTCGGCGCTGCCGCCGCCGCAACAGCCAGAACAGAATGCCGTGGATAACCCCCACCACGGTGGCGCTGACTGCCGTTGCCATTGCTACGGAAAGAGCGCTGCGGCTGGCCACCCAACCGCTGAGCAGGATTACGCCTATCCCCACCGCTGTCAGGATCAGCTCGATGTTGTCGAGAAACCACCTTCTTGCTGACTTCCAGGTAGCGGATCCTGCTCCTCGGCCCTGAATAGAATTGAACATCGCTGTTACACCTCTCCCCCACCCATTCTGCTCAAGCCAACCTGATGGCAAACTTTGGGGATCGGACTTACCGGCGCAGTCGCCATTTTCCGCGGCCCAGTTGACGCTTTAGACGACGCCGCGGTTTCCGCCGGCGGATCCACAAGGGCCTCTGAGAGCGGGATCCCGCTGCAGAGGTTTCAGATCCAAGCCTGCCAACCCTTTGGCTTAGCTCTTGGTTTTGTTGCCGCAACTCTTCGAGCTGCCGGAGGTGAGTTTCCAACTCCTGGCGCAGGTTGGCATTTTCTTGTTCCAGACGTTGCAGAGATTTCAGCAGCTCTGAAGACTCCGTCCCCCTGACACGGTCGGAAACGAGGATGGGATGGGGAGCAGTCACCACCGAGGTGTGGACATTTTTGCTGTCTCGCAGGGCTTGGGCAGCCCGTCGCAACAGGGCCACCCCCTTGGGATCGTCCTTATCTGTGAGCGTGGCCGCCCCAAATTGAAGCTGCACCGGCAGCGCTTGCCCATTCACCACAAAGGGATCCTGGATCAACCGCTGGCAGCAGCGCTCGGCAGCGATCTGGGCAGCGGCCAGAGTGCTCCCCGGCAGCACCACGATAAACTGGCCCTCGTCGTAGCAAAAGAGATCATCCCCCTCTCGCAAATTGTGGGCCAAGCGATCCGTAAACAGCTTGAGAAGAGCAGCCCGACCGCCGGCCTCCAGTCCTTGCCCCAGAGCAGCGAGGTTGGCCAAGCGCAGCACAAACAAACTGAGGGGATCCAATTGGGCACGGGCTTGGGCCACCCGCAACGGCAGGCGAGTAACCAGATCCTGCCGATTGCCCAAAGCAACCGAGCCAGAAGGAGATGAGACTTGTTTTTGTCCAGTCTGGAGCAGATATTGCTGGCGGCGGCTCTCCACAATGCGCAGCCCTGCCCGCACCCGCGTCAGCAGCTCCGCCGCCTGAAAAGGCTTAGAAAGAAACTCGTCGGCTCCGGCTTCTAAAGCTCGCTCCATGTTGTCGTTGCCCTCGCGGGCGGTCATGAGGATGTAGTACACCCAGGCATATTCGGGCGCTTGCCGCAACTGCCGGCACAGCTCTAGGCCGTCGAGAGCGGGCATGACCCAGTCGGCAATGATGAGATCTGGAGTTCGGCGGCGGATTTGTTCTAGGGCAGAAAGGCCATCCAGGGCATAGGAAATACTACAGCCCTGCTTGCCGAGAAAATTAGAGAGCATTTCCGCCACCATGTAGCTGTCATCCACGATCAGCACATGGGCCCGCAAGCTGCTGGCTTCGCCTTTGCTAGCGCCCAAGCTTGCCTGAGGGCCTTCAGACGTACCAGTGGCAGCAGCGCTCTCCAAATTGGGATCCACGGGCAAGCCAAAGCCAGATGAGAAGGAAATCCGGGAAAGCAAACTTTCCAATGGTTTTCCATCGCCATTCTAGACGTAGGGATTGGCAGCCACTACCTAACTTTGCCGGGTTATTTTTTTGAGATTTTTGAAGTTTCGTAGTCATTCCCAACCCGAGGAAGAGGCTTCTAGGCGTTCCTCCCTCTCCCAGGGGGAATCCTTCTCTGCCCCAGCGAGAGGGAAGGCAGGGTTCGACGCGACTTCATGGCCGCCACAGGAACCTAGAAACGAATCTCGAGCGTGACTTGGGCGCGCACGGTTTGTTGTCCTCCCTCCACTGGCGTGGAGGCTGCCTGTAGGCGAGCATACTCCGCTCCACCCATGCCTGCCAGAGGAACTGGCGGCGCGATGTAGCCCTCGCTGTGAATTTGGATGCGCTCCACGGAACGGCTGCTCAGGTTCAAGGCCCTCAACACATCGTTGGCTTGACGTTGGGCATCTTCTACAGCCTGCCTTAAGGCACGGCTGCGCGCCTGCAGCAAGGTGGCCTCGTCGGCCCGGAAGCTGACTGATTCCACCTGGGTAGCTCCGGCGGCCACGGCTTCATCCAGCACTTGTCCGGCTCGGGCTATGGGCACCTCAAATTGCAAGCTGTTCTGCCCCTGTACCCCGCTCAGGCGGGGTGGGCTCTGCTGGTAGTCGTATTGGGGATAGAGGGAAATGCCGGTGGTCTGCAGGGCGCTCACCTGCAGCTCCTTGAGGCGGTTCACCAGCCGCTCCGAGCGCTCGGCCACCTGTTGCTGTACCGATTGCGCCGTCTCCCCTTGGAGCACCACCCCCAGCCGGATTACCGCAATGGAGGTTTCCACCGCAACAGATCCCTGGCCGGTTACCGTCAAAGTTCGGGATCCTTCACCGGGACTGGCCATCGCTCCTCCATTGCTGCCAAGCCCATTCCACACCAATAAGACCAGCGCCAGTCCCAAAGCCAGCCAGGGCATTCCCTTCAAGAATCCCAACTGCTCTTTTTTCCAGCCCTTGCTCCCTTCCATGCTTCATCCCCAACTTACTCCCACCGCTCTTCCATCTGGCTGGACAAAAGCCCCAGCCACCAGTGCCCTAGCCTCACCCAGACGTTGCGTTGCTGCCCACCGCTGCAACAGCCCCTGGCCCTGTCTAATTCCTAGGAACAGGGCAACGGCAACTGCTGCCCCCAGCAGGGCCAATGCCAGCTCAGACATAGGGATAGACAGCAAGGCTACTGGCCATCCTAATGAGAGTTGCTCCAAGGTTGGGATCCCTGGCTGCAAAAGTTAACCTTTGCCGCCTCAGCCACCCCCAAAAGAGCGATCTCCGCTCCTGCCCATAGGACGTATGATCGAGTCAGCGTGGTCAAAACTTGATTTATTGATTTGTTAAGGTCTTTTTGAGAATGGCCGAATCAAAACTGCGACAACTGCTGCACGATCTGGATGTTGAGCTGCAAAAAACCTCCGGCTTGGATGAAAGGCAGCGGCAGCACATTGCCGCCATCCGCCAGGAGGTGGAAGCCGTGCTGGCAGAGCTGGGATCCCCAACCAAGGGCCAACAAAACCCAGGGCGCAAAGCTCGCATTGGGGAAGCGCTGGCACTGTTTGAAACCTCTCACCCCAACCTCACGCTGATCCTGGAGCAGGTGATTGACACATTGGCAGGAATGGGTTTGTAGTTCCCGCGGTGGGTATCCAAGGGTTTCAGAATGAACGGCCAAGACCGCTTAGATCGAGTAGAACAACTCCTAGCTCAGGCAGCCGAGCAAACTGCTGCTAACAGCCGCGAGATCCAAGAGCTGCGCCAGGCCATTCGGGAAAGCCACGCCGAGCTGAGCGAGCAAAACGCCGCTCGCAGCCGGGAAAT
>NZ_AUMZ01000001.1:1977088-1999841 GCF_002760375.1 Synechococcus sp. 60AY4M2
ATTCGGGAAAGCCACGCCGAGCTGAGCGAGCAAAACGCCGCTCGCAGCCGGGAAATTGAGCAGCTGCGCCAGGCCATTCGGGAAAGCTATGAGCAAAACGTGGCTCAAGCGCAAGGCTTGAGAGACTTACAGGAAGTTGTCCGTGAGACCCGCTCGGACTTAGCACACTTGGCCGAATGGGCCGAGGAAGTAACTCAAGCTCTCATCACTCTCACTGCATTGCAACAAGAGCACGAACGCGCTATCCAGGCCATCAACCAGCGTCAGATCGAGAATGACCAGAGGTTTAACGTTCTCCTCGAAGAAGTGCGCTATCTTATTCGCAGACAGGGGCTAGATGGAAGCTCTTCTCCCCCTTCTGGTTGAGGAGGGGGATCCCTTCTAAGCAAAGCTCAGAGCTACAAGGACAGCTCTAGTCTTCATCCACTTCCCACTCCAACAGATGGGCATAAGGAGCCACCAGCTCGGGAGAGTAAAAGGCAATGGCCCGCAGGGTGTGCCAATCCTCCAGGCAGTCGAACACGTTGGGGTACTCGTTGCGCTCCAGACGCTCCGCAATGGCCGCCACATCGGCTGCAGTGAACTGGCGGGGATCCATGCCCTTGGGGAGGGCTTCTACTTTGGATCGGGCAGACATAGGCAGCCTGAACACGCTACAAGCCGATCTTAGCCTCTCGGCCCGACGCCCCCTGGCCGAAACCACGAATTTGTAGAGGTTCTACACAATGCAGGCTGGGTATCTGCCTTGCCTAGCGGAGGAGCTCGGCGTCCAAAACAGGCTCTGTCTGGGTAACGCGGTAATAGCCAGCCTGGGTGCGGACCGAGGCTTGGTAGGGGCTGGGCAAATCCAGCGAGCGCAAGGGCGGGATGTTGGTGCGCTGGTTCAGCAAAGTGGTGAAGAAGGCGGTGGTTCGCCGGGCCTGGGAGCGCACTACCTCTTCAGGGAAAACCACCGGATCCGCATCTCTGCCCCTATCCAGCAGGATCGCATCCAGGGCATCCCCCACCGGGTAAGAAGGATAGGCAATTTGGGCAAAAACAGCCCCCGCCGGGATCCCGGCGGCTAGACAGCCCAGAACAATCGCCAGGGTTAGACGCATGTGCTGTAGTTCCTCCTACGCTACTGTAGTTCGTTCCTCAACACCGGAAAAAGCAGAAGCTGGGCGTTGCCCACCAACCTTGACCCCCGGGGAGCCTACCTCTTGACCGGCAGCTAAGGCGGATTCTACCCGAAAGACTTCGGTTGACAACGGTTGCAGCCCCCAACATGACACGGGATCCCCCTGCCGACTAGGATCGGGATGCACTGTTTGAGAACCGTTGCCTGTGAGTGTTCGCGTTCGCCTTGCCCCTAGCCCAACTGGCAACTTGCACATCGGCACCGCCCGGACGGCGGTGTTTAACTGGCTCTACGCTCGCCGCCACGGTGGCCAGTTCATTTTGCGCATCGAAGACACCGACCGCGAGCGCTCTTCCCCCCGCTACACCCGCAACATCTTAGCAGGGCTAGCCTGGCTGGGACTGGATTGGGATGAGGGGCCCATCTACCAGTCCAACCGCATCGCGCGCTACCAAGCGGTGGTGCAGCAGCTTTTGGACCAGGGGCTGGCTTACCGCTGCTATGTCAGCGAGGTGGAGCTAGAAGCAATGCGCGCTGCGCAGAAGGCCGCCGGCAAGGCTCCCCGCTACGATAACCGCCACCGCTTTCTCACTGAGGAGCAGCGACGGGCCTATGAAGCCGAGGGTCGGCAGCCGGTGATCCGTTTCAAGATCGAGGAGCCCCTGGAGGTGTCGTGGGTGGATCTTATCCGCGGCCCCATTACCTGGAACACCCAGGATTTGGGGGGAGACATGGTGATCGCGCGGGCGGATGGCTACCCTCTCTACAACCTGGCAGTGGTGGTGGACGACATCGACATGGGCATCACCCATGTCATCCGTGGCGAAGACCATATCGGCAACACGCCTAAGCAGATCTTGCTCTACCGCGCTCTGGGTCATGAACCGCCGCAGTTTGCCCATTCTCCCCTGATCCTGAATCCAGAAGGGAAGAAGCTCTCCAAGCGGGATGGGGCGACCTCGGTGGCGGAGTTTCAGCAGATGGGCTTCTTGCCGGAAGCTCTCAAGAATTACTTGGCTTTGCTCAGTTGGTCGCCTCCCGATGGGGAAGAGATCTTCTCGTTGGAAAAGGCGGCTACGATGTTTGACTTCGACCGGGTCAACCGGGCTGCCGCTCGTTTTGATTGGGACAAGCTCAACTGGATCAACAGCCAGTACATCAAGCAGCTCTCCCCGGCAGAATTGGTGGAGCGGCTGACACCCTTTTGGCAGGCGGCGGGGTTTGACCTGGGATCCGTGCCGGATCCCACTTGGCTGGAAGAGGTGGCCTGCCTAATCGCCGAGGGCATCGACCGCCTGACGGAGGCTCCTCCCCTGAGCCGCTTTTTGTTTCAAGAGCCCCTCAGCTACTCGTTGCCGGCTCTGGAACAGTTGCGCCTGCCGGGGGTGGCGGAAGCGATGGCCGCCATGGCCACCACGTTGGCTGCTGCTGAGTTGCCCCAGCCAGTTTCCGCGGACAGCCTAAAACCGCTGGTGGAAGAGGTGGCCAAAAGCCAGGGGATGAAAAAGGGCCTGCTGCTGAAAAGCTTGCGGGCCGCCCTGACAGGGGATCTGCAGGGGCCGGATTTGATGGCCTCTTTTGCGCTGTTGCAGCGGCGGGGCTGGGCTTTGGGGCGGCTGGAGGCGGTGCAGAAGGTGGTTGCCTGAGTTCAGGCTGTTGGAGTTGACTTTTCTATTGCTTGCTGCTATGCCTTTGCAGGCTTTTGTCGATCCGGATTCCACTTTCTTGATCCAGCTTCAGGCTGCCAACCAAATCGTTCAGGAACTGGTGCTGCTCTCTTCGCAAGAGGCTTCAGAAGCGGCGGAGCCGGAGGTGTGGGAGCAAGGCCTGCTCAAGTTGGCTCAAACCCTAGTGCACCAGATGGTGAGCCGCCTGGGCGTGGCCTCCGCTCGCCTCTGGTTTTTCGACCCGCAAGAGGGTTGCTTTCGGTCGGTGGCCCATGCTGGCCTGCTCAGCCCTGCCCACGCCCAAATTGAGCGAATCTACCCCGATGACAGCCCTATGGGGCGTGTGGTCCAGCAAGGGTTGCCCCTCTTGAGCAACAACCCGGATCAAGAGGTCTGGATGCCTGCCCCGGAGTGGGTGAGGGCCAATGGCCTGCGGGGCTTTGTCGCCTACCCAATTAACCGCGGGGAGGAGCGGCTGGGCGCTTTGGCTCTGCTGAGCCGGACACCCTTGGAGGCCAGCTTTGTAGAAGTAGTGAAGTTTCTTTGTTCCTATACGGCCAGCGCCATTATCAATGCCAAGCTGCTGGAGCGCAGCCGCCGACAGGCGGTGCGGGAGGCGTTGCTCAACCGCATCACCAGCACTGTCCACCGCTTTCTGCAGTGGGATCAAATCGTCAGCACTGCCCTGAAGGAGCTGCAGCACGCCTTTCTCTCGAAAGGGGTGAAGGGGCTGAGCCGCTGTTGTTTTTACAGTATCAACCCGGATCAGGAGACGGTTCAGGTCACCCACGAGGCCCTAAGCCCTGGGCTGGCCCCGTCCCTGGGGCAGGTGTACCGGATCCAAGACTTTGGCTCGCTGTGCGAGCGGTTGCAGGAGGGGCAGGTGGTGCAAATAGCCCTGCATATGCAGCCGGCTCAGGAACATCTGTTGCCGCCGCAGGGACTGGCCGCTTTCCAGGCGCTACAGGCTCGCTCGGCGGTGCTGATCCCGTTGCAAGCGGTGGGCTCAGCAGGAGCCGGGCTGGGGGAAGCCGGCGGCAGGGATCCGCAGACGGGCCGATCCGACTTGGCTGCTGCGCCAGGGGGGATGATCGGGCTGCTGGGGGTATACCTAACTACACCCCACCCCTGGCAGCCGGAGGAGATTGACCTGTTGCGCTCGGTGGCCTACCAACTGGCGATTGCCCTAACTCGTTCCAGCCTGTTTGAGCGGGCCCATCGGCAGGCGGAACGGCTGGCGCTGTTGCACTCGATCACAGCGGCAATTCGCTCCAGCCTGGAGCCCACCACTCTCTTCCACGCGATTACCCAGCAGATTGGTGCGGCTTTTCAGGCGGATGTGTGTATCTTGGCCCTTTGGCAGCCGGAACAGGAGATGCTGCATCCTGTGGGCATCTATGCGCCGGAGCTCACCCCTGCCGTGCGCGTGAGCGGGACGGAGCCCTTGCTGGATGCCCCGCTGACGGGATCCCTCCAGAAGCCCTGGCCGGAGCCGGGGATCCCGCCGGAATTGTCGGAAACGGTTCAGGCCAAGTTGCGCTTGGCAGCCAGCCTGCTGACCACCTTGAAGGAGCCGGTGGTGGTGCCGGATGACTTGAAGCCGCAGCGGCAGGGAAGCGGGCTGTTGTGGGTGCCTTTGTTTGCCTCTGACCAGCCGCAGCGACAACAGGAAGTGTTGGGGGGTATTGCCCTGCTGCGCTACCCTCACGGCGGATCCCCCTGGCAGCCGGAGGATCTGGAGTTGGCGGAAGCCGTGGCCGAGCAGGCGGGGATCGCCCTCCAACAGGCGCAACTTTACGAGCAAACCCGCATCTCGGCCCAGCGGGAAAGCTTGTTGCGCCAGGTCGCCCAGCGCCTCAGCGGCACCTATGATCCCCACCAAGTGGTAGAGATTGCCCTCGAGGGCATGGCGGAAGTTTTGCAGGTCGATCGCTGTACTTTTGTGGCGCCGCGGAGCGGCTATGGGCCGAGCGCCCAACAGCCTGCAGCGGCTCCAGAACCCCTCGCCATTCTTCAGGAATACCGCCGTCAGCCGGGGATCCCTTCCCAGGTGGGGCAGACGTTGACCCCTGAGCTGAGCCAGCTCATTTGGGTAAGTTGCTACACCCATCTGGACACGCTGCTGATCCCCGATGTCCAAACCTTTCCGCTGCCCCTTCCCACCCGCCAGACGCTGTTGCAGAAGGGCATCCGCTCCCTACTGTGTGTACCTCTGGTTACCGATGCCAACCAGATTGCGGGTGTGCTCTGCGCCTCCATTCCGCCCCTGGCGACGGCAGGCCGGAAGCCTCCAACTGCCGATACTGCCCCCGAAGCCGCCGGATTTGCCCCTGCAGATAGGGACTTGGTGGAAGCGCTGGCGGACATTGCGGCAGTGGCGCTGCAGCGGGCCTCCTTCTACGAGCAGGTTCGCCGTCAAGAGGCGACGGCAGCAGCCTTGCAAGGGCTGACCGAGGGGCGAGAGGCGGAAAGTCGTCGCCTGGCCGCCGATCTGCACGATCAGACCCTAGCGGATCTGGGAGCTCTGTCTCGTCAGATTCAGGAGCTCGCCGGCGATCCGACCCTCAGCCCTGCCGGCCAGGCTCAGCTACGCGTCATGAGCGTCCAACTGCAGGAGACCATGGCCGAGTTGCGGGGGATCGTCGAGGATCTGCAGCCGCTGGCCATGCGGGCTTTTAACCTGGGCCCGGCTCTGCGCAGCCTTCTGGAACGGGCGGCCCAGCGTTCTCCTCACCCGCTTCTCACCCGCTTCGACAACCGCGCCGATGGCCTGCTCTCCCGTCTCAGCCCTGCCTGCCAAAGCAACATCTTTCGGATCGTGCAGGAGGCGCTGAACAACATCGTCAAACACGCAGGGGCACGGCGCATCGACATCACCATTCAGCCCAAGGTTCAAGCCGGTAGCGGCGCAGAGGAGCCTTCTGTCAATCCCGAAGCCCCTTACACCCACCTGGAGCTGAAGATCATCGACGATGGCCGTGGCATGCCGGAGTTCAACGGTGGGATCGATCCCGATCAGAAACCTGGCCACGGCCATGGATTGCTCAACATGCGCTACCGAGCCGAGCTAATCGGGGCAACCATCACCTGGCGCAACCGCCGCTTGGGTAGCGGCACAGTGGTGGAGCTGCAGATCCCTTTGCCCCCCCCTTCCTAAGCTTGCCCGGAGAACCCCCGCAGAACCTCCTCGGGATGGCAGTTTGCCTCAGGGATCCAGTCTCGTCGCCTTTGCCCCCGTCGTTCGGCAGGGAGCAACCCGCCCCTCAAGGCCGGGGAACCGCAGCGGCATGCCGGTTGGAGTCCAGAAATGCAAGGGCGCCACGCGCAAGATGGATGGCCTCATGCCTCGGTTCGCCGACCGACCACAGCGTAAAAGGGATCCCCGCCGGCCAAAAGGGCAAGCCAACCCAGGGGAGCAGGCCGCTGGATCACCTCGACGATCTCGAATCCCGGCACCGACTCAAAATAGCGCTTGACCAGCTCCACCCGCTCTGCTTCCGAGCCATCCCGCCAGGCCTGGATGGCCTTCTGGAAAAACATGCGATTGGAGAAGCTGACAATGAAAAGGCCCTGGGGCTTGAGGATGCGATGCACCTCGGCAAACACCTGCTCCGGCTGCTGCAGGTATTGCACCGAAACCGCGTTCAGCGCTGCATCAAAAGTGCAGTCCGGGAAGGGCAGAAGCGGGTTTTGGTTGAGGTTCTGGACGAAGAAATGGTCAAGCCGGGGGTTGGCGGCCAGTTCCTGAGCATTCATCCCATGCCCTTCCACATGGGCAAAGTTCATCTCCGGCGGCAGGTGGGAAACCCAACTGCTCATTAGATCGAGAATGCGGCTCTGAGGCCGCAAATACTCGCGGTAGAGATCGGTGAGCTGGCCGATGAAGCCGGCATCCACATGGGTTACGAAGCGGGGATAGTCGTAAAAGAGGGCATCGTCGCTGGGATCCAACTTGGAGCGCTGCCAATCTTCAAGAACCGCCATGGCCAAAATCTGTTGCAAAGCTTAATCAAAGCTAACATTCTGGAACTCCCTCGAGGGGAGCAGGCGTGATAGCGTAGCAGGGCGACGGTGGCCATTTTCCGAGGGACTTCTTGCCGTGATGTCTGCCTCTTACGCTTCCGCTACAGCTCGCTCCTCTTCTGCCGCTGGCTTTGACCTGCGCGACTATGTAACCGAACTGCAGCTCCACATGGCCCTGCAGGCCCGCAGCCTCACCCCTCCTCTACATCTCTCGCCAGCAAAGGACAGCCCTCTGGCCCTGGTGCAGCAAGCGCAGGCAGAGCTAGAGAAGTCCGTCTCCCGCCAGTGGCTTTGAGGGGCACAGCCTGGGCAAAATGCTCAGGCCAAACTCTTGCGCAGCACCCCCTGCACCAGCAGCACTGACACCACCACAAACCCTGTCAAGAGCCCCAGGGATCCCGCCAGGGTGAGTTCGCCCCAGGGGGCCTGCAGCACCACATCGGCAAAGCTCCAGGTGCTGCTGCGATAGACGTGGCGAATCGGCTCGATGGCAAAGGTGAGCGGGTTGAGGCTGGCCACCCAGCGAAGCCAGGTGGGCATAAAGCTGAGGGGAGCCAAAGCGGTGCTGGAAAAGATCAGCGGCAGATTCACCAAAAAGATAAAGGCCAGCAACTGCTGGTGCCCCGGCATGGCAAAGGCCAGGCCCAAGCTCAGGGCGGTGAAACCCAAGACCAACAGGCCCACGATCAACGCCACCACCGCCAAGCCCGGCCCGTCCGGGATCCCGCCGCCGAGGACGTAGTCTGCCCCCACGATCACCGCCGTCTGCAGCAGCGCCAAGCTGACGATGAACAGGCTAGAGGCCAGCACAATGGAAAAGCGAGAGGTGAGGGGAGCCACCAGCAATCGGTTTAAAAATCCGAACTCCCGGTCGAAAATCACCGGCACACCGGCGTTCAAGGCCCCGCCAAAGGCCGTAAACACGATCACGCCTGCCCCCAAAAACTGGGTGTAGTTTTGTCCGGCCCCGAAAATGCCGGCAGGGGCATTCTGGAACAAGGCCCCGAACAAAATCAGCCAGAGCAGCGGCTGGATGATGCCGACCAGCAGGGTGGCGGGGCGACGCTGCAATTGGATAAACAAGCGGCGGGCGAGGGCAAAGGTCTCCTGCCAAAAGTCGGCTGTAAATAGAGGAATCGGGTTGGATTGGATGGGGGAAGCGGCAGAGGTCATACCAAGGCTCCTGCAATGTTGCGATCAATAATCATCAATGCAATCTTCAATCGATCAATCAATATCAATGGAACTTTGTACATATCAGCTTGTAATCAGTATGGCTCAATTGGGGAGTTAGGGATCGACGTGGGGAACCGTTGCATTGCTCTTGAAAATGAAGTTACTTTTTCTTTTTGCCCAGGTTGGCTTCGGCGGCAGCCAGCTCCGCATCCAGGAGGGTTTGCCCGGTTGCCGCCAAATACACGTCATCCAAGCTGGGGCGAGATTGGCTGCTGCTAAACACCTCCAGCCCATGGGCCTCGAGGTGGGCGCGGATCTGGCTGAGGGGATCCTCCCCGTTGCGCTGCACCACCAGGTTGAGGGCGTTGCCCTGGGCGCTGTTGATCACCACTTTTTGGACAAAGGGCAGGGATCCCAGCAGTTCGGCCCCCCGTTGGGCCAGTTCTGGCGGCGCAAACTCCTGCAGCTTGACGGTGATGCGCTCGCCGCCGACGCGGGCTTTTAGCTCTTCTGGGGTGCCTTCGGCAATCACCTTGCCGCGGTCGATGATGGCCACCCGGTCGGCCAATAGGTCGATCTCCTCCAGGTAATGGCTGCTGAGCACCACTGTAACGCCGGTGTTCTTGAGCTGGCGCAGGAAGTCCCAGATGGCCTGCCGGCTGGGAACGTCTAGGCCCACCGTGGGCTCGTCCAAAACCAACACCTGGGGCTGGTGCAGCAGTCCTGCCGCCAGATCGAGGCGTTTGCGCAAGCCGCCGGAGTAGGTGCCGATGCGTTGGTCGGCCCGGTCGGCCAGCCCCAGTAATTCGAGGACGGTGGCAATCCGCTCTTGGGCCAAGGGCCGCGGCAGGTGGTAGAGATCGGCCTGCAACTGCAACAATTCTCGCCCCGTCAGCACCTTATCCAAAGCCACCTCCTGGGCAACAAAGCCCAGCTTTTCGCGTACTGCCTTGGGATTTTCGTTGACGGGGATCCCGCACACCTCGATCCGGCCTGCGTCGGGGCGCAGCAGGGTGCACAGGCAGTGCAGGGTGGTGGTTTTGCCGGCGCCGTTGGGGCCGAGAATGCCGTAGATCTGGCCGGGCTCTACTTGGAAGGAGACATCGGCCACGGCCACTGTGGAGCCGTAGCGCTTCTGGAGTTGTTCTACCAAGACTGCAGGGGTATCTGACATGGGCATCCACCTTTCGCTTCCTCTAAGCTATCAAGCCGGCTCAGGAGAAAGGAGTAGCGATTCCCTCAATTCCTCCCTCCCTATCGCCGACTCATGGCTCCCAACCCCATAGGGATGGTGGGATCCAAACCGAAGCTCAGGATATAGTGGTTCAGGCGACGCTGGGGGGCTGCAGGTGGATTTTCGCCGATTTCCCGCTCAGCCCGGTCGCCAATCTCTGTTGTGGGGAGAAGATGAATGGTGAAGCCAAAGCTTGCCTGCCGGCCTGCGCATCCCACCTGTGCGGGCCCGACTTCCCCTGTTCAATCTCTTATCCCAAATCTCGTCAAACCTAGACTGGGATCTTTGGCAGCTGGGGCGATCTTGGCGCTCGGCCTGGTCGGCTGTGGCGAGGCGACAACGCCGCTTAGCCCGCTGGAAAATGCCTTTCTGCGGGCCGACGACTTTGAAATTACAGGGGGATCCCCGACAGCGGGCGCGGTGGGGCCCTACTTGCAGTTCAACGTGCGGCGGCAGCGGGACAACCAGATCTTGAATCGCCCCTTCAACGTCTATGTGGAGAATGCGGGGCTGGCGGAAGGGCGACCTCCTCTAGTCGATACCCAAAACCGTCCCATCCTGCTCCAGCGCTCAGTGGCCTTTTTGGGCAATGGCCTGGATCTAAACAGGGATGGCCAGCCGGATCCACCTCCCCAGGATCCCCCCAGCCTTGACAGCGGCCCCTTGCTGCCCTACGCGCCCCCCAACAACTGGCAAAGCCGGGCCGTCCTCGCCTACGTCCCTGGCCAGGCCAACATCCCTGGACGTGGCCCCAGTGACCGCTTCGGCTTCTACTTTTCTTCCATCCTGCCCTACAGGGGGCAGCTTCGCTTTCGCATCCGCGACGAGCTGGGCAACGCCTCTGCCCGCACCTTTGAGATCACCTATCCCCCAGCGCCCAGCCGGGCCACCGTCACCGTCACCTTGGCCAACGTCAGCGCCAGCGCCCAAGAGCCGGTGCTCATCGCCATCTGCAACCAGTTGGGGGCTGCTGCCGTGGTGGGCCTGCGGAGCGGCACCTTTACCGAGCTGGTGGATCTTTTGCCGGCCCCCAGCTTGCCGGTGGATCCCAATTTGAGCGAGCCCATCCGCTACGTGGCCGAGGCCTATCAGTTCAACCGCCAGCAAGCTGTCATCCGCGTCTCCCAGAATCCTGCGGATCCCAGCCGCATGAGCGTCCCCCTCTTGGGATCCGAGGGCGCAACCGGCAGGGCAGATTTAACCCTGGTGAGCTCCACCGATGACCGGCTCACCTGCTTCAACGACCGGCTCTCCGATCTGCGAAATACATTTTCCGACTTCTTCAGATAACAGTTAATGGCAGTTCTCCACATGGCCGGTTGGCGGCAAGCGAAGCCAGCGCCAGCTGAGGCATACCCTCTGGTTGTCCCAGATCGTCCAAAGTCTGCCGAAGAAGCTGGCAGAAAAACTGGAAAAATCTGTTCGTAGCGAGCCTTTTTTGGCTTTCTTCGCTTATCCGATTGTCCTATCGGCAAAATCCAGCTTGACTTGGGGCTGACCCCTTTTCCTGCCGGATTGGATTGCGATATGCTAGTTTCCCAACTCTAAAGCGTGATTCATTCCAAGCCGTTTTTCCCCATGAATCCCCATCGCTCCCAGGTCTCGGTTCCCATCCTGCAGGAAAGCTGGCACTTTCAAGAGCGGGATGCCTGTGGCGTTGGGTTTTTGGTGGATCGCCAGGGGAGAGCCAGCCACGAGCTGCTGCAAAAAACCCTCCAAGCTCTCGCCTGCATGGAGCACCGCGGCGGCTGCGGCGGCGACAACCAAAGCGGCGATGGGGCCGGCATTGCCACAGCCATTCCCTGGCAACTGCTGCAGGCAGAGAGGGACGAGATCCGGGCTTGGGATCCCGGCCGCAGCGCGGTGGGCATGGTGTTTTTGCCTCAGGCTCCCGCCGAGTGCCAGGCGGTACGCCAGCTCATCGACGACTACTTGGCCACCAGCGAGTGGGGGCGGCCCCTCTGGCGCCAGGTGCCGGTCAATCCGGAGTGCCTGGGGCCGATGGCGCGGCAAACCCTGCCTTCTATCTGGCAGATGCTTCTCACCCATCCCAGGCTGGCGGGAGATGAGCTGGAGCGGCAGCTCTATCTGCTGCGGCGGCGTCTGCGGCGGCAGGTGGAAAGCCGGTTTGGCTTTTATTCCATCTATTTTGCTTCTCTCTCCTGCCGGCTGATTGTCTACAAAGGCATGGTGCAATCGGCGGTGCTGGGCCAGTTTTACCGCGATCTGCACAACCCCCTCTACACCACCGCCTACGCCACCTATCACCGCCGCTTCAGCACCAACACCTTGCCCCGCTGGTCGCTGGCCCAGCCCTTCCGCTACCTCTGCCACAACGGCGAGATCAACACGTATCTCGGCAACGTCAACTGGATGGCTGCCCGCGAGCCCACCCTGGCCCATCCCCTCTGGGGCGAGGCCATCGAGGAGCTCAAACCCGTCATCGATCCCGGCAGCAGCGACTCAGCGGGCCTGGACGCGGTCTTTGAGCTCTTGATCGCGTCGGGCTACTCCAGCCAGCAGGCGATGATGGCGCTGATCCCGGAGGCCTACCGCCACCAGCCGGAGCTGCAAGATCGCCCGGAAGTGGTGGACTTCTACGAGTTCTTCGCCGGCCTGCAGGAAGCGTGGGACGGGCCGGCTATGGTGGTCTTCTGCGACGGCAAAACCATTGGCGCCACCCTGGATCGCAACGGCTTGCGCCCGGCCCGCTATGCCCTCAGCCGCGATGGGTTGCTGGTGGTGGCTTCAGAGGCCGGGGTGGTTCCGCTGCCGGAAGCCGAGATCCTAGAAAAGGGGCGGCTGGGGCCAGGGCAGATGCTGACGGTGGATCTGCAAAGTGGCCAGCTTTACAAAAACTGGGAGATCAAAACCCAGGTGGCAGCTCAGCACCCCTATGGGGAGTGGTTAAGGGCTCACCGCGTTCAGCTGGCTAGCCAAGACTTTGAGAACGCCCCGCAGCTTACCGAAGAGCAGCTGCTCCAACTGCAAACTGCCTGCGGCTACTCCTCGGAAGATGTGGAGATGATCATCGAGGAAATGGCCGCCACAGGCAAAGAGCCGGTTTTCAGCATGGGGGACGACGCGCCGCTGGCAGTGCTCTCCACCCAGCCCCACCCCCTTTACGACTACTTCAAGCAGCGCTTTGCCCAGGTAACCAACCCGGCTATTGATCCCCTGCGGGAGAGCCTGGTGATGTCTTTGGAGGTGTACCTGGGATCCAAAGGCAACCTGCTGGAGATTCGCCCAGAGCATGCCCGTCTGCTGCACTTGCGCAGCCCGGTGCTCAACGAGGCGGAGCTGGCCGCCCTGCAGCAGACGCCTTTTCCCTGCCGCACGCTGCCGATCCTCTACCCGGTGGCCGCTGGGCCAGCAGGGCTGGCCGCCCAGGTGCAAGCCCTCTGTCAAGAGGCGGCGCAAGCGGTGCGGGAGGGAGCAGAGATCTTAATCCTCTCGGATCGCGGCCTGAGCGCCGAGCAGGCCTTGATCCCGCCTCTGCTGGCCGTGGGGGCCATCCACCATCACCTCATCCAGGAGGGGCTGCGCCTGCGCGCTTCCCTGGTGGTGGAGACAGCCCAGTGCTGGAGTACCCACCACTTTGCCTGTCTAATTGGCTACGGGGCCAGCGCCGTCTGTCCCTACCTGGCCTATGAGGCGGTGCGCCAGTGGTGGCACAAGCCCAAGACGCAAACCCAAATGGCCGCCGGCAAGCTGCCCCAGCTCTCTCTGGCCGAAGCTCAACTGAAGTACCGGGCAGCTATCGAGGCGGGCTTGCTCAAGATCCTCTCCAAGATGGGCATTTCTCTCCTCTCCAGCTACCACGGGGCCCAGATCTTCGAGGCCATCGGCCTCAGCCAAGAGGTGATCGATCTGGCCTTCCGCGGCACGGTGTCGCGGGTGGGGGGGATGACGCTGGCGGATCTGGCCCGCGAGGGCATGGCCAATCACCAGCGAGCCTTCCCCCAGCTCACCTCGAAAAAGCTGGAGAACTTTGGCTTCATCCAAGCGCGGCCCAAGGGGGAATACCACATCAACAGCCCGGAGATGGCCAAGCTGCTCCACAAGGCCATTGCCTCAGGCCAGCCCGACCACTACGAGATCTACCGGACCTATCTGCGGGGCCGCACCCCCACAGCCTTGCGGGATCTGCTGGACTTTCGCAGCGACCGGGATCCCATTCCCCTGGAGGAGGTGGAGCCGGCCACCGAGATCTTCAAGCGCTTTGCCACGGGGGGAATGTCGCTGGGGGCCCTCAGCCGCGAGGCCCACGAGACCCTGGCCATTGCCATGAACCGCATCGGCGGCAAGTCCAACTCCGGCGAAGGCGGGGAAGATCCGGAGCGCTACATCCCCATCACCGATGTAACACCCGAGGGGACCTCGGCGCGCTTTCCTCACCTTAAGGGCCTGCGCATGGGGGACAACGCCAGCTCGGCGGTGAAGCAGGTGGCTTCGGGCCGCTTTGGCGTGACGCCGGAGTACCTGCTCAACGCGCGGCAAATCGAGATCAAAATTGCCCAGGGGGCCAAGCCGGGCGAAGGCGGACAACTGCCCGGCAAAAAGGTCAGCCCCTACATCGCCAAGCTGCGCCGCTCCAAGCCGGGGGTGACCCTGATCTCGCCGCCGCCCCACCACGACATCTACTCGATTGAGGATCTGGCGCAGTTGATCTTCGATTTGCACCAGGTTAACCCGCAGGCGCAGGTGTCGGTGAAGCTGGTGGCGGAGGTGGGCATCGGCACCGTGGCGGCGGGAGTGGCCAAGGCCAATGCCGACATCATCCAGATCTCCGGCCACGAGGGGGGCACAGGGGCCTCTCCCCTGAGCTCCATCAAACATGCGGGGGCACCCTGGGAGCTGGGCCTGGTGGAGGTGCATCATGCTCTCTTGGAAAACGGCCTGCGGCAGCGGGTAATTCTGCGGGTGGACGGCGGCATTCGCACCGGCTGGGAAGTGGTGATGGCGGCCATGCTGGGGGCAGAGGAGTTCGGCTTCGGGACAGTAGCCATGATTGCCGAGGGGTGCATCATGGCGCGGGTGTGCCACACCAACAACTGCCCGGTGGGGGTGACCAGCCAAAAGGAAGAGCTGCGCAAGCGCTTCCCTGGCACTCCGGACCAGGTGGTGACCTTCTTCGCCTTTGTGGCCGAGGAAGTGCGCCAGATCCTGGCCCGGCTGGGCTACCGCTCCCTGGAGGAGGTAATTGGGCGGGTGGATCTGCTCTGCCCCCGCGCCGATGTGGCTTTGGCGAAAACCCAGTCCTTGAATTTGGAGTGTCTGCTGCGAACTCCGCCGGGCTTTGATCCCCACAAGCGCCCAGAGTGGCTGGAGCACGAGCCGGTGCACTCCAATGGCCCGGTGCTGGATGACGCCATCTTGGCCCGGCCCGAGGTGCAAAAGGCCATCGAGACCTGCGGCGCGGCCATGCTGGAGCTGCCCATCGCCAACACCGACCGCTGCGTGGGCGGGCGCATTGCCGGCACCCTGGCTCGGCTGTATGGGGATACCGGCTTTGTCCGACAAGGGGGGCTGTTGGATCTGCGCTTTGTGGGCACAGCCGGCCAGAGCTTTGGGGCCTTTACCCTGGCGGGCATGCGCCTGACCCTGACGGGAGAAGCCAACGACTACGTGGGCAAGAGCATGTGCGGCGGTGAAATTGTCATTCTGGCTCCCCCAGAAGCCCCGCGGGATCCGGCGGAAAATGTAATCCTGGGCAACACCTGTCTGTACGGGGCCACGGGCGGATCCCTGTTTGCCAACGGCCAGGCGGGGGAGCGCTTTGCCGTGCGCAACTCCGGCGCCCAGGCGGTGATCGAGGGATCCGGCGACCACTGCTGCGAGTACATGACCGGCGGTGTGGTGGTGGTGCTGGGGCGGGTGGGCCGCAACCTGGGGGCGGGCATGACCGGCGGCCTGGCCTACGTGCTCGATGAAGAGGGCAACTTCCCCGCCAAGGTCAACGGCGAGATCGTGCGCATCCAGCGGATACAGACGGCGGCGGCGGAAGCGCAACTGAAGGGCCTGATCCAAGAGCACTACCGCCGCACCCATTCCCCCAAAGCCGAGCGCATCCTGCAGAACTGGGAGCGCTACCTGCCTCTGTTTTGGCAGGTGATCCCTCCTTCGGAGGAGGGGAGTGAGCTGACGGATCCGGCGCGATCCCAGCCGGCGGCGGTGCAGTCGTAGGGGGTTGTGGGGCCTGTCGGTAACACTTCTTATCCCCCCCCCGGCCACAAGGGCTGGTAAACTGCGAGAGTATACTGGCCTTTTCATCCTGTAACCCCTATGAGTTCCACTTTGCGAGCTGCCCAAACCCAGGCGCGAGTGCCCACCGAGACCATCCTGACGCCGCGCTTCTACACTACCGACTTCGAGGCCATCGGCAAGATGGGGTTAGGCGATCGAGAGGCCGACTTCCGGGCCATCTTGGAGGAGTTTCGCGCCGACTACAACCGCCACCACTTCGTCCGCGGCGAGGAGTTCAACCAAGATTGGGAAAGCCGGCTCGATCCGGAGGCGCGGCGGCTGTTTGTGGAGTTTTTGGAGCGCTCCTGCACGGCGGAGTTCTCCGGCTTCCTCCTCTACAAGGAGCTATCCCGCAGGCTGAAGGAGACCAACCCGGTCTTGGCTGAGTGCTTTGCCCTGATGAGCCGCGATGAAGCTCGCCATGCCGGCTTCCTCAACCGCGCCATGGGCGATTTCAACATGGCCTTTGACTTGGGCTTTTTGACCAAGCACAAGTCCTACACTTACTTTGCGCCCCGCTTTATCTTCTACGCCACCTATCTCTCCGAAAAGATCGGCTACTGGCGCTACATTCTCATCTACCGCCACCTGGAGGCTCACCCCGAAAACCGCGTTTACCCAATCTTCAACTTCTTCAAGAACTGGTGCCAGGACGAGAACCGCCACGGCGATTTCTTTGCCCTCATGCTCCTGAGCCAGCCGCGGCTGCTCGAGGGGTGGGTGGCGGAGCTGTGGTGTCGCTTCTTCCTGCTGTCGGTGTTTGCCACCATGTACCTCAACGACGTGGGCGAGCGCCCAGGTTTCTACCGCCTCCTGGGCCTGGATCCGCACACCTACGACATGGAGGTGATCTACAAGACCAACCGCGAGGCGGCCAAGGTCTTCCCGGTGGTGCTGGATGTGGAGAACCCCGAGTTTGTGCGCCGGCTGCAGAAGTGCGTGGCCAACAACGCCAAGTTGAGGGAGATTGCCCGCGGAGCTGGGCCCTTCAAGAGCCTGCGCAAGCTGCCTCTTTACCTCAACAACGCCTACCAGTTCCTGCGGCTGTTCCTGCTCAAACCGCGCAAAGCTGGCTTTTACTTGTGGGAGCAGCCGGAGCCTCGGTTTGAAGGAACGGCTGTTTCCGCTTGAGCCGTTTTGACTCCAGCTCCCTATTGGTAAGCCTCGTGGGTTAGCCATGAACATCGCCGCCGAGATTACGCCCCTCTTTTTGTTGGGAACGCTGGCGTTTTTGGGTTGGGGCTTCTGGCGAGCCCGCCGGCGGGGATCCCTGGCCGTCTGGGTGTGGTTACAGGGATCCCTGCTCCTTTTGCCGTGGGTGGTCTTTCTGGGGCTGCTGTTGCTGGGGATCTACCTCAACTTCGCCGGCTTCCTGCTGCTGTTGCTGGTGTTCACGGGGCTCTACATTGCCGTGGGGCGCAAAACCCGTCAGTTGGCCCAGCAGGAGCTGCAGGCGCGGCGGCAGCAGTTGGCCCAGATGGAGGAGCGGCAGGAAATCCCCTCGGAAGGGGCTGGGGAGACGCCTGCCGAGCAGCCTTTGGTCTTGCGGGGCATCTCTGCGGAAGATTTGCAGGCCATTCAGTCCATCTTCAGCCTGGACACCTTTTTTGTGACTGAGACCATCCCCTATGGGGAGGGGGCGATCTTCAAGGGCAACCTACGGCGGGAGGCGGAGGGGGTGGTGCCGCTGCTGCAGGAAAGGCTAAGGGAGCGGCTGGGCAGCCGCTACCAACTGTTTTTGGTGGAAGATGCCTCAGAAAAGCCGGCGGTGGTGGTCTTGCCAGATGAGATTGTTAACTACCGCACCTCGAGGGGAGCCCAGATTCTGGCAGCAGGCCTAATGCTGGCTAGCTTTCTGGCCACTTTGGAGGTGGGGGCCAACCTGTTCGGCTTCCGGCTGTTGGAGGCGCCGGGGCGTTGGGTGGAGGCCCTGCCGGTGGCGGCCGGGATCTTCGCCATCTTGCTGGTGCACGAGACCGGACACCGCTGGATGGCGGGCAAGTACGGGGTGCGCCTCAGCCCTGCCTTTGTTATCCCCAGCTTGGGCATTGGCACGCTGGGATCCCTAAACCGCATCCAGTCGCCGGTGCCCAACCGCAAGGCCCTGTTCGACATCGCCTTTGCCGGCCCGGCGGCGGGCGGCCTCCTTTCCTTGGTGGTGCTGCTGGTCGGCCTAAGGCTGTCTGGCTCCGGGGGGCTGTACGTGCCCACGGAGATCTTTCGCAGCTCCATCCTGGTGGGCACGCTGGCGCGGCTGGTGCTGGGATCCCAGTTGCAGGCGGAGCTGGTGCCCATTCACCCCTTCGTGGCGGTGGGCTGGATTGGCCTGGCCATCACCGCCTTGAGCTTGCTGCCGGCGGGGCAGTTGGACGGGGGTCGCATTGTGCAGGCGGTGTACGGGCGGAAGACGGCGGCCCGCGCCACGGTGATTACCCTGATTGCCCTGGCGGTGGCGGCCATCAGCAACGTCTTGGCCCTCTACTGGGCGCTGCTGATTCTCTTTATTGCCCGCGAGCCGGAGCGTCCCCCGCAGGATGAGATTACCGAGACCGACGGCCAACGGGATGCCTTGGCGTTGCTGGCCCTCTTTTTGATGGTGATGACCCTGCTGCCGATTGCCCCGGCCTTGGCAGGCTTTTTGAATTTTCCCAACGGCTAAAGATGTCGCCGCCGGGAAAGGGCTTTGGCCCCAGCCGAGAGAACCAGGAACAGCACCTGCAGCGCCTGCTGGTTCAGGCTGTCCACCATCACCAGGCGGGGCAACTGCCGGAGGCCATCTCCCTCTACCAACAGGTGTTGCAAGCCCAGCCCGCCCACCCGGAGGCGCTGCACCTCTTGGGGATCTGCCGGCAGCAGCAGGGATCCCTGGAAGAAGCCATTGCCCTGATGCAGCAGGCCTTGGCCCAGCAGCCGTGGTTTCCCGACGCCCACTACAATCTGGCAATTGTCCTCAAGCAGGTAGGCTGCCTGGAGGAGGCAAAAGCTCACCTCCAACAGGCTCTGGAGCAGGGGGGGCCGGATCCGGAAGTTCTGTACCAGTTGGGGCTGGTGCTGCGGCAACAGGGGGAGTTGGAGGCGGCCCTGGTACCCCTGAAGCAGGCTCTGGAGTTGCAGCCGGACTTTGCCGATGCCGCCTACACGCTGGCCATCCTGCTGCGCGATTGTGGCCGGGAGGCGGAAGCAGCGGAGCTGTTCTACCGCCTCTGGCAGGCCGATCCCGCCGATTTGGCCGCGGCCCTGGGCTGGTGCCTCAGCCAGTTGCCTTTGCTCTACGACACCCCTGAGCAAATTGCAAGCGCCCGCCAGCGCTACCGCCAAGCGCTGGAACAGGTCAAGGCCCGCTGGGCCCAACTGCCGCGGGATCCCGCTGCTTTAGAGCGCGCTGCCGCCGGCGTCGGCTCCGTCCAACCCTTCTTTCTGCCCTACCAGGGCCAGAACGACCGCGAGCTGCAGCACCTGTACGGATCCCTGGTGGGGGAGGTGATGGCGGCCCGCTACCCCCAGCCCCCTGTTGTCCTGCGGCGAGGTCCTGGCCGGCTGCGGGTGGGCATCGTCTCCGGCCTGTTCCGGGATCATTCGGTGTGGAAGATCTTGACCGGCGGCTGGGTAGAAGCTCTGGATCGCTCCCAAGTGGCCCTCTACGGCTTCCACACCTCGGCCGTCCAAGACGAGATCACGCGCTCCCTGCCCCCTCGTTTTGAGCAGTTTGTGGCCGGATCCCGCAGCCTGGCGGAGTGGCAGGCAACCCTTCGGGAGGCGCAACTGGACGTGCTCCTCTACCCGGAGGTGGGCATCGACCCGGTCTGTGCCCAGTTGGCCGCCCTGCGTTTGGCCCCTGTGCAGGCCATGGCCTGGGGACATCCGCAAACCTCTGGCCTGCCAACAATGGATGTTTTCCTCAGCAGCGAGCTGATGGAGCCGCCGGACGGGGCCGGCCACTACACCGAGCAGCTCCTGCCCCTGCCCGGCATCGGCACCTACTACATCCCTCTGGACATTGACCCCGCCCCTGTGGACTGGCTAGCCTGGGGGGTGGATACCGACAGGGTGCTCTACCTCTGCGCCCAATCTCTGTTCAAGTACTTGCCGCAGTACGACGAGGTGTTCCCCCGCATTGCTCGGGAAGTGGGGCGGTGTCAATTCCTGTTTTTGCGAGGCCGCCTCTCCCAAGGGATCCGCCAGCGCTTTTGGCAACGGCTGCAGCGGGCCTTTCAAGCCTACGGCCTGGCCGCTGAAGACCATGTGCTGCTGTTGCCGGAGCTCTCGCCTGCCCAATATGCCGCCTACAACGCCCTGGGGGATGTTTACCTGGATAGCATCGGCTGGTCCGGCGGCAACACCACCCTGGAAGCCCTGCCCCATGGCCTGCCCATCGTCACGCTGCCGGGATCCCTGATGCGGGGCCGCCACACCTACGCCATCCTGCGGCAGATGGGGATCTACGAGACCATCGCCTCTAGCCTAGAGGAGTACATCCAGATTGCCGTGCGGCTGGGCCTGGATGACCGCTGGCGTGAGGAAATAGGGCAGCGGGTAAAAGCCCGCCAAGAGCGCCTCTACCGGGATCCCGCTCCCATCCGCGCCCTAGAAGCGTGGCTGCAAAGTCTGAAGACCTGAAGGTTAGTTTGGGTGGCCTAGTCCGGCCCGATAGCTCTGGCGCTAACTTGGCTGGGGAAGCCCTTCTCCAGCGGGATCCCGACCTTCCAAGCGGCAGAACAATTGCCGCATCAGCAGCTCCCGTTGGCCCAAAGAGAGATGGGGGGCAAGGGCGCTGGGAAAGTGGGGCATGGCCAGGGTGACGCGATCCAGCAAGTCAGCGCGGCGGTGCTTTTGCTGGATGGCCCAGGCCCGCTGCACCAGCTCAGCAGCCGTCTCCTGTTCTAGCCCTGCCTGTTGGGCCAGCCAAGCTGTCAACTGCTCCAAATCGGGGTCGAAGCGCAGCCGGTACATATAGACCAGCATGCCGATCCCCAGCACCAGGCCTACGGCGCTGGCCACGTAGGCGGCCTTGATGGAAGTTCCCGGCAGATAGGCCACCGCCGAGACGCGCAAAATTTCGTAAGGGATGCGGATCAAGCTATAGCCGACCACATAGGTCCAGACCCAGGTGCCATCTTTGAGCTTGGGGAAGCGCCAGAACATCCCCATCAAGAGAGCAAACAGAAGCAGGTTGAGCAGGCTTTCGTAGAAAAAGATGGGGTGGAAAAACTCAAACTGGCTGTAGTCAGGCTCGCGGGCTTGAGGGGGGATATATACCCGCAAGGGCCAACTGCTGTCTGGGGGAATGGGGGCTCCATAGGCCTCAGAGTTGAAAAAATTGCCCCAGCGCCCAATGGCCTGGCCCAAGATTAGCCCCGGCATGATCACATCGGCGTACTTCCAGCCGTTGATCCCGGTGGCGCGGCAGTAAAGGTAGAGGGCAAGTGCACCAGCCAAGATCCCACCGTGGATGATGATGCCTCCCCGCCAGATGGCAAAGGCCAGGAGGGGGTTGTCTTGGAACTCTGACCAGTGGGTGAGGACGTAGTAGAGGCGGGCGCCCAGAAATCCCGATACCACTAGCCACAGGGCCAGGATCTCGACCCGTTCGCTGGCCTCGCCTGGCTCCTTCTCCAGGTGGCGGGCCTCCGCCAAGGCTTTGGTCAAGAGCAGCCCCAGCAACACGGCAATGGCCATCAGCAGGCCGTACCAGCGCAGCCCCAGCCCACCTACGAGAGGGGTTTCGGGGGGAAAGCGGAAGACAAATTCTCCCGGTGAGCTGAAGGTAAGGCCCAGCAGCCCTGCACTCCCTAGATTCATCGACAACACCCTCTGCACCCCAAAATCCCCCCATTCATTTCCAGCAGTCGGCTTCCATCAACCTCACCTGCTAGCAGGACGAAATCCTCTCCGGGTTCTTTTCTCCAGTTTTGAGCAGCCGTTCCCGCGCCTCGATAGGGATCCATTCTCCCCAATCTTGCCGCAGCAGCGATCCCCCCAGGCTGCCCAGGCCATTCTTCTGGGGGATGTCGGCCTCCTATTCGCGCAACACGTAGCCTACCCCGCGCACCGTCTGGATCAGGCGCTTCTCCCCTGGGCCTTCGATCTTAAGACGCAAGTAGCGAATATAGACCTCGATGATGTTGGAATCGCCTGTAAAGTCATAGCCCCACACATGCTCCAAAATTTGTTGGCGTGTGAGCACCTGGCGGGGGTGTTCCATCAGGTAGCGCAACAAGTCGTATTCCTTGGCCGTCAGCTCCACCTGTCGCTCTCCCCGGCTTGCCTGGCGTGTCACCGGATCCAGCGTCAGATCCATAAACACCAACCGGCTGTCGCCAGATCCCTTGGGGGGCTGCAGATAGATCCGTATCCGCGCCAGCAACTCCTGAAGGCTAAAGGGTTTGACCACATAGTCATCTGCCCCAGCATCCAGACCTGCCACCCGATCTGCCACCTCGTCGCTGGCAGTCATCAGCACCACGGGCACGCGGTTGCCCGTCAAGCGCAACTGCCGACAAACTTCCAACCCCGAGATCCCGGGCAACATCCAGTCCAGCAGCACCAAATCGGGGTTCTGGTCGCGGGCTGCCGCCAAGGCCACCGTGCCATCGCCGACCACACTCACCCGATATCCCCTATAGGCCAGCTCGGTTTCCAGGAAACGGGCCAGTTTGGCCTCATCTTCGATCACCAGAATGTGGGCTGAGGAGGATTCCGGTTCTGGCATATTCTCTCCTCAAAAGAAAAGGCAGGAAACTTGCTCACTGCTCACCAGCATACCCTAGCCGTGGGAACTGGCGGTACTAATCAATCCATCCTGCTTCCGAAGTTGGTTTGCTAGGTGTTGCTACTGTGCCCTTTAATTCTTTAACAGGCCGTACCTGAGTTCCTATAAGGGTTTTGGCCTGTCTAAATGACTAAAGATACTCCCCTACTTAGACCTGGAAAGCGTCCAGAGAGATTGCTGCCTTGCCTCGAAAAGTAGGTATATTTGACACTCCCACCGCCTAAAGGCGGGGGATTCTTACGCAGTCCACAAAAGAACCCGTAACGGCGTTGTCAAAGCGCCTCTAGACAGTTCCTGAAGGCAAAGCCCCAAGGTTCTGCTGACTTTCTTAAGCAGGTTGGCGGCAGCATTCGCCTCAGCCCAGAGGGTCTCCACCCGTCGGGTTTTTCACCATAATTAGGTAGCTCATCCCCATCTAGGAAGCTTGCCTGCGAGCTGTACGCCTCCTCTACCTCAATAAACTCCATGCCATAATGCTGACATAATTGCGCAATACGCTCCTTGAACCGACCTGTTGG
>NZ_AUMZ01000001.1:2000472-2049612 GCF_002760375.1 Synechococcus sp. 60AY4M2
TGGGCAAGCGATAATGCGAGAGGAAAGTCAACGGTACAATCACTACAACCATGCTGTGGGGCTAGCGGTTGTTTATCTTATTTTTTGGCCAAAGAGTAAGGAAAGAGGTCTTGGTGGGAGAAGTCAGGAAGAGGTTGTTTGAGCTATGAAACTATATCAACGACCCCCATCATGGGTAAGCGACTAAAGTGGCTAGCGGGCTTTTCCGCCCCGCACTCAAGTGCGGGGCTACCAAGCTATCCCTTTGTGTGTAGGGGCGTCTTGACAGCGCCTTCGCGATTCCGGTTGTGGACTGCGTGAGAATTCCCCGACTTGAGTCGGGGGAGTGTCAAAAAGCACTTGGCGTGGATGCCGAGGCTTGTGTCGCCGTTTTTTAGTTAAGAAAAAGACGCGAGCTCTCGGAAAAAAGCGCGTAGAGTCGCAGAGCTCCTAGGATTGCCCCTTCCCTGGAGAGGGAGGATAAAGCAAGGCTTCCAGCTCCTGTAGAGCCTGCTCTAGATTGTCGTTGACGATCACGTAGTCGAATTCGTCTTTGGCATCCAATTCTTTGCGAGCCTGTTGCAGACGGCGTTGGATGCTGGCTTCAGAGTCTTGTCCGCGTTCGCGAATGCGGCGTTCGAGCTCTTCTAGCGAGGGAGGAGACAGGAAGATGCGAATGGCATCGGGACACTGTTGTCTCACCTGGCGGGCCCCGGCCAGTTCAATTTCCAGAAGCACATCCTGACCCTGGCTGAGTTTTTGGAACACGATCTCGCGGGGAGTGCCGTAAAAGTTACCTGCGTACTGGGCCCATTCCAACAACTCATCGGCTTCAATCAGGTTGAGGAACTCCTCGCGAGTGCGGAAGTAGTAGTTGACGCCTTCCTGTTCCCCAGGGCGGGGGGGGCGGGTGGTTACCGAGACAGAAAAGTACAGCTCAGGGTGGCGCTGGCGCAATTGGCTGACCAGAGTGCCTTTGCCCACCCCACTGGGCCCTGTCAAAACCACCAGGCGACCGCGAGTGGCAGGAGGCCGAGGGGCTTCCTGTTGCTGCAGGCACTCAGGGGGAGTTGGCGAGGAGAGCGTAGTGGAAGAAACTGCCATAGGCGGAGAGCGACAAAGGACGGCTGGACAGTTGGCTGGTTTGGTTTGTTTTAGGATATCTCACTCTCGGCCTCGCAGGCTGCTTGTGAGGCCCTTACTCAGGTTCCTCCGGCGCACCGACTTTGGCAGTAAGGAAGCGGTTGGCAACGGTTTCCGGCTGAATGGCCGAGAGGATGACGTGCCCGGAATCGGTGATGATTACGGCGCGGGTGCGGCGACCGTAGGTCGCGTCCACCAACTGGCCTCTTTCGCGGGCGTCGCTAATGATGCGTTTGATGGGAGCTGACTCAGGACTGACAATGGCGATAACGCGCCCGGCGGCGACGATATTGCCAAAGCCGATGTTGATTAGGCGAGTATCCATGGTTAATCAGCCAATCTAGCGCCTGTCCGGCCAGCAGCCTTCATCTGAATGCGCGGGACACCCCACCGTCTATACGGTGGGGAGCGATAGCGCCTAATATAACCAGCATGACCCAAGTCCTGACTATCTTCTGCAAGCTCAAGGTATCTGCCTCGCAAGCCACAAAGCTGGATGCAACTTTGGATGCCTTTGCCCAGGCCTGCCAACCAAAACACGCCAGAGAAGATAACCAACGCTCTTCAGCTTCAGTCTCTGAGCGACCGCGAAATCCATGCACGGTTTGGGCTGTCCAGCAACTTGGCTGTGCAGGTATGTAGGTCCATCCCCCCGTATACGGGGGGTGTGGAGGGCGGTTGGAGCCGGGTAGTTTACCCTTTTTCCCAAGAAAGTGCAGGTATTAGGCAGCAAGCCGTTCTATGGCTACTGGAAATGGCTTTCTCCTCAGAGAAGCAAAGCCTTGTCAACGTCTGCGCTGGCGACGAGGAGGCCCCTTGCGTTTGCAAATTCTCGGTGGCGTTTTGCTTAGCAAGGCTGGATTCCGCTTTTGAGCTCTAGAGCACGCCGTTGAAGGTAAAGCTGCCGCTGCCCAGCCGCTCCTGGCGATCGAAAACGCTGATGGTGAGTTGATGGGATCCCGTCTGGGTGACGGTAAAGCGGCTCTGGGGCAGGGTAAGCCCTGTTACGGTACAGGCGGTGGCTCCAACGAAGCAGCCGGGCAATTGGGAAGCGTCGAAAGCCCCTAGGGTTACAAAGTTGCCCAGGGGAGTGGTGACGGCAGCCAAGAAAGCGTTGGATCCGCGGATCCCGGCAGGAGCCTCGACGCGGAAGGAGACGACAAAGGTGGGGGTTTGCCCTACGGGGACGGTGCGGGGCGAGAGATCGGTGATGGTGAGAGAAGGAGGAGGGAGGGGCGTCGGCAGGGGCAGGGGGCTGCTGCTGGTCGTCTCCCCGCATCCCGCCAAAACGACGCCCAGGAGCCACAGCAGGGGGATCCGTCTGTTCAGGAGTTGGGCAGGCTGCATAGGTTTCCGTTACCTTCAAATGAGCTGGGTTGCAAGTCTTCTCTTGGCAGAAAGGGAGGGTTCCTCCTATCCTCCCCTGCCCAGGGCTTTGGCTCCATTGTGGCGGGAGGGTCTCGACGGAGCCAGTCCTTGGAAAGGAGAAAACCTGGCTAGAAGCAGCCTGAGCTCCTTCGCCTATTCCTCTTGCAGGAGCTTTTGGCAGGCATTGGCAATGGCCCAGTCTTCCTGGGCTGAGATGACCAACACCCGCACCGGAGCATCAGAGGTGCTGATGTCGCAGTTGCGCGGGGATCCGGCGTTGAGAACTGGGTCGATCTGGATCCCCAAAAAGCCTAGGTTGGCACAGGCTGCGGCCCGTACCGGCGCCGCGTTTTCCCCGATGCCGCCGGAGAAGACCAAAGCATCCAGCCGATCCAGGCTCATGAGCATGGCCCCAATCTGGCTGCGCAGGCGGTGGATGAAGAGGTTAAAGGCCAGCTCGGCGCGGGCATGGCCTGCCTGCATGGCTTCCAGGATCACTCGCATGTCGCTGCTGAGGCCGGACACGCCCTGCAAGCCCGATTCCCGGTTCAAGATCCGATCCAGCTCCTCTACGTCCATGCCCCGGCGCAACTGGTGGATGAGGATCCCCGGATCCACCGAGCCGGAGCGGGATCCCATCATCAGGCCCTCCAGGGGGGTGTAGCCCATGGTGGTGTCGACGCTGTGGCCCCCGCGAATGGCCGCCAGAGAACAGCCATTGCCCAGGTGGCAGGTGATGAGCTGCAGCTCTTCCAGGGGCCGGCCCAGGATCTCAGCGGCGCGGCGGGCGCAGTGCTCGTGGTTGATGCCGTGGAAGCCGTAGCGGCGGATCCCTTGCTCGGCCCAGGCGTAGGGAAGAGGATAGAGGGCGGCTGCCGCAGGCATCTGCTGGTGAAAAGCGGTGTCGAAGACAGCCACCTGCGGGATCCCAGGCAACAGTTGGCGCAGGAGGCGAATGCCCTCAAGAGCAGGGGGATTGTGAGCCGGTGCCAGGGGGCTTAGTTGCTCGATGGCCTGTTCCACCTCGGGCGTAATCAAGGTGGGCTGGCGATAGAGGGATCCCCCATGCACCACCCGGTGGCCAATGGCCTTGATCTCAGCCGCTGTGGCCAACGGGGATCCCTCCCCCTGCCAGAGGCTTTGAAAGAGGGGAGCCAAACCGCTAATGCCGGCTTCTGGGGCAAGGGGGGGAAAAGATTCCCAGGGGCCGCCCCGCCGCCGAGTTTGAATCAAGACTTGGCCGGACTGGTAGGCAAAGTCCACCTGCGCCTGCCAGAGGGGGGTGGCCTCCACCTTGCCCTCAACGGTTGCAAAGAGAGAGGACTTGAGGCTGCTGGAGCCGGCGTTGACGACCAGGATGGGCACGGGATCCCTCCTTTTATTCCAGGCTAGCTGGCCGTTTGCGCCTGCAGGGTTGGGAACTCAGGCAGTTTGCGCCTGGCGCACCAGGCCTGTGGCCGCCAGAGCAGCCAAGGCGCGATCCCGGTAGCGGGCGTAGCGCTCTTGTTTGCTGCGAACTTTTTGCCCCTCCAGCTCCGGCAGGAGGCCAAAATTGGCCGGCATGGGCTGGAAGTGCTTGGGATCGGCGCTGCTGATGAACTGGAATAGGGATCCCATCATCGTCTCCGGCGGCAGCGTGATCAAAGGCAGCCCCAGGGCCAGGCGGGCGGCGTTCTGTCCGGCCAGCCACCCTCCTGCCACGGCACAGGCGTAGCCTTCGGTGCCCACCAACTGGCCGGCAGCCAACAGCGTTGGCCGGCGGCGAAATTGCAACGTAGGCAACAGAAGCTGCGGCGAATTCAAAAAGGTGTTGCGGTGCATCACGCCAAAGCGGACAAACTCCGCCGCCTCCAGGCCAGGGATGAGGCGAAAGACCCGCTGCTGTTCTCCCCACTTCAAATTGGTTTGAAAGCCCACCAGGTTCCACAGCTTGCCCGCTTTGTCCTCCTGGCGCAACTGCACCACCGCATAGGGCCGCGATCCCGTGCGCGGATCCACCAGCCCCACCGGCTTCAGGGGCCCAAAGCGGAGAGTATCTTTGCCGCGGCGGGCCATTTCTTCAATGGGCAGGCAGCCCTCGAAAAACTTGCGCTCCTCCTTTTCAAAGTCTTTGAGGGGCACCTGCTCGGCCTCCACCAGCGCCTGGCAGAAGCGCTCGTACTCCGCCTCGGTCATGGGGCAGTTGAGGTAGGCCGCTTCCCCCTTGTCGTAGCGGGAAGCCTGAAACACCACCGCCCGGTTGAGGGAATCCCCGGTAACAATGGGGCTGGAAGCGTCAAAAAAGCTCAGGTATTCCAGGCCCGTAAAAGCTTGCAGCGCCTTAGCTAAGGGCTCGCTGGTCAGCGGGCCCGTGCAGAGGACGGCTATCCCTTCCGGGATCCCGGTCACCTCCTCCCGGCGCAGGGTGATGAGGGGATGGTTGGCGATGGCTTCCGTTAGGGCCTGGCTAAAGCGGGCCCGATCCACGGCCAGGGCTCCCCCTGCCGGCACGGCGTGGCGATCGGCGGTGGCGATGACCAGGGATCCCAGTTGGCGCAGCTCTTCCTTGAGCAGGCCTGCCGCCCGGTCGCTGGCTAGGGCCCCGAAGGAATTGCTGCACACCAGCTCTCCCAGTTGATCCGTGTGGTGGGCCGGGCTCTGCCGCACAGGGCGCATCTCCGACAGGATGACGGGCACCCCCAACTGGGCAATCTGCCAGGCGGCTTCTGTCCCCGCCAGCCCCCCACCCACCACATGGATGGGAGCTAGGGTCTCTGCTCGGCTCATGGAATGGGGCATCATGACCTCCCGCAACAGTCCTCAGGAAGCGAAAAAGGGGCCCTCGCTGGGCCAGAAGAGCAACCTCCCAAGGAGGTGACCTTGATGATCAGCATGGCTCAAGCTGGACGGTGTAGGGCAAGCGGTTGGAGAATAGGCCCCACCGATGGAGGCCAACCAGGCTGCTGCCCAACTCCTTGCCCGAAGAGGGCTACAGCTAGATGAAGGCGCTTCCCCACCCCTCCGTGGGCTCTCTTCCAGCCAGAGTTCCTCCCGTCCTGCAAATATGCCCACTCTCGACCAGGAACAACTCCAACAAGCCTACTTTTTGGCAAACGGCAAGCAGGACACTGCCCTGCGGCTTTAGGCGGCAAAATGGATGCGCAGGTAATCTTCCTCCATCTTGGCACGGGCCGGCTTCATGGCGGCCAGGGTCTGGGGCAACACCAGGTTGCGGCGGTGGTTGCCAATGCGGATGTTGAGCTCGTCGCCAGTTTTGCTCAGCTCCACCTGCTCTTTTGGGATCCCGGGCAAGTACAGATCCAGGCGGTACTGGCCGTTGTCGCTAGCCACGTTCATCGTCTGCTCGGCGTAGAACACCTCCGCCGGGTTGCGATCCCCCCAGAGATCCTTTTTCAGGCGGGCCAGGGCGTCCCACCCCACCAGCTCCTCTGGGTAAAGCGGGATCTCCACCACCGGCAGGGGGGCAAAGTTCTCGTGGATCTCCTGGCGATATTTCTGCTGGGCGGCCTTCCAGGCGGCAAAGTAGGGATCCACCACCCCTTCCGGCAAAATGCGGTTGGCAATCACCAAATCGGTGGCGACGCCGTAGAGGCTGAGGTAGGCATGGGCCCGCAGCGACTCCTTGATCACCATCTTTTCGGGGTTGGTGACTAGGCGCACCGAGGTGATGCGGTTGTCGGTGAGGATGCGCTCCAGCCGCTCGATCTTCTGGTAGAACTCGTAGGGGGCATCCAGCACCTGGTCATCTGGCAGGGGGATCCCGGTTAGCCCTTTAACAATCGGCTCGGCAATGGGGCGCAGCACCCGCGCCAACCCCTGCAAAGGTTTGTAGAACTTGCGCATGTACCAGCCGGAAACATCGGGCAGGCTCAAAAGGCGCAAGGCCGTACCGGTGGGAGCCGAGTCGATAATCAGCACATCAAACTTGCCCTCGTCGTAGTGGCGGTTGACCCGCACCAGGGCGAAGATCTCGTCCATCCCCGGCAGCACCGCCAGCTCCTGCGCCTGCACGCCGTCCAGCCCGCGGGCCTGCAACACCTGCGTGATGTAGGCCTTGACGGATCCCCAGTTCAGTTCCAGCTCCTGCAGGGCATCCAGCTCCGCTCCCCAGAGGTTGGGTTTGACCTCCACCGGCTCGTGGCCCAGGGGCTGGTCGAAACTGTCGGCCAAGGAGTGGGCCGGATCCGTGCTCAACACCAGGGTCTTCAGGCCGAGCTCGGCACAACGCCAGCCGGTTGCTGCCGCCATCGAGGTCTTGCCGACCCCACCTTTGCCGGTCATGAGGATGATGCGTTGCATGGGAGCGCTCTTTACGTTCTTTTACAGCTCTAGGCTAACCGATTTGCCCCTCTGCCCACAGCGGCCTGGAGGGCAGTTACCAGGTACACTATTGATTGCCTATGGCTGGCCAAGGAAGTAACGGCCAGAAAGCAAGCCTGTGAAGGCGGATGGGAGGTGTAAGATGATGCGTCGTTGGCCCAATCTGCTGCTGATTGCCATCCTCACATTGGGTCTGTGGCTGGGATCCCTTCCCGTCCAGGCGGCTGCCGCCTTGCCCCGAGAGCTGCAGCAGCTGGAGCAACAGGTGGAGCAGCTGCAGAGCCTGGTGGATGCCGAGGACTGGCTCGAGATCCGCTCCTACATCCATGGGCCGATGGGCCTGACCCGCAAGACCCTAACCAGCCTGGCAAACACCTTGCCCCAGCAGCAAAAGCGGGAGATGCTGCGCTTGGCCAAGGAAATGGGCCGCAGCTTGGAAGAACTGGACTTTGCCGCCAAAGCCTACGACCAACCAGAGGTGGAAGCTGCCCAGGCCAAGGTGAGAAAGACGTTGCAAGAGCTCAAGGCCCTGTTTTCGTAGTTGGGGACAGAGCGGATCAAGTTAAGGGGAAACGCTCCCGCAGATCTTGAGCCACCGGCGGGGGTACCAGGTGGTCAATGGGGCCGCCTAGCTTGGCCACTTCCTTAACTAAGCTGCTACTGACAAAGCTGTGCTCGCTAGCAGTAGCAAGGAAAAGGGTTTCCAACTCAGGAGCCAGGAGCTTGTTGGTGTGGGCCATCTGCAGCTCCACGTCAAAGTCGGACAAGACGCGCAAGCCGCGCACGATAACTTTTGCCCCCCGTTGGCGGGCATAAGCCACTGTCAAGCCGGAAAAAGTATCGACCTCAACGTTTTTTAGGTGGGCAACAGAAAGGCTAATCTGAGCCTGCCGCTGCTCCGGGCTGAACAGAGGGGTCTTGTTGGGGTTTTTCAGGACTGCAACGATGACTTTGGAAAACAGACGGCTGGCCCGCTCGATGATGTCGAGGTGCCCAAAGGTGATGGGGTCGAAGCTGCCGGGGTAGAGGGCAATCATGCTAGAGAGGGTACCGCTCTTCTTAGCCTACCTGCTCTCGGGCCCACGCCAGATAGGTAGCGCTTACCTGAGCAGCCGGCAGAGCCAGGATCTCCGGCTCCTGGTAGGGGTGGAGCTCCCGCAGCCGCTGTTCCAGGCGGGGATAAGCAGTGGAGGGCAATTTGAGCAACAGCAAAAACTCGGCCTCCCTCTGCAGGGATCCCTGCCAGCGGTAGTAGGAGGTGATCGGCGGCAGCACCTGGGCACAGGCCACATAGCGCTCGGCCACCAGAGTGTGTGCCAAACGATGGGCGTCGGCTTCGGATCCCACGGTGGTCATGACAACCGCCAGGGTATCGGGGGCGGTCTTTTCCTCCATCGGAAGCAAGCTCTAGGCGTCGACCTCCCCTGATCGTACCGCTGGATCCTCGGATCGCCATCCCAGTTGGGTCAAGCCCCCCGGAGCGGCGGTGTGGCCTTGGCAAAATAGGGCCGCCTTTGGTGCCAGCGCCAAGCTGTCTGCAGGATCTCGGCCAAGTCGGCATAGCGGGGCTGCCAGTTGAGATCCCGCTGGATGGCCGTGGCATCGCCCACCAAGCAGGGGGGATCCCCCGGTCGACGGGCTCCAACTTGCACCGGGATCTGTCTTCCAGTTACCGCTGCTGCCGTGGCGATCACCTCCTGAACAGAGAAGCCCTGGCCATTGCCCAGGTTGTAGGCTGCCTGCACAGGCTGGCCAGACGCCAGCGCTTCTAAGGCCAACACATGGGCCTGCGCCAGGTCGGCGACATGGATGTAGTCGCGGATACAGGTGCCATCGAGGGTGTCGTAGTCGTCGCCAAAAACAGTGATGTGGGGGCGTTGGCCGGCGGCGACTTCCAGCACCAGGGGGATGAGGTGGGTTTCGGGGTCGTGGGCTTCGCCGATTTCTCCGTCGGGATCGGCGCCGGCGGCGTTGAAGTAGCGCAGGCTGATAAACCGGATCCCGTGGGCGGTCTGGAAGTCCCGCAGCATCTGCTCCACCACCAGCTTGCTCTGGCCGTAGGGGTTGATGGGGCGCTGGGGGTGGGTTTCCGGGATCGGGATCTGCTCCGGCACGCCGTAGGTGGCACAGGTGCTGGAGAAGACAAGGTAGGGGATCCCGTGATCCCGCATGGCCTCCAGCAAGGTCAGGGATCCGGCCACGTTGTTGCGGTAGTATTTGCCCGGATCCTTGACCGACTCGCCCACGTAGGCATAGGCGGCAAAGTGAATCACCCCTTCGGGCCGATACTGCCGAATGACCTGATCCAGCCGCTGGCGGTCGGCAATGTCGCCGATTTCCAAAGGCCCCCAGCGAACGGCCCAAGGGTGGCCGTAAACCAGGTTGTCGTAGGCAATTGGCAGGTGGCCATGGGCCGCCAGGGCCTTACAGGTGTGGCTGCCGATATAGCCCGCGCCGCCGGTAACCAGAAGCCGCATAGGTCAGGGGGAAGGAAATTCCTGTCTAGAATACAGCTACTCTTGCAGACCTTGGCAATGGCCCCGGCCTATTCCAGGAGCTGATGCCAATCCAGATGAGGCCGCCAGGCCTCTGCCAGACGATCCAGCAGTTCTTCGCGTTGCTGGGCATAGTGGCCGTCCAACTCCGGCAAGGGATCCCAGCCTTTTTGGCGGCGCAGCTCGTTTAGCCAGTGGCGCCGCCAGCGGTGGTTGTCGAAGAGGCCGTGCAGATAGCTGCCCCAGACCCGGCCTGTGGGATCCCGCCAGCCCAGGCCTTCTTGCTCGAAGATCGGCAGGCAGCCAGCGGGATCGGCCTGGGTGGATCCCTGATGGATTTCGTACCCCTGGACGGGAGCGGGGGCGGGCCAGCGGCTTTGCGTCTGCACCTGCTGGGTAACCTTGGTGGGTTGCAAGACAGTAGTCAGCGGCAGGAAGCCCAGCCCGGGGTAGGTGCCGGCAACTCCCTCTAGGCCGGCGGGATCGGCGATGGTTTGCCCCAACATCTGCAGCCCGCCGCAGATGCCGACGATGTGGCCGGAATAGAGGCGCAGTTGGTCGGCCAGGCCGGTCTTTTGCAATGCCAACAGATCCTTGAGGGTGGTTTTGCTGCCGGGCAGGATGACCACATCGGGGGATCCCAGGCTCTGGCCGGGGTGAACCCAGCGCAGATGGACGCTGGGCTCGGCCAGCAAGGGGTCGAAATCGGAAAAATTGGCCACCTGGGGCAGGCGGATCACGGCAATCTCCAGGCAGCTCCCCCGCCCGGCACGTTCGCGGCGATTTTCCCAGAGTTGAGGGCCCGCCTCAAGGCCCATCGAATCCTCTTGCGGCAGCGTCCAGTCCAGCCAGGGCAGAACTCCAACCACGGGGATCCCGGTGTAGTTCTCCAGCCAATCCAGGCCGGGCTGCAGCAGCTCCCGTGCGCCGCGAAACTTGTTGATGACAATGCCGCGAATCAGGGCCCGCTCGGCCGGCTCCAGCAACTGCAGGGTGCCCACCACATGGGCCAGCGCCCCACCCCGGTCGATGTCCGCCACCAGCCAGGTGGGAGATCCCAGATGCAAAGCCACCCGCGTGTTGGCCAGATCCCGGTGTTTGAGGTTTACCTCCGCCGGGCTGCCTGCCCCCTCGCAGATAATCCACTCGTACTGCTGTTGCAAGCGGGCCAGGGCCGTTTTCACCGCCTCCCAGGCCGGCGCAAACCAGCGCTCGTAGTACTCGCCGGCGCGACAGGTATCTACTGCCACGCCGTTGAGGACGACCTGGGAAGTCAGGTTGCCCTGCGGCTTGAGCAAAATCGGGTTCATCTCCACCGCGGGCGGGATCCCGGCGGCCCAAGCCTGCAGAGCCTGCGCATAGGCAATCTCATGGCCCTCCGGGGTGACGTAGGCATTCAGCGACATGTTCTGGGCCTTGAAAGGGGCAACCTTCTTCCCCGCCTTTTTGAGAAGGCGACAGAGGGCAGCTACCAAAAGGGTTTTGCCCACGTGGGAAGAAGTCCCCACGACCATCAAGGATCGGCAAGCACTGCTCATTCGGCTCCCTTTCCCTCCCAGGCCGATTGTCCACCCTCTCCCCTAAGCCGACTGCGCTAGGTTGACGGATTGGCCCTCTGCTGGCCAAAGTCTTCGCGCCAGCAATGCAAAAAGCGTACCCTTGCGCCTAGCGGGAAGTTCCCGAATCAGCGAAGGGGAACTGCCCAAAAAAGCCTTCTGCTGTCTCAAGCAGACCTAGCCCAGCTTAAGACTGGGGCAGATGGATTCGAACCACCGAATGGCGGGACCAAAACCCGCTGCCTTACCGCTTGGCGATGCCCCAATTTACACTGCTTGACTACTTTAGCGATGCAACCTTGGATCTGTCAACGGGCTGCGGCCACCTCTCATCTCCTCAGGAACCAAGTTGGATCCTTTGCCGAGGTCAGGGTTGACCTCAAAAGGGTTGGGCAGAGGGGGAATGCGGGCCACCTCGAAGAAGTAGGCGCGGATCTCCGGCCCAAAGTAGATAACATCGCCACTCCTCAAGTAGTGGGTAGCTACCCGCGTGCCGTTGACGAACACCCCATTGGTGCTGGACTGCCCCTTGCGGTTGCCGTCGACTAGACAATACGTAAATCCTGTGCGATTGGACTTGGTGGGCACTCGCACCAAATAGGCGTGGCGGCGGGAGACGAAGCGGTTGACAATCTGGATGGCATTGGAGGGATCCCGTCCGATCGTGTAAATGCTCTCCCGCAGGATGTAGCTGCAGGGCCGCACAGGATGGCAGACGGACAGGGTGAACTCCGGGTGAGACACCGGCTGCTGCGGGACTTGGTCGAACAGATCCAACGGCAGATCGAAGTCCTGACTGCCGGACAGATGGCCTCTGCCCACTGCCGTAGTAGAGGTAAAAAAATCGTCGTAGCTCTGGGGCAACAGCGTTTCCTCCTCGACGCTCAACTACCTGCCCGGCAGCCTGGCTCTTCCAGTCCAACTCCCTGAACCCTAGAGTTCCCAGAAACTAGGAGACACCCAACATCCCCCCGGCGTTGGCGGGCTAGTGGAAAACTCATAGGCCTTAATGTACACTACTATACACCACAGGCAGCCTTGGAGATACTCCCTTTTCCTAAAAAAAATTGGAAAAATTGGGTTTGGGTTCAGGTCGGAGCTATTCCCGTTTTAAGGGATCCCTTGGGAGCCACAGCCTTGGCCGCGGGCGGGCTATTCTGGGTAGCAGGTTTGTAGCCTTGAGGTGTGGGTGTGACGGAGGCCCTGTTGCGTCGGTTAGATGTGGCCACAGAGGCGGCCCTGGAGGCAGGGGCTTTGCTGCGCAGTTACGTGGGGGGCACCCTTGCCATTGAGGAGAAACGTCCGGGCGACTTGGTAACAGCAGCGGATCGCGCTTCCGAGGAGCTTATCTTGAAAATCTTAAGGCGGCACTTCCCCGAAGATGTGATCTTGACGGAAGAATCCGGCCAGCAGGGATCCCCGCAGGGCGCCTACGCCTGGATGATCGATCCCCTCGATGGCACCACCAACTTTGCCCATGGCTATCCCTTTGCTGCCGTCTCTATTGGTCTGCTGGAGGGGCGGGAGCCGGTGCTGGGGGTGATCTACGACATCTTTCGCGGGGATCTCTTTCGCGCCGTACAAGGGATGGGCGCCACCCGCAACCGCAAACCCATCCGCGTCTCCTCTACTACCGAACTCTCCCGCAGTCTCCTGGTTACCGGCTTTGCCTACGACCGCCGCGAAACCCCCGACAACAACTACGCCGAGTTCTGCCACTTCACCCACCTCACCCAGGGAGTGCGGCGAGGTGGATCGGCTGCCCTGGACTTGGCCTACGTGGCCACCGGCCAGTTGGACGGCTATTGGGAGCGGGGCCTCTCCCCCTGGGACATTGCCGCCGGGATTGTCTTGGTGCGAGAGGCGGGCGGCAAGGTCACCGCCTACGATGGCAGCCCGGTGGATGTGTACAGTGGCCGCCTGCTGGCCAGCAACGGCTGGCTACACGCTGCTCTTCAGGAAGAACTGGCCCAGGTCAGCCCTCTGCCGGTCTCCTTCCCCATGCGGCGGGATCGCCGGTCTGGGGAGCAAAACGGCCAAAGTTTAAAGATCAGGTAAAGATCAGGCGAAAATTGGGTAAGGTTTACGCAAAGGCCCTCATGGCTCTTTCGCAAGGCAAGGGAGATAACTTGGCCGGGAAAAAGCTCCGGCGTCGTTGTTGGGCGGCAGGGTTTGGCCTGGCGCTGCTCTTGGGGATCCCGGCCTACCCTCAGCCTGCCCCAAAGCCGACCCTGCCCGCTCCTGCCAGCGAGCGAGCACAGGTTCCCGATTCCCGTTGGGCCGAGATTCAGGCGCGGGGGCGCATCCGGGTTGGCCTGGATCCCAGCCTGGGCCCGGCTTACCTCTACACCGACCTGGAGCGGCAAACCTACGCCGGCTTCGAGTGGGATATCCTGGAGGCGCTTGCCCAGACGCTGCAGGTGCGAGTGGAGCCCGTCTATGTGGCTTGGAGCGAGCAGTTGGCGGCTTTGCAAGCGGATGAGGTGGATCTCATCTGGGGGGCGCGGGAAGCTTTGGGCTTGGATCCGCAGCAGTTTCTCGCCACCCGACCCTACTACCTCAGCCCGCAGCGCTTGGTGGTACGGGATCCCGGGCCAGAGGAAGCTCCCATTGAGGCGCTGTCGCAACTCTTTGGCCGCAAAGTGGGCATTGTAGTTAACAGTACGGGAGCCGCTCTGTTGGAGGCGTACAACGAGAGGCGGGGCAACGCCATTCGTCTTTTTGCCACCAGCAACCCGGATCGCTTGTTTGCCCAGCTCCAGGCTGGCCAGTTGGATGCGGTGCTCGTCGATCAGCCCGTTGCCGCCCTGAGCCTGCGCCAGGCGGGATCCCGGCTGCGCCTGGCGGGGCCGCCTCTGTTCCCGATTCCTTTGGTGGGCGTGGTATCCTCACAGCATCCTTCCCTGAAGGAAGCCGTGGATGGGGCGATCGCAGTCCTGACCGAAAACGGAACTTTGCAACGCATCTTGGAGAAGTGGCAACTATGGGATCCAACTCTGATGTCCCCCGCCTCACCCGAGGGCTAGCCCGCTACGAGACCGACCATTTCGCCATCTTGGGCGTGCCCCTCACCGCCGATGCCAAAGGGATCCGACGCGGCTACCTGCAGGCGGCCAAGGCTCTGCACCCGGATCGCTTTGTCGGGGATCCGGAAGGGGCAGAGCGGGCCAACGTCCTCTTCGCCAAGCTGGTCAGCCCGGCCAACGAGGTGCTGGCCAAGGAGCGAGAGCGGTCAGAATATGAGACTGTGCTCAAGCTGCGTGTCCAACGCCTGCTGGAGTCGCCACCCCCCGATCTGTGGCCCACTGGAGAAGCTGTCAAAGACCTGGCCGAGCGCGCCGATTGGCAGGAAGAATATGTCCGGCGGGTGGAGAAGCTGGCCAAAGAGCAATACAGCTCTATGGCCACCCTGCTGGAGAAAACCGAGCAGTTGAGCGAGCTCAACCTAGCCTACCTGCTGCTCAAGGCCGGCTACAAAGGGATCCCCGCCCCTGCTGCCAAAACCACCACCCCGACGGGGATCCCAACCCCTTCCCCCAGCCGCACCACCTTGGGCGGGATCCCGGCTGCTCCACCCACCGCTCCCCCTGTCCAGCCCGCCCCTCCTTCGCCCCCAACCCCGCAACTTAGCCCCGCTGAGACCCGCTTCCTGCAGGCGCTGGACATGATCGAGCGCAAGCAGTACCGGGTTGCCATCCAGTATTTAAACTTCGCCATCAGCGCCCAGCCCAACGTGGCCCGTTACTATCTGCACCGAGGTATCGCCCACCTCAAGCAGGGCAACGCTGGCATGGCCAAGGCCGACTTCCTGCAGGCGAGCCGCCTCGAGCCGGCCAACGCCGAGTTGATGGCCGAGGTGCGCCGCTGGCTGCAGCAGGTCACCACCCAACAGCCGGTTCCCGTTCCCTCGGCCAGCCGTCAGACCTCCCAGGCCCAGAAAATCGTGCCACCGCCGCGCAAAGAGGATAGCGGCGGCTTCTGGAGCCGCCTCTTCGGCAAGAAAAAGTAGGCCAAACTCCCCTCAGGAAGCGCCCCCCAACACCAGCAGCGTGACCAGGGATCCCGTATTCCAGAGGCTGTGCAACAGGATGGGGGCCAGCAGGTTGCGGCTGTGGCTGTACACCACCCCCAGCACCACCCCCAGCATGGTCAAAGGCAACAGATCGGAAAGGTTGAGGTGGGCAAGGGCAAAGGTGAAGGCGCTGAGCAAGATGGCAGCCCCCATCGGCAAGTAGCGGCTCAGCGTCGGCAGCCAAAAGCCCCGGAACAGCACCTCCTCAAAAACAGGGGCACAGACAGACACCACGGCCAAAAACACCAAGCGCGCCCCCCAGCCATGGCTCTCCAGCAGCAGAGGCAAGATGGGGTTCCCGCCCCCTGCCTGGGGCAGCAGCAACTGCGACAGCGCCGCTGCCAGCACCACCAAAGGCAGGGCCGCCCAGTAGCCGCCCAGGCCCCAGAGGATCCAAGGGCCCCACAGCCGCACCTGCAGCACCTTCTGCCAACCGGGATAGAGCCGAAGAAGCCGGTACAACAGCGCCGCCCCCAGCAGAGCGCCCGCATTGTAGGTGAGAAACAGGGCCACCGCCTGATGCCAAGGGCTGAGCTGCTGCGTCCCCAGGCCGAGCCCGACCGTGTAAAGGCGAGGCACCAGCGCATTGAGGAGAATGAAACCCAAAAACCAACCGGTCAGGACCGCCTGCGCCCCGATCCCCGGCCAAGGCACCTCCCACGGCGGGCCCACAAGAGGACGTTGGCGCCAGAAGCTCCAGCCCAGCCAGCCCAACAAGAGCACCAGCCCCAGCAGCGCCCCCAGCAGCGGGATCCCGCCCACCACCGCCAGCCGGAACAGGGCTGCCAAGGCCAATTTTTCCTGCTGCTGGTTGAGGGCATTGAGGCTGTCGCTGCGCTGTTGCAGCCGGTAGAGCTGCTGCAGGGCCACCGCCTCAAACCAACCGTCCAGGTGGTTGCGGATTTGCACCTCGGCCTCTGGCAAGATGCGCCGTGGCGTTCCCCACAGCCCTTGTAAAACCTGTGCCACCCTCTTCTGGCCGGATTCCAGCTCCAAGGGACGTTCTGGATCGACTACCTCTTGCCACTGCTGCTGGGCTGCCTCCAGATCCTCCTGGTAGACGTAGAGCAGACCCAGGCGCAGCCGCAGGGCGTCCAGCTCCGCCTGCAGATCCTGGACAGAAGCCAGGAGGACGGGATCCACTTCTTCTGGGGTTGAGGCCGGCCCCACCGCATCTGATACCCTGGCCAATTCGGGTTTGCCCCCTGCCGAGGAAGTCGCCCTTTCCAGCCGTGCCATCCGTTTGAGGCGCTGCAGGCGTTCGGCGTAGTTGTCGGCCACCTGCTGGTAGCGATTGTGGGCCAGCTCGAAAACGTTCTGCCCCAGCAGAGCCCGCGCCAGGTCCTGATAGCGGGGATCGTCGAGGGTGCGGGCAGCCTGCAGGGCGAGATTGGTTTGCAACAGATCCAACTGCGTTTGCGGCGGCGGCTGAAACCAACTGCTGGAAAGCGAAAGCCCGACAATCAAAAGGGCCAATAGGCTCAGCAGGTTGAGGATCCCTCGGCGAACAGAAAGCCAAGCGGAAAAGGGATCGACAGAGGCCGTGGCTTCAGAGGGAGACATGGCAGCAACCGAGGCAACTCCAGCGGGTTATATCCTAGCTTCTATTGGCTTCAGCCGGATAAAGGGGTCAGCGTCGCTCTAGCCAATAACGGTAGATGGGCAGACCCAACTGCAGGCACTGCCACTCCCGCTCGGTGGGAATGCCGAAGGGGTTGTCATCGATGGGCCCCTGGTAGGGATTCCAAAACTGCGGATGCTCTAGGAAACGATCGACCATCTCCTCGGCCACTTCCCGCACGTCCGACTGCAGGAAGACGGGGCTGCCCGGTTGCAGCAGCAGGGCCAGATCCGCCACCAGTCGCGGTTGGACGATCCGCCGCTTGTGATGGCGCTTTTTAAACCAGGGATCCGGAAATTGGATGGTGACCCGGCTGAGATCTCCCGGCGCAAACAGATGCCGCAGGGAGACGTTGATGTTGGCAAACAGAAAATGGACGTTATCCAGCCCCAGCTCGTCCCGCCAAGCATTGGCCCGCTCCACCAGCGGCTGTCGAATCTCTACCCCCAAAAAGTTCCAGTCGGGCTGCTCCTGGGCCATGCGCAGCAAAAAGCGTCCGCTCCCTGAGCCGATATCCAAATGCAAGGGCTGCCCCAGTCGCCGATACACCCGTTCCCAGTGGGGTGGGGGGGTGGGTTGTTGGTACTGAGCCTGCAGGGGGTTGACGTGTTGCCGCAGTCGCTGGCCGAGACCCTTCTGCAGCGGGATCCCTGTCCAGGGGGGAACAGAGGAGCCTTTCTCAAGTTGGGCCTGCTGTGCTCGCTGCACGTCCGCTTCCACAGACCACCTCCTGCCGTCAGCCACAGCCGTAGCGAACCCAACGGTGGATCCAAAACAAACGGGATCCGGCAGCCCAGCTCTACCACCGGATGCTGTCGATGACTTGCCGCAAGATGTGGGCAGAGCGGTGCAGTTGCTGCCGCTCGCTCTCGGTGAGGGACATGGCCAGCGTGCGCTCCACCCCTTGCCGACCGACCACTCTCGGCAAACTAAGGCAGACCTCCGGCAGGTCATATTCTCCCTGGGTGAGGCTGCTCACGGTTAAAACGCGCCGCTGATCCCGTACCAGGGCCTGGACAATTTGTGCCACCCCCAGACCAATGGCATAGCTGGTGGCCCCTTTGCGGCGGATGATCTCATAGGCGGCATTGCGCACCTGCTCGAAGATATCGCCCAAATGGGCGGGATCCCATTCCGGCGAGAGCTGGCCAATCGGCGTGCCGGCGATGTTCACCTTGCTCCAGACGGCCACCTCGCTATCCCCATGTTCGCCGATGATGTAGGCGTGCAGGCTGCGCGGATCCACCCCCAGCCTCTGGGCCAACAGATAGCGAAAGCGAGCCGTATCCAAAACCGTTCCCGACCCCAGCACCTGCCCCGCCGGCAGCCCCGCTAACTTCAGGGAAACATAGGTCATGACGTCAACGGGGTTGCTCACCACCAGGAAAATGGCGCTGGGGCAATGCTCCATCAGGGCCGGGATCAAGCTTTTGAAGATCTCGACGTTGCGGTGAACCAAATCCAAACGGGTTTCTCCAGGCCGCTGCTTGGCCCCCGCCGTCACAATCACCACGTCTGACCCGGCACAATCGGCCAGCTCCCCTGCCCAGATCCGCGTCGGCTCCACAAAAGGGATCCCATGCACCAGATCCATCACTTCCCCTTCCAGCTTGGCGCGGTCGATGTCGTGGATCACCAGCTCATCGAGGGTGTTCTGGATAAGCATCGCGTAGGCGCAGGCCATGCCCACCTGCCCGGCGCCGATGATGGATCCCTTCAAAAGGCGGCGAGCAGTCAGCCCACCGGCTTGCTGCTCAAAGCGTGGCTTGGGTTGGTGCTCAGAAACGGTCATGGCTTCAGCCGCTGCACTTCCCTTCCCAGCTTAAGCCTGGCCAGGCGGAGAGAAAAAGAGCAGAGGGGCTATCGCTCCCCAGAGCAAGAAAGGCTGGAAGGGAAGAGAACTTCCGCCTTCCCGGTCGCCTCGGATCCCCGCGGGGTGAAGTGACTTTGAATGCAGCTCAGTAAGGGTTTTAATGGTTTTTTAAGAATTCTTGGGTAGACCTCAACTCCGTTGCTGGGTTAGCCGCTGCCAAAGCTCCAGAGGAATGCGCTCATGAGGACGTGGAAGAGACCGAATCTGAACCAGCTCTTCCGGCAAGTAGTGCAAAGCCACCCGCGCCGTTGCGTCTAAGAGACTGCGCCGCCGCTGGAGATGTTGCTCCGCTTCTCCCAAAAACACATCCAGCCAGCCATCTCGCTCTTGGCAGCGAATCCGCAAAGCAGAGAGAGAAGGTAGGGACTCTTGGCGATAGAGCCGGAAGCCCTGCTCAGGACTCCACCCCAGCCACCACTGGGGCGCCAATTGCCCCAACTGCCGACACCACACGCCCGCCTGAACCTGTTGCCATGTCATGCTCACCACTCCGCAACCTGCGAAGACCTAGCTGCAAATTTTTCCAACTACTTTAGCTAGGTACTCTACCAGACTCACTCGGTTTGATGCAAGTCTTTATCAAAGAGGAACCGATGTGCCATGGGGATATATTGCAACTTAATCTCAATAGTGCTATACTGTCACCCGGTTGAGTGGTGGAGTCATATCCATCAGTCTTCCTCTCTTGTCTTGGACGCAGCAGGGATCCCGCGCCGGCGGAACTGGCCATCCTGCGCTTGGCAGGGATCCCTTTTTCTCCACAAAGTTAATGAGACTAAATATCAATTAATGGGAGAGGGGGAGGTTTTCCGCCAACATCGTGTTGAAGTAGGAGGTAGCAGTCGAGGGTGATCGCGCTTGCGTCGGCGGGCCAGCAAGCGAAAGCGGCGTGAAGCGCTGGGGAAGTATCTTGAGCTATTTGGAATGGCTACCAATCCTCTAGAAAGTAAGGAGATAAACGGATGTTTTCGGAACAAGCTAGCTGTTCCGTCTTTGTTTTGTTCTCTAAAAAATGATGTTGGAAGAAGATTAAAATCTGGAGAAAGGAATTGAACCAGATGCGAGTTATCGATTAGAATCTAGATGGCGTTAACGCTAACCGCGACGAAGAGATCGGAGAGGGGAAATCTAACATCCTCTCTCCTTTTTCTGTGGAATTCCTTCCAACTCTATCTCCCGTCTCCCAAGAAGTAGGGATCCCTTAAGCCAAACTAAAGGGTTGCGCCTCGGTCTTGCAGCCATTGGGCAGCTAGCCTGTGCTGACGTTTCTGGGCATAGGCGAGGGGAGTGTGTCCATCGTGATTGCGGGGGTTTAATTCGGCCCCATTTTCCAACAGCAGCTCTAGGATCTGGATATGCCCTTCCCAGGCAGCCCAGTGCATGGGTGTCGCCCCGAAGCGGTTGCGCGCGTTGACATCGGCCCCGTACAAAATGAGAAAGCGAGCGATGCCCAAGTGTCCTTGTGTGGCCGCCTCGTGCAGAGGAGTTCGCCCCGTCTCATCAACGGCATCCACCGGTGCCCCCTTGGAGAGCAAGCGGGCGAGAACGCTTTTCCTACCCGTAGCTGTAGCCCAGTGGAGAACGCCACAGGTTTTTGCCCCTTTTTGGATCAGCAGACCAATAACTTCTGCCTGATCGGTTAGGGCAGCCCGATGGAGAGGAGTGTATCCATAGCGATCTAGCAGATCGATATCGCTGCCTGCCTTGAGAAGCCGCTCCACCACTTCCACCTGGCCGCTGGCAGCAGCCAAATGGAGCGGCGTAGCCCCTGTGGAATCCATCGAGTCGACGGAAGCGCCATAAGCCAAAAGCAAGTCCAACAGCTCCAGATTGCCGATGAGTACTGCTTTGTGAAGCGGGGTGAACCCCTGCGAATCGGGAGCATTCACATCTCCCCCTTGCTGCAAGTAAGCCAGCAATCCTTGCGGGTCTTCATTGGCAAGGGCGCGGTGCAGTGCTTCGCTCATAGTCACTCAGAAATAGGACTTAGAGACAGCTAAAAGTACTTTGAGAACAGTTAGGAGTAGAGTTAGGCAAAGTCTGGAATTTACAACTTGGGCAAAGTCTAGCACTGGATCCCTGCCTCTGAGGTAGCTGTGCGAAGAGATGCCTCTTAGCGCTCAGTCAGAATGGTCAATGCAGCACCATGCCTCAACATGAGAATGATTCTCTACTAGATTGGATCTAAATTGCATGAGCGCCGAGGGGATCCCTTGGTTCAGCCCAGGTTGGCATGGCATGATCGGCGTAGCTCCGAGCCAGAGCTGACTCTTCGCCCAGGTTCAGCAGCCCCTCACCCTCTCTTCTGCTGCCGCTCATGGACTACTATGCAATCCTGAACCTCTCTCCCCAAGCGAACAGCGAAGATATCAAGCGAGCCTTTCGCCGGTTGGCGCGGCAGTTTCACCCCGATGTGGCAGGAGAGGGATCCCGAGAACGATTTGAGCAGATCTACCAGGCCTACCAAGTGCTGAGCAACCCTGAAGAGCGGCGGCGCTACGACGCCCAACGACACTCTCCACCCAGTTCTGTGAGGGGGGAAAGGCGCGTGGTTGTACGCACCACTGGGTCAGGCTCCATCTCAGCAGAACCACCGGCTCGGGAATCCCTTGAGGCAGGGATTGCCCGCGTCAAGGCGGCTTGGCGCGAGCGTAAGTTGCCCACGGCAGTGGCTCTGGCGGAGGCGCTGCTGAAGCGGTTTCCCAACTCCAAGGAAGCCATCCACATCTTGGCTTTGGCCTATCAGCGCTTCGGCAATCATTTAATCTGCGAGGGTCGCTACCAGCAGGCAGAGGCTTACTTGAGAAAAGCTTTGGCCACAGAGCCACACAACCGCGAGTTGGCCTTTGAAATCTGGCGAGACTTGGCCCGTCTGGGCATCCGGGAGGGATCCGGCTAGCTGCCTGGCGTTGCCAGTCTCAACTGCTGGGCCGCCCACTGCCGCAGCTGTTGGCGGCTGACTTTGCCCTGGGCGTTGCGCGGGATCCCGGCACACCATAGCCATTGCTTAGGGTGCTTGAAGGGGCTCAGTTGTTGGCTCAGGTGTTGCTTTAGGTGCCTCTCCAGCTCTACGGGGAGGGCAGGGATCCCAGCCTTGGGCACGGCCACCGCCACCACCTGCTGGCCCCACTCGCCGTCGGGCAGGCCGAGCACGCACACATCCTCCACCCAGCCGCTGGCCCGGATCTCCCCTTCTACCTCGGCCGCCATCACCTTTTCCCCGCCGGTCAGGATCAGGTCGTCGGCGCGGCCCAGCCAGTAGAGATAGCCGTCTGAGTCCAGATAGCCCCAATCTCCAGGGGTGAAGCCCCGCTGTTGCCACTTGCCCAGGCCATCAGCCTCCCTCGCCAAAGGGTAGTAGCCCAGCGCCAGGGATTCCGCCCACACGTGGATGTGGCCCGCCGTCTGGGCGGGCAAGGGATCCCCTGCTTCGCCGCGGATCTCCAGGGTGGCGTGGGGCAGGGGCCGCCCCAGGCTATCGCTCCCCTGCAAAAAGGCTTCCGGCAGGAGCGTACACACCTGGGAGGCGCTTTCGGTCATGCCATAGGTGAGGGCCAAGGGCAGGTGCAGTTGCCGGGCCTGTTGCCGCAAACTGGGCCAGGTGGGGCCGCCGCCAACCAGAATGGCTCGAAACTGGCGCAGGCTCTCCAAGACTCCCGGCTGGGCGTTGAGCAACAGCCGCTGCAACTGTGTGGGCACCAGCGACAGAAAGCTGCCCGGCAAAGGCGGATCCCAGGCCTCGGCCTGCTGCTGTCGTTTCCAATCCCAGACAATCCACTGGCCGCCGCTCAGCCAGGAACGAACAGCTTGCATCAGGCCGCTGACGTGGTACAGGGGCAGGACACAATAGCTATGGACGCAATCCACGCTGAAGTGCTGCTGGTGGGCTCTGGCAGAGGCGCTGAGGGTACGCCAGGAGTGCACTGCCCATTTCACCTGGCCGCCGGAGCCACCGGTAGGGATCCCGATTACTGGCCAATCGGCGCTGGGTAGGATCTGTTGCCAATGCTGCAGAGGGGGGTGGGAGGAGGCAGAACCCTCCTGCAACTGCCCTCGCCGCCAGCGCCAAGCGGATCCCAGGCTGGCCAGAGCCTGCCCCCACTCTCGTCCTCCCCAGTGGGGATTGGCCAAGAAGAGGGGGATCCCCAGGTGTTGGCAGGCCAAAACGGCAGCCCACACTTGCAGCGGATCCGAGTCTGCCACCAACAGGGGAACGGCCTTGTCTGCCAGAGGGCGCAGTTGCTCTTCCAGCCCAGCCAGACACTCCTTCAAAGCGGGAGAGCAGTTGTGGTTGGGAAACATCTTTCGGCAAGTTCGGGCGGGACAGTTGCAGGTTCAACGAAGCGATCAAAGCGATCAAAGAGCAAGCCATAGCCGTGGAGACTTGACCCTCCACCGAGGCAATTGGGGGCGTCCCCTGTACCTTCGTTGTTTTGACTTTTGGCAGGGATCCCCCCGGGCAAGGTGAGGAAGAGTTTGGGCTTGGCTTATCATGATCTAGGTTTGAAGTAGGAGGCCTAGGTTGTGATCGAGCCAATTTTGCTGGGGATCGTTTTGGGGATGGTGCTGGTTACCTTGGCAGGCCTGTTTGTGGCCGCCTACAGACAGTATCAGCGCGGCAATAAGATGGGTCTGTGAAAGCCAGGGAGGAAAAAGCTGGCACCAAACCGTCGGCAAGAGAGTGGCTCAGCAGGTGAGGTGGCATGGCGATGCAGTGGCTGCGCACGGTGGCGGCTTTGCGGGAGCAGGTAGCGAGCTGGCGGGGATCTACCATAGGCCTGGTGCCAACGATGGGATCCCTGCACGAAGGACATCTCAGCCTAATTCGCCGCTGCCGCCAAGAGTGTGACCACACGGTGGTCAGCATCTTTGTCAACCCCCTCCAATTTGGCCCCAACGAAGACTGGGATCGCTACCCCCGCGACGAGGAAGGGGATCGGGCTCTGTGTGAAGCCGCGGGCGTGGATGTGGTGTTTGCCCCCGACCCGCAGGAGATGGGGGCCGACCCGGCCACTGCCGGCGATCGCACCTGGGTCATGCCTCCTGAGTCCCTTTTGCAGACCCTCTGCGCCCCCCACCGACCGGGGCATTTTCGCGGCGTGGCCACCATTGTGCTGCAACTGCTAAACCTGGTGCAGCCGCAGCGGGCCTATTTTGGCCAAAAGGATGCCCAGCAACTGGCAATTATCCAGCGGCTGGTTCAAGATCTGCAAATTCCCACCACCATTGTCCCTTGCCCCACCGTGCGAGAAGCCGACGGCCTTGCCTACAGCTCCCGCAACCGCTACCTTTCGGCAGTGGAGCGGCAGGTGGCCGCCAGCCTGTACCGCGCCCTGCGCCGAGGTTACGACCACTGGCAAGCCGGGGATCCCTCCGCCGAAGGGATCCTGGCCGCCGCCCGTGCTGAGCTGGAGCGCACCCCCGAGCTGCGCGTGCAATATCTGGAATTGGTGGATCCGCAAACCCTCCAGCCCCTATCGGAGGTGAAAGATAAGGGGCTACTGGCCATCGCCGCCTATGTAGGGCAAACTCGCCTCATCGACAACCTGCTCCTTTCCCCGGAAGGGGTGGATCCCTTGCCCCAAGAACAGCAGAGTGCAGTGCCTCCTTCCCCGAAAAGGGGGCGTCGCCCGCTGATTGCCATCGACGGCCCGGCAGGGGCCGGGAAGTCCAGCGTAGCGCGGGCAGTGGCCGCTCAACTGCAGCTCTTGTACCTGGATACGGGGGCGATGTACCGGGCCATCACCTGGCTGGCGCTGCAGCGGGGGATCCCGTTGGACGACGCCGAGCAACTGACCCAACTGGCTGCCCAAACCCAACTAACCCTACAAAGTGGCCCCTCGGCCGACGAACCCACCCGCATCTGGGCCGACGGTGAGGAAGTTACCCAGGCCATTCGTTCCCCAGAGGTGACCCGCTGGGTTTCTCAGGTGGCGGCAGTGCCGGGGGTACGGCAGGAGCTGGTGAAGCGGCAACGCCTCATTGGACGGGATGGGGGGGCCGTCCTGGAGGGGCGAGATATCGGCACCCATGTTTTTCCTGATGCCGAGCTGAAAGTCTTTTTGACCGCCTCGGTGGGGGAGCGGGCCCAGCGCCGGCAACACCAACTGCAAGCCCAAGGACAAGTGGTGTCCCTCGAAGAGTTAAAAGCTCAGATCGAGCAGCGGGATCGCCGCGACAGCGAGCGGCTTATCTCTCCCTTGCGGCCTGCCCCCGATGCCATTCTGATCGACACGGATCACCTGAGCCAAGCTGAGGTGGAAGACAAAATTGTGAGGCTGTACCGGCAGCTTTTGGAGCGATCCGGGGCAGCCCATTTCGATATTATCTGAAGTTATCTGAACCCTGAAGATTTTCTCAAGCTTGCGAGATGGGGCCAATTCAATTCTGAGGTGTTGAGCCTTGGGGGGGCGATGCGCTTGGCCAGAACCGCTAAGGTAGGAATCCTGTTGACGAAGAGATACTGGCCTGCCCTGCTCCCCCTCGGCCCAAATCACTCGTATCCGGCTCTGGGTAGCCGCGAGCACTATGGGTAATGTCCTCCTCCTGGCTTTTCTGCTTCTCCTCTCAGGGGCCTGCTCCGGAGCGGAAACCGCCATCACGGCTATGGACAACCTGCGCTTGGAGTCCCTGATCGAAGAACAAGGGGATCCGCAAGGCCTCTATCGACTGGCTCAACAACAGCGCTCACGGATGATCACCACCCTGTTGTTGGTGAACAACTTTGTCAACATCGGCATTGCCGCCCTGGCCACCACCATCTCTATTGAGCTGCTGGGATCCCAGTTTGGAGCTTTGGCCGCCACCGTGCCCACCACGATCCTGGTGCTCCTGGTGGGGGAAGTGGCGCCCAAGTCTTTGGCGGTGAGCCATCCGCTGGCAGTGTTCCGCTGGGTGGTGCGGCCTGTCCATGTCCTCTCGGTGCTGCTGCGCCCTTTTACCGCTGCCTCTGAGTGGGTTGTCAGGAGACTGTTCAACCTGTTGGAGCTCTCGCCGCTGACAGCCACCGCTTCCCTCAAGGATTTGGAGCTGTTGATCGATGTGCTGGGGCAGCGAGGGCTACTGGATTGGCAAAAACGGCGCCTGTTTCGCGGGGCGCTGGCGTTGGATTTGCTCCAGGCTGGGGATGTGGCCAAGCCAAGGGTAAAAATGGAGACCATTTCCCACGACAAAACGCTGCAGGATGTGGTGAAGCTCTGCCTGGAGACGGGCTACTCCCGCATCCCCGTGCAGGGGGAATCCAAGGACGAGATCGTCGGCGTCATCCACCTCAAGCAGGCCCTGCGCTACCTGGAGCAAAAGGGCAATGCCGAGGTGACCAAGGCCATGTCCCCGCCTTTTTTTGTGCCCGAGACCAAGCGCGTCAGCCTGCTGCTCAAAGAGATGCTGCGCTCCCGCCAACACCTGGGGATCGTGGTGGATGAGTTTGGCGGCACCACCGGCCTCATTACGCTGGAGGACATTTTGGAAGAGCTGGTGGGGGATATCTACGACGAGAGCGACCTTTCCCCCCTGCTGCTGCAGCGGCAACGACGACAGCGCCTCTTCTCTTCTGGCTCCCCTTGAAGGAGGCCGCTAGCCGGCTTCTGCAGAGTCTTCGTTGGCTTCGGGGGGGAGCTCCACCAAACCCGGATCGGCAGGATAGCGGGCCACAAAAAAGATCCAGAAGCTGTGGATCCCCAGGCCTAGGCCCCACCCGCCCAACAGCGGCAGCAGCCACGGCCAATCCGCCCGATACAGCTGCTGGAAAAACACCAGCCCCGACGCGCTGCAGAGAAAAACAGCCAGATGCGCCGCGTAGGTGTAGCGGTCATCCAGCTTGCGAAACTCAGGATCCCGACGGGAGGGCTTCCGGGGCCAGCGAGGCGGCATGGCAGCAACCCCTCACAACTCAAAACCTTCTCCAGTGTAGAGGGATCCCTTGCCGCCGACATCACCAGGATCCCGGCCGCTACCGCCACCGGCGTTGCCACCACGTCCAGCAGGTTATCCACCCAGGGTACACAGTAGGCAGCAACCTCGAAAAAGGTAGCCACCGCAAAAACCGACAGCGCCTCTTCCGACCCAATCCACTGCAGATCGGGAGCCAACGGCAGATGCCCGGAGCGAGCTGCCAGGTTCATCACCAACAGCGGCACAAAAATGCGAAAGCCGCAGGCAGCGCTGAGGCCCAATCCCAAAAAATTGCCGGTAGGCTGTCCATTTCTGCTCCTCAAGATTGATGGGTGTGACGGGAGTCCTCCCGCCAGCGGCAACTGGGGGGATCCGTTTCGCCTGGCTGGGCGGCAAACTCCAGCGGCCCGTTTTCGGTGTAGAGGTGCAGGTCGAACCAGAAGGTGGATCCCTGTTCCAGCTTGCTTTCCAGGCAGATGCGGGTGTGGTGTTTCTCCAGGATGTTGCGCACGATGGCCAGGCCCAGGCCGGTGCCCTCCAGGGTGTGGACGCGGTTCTCCACCCGGAAAAAGCGGTCGAAGATCCGCTCCTGATCCTCCGGGGCAATGCCGATGCCCGTATCGGCCACCGCCACCCGCACTGCCTGCGGGGATCCATCCGCCTGAACCACCAGGTGGGCATGTACTGTCACCAGGCCCCCTGAGGGGGTGAACTTGAGGGCATTGCCCAGGAGATTGGTCATCACCTGCAAGAGCAGATCGTAGTTGCCCCACACCAAAGGCAGATCGGGATCAACGAATTTGCGCAACTGGATCCCTTTGTCGCGGGCTTGCAGGTGGTGGGTGCGCAGGGTTTGCTCGATCACCGCTGCAATATCGACAGCCTCGAAGTGGTACTGTTTCCCCGACTCCAGACGGGACAAATCCAACACATCGTTGACCAGGCGGGTGAGGCGATCGGTTTCGCGGTTGGCAATTTCCAGATAGTCCAGCCGCTCCTCTGGCGACATCTGCTCGCCGTACTCGTAGAGGGTCTCGATGAAGGACTTGATGCTAAAGAGTGGGGTGCGCAGCTCGTGGCTGATGTTGCTGATGAACTGGGCCTTGGCCTCGTTGAGCTCCACCTCGCGGGTGATGTCCTGCACCGTCATCACGATCCCCTTGAGGTTTTGCCGCCGCGGATCCGACACCGGCGACAGCAGGATGCGGATGACGCGCTTGGTGGGGCCGCTGAGGTTGACGCGAATTTCCTCTGCCTCTTGATCCCCGCGGGCAATTTGCATCAGGGGGCGGGCCAACTGCTGCCGCAGATCCTCGGGCAACAGCTCCGGCAAGGGCTTGCCCAAAACAGGCTCGCCCTCCCAGCCGAACATGCGGGAAGCCGCCGGGTTGAGCAAGAGTACGCGAAACTCAGCGTCCAGCAAAATGGCGGCATCGACGATGGAGAAAACCAAAGTCTCCAGCTTGGCCTTGGCGGCGGCCAGTTCTTCGATGTTCTGCTCCTCGTAGCTCTGCAGCCGCTCCGCCATCTCGTTAAAGCTGTCGATGAGCTGGGCCAGCTCTCCCCCAAAGGGCAGGTCGATGCGCTGCTTGAAGTTGCCCTTGGTGATCTCCTGGACGCCCTTGACCAGTGCTTTGATGGGGTAAGTAATGGTGAGGGCGTTGACCACGGCTCCCAGGATGGCCAGAACCCACACCGCCAAGAACACTCCAATCGCGACCTCCCGCGCCAGTTGCGTCGAGCGCACGAGGGCGGGGTTGGGGTTGATGCCAAGGCCGAGGGTGCCCAAAAAGCGGCCCTGATGATAGATGCCGACAAAAATGTCCGTCACCCGCCCGGCAGGGGTGAGGTGGGTGCGCACCAGCGGCTGACCCTCGGCAGGCGGGCGGTTGTCCGGCAGTTGGATGCGACGGGTAAGGCTGAGGGAGGTTTTCACCTCCTGGTTGGAAAACGGGATCCCGTAGTAGATGTTCCCCTCCGGGTCGGCATAGAGCAAATAGCGAATGCTGCTGGTGCTCTCAAAATATTGCCGCGACAGCTGGGCCACTTCGCCAATGCGATCTTCTGCGATCAGGGGGGCGACATTGGCCGCCAACAGCAGCCCCAGATCCCGGCCAAAGCGGGCTTCGTTAAAGCGCGCATCCTGCTGCACGGTGCTGACGGCCCAGAAGGTGAAGCTGCTCACCACCAGCGAGACCACCAGCGTGGCCACAAAGAGCAACTGGGTCTCCAGGCGCAGCTTTTGTTTCCAGCGAGACCACCAGCGCCGCAGGGATCCCCAAAAGAACCCCCCCCTTGACGGCTCCCCAGTCTCCTCCGGCAAGGGCTGGGGAGGAGAAGCAGCAGCCGCCTCAGGGGATTGGACTTCGGCAAGGGGCTCGGCAGTGCTGACAGGAGACATGAACCCGACGTGACAACCCTGAAGAACACTGTCGCCACCATTCTGGCATGGCTGCCGACAGGGTTAAGAGGGTTCGATTTTCTGCAAAGATTGTTACAAGCAGGGATCCCGAAAGGGCAAGGGGAGATGCCTCTACAGAGGTTGCAGGCCCAGCTTCTCGAGCAAAGCCGCATCGGCAGCCTGGCCCGGATTGGGCGTGGTCAGCAACCTTTCCCCGGTGAAGATGGAGTTGGCCCCCGCCAAGAAGCACAACGCCTGCTCGCTCTCGGACAGGTTTTTTCGCCCTGCCGAGAGCCGGATCTGGGCGGTGGGCAGCAGCAGGCGGGCCGTGGCGATGGTGCGCACCAGCAGCAGCGGATCGGGCGGGGGAAGCTGGCCTAGGGGCGTGCCGGCCACGGGAACCAAAGCGTTGATGGGCACTGAAGTGGGGGGCGGCGTCAGGTTGGCCAGAACGTGCAGCAGGCCGATGCGGTCTTCGTCGCTTTCCCCAAGGCCGACAATGCCGCCACAGCAGATCTGCAGGCCGGCTGCCGCCACATGGGCCAGTGTCTCCAGGCGATCCCGATAGGTGCGCGTCGTGATGATGCGGGGGTAGAACGCCGGCGAGGTGTCCAGATTGTGGTTGTAGGCCGTCAGACCCGCCGCCGCCAATTGCTGCGCCTGGGCAGCCGACACCATCCCCAGGGTGACACAGGCTTCCATCCCCAGCTTGCGCACCAGGCGCACCATCTCCAACACCCGCTCGAACGCCTCCCCTGCCGGGGCCGACCGCCAGGCAGCGCCCATACACAGCCGGGTGGCGCCGGCCCTTTGGGCGGCCATGGCCTGCTGACGCAGCGACTCCAGCGAGATCAAGGGGTAGGTCTCGATCCCTGTCGAGTAGCGGGCGCTTTGGGGGCAATAGGCGCAGTCTTCCGGGCAGCGGCCCGACTTGATGTTGACCAGGGCGCAGAGTTGAACCCGGCCAGGCGGATGGTGCTGCCGATGCACCGTTTGCGCCTCGTACACCAACTGCAGCAGCGGCCGATAGTAGATCTCGCGAACGTACTCTAGAGCAATGGCCATGCCGGCAATGTCCAAAACAAAAGGTTGAAGGGATCCCTAAAAGCTTGCCAGCGCTCTTAGGTTTGGCTATGATACGAAGTCTGTGCCTTGGGAAGGCGAACCCGCCTTGCTTAGAAACCCAACCATGATAACCGCAGAAGCAGTGGCCAAAGGTCCTATCAGCCAATTTCTTAAGCATCACTTTCGCCACTTCAACGCCGCCGCCCTGGTGGATGCCGCCAAGGGCTACGCTGCTCACCTGGAGAAAGGCGGCAAGATGATGGTGACCCTGGCCGGCGCCATGAGCACGGCAGAGCTGGGCCTTTCTCTGGCCGAGATGATTCGGCAGAACAAGGTGCACGCCATCTCCTGCACCGGCGCCAACCTGGAGGAAGACATCTTTAACCTCATCGCCCACGACTTCTACGAGCGGGTGCCCCACTACCGCGATCTCAGCCCGCAGCAGGAGCAGGAGCTGCTGGAGCGGCACCTGAACCGGGTAACCGATACCTGCATTCCCGAAGAAGAGGCGATGCGGCGCCTGGAAAAAGCTCTGCTGGAAGAGTGGACGGCTGCCGATCAGGCGGGGGAGCGCTACTTCCCGCACGAGTTCATCTACCGCATCCTGCGCAGCGGCCGGCTGGAGCCCTACTACCAGATCAATCCGCGGGATTCTTGGGTCTATGCGGCCATGGAGGCCGACTTGCCCATCTATGTGCCGGGATGGGAGGACTCCACCACCGGCAACATGTATGCCGCCCACTGCATCACGGGTGAGATCCGCAATGTGCATACCGTCCGCACAGGGATCGAGTACATGATCCACCTGGCGGACTGGTACACGCACACCTCGGCGGAGTGCTCCATTGGCTTCTTTCAAATTGGCGGCGGCATTGCTGGGGATTTCCCCATTTGTGTGGTGCCCATGCTCCATCAAGATCTGGGTCGCCAGGGCGTACCCCTGTGGGGCTATTTCTGCCAGATCAGCGACTCCACCACCAGCTACGGTTCCTACTCGGGGGCAGTGCCCAATGAGAAGATCACCTGGGGCAAATTGGGGATCGACACCCCCAAATTTGTCATCGAGTCGGATGCCACCATCGTGGCGCCTTTGATCTTCGCCTGGGTGCTGGGGTGGTAGAGAAGGGGAATCAATCTGTATGCCCGTCGGTTGAGGCGGAGCGGGGCCAGCGGGACAACAGGGTTGCAGCTTCCCAGCGGCGCAGATCCTGGGCGATGCGCAGGGGCGTGAGGCCGTAGCCGTCCGGCTCGTCGATCTCGGAGCCATGTTCCAGCAGCAGCCGAACGACCTCGGGGTTGCCGGACCAAGCGGCAAAATGCAGGGGAAGGCCACCGGCGCCAAAACGAGCGTTCACCTCCGCCCCTCCCTGGAGCAGGGCTTTCGTAACCTCAGGGTTGCCCAGGCGAGCGGCTTGGTGCAGTGGGCTAGCTCCCCCATGGTCTAGTTGATTGGGATCCGCCCCGGCAGCCAGCAAAAGGCGGGTGTTGAGGCCGCTTTCTACGAAGAACAGAGCCGTCTTGCCCCGCTCCTCAACGGCGTTGGCGTCTTTCCCCAGCCAGAGGGCCAACTGCAGCCGCAGCGGGTTGGCAGTGGCCAGAGCCTGGGGATCTGCCGGCAAGCTGTACCCATAGAGCCCCAGACCGCCTAGCAGCAGGGATCCCAACCCGACACCTACAGCCCACCGCCTGCGCCTCATGGCCCTACTCCTCAAAGAACAGGATGGCGATCCCTTGGCTGGGCAGGGCCTGGGCCGAGAGCAGCAAGGGGTTGCTGAGGGCAGGTTGCGCGGCAGCGGCGGGAAAGAGGCGCAAAAACGCTTCTAGAGGCTGCAGCTCGCACTGGGACTCCTCGGCGGCGGCGGTGCGGTACATAGTCGGGATGACCAACTTGGGCTGCAGCGCTTCGATGGCCGCCTTGGCCGCGGCGGGATCGTAGTTTTTCGGCCCACCCCCCACCGGCACCAGCAACAGGTCAGGGCGAGCCAGCAGGATGGACTGTTCCCGGCCAATGGGCTGCAGTGCCCCTCCCAAATGGACAATGTCGATCCCGGCCATGCGCCAGCGCCAGCCCACGTTGAGGCCAAAGCGGGGGCCCCGCGGCATGCGCACCCCCTGCACGCGGATCCCGTCGATGAAGTAGTCCCCCGGCTGAAACAGCACCCTGGGGTTGCCCGGCACCACGTCCAAAGCCCCTTCGTCCAGGAGACGGCTGCTGAGCAGCACCAGATCGGCAGCAACGCTGGGAGCAGGGTAGCCGGCTGTACAGCCCGCCGGGCGGAAGGGGTTGACCAGAAAGCGCTTGCCCTCCCCCTCAAACAAAACGCAACTGTGGTGCAGCCAGGTCAGCTGCAGGCCCTGGGCGCTGGAGCCGGGGGTAAACTCCAGGGATCCCCCTGGAGAAGGATCAGTTTGCGCCCTTGCCCATTGACCCCCTGCGGCAAGGGATCCCAGCAAGCTGGCGCTGGCTTGCAAAAGTTGGCGACGCTTCATCGGGTGGGGATCCTTGACACAACCCCGGCAGCCGCCGGCTGGAGCAATCCCGAGGTAGGGATCTGGGCCAAGCGCAGGAAGTTGCTCAGCAGGCGTTTGCCCTCCGCGGTCAAAATGCTCTCCGGGTGGAACTGCACGCCCTGTACATGAAGATAGCGGCGGTGGCGGATCCCCATAATGATGCCGTCCTGAGTTTGGGCCGTCACCTCTAGTTCGTCAGGACAGGTGGAAGCCTCAATCACCAAGCTGTGGTAGCGGGTTGCAACAAAAGGCTGGCTCAGCCCCTCAAACACTCCCACCCCTCGATGATAGATGAGGGAAGTCTTGCCGTGCATCAGCTCAGGTGCGCGCACGATCCGACCGCCGTAGACCTGTCCAATGCACTGGTGACCCAGACAGACGCCCAAAATCGGCAGCTCCGGCCCCAGCTCGCGGATCAACTCCAGCGAGATGCCGGCATCTTCGGGCCGTCCTGGCCCTGGAGAAATGACAACCGCCTGGGGACGCATCTGGCGCAGCTGGGCCACTGAAATCTCGTCATTGCGAAAAACTCGTACCCCTGCGCCTAGCTCCCCCAGGTATTGCACCAGGTTGTAGGTGAAGCTGTCGTAGTTGTCGATAACAACCAGCACGATGGTACCCGGCAACGGCACCCCATTTTAGCATTGCCCAGGCTTCAGGGCCCGCAACCCGGAGCCAACACCCAAGTCAAGCTTGTATCCTGGGAGGTATAGCACACAAGCAGCAGCAAGGTGGCTAGCTTTTAGGTTGTTTTTGATTTTTCAGATCCCATGAACTTGCTTCTCTCTCCGGCGACCGACTTGCTGGACGAGTTGCGCAGGCTTTTCCCTTTTGAGCTGGATGAGTTTCAGATCCAAGCGATTCAAGCTCTGGCCGCTGGGGAATCGGTGGTGGTCTGTGCGCCTACAGGATCCGGCAAGACCCTGATTGGAGAGTATGCCATCCACCGGGCCTTGTCCCAAGGCAAGCGGGTTTTCTACACAACCCCTCTGAAGGCTCTTTCCAACCAAAAGTTTCGCGATTTCAGCCAGCAATTCGGCCCGGAGCGGGTTGGCCTCCTCACCGGCGACATCTCCATCAACCGGGAAGCGCCGATCTTGGTGATGACCACCGAGATCTTCCGCAATATGCTCTACGGCACGCCGCTCTCTCTGGCTGTCCAGCGCGGGCCCTACGGCAGCGAGAGGGATGCGTGGGAAGAGGCGGAGGCTCTAAGCCGGGATCCCTTGCGGGACGTGCAGGCGGTGATCCTGGACGAATGCCACTACATGAACGACCAACAGCGGGGCACTGTCTGGGAAGAGGCAATTATCTACTGCCCTGCCCACATCCAGCTTGTTGCCCTCTCGGCCACCCTGGCCAACAGCGACCAGCTTACCGACTGGATGAACCAGGTGCATGGCCCCACGCGACTGGTCGATTCCAGCCATCGCCCAGTGCCGCTGCAATTTCACTTTGCCAATCGCAAAGGGCTGTTCCCCCTGCTGGAGCAAACCGAGTCAGGCCAGTGGGTTTGCAATCGCCGCCTGAGAAGCAAGCCCTCCAAGTCAGGCCAGGCTCCCTACGGAGAAGTACCGGATATGGCCCAGGTGGTGGAAAACCTGCGCCGACGGGATATGCTGCCGGCCATCTATTTCATCTTCAGCCGCAAGGGCTGTGACCTGGCGGTGGCCAGTTTGGGAAACTTGGACTTAATTAGCTCTGAAGAAGAGCGGCGGCAGTTGGCCGAGCAGATCGACCGTTTCTGCCAGGAAATGCCAGAGGCAGTGCGCCGGGATCAACTGGATGCCCTCTACCGGGGGATTGCCGCCCACCATGCCGGCCTGTTGCCCGCCTGGAAGGGCCTGGTCGAGCACCTGTTTCAGCAGGGGCTGGTGAAGCTAGTTTTTGCCACCGAGACGCTGGCTGCCGGGATCAACATGCCCGCCCGCACGACGGTGATTTCCTCCCTCTCCAAGCGCACCGACGACGGCCATCGCCTCCTGACTGCCTCTGAGTTTATGCAAATGTCGGGCCGGGCCGGACGACGGGGCAAAGATGTGATCGGGCATGTGGTGACCTTGCAATCTCCCTTTGAAGGGGCGCAAGAGGCGGCGCGGCTGGCCACGGCAGGAGCAGATCCCCTGGTGAGCCAGTTTACTCCCACCTATGGCATGGTGCTGAACCTGCTGCAAAAGCATTCTCTGGAGGCGGCGCGGGATCTCATCAACCGCAGCTTTGGCCAGTATTTGCTCTCGCTGCAAAAGCTGCCCGAACAACAGGAGCTCCAGCGCACTCGCGCCGAGCTGGAGGAAATTGACCGCCTCCTGGAGGGGATTTCCGACGAAGATATCGCCCGCTACGAGAAAATGCAGGCGCAACGGCGGGAAGAGCGGCGCCTTTTGCGCTACCTGCTCAAACAGCGAGAAGCCGAGCCGGATCCCACCCTGCGCCTATTGGCCTTTCCCCACATCCAAGCCCAAGAGGAGAAAATCCGCGCCCTAGAAGCCCGCATCCGCGTCAACCCTGCCCACAGGGTTGGGAAAAAGCTGCTGGGTTTACAGGAAAAGCGCCAGCGCCTGCGCAAGCGTCTGCAGCACCTGGAGCGGCAAAGCGACTCGGTACAGGAGTTGCGCTGGCAGCAATTTATGGCCTTGGTGGGGGTGTTGCAGGAGTTCGACTGTTTGCGGGAGTATCAACCTACCGCCAGCGGAGAGGTGGTAGCCGCTCTGCGGGGAGATAACGAGCTCTGGCTGGCGCTGGCTTTGCTATCTGGCGAATGTCTAGGCTGTGCTCCCCATCACTTCGCTGGGGTGATCGCTGCCCTGGTGGCCGAGCCTCCCCGTTCGGGTACCTACAGCCGGCTGCGTACTTCCGGGCTAGTCGAGGATGTGCTGCATGGCTTACGAGGCTTGCGGCGGCAACTGTTCCGCAGCCAGCGGCAACACCAGGTGTTTCACGTGCCGATTGGGTTTGAGCCTGGCTTGGCCGGGATCGTGGAACACTGGGCGCAAGGGATCCCTTGGGAACAGCTAGAGGCCAGCACCAACCTGGATGCTGGGGATATTGTGCGCCTGATTCGCCGCACGCTGGATTTGCTCTCCCAGATTCCCTACATACCCCATCTGCCAGCCGAGTTGCGGGAAAACGCTCGCGAAGCCCAAAAACTGCTGGATCGCTTCCCGGTAAGCGAGCTGATCTGAGCGTAGATTGTAAGGAATCTGCCAGGATTCGGTTGCCCCTGGGAATCCTCTGTTTGGGGAACTGGAAGTGGACAAGACAGGTTGTTTTGTCCGTCCAGCCAACTGCGTAGGGCCCACAGTCTGCTGGCGCAAACGCGATGCTGCTCCGGCGGGAAATGCCGCCGGGCCGAAAATTGCTTCGTTGCCAGAAAGATCGCTTAGAGAAGGATGACGATCTCGATGCAGCGCTGAACGGTGCTCGGCTGTGCTCAGTACCCGGTGTTCCTAGGTCTTTCGGAGCGGATTATGCTCCCGCCTGCCTAAGGTGCGGGCGGCTGTCTATGGGGGGGTCACCACCGAGCGCTTCACCGCAGCCATGGCTTGCTTCCGCGCTGCGCTTTTTCGCTCGAGAGCGGGTGGTGGGGGGCCGAGGCTTTTGTTATCCTGTCGCTTAACGGATGCAAGCACGAGTCCCTAGATTGCTGTGTCAGGGAGATTTGGCTCCATTGGCAGGCTCGGAGAGAGGATGGGATCTGATGTTTACTTGGCTCTGGACGAAACACTTTTCTCGCCTAAACCAGAGGCTGCAAAGCTTGGAGGTGGCCCGCGAGGAAAACCTTCTGTCTCCTGATCTGAGCGCCCAAACTCTGCAGGTGGCCCCTGACTTTTGGGAGCGGCAGCACCAGGCTTTCGTCTACCTGGATAAGCAGATGCGAAAGCTCAGCCGTCGCAGCAAGATTTGGGGCGGGATGGCACTGCTGGCTGTTTTGGCCGATGCTGCTTTGGTGGTTGCCGGCTTGGCGATGCTCCAGTCTTGGCAACAGATGCGGGCCGACCAAAACCTTGCTCGCATTGTCCAACAGGCTGCGGCTGCTGACCCTGTACAGCAAGCCTTTGACAACCTGGTGGCCCAATTGCCGCATATGAACGAGGCAGAGCGGTATCATGCCCTAGAGGCGTTGCAGGCCCTTTCGGCCATCGCCATGGCGGGCCGGGGCTCCTACGGCTACTCTCCTGGCATCTCTGTGTACGGCTCTGTTCCTACAGCTGCGACAACCCCTCTTGAGGCCCAACTGCAAACCATCTATCAGTTGGGTCAAATGCGTGCAGTTGAGGCGGTGCCGGCTTTGCTGACCAAGCTTTCTGACGGCGAACCGGCGGTGCGGGAGGCGGCAGCCCGCGCCCTCGGCCAAATCGGGGATCCGCGCGCCCTGGATCCCTTGCACGCTCTCCTGGCCCACGAGACCAATGAGTTGGTTCAGGACGCAGCCATTGCTGCGATTGCGCAAATGCTGCGCTGAAGAGCAGGTCAAGGACGCGTCGATTCGCTAAAAGTTCGTAGTGGGTGCTGAGGCCAGGGGATGAGAAGCGACAAGTTCGGCAGAGGGGCCAAGCTCGCAGGGATCCTGTGTTGGGTGTGGGGATCCGCCTTGCCGGTTTGGGCGCAGGATCCTTTTCGCAGCGGGGCCAATGCCCGCCCCATCAGCCCTGAGGTGGCTGCGGCGTTTGAGGAGTTTTTCTGCGCAGGCCGCTACACCCAGAGCCGAGAGAAGCTGGAAATAGCCAAGAAAGCTTCCCCCGACGAGCCAATGGTCTATGCCCTGTTGGCGGCGCTGGCCTACCAGGAGGGGGATCTGGATGCTTTTGCCCAGTTGGCCACCCAAACCCGACAAGTGGCTGCCGAGCTGAAAAAGACGGATCCCTTGCGCGGCAACCTGTATGAGGGCGTGGGCTATGGGCTGGAGGCGGCCAACACTGTGGTGCGGGAGGGGGTGGTGATCGGGCTGCCCAAGGCATTGCCCACCCTCAATCAATTGTTTGCGTCCATCCGGGCCGCCCAGGCCGTGGACAGCAGCGACCCAGAGCTGAATCTCCTCAACGGCTATATGGATTTGCTGCTGACCTATCGGGAGAAAGCGTTGAATCAATTTCGCCTGGCAGCGCCTGACTATTTGTCCTACCGCGGCCAAGCCCTGGCCTATCGGGATATGAAACGCTTTGACGAGGCGCTGGAGGCGGTGGAGCGGGCCATTGCTGCTTCCTGCAACAACCCTGAGCTCTACTACCTCAAGGCGCAAATTTTGGTTGCCAAGGGCCAAGACCGGGAGGCAGTTCCCCTTTTCGACCAAGCCCTGCAGGCTGCTGCCCAGTTGCCTGAAGCTTTGGTGGAGCAGATCCAGATGGAACGGGATCGTGCCGCCCAGCGCAGCGGGTTAACCGGCCAGTTGCCTACACCGACTCCCTCCCCCTAACACTAATGGGCCTGCGTATCAGCGGCAAACGAGCGCTGCAGACCCCTGCCGGCCTGGGCACTCGACCCACCCCTGGGCGGGTGAGGCAGGCCCTGTTCAACATCTTGCGGGGGCAGGTGGAGGGCTGTCGCTGGCTGGATCTCTGCTGTGGAGCCGGCACAGTGGGGGCAGAGGCCCTGTGCCATGGGGCGGCCTTTGTGGCCGGGATCGAGATCGCCGCCCCTGCCTGTCGCATCATCCGAGCCAACTGGGCCAAGGTGGCGCAGCCGGGGCAATCTTTCCAGGTCATCCAGGGAGATGCCCGCAAGCTGCTCAGCCGAGGCTTGGGTTTGGATCCCTTTGATTACGTCTACTTTGCTCCCCCCTACGAGGCGGGTCTGTATGCCCCCCTGCTGCCGCTGATCCCGCCCCTCCTCAAGCCAGGCGGAACTTTGATCGTCGAGCACCGCAGCAGCCACGAGCTGCCCGACCAGGTGGGATCCCTGCTGCGCTTTGACCAGCGGGCCTACGGGCAAACAGCGCTGGCTTTCTACCGGCATCTGGGAGAGGAGCGCTAGGGGAAGGGGGTGCTGACGAAGCCGATCTCCAGAAGCTGCTGGTAGGCCTGGGTGCCTAGCTCCCGGGTTGGGGTCTGGCTCTTGATGACCTGAATCAGCCAGGCTACGGCCTCCTCGGGGCGCCCGGCAGCCCGATAGACCACGGCCAGATCGTAGGCAGCCTCATCTCGGGCCTGGGCGGCAACGCGGGCCAGCTCCCGCTGCTCTTCGGAGATGCGGTTTTGGATCCCGGCAAAAGCCCGGGAGAGATCTTGGTGGTAGTTGGAGCGCTGGTTGTAGGCGTTGAACACCTGTTGCAGCAGCTCGATGGCCCGGTCGTAGTTTTGCGCTTGGATGGCGGCATCGGCTTCGGCGGCCAGTTGTTCAGCCCGCAACACGCTGAGGGCATTGTTGGGCTGTTCTAGGGCCCGAAACTGCTGCGGGTTGGGAATGAGCTGCTGGCCAGGGGGCAGCTCTTGAGCCGTGGCCCAGAGAGTCGAGCCGACGCCCAGGACAAGGCCAAGCAACAAGCCGAAAGCCAACCGCGCCCAAGAACGGCGCAGAAAGTTGAGCCCTTGGACAGTGGCGTCTTGGCGCCGACCTTGGCCAATAACAGCGGGACGTCGTCCGAACATTGGCAGGCAGTCCTCAAAACCTCGTTAACCCGTTCTACTTTATCTCACTCTGGGTGCCTCCGCCGCAGCTCAGGGATCCCCTCAGCCAGAAGTTGCTGGGAGGCTGGCTGTTTGGACGGAGTAGAGCTAAGTGGGGGCGGGCTGATTCTCAGAGGAGGTCTTTTCCGGCCTCAGCGGCAAGTTCATAATCAGCTCGTACAGGCGCAGGTATTCCAGCGCCGAGCGCTGCCAACTGAAGTCGGTGGCCATGCCCCGCTTTTGCAGCGCCTGCCAAGTGTCTTTGTGCTGAAAGGCCTCCCAAGCCCGCGCCAAGCAGGTGTAGAAGTCCAGGGCTTCGTAGCGATCAAAGCAGTAGCCCGTACCGATCCCCTTGCTGGGAATGTGATGGCTGACCGTATCCACCAGCCCTCCCGTGCGGCGGGCAATGGGCACACAGCCGTAGCGCATGGCGATCATCTGGCTGATGCCACAGGGCTCAAAGCGGCTGGGCATCAAAAAGACGTCTGCTCCTCCATAGATCAACTGAGCCAGTTGCGGCTGGTAACCCTGTTGATAGGCCATTCTGCCCGGGTGCCGCTCGGCCATCTCCCGGATCCGCCCCTCGTAGTAGGCTTCCCCGCTGCCCAGCAAGACAAATTGTGAATCGCTATAGGCCAAAAAGCGATCCAGGGTTTGGATAAGCAGATCGATCCCCTTTTGTTCCACCAAACGCGCTACCATGCCCATCAAGAACACGTCGGGGTTAACGGTCAAACCCAAGCGAGACTGGAGCGCCGCCTTGTTCACCGCCCGGCCGCTGAGGTCGTCGATGCTGAAGTTGGCCTCGAGAGCGGGATCGGTGCGGGGATCGAACTTCTCGGTGTCGATGCCGTTCAGGATCCCCCGCAGGCGCTCCCCTTTCCAGGCCAGCAGATCCTGGAGGCCCTCTCCATGGAGGCTGGTGCGGATCTCCAGGGCGTAGGTGGGCGAAACCGTATTCACTTGGTCGGCGTAGAGGATCCCGGCAGCCATGGTGTTGTGGGCGGAAAAATACCAGGGCAGCCAGGTCATGCGTTCCAGTTGCCAACGCCAAGGCCCCTGATAGGCCAGGTTGTGGATGGTAAAGACGGTGCCGATATCGGGAGCCTGGTGCATCCAGGCCGGGATCATGCCGGTGTGCCAGTCGTGGCAGTGGATGATGTTGGGTTTCCAAGGGTAGTAGGTCCAGGCAAATTCAGCCACGGCGTTGGCAAAAAAAGTAAAGCGCCAGAACTCGTCCTCGCCGTAGTAGATGCGGTGGGGAGCAAAACAATAGTGGCTGACCAAGTAGAGGGGCACATCGGTGCCGGGCAAAACGCTTTCGTAAATATCGGCCACCTGCCCCATGACCTGTTTAGACCAGATGGGATCCTTGGAGCGGGGGTATTGCCCCGGTTCCGGGCCGAACTTGTCCCAGAGAAACCCGTACAGGGGCATGATGATGCGCACATCCTGCCCCAGCTTGCGCAAAACGACGGGCAGGGATCCCACCACATCCGCCATACCCCCCACCTTGGCAATGGGGGCAGCCTCCGCCGCTGCAAACAAAATCCTGGCTTGCACCACAATGCCCTCCGTGTTGCGATGACCCTCGTCCTGCTGAGGCAAGCGGATCCCGGCAAAACCCTTCCCATCCTAAAACACAAGGGATCCCTGTGCCGGCCAAGCTGGGGCAGAGCCTCATCCTGAGAAGTGTTGCAATTTATTAATTTTTCGTAAGATAGAAGGGCGGTGCCGCTCAGAAATGCTGGGGGCGGTGCTGCACTGCATTTTTGGTTGGTTGTCTTTTTCTGGAGAAAATTGTCCTATGACCATCGCAGTAGGGCGCGCGCGCCAGGAGCGAGGATGGTTCGACATCGTCGACGACTGGCTCAAGCGCGACAGATTCGTGTTTATCGGCTGGTCGGGGCTGCTGCTGTTTCCTTGCGCCTATTTGGCCCTGGGCGGCTGGCTGACCGGCACCACGTTTGTAACCTCTTGGTACACCCACGGGTTGGCCAGCTCCTACCTGGAGGGGTGCAACTTTTTGACGGTGGCCGTGTCCACCCCCGCCGACAGCATGGGGCACAGCCTGCTGCTGCTGTGGGGCCCGGAAGCCCAGGGGGACTTTACCCGCTGGTGCCAGATTGGCGGGCTGTGGACCTTTGTGGCCTTCCATGGGGCGCTGGGCCTGATTGGCTTTATGCTGCGGCAGTTTGAGATTGCCCGGCTGGTGGGGGTGCGGCCCTACAACGCCATTGCCTTCAGCGCGCCGATTGCCGTGTTTGTGAGCGTGTTTTTGATTTACCCGCTGGGGCAGAGCAGTTGGTTTTTTGCGCCCAGCTTTGGGGTGGCGGCGATTTTCCGGTTTTTGCTGTTTTTCCAGGGGTTCCACAACTGGACGCTGAACCCGTTCCACATGATGGGGGTGGCCGGCGTGTTGGGTGGAGCGCTGCTGTGTGCCATCCATGGGGCGACGGTGGAGAACACGCTCTACAAGGATGGGGAAGCGGCGAGCACGTTCCGGGCATTTGAGCCGACGCAGGCGGAAGAGACGTACTCGATGGTGACGGCGAACCGCTACTGGAGCCAGATTTTTGGGATAGCGTTTTCCAACAAGCGGTGGCTGCACTTTTTCATGTTGTTTGTGCCGGTAACGGGATTGTGGATGTCGAGCATTGGTGTGGTGGGGTTGGCGCTGAACCTGCGGGCGTATGACTTTATCAGTCAGGAGACGCGGGCGGCGGAAGACCCTGAGTTTGAGACGTTCTACACGAAGAACATTTTGCTCAACGAGGGGATTCGGGCCTGGATGGCGCCGCAGGACCAGCCGCACGAGCGCTTTGAGTTCCCCGAGGAAGTCCTGCCCCGCGGCAACGCGCTCTAAGGAATCGTTGCCTGCCCCTTGCCAGGGATCCGCTCCTGGCAAGTCTAGGGATCCCAGAGGTTTGCGGATCCCTTTTTTTATCGGTTGCAAGGCGGCTGGGCTCGCAGGCGGGCGCAAATGGCCTGCCAAACCTGTTCCGCCAACTGGGACGGGCTGGCTTCTGAATGGATGGGCACCCGCACGTCGGCCTGGGCGTAGAAGGGTTCTCGCTCCTGCATCAGCCTCTGCAGGGCAGCTTGGGGATCGGGGGTTTGCAAGAGGGGCCGTTGGCCAGGATCCCGCTTTAGGCGTTGCCAAATGAGCTCAGGGGCCGCATCCAGCCAAACGGTGAGGCCGTGGTGCAGGTAGCTCCAATTTTTGGGCCGCAGCACGATGCCGCCCCCCGTAGCAACCACCAGGCGGGTGTAGCCGCTGAGCTGAGCCAGCACCTGGGTTTCCAGCTCCCGGAAGTGGGCCTCCCCCTGCTCGGCAAAGATCTGGGCAATCGAGCAGCCCGCCACCTGCTCCACCAGGGCATCGGTATCGAAGAAGGGGCGGCGCAACTGGGCGGCCAGCTCAGCTCCCAGGGTGGACTTGCCGCTGGCCATCATGCCAATCAAATAGACGGTCACGCCACGCAGGCGTTCGGCTTCTTCCGGCTGAATCATGAGATGGGCAAAGATCCGCTAGGGACTTAAACGTATCCGTGCTCGGCCAGAAACTCCAGAGAAAGGCCGCTCTCCGGCGGAGCCAGGCCCAACAATTTTTCCACATACTTGCCCAGCATGTCCGCCTCCACGTTCACCGGATCCCCCACCTGCAGCAAGGAGAGGTTGGTCTCGCGGTAGGTCTGCGGGATCACCGCCACCTTGAACCAGCAGCCCCCCTGGCGCACCTCGGCAACGGTCAGGCTGACCCCGTTGACGGCCACGCTGCCTTTGGGCACGATGTAGCGACCGATCTCCGCCGGCACCTTGAAGCTCAGCTCCCAGGCGTTGCCGGTGGCCGCTTGCTCCCACAGTTGTCCCACCCCATCGATATGGCCGCTGACGAAATGCCCCCCCAGCTTGTCTCCCACCCGCAGGGACGGCTCGAGGTTAACGGTGCGCGGGCCGGATCCCTGGCCCCAGACCGAGCGCCGCAGCGTTTCCGGCGAGACATCGGCCAAAAAGCCATCGGGCAGGATCTCCACCACCGTCAGGCAGAGGCCGTCCACTGCCACGCTGTCGCCATAAGCCAACTGCGGCTGTAGCTCTGGACAGATAACCCGTATTTGGGAAGAGGAGATCAACTGAGCTGTACCCAAACTGCGCACCAGACCCGTAAACATAGTTTCGGCCTCCTTGGCCCGCTTTCTAAGCTTTGGCCTGATCCCCAAGGGGGGCAGGGGATCCCCGCCATGGGCTGGGCGGGTTGGTTTTGGCTCCTCGGGGAGAGTAGGGGGTGTGCTCTTGCTGCTGGGCCTGGGCCAAAAGCCGCTCCACCTCGGCGACGAGCTGGCTTTCGCTAAAAGGCTTGGTCAGGTAGCCGGTTGCTCCCGACCACTTGCCGCGGATGCGATCCAGCAAACTATCCCGCGAGGTAACCATCAGGATAGGGAGAGACTTGAACTCTTCCAGGCTACGCACAATGCGGCAGAGTTCTATGCCGTCGATCCCGGGCATGGCGATGTCCATCAACAACAGGTGAGGCCGGTGCTGAAACAAAAGGGGGAGCACCTCGGCGGGGTTGCCCGTTGTGATCACGTGATATTTGGATAGGTACTGCCGCAGGATTTCTTGCATCACGACACTGTCGTCCACCGCCAAGAGAGTTGTGGGAGCGTGGCGCTTAGCCTGCAGCAGTTCTGGGGGCGTTTGCAGGCTCACCAGACCTTTTTTGGCCCAGGCAGCGAAAAGGCCGGCCACCTCCAGCCGATCCCGACACAGCTTCTTGGCAATGGCCTCTAGCGACTGGCCATCTTTGGTGAGGGCGTGTAGCTTTTGCCGCTGTTCGTCGGTAAGGCGATAGCGGTTGACCCGATCCCAGTTGACCACCGGCACCGCCAGCATGGTGGGAACAGCCAGCCGCAACTCCGCCCAGCGATCGTGGCGGCGAGCCGCTTCTTGTAGCAGCGGCTCCAACTCAAACCCGCCAATGGGGGCCTCTTGGGCAACCCGTTCCTGCACTTCAAAGGAACAGGTGCCTGCCCGCTCAAAGAGATAGCGATCGAAATCGGTGAGCAGGTTGAGCCAGAGCGCGTCTTCCAGCTCACCTGGCTTGATCAGGCCCAACTGGGCGATGGCCTCTAGCAGTTCCGGCAGGGAGTTGTCTTTTATCAGCCGCTCCTGCAGCACTCGGATAGCCCGCTGCGACCATTCCAAGTTGAGGCGGGGAATAAAGCGGGATAGGCGCTTTAGCAGGATCTGAGGGTTGAGGGGCTGATCGGCGGAAAAGAGCAGTCTGCCGTAGTAGTAGGTCAGCACCCAAGGCTCCGTGCCCTCGGCGGGATCCCCCCCTTTGAGGTGGAGGTGCAGATAGCCGGTGCTAAACTGCCGACCTTGCTGCCGGAGCAGGGGCGCCAGTTCCCCCGCTGCAAACACAAAATGGGACATGGGACATCCTCCCGGCCAGCCTCTGCAGTCCAAATGCGCAGGGATTCACCTCGGCCACACACCCAAGCTTGCAGAGGCAGCCGTGATTCACGGCTGCTTCATCTCATTATCGTCTCTTTACCAAAAAGAAACACAAGAGGATAGCTTGGTAGCCCGGTACTTGAGTGCGGGGCGAAAAAGCCCTTGAGCCACTTTAGTTGCTTCTTTGTTATATAGAGCTTCTCCAGGAAAACAACCTACTGCGGTGCAAAACCGGCGCGGCAATAACTAACCTGGAGGAACTTCAGTCCGAAGTAAGCAGAACTTTGAGGTTATGCCTCAAAGGACTGTCTAGGGGTGTCTTGACAGCGCCTTCGCGAGTCCATTTTGGGCTGCGTAAGAATCCCCTGGGTGGGAGTGTCAAAGGCAGAACTCTGGGAACCCTACCAGCAGCCGCCCGACCGGAACCGCTGCAAGGCTCAGGCTGGGCTCGCGGCTGCAACAATCCCGTCGGCTACAAGTTTAGAGTCTCTCGCTGGGCCCGGAGCAATTCTTGGATGCCGGCCTGGGCCATATCCAACATTTGCAACAGTTGCGAGCGGTCGAAGCAGCCGGCTTCGGCGGTGCCCTGAATCTCGATCAAGGCTCCCTGCTCGTTCATGACAATGTTCATGTCCACTTCCGCTTGGCTGTCCTCCTCGTAGCACAAATCCACCAGCACCTCGCCTCGCACGATCCCCACCGAAAGGGCTGCCACCTGCTGCCGCAAGGGGGATCCCTGCGCCGGATCCAGCAGCCCCTGTTTGTAAAGCCAAGTGATGGCGTCGTGCAGGGCCACATAGCCACCGGTGATGGCGGCGGTGCGCGTGCTGCCATCGGCCTGCAGGACGTCGGCATCGACAGTGATGGTGCGGGATCCCAGCTTGTGGAAATCCAAGGCGGCGCGCAGGCTACGCCCGATGAGCCGTTGGATCTCGGCGGTGCGGCCTGAGACTTTTAGCGTCTCTCGCGGCTGGCGCTGTTGGGTGGCGGTGGGCAGCATGCGGTACTCTGCTGTCAGCCAGCCTTGGCCGGTGTTCTGCAAAAAGGGGGGGACTTCTTCGGCCACACTGGCGGTGCAGAGGACATGGGTATCGCCAAACTTCACCAGCACTGAGCCCGGAGCGTAGCGGGTGAAGTGGCGCTGAAAGGAAATCGGGCGCAATTGGGCAGCCGTGCGACCATCGGGGCGTTGCCAGCTCATGAGCAGTTCAAAAAAGGATCCCTCGCATTGTCAGTCATGTTCGCCCGAGGCAGCTCACGGCTTGGAATCTCTACAGAAGTGCCGCCGGCGCCTTGACAGGCGGGGGTCTGGAGGATCGCAGCCGTGGGCCGGTTGGGCAGGTTACAGTTGAGCAGGTTACAGTGTAAAGAAGTTCTTAACTCTCATTTCCTGCTGTTGCTATTGTTGCGGCAAGACAATGCTGCAAGAGCAGTCCTACGGGACAACGGCCAAGACAGGAAGCGACAAGGACAAGATTGCCCATGCTTCACCTCCTGCTGCAACAGCTGCGCCGATCCACTTTGGATCCCCTGCAAGAGATCTGCTGGACGCCGGAACTGATCGGGATCCTGCTGGTGTACTTTGTGCAGGGGGCGGTGGGGCTGGCGCGGCTGGCCACCAGTTTTTACTTGAAGGATAGCCTGGGCCTGGGGCCGGCGCAGACGGCGGCGCTGATGGGCTTTGCCGTCATTCCCTGGACCCTCAAGCCTCTTTACGGCCTCCTCTCCGATACGCTGCCGCTGGCAGGCTACCGCCGCCGTCCCTACCTCTTGCTCTCCGGGCTGCTGGGGTGTGGGGCTTGGCTAGGGATGGCCCTGTGGGCGCCAACGGCTGAGTTGGCGATGCTGTGGATGGTTTTGGGATCCCTGGCGGTGGCGGTGGGGGATGTCATTGTGGATTCGCTGGTGGTGGAGCGGGTTCACGGCAGCGACTGGGCGGGGACGGGCACGCTGCAGTCTTTGTCCTGGGGGGCGACGGCGCTGGGATCTCTGCTCACGGCCTATGCCGGAGGGGCACTCCTAGCCCACTATCCCCCCCAGGTGGTGTTTGGGCTGACGGCCTTGTTGCCGCTGCTGATCGCCCTGGCGGCTTGGGTGATTGTGGATCAGCCGGTGGCCTGCTCCTTTGGCTGGGATCCCTTGCGGCAGCAGGTGGGACAGGTGTGGCGGGCGCTGCGGCAACCCAGCATTCTCTTGCCGGTGTTGTTTGTCTTTATCTGGCAGGCAACCCCCAGCGCCGACGTGGCCCTGTTTTATTTTTTTACCAGCGATCTCGGCTTTGGGCCGGGGTTTTTAGGCCAGGTGCGGCTGGTTACCAGCGTCGCCAGCTTGGTGGGGGTGGCGATCTTTCAGGTGTATCTGCGGCGGATCCCGCTGCGGCCTCTATTTGGCTGGATGACGGTTCTCTCGGCAGGGCTGGGCCTAACCAGCCTCATTTTGGTCTATCACCTCAACCGGGCCTGGGGCATCGACGATCACTGGTTTAGTCTGGGGGATAGCCTGGTGCTGACGGTGGCAGGGCAGATTGCCTTTATGCCGGTGTTGGTCTTGGCTGCCCGCCTCTGCCCGCCGGGAATCGAAGCTACCCTCTTCGCCTTGCTGATGTCGGCTTTTAACCTGGCGGGGTTTCTCTCTCAAGAGTTGGGATCCCTGCTCATGCACGCGCTGGGGGTAACCGAGAGCGATTTCAGCCATCTGGGGCTGCTGCTGCTATTGACCAACCTGTCCACCCTCTTGCCCCTGCCGCTTTTGGGCTGGCTGCCGGAAGGGGGAGCAGATCTGGAGGCGGAAGCCCACGCTTCTCTCGAAGCCTTTTTGCAGGAGGTGCGCGCGGAAGAGGCCGAGGCAGGGATGGAGGCAATCCCTTTGGGACAGACGGACATCACCTATTCTTGAGGGGCTGGCTGCCAATCAGACGCACTCCTAGAGGCACCCCTCACCCCCAGCTCTTCTCCCAGAGGGAGAGAGGAGCTAGAGGTGGAGACGGCGTTCGGCTTCGCCATGCTTGAGTGCGAACTATCAATTGAGACTCCCACCGCCTAAAGGCGGGGGATTCTTACGCAGTCCACAAAAGAACCCGCAACGGCGTTGTCAAAGCGCCTCTAGACAGTTCCTGAAGGCAAAGCCCCAAGGTTCTGCTGACTTTCTTAAGCAGGTTGGCGGCAGCATTCGCATCAGCGTTGACCAACCACCCCTTTGCCGTTTGGTACAGGCCCCGCTTGATACGCTTTCCAGAGGGTCTCCACCCGTCGGGTTTTTCACCATAATTAGGTAGCTCATCTCCATCTAGGAAGCTTGCCTGCGAGCTGTACGCTTCCTCTACCTCAATAAACTCCATGCCATAATGCCAACATAATTGCGCGATACGCTCCTTGAACCGACCTGTTGGAATGAAAACAAAGTTTTGGTTAAAACCGCATTCTTATTTTTGTTCTTTGTTCCAACCGAAGAGGATTCTCCCAATTGAGTGGTGTAAACAGAAGTCAATGACCTTGCCCGCAGCTTTGTGGACCGCATTCTCCGGTTTCCGTAATTCGACGAAGCTTTTGCAACCAAAACCCTCGCAGCTTGTGAGTCTTGAGCCTAGCCAGCTCCTTGTTGTGCCACTGGTTGAAGGACTTGACTTTGCGGCCACCAATGATGAAGCTATGTCCTAAGTTGCTAACGCACGTAAGCCAGTTGTTGACTCCGTGGTCAATTGCTAGAGCTTTTCCCGGATCCAGCGATTGGGGCTGGGCAGGCTTAGCATAGCTCCACTCCAGCTACAGACTTACAGGTCTGTTGTGCGGCGGAAACATACATTGCGATAAAGTGCTTGTTTTGGGTTCTCGCCATCTCAGCGCAAAGCTCACCATAGCTTGCCCATCGCTTCGTAAAGCATTCAAAAGTAGAGCTTCTAAATATTTAAGGCAGGAGTTTGCTAACCTGCGAAAACTGCCTAGCGTTTGGAGCAGAAGTTATTGTTTCTGTACCGCGGGGAATGCTAGGGCTGAGGTAATTCAAAACTATATCAACGGCCCACATCATGGGTAAGCGACTAAAGTGGCTAGCGGGCTTTTCCGCCCTGCACTAAAGTGCGGGGCTACCAAGCTATCCTTTTGTGTACTGGCTGATGTCTTCCCCGGCTTCTGCCAGGAAGGAGAGGGCACGGCAGCGCAAGGCCACCACCTGGTCGTAGAGAGGGTTGAGCTTGCACATGGGGGGATGTGCATCACCTTGCGGCCAAACAGCACCACCTCCCGCTCAAAGGGGCACTGGCCGGGGATCATACGGCACAAGAAGCGGGCTACCTTCGCGTCGCAGACTTGGATGCCGTCCAGCCACTTCTGCAAGGGAGCCAAAAGGTCGGTATAGCCGCTCTCGGCCTGAGCCTCTGCCGGCAATGGCGAGGTGGCGCCCTTATTGACCAGCGTGGCCCCGAGCAGGTGGAGCTGGGGAAGCTCCAGTCCGAAGGCAGCGGCCAATTGGTGCAACAGACGGTCCTCCGGCTCGGAATATACCCCGTCGGCAACGGCTGTCATCACCGCCGTGCGCAGGAAATCTTCCCGCAACTCCCGCTGCAGCTGGGCCGCCAGCTCCTCTCAGGGGAGAGGGGAGCGAGATCTTTCCCCTGGTCTTCCGGCCAGTCGAAGCGGATGAGATCTTCGATAAGTCGCTGCTCCTCGAGGCTATATTCTCCATCAGAACCTCCGGGGTACTCCCGCCACAGCGCAGCTTGGCGGGCTGGAGGATAGGCGGTGAGACGAAGGGGTTCAATGCCCCTGAGTCTCACAATCTGGGCG
>NZ_AUMZ01000001.1:2051922-2085893 GCF_002760375.1 Synechococcus sp. 60AY4M2
CCCAAAATTGTTGTGTTTGTGAAGAGCGTGTTCCCAAGACCTTGTCGGAGCGGGTGCATGATTGCCCTCGTTGCGGGTCGTGGGACAGAGACTTGAACGCTGCTATCGAGATTTTGAAGCGAGGACTCAGGTCCCCCCGTATACGGGGGGATGTAGGGGGGCGGTGGGACTGCCGCTCTCTGGCTGTGGAGGATCCTGGTTTACCAGTCCGTTGAAGCAGCAACTCCGGGAAGTGATTCTCGGAAGCTCCCGTCTACAGCCCGTCAGGGCTTAGCGGGAGAGGATGTCACCAGCCCAAGCAATGCTGAGCAGCCCTCGTAACCAAAGCTGCGCCTGTTGCGGCGAGCACTCCCTGGCAGAAGCAGGCGTGGAACCGGTGGACATGGGGATCCCCAGCGATCTGGCTTACCGCCATTTTAGGGGGCTGCAAGGCAGATCCCAAGGGCTGAAAACCCGTCTCGCGCGGGGATCCCCGCCCGAACCCCGGGAGGCTGCGGCAAAAGCTAGCGAATGTACTGGGCCAAAGCCCGCGAAGGATGGCCTAGGCGCAGCTTGCGCAGAGCATCCCGCTCGATCTGGCGAATCCGCTCCCGCGTTAAGTTAAAGTGATCCCCGACTTCTCGCAGAGTTCTCGCCCTTTGCCCATCCAGCCCATAGCGCAGCTCCAGCACCTGCCTCTCGATGGGCTTCAGGGCCTGCATGGCAGAACGCACATCTTGCCGCAGAGATTGCACGAGGATCTCTTCAAAGGGTTGCTCCTGCCGCTCATCCGGCAGCAAATCCCCCAGGCGGCTTTCCCCTTCCTGGCCAACCGGCACATCCAACGACAGGGGCAAAGCGGCAGCCTGCTGGATCATGCGCAACTTCTTAACCTTGATGCCCAGCGCCTCCGCCAGTTCGGCTTCTGTGGGCCGTCGCCCTCGGGCTTTCATCAGCTCGCGGTTGGTGCGCTTGAGCAGACGCACTTTGTCCACCATATGCACCGGCAGGCGAATCGTCCGGGCTTGGTTGGCAATGCAGCGGGTAATGCCCTGGCGAATCCACCAGTGGGCATAGGTGCTGAAGCGAAAACCTCGTTCGGCATTGAATTTCTCAGTGGCCCGAATAAGACCCATATTGCCCTCTTGGATCAAGTCCAAAAAGGGCACCCCCCGGTTGAGGTACTTCTTGGCCACACTGACCACCAGGCGCAGGTTGGCGTTGATTAGCTTGCGCTGAGCCTGTTCCCCTTGGCGGATGCGGGAGCGCAGGGTAGACACAGGAATCTGCAGGGCTGCTGCCAGTTCCTCATCGCTGGGATCCTGCCCCCGCTGTTGCCGCCATTCCCTGCGGGCCTGATCGATGAGCAGCTTCTGCTGAATTTTGCGCGACAGCTCGATCTCCTCCGCGTGATCGATGCGGGGCACCCGACCAATTGTATTCAAGTAGTGATCGACGGCGTCTTCATTCAGCCGCAACCCGCTGGCGCCCGGCTCTAGGTCGGCCTCTGCAGCCGGATCCTGAGAGGCAGACTCGGCCTCAAGCCAGAGATCGTCGAGCTCCTGGCGGGACGAGGCAATGTTTTCAGGATGAGGACGAGAGAAAACCACGGCCAAGTGAGGAGAAAACGTCACCTCCTAGTCTAGAAAAGTTTCTCCCCCTGGCGCGAGCGAAAATCGATCATGGCCCTCTTTTTTGCCCGGAAATTTTTCCGGCTGGGTGCGGGAGTGGCAGGGATCCCATCTGCCAAGTTCTCGCCGGCAGCGCATCCTGCGCGAAAACATCCATAAGCGATTTTCGATCTAGACCTTGTGTAAGATATTCAGGAGACAGCTAGCTCGCCTGCTGTCGAGCAGGCTCCCACAGGTTCTATAAAGTGGAAGAGGAGGGGTAGCCTTGCCAGCATAGGCTACCATGGGGCGCCGCGGGAGCCATCGGCTTCCTCAGTCTGGAAAAGAATATTCACAATCTCTTGCTCCTATGGAGTCTAACCTCAACCAGCACCCTCCATCGGCCAACTTGATCGGAGAGCGGGTGCGCTGGGTAAGGGAGAAGCTGCAACTGACCCAAGATCAACTGGCGGGTCGCCTGGCTAAGTACGGCGTGCAGTTGGACTACGTCAAGATCGGCCAGGTGGAAAAGGGCAAACGGCGCGTCATCGACAAAGAGCTGGTGGCTTTTGCCAAGGCGCTGGGTGTCTCGGTTACCTGGCTGCTGAGCGGCGACGAATCTCACCTGTAGCGCCTCCGGGCAAGCACCATGTAACAGTTATTCAAGATCCCTGTCATTGTGCGTGAAAGCCCGCAAATAATTTTGCGCTTTGACCCTATCTTCGTCCAAGCATACGTGTAAATACTGATAACATCCTCTATAAGTCTGCCTGCCCAAGCCAAGCCTTGTCTCTGCCTCAACTCTCCTAAGGGACAGGAGAGATACACTCCTTGCCCTGTGAAAGGTACGGGCTTTCCCAAAAGGGATCCAGATCACTGGCGGCTTCACAGCTTTATCTAAGCTTGATATTGTGAAGTTAGTGTAAGACGACCCTCTTTTCTCTGCCTGTGTGAGGTTGACGGATGCTCTCTTTCTTTTTCAGCCGTTTCAACGGCGCCAACAGTCGGCAAAGCGGAGCCCATCGGGTTCTCGCCAGCAAAGCCACCAGCGCGCAGCGGATCCCGAATCGCATGTCTGCTCCCCACAAGGTGCTCAAGCAGGAAAGGCAAATGCAGCGGGAGCAGGAGTTCGCCGAGATGGAGCAAAACATCAGCCGCATCCACTACTTTTACCGGAAGGCAGACATGCCCCTGGAGATGCGGCAGCTCCTCACCTATCGCAAGCTGATGGAGCTGGACTACTTTACCCCCCAGGCAGCGAAAGAGCTGATCAGGCAGTGGCAGCAACAAGAAGAGCGAGAACAAGAACGCCGCGGGGCCTAGAAGTCGCTTCCGCGCCAAACCCGTCACAGTAGTAGCAACTCCGCTACAGGTACAGTTCGTCCAGAAGCTGCAGCAGGGCAAAGCAGAGCCCGGCGCTGGCCAAAGGCACGGTCAGGTTATCCAGCCCCCACCAAGAGAAGACCTCTAGGCCCATGGCCAGGCCTCCCACCAAGAGGCTGATGGCGAGCAAGGAGGGAGAAAAGCCGAAGTACCCCAGCAGCAGCGCCGCAATCACCAAGCTGCTCACTGCCCACATGGTCAGGGATCCCTCCCAACTTTTTTGAAGGGATCCCAGTTGATAGAGGTGCTTGCCCCAAGTTTTGCCCACCAAGCCCGCCAGCGCATCGGCCCAGGTCATCACCAAAATGCCAATCACCGCGAATACCTGTCGCTGCGGCAGCCAAAACCAATACAGCAACAGGCCAATGCTGACAGCATAGAAGAAAGTGCCGAAGCTACGCCGCCCGACCCCATTCAAGCTAGGCAAAATAGCCACCCGGTAGGAGAGCAGCGCCAGGCCGGCAAACACCAAGGAAAACCCCACCCCAAGCCAGCGGGGCACCTGCAAGGCCCAGGCCAGCAGAATGATATTGCCCACACCGATATGGACGACTTTGCGCACCCATTCCCCATCCACCTGTCGGGAGCGCAGCCATTCCGCAAAGGCAAATACGGAGGCCAGCCAGAGAGCGTAGCAAGCAAGCTGCTGGGTCAGGCCCATGAGCTGGCCTCAGAGGGTTTTCAAGTAGCTGAGCAAATCTGCCATCTCCTGGGGATCCGGCTGAAACTGGGGCATAGGCGGAGTTTTGCCACTGGTTACCTGATGAATGATAAACCGGTCGGAGCGGCGGTTGCTAACTCCCCGCAGGCTGGGGCCAACTCGGCCATCGGCTTCTTCTCCATGACAGGCGGCACAGTTGAGGGCAAACAACGAAGCACCATGGCTGGGCTGACCCTCTAGGCTGAGGACGGCTTTAGTGTAAGGATCCAGCCCAGCTCCTGCAGCCAGCCAAATCCAGGTGAGGATTGCCAGACCCACAACAGCCAAGCCCAGTCCAAGCTTTGTCGCCCAGCGCCCTGACAGCAGCGCTTGCAAAGAGTGGAGGAACGGTTGCGGACGCTGCGGGGAGGTTCGCTCAAGCTCACACTCACCGTCACCAGAGGGGCGAGAACTGCCCGATCCAGCGATGTCTGAGAGGAAGGAAGGCACAGACAACCCTGAGAGAAACCGTTTCAATAGTTTACATTTCCATCAATACGATAGCTCAGGGGCCCCTTTCTGCCAACAATCTGCAATGGTATTTACTTTTTCTTAATTATTTGTCGATGCTGGCTGAGGCTCGGGTTTCTCCGGGATGAGCCGGTGGGGAAACAGACGCTGCATAGCTTCTGCCTGGGCCCAGGGATCAGGATTGAGGCTGTGGATGGCGTTGGCCCACTGAAAGTGCGCCTGCAGGCGTCGGTAGAAGGATAAGTTACCATAAACGACGACGGCTGCCACCCGCTCTCGTTGTTGTTGCAGCCAATCCAGCACATAGTTGGGCAAAGGCTCCTCGACAAAGGCCTGGAAGATCAGTTGGCCGGCGCTGCCCAGGGCCGTCTCCAGCAAGCTCAAAGGGGTGAGAGGATGGCTGAGCAAAGGAGAGAAGCCGAGGCCGGCGGGAATGCTGAGGGCGGGAGAGGCCGCCGATAGCCCTGCTGTCTCAGCGCCAGGGGCGAGATCTTGCCAGATCCAGTTCCAACTGCCGGGGGGAGCGGGCAGGGGCAAAGCCTGGCCGCCTGTCACGCCGCCGCGGGCCATGGCAGCTTGACAGGGAGCAATATCCTGCTCGGCCAAGAGGGATCCCAACCGGGCGACTCTGGGCAGAGGCGGACGTGTGCCGAACAGCTTGGCTAGAGGTGAGTCCTTGGCGAGGGGATCTCCCAACAGTAGGGGTTTCAGTTGCTCGTCGGAAAAGCCGCGGCAGAGGGCGGGGTCGCTGGGGTCTTTAGCCCCCATCCAGCCGGGAACCAGGCTGAAATCCGTTTCCGCCAGGGCCGGCCACACTTGCTTGAGCAGGGCGGAGGCGGAGGGGAAAAGCCGCTGCTTGGCCCGCAGCACCCGCGTCACCGATTGGGCAATGGCCTGGGCGTCCAGGGATCCCTGCCGCACAGCTTCCACAATGGCTGTGACGGCCGCCACTGGGTCGGGAGGGGCCAAAAGGAGGTCGGCGCCGGCCTGGAGGGCCCGCACCGCCAGCAGGTGGGGAGAGGAGCCGACGCCAACGGCCAGCTCGTCCAAGAAGCCCTGATCGAGGCCCTCTGCCACAATTAGTCCACTAAACCCCCACTCTTGGCGCAGCAGTTGGGTCAGCCGCCCCGGCAAAAAAGAGATCGGCCAGCGCTCGTCCCACTCGGGAAGCACCACTGGCGCAACCGAGATGGCTCCCACCTGCTCCACCAAGCTGCGGAACGGCAGCCAGAGTCCTGCTTGCAGCTCCTCCAAGGTGAGGCTTAGGCGAGGACACCAGGGGACATCGGTTGGCTTTGGCCGCAGCGCCGCACCTGCCTGGGGCGGTTCTACCCAATCCTGGCCGGGGAAGGATCTGGCTGTGGTCAGGATCCCGCCGGGGACGGCCTGCTCACAGCCGCGCACAAAGGCGCGCGCCAGTTGCAAAACTAGGTGCGGCTCCTCCGCCAGCGCCAGCTCTGCTGGGCCTTGCCCCAGGGGCTCCGCCACCGGGCCCAGCAGCCAGTTAATGCCGATGGCCGCCGCCTCCCGCGCCGTGATCCTTCCCCACTGTTCCGCCCAGCGCTCGGCTTCGGATCCCAGGCGGCTCAGGCCCAGGGGGTGGGGGAAGGAAGTGGCTCCCTGCAGAGCCAGGCCGCGGCTGGCCTCGGCTGCCACAAGAAGGGGCAGAGTCGCCCAAGACTGCGCCTCCTCGATCAGCAGCAGGGCCTCTGCTACATGGCCCTCAGTAATCCAGATGCCTCCAATCCCCACCTCTTGGATCAGCCGCTTGAGGATCTCGCGGGGAGGAGACTGGGATCCCAAACGGGCCGAGACCGGCACCACCAGCAGTTGCGCCACCTGCCGTGCTAAGGACAAGGGCTGCTCAAGGGCAGCGACCGGGGATCCCGAACCACTCATGGACACCATCAGCAAGGGGAAAGCGAGGGGATCCTATCCTTTGCGAAAACGCCGGGCAAGCGCAAAGATCCTAACCCCTCTGCCGGCTGCCGAAACCATCAACGCCTTTGGGCAGCCCGGCAGCGATCGCAGGTGCCGCAGGGCAGGCCGGGCTGGTTCTCAGGGTAGCCAAAATGCCGCAGGATCACCTGCCAGCGACAGCCGCGGCTGTGGATGAAGTCGTCCATCCCCCGCCAGGGATCCTGCCGCGGCGGCGGCTGCCAGTGGCGGTGCAGCACCTGGAAGTGAAAGGGATCTGGCCAGTGCAGACAGCCCATCTCCTGCAGCAGGCCCAGGGCCACCCGCGTCTCCCCGGGGGGCAAGTCGGCATAGGATCCCTGGGGGGGCAGAGTTGTCAGCAAACGCCGCGCCTGGGCCAGCAGGCGCTCCTGCTGGGAATAGAAATAGGCTTGGCGCTGGCGATCGGTGGGATCCAGCAGGCCCGTCGGCTCCGAGACCAACATCAGGGCCCGGCAGGGGCCGCCATCCCGCCCGCCCCGCCCCACCTCCTGCAGGTAGTCCATTAAGTTGGGGGGCGGGTGAAAGTGCAGCACCCAGCGCACGTCGGGCTTGTTGATCCCCAAGCCGAAGGCGTTGGTGCAGACCAGAAAGCGCAGCTCGCCCTCCAGCCAAGCCCGCTCCAGCCGACGGCGGGATCCCGCCTCCAGGCCGCCGTGGTAGGTGGCGGTTTTCTGGTTGCGGCGGCCCAACCACTCGGCCAGCTCCTCCCCATCCCGCCGCGTGCGCACGTACACCAGGCCCGAGCCGGGGTTTTCCGCCAGAAAGCGCAGCAGGCGCCGACGGCGATCCGCTGGGCTCCAGGCCACCGCCACGTTGAGAGAAATGTTGGTTCGCAGCGGGTCAGCGCGAATGCATTCCGGATTCTGCAGGTCGAGGATGTGGCGCAGGCGGCTGAGGGTTTCGGGATCGGCAGTGGCGGTAAAGGCAGCAATGGGAAAGGCAGGCTGGCCCAGGGCAGGGCGCACCAATCCCAGACGGCGGTAGTCGGGCCGGAAGGATCCCCCCCAGTGCACCAAGGTGTGCGCCTCGTCGACAATGAGGCCGTTGAGGGGCACCTGCTGCAGCCGCTCCCAGACTGGCGGGCTGAAGAGGGTTTCCGGCCCCAGATACAGTAGACGCAGCCGGTTCTCCTCCAAAGCCCGCAACACCCGCTTGCGCAGAGCTGGATCCAGCTCGCTGTGCAAACAGGCCGCCGGCAGACGGCGCTTCCAGAGATCCTGCACCTGGTCTTCCATCAGGGCAATCAGAGGCGAGACCACCAGGGTCAGCCCTGTCTGCAGCAAGGCCGGCAGTTGAAAGCACAGAGACTTGCCGAAACCCGTCGGCAACACCACCAGTGCATCCCGCTTCTCCAGCAAGGCACGGATGACCCGCTCCTGAGGTGGGCGCAGTGCCTCGTAGCCCCAATACTGCTTGAGGGCCCGTTGAATCTGTTGCCAATCCTGCAAGGAACACTCTCCCCCTCTGCAACCTGAGCCCGCCTGCCCCCCTGGCCAAAGACGCTGATTCTGGCACCCCTACCTGTGCGATCCTAGAGCTGGGACTTCCTAGTGCTCCCCTACCCTTGCCATGACAGCCATCGACTCCCCCCGCCTGCTGCAGCCCAGGACGGCCTCGGTTCACCGCCGCACCAACGAAACGGACGTTCAAGTGCATCTCAACCTCGATGGCAGAGGGCAGTACGAGATCGACACCGGGATCCCCTTCTTGGACCACATGCTGGCCCAGCTCAGCACCCATGGGCTAATTGATCTCCAGATCAAGGCCGTGGGGGATCTGCACATCGACGACCACCACACCAATGAGGACGTGGGCATTGCCCTGGGACAGGCGCTGGCGCAGGCGCTGCAGGATCGGCGCGGCATTTACCGTTTTGGTCACTTCTGGGCTCCGTTGGATGAGGCGCTGGTGCAGGTGGTGCTGGACTTTTCCGGGCGCCCCCACCTCAGCTATGGTCTGGAGCTGACCGTCGAACGCATTGGCCGCTACGAAACCCAGTTGGTGCGCGAGTTCTACCAGGCGGTGGCCAACCACGCCCAGCTTACCCTGCACATCCGCCAGGTTGCTGGTCTCAATGCCCACCACATCGTCGAGGCCAGTTTCAAGGCCTTTGCCCGCGCCCTGCGCATGGCCGTAGAACGGGATCCGCGCCGACAAGATGGGATCCCCAGCTCAAAAGGTGTTCTGTAGACTTAACCTCCGCCCGAGCAAGGGACAGCGCGACTGGCCAAAACAGTAGTGCCGCAAGCGGGCCAACTCCGCCTCGCTGAGATCCTGCCACTGGCCAGGGGCCAGCCCCTGCAGCGAGAGGGGCCCCAGCCCCACTCGCACCAATCTCAAGGTTGGAATGCCGACAGCGGCGGTCATGCGGCGCACCTGGCGGTTGCGACCCTCCCGCAGCGTCAGCTCCAGCCAGGTGGTGGGGATGGAGCGGCGAAAGCGGATGGGCGGATCCCGCGGCGGCAGCTCCGGCTCCTCGGCTAGCACTCTAACCTCAGCCGGCCGGGTCTTTCGCCCCTGAATGACCACTCCCTCTTGCAACTGCTGCAGGGCCTGGGGCGTGGGGATCCCTTCCACCTGCACCCAGTAGGTGCGCTCGTGGCCGAACTTGGGATCGATCAGGCGGGCGTTGAGGCGGCCATCGTCGGTGAGCAGAAGCAGACCTTCGCTATCGCGATCCAACCGCCCCACCGGATAGACCTTGGGCACCGGGATGAAAGACTTGAGGGTTGGCCGCCCCTGCCGGTCGGTAAATTGGGTGAGCACGCCGTAGGGTTTGTAAAACTTGAGGTAGCGCATGGCAAAAGTGTGGATCCCGTCTTTTAAGATTGGGCAGAGCAGCTTCAACGGTAAGATCAAGCCTTGGGCGCGGCGTTTTCCGTTGGCGGCAGAGTTTGACGGATCTCACTCATGACGATAGACAACACTCTACTCTGGGTTTTAATTGGAACGGCGGGGCTCTCCCTTCTCAGTCTGGTGTACGTGTGGGTGGATGAGGGGATCAAACGACGCCGTTACGAGCGGCAACAGCAAAAAGAGGCTGCCCAAGCCGCTGCCGCTGCCCCCGAGCCCACCGCCACAGAGCCAAAAGCCGAGCTCGAACCCTCCGCCTCTCTCCAGGAGGCAGAGGTAGCGCCTAATACACCCAATGCCTCAGCCGCTACCTCCGAGCCGCTTGCCGATACCGCTGCTAGAACAGAGGAGACGCCGGAGGCCACCCCTTGAAGCTGCTCTTCCCCCGTTCCGCCTAAGTCGGCAGGTGGGCTAACCTAAGACAGGAAGGCCAACGGGATCCCTATGTTGCGCCTGTTGCGGATCGAGAACTTCGCCCTGATCGAGTACTTGGAGATTCCCTTTCGGGCGGGGCTGAACGTGCTCACCGGAGAAACAGGGGCGGGCAAATCTATCATTCTCGATGCCCTCGATGCCGCGCTCGGGGGACCGGCTCGCGCTCTGCGCAGCGGCAGCGATCGGGGCTTGGTGGAAGCCATTTTCCAGCCTACGGCCGCGCTGGAGGCCTGGCTAGAGCAAGAGCAAATTGAACCTTTGGAAGAAGGCCTGGTCTGCAGCCGCGAGCTGGTGATGCGCAACGGCAAGCTCAGCAGCCGCCTGCGAGTCAATGGGGTGCTCGTGAACAAGGCTCAGATGCTCAGCCTGCGCTCCCAACTGGTGGAGATCACCGCCCAGGGCCAGACAAGCCAACTCCAGTCTCCCCAAACCCAGCGCCGCTGGCTGGATGCCTTTGGCGGCGAAAAGCTGCTGCGCCTGCGTTCAGAGGTGGCAGCTTGCTACCAAACCTGGAGCCAGCTCAAAGCAGAGATAGCCTCCCGCCAGCAAAACCAACACCTGCGGCTGCAGCGGCTAGATCTCCTAGAGTTGCAAGCCCAAGAACTGGCTGCCCTGCGCCTGGAGGATCCTGACGAGCTGACCAAATTGGAGCGGGAGCGGGAGCGCCTGGCCCACCGCGTGGAACTGCAGCAGCAGAGTTATGCCGCTCACCAACTGCTCTACCAAAATGACAGCGGCTCGCCGGCCATTGCCGATCTCCTGGCCCAAGCCGAGCGTCTGCTGCAGAGCATGGCCCAGCGGGATCCCGACCTAACTCCCCTAGTCGAGATGGTCAGCAGCGCCCTCGTTCAGGTGGAGGAGGCGGGGCGGGAGCTGCTGCGCTACGGCGAGACCCTGGAGGCGGATCCCAGTCGGCTAAGCAAAATTGAACGGCGCCTAGCCCAACTGCGACAGGCCTGCCGCAAATACGGCCCCACCCTGGCCGAGGTGATGGCCCACGCGGAGCGGCTCAAGGCAGAGCTGGCCCAACTGCGGGACGAGAGCACCGACTTGGAGGAACTAGAGGCGCGGCTAGACCAGGCAGCCCAGGAGCTGGAGCGCCACTGCCAGATGCTCTCGCATCTGCGGCAGCAGGCGGCCCACCAACTGGAAAAGGCTCTCGTGGAGGAGCTTGGGCCCCTGGGGATGAGCGGTGTGCAGTTCCAGGTGCAGATCCAAGCCGGATCCCCCACCGCCGAAGGGGTGGATCAGGTGAGCTTTTGGTTTAGCCCCAACCCCGGCGAGCCCCTGCAGCCGCTGGCCGACATTGCCTCCGGCGGCGAGATGAGCCGTTTTCTGCTGGCCTTAAAAGCGGTGTTCAGCCGCGTCGATCCGGTGGCTACTCTGGTCTTCGACGAGATCGACGTCGGCGTATCCGGCAAGGTAGCGCAGGCCATCGCCGCCAAACTGCACCAGATTGCCCGTAGCCACCAAGTTCTCTGCGTTACCCACCAGCCCCTGGTTGCCGCCCTAGCCGATCACCACCTGCGGGTTTACAAAGTGGTGCAAGAAGGGCGAACCTGCGTGCGGGTGGATTCGCTGAGAGAAGGGGAGCGCCGGGAAGAATTGGCCCAACTGGCTGCCGGCCACTCCGCCCAGGAGGCAATGGGCTTTGTGGAAGCCCTTCTCAAGCAGGCAGCCCAACTGCGCCAACTGCAACTGGCCGGCTCTGCTTAGCTCCCCTCTCCCCGAGGGTGAGGGCCTCAGCCGCCCAAAAATAGCTCCAACACCTCGGGGTTGTGCAATAGGTTGGGGCCGGTATCCTCAAAGCGGTTTTCTCCCATGGAGAGGACGTAGCCCCAGTCCGCTATAGCCAAGGCCTGCTTGGCATTTTGCTCGACCATTAGGATGCTGACGCCGCGGCGGTTGATCTCCTGCAGGAGGGCAAAGGTCTGCTCGACATACAGCGGCGACAGGCCGGCTGTCGGCTCGTCCAACACCAACAGCTGCGGCTCCGCCATCAGCGCCCGCCCCATGGCCAGCATCTGCCGTTGCCCGCCGGAGAGGGATCCCGCCGCTTGCTTTCGCTTTTCCCTTAGCGGCGGAAACAGCTCGTAAACCCGCTCCCGTTGGGCAGTGTAGTCGTCGCGCCGGATAAAGGCTCCCATCTCCAGGTTTTCCTCGACGGTGAGGGAGGGAAAGACATTGTTGGTCTGAGGCACAAAGCCGATCCCCCGCCGCACCAGTTGCTCGGCAGGCAGATGGGTGATGTCAGAACCTTGGAACAGCACTCGGCCCGAGCGGACGGTGGCCAATCCAAAAAGAGACTTGAGCACTGTCGATTTGCCCGCCCCGTTGGGGCCGATGATCACTACAATTTGGCCTGGAGTGACCTTGAGGCGGATCCCTTTGAGGATGTCCACGCCGCGGTAGCCACTGTAGAGATCTTGAATCTCGAGCAAGGGGGTCATGGCGGGGATCCCTCCGGCGAGACGGTGGAAGTCTGGGAGGAGCTGAGGGCATCAGCCAGGGCAATGGATCCCAAATAGGCCTCCCGCACGGCTGGGTTTTGCTTGATCTCCTGCATGGATCCCTGAGTCAGCACCCTCCCCCCCGCCATGACCACCACGTGGTGGCAGAGGCGGGTCACCAGATCCAAATCGTGTTCGATGATGCAGAAGGTGCAGCCACGCTCGCGGTTAAGGTACTCGATAAAGCGGATCAGGTCTGCCAGCAAAGTGCGGTTGACCCCAGCCCCCGGCTCGTCCAAGAGGATGACCCGCGCGTCCGCCATTAGGGTACGTCCCAGCTCCAGCAGCTTCTTTTGCCCGCCGGAAAGGTTGACCGCCAGTTGATCGCGCAGGTGGATGAGGTTGAGCCGTTCCAAAACTTCTTCAGCCCGAGCCTGAAGCTGGCGCTCCTGCCGCTGTACTCGCTGCCAGCGGAACCAGGCGTTAAATAGGTTTTCTCCAGCCTGATGGGGAGGAACAACCATTAAGTTTTCCAGAACGGTCATGCGGCCAAACTCCCGCGGGATCTGGAAGGTGCGCACCAGCCCACGTTGAAACAACTGGTGGGGAGGCAAGCCCGTGACGTCTTCCCCATCTAGCCAGATGCGTCCGCTATTGGGCCGAATAAAACCGGCAATGATGTTGAAAAGAGTTGTTTTCCCCGCCCCGTTGGGACCAATCAAGCCCGTGATCCGACCAGCTTCGATGCGGAAGGAACAGTGATCTAGGGCATTGACGCCGCCAAACTGTTTGGAGATGTTGTCAATAACGATCACACCGCTACCCTGGGAAAGCTCCATTCCCTAGTAGATTCACTATTTTATGAGCTTTCGTCGTAGGGTAAAGAAGCTTATTTAACCAAACTCGCCGATAGGCTTGCCAAGAAGCCCCCTGGCAGGGGTTGGGTTGGCTCTTGGAGGGAACCCTTTGAGGTGGGCTAACGTCTACTTCTATACCATCGACCTTTGAGAATTGCAGTTTTATTCCCTCATTGGAGCTCATTGGAGGTTCTTGGTTATGTCTCCCATGCACAAACTGACCCGGCGGGCCTTCGCGACGGCGGCAGCCCTGACAGCAGCAGCACTGGCCACCACCCTGCTGCCAAGCACAGCTCAGCAAGCAGCCAAAGCCCCGATCAAGATAGGAGCGCTGCTGTCTTTGACGGGCGACCTGCAGGCCTATGGGGAAAACTGCCTCAAGGGCATCAAGCTGGCTCTGGATCAGATTAACGCCGCTGGCGGCGTCCTCGGATCCCCAATCCAAGTGGTGGAGGCGGATGACCAAACCTCAGCCCAGCCGGCTATTGATGCTGCCCAGCGGCTAGTGAACGTGGAGAAGGTGGCCGCCATTGTTGGCGCTTTGGGCAGTGGCGTTACCATTCCGGTGGCCACGACAGTCACGGTTCCCAGCAAGATTCCGCAAATTTCGCCAGCTTCCACCGCTCCCACCATCACCACCCTGGACGACAATGGTTTCTTGTTCCGCACCGTTCCCTCCGATGCCTTCCAAGGGGTAGCCCTGGCGCAAATTACCCGCGAAGAAAACCTGGAGCGCCTGGCCATCATCTACATCAATAACGACTACGGCAAGGGGCTGGCCGACAGCTTCAAGGCCGCCTTTGAAAAGCGGGGCGGCACCATTACCAAGTCGGTTCCCTACGAACCCGGCCAAGCCTCCTACCGCGGCGAGCTGGATCAGCTCAAGGAAGGGGATCCCCAGGCGCTGGTGCTGATCGGGTATCCCGAAAACGGCGCGATCATCCTGCGGCAGGCTTTGGAAGGGGGGCTATTTGACCGCTTTGTCTTCACAGATGGCATGCGCTCTCCCGATCTGGCCACCCAGGTGGGGGCGGACAAGCTAGAGGGATCCATCGGCACCTCGCCCCAGGCTCTGACCGACAGCAAAGCCTACCAAATCTTTGCTGAAGCCTACAAAGCTGCCTACGGGGAGCTGCCCCCCACCCCCTACATCGACACGGCCTACGATGCCGCTTTTGTCTTGGCTCTGGCCATTCAAAAGGCCGGCAGCGCCGACGGCACCGCCATCCGCGATGCTCTGCGGCAAGTGGCCAATCCCCCCGGCACCGAGATCCTGCCAGGAGAGTGGGCCAAGGCAGTGGAGCTACTCAAGAAAGGGGAGGACATTGACTACACTGGCGCTTCCGGCTCGCTGAACTTCGACGAGAACGGAGACGTGGCCGGAACCTTTGCCCACTGGACCTTCAAGGGCGGGCAGATCGTCGACTTGAAAGTGTTTGAGCCGGAAGGCTAAGAGTCTTTAGGCCGGTGGTGCTCGGCTTGGCCGGGCCAGTTCCCGCCTAAGCTCAAAAGCGGGGGCCTGCAGAGGAGACTTTTGCAGGCCCCTGTTTTTTGGGGAAGATCAACAAGAGGGGTGACAGCTTGGGAGCGAGTCTTTGCTGTGAACCTGTACCGAGATGTGCTGCGGCCCTTGATTTTTTCGGGCCTGAGGGCTGACCCGGAAACGGTTAAGGTGGGGCTCTTGCGCGCCTTGGAGTGGCTGGACGCCACCCAGGCCACCGGGATCCTGGCTCTTTTGGAGCGCCTGTTCTGCTATCGGGATCCGCGGCTGGAAGTACGGCTCTGGGGCCTCACCTTCCCCAATCCCATTGGCCTGGCCGCAGGCTTTGACAAGGATGGCCTAGCTGTGGGCGTCTGGCCCAGTTTGGGCTTTGGCTTTGTGGAGGTGGGCACCGTCACTCCTGGGCCTCAGCCGGGCAACCCCAAGCCGCGCCTGTTCCAGTTGCCCCAGGATCGGGCTGCTCTCAACCACATGGGCTTCAACAACCAGGGGGCGGCAGCTCTGGCCGAACGGCTGCGCCGGCTGCGCCAACGTCCCATTCCCATCGGCATCAACCTGGGCAAAGGGAAGGCCACCCCCCTGGAGGAGGCGGCGGCTGACTACCTGGCCAGCTTTCGTCTGTTGCGGGAGCTGGGAGACTATTTTGTGGTCAACGTCAGCTCCCCCAACACAGCGGGATTGCGATCCCTGCAGGCTGACGAGCAGTTGGCGCCCATCCTGGCGACGTTGCAGGGGGAAAATCGCGGACAGAAGCCCCTTTTGGTGAAGATTGCCCCTGACCTAGATTGGCCAGAAATTGACGCCATCCTGGAGCTGGCCCAAGCCTACAGACTGGCGGGGCTTGTAGCCACCAACACTACCCTGCGCCGCGACAACCTGAAAACCCGCTTCCTGCCAGGGCTGGGGCCCCTCGCCGCGGCAGCCGGCGGCATCAGCGGCGCCCCCCTGCGGCAGCGCTCCACCCAGGTGATCCGCTACATTCACCAGGCCACTCAGGGGCAATTGCCGATTATTGGAGTGGGGGGCATCTTCACCCTGGCCGATGCCATGGAGAAACTGGAGGCCGGGGCCAGCCTGCTCCAGGTCTATACAGGCTGGGTCTATGAAGGGCCAAGCCTAGTTCCCCGCCTGTTGCGCGGCCTGGCCGCTGCCAGGAATCCCGCCCCTTCCTCCCCGGAGAGAATGCCGACAGGGATCCAATCCGGGCGTAAGATTGTTATGGATCCCTGAGGGAACTTGCCGGTGACTCTGCTGCAACATCTTTTCAAAACCCCCCATCCGGTTATTGGGGTGGTTCATCTGTTGCCGCTGCCCACCTCGCCCCGTTGGGGAGGGGACTTGGAGTGGGTGATCGCGCAGGCAGAACAGGCCGCTACCGCCCTGGCGGCAGGAGGCGTGGACGGGATCCTCGTCGAGAACTTTTACGATGCCCCCTTTGCCAAGGAGCGGGTGGATGCGGCGGTGGTGAGCGCCATGACCGTGGTGGTGCAGCGGATCAAGATGCTGGTTTCCCTGCCCATCGGGATCAACGTCTTGCGCAACGATGGCTACAGCGCCCTAGCCATTGCCGCCTGTGTGGGGGCCCAGTTTATCCGGGTCAATGTCCTCTGCGGGGCGATGGTGACCGACCAGGGCATCATCGAGGGAAATGCCCACCGCCTGCTGCGCTACCGCCGCGAGCTGGGGGCCGACATCAAGATCTTTGCCGATGTGCTGGTGAAGCACGCCCAGCCCCTGAGTCCCATCAGCCTGGAGGCGGCCATCGCCGACACGGTGGAGCGCGGCCTGGCCGATGCCATCGTTCTCTCTGGCTGGGCCACCGGAAAGCCGCCTCTTCTGAAAGATCTGAAGCTGGCCCGCCAAGTCGCCCCTCAGGTACCTCTGTTGATTGGCTCAGGAGCCACCGCCGAAAACATCGGCAACCTCATCCGCCACGCGGATGGCGTGATTGTGGCCAGTTCTTTGAAACGGCCGGCCCGTTCCGCCGGCATGCCAGCGGGCTATGCGGATCCCTTTCCCCTCATCGACCCAATCCGGGTGCGACAGTTTGTGGAAGCGTTGCACCTTGGCCTGGGCGAACGGCCCACCAATCCGGCTTGCCTGGCCACTCCCAGCTCTAGCTGCAGCTAGCCTTTGGGGATAGGATCGGCATTATTCACCGTATCAGAGCTTTCTAGCTTTCTTTTGATGTTGTCAGCTGAACTCGAAGGCTGGGGGTCTTCCTCCAGCCTGCCTTCTGCTCGCGTTGGCGGGGCGGAGTCCTTGCCCTTGCAGGAAGTTTCGTGGAGCCAGGTGCCGGCTCAGGTTCCCTGCATTTGGGTCATCGACGATGACCCGGTGAACCGTCGTTACATCGGCGAAGTCCTCAAAAGCTCCAACTACCGGGTGGAAAGCTGGGAAAGCGGCCAGTTGGCCTGGGAGCACCTGCAGACCCTGGATGAAAGCGAATGGCCGGATTTGATCATCTGCGACTGGGTCATGCCGGGTTTGTCTGGAGTGGAGTTGTGTCGCCGTCTAAAAAACTTGCCCGCCGGACAGTTCATCTATTTCATCTTGCTCACCGCCCGCTCCGAAGTTGAGGATCGGGTGCAGGGACTGGATGCAGGGGCAGATGAGTTTATCGCCAAGCCGATCGATCCTGAGGAGCTGCGGGCACGGGTGCGGGCGGGGCTGCGCCTGCAGCGGCTTACCCAAGCTTTGGCTCAGGCCAACCGGCAACTGCGGGCCCGCAACGAGCTGTTGGAGTCTCTGTCTTTGACGGATCCCTTGACCGGTGCCTTGAACCGCCGCGCCCTCGACCAGGCGTTGCCACATTTGCTCAAACAGGTGGGGCCGCGTGAGCAAGCCCGCTATCGCTATCTCTGCCTGCTGATGATGGATGTGGATTACTTCAAGCAGGTTAACGACACCTACGGCCACTATATCGGCGACTGCGTGTTGCAGGCCATCGTTGGGCGGCTGCACAATCAACTGCGCCCCTCCAGCCTGCTCTACCGCTACGGCGGCGAAGAATTTGTCTGCGTCACCCCTGGGCTCAACCCCGCCCGCTGCCACCGCTACGCCGAGTCTCTGCGCCGGGCCATCGCCAGCCGGCCAATTGAGGTTGCGCCCCAGCGCAGCCTGCCTGTCACCATCAGCATTGGCGGGATCGTCCTCAGCGAAGATGGCCCCCTAGCACCTGAGGCCGCTCTCCAGAAGGCAGATGAGGCCCTCTACCAGGCCAAGCAGGCGGGGCGCAACCGCGTACATCTTTTCTTGCCACCGCCGCCGGAGCATGACTCTAGTCAATAATAAGCTCAACTATACTGAAAATAATGTATAATATGTTCAGTACGGATTACTACCAGTTGATCTTTCTGTTTACTTTCGAGTCTGCCAACATGGTAGCCAAAGCAAAGCAGAAAATTGGTAGTAAGACGACACGGAAACTGCGCTTTGGGTATTCTACTCAAAGCTTTGCGGGATACCGCCATTCTGTTTGGACTCCGTCCCGCTAACGCGAATGGAAACAAGCAGAATGCTATCGCTGCATAGTTGAACAGTGATGTTCAGCAGTGTTCAGCGTAAATGTATCAGAACTACTGTCCTTCGCCGGGCTCAAAGGAGTAGCCAGAAGCTGCCGCCAAGGCTTCCAGCGAGCGCAGCCCCACGTAGGTGCGGCCGTTGATAATCCAGGTGGGATAGCTGGTGATCCCCGCTTCTGTGCATTCTTGGGCTTGGGGCGTACCGGGGCCGTTGGGGGAGCATTCCACGTAGGGCACCTGTTCAAAAGCCGACCCAAACAGCTCCTTCTGCTCCTGACAATGGGGGCACCAATAGGCCCCGTACATGGTGCCGCCGATCTGCCGCAGGTGGGCCGCCAACCCTGCCGCCAGGGGGCTGGGTGGGGGAACTTGGTTGGCATACACCCCAATGGTGGCCACCAAGGTGAGAAAGCTTACGAGAATATAGCTGAAGGCCAGCTTGCCCCAATCCAGCCAGCGGTGGCCCAGCAGGGTTACCGCCCACAGCCCCGCCACCAAGACTATGGCGGTGGTGCAATACAGACAAAACTGCCGCAGCACCGCCACCATCAGGTAAAGCATGTACATCTCGAAGGCGGTCATGGCGGAAACCAGGCCAAACAGGGCCGGCCAGCGCCACCGCTTCACCAGCGGGATGCCATCCGGCAAAACCGCCAAGGCCAAAACGGCCAGAAACCCCAGTAGGCCAACTGTTGCCGTCGGGATCCCCAAAAACTCTGCCCAACGGCTGGAGAGCACCAGGTCACACCCCCCATCTCCTGTGCAGAAAGCGGCAGGTTGATCGGTCAGCTTGGTGTAGGTAAGGTAGGCCGTCAACAGGGATCCCAAGCCCGCCAAGGTTGCCAAGATCGGGCGAGCATGGCGCTGTAGCCAGGTCTCTTCTTGGGCTTTGAGTTTGAGATAAGAGGCCATGGGGGGTTCAGCAGTTGGACACCCCCGATTATAGTGGGGCGGAGCGGGTCTCGTCCTTGGGATCCGGCGCAGAAGCGCTGCTCGAGCGCCGCACTTGGGCAGCAAACCTATCCCCCAGCGGCTCCAGCTCCCACCAGGATCCCAGCTTGGGGTCAGAGATGGGCCGGTCGCAGATCCCCCAGCGGCGACGAAAGTAGCGGGCCAGATCTTTTTCGGCCAGAGCCAGATACACTGGCCGGCCATGGGGACAGGTGTGGGGATTGGCGGTGCGCTGCCAGGCTTCCAGCAACTGTTGCATCTGCTCCAGGGTCAGGGGGATCCCGTTGCGCAGGGCGCCACGACAGGCCACCGCCACCTGGGCCGCTTCCAGGTCAGCGCAGCGGCTCAATTCTCGGAGGGATCCCTGCACCTCCTCCGGATCTTCCGACCACAAGGCCAGCGGCAGGCGGCGCATCAGATAGGTGTTGGGGCCAAAAGGCTCCGGCTCCAGGCCCAACTGCTCCAACTGCTCCACCGCTTGGGAGGATAATCCCTCCAGCATGACCGGCGTCTGCAGCTCCACCGGCTGCCAATGCCGTTGGATGTACTCGTAGCGCACCCGCTCGTGGGCCAGGTGCTGTTCCACCAGCCACAGCCCCTGAGGGTGCTCCGCCAGGATGTAGGTGCGGTAGAGCTGGGCTAGGGCCTTTAGAGGAGGTAGGGGGGTAGACGGCTGGCCAGAGGGAGCTGGATCTGGGCTTTTGGGACTTGAGGTAACCCTGTAGACCGACTTGGCCTCGCTAGCCCGGATGAGATGCAGCGAGCGGCGGCTGGCTTGCTCCGATCCCGATTGCAGAAGAGCGTGCAAGTGCTGGCGCAATTGCTCCTGTCGGATCTCCGGATCCTGGAGATAGAGCTCACTCTTAGCAGGATGGCGATTCCAGTCCACCTGCTCAGGTGGCAAGCGCAGATGCACCACCACCAGCGGGTAGCGGTGGCGAGGCAAGGTGTGCTGAAAGACTGACTGGATCAGCCGTTGCCACTCCGGCATCTGCACAAAGCGCCCGTTGACGGCCACGCGGATCCAATCGGGGCGGGGGCGATGCAGGCGATCCGGCAGGCCCAGCACCACTTCCCAATCGCTATCCCCCTCCTGGATCCGCTGATAGCGCAGATCCGAAAGATCCACCTGCGGCAACACTTGTAGCAGCAGATCTTGCAGAGACTGGCCTGGCCACAGGCTGAGCAACAGTTGCCCCTCCTGGCGCACCTGCCAACTGACCCAAGGATGGGCCAAGGCCGCATTCTGCACCAGCGTCAAGAGCGGGCGAGTCTGGGGCAGGGAGCAGCGGCGCAAGGGCCAATCGGCAAACAAATCCGCCACCGTCACCACCGTTCCCAAGGCAGTGGCTGCCGGCTGCTGGTGGGCCAGCTCCCCTTGGCGGTCGTAGGTGGCCAGCCAGCCGTGGGCATCGTCAGCGTGGCGGGTCTGAATGGTCAGGGATCCCAGCCGGGCCAGGCTGTGCAAGGCTTCGCCCCGAAACCCCAGGCTGCAACCGTCCAACTTGCTGGTGGTGTGGCGACGGGCCACCTGCTCCAGCTCCGAAGCGGGGATCCCTTGGCCGTTATCGGCCACCCGCACCTGCCAGCGGCTGGGCCAGATCTCCACCTGAATGCGGGTGGCCTGAGCATCGAGGGCATTTTCCAGCAATTCTCGCAGAGCAGCCCCCAGCGAGTCGATCACCTCTCCCGCGGCCATCTGGGCGATCCGCTCTGGGTTCAGGGGTTGGATTTTGGACATGGAGTGAGTTGAGAAAGCAGACTCTCTTCCTGCCAGCTTGTCGCCAAAAGGCCAACAGCGCCGAGCTTTAGCTTAGCTCTCTCCCTCTGTTGCCAGTGGACAGCGCCTTGCCAATGGTTTTCATTAACTTCAAGGCTCCCCTCAGGCCAAGTGAAGGATTGAGGTTCCGCCTTCCTGCCCATCGGTAACCGCCAAGAACTTCGAGAAACTTCGAGAACAAGAGAGCTGAGCGGGTGGCCAGTCATAAGGAAACCTTAAAATCCCAAGGCCAGCCATCAGCCTCTACTAGGATTTAAATAGTAAAACTTCTCATTAAGGAGGAGATTATGGCAGCACAGCAAGCTCCGGCCCGAGAGCTATTCAAGGAGGCTTTTGAGAATCGCTACACCTGGGACAAAGACTTTCCTGGCTACCGAGCTGAGATAACCTACTTTCCCAAAGAAGGTGACAGCAGCCTCTCCTTCTCAGGAGTTGTGAGTATTGACCGCAACATGAAGATCGATGTTGCCGGCGTCGAGGACGAGGAGATCCGCCAGAAAATACGGGAACAGATGTGGGAAGTCATGGTGCATCGCGTTCGTCATTCCTTCGACGAGGAACACGGTGGCCACACCTTTGCCTATGGAGAGCCACAAAATTCAGACATCACTGAAGTTCTTGTTTCGGGCTTATCTTCTACCGATAGGTACTGGGTTCAGGGCAAGCACATTCAAATGGTACATCGCCATCTTGCCAATCGGACAATTACAGTCTCAGTTCAAGAGTTTTACGATACAGGTGAGGGCTACCTACCCACTCACTACACTGCTGAGTATTGTAGCCCAGGAACTGGAGAAAAAACTCAAGCAAAGATGATCTACGAAGATCGTTATCAAAAAATAGGTCGGTATTGGATTCTGGTTGAGAGAAGAATTTGGGAAGAGCAGGATGGCCAAAAAAGTTCATCCCCTCAACTTTTCCTCTTCTCTAATATTCGATTTTTCGAATAGCTGAGAAAAATAAGTTTTTCTTTGCGGCTGTGGGCATCTCTCATTATAGAAGGTGATGAGGTGCTCACAGCCAAGCTCAAAACAGATGGCCACAGGGTACAGCCTGTTAAGGACTCAAGGGGTACAATAGCAGCACTTAGCAAACCAACTTCGGAAGGAGGATGGATTGATCAGTAGTAAAGAAGTCTTCACTATCTGCTCCATGCTATATTTCCCAATTCTGCAAAGCTTTGGAGTTACCTATGTCTAAGCTGGACTCAAAAAATGCACCTGGACACCAGGTACTGGCTGCGGCAGGTAAAAAGGCACTTCGACCGGGGGGCTTTGGCGCTACCGAACGGCTCTTCAAGTTTGCCGAGTTCCGTCGAGGAGAAACTGTGCTGGAACTCGCCTCAGGCCTTGGCTACACGACTATTCGATTGGCAAAGCGCTATGGCATACATGTTACCGGCATTGAGAAAAATCCAGATAACATTGCTCGCACTCGCGCTAATGTTTCTGCAGCAGGGCTAGCCGGCCAAGTTGAGATCCTCGAGGGCGATATCTTTCACCTAGATCAAATCGATCAGAAATTTGACTATGTCTTGGCGGAAGCTATTTTAACAATGCAGTCCGATGCAGGAAAATCTAAGATTTTGTCAGGGATTTACAATTGCCTCAAGCCAGGGGGTAAGTTCCTCAGCCATGAGCTGCGAGTTGAGGGATCCAACAGCGACGCTATCCGCAAGGAGTTATCCTCCGTAATCCATGTCAATGCCAATCCTTTATCTACTGACAGCTGGCTTGCAACTGTTCAGCAAGCAAATCTTACGGTTGTCCAGTATGCCACCGGCCCCTTAACTTTGCTCAATCCCGTTGCTATTGCTACAGAGGAAGGATTGCCGACGCTCTTAACTATGGTGTGGAATGTGCTTACACGTCCTGTAATCCGGCAGCGGATCTTATCTATGAAGCAAATCTTTAGCCGATATCGAAATAACCTAGGCTACATCATACTGATCGCCAAGAAGGAGGCTTAATGATGTCTCTTGTCTCCCCTGAGTCACCTTTTTTGCAGCTCAAAGATCACATTGCTTATTCTGTGGAAGGAGTTCTCAGCAAGATCATTTGGAAAAGTGAAGTCTGCCAACATACTCTTTTCTGTATGGCGGGAGGCACAAGTATTTCCGAGCATACCTCCACAAGGGACGCTACTCTCCACGTCATTGAAGGAACTGGAGTCTTAACCCTTGCAGGTGAGAAGATCTCTCTATCTCCGGGCATATTTGTCTTAATTTCGGCAAATGTTCCCCATGAGTTAGAAGCCACTGCTGACCTTGCTTTTGTTCTGACTTTATCAAAGGCAAGTTAAGAACGCCGCCTTTTACTCAGCCAGCCGCTTAACATCGCCAAAGCAAACATTCCCAGCAAAGCAAAGCCCAGCAGCCACCTTCCCTGCTCTAGGATCCCTGCCCCCAGAGCCACTACTGGGGGTGTAGAGACGGCAATGCCCAAAGCTAGGGCGAGAAGAAAGTTCTGCCATTTTATTTGGGTTAGGCCGGCGGCGTAGGCGACAAAGTCGAATAGGCCCGTCATTAAAAAACCAGCTGTAAGAAAAATATTGTTTTCCAGATAGTTAGCTGAAAGGGCATCGACTTTGTACATCCATTGTCGCCCAACTACTCGCTGTACTAGGTCTCTACCAAACTTTCTGGCTAGGTAGAAGTTAAGTGTACAAGAGATAAAATCAGCAATTGCAATGTAAAGGATTCCCGATCCAAATCCAAAGAGGGCTCCTGCCAAGATGGAGTAAAGGGTGCTGGGTATGGCAGGAATAATAATACTCAGGGAGCGTAATCCAATCAGGGCAAGGGGTGCCCAGGGGCCTAGTTTTGCTATAAATTCTCGAGTTGCCTCTGGATCTAAGCGACGGGCCAGCAAGATGGCAGCTAACAGGACAACAAGCAACAACAGCAGTGAGAGGATGTCTTTCCTTTTTCTGGAATTGATTTTGCTGCTAGAGGACAAATCCTCTGAGGGGGTAGGGGACGATCCTACTGACTCGCCATCTGCTGACTTGTCAAAGGTAGTGCCGGGCGGATAATAGAGTTCATCCTTCAGGATCCAACCTGTTTTCTGTTGCAGATAGGCATGTGTGCTCAAGCCCAGACGCTTTGCCTCGGTGGCAACAGCCTTGTAGTCTAAGCCCAATAGCTCGCAGAGCTCTTTTTGTCGAATACCAGAAGGTGGCTGCATAGGGCAAAAGATCTCTACTTTCTCTGCTAGATGCTTAAGGTTTCCGAGGGATGCTCGAAGTAGGCATGATTTTCATAAGGCTTGTTTTGCTAGTGTAGAAGGTGTCATGTATTTTGCTTTTTAGAGGTTGATAATGATCTTGTGTATTGGCGATGTTCTTAGTTTAGCAGAATTGCAACAGATTCTGTCCCTCATAGCCGATGCTGAATTTGTGGATGGTGCTCTGACGGCAGGCTGGAATGCCAGGCTTGTCAAAAACAATAGGCAAATGCCAAAGGGATCCCTTCAGCAACGGAAGATAGAGGAGATTATCTTGGCAGCTCTAGAGCGTAATTTGTTGTTCCAGATGGCTGCCCGGCCCAAGCTCATTCATTCCATTTTAATTAGCTGCTACGAAGCGGGAATGTCCTATGGCACTCATACCGACGATGCGCTGATGCTCGATCGGCATCAGCTGATGCGCACGGATATTTCCTTTACGCTATTTCTAAGTGCCCCTGAAGACTATGATGGCGGTGAGCTGAAGATCGAGAGTAGCGAGGGGGAGCAAGCCTACAAGCTGCCGGCGGGTGCTTTGATCCTCTATCCTGCTTCCACCTTGCACCGAGTTGAGCCTGTAACCCGTGGGATCCGCTATGCTGCCGTCAGTTGGGTTCAAAGCCTAATTAGGGATCCGCAAGAACGCGAGATCCTCTTTGATTTACAGACTGTGCGGCAGCAGATGTTTCAGGAATCGGGCAAGACACGCCACTTTGATTTGATCTCCAAAGTTTACGCGAACCTGCTGCGGAAATGGGCAGAGCTCTAGAGGGATCGAAGAAAATAGAGCAGGGCTTCTCTGTCTTCAGCAGCCATATTTTTAAAGATCTCGCGGGAGCGTTCAGCTTCTCCCCCATGCCAGAGAATGGCCTCCTCGAGGCTGCGGGCGCGGCCATCGTGCAAATAGCCGGAGGAGGGCAGAACTGTCTGCGACAAGCCGATGCCCCACAAAGGGGGGGTGCGCCATTCTCGGCCCGTGGCCTCGAAGTCAGCGCGGCCATCTGCTAGTCCTTCGCCCATGTCATGCAACAGCAAATCGGTGTAGGGGTGGATGACTTGGTTGGCCAGGGCAGGGATCTCATGAATGCCGGTTTGTAGCTCTGGTCGGTGACACTTGGCGCATTGGGCTTGGACGAAGAGCTTTTCCCCTCGCTGAACTTGGGGATCCTGCCAAAGGGCGCGGCCAGGCACGGCCAGGGTTTGCACGTAAACGGTTGTCGCTTGGAGAGTGGCCTCGTCGATATCTTGGCTGCCATCCGCGGCCGGAAAAAGAGGATTCGTGACACCCATGTCGTTGGCGTAGGCGGCCGCAGCTTGTTGCCTGAGGTTGGGGGTATTGGCTTTCCAACCAAACCGTCCCAGCACCAGACGCTGCTGCTCTTGATCCCAAACCAAGTTGGGGCGGCCAGAGATGCCATCCCCATCGGCGTCGTCAGGATCGGCTGCTGCCAGGATCCTAGAAGCGGGAACGGCCTCCAGTAGGCCCGCTCCAAACACCGGCTGGGGGATCCGCAGGGAGATGAGGACAGGATCGATGGGCGATCCCTCCAGAGTTAGCAGCTTCACAACAGGGGAACGAAGCCTGTAGGGGATTCCATCGGCGTACTGTCCGGCCTGTTCCACCCACTGCAACTCCACCTTGGCCTCTGGCCGATAGCCCCGAACGGCCTTTTCTTGAACTTGCGTGCCGATGCCGGGCACAGGAAGGGTATTGCTGTAAGGAGCATGCCTCTAACCCCCAAAACCCTGAACTTTGCTGAATTTACTGAGCTTTAGGCGGTTTGGCAAAAGTCATTGAGAGGGATATAGTAGACCAAGTTTCCCCCTGATCCTTGAGTCCACCGCAACGGTTGCCGGGAAGTGAAGGGGGAAAGCGCTCGGGGGGTATTCCTCAGGGCTTTGCGGGATACCGCCTTCCTGCTCAGAGATAGGCAGGATGCGATCGCTTCTTTCCTGAACCATGTTCAGGAGAGTTCAGCGTGAATGTATCAGCAATGGCTTCCCATCCAGAGGGTTTGGGAGCAGCAACCGTATCCACCTGAGAGAGGCTAGCTTGGCTGACCCTAACCACCCGCTGTCCTTTCTCAGATTGACCACGGCCATTTTTGACATGGCAGCCGGCACAAGAGTTGTTGTTGAACAAAGGCCCCAAGCCGGGGTTAACGGGTGCTGGAGCCGTTACGAAGCTGGCCTCAAAGGCAATGTCCCCCAGAGCATGCAGCCTGGCCCAGCGGGGATCCAAGTTGGGAGCCGGCTGCTCGTAGGCTGTTGAGGTGCGGTTCCAAAGGGTTGTTTCGCCACCCGCTCGAGGGGGCAATGGCTGGGATCCCTCTGGGGCAGCGGGGAAAGCCAGAAAGCTCGCCGCCCAAAGAGAGGCCAATCCCAGCATGAAAATCTGGAGAAGACGACGCATCGGCTATCAAAATATCGGCAACTCAGCTCTTTTGGGACTTTCTTACTACTGCAGGAGCGGCACAACTTCCTGAGCAAAGCTGTCGAAAGCGTCTTCAATTTTTTCCATAGCGGCAGTAATAGATCCACGGGCATTGGCATCGCAAAGGCTTTTTTCGATAGGGGCAGGGATCCCCTGGAGAGCCGCCGCCGCTGCTTGTAACTCCGACTGAATTTGACTATCCAAATTGGGATTGATGTCCCGGACAAATTGGCTCAGGCCACGACCTTTTCTATCTCTAAATCCGCCCAAGTAAGCATACTGAACGCTGCGCACATTGGCCTGGAACTCCGGCAGCGAATGGTGGGCAAAGCGACTTTCCAGCAGAAAAGGATTTTGCTGGGCGAAGGCTTCGCCAATTTTGACCTTGCCCAGCTCGTCCAACATGCCGAGAATACCTTGGGCTATTTCTTCAGCAGCAGCTTGCAGCGTGAGATAACTCTTGCTGCCCTCGCCGGCTTTTACCCATTCTTCGCGAAAAGCAGGCAGCCCTTGCACTCCCTCTGTCCAGCTTTTGAGCAGCTTTGCCGCCGTATCCGCCAAAACTGGGCCAAGGGCAGCCAAGTACTCCCGATCCCGCTCGGTAAAGTCTTGCAAAGACTTGTTGTTATCCACGCCAAAGAGCAAGAAGGCCACGGCATGAAATCCCTTTTGCCCGCTTTCCAACTCGGCCACGGTCTCTGGAGTGAGGGGATCGCCGCTGTTGAGAACTTCCAGCACCTCCACCTCGTTCAGGGGCCATTCGTCCAAATCCGCATCCAGCCCCAAATAAGCCGCCGGCCCAAAGGCAAAAGCCTCGCTCTCCTCCCAAGTGATGCGGGCAACAGACCAAGCCTGGCGAGCCGCTTGCAAAGTCTGGGCATTGGGATCTTGCACGAAGGCCTGGATGGCCTGAGACAGGGCCTGGGTATCGGCGACCAACTGCTCATAGGCAGGGATCACCACCTGATCGGCAAAGTCGAGCAAAATCTGCCGATCCTGAAACCGCTGCTCAGGAGAGAGCACAACGGCTGGCCGGCGAGAGCCTGCCCCTTCTTCCCCACCCTCGCCGCCGCCATCCACCGGGATAGGCCGACACTCCGGGTTCATTTGAGCTGCCTGCTGAGGCGAAGCCTGGCTCAGGGCCGGTGGATCCCCGCCGCCCGCAGCCGAGGGATCCTTTTGGGTTTCCCCGCAAGCGGCCCCGCTGACCAGAACATAAAGCCCTATCCCCGTCCACAGCTTCAGATACCTCGACATCTCCTCCGACTCCTTTGCCCTCGACTTGGCCAACTTTGGCTTGATTGTAATCCAGCTATTGCGACTCAATCTTAAGAAGGGAGAGATTTTTATCACCGGCTGCCACCGGATCGCCCGGCTCGTCCCTCTGCGGGCCAGCTTCCATCTGCAGCTTCCCCAGGTGGGGCTATGGGCGGATACAAGTCCGACTCTTAACAAAACTTAACTCTAAAGACATTGATATTTGTTTGCAAGAAGCCTAGAGTAGGTCACAGCTCGCTGTTGAGATTTACTCTCAACAGTTGGTTACGTGTCTCGAAAGGATGTGTCCGTGCGGCCAGAGGCGGGCCTGGGGCAAGGTCTCTGGCCTTTTCCTAGAAAAGCTTGTTTAGAAACGCAAGAGGAGCGGAGATGACAGCGACGACACTCAAGCAAGAAGGGGGATCTAGCTCGCAACAACAGATCCCGTGGTGGGCGGGCAACGCCCGTTTGACCGATCTTTCTGGCCGGCTGCTGGGGGCGCATGTGGCCCATGCCGGGCTGATCGTTCTCTGGGCAGGGGCGATGACCCTGATCGAGTTGGCCAAGTTTGACCCCAGCCGACCGATGTATGAGCAGGGGCTGATTCTCTTGCCCCACCTGGCCAGCTTGGGGCTGGGGGTGGGATCCGGCGGGGAAGTCCTGGATACGGATATCTACTTTGCGGTGGGAGCGATCCACCTCATCAGCTCTGCCTTTTTGGGGTTTGGCGGCATTTTTCATGCCCTGCGCGGGCCGGCGGTGCTGGATCCCAAAGCCTTTCCCCTGTTTAGCTACGACTGGCAAGACAAAAACAAGATGACCACCATCCTAGGGATCCACCTGGTGCTGCTGGGATTGGGAGCCTGGCTTTTGGTGCTCAAGGCAGTGGTGTTTGGCGGCTTGTTCGACCCGGTGGCAGGAGAGGTGCGCCTGGTGTCTCCCAACTGGAACCCCTTTGGCCACCTGTTGGGCATAGAAGGGCGCCACTGGATCGCCGGGGTGGACACTTTAGAAGACGTGGTGGGCGGCCACCTCTGGCTGGGCTTGCTCCTGGTGTCAGGTGGGGTTTGGCATATCGCGACCAAGCCTTTTGCCTGGGCAGAACGGATTTTTATCTGGTCTGGGGAAGCTTATCTTTCCTACAGCTTGGGAGCTTTGGCCTTGATGGGATTTATTGCCGCCTATTTCGTTGCCGTTAACCCAGTGGTCTATCCCGAAGTTTTCTATGGGCCGCTGCTGCAGGTGGGCTTGGATCGCTATCCCTTCTTTGAGCAAGGGGGAGCTCTCACGTCTAGGGTTTGGCTGGCCAATGCCCACTTTTGGCTGGCCTTTTTCTTCCTTCAGGGCCACCTTTTCCATGCCCTGAAAGCCCGAGGATTCAATTTCCGTACCGGCAGAGTAGAGCTCGCTGCACAGCAGGCCTAACGGCACGCTGAAGGCATTGACTATCTAGCCATCTGATTTTGAGCTTCGCACTTGCAGTTTCGAGGTAGGAGCAATGGCAAAAATAGGTCTATTTTTCGGCACTCAAACCGGAAATACCGAAAGAGCTGCCGAGATGATTCAAAAAGAGCTGGGCGAAGACAATGTAGATTTAATTGACATTGCCGAGGCCAGCATTGAGGACTTTGAGAAGTACGACTACTTAATCATCGGCTGTCCAACTTGGAATATTGGGGAGCTTCAGGCTGATTGGGATGGTTTTTTCCCAAATTTGGATGAGATCGATTTTTCCGGTAAGACGGTAGCCTACTTTGGAGTTGGGGATCAGTTGGGCTATCCCGACAACTTTCAAGATGCCATGGGGATCCTGGCCCAAAAAATTGCCGAGCGCGGCGGAAAAAACGTCGGCTCCTGGCCTACAGAAGGCTACGAGTTCAATGAGTCCAAGGGAGTGGTTAACGGCGAGTTTGTCGGCCTTGCTCTGGATGAAGACAATCAGCCGGAGCTGACGGAAAAACGAATTAAAGAGTGGACGGCCAAACTCAAAACACTCTTCAATCTGTAATCTCAAACTCGGCTTCTTAGCTTGTTGTGGATACTGTGGGAGTTTGTCATGACTGGCGCAGTTCTATCTTCATCGCCTACCTCTGCTGAGGGATCCCCTCAGGTGAGCTGGCTGGCGGGCAATGCTCGCTTGGTGAATCTGTCCGGAAAGCTGCTGGGGGCCCACGTGGCCCATGCGGGGTTGATCATGCTGTGGGCCGGCGGCATGACTTTGTTTGAGGTGGCCCACTGGGATCCAAATCAACCTATGTACAGCCAGGGGCTGATTTTGTTGCCCCATCTGGCCAGCTTGGGCATCGGCGTCAACGCAGAAGGGGTGGTTACGGATCCCTATCCCTTTTTTGTCGTGGGCGTTCTGCACCTAATTGCCTCGGCAGTGCTGGGGGCAGGAGGGATCTTCCATGCCCTTTTGGGACCAGAGGTGCTGAGCAAGGGGAAAACCTTTGCCGAGTTTTTCGGCTACGACTGGGAAGATGACGACAAGATGACCACCATCCTGGGGATCCACCTGCTGCTGCTGGGGCTGGGTGCATGGCTGCTGGTGGCCAAGGCTCTCTTTTGGGGAGGGCTGTACGATGCTCAACTGGGCCGCGTGCGCGTAGTTACGGATCCCACCCTCAATCCGCTGCGGATCTTTGCCTACCTGACGCCGCTCATGGGCCAGCAGGGCATGGCCGCCGTGAACAATCTGGAAGATCTGGTGGGAGGGCACATCTATGTCGGCCTGCTCTGTGTGCTGGGGGGATGGTGGCACATAGCCACACGGCCCTTTGCCTGGGCCAAGCAGGTGCTGATCTACTCGGGCGAAGCCTACCTCTCCTACAGCCTGGGGGCCCTGGCCTACATGGGCATCTTGGCGGCCTATTTTGTCAGCGTCAACGAGATCGCCTATCCGGTGGCTTTCTACGGGCCGCTGGGGCTGGCTGCCGACGAGATGGGTGTGGTGAGCAGCCGCACCTGGTTGGCCACAGCCCACTTTGTCTTGGGGATCCTGTTTTTGGCGGGGCACATCTGGCATGCCATCCGGGCGCGGGCGGCAGCCAGCGGCTTTGACTTCCAGCACGGGGGCTGGGTGCGAGCCACAGATCCGCAGGTGGGCAACTTGGACACGCCGGTAAACCGGGGCGATCTCACCCTGCTGCTGCTGCAAAACCTGCCCATCTACCGGGAGGGCCTCTCTCCTTTTTTGCGCGGCTTGGAGATCGGCATGGCTCATGGGTACTTCCTGGTGGGGCCGTTTTACAAGTTGAGTCCGCTGCGGAATTCGGAGCAGGCCCTGACGGCAGGGACGCTGGCGACCATCGGCCTGGTGCTGATCCTGACGGTTTGTCTCTCCATTTACGGACGGGTGTCCTTTCCTCGCTCGCGGCTGGTGGCAGTGGTCAATACCCCCTACGGCGAGGTGGCCTATCCGACGCCGGGCGTGCAACTGATGGCCGAATCGCAGGGATCCCCTCAGCCGGTGCGCGTGCCGGCAGGCTCTGAGGATTTGCCGGAAAACTTGCGCACCCGCGCCGGTTGGAGCCAGTTGGCCGGAGGGTTTCTGGTGGGCGGCGTTGGCGGTGCCCTGTTTGCCTACATGCTCCTGGGCAGCGGCGATGTGGTAGCCCAGATTTTGCCGGGGCTGTAAAGGAGGGTTGAGGCTTCTCAAAGCAGGGAGGGGAGATCCTCATCCCCTCCTCTCTGTCGAGATCTGGCTCTACCTTTTGCCTGCCGGCTTCTGGATCCGATAACCCTTTTTTATGAAGCTTTTGTCAGCCAGCAACTTTAATCTTTCGACCGTCGAAATGGGATGGCTAAAATGAGCTTAGGTTCCGCTTCTGCGCCTTCTTTTGAAGCACTTTATTTGGGCGTTTCTCCCAGTCTAAAGCTTTTCGATCGGCCTCTGTTGGGATCCCTGGGAAAATGTTTCCGTGTAGCCTACTGGGAGTATCACCAAACCCAGGATGAGCCCTGTAGTTTGGAGACAGTCGTGACGCTGCTATACGAATACCTAAAAGCTTGGGATCGACCGGTACATCTCATCGGCCACGGCTTGAGCGGGGTGGTTGCCTATCTTTTTGCCTACTATTACCCCCAGCGGATACGGTCTCTAACCCTGCTGGCTGTAGGCAGTCAGCCTGCCGCCACCTGGCATGCCCATTTCTACGTGCAACGAAAAATGTTTTGCTGTAGCCGAGAACAGCTCCTGGTGCGTATAGCTCAGAGCCTTCTGCCAGCTTCAGAACAGTGGCGAGCGCGCTCACTCTCCCGCGCCCTGGCTAAAGATTTAGACACTTCCCCCATACCTCATTCCCTATTTCAGGTGGTAGCGATTCCAGCCCAGAAAGTGCCGGTGCCGATGTTGGTTTGCGCCAGCGAGGATGATCCCATTGTGGATCCTGCTTCGCTGGAGCAGTGGGGAAACTACTTAAAGCCAGGGGATCAAATGTGGTTTTGTCCTGGGGGGCGACACTTTTTTCACTATTCTTTTCCAAGTTTGGTCAACTTGAAAATCATGGATTTCTGGCAAAAGCTGCAGCAATTGCAGACCAGCCTTGCCTGAAAGACTGGCCTTTGTCCTTAGCTCAACTGCGAGTTTTGTCAGCAACCCCCAACCCCCGCAGATTGCTGGTGGCTCTAACCCTCCAAACAGACAGAAAGAGCTCTCATGCCATAGGGATCTCATCGCCGCCCACAGCGCCCCCAGAGAGACGGCCTCCACCCGGCTCCCCGCTAGAAGTAAAATGGGAGGGGTCGAGCCGGGCTTAAGCGGGGGATCCGCGACTAGGTTCGACAAGCTGCTCTTTCCCATCGACAACTCGCGCGAGACCAGCCACGCCTTGCCCTTGGTGGCAGACCTAGCGCAGCGCTGCAAAAGTCGGGTGTACTTGCTCTCGGTACTGGACAACATGGAGCTTGACGCGGAGCGAGCAGAACAAGCCCGGCAGAACATTCAGAACCTGCCCAAACAGACGGAGCTGGGCCTGCAGTAAATCGGCATCAACAGCGTCAAGAGCGAGTATCGCGAGGGAAAAGTACCCTTCGTCATCTGCGACGTGGCGGACGAGCTGGAGATCAGCCTGATCGTGATGGGATCCCGCAGCCTCAGCCTGTCTGCCGAGGGGCAGAACAACTCCGTCAGCCACCGCCTCATCGACCTTGCTCCCTGCCCGGTGCTGGTCGTGCCCTGAGAAAAGGGATCCCGGTCAGCGTGATCCTGTAGAGTACCCTAGGGCGGGGTCTTGCCAAGTCCAAACAATGTTGCCTTGTGTAACAGCACGGCTGTCACTGTTTGTCTTCTCTAAAAGTCTGCAGTACAACGAAGAGCAAGATACAGCTTTGTCCGACTTCGGGGGAGGTCTGTAGAATCAGCAGGATCCCGGCATACGCACATCTGTATTAACTTCAGAAAGTGTGGCCGGAAGAAGCTGTGAGCCTCATTACCAGCAACAGCCGGTCAGTTCCCTTCCGAGAATCGTCATGGAAAGTCGTGGTTACAACAAGGCCTCCCAGAAGACTTTTGAGGTGATGCGGCATTTCGCAGAAACCTACGCCAAACGTACCGACACTTTTTTCTGCTCTGATCCTACGATTACGACAGCGGTGATCGAGGGCTTGGCTCTGCACAAAGAGCAATTGGGCGCTCCGCTCTGCCCCTGTCGTTTTTATGAAGACAAAGAGGCGGAAGTGAAAGCCGGCTATTGGAACTGCCCCTGTGTACCCATGCGGGAGCGAAAGGAATGCCACTGTATGCTCTTTTTAACTCCAGATAACCCCTTCGCCGGCACCAGCCAAACCCTAGAGGAGGTGCCCCTAGAGTACCAGGCGAAATAGTCGGCAATGCGTCTGTCTCTGGGTTGAGCGACAAAGACCAGTATAATCGGGAAATAGTTGAGTGGTTGATAGTCGCACGAGGAGGAAACTCTTTTTATGACTCCCTCACTGGCTAATTTTCTCTGGAGCTTGGTGTACGGCGCAGTGGTGCTGGGGCTTCTCTTCGGCGCCATCGTCTTCGTCAGCCAAAGAGATAGGGTGCGTCGTCGCTGATCCCTCTGCTCGCGCTGATGCTCTACTTCTTTGCTGTTGTTGCTGAGTGGAAAGAGACTCGGGTGCTAAGGTTTGCTCTGGTAGGCAACTGCCAGGGTGCTTTGTCCACCTGTCAGGGATCCAGCCGGGTTGAGTGACAACCGGCTCGACGTGCTTGGCGCCGTTGCTGCTAACGCTCACAAAAAAGGATAGCTTGGTAGCCCCGCACTTGAGTGCGGGGCGGAAAAGCCCGCTAGCCACTTTAGTCGCTTACCCATGATGGGGGTCGTTGATATACAGCCTGTTAAGGACTCAAGGGGTACAATAGCAGCACTTAGCAAACCAACTTCGGAAGGAGGATGGATTGATCAGTAGTAAAGAAGTCTTCACTATCTGCTCCATGCTATATTTCCCAATTCTGCAAAGCTGCCGAATAAAATGCTTCAACACCGACCACATCATCTCAATGGGATTCAACTCCGGCGCATACACAGGCAGGTATAGGATTCGTGCTCCTGTCCCCCTAATCAATTCCTCAACTTCCCGACTCTTGTGGATATTTAAATTGTCCATAATTACAACCTTCCT
>NZ_AUMZ01000001.1:2086378-2093508 GCF_002760375.1 Synechococcus sp. 60AY4M2
TAACCAAAACTTTGTTTTCATTCCAACAGGTCGGTTCAAGGAGCGTATTGCGCAATTATGTCAGCATTATGGCATGGAGTTTATTGAGGTAGAGGAGGCGTACAGCTCGCAGGCAAGCTTCCTAGATGGAGATGAGCTACCTAATTATGGTGAAAAACCCGACGGGTGGAGACCCTCTGGGCTGAGGCGAATGCTGCCGCCAACCTGCTTAAGAAAGTCAGCAGAACCTTGGGGCTTTGCCTTCAGGAACTGTCTAGAGGCGCTTTGACAACGCCGTTACGGGTTCTTTTGTGGACTGCGTAAGAATCCCCCGCCTTTAGGCGGTGGGAGTGTCAATCTTGATCTCCACATAGCAGCAGGGATCCCCACTGCCGGCAAAGGTCATCGGGATCCCTCCTTCAAAGGCGGTCATCACGTAGGCTTCCAGCTTGCCCACCTGTTTGGCCAGAGCAGCAGAGAGCGACTTGAGCAGCGCCTCTACAGCGGCAGGTTCCGGCTTTAGAGGCGTTTGCAACTTGATCAAGGGCATAGGCACTGCTTTTTGTCGACAAGTTGATCTTGCCGTTGCCGGCTTGTTTTTTGCGGGATCCCCCTGTGGTAGCTTAGCTGCAGAGTTCCGCCGATCCCCATGGAGCAGAGGAAGCCGGTCAGTTCTGAGCCTAACCACCCCACTCGAGCTGAGGCAGGGCCGCAGGAGGTGCGAACCGAGGCTGCTCCTGCCCCTGTCGGCCCTTACAGCCAGGGCATTGCCGCTGCGGGGCCATTTCTATTCGCCGCCGGACAGGTGGGCCTGGATCCCAAAACCGGCAAGCTGGCGGGGGAAGATGTTGCCTCGCAAACTCGGCAGGCGCTGCTGAACCTGAAAGCCGTGCTGGAAGCAGGGGGAACAAGCTTGGCCAATGTGGTGAAGACCACCGTTTTTTTGGCGGATATGAAAGACTTTGCCGCCATGAACGCGGTTTATCGAGAGTTTTTTGCCGCCGATCCGGCACCGGCCCGCTCTTGCGTGCAGGTGGCTGGCCTGCCCTTGAATGCCTTGGTGGAAATCGAGGCGGTGGCCTGCTACCGATAGCGGCGGTTAAAAGCTGCAACTCTTCAACCCCCAGATCCAGAATGTTGGCCATCTGGGCTGGGGCGACCGTTTTCCTCGGGTGCGGATCCCGGCAAGTCGGGCACCGGGTCGTAGCCTCCCGGGTGCCAAGGGTGGCAGCGGCAGAGGCGGCGGATCCCCAGCCAACCGCCTCGGATGGCACCGTAGCGCCGCACGGCTTCCAGGGTGTACTGGGAGCAGGTGGGGTAGTAGCGGCAGGCAGGCGGTAGCAGAGGGGAGATGGCCACCTGGTAGCCTCGAATCAGGGCAACTAAACCGCGAGTCAAGGGATCCGACCGTTCCGCCATAGGCCAGCGTACAAAAAGGCCATTTCCAGGCTAACGTCTGCCCTCCTGCGCAGCTCCAGACAAGAGGTTAAGATCCAAAAAGTCACCACCCAAATATACATTTCGTAATACTTCTGTTCGGGGATGCCGTGGAGACGGCTTTGCTCCTCGGCATGGTTGTAAGAGTTTCATCAGGAGTGGGCGTGAGGGCATTTGGGCGGCTACAGCCAGCACAGCGGCGCAACTTGGGCATTTTGTTCGTGGCCGGGCTGCTCTTTTGGGCCAGTCTGTCTGCGCTGTTGCCCACGCTGCCGCTCTACGTCCGGGATGTGGGCGGCACCAGCCAAGAGGTGGGCTTGGTGATGGGGGCCTTCTCGATTGGGCTGCTGGCTTTTCGTCCTTGGCTGGGGCGGCTGGCGGATGGCCACAGTCGGCGCATTGTGTTGCTCATCGGCATGGGCGCGGCGGGGATGGCGCCTTTGGGGTACTGGCTTTGGGATTGGATCCCGTGGATAGCGCTGGTACGGGCCTTTCATGGGATCAGCATCGCCGCTTTTGCCACCGCCTACGTTACTTTGGTGGCGGATTTTGCCCCGGAAGAAAAACGCGGCGAGATCTTGGGCTACATGAGCTTGGTCAATCCCATGGGTGTAGCCATCGGCCCTGCTTTGGGCGGTTTTTTGCAGGAGCTGGCCGGTTATGGCCCTCTGTTTCTCTTCGCCGCTTTGCTGGGGTTGGTGGGCTTTTTCTGTACCCAATTGGTTCGAGAGCAGCGCCGTGGGGATTGGGGATCCCTGCCCTCGGATGGGGCGTTTTGGGGCCTTGTGCTCAGCCCGAAGGTGTGCTCTCTCGCCGGGGTCATGTTGTTGGTTGGCCTGGCCTTTGGCACCCAGACCACGTTTGTGGCTCTGTTGATCCAAGAGGCCGGAGTTCCCCTGAATCCAGGTCTTTTTTATACGGCGGTGGCCCTGTCCAGCTTCGGCGTGCGCCTGCTGGCTGGTCGCGCTTCCGACCGCTACGGGCGGGGGCCGTTCATCTCGCTCAGCCTGGCCACCTATGCTCTGGCGATGGGGATCCTGAGGGTTGCCGACAGCGCTGCGGCTTTTCTCGCCGCCGGGATCGTGGTGGGGTCGGGTTTTGGCACCTTGATCCCGCTGATCTCCGCCCTGGTGGCGGATCGCTCTGAGCCGGCGGAGCGCGGTCGCCTGTTTAGCTTGGTGATGTGTGGCTTTGACTTGGGCATTGGGCTGGCGGGGCCGATCCTGGGCACGCTGGCGGGGGGGTTCGGGTATCGGGCCATGTTTGGCTACGCCGCCCTTCTGGCGTTGGCTTCCTTGGGCTCTTTTCTCTGCTTCTCCAACGGGCGACCGGGATCCTCCCTGCGCTTTGCCTTGGGCCTGGAAACCGATCGGTTTCGACAGCCAGATCCTGTCCCTTCGGAACAGCCCCAGCCGTCCCCTCCCCTGCCAACGGGATCCCGTCCTGCCCTCTAGGCACCCTGATTTTTGTCCCCAAGTCCGATTTGCCCTATCCTAGGCTGGGGTTGCTGTACAAAAAAGAACTCTGGGCAGATGGGAGCACGGGGTTGGCTTGCCCTCCTGGGATCCCTGCTGGTGGGCGCCTTAGGGGGATGGATCGAGAGCGCTTGGGGGGTAACGGTGCGGGTGGCCTTGGCCGATGCCACCGCCCCTTTGGTGGTGGGGGTTTCTCTCCCTGCCCAACTGACCAATAGCCGCCAAGAGGTGCTGGCCGAGTTGCCCCCCATGCAAGGGTTTCTGGCCCAGCCCGGCCCTCAGGGGGTGCGCCTGCAGGGGGTGGTCAGCCCGGTGTTGTTCATCGAGCCGCAAGCGGGTGGCCTGGTGGCGGTGGATGGCCGCTGGTATTCTGGCAAAGTGCTCCTGACCGGCTACAACCGCTTGCTGGCCATCAATTACGTGGATCTGGAAGACTACGTGGCCGGCGTGGTGGAAGCCGAGATGGGATCCCGCTTTCTGCCCGAGGCCCTCAAGGCCCAGGCGGTGGCAGCCCGCACCTATGTTCTTCACCACCGCAATTCCCGCGGCTGGTTTGACGTGTTTAGCGACACCCGCTCCCAGGTGTATCGGGGTCTGTCGCAGCGCTCGGCAGCCGCCCTAGCAGCAACACACGCCACCCGCGGCATCGTCATGGTGTATGGGGGGCAATTCGTGAATGCCATGTATAGCGCCAGCGCCGGCAGCCAAACCGTCGGGGTGAGCGGGATCCCTTACCTAAAAAGCCTGCCGGATTTTAGCCCCTATCCCAAGTACGGGCATGGCATCGGCATGAGCCAGTGGGGCGCCCAAGAATTGGCCCGCCGGGGCTGGACTTACCGCCAAATCTTGGCCTACTACTACCCCGGCGTCAGGTTTGGCCGGTTGCCGGATTGACCTACTCCCCCTTGCTCTGGGTTGCCAGGGGTGCCCATCTCCCCAGGTTGCCCTTCAGCCGCAAACGGGCCGGGTTCACCCTTGGCCGGCTTCTTCTGGTTAAGACCGGAGTGGACCTAAATAGGGCAGCCACAACTTTGCCCAAGAGCTTTTGTGGGCATGCCGATCCCGGCCTAGGGGACAAAACTGGCGGGCTGAGAAGCAGCAACCCAGACCACGCAATCTCCCCTCACCTCCAACCAGCCACCCCCTGGGTAGTCGGGGCTGCGGCTGCGGCGGCCTGCTTTCAGGAGCCGGATCCCGGCTTCCACCTGCTCAAAAGTCGGGTGATGGGGCAGCAGCAGCGACAAGAATTGGAACATCACCTGCCGCTGCAGAGCCAGGGGCGCAGCCCGCAAGGGATCCCGTCGCAGCCCCGGCAAAGCCGGCTCGTACACCTGCAACCATAGTTGGGCGGCTTGCGCCACCACCAGCTCATGCTCTGCCTGCAACAGCGTGGCCGCCCGATTCAAAGCCGCTTCCAGTTGCGGGTTAAAGTGCTGCTTGAGATAGGGCATCACCTCTAGGCGAAGGCGGTTGCGGCCATGAGCCAAATCCTGGTTGCTGCGATCCGGCCAGACCGGCAACTGGTATTGTCGGCAGAACTCTTCCGTTTCCCAGCGGGAAAGGCCCAGCAGGGGACGCACCAACCAAGCGGAGGTGGGATCCCGCTCGTCCAAACGCCGTTGCCAATCTAGGCTGACCAGGCCGGCAGCCCCCGTGCCCCGCAGCAGGTTCCACAAAAACGTCTCCGCCCGGTCGCTGGCCGTGTGCCCCGTGGCCACCGCCTCGCAGCTCCAGGTGCGCGCCCATTTGTCCAGTTGCTGGTAGCGCCAAGCCCTGGCCCCCGCCTCATCCCAGCGGATGGGATCGGCAGTCTCAACGGCGTGGGGCAGGCCCTGCTGTTGCAGCCATCCCTGCAAAAACTGGGCACACGCCGTCTCATCGGCTGACCAACGGTGATCGCAGTGCAAAACAAAGATCTGCCACCGCCAGCGCGGCTGCAAATCCCGCAAGATCTGGAGCAGGGAAAAAGAATCTTGTCCGCCGGAAAAAGCTACCAGCAGCCGCTGGCCGGGGCGAAGCAGTTGCCGCTCGCGAATGGCACACTGAACCCGCAAGTGAAGAGGAGAAAGCCTGGCCACAGTTGGCTATTGCTCGGGGGCAACCCAGACCTGGGATCCCTCAGGCAAGGGCCCGAGTGAGATGCGAGGCCACCGTCTGCACAGCCGCAATGCTCCGCTCGTAGGCCATGCGAGTCGGCCCCAGCAAGGTGACCGTCCCCAGCGGCGCCGAGCGGCGGCGATAAACTGAGGCGATGACCGTGCAGTGGTGCAGCGATTCCAGCGGGTTCTCGCTGCCAATGTAGATGATCACGGGAACGTTGTGGGATGGATCCTGATCTGCGGTGCTGGAGGATGCCTTCTCCCTGGCCGACGGGGCCGAGAGAGCCGCTTCGCTCGTGAACAGGCAACCTGGCGTGGAATAGAGCCCGATCATCCCCTGCAGCTGCTCGGATCCCTCTTCGAGCAACTGGGCCACCGCCTGCATCCGCTGAGCCTGGGAAAACTCCGGCTGCCGCATCAGCTCCGTCATGCCCGCGCTGAACACCTGTCCTAGAGAGGGCCGCAGGTAGCGTTGGACTACCGAGCGCAGCAGTTGCTGCAGCCAATGGCTGTAAGCGCGAAACTCCTCATCCAGCTTCAACCAGCTCAGATCCTGCAGCTCGGCAAAAGTCTTGCCCCGCAATTTCAGGGTGAGGAAGTTGCTCAGTAGCTGCAGTTCATCTTCCAGATCCTCGCGCCGATCGTCAGGCCAATCCGGTGGGCTGACCAAGGCCGAGTGGGTTTGATAGGAATCCGTAACCACCAGCACCATTACCCGCCCCGGCCCCACCGACAACAACTGCACGTGGTGAACGGCTACCACCGGCCCCTGGGGAGGGGTGATGAGGGCGATGCAACCGCTCAAGTGGGCCAAAAGCTGTGCCACCCTCTGTAGGAAGCTATCGAGGTCGTCCCCCAGCTCACGGTTGAGCTGATCCAGCAACTGCTGCAGCGCAGGATGGGGCTCCGGCTGGGGAGCATCGTTCGGGATCCCATCCATGTTGGCGGAGCTCAACAGATCGTTCACATAGACCCGATAGCCAAAGTCAGAAGGGATCCGACCGGCAGAGGTGTGGGGCTGGAACAGCAACCCAACCTGCTCCAGCGTGGCCAAGTCGTTGCGAATGGTAGCCGTGCTGACTCCGAGGTTGTAGGACTGGGCCAAGGTTTTGGAGCCGACAGGTTCTGCCGTGGCAATATACCTGCGCACCGTTGCCCACAGGATCTTCCGTTGTCTAGGAGTCAGTTCGAGTTTCATGGCTGCTCAAAAGAACCCAATCAACACCTGCTAAGGGGAATTAGCCAATGGATCTCAGGTCAACCAAGCTAGGGCTAAATGAGGATCAGATAAACTTTTACTTCTCTCTTTAACTTTATTGTTACCCTTTCATCTTGGGTTGCAGGCGCGGAAAATTGCAACAGCAGAGGTGGAAAGAGGTGGAGGCTCTTGGTTTGGCGAGAAAAGCGGAGCTCCCTGTAGCCTCTGCATCCTTATTTTTGCCCAAAGGGGGTACTAAAGTGTTAAGTCAACTCTAGGCTAAGTGAGCCTGCTGCTGCCTGTTCTGTATCGTTTTGTATCTTTCGAGGTCGCTCCATGTACTTGTCCCCCCAGGAGGTTGCTCTACCTGGCCGTCCAGCTAGCTCGGGATCGGCGGCAGTGGGGCCTCCAACTCAATTACCCCAAGGCGGTGACCTACCTGAGCGCAGCTATCTTGGAGGGGCGCGGGAAGGGAAAACCGTTGCTCAGGTGATGAGCGAAGGTCTGACGTGGCTGAGCCGAGAGGACGTGATGCCAGGGATCCCGGAAATTCAAGTAGAGGCCACCTTTCCCGACGAAACCAAGCTGTTAACCATCCGCTAGCTGCTTTCTAAGGATCCCCCAAAGACCCAGAGACTTTAGGAGGTTGTCCATCAGAACCTCCGGGGTACTCCCGCCACAGCGCAGCTTGGCGGGCTGGAGGATAGGCGGTGAGACGAAGGGGTTCAATGCCCCTGAGTCTCACAATCTGGGCGTTGCCTGCTGCTCGACATACTTCTTCAACTCCTCAACGGTGACCCCACCACAAGAGGCAACAAAATAGGCCCCTGTCCAAAATACAGGCTTGCTGTAGAACCGTGCCACCTCTGTGGCGAACTCTTTGCGAATCAACCGGCTGGAGACTGTTTTCAGGTTGTTCACCAGCTTCGAGACCTGAACATC
>NZ_AUMZ01000001.1:2094748-2102901 GCF_002760375.1 Synechococcus sp. 60AY4M2
TGGGACAGAGACTTGAACGCTGCTATCGAGATTTTGAAGCGTGGACTCAGGGCGGTGGGACTGCCGCTCTCTGGCTGTGGAGGATCCTGGTTTACCAGTCCGTTGAAGCAGCAACTCCGGGAAGTGATTCTCGGAAGCTCCCGTCTACAGCCCGTCAGGGCTTAGCGGGAGAGGATGTCACATGGCTCGCAAATCCAAAGCCACGCCTGCTGCCGACCCTGAACCAGCCCCGATCTCGGAAGAGCTGCTGCTGGCAGAGGATCCCATCCAAACCAATGTCGGACGGGCCACTGGGATGCTGGAGGTCACCAACCGGGGGGATCGGCCCATTCAGGTGGGATCCCATTTTCACTTTTTTGAGGTCAACCGAGCCCTGGTGTTGGATCGCGCCGCCAGCTTTGGCAGGCGCCTCAACATCCCTTCCGGCCAAGCGGTGCGTTTTGAGCCGGGGCAAACCCAGCGGGTCACTCTGGTGGCGCTGGGAGGCAAGGGTCTGGTGCATGGCTGCAACCGGCTGACGAAGAGCAGCGTCCGCTCTGCAACGCAAAAGCGGCGGGCCCTGGCTCGATTGCAGGAGTGGATGGGCTAGGTGGTTAAGCGCTATGGACATAACGCCCCTCGAAGTATGCAGCTTTGGGCATCTGGGCTGAGGCTTGGCCACATCCCCATCCCACCTCAGATTCAAGAGAGTAGGGCTATCCAATTCTTCCTCTGGGATCTGGCCAATGTTAGAGCGTGAGACTGTTTGGTGGATGTGGGTACAGGGCTTGGGGCTGAATCTTTCCGGGTTGGCCCTGTTGGCAGCAGCAGGTGCCACTTTCGGCCCCCTCTGCTGGACCGGCGCGACGGTGGCGGTGATGCTCAAGTTAATTGGAGATAGCCAACTGCTGCGCGCCTACTGGCTTTGGCAAAGTCGGCACCGCCAAGCGGGATCCCAGCCCGTCAGCTCGGCAGCGGCGCTCCAAAGTCAAGTTTGAACAGTTACCAAACAGCCTGTTCGTGGAGCTTCAGCTTCCCTCTCCCCCTGAGGAAGAGGGGCGGGTGAAGGCCAGCGGCAAAGTGCCTTAACCTTGTTTGAAACGACTGTCAGGGAGTTTGAAACAGCCTGACCCTCACCGCAGGTGGGCCACAGTCACACCCGTACCGCCGTCCTGGGGATCCGCTGGGGCAAACCTCTGGACACGCGGGTGATTTTGGAGGTAGGCCTGGACGCCGGCCCGCAGGCGTCCCGTGCCGTGGCCGTGGATGATCCAAACCGGGCCAGGAGGGGCTTGGGCAAAGTGCTGTTCCAGAATCGCCTCGGCATCGGCTACAGTTTTCCCCCTTAGGTCAAGGGTGTTGCGGCTGGTGCGCAGGTTCAGGGGAGCAGTGGTGGGCGGTGGGGAAGGAGGAGCTTTGGGGCGCTGGCGCTGTTTGGCCTGATGTTCATCGATGGGATCCAACTGGCCCCGCGGCACCGTGAACTTGAGAATGCCGCTGCGCACCACATACACCTCTCCTTCGACGGCAATGACCTCTCCCGTCTGTCCCAGGCCCCGCAGCCGCACCCGATCCCCCACCTCTGGCACGAACTCAGTCTCAAGGGGCGGCGGCGGCGGCGAGTAGCGCCTGCGAATCTGCTCCAGCTCAGCAGCGACCTGCTGGGGATCGTCCCCCTGTTGCAGCTTGCGGACGGCGGCGGCCACCTCCCGGCGGGCGGCGGCCAAGAGGGCTTGCAGCCCCTGTTGCTGCCGGTACTCCAGTTGCGCCTCTCGCTCAGCCATTTGCCGACTGCGCTGCTGCATTTGGCGGTACAGGGTTTCCAGCTCTTGGTGCAGGGATCCCACCTGGGCGGCCCGCTCTTCCAACTGGGCCCGTTGCGCCTCCAGCCCCGCGATCACCTTATCCACCTGGCTTTCCCCCTGCAGATGCTGCTGCGCCCGCCGCAGAATCTCCGGCTCCAGGTGCAGCCGCCGGGCGATGGCCAAGGCATTGGAGCGACCAGGGATCCCCCACAGCAGGCGGTAGGTGGGGGCCAGGGTGGCCTCGTCAAACTCCACCGAGGCATTCTCAAAGCCGGGATGCTGGTATTTCAGAGCCTTCAGCTCGCCGTAGTGGGTGGTGGCCAAGGTCAGCAGGGCCTTTTCGGCGAGATACTCCAATAGCCCGGCAGCCAGGGCCGCGCCCTCGCTGGGATCCGTGCCTGCCCCCACCTCGTCCAGCAGAACAAGGGCCGGCGCCGGCTCCGACTGCAAAGCTTGCACGATGCGGCTGATGCGGCGAATATGCCCGGAAAAAGTGGAGAGGCTTTGCTGCAGCGATTGCTCGTCGCCGATGTCGGCATAGACCCCGTCGAACCAGGGCAGTTGGGGCGGATCCTGGGCGGGCAGGAAGATCCCCGCCTTGGCCATAAGCACCAATAGCCCCAAGGTCTTCAGGGCAACCGTCTTGCCGCCAGTGTTGGGGCCGGTGATGACCACGGCGCGGATGGACTCCGAGAGGGTGAAATCGATCGGGATCACCTCCGGGCCCTTGCCTTCCTCGCGAGACTGCCACAGAAGCAAGGGGTGCCTAGCTTGGCGCAGGCGCAATCCTGCCGGGACAAACTGGGGGCGATTGCCCCCCAACCAAAGGCTGTAGCGAGCGCGAGCCAACGCCACCTCCAGCCCCACCATCACCGCCTGCAGATGCTCCAAATCCTCGGCAACAGATCCCACCTGGGCCGAGAGGGCGGCCAAGATCCGCTCTTCCTCCGCCTGGATCTGGGCCTGGGTTTCCCGCAGCCGGTTGCCTAGCTCCACCACAGCGTAGGGCTCTACATAGAGGGTGGCCCCGCTGGCAGAGCTGTCGTGCACAATGCCGCGGATGAGATCCCGATGGGTGGCCTTTACCATCAGCACAAAGCGCCCCTGCCGCTGGCCAATCAACGTGTCCTGCAGCGCCTGGGGGTGCTGGCTCATCACCTGTTGTAGGCGTTCTTGGATCTGGCTGCGGTACTGGCGGTGCTGACGGCGCAGGTCTGCCAGGGCGGCGCTGGCGCTATCTCTCACCTCGCCGTGTTCGTCCAGGCAGCGGAAGATCTCCTGCTCTAGCTCAGGATAGGTGCGCAGATTGCTCACCCACTCCTGCAGGCGGGGCAGGCGCTCGTCAGCATCGATGAGTCGGCGAAGGCGGCGAGCAGCCCCCAAGGTGGTGGCAATCTGCACCAGCTCTTCCCCGCTCAGAATGCCCCCCCGTTCGGCCCGTTCCAGGGCCGGCAGCAAGTTGTGGATCCCGTCCAGAGAAATCCCCCCTGGCTGGCTGCAATCCAGCCGGATGGCCTCCTCCGTTTGATCAAGACAGACCTCGCTCTCGGCGCGGCTCCGCCAGGGATCCAGCTCTAGGCAGGCGCGGCGGCCTAGGGGTGTGGCGGCAAAGCTGGCCAAGTGTTGGCAGAGGCGGGGCCACTCCAACAATTCCAAAGTTTCTTGGCGGAGGGAAGGATCGGGCTCAGAACAGATCGGCAGCAGGTTGAAAGTAGTGGGCGTAGGCATTCCTGAAGAAATTAGCCATTCGAGGAAGAACGGAGCTGCAGCCGCTTCATCTCTTGCAAAAACTGCCGCTGGTAGTTGAGAAAGGCAGTGTGCCACTCGCGGAAGCGACGCTCACCATCGCGCACCAACATCTGTCGGTAGTGCTCGGAGTTGAGACGGGGCCGGGCCGAGTTCATGGGGATCGAAGACGCTCTGCCCCTATTGTGGCAGGCCGCGGGGCGCCTTTCATAGCTTCCAACCTGCGGGCAGGCGAGAAAGCACCCCATCTGTTCTGCCGGTGAGGGGAGATTTTTTGCTTGCAGTATGGCCGAACTTGGCAGTCGGCCTTGGCATACTGGAAGAGTCGTCGTACCTCAGCTACGCAAGTCAAATCCGTGCGCAAACGAGTGACCCTGATTTTTCCTCGCCACTTGGTGAATGTGCCCCTCACCTATCGTCTGGCGAAAGACTTCGATGTAGCCGCCAACATCGTCCGTGCCAGAGTAACCCCTAACGAAGTGGGCACCCTGGTGGTGGAGCTCTCGGGAGATATCGACCAGGTGGAGGCGGGGCTGGAGTGGGTGCAGTCTTTGGGCATTGAGGTGGCCGAGCGGGCTAAAGAAATTCAGATCGACCCAGATTTGTGCGTGGATTGCGGCTTGTGTACGGGCGTTTGCCCCACCGAGGCACTGAAGATTTCCGCTCCCGACTGGAAACTGGAGTTTCTGCGTAATCGCTGTGTTATGTGCGAACAATGCATCCCCACCTGCCCTGTCGGGGCCATCAGCACGAGTTTATAGCGATGAGGCGAAGAGCCGGCTAAGCCGACAAGTTCATTCACTATTACAATGCTGTAATATGACCCCGATTGGACTGGATTTGCCCAGGTTAATTCGAGGCAACTGGATATGCTCTCTACCTCGACGCTCATTGGCTTGACCTATGCTGCGCTAGCAGTTCTCTACCTGCTGGTGCTGCCGTTCTTGTTTTTGGTGTACGTGGACAAGCGCTGGAACTACAGCGGTGCCTGGGAAAAGGTGTTGATGTTTTTCCTAGTTTTGTTTTTCTTCCCCGGTATGGTGCTCGTGGCTCCCTTCATGACGTTTCGGCCCAAGCCGCGTTCGCTCTAGAGCTCGCCCTTCTGCAACCTACCAGCCATGCGCAGACGGGATGTTCTCGGCATTGGCCTAGCCCTGCTCTTGGGGGGAGGACTTCTCTACGGGCTGCTGCTTTGGGCCGGCTTAGATACGGGCGCGGCGCAGCAGGCGTCGAGTGTGGTGTTTCTGCTGGGATGCCTGGGCTGGACGGTGGGCTACCTGAAGCGGGTGTTGAGCAGGGAAATGACTCTGAAGGCCCAGTGGGCCACTTTCGAGAGGCAGCAAATCCAAGAAAAACTTCACTCCCTCTCCCCGGAGGAGTGGCAGGCCTTGCAGGCCGAGCTGGCCTCCGAAACCGAAGAGGAAGCTGAGGGTGGTTTGACCGAGCAAGGCAAGTGCTGAGGCCGCCGGGCAAGCTGTACCCAAAAACTTGTCGCAGATCGGTGGAGTTTCAGCTAGAAACTGCAGGAGCCCCGCACTGTACCCCCTCAATCCCCCCGCCCCCCTGCCCCCATATACGGGGGGTTGGGGGGGAAGGAGGGGCGGTCGGAGTCGGGTAGTTTACGTATCCAAGCGGCTGGGTCAGCCCAGCACTACCGGTATAGCTAGTTACTGTTTCTTCTCTATTGGAAATGCTACCTTGCGCCGTAGGCAAAGTTGTGAACTAAGGCAAGTCGTTTCTCTGCTCACCGTGACCAAGACCGTTCTGGTGGCTCAGGGTCAGCTTTTGCAAGCCCAGCTCTGGAAGCTGGTGCTGGAGTCTCAGCGCCATACAGTGGTGCTGGTTTCTCCTCAGGCAGATCTGGTGGAGGTGGCGGCAACTCATTCTCCGGATCTGATGGTGGTGGATATGACGACGGGGCTGTTTAACCCCTATGCCTTTTGTCGAGAGTGTCGGAGCCGGCTTCCGGATATCCCTGTGATTCTCACTCATTACCCTCGTCGCCCCATCGAGCCGGCAGAGCGGCGCTGGGCCATTTACCAGGGGGCAGCCGAGGTGATCCCCGGTTTGGCCGAAGCCGACGACATTCTCCACTCCCTCGAGCAAATTTACAAGGCAGCCAGGTGGTCTTTTCCCATCGACACGGAAGCTCTTCACGCGGTTCTCGAGCAGCTGGGTTTGTGGTCTGAAAAAGACAGCCCCCCTCCTTCCCCGTCCGTTGCAACAGAAGAACGCCAAGAGCAAACGGCTGCGCCCCCGCCGGCAAAGTATCGATTGATGTATCGGGGCCGCCCTGTCGAGTGAGCTGCAAGCGCTCCACACCACTAACGCGAAGCAGAGGGGATCCCTTGGGCGCTTTTCTCCCCTGGCGGGGTTGGGGATCAGGGCAGCACCAGCGCTAGGGTCGTGCCCTGGGATCCCGTCTCCACCAAACACAAGTCTCCTCCGTGGGCTTGCAGGATACGTTTGGCGATGTACAGCCCCAGACCTCCTGAGCCGGTCGGGTAGTGCTGGCCGGCGATGTGAATGGGTTGGGCGATGTAGGGCTGGGCCAGCTCTTCCAGGGGAGCCGGCAGGCCGGGCCCGTCATCCCGCACCTGGATCTGGCGAGGGCTGATGGTCAGCACCACCACCTGGCGGGCGTAGCGCAAGGCATTGTCCACCAGGTTCACCAGCGCCCGTTCCAGCTCGGCCTCATCGGCATTGGCCCACCCTTCTCCCTCCACTCGCAGGTCGATCCCCCGTTCTCGGGCCAGGGATCCCATGCGTTCGGCCACCCGTCGGGCCAGGGATCCCAGATCGCAAAGACGAGGATGTAGCTCGATCTCGCCCCGCTCTAGGCGGTGGGCCTCCACCATCCGCTGCACCAGGGACAGATTGCGTTGGTTCTCCTGCAAGATGCGATCCAGCAGGGCAAGCCGCTCTTCCGGCTGCAACTGCTGCTCCTGCTTGAGGGCACTTAGCAAATGCCCAAAGGCAATGAGAGGGGTTTTCAGGTCATGCACCAAGGTGGCGGTAAAGGCTTCCCGCCGCAATTGGTCAATCTGGATCTGGCGCAGCAGATGGGCAAAGGCCTGGCGCAGGATCAAAGCCTCTTGGGGATCCCCGGGGCGGAGCAGCAAATTCCAACGGGCCGGCTGGCTAATTAAGGTTTCCAGATGGCCCAGCTCGCGGGCCAGCAAGGTGAGGGGCCGCAAGATTAGGGAAGACAGGACATAGCCCACCACTGCCGATAGCCCTGCTAGCAAAGGGATCCACAGCAGCAGCAGGACAGATCCCTCGGGGCTGAGCTCTGTGCCGGGGAGGATCCACTGCACCGACAGGATGAAAACCAAGTTGGGGACAAAGGAAAGGCTGGCAATCACCAGCGCCACCTGAGTGCGCAGGCTGTGGGGGAAGCGGCGGCGCCAGAACTCAAGTAGACGGCGTCTCAAGGGGGAACGGGAGAGAGGGCTGAGTTGAATTAGGCCAGGAGCGAACAGGCAAGTCAAGAGGGCTGGCAAAAAGTGGGGGCTAAATCCGCCAGAGATAGATGGTGTAGGTGTTGATAACATCTGACACGGTGGTGGTGGCGGTGGGCGGCCAATCCCCCATATCGAAAGTGTGGGTGACCAGGCGGGCGCCAGGCCGGAGCTCGCTGCGCAGCTTGTCTCGAATCAGCAGGTGGGAGCGGGGCAGCAAATAACAGGTCACCACCGTCGCTGGCGAGAGATCCAGGGTGAGCAAGTCCTGCTGCCGAAAACTGACCCGATCCTGAACCTGAGCGGCTTGGGCCGCCTGCTGTGCCTCTAGGATGCGCTCTGGGTCGATATCCACCCCCAGGCCCCGCGTGCCGCAGCGCTGGGCTGCCCGGATAGGAATGCGGCCATCCCCACAGCCCAAGTCGTAGAGGAGATCGTCGCCCCGCACCTGCGCCAGATCCAGCATGGCGTCGATCACCAGGGGCAAGGTGCGCACGTAGGGAGCCAGGCTCTCCCTACCGGAGCGGTTCTGAATGGGTTTGAAACCACGAGGTGCCACGGTGGAGCCGGGAGAGAGCTTTCCCCCTATTTTAGGATCCCTTGGCTGCCGCCTCTTTTGCGGAGAGAGCAGAAAGCACGGTGGCAGGGATTGGGGTTCTCAATCTTAGATTTTGCGGTTCTGTTGTTATCGCGCAGTTGGCACCTTGAGGTGCTGGGGAGGCTCTTCCAGACCGCTATGGCTGGGAGCGCAGTTTTCCGTCCGTGCCGGAGTCTTGCTGAGGATTTTTGGGGTTTCTTAGCTGCAAACTCTACACTGGGGTTGGTCTGAGATCTGTACCTGATACATTTACGCTGAACACTGCTGAGCATTACTGCTCAGCGGTGAAGCGATAGCATTCTGTCCGTTTCCGTTGTCACTACGCGATGCTGACGCGACCGCGCTACTCGGACGGAGTCCAAACAGAAAGGCGGTATCCCGCAAAGCCCTGAGCATAACACCCAGAGCGCCTTGCCAATCTCGTGGTAGCCTATGGTTGCACTTTGGGCATCGAAACACCTTTGCGCCACCCAACTTGGTGTGGATGTGCCCGCACTTGGTACAGGTTTTGCTGGTGTACGCTTCCGATACTTCCACGACAACCACGTTTTTCTTCTTGGCTTG
>NZ_AUMZ01000001.1:2104186-2144682 GCF_002760375.1 Synechococcus sp. 60AY4M2
CTTCTCGCCCTACCGGATGGTGTACGTGTTGCATTGATCCAGCCCTTCTGTTCCCATCGCCTCAAGGTGTGGAGACACACCCCAAAATAATCCGCCGCTTCTCTCGGTTTTACATACCTAGCCATACCAAGCAGCCATACTGAACATACTGTACATTATTTTCAGTATAGTCCAGCATATCATTGACTAGAGTCATGCTCTCGATGAGCCTCCTGGCCCGCTCCTTGGACTATGCTCAAAGCAACAGCGACCTGCTACTTCAAGCTTTCCTCCAACACCTGCAACTGGTGGCGGTGCCGCTGGGGATCGCGTTGCTGGTGGGTCTGCCGCTGGGTTTTGGCAGCTCCCGCTCGCAGGTGGTTTCTCTGGTGGTGATCAATGCTTTTAGCAGCTTGCGGGTGATCCCCAGCTTGGCGATTTTGTTTTTGGCCATTCCCTACTTTGGCCTTGGCTTCCGCTCGGCGGCCATTGCCCTGACGATCTTGGCCTTGCCCCCCATTTTAATCAGCACCGACGTGGCCTTCCGCAGCCTGGATCCGGCCCTACGCGAAGCCGCCTTGGGCATGGGCATGACCCCTGCCCAGGTGCTGCGCTATGTGGAGATCCCTTTGGCGTTGCCGGTAATCTTGGCCGGCGTTAAAACCGCTACTATCGAGGTGGTTGCCAGCGCCACGTTGGCGGCCTTTATCGGGGCGGGCGGGCTGGGCAGCTTTATCACGCTGGGGTTTGCCCTCTACGACACCGCCATCCTGCTGGTGGGGGCGATCCCGGTGGCGCTGTTGGCCATGGGTGCCGAAGTTGTCCTCGGCGCTGTGCAGCGAGCGCTAGAACCTCCTCAAGCCTAGGGATCCCATGCTATTTTCCTCGATTGCTTCCCGGATGCGCTTGCCCTCCCTGGCTTCTCGGTCGATCCCTTTGCAGGTGGCGCTGCTGTTGCCGCTGCTGTTGGCGGTGGCCGGGGGGGCGGGCGGGGTGAGCTACCTCTCCTGGCGAGCCGGGCGGCAGATGGCGCTGCAGTTGGCCGAGCACCTGAAGCGTGAGGTTAACCACCGAGCCGAGGAGAACCTACACCGGTATCTGCAGGCCCCCCTGCAGGTCAATGCCCTCACTGAGGGAGCGGTGCGCTGGGGGCTGTTGCCCAATCTGGCCGCTCCTCAGCCTCCCGATCTGGAAGTCTTGGAAGCGTATTTTGCCCGCCAGTTGCAGCAGTTTCCCGAGCTGAGCTATGTCGGCTTTGTCTCTGAGCAGGGGGGGTTTATCACGGCCCGCCGCCACGCCGATGGCTCGATCTGGACTTACCACACGCCGGGCCTGAAGCCGGGATCCGTCCAAGGCCGCCAACGGGATCCGGAAAGCGGGGATCCCACCGGCTTGACGCGGCAATTGGGCTTTGTGGATCTGCGGCGGCTGTCTTGGTTTCCCGCAGTCCTGCAACAGGAAGGGGCCCGCCGTACCTGGGTGGTGAGCAACTTTTTTGTCGAGTCTCCCCATCAAAGGCCGGAGCGGCTGGTCCTGACGGCGCTGCCCTTGGCGGATGGGGAGGGCGGGGTTTACGGCAGCCTGGTGGCTGCTCTCTCGGCTCAGCAACTGCAGGCTTTTCTGGAAGATCTGCAGGTCAGCTTGGGGTATCCGGGGGTGAGCTGGTTGCTGGATGAAGAGGGCCAGGTGGTGGCCGGCACGGAGGAGCTCTCCCCCCACCCGCTGCTGCTGGCTGTGCAAGCGCAGGTGGGATCCTGGGAGACGGCGGCCTCGCAAGATCTGCTGCGCCTTAGGGTGGACAGGATCCGTTATCTGGCACAGGTGACGGCCATTCAGGATGAAGGGGGGCTGAGTTTCTATTTCGTACAGGGGATCCCGGAGGAGATCCTTCTCGCCCCTGTCTATCGCAGCACTCAGCAGGCGGCCCTCTTGGGCGGGGGGCTGCTGCTGGGCTTTCTGGGAGCTGGGATCCTCCTCAGTGAAGCCCTCTCTCGCCCGCTGCGCCGCCTGACCCAAATAGCGGAGCAATTTGTGCAAACTGGGATCCCGGCCTGGCCCCCTGTGGATCCCGGCCCCATCTGGGAGGTGCAGACCCTGGCCAAGGCTTGGCAACAGGCGGCGGCCAGCCAACAGGCGCTGTTGGATCGCCTCTGGCAACAGCAGCAGCAGTACCGCGCTGTGGTGGAGCAGCAGACGGAGCTGATCTGTCGCTCTTTGCCCGATAGCCGCATTACCTATGTCAACCCTGCCTACCTGCGCTTTTTTGGTTGTTCGGCAGAAGAAACAATAGGCAGGCGCTGGGTGGACTCTCTGCCGCCGCAAGAACGGGAGGCGGTGCTGCAGTCTCTTGCGGCTCTTACGCCTGAACGTCCTTTCTACCGCAGCGAGCGGGAGTACCCCGGCGAAAGTGGCCAGTCCCGCTGGGTGAGCTGGGTGGATCAGGGCATTTTCGACAGCCAAGGCCAATTGGTGGAGATCCTGGCGGTGGGGCGGGAGATCACCGAGCAAAAGCGGGCCCAACAGCAGCTAGAAGCCCTCAACCGCGAGCTGGAAGCGCAAGTGGCGCTGCGCACCGCTAAGCTGCAGCAGGCTTTGTGCTTTGAGGCGGTGCTGCGCTCCCTCAGCGGCCAGATGGTGGCCAGCCTCAACGAGGGGGAGATCCTGGAAGAGGTGGTCAAGAGCCTGGCCGAAGCCCTCCACCTAAGCGGCTGCCACATTCTCTTGACCGGCGCCGGGGGGTCAGGCTGGATCCCGGCTTGCTCGTTTCCGGAGGAGGCGGATCCCGTCTATCTCAACGACCCTGAGCTGGTGCACCTGCTGCACTCCCATACTTTTCTCGAGCAGCCCTGGGAAGTCCACTGCTGTTGTCAAAAGGAAAAAGGCGGGCACTGGGTGCAGCTTTTGGCCTGCTCCCTTTGGGACAAGCAAGAGCGGCTGGGGGTGTTGCTGGTGGAGCGACAGCAGGAGTTTTCGGAAGCCGAAAGGCAACTGGCCTACCAGGTGGCCAACTTGTGTGCTCTGGCCCTGCGGCAGGCCCGTCTGTATGAGGCGGCCCAGGCCCAGGTGAAGGAATTGGAGCGGCTCAACCTGCTCAAGGACGATTTTTTGAGCACCGTCTCCCACGAGCTGCGCACCCCCATGGCCAATGTGCGCATGGCCCTGCAAATGTTGCAAATAGCCCACAATAACTCCGAGAAACAGCAGCACTATTTCGCCATTGCCCTCAAGGAGTGTAACCGACAAATTGAGCTGATCAACGACCTGCTGGACATGCAGCGGCTGGCAGCCGAGAAGTATCTGCTCCAGCCGGAAGAGATCTTCCTGCCGCGCTATTTGCGGGATCTGGTGGCGGCAGCTCAGCCCCTGGCACAGAGCAAACAGCAAAACCTGCAACTGCACCTGGAAGAGGGGATCCCACCCCTTGAGGCGGATCCCACGGCTCTGGGCCGCATTTTGCGCGAGCTGCTGCACAATGCCATCAAGTACACCGCCCCCGAGGGATCCATCCACCTGCGGGTGGCCCAGGAAGGAGAAGGGATCCTCTTCGTCTGTAGCAACAGCAGCGAGATCCCAGAGGCGGAGCTGCCCCGCATCTTTGAAAAGTTCTATCGGATCCCGAAGGCGGATCGCTGGGAGCACGGCGGCACCGGCCTGGGGCTGTCCCTGGTCAAGCAACTGGTGGAGCACATGGGGGGCCGGATCTCCGTCAGCAGCCTGGAAGGATGGACCCATTTCCGCGTTTGGCTCCCCCAAAGCCCAGATCCCGCTCCGGCGGCGGCAAAAGACCTCTCTAGAGCCGGCAGCGCCTAGGAACGGCCAGGGGCCGGCTCAGGGGAAGCGCGCAAAAAGGATCCCCGCAGCTGACCGCAAGCAGCGTTGCCATCTAGGCCACGGGTCTGGCGCACGCTGGCCTGGACGTGGTGTTCCTCTAGCAGGCGGACGAACTCCGCCACCCGCGCTGGGTGAGGGCGCTGATAGTTGGCCTCGGCAATGGGGTTGTATGGGATTAGGTTGACGTGCAGGCGGGCCCCCGACTGGCTGGCCTGGCGCAGCAGGTGGGCCAGTTGGCGGGCATGGATGGGCAGGTCGTTGACCCCGGCCAGCAGCGTATACTCAAAGCTAATCCGCCGCCCGCTGCAGAGCATGTAGTCGCGGCAATCTTGAATAAGGGCGTCCAGGGGGTAGTGGGCTGCGGAAGGGATCAGCTGTTGCCGCAGCTCCTGGTTGGGGGCATGCAGGCTGACGGCCAAGGTAATCTGCAGCTTTTGCTGGGCCAGCCAGGGGATCTGCCGGGGCACGCCCACTGTCGAGAGGGTGATGTGCCGCTGGCCGATGCCAATATCCTGATTGAGGCTGCGAATGGCCTGCACCACGGTGTCGCGGTTGAGCAGGGGCTCGCCCATGCCCATGAAGACCACATGGCTGACGCGGCGGCCAAAGTCCTCCTGCACCGTTAACACCTGATCCAGAATTTCGTGCAGCTTGAGGTTGCGCCGGTAGCCCATCTTGCCGGTGGCGCAGAAGTTGCAGGCCATGGGGCAGCCCACCTGGGAGGAAACGCAGACGGTCAGCCGCCTGGCGGTCGGGATCCCCACCGTCTCGATCAACTCCCCATCCGCCAACTGCAGCAAAAACTTGACCGTGCCATCGCGGGATTCTATCCGCTGCACCACCTGGGAGCGCCCCACGGGATACTCTTGCAGCGCCTCGCGCCAGGCCTTGGGAAAGACCGTCACCTCCTGCAGGGAGCGGATCCCTTTGTGGTAGAGCCAGGTGTGCAGTTGTTGGCCGCGGTAGGCCGGCTGCCCTTGCTCAACCGCCCAGTCTTTCAAGGCAGCTAGGGATTGCCCAAGCAGGGGAAGGGGTGGGGCAGACATAGCGCCGTTCGCAAATCCATTGAAAGGCAAATCGGATCCCAAGCGGAGGGGATCGAGCTTCTCTACTCTAGCCTGTCGGCCAAACTGGATCCCTAGAGCTGGTTTTGGCAAGCGGGCCTGCCGTCCCGGATAATAGGCTTGCACGCTTACGCTTCTGGGGGTGCGGGGGTGGATAAGCCCCGCCCTGTACCCCCCTATATCCGACTGGGGGGCAGTCAGGGTCGGGATACAGCCACCCCCGCAAAAAATATCGTAAAATCAGATTGGCTGTACAAAACGGCGTTGCCGGAATCTGGTACAGCCCTGCGATAGGGCATTCCGTGGCTGCTTGCAGAGGGTTCTTGCAATAGCTCCCCGTTCGCGCTAGCGGAACGGAGTCCTTCGAAGCGAGAAGCCTGCTCTCTACCCGTTCGCGTCAGCGGCGCAGAGCGCTTTAGGGTGAGAGACGGGAGTATGTCACTTGCGCTATGTCGGTTTCGCCGCAACTGGCCCAACTGGCCACCTGGATGGCCGGACATTTCAACAATCTGCACCAGGCTATAGCCGAGCCGGTCTGGTTCGCCAACATTCACGTCTACCAATGCCCTCTGCCGTGGTCGGTGTTTCAGGGGATAGGGTTTTACGTGGAGCAACTGTACGATATCTACCCCGACCAGCCCTACCGGCAGCGGGTCATCCACCTTTTCGAGACGCCAGACGGGATCCGCATTCAAAACTACGCCCTGGGATCCCCGGAGGCCTACAAATGTGCTGGCCGAGATCTGGGAAAACTGGCCAGCCTGGCGGCGGCAGAGCTGGAGCTTTTGCCCGGCTGCGCGGTTCAGGTGGAATGGACGGGATCCTGCTACCGGGGCCGCAGCGTACCCGGCAAGGGCTGTATCGTCGAGCGCAAGGGCAGAACCACCTACCTCTATAGCGAGTTTGAAATCGGGGCCGACTACTTCCACAGCCTGGATCAGGGGCGCGATCCCGAAACAGATCAGGTGGTCTGGGGATCCCTTTCCGGGCCCTTTCGGTTTGTTAAAAAACAGGATTTTTCCTGCTACTTGCCCCGCTGGAGCTAGCTCCCCATCCAAACCCAGAAGGCCAGGATCCCATCCAGAGCAAGAGCAACAGGGCAAACCCCCAGCAGCCTGTCCATCCAAGGCTGGACATAGGGCCGCTGACCAGGTAGTACACAAAAGGATAGCTTGGTAGCCCCGCACTTGAGTGCGGGGCGGAAAAGCCCGCTAGCCACTTTAGTCGCTTACCCATGATGGGGGTCGTTGATATAGTTTCATAGCTCAAACAACCTCTTCCTGACTTCTCCCACCAAGACCTCTTTCTTTCTCTTTGGCCAAAAAATAAGATAAACAACCGCTAGCCCCACACCATGGTTGTAGTGATTGTACCGTTGACTTTCCTCTCGCACTATCGCTTATTTAGGTTGGAACAAAGAACAAAAACAAGAATGCGGTTTTAACCAAAACTTTGTTTTCGTCCCAACAGGTCGGTTCAAGGAGCGTATCGTGCAATTATGTCAGCATTATGGCATGGAGTTTATTGAGGTAGAGGAGGCGTACAGCTCGCAGGCAAGCTTCCTAGATGGAGATGAGCTACCTAGTTATGGTGAAAAACCCGACGGGTGGAGACCCTCTGGGCTGAGGCAAATGCTGCCGCCAACCTGCTTAAGAAAGTCAGCAGAACCTTGGGGCTTTGCGTTAAGGAACTGTCTAGAGGCGCTTTGACAACGCCGTTGCGGGTTCTTTTGTGGACTGCGTAAGAATCCCCCGCCTTTAGACGGTGGGAGTGTCAACAGGCCCCCCTGGCTGGTGGAGCGAGGTCAAGGCGCTCGACATCGGCCCAGCGGATCTGCCGGCGCAGCCCACCCAGACGGGGTAGGTGGATTGCATGCCCACCTCGTCCACCCGAACCTGCTGGCTTAGGGATCCCAGCAGCGCCGCCATTCAGTCCAGATCCTGGAAAACTGGCCCTGGAGCTAAGCTAGTAGAGCCTCCAGAGAACCTGAGAAAAGGGTTTGTTGGCCGCTTGTCGATTGAGTCTTGAGTGATTGATATGTAATGAATGTATGAAAGCTCAGCTTCCGGTTACAATTTTGACGGGCTTTTTGGGCAGTGGTAAAACCACGCTGCTCAAGCGCATCTTGCAGGAGGAACACGGGCTGCGCATCGGGGTTATCCTCAACGAGTTTGGCGAGATCTCCATCGATGGCGAACTGGTCAACATGCCCCAAGGAGGGCTGATGCAGCTCAGCAACGGCTGTCTCTGCTGCACGGTGCGGGAGGATCTCGAACGGGCGGCTCGCGAGCTGCTTCAGCATGCCCAGGCGTTGGACTACCTGGTGGTGGAGACCAGCGGCGTGGCGGATCCCAGGCAGGTGGCCGAGCTGTTTGTACAGAGAACCTTCCACGAGGAGCTGCGCCTGGATGGGATGGTGACCCTGGTGGATGGGGCCGAGTACTGGCGCAACTTCCAGCGGTCCCAAACTACCGCCCACCAGATCAGCAGCGCCGACATCTTGCTCCTGAACAAGGTAGATTTGATCACCCCAGCCGAACAAGAGAAGATCCTGTTAGATCTGCGTCGCTACAACCCCGACGCTCCCTGTCTGCCCACCACCCACGCCCAGGTGCCCCTGGCCCGCATTTTGGATGTGCACGCCTTTCGCCCAGAGCTGTGGGATCCCAAGCTCTCCGCTGCCGAGGCTGAAGGTCACGCTCACCCCAGTCACCATCTGGAAGAAGACGGGATCCAATCTCTGAGCTTTCAACTGCAGCAACCGCTGGATCTGGCGGCCTTCCGCGATTGGCTGCAGGATCTGCCGGAGACGATTTTTCGCGCCAAGGGGGTGCTGTGGGTTGCGGACGAGCCGCAGCGGGTTATCTTTCATCAGGTGGGCCGACGACAGACCCTCTTCTTGGAGCGGGAGTGGGATCCCGATGAGCCGCGTTGGTCAAAAATTGTCTTCATCGGCAAGGAACTAGAGCGGGAAGCGCTGGCCGCCGGCCTCAACCGGCTGTGTCGGGCAACCGCCGCCTGCCCATGAGTCCAAGTTTTGGGATGGGATAACCGCGATGGCCCGCAGCAAACTTTCAGAACAAGAACAACAGCAAATTGTTAGCACCTACCGCGGCTCGGCAGCCACTGCCGCCGAATTGGCCGAGCAATTTCGGGTAAGCGTTACCACCATCACCCGTGTCCTCAAGGAAAACATCGCTGCCGACGAGTACCAGCGGCTGATCCAGCTCAAACGCTCAGCAGCTCGCCGCAAAGACACGGGCGAGGAACCCACCCTTCCCCTGGACGGCATGGAGGGGCAACAGGTCTTGCCCCCACAGGGGGCTGCCGACGCCTCCGATCTCAGCGATGTCAGCGAAGGGGAGCGGATCCCTGAGGACAGGACGGCCACGGTGGCAGAACTGGCCCCCGAAGAATTGCCGGCCCAGCTCGTAGCCGAGCTTCAAGAAGACCTAGAAGACGACGAGGACAACGACCTGGAAGACGAAGAAGACGATGACGACGAAGAAGAGGATGCCGACGATTTTTTAGACGACGCGGCAGCGGTGCCCTCAGAAGATCCCTTGGCGGATCCCGTCCATCACATCCAAGTACTCCCCCTAGAGAAGCTCGACCTGCCTGAGACCTGTTATGTTGTGGTGGATCGCTACCAAGAGCTGACCACCCGCCCCCTCAAGGAATTTCTGGGGCTGGGATCCCTGCCCGTAGAGGGGATCGAAAACGCCAATACGCTGCCCATTTTCGACAACCACAAGGTGGCTCGGCGCTTTTCCGAGATGAGCCGTCGTGGCAGCAACACCTATCCGCCCTACCGGGTCATCCAATTTCCCGGATACATTCTGGAGATTGTACGCCCACAATTGCAGAAGAAAGGCATTACCCATCTGCTAATCGATGGACAAATTTACAGCCTGTGAGGTGTAGCCGCCGAATTCAACTACAGCTTGCTCTTTCGTCAGGAGATCCAGCGCACCGACGGAAACTCCACTGACAAAGGTTTTAGCTTATGGGACGATATAGGTTCTGGCCAAGCAGGCTGTAACTGCCCAGTTGTCTAAATTAAAAGTCTTAACCAGAACACTCAACCATGGATCCTCAAAAGATCAACGGATAGACTTATGTCGGAGTTTCAACTGGTTTCTTCCTATCAGCCCACGGGGGATCAACCCAAGGCGATTGCCGGCTTGGTGAAGTCGATTTTAGAGGGCCATCGCTTTCAAACCCTGCTGGGGGCAACCGGAACCGGCAAAACGTTTACCATTGCCCATACTATCCAGCAAGTCGGCAGGCCCACCTTGGTGATGGCTCCCAACAAAACCTTGGCCGCCCAACTGTGTAACGAGCTGCGAGAGCTTTTTCCCTACAATGCCGTCGAATATTTCATCAGCTATTACGACTATTATCAACCGGAAGCCTATGTGCCCAGCACCGATACTTACATCGCCAAGTCTTCTTCCATCAACGATGAGATCGACATGTTGCGGCACTCCGCTACCCGCTCTCTATTTGAACGGCGAGATGTCATCGTGGTGGCCTCGGTAAGCTGCATCTACGGCTTGGGCATGCCGGAGGAATACCTGAAGGCTTCCATCCCCTTCCAAGTCGGCCAGGAGATCAACCAGCGGGAGGTCTTGCGGGATCTGGCCGGCATTCAGTACGAGCGCAACGACCTGGAGCTGGCGCGGGGGCGATTTCGCGTCAAGGGCGATGTGCTGGAAATTGTGCCGGCGTATGAAGATCGGGTGATCCGCATTGAATTTTTTGGCGATGAGATCGAGGCCATTCGCCTGATTGATCCGGTTACAGGTGAGATTTTGACCAGCCTCAGCGCCCTCAGAGTCTACCCGGCTCGCCACTTTGTAACGCCAGAAGCCCAGTTGCAGCAGGCGATCCTCAACATTGAGCAGGAGCTGGAGGAGCAACTGGCTTTCTTTCGCAAACAAGGCAAGCTACTGGAAGCCCAACGGCTAGAACAGCGCACCCGCTACGACCTGGAAATGCTGCGGGAGGTGGGCTATTGCAACGGCATCGAAAACTACTCTCGGCACCTGACGGGGCGCAAGGAAGGGGAGCCGCCTGCTTGTTTAGTGGATTATTTCAAGGCCAACGATTGGCTCTTGGTGGTGGACGAATCCCACGTCACCGTGCCGCAAATCCGCGGCATGTACAATGGGGATCGCGCCCGCAAGCAGGTGCTGGTGGATCACGGGTTTCGCCTGCCCAGCGCCCTCGACAACCGCCCTCTCAAAGCCGAGGAGTTCTGGGCCAAAGTCCACCAATGCGTCTTTGTTTCCGCCACGCCCGGCAACTGGGAACTGGAGCAAAGCGGAGCCCAATTTGAAACGGTGGTGGAAAACGGCAAAACCCTGAAGTTCTATGTGCCGGGCACCGGTCGGGTTATAGAACAGGTCATTCGGCCCACCGGGGTGGTGGATCCGGAAGTGCATGTCCGCCCCACAGCCGGGCAGGTGGAGGATTTGTTGGGAGAGATCTACCTGCGATTGGAACGTTCGCAGCAGGGCCTCCCGGAACGGGTCATTGTGACCACCCTCACCAAACGCATGGCCGAAGATCTCACAGAATACTTGCAAGAACGCGGGATCCGGGTTCGCTATTTGCATTCCGAGATCAGCTCAATTGAGCGGATCGAAATTTTACAAGATTTTCGCGAAGGAGCTTTTGACGTACTGGTAGGGGTCAATTTGTTGCGGGAAGGGTTGGATTTGCCGGAAGTCTCCTTGGTGGCCATTTTGGACGCGGATAAAGAGGGATTTTTGCGGGCGGAGCGATCCCTGATTCAGATGATCGGGCGAGCAGCGCGCAATGTCCGTGGCACGGTGGTGATGTACGCCGACACCCTGACCGGCAGCATGGCCCGGGCCATCGCCGAAACCCAGCGCCGCCGGGAGATTCAATTGCAATACAACCGCCAACACAACATCACTCCTAAGCCCATTATTAAGAAAAACAGCAACGCCATTCTGTCTTTTTTGGCCATCTCCCGCAAACTCAACAGCCAAGACCTGGAAAAAGCCTTTCCAGTTGCAGACGAAATCCCTCTTTCGGAGATTCCAGAGCTGATCGGCCAACTGGAACTGAAGATGAAAGCAGCGGCCAAAAACCTGGAATTTGAAGAAGCTGCGCAACTGCGAGACCAAATTAAAAAGCTGCGCCAACGCCTTTTGGGCCACCATCAGAGCACTTAAGGTCCTCGCTTGGATCGGCCAAAATCGGGATTTGCTTATGCCACCATAGGCTTACAGCAGCATCCTAGGGATCCCCGAGACAATGGGCGTTCGGGTCCAACGAGCCATTCGAGACTCTGTCCTGCTGAAGGGAGCGGCCCTGGCGGTGGGGCTGATAGCCGGGATTGGCCTCTGGCTCCTGCCCGCTCCGGTCTCCAAGGCTGCTGGGATCCCGGTGGCCCAAGCCCTCGAGTTGCGGGATCCCGGCTTTTCCCACCCCACTCCTGCCGAAGCGCCAACTCTTGAGGGATCCCCTTCCCCGACCTCTAGCCCACTGCGGATCCCCTTGACCGGCCAAGAGGGCACAGAAGTCTTGGTGGGGAACATTCCGGTGTTTCGCCTGCAGACGGCAGAATACCCCAGCGATGTGCGGGCCGACAACGTGCGGGCAATCATTGAGCGCTTCTTGGAAGAAGGCCAGTTGCCAGAGCCGGAGGTACGGGTGGCCCAGGATGCCAACGGCCAGTACGTCCTCCGCCTGGGAGAAAGAGGTCGCTTTGAGGCCACCCAGCGGTATCTGTTTACCGTCACCTATGCCGACGCCGCCGCCGAGCGCAGGGTGCCGCTGGGCCAGGTGAGCCTCAACGACGTGCGTCTGGTGGCCAACACTTGGGCGCGGCGGCTGGAGCAAGCCATTGCCGACTACCGGCAGGATCGGCTGGATCTGCAGCGGGCGCAGGATCCGCGCGTGCTGATGCTCACCATCCTGGCCGGGCTGGCCACCGTGGCAGTGGGGTTCTTTCTCTGGCGGCTGTTCGACCGCAGTCTCGTCCGCCTGCAAAGTTGGTTGGAGCTCAAGGCCGACCCGGCCTGGGGGAGCTGGATCGACATCGCAGGGGTGCTGCTGCGAGGCCTGGGGGCAATTCTCATTGCCGGCATCTCTCTGGATCGCGGCATCAGCTTTATACCTGCCCTGCGGCCTTTTCAGCGCGCTTTTTACCTGGGCTTGGGGCGCGTGGTGGCCACGGCGCTGGGCGTCCTCACCCAACCGCTGCCCAATTCCAGCGTCTCCATCGCCAGCTTGCTGGTCTTTTTTGTGCTGGCCGCTTTGGTCTTCACCGTTGCCCACTACGTCAGCGTTGGCTTTAAGCAGCGGTTTCTGAGCCGGCTGGGACTGGATCTGGGCACCCAGGAGTCTACAACGGCCATCTTCAAGTACATCCTCACCCTGTTCGGGATCCTCTTGGTCTTGCCCTTCAGTGGCCTCAATTTGGGATCCCTGGCGGTGATTGCCGGGGCGGTGGGTTTGGGGATCGGTTTTGGTCTGCAAAACCTCTCCAACAACTACATCAGCTACATCGCCATCCTGCTGGAGCGCCCCATCCAAGTCGGGGATCTGGTGGAAGTGGACAACCTGCTCGGCACCGTGGAGCGCATTGGCCCGCGGGCCACCGTCCTGCGCACTTTGGATCGCATCTTTGTAATCGTGCCCAACTCCCGCTTCACCGAGTCGAAGGTGGTGAACTGGAGCTACCGGGATCCCCGCTGTCGCATCCACATTCCCGTGGGCGTGGCCTACGGCTCCGATACCACCTTGGTCACCGAAGCCCTGCTCAGCGCCGCCAAGGAAAATCCGCGGGTACTGAGCAGCCCCGCCCCGCAGGTGTGGCTCAAGTCTTTTGGCCCCTCTTCCCTCAACTTTGAGCTGCTGGTGTGGATCAACCGGCCCCAGGATCAATTTGTCTTGATCAGCGAGCTGAACTTTGCCATCGAAGCAGAGTTTCGCCGGCGTGGGATCCGCATCCCCTTCCCCCAGCAAGATATTCACATTCGCAGCCTCGAAGGATTTGCTCCCCCCAGTCAAAACGGCGGATCCCGTTCCCTGCCCGATGCCGCTTCCATTCAGTCCGCCCTCAGCGAAGCGGCAAAATCGTTGGAAGACCAAAATGGCGTTTCCTGAGCGACACCATGCTGCAACGGTTAGATGAGGCACTGGGTAGCTTTGGCAGCCATCCGTGTTGGGCTGAACTGAAGCAAATGCAGCTCCTAAGACAGCTCTGGCCGGAAGTGGTGGGAGAGGCGGTAGCAGCGCAAACCTATCCCCTCAACCTGCGCCGCCAGGTGCTACAGGTGGCCACCTCTACCCCGTCCTGGGCGCAAAACTTAACTCTGCAGCGCCAGCTCATTCTCAGGAAACTCAACAGCCGCCTGCACCCTCCTCTCAGCGACATTCGCTTCAGCCCCGGCGCTTGGCACGAGGGATCCAGCCCGTCCGCTCCCCACCCTGATGCGGAGTTGGTAGGCAAGTTTTACCCCATCTCATCTGCAACCCCAGCCCAAAAGCAGCCTGCAACCGCTCGCCGCTCCGGCTCACGGCCGTCTCCCGCCGATGCTAAAGCCGCTTTCGAACGTTGGGCCCGACTGGTGAAACAGAGACAAACTCAGCAAAACCTGTTCCCTTGCCCTGCCTGTGGCTGCCCCGCCCCTGCCGCCGAACTGGAGCGTTGGTTGGTCTGCGGGTTTTGCCATCGCCAGTCCTTGCGCGTGCGCAGCTAACTCAGGGAACTCAAATTAGGGCTGTTTCCAGGGGCAACGAAACAACTCGTTAGGTCGATCCCCAGCTCCCTTCTCCCAGAGGGAGAGGGGCCGGGGGTGAGGGGAACTCCCCCTGAGGTTGTGGATGGTGGCGGCAGCGGCCTGGATTCTCGATGAAGGCAACTGCAAACCCTCAATCGTTCATGGCGTGGTAGGTGGCCACCGCCGACGGCGATACGCGGTTCAAGTAGCGGAAGATCCAGTACTTAAAGAGTGTATCGAGGAAAACCGGAAAAGTGGCAATAAAGCCGTAGATAAAATTGCGGTTTTCTGGCAGACCCAGGTGGGCAGCTAAGCTGCTCAGCAGCACCTCCCAGCCATGGGGAGAGTGGTAGCCGACGAACACATCTGTGAAGAGAATAATAATGAAAGCCTTGGCACTGTCGCTGAGGCCATAGATCAGGCGATCCAAAAAAGACTTGAGAACTTCAATTTCCTCGCGCCCGATGAAGATCAGCCAGCCAAACACCAGCAGCGATAGCACGTCGGCAAGGACGTTCTTGAGGCCTTCCAAATTCTTACGGCTGTATTTTTGCAGCAACTCCTCTGCCTTCTTGGACAGTTGGTCTTCGGATTCCAGGTCGAGCTCTGGAGATTGGTGGTGTAAAGCCCGCTCAAACTCTATTTTTTCCTTGAAAAACTCAAACTCGGAGAGAGCCTTTTCTTGAAATTCGTAGCTCAGAGCCAGGATGGTGGGCTCCCGCGGCTGAAAGCGATCCACCAACGGCCCGAACAGGAAGTGTTTCGAGAAAATCTGGACAAGCAGCGGCAAAATGGCCAGCAGCAACAAAAACCGAACTGCCACCAGTGTGCGCGTGCGTTGGCCGCGATACTCCTGGAGCAGCTCTTCTTCTGCCTGCGAACTCAGCTCACGGCGGATCTGGTTGGCCGTACGCAGGATGGAGCGAGGCAGGAGGGCCGTTTTAGAGGCAACCGGGGCATTGCTGTTGTCGAGGTTTGTCTTAGCAAGATTGGTCTTGATGGAGGGATCGGAGGGCTCCGGCTGGCTTGAGGTCAGTGGCTCTGGTTGCTCTTGAGACTTGGGCGGAGGGGAGGTGGACCTGGGTTGAGCAGCGGGGCGCTTGTAGCGCGAGGTCACCTGATCGATAAACTCCAGCTTTTCCAAAATCGAGGGATCCCGACTTTGCCGGCCATTTTCAGCGTCTTTACCGTCGTTTTCAGAAGGGCCGACGGGGGCCTCTTTGGCCTGATCTTTGTCGGAAGAGAAGGGAGGGCCGCTGCCATTTTGCTCGGGATCCGGCAGGCGAGAAAAAACGCTACTGGCCCTGAACTCCGCTAAACTAAGATCAATTTGACGCAATTCCTGGCGCAATTGGATCTGAAAGTAGCGGCTGGTGTTTTGGCCGTGGTTTCCGTTGCTGCCGATGGATCCCCCCTGAAAGTAGCGGTCTTCGATGGCTTTGATGCGCAGGGCAGCTTCATAGGCTCGATCGAGGGAGCGTAGGGGAGTACTTGAGATCCATTGGCCGAGCCTGCTCAACACGGATTCCCCCATTGCTTTTTCCTGTGGCGGTTTTTCTCAGGGCTGATCCATGCATTTTTCAATGGCTAACTATTGTAACAACTTCTGGGAGGCTGGGCAGGGATCCGGATGGGGAAGCGGCCCGTCTGGATCAAAACCGTGTTGAAGGGGTTAGGGCTCAGGATCCCTTGAAGCGGCTGAGGGCAAAAGCGCAGATCTGCAGCAGCCGCAGCCCGTCCCGCACATGTTGGATGTTGGAGCGCCCATAGGTTCTGGGGAAGTAGCGCACCGGGATGTCCAGGATCTTGAGGGTGCGCTTGGCCGCCCCCAACAACAGGTCGAAATCCCCAAACGGGTCAAAATCCCCCCATTCTTGCCGCAGCTTGGCAATCTGCCAATAGTCCTCCCGCCACAGGGCCTTGGTGCCGCAGAGGGAATCTTTGATGCGGATGCCGAGAATGTGGGAGAGGAGAGCGGCAAAAAAACGATTGGCCCACTGGTTGAGGCGCGGCATCGCTTCTGGTTTCAGGGGATAGACGAGGCGGCAGCCGTTGGCAAAGTCGCACCGCCCGGAGGCCACCGCGCGGAAAAACTTGGGGAGCTCTTCCGCCTGGACAGTCAAGTCGGCGTCGAGAATGATCAGCACATCGCCGCTGGCCGCGGCAAACCCCTTGCGCACCGCATCTCCCTTGCCTTTGCCCTCTTGCCGGAGAGCCTGGATGGTGCGGATCCCCTGGTATTCGTCCTGAACCCGCTGGATCTCAGCCCAGGTGTCGTCGCTGGAATGCCCCTCTACAAAAATGATCTCGGTGCGGGATCCCATCTCTGGCAACTGCTGCACACAGCGGCGGATGTTGCCCGCCTCGTTGCGGGCTGGGATCACCACTGTGCAAGAAGGTTGCTCCTCAAGGGGGGGATCCCAGGCGGGATCGGGCTGGGGGCGGGCGATCGTGTATTCCGTTAGACAAAGGGCGTTGATCCCGGGCAAGGGGGCAATGAAGCGGTTAATCAGCGTCGAAAGCAGTGGGATCCGCCGCGGCAACAACAGCCGCTTGCCCTGCTGAATGACCTCGTACCCTGCTAGGTGCAGCAAATTGGCCACATCGCCTGCCGAGAGCCAGTTGGCTGCCGGCAGGGGCATGCGCTGCTTGAGGACGGTCGCCAGGCTTAGCAGCGGCTCCCAGAGGGGGTTGTGGTACGAGAGGATCAGGCGAGTGCGCGGGGTACAAAAACGGCGCAGCCGCTCAAGAACCTGCTGAACGTCTGCCAGGTAGCCCAAGGTGTTGACGAGCAAAATAACGTCAAAAGGCTCCGCTAAGATGGGATCCTGCTTGTCCAGCGTGTGGGCATCCTGCACCCGAAAGTGAAGATGGGGAAACTGCCTCTGCGCCTGGGCAACAATCTCTGCGTCCCAGTCAATCCCCACCCCAAAACTGGGCTGCAAAGCGTTGAGCAGGGATCCGGTGCCGGAGCCGATTTCCAGAATGCGCAGGCCTGGGGGAACGAAGAAGCGGTGCAGCCGCTCCAGATCCTCGTGGTAGTAGCGGTTTTTTTGCCGCCAGTAGTGCAGGGGGTGGGTCAACGCTCCCGGGATGTCGCCAGATCAGCTTTAGATCATAAAGGGCGGTGGGCAATCCGCAGACAAGCCCTGGCGAGCAGGAGACTCAGCGACGACGCACCCTATCTCTTTGGCTGACGAAGACGATGGCGCCGAAGAGAAGCCCCAGCACCACTGCGCCGTACAGCAAGCTCCAGAGAAAGTTAGCCAGTGAGGGAGTCATAAAAGAGTTTCCTCCTCCTGCGAATAGCAACTACCCAGCTATTCTCTGACTATACCGATCTTTGTCACCCCTCCCCGCCCGATCGTCCCCTCCAATGACAGGCACTTGGCCGATTATTTCGTTTGGTATTCCAGGGGCACCTCCTCTAGGGTTTGGCTGGTGCCGGCAAAGGGGTTGTCTGGGGTTAAGAAGAGCATACAGTGACATTCTTTGCGCTCGCGCATTGGCACGCAGGGGCAGTTCCAATAGCCGGCTTTCACTTCCGCCTCTTTGTCTTCGTAAAAGCGGCAGGGACAGAGCGGAGCGCCCAACTGCTCTTTGTGGAGAGCCAAGCCTTCGATCACTGCCGTCGTAATCGTAGGATCAGAGCAGAAAAAAGTGTCGGTACGTTTGGCGTAGGTTTCTGCGAAATGCCGCATCACCTCGAAGGTCTTCTGGGAGGCCTTGTTGTAACCACGACTTTCCATGACGATTCCTAAAGGTGGCACTAGTGAATAGCAATGGAGCTTACAGCTTTTCCCAGCAACGCTGACCAACGCTCATAAAAATCAGATGCTTCTCCTGTATGACAGGGATCCTACCTCTCCACAAGATTCTCACAGAGTCGGAAAAAGCTGTATCTCGCTCTTCGTTGTACTGCAGACTTTTGGACAATACAAATATCAGCCGCCTTGCTGTTACAGAAGGCAACATTCGGGTTCTTCAGCCAGAGCCGGCCTCAACGCACTCTACAGAATAGAACAAAACAGCAAGAATGGCGTCGGCTGGGATCCCCTTCCTCAAGGCACCACCAGCACCGGGCAAGGGGAGAGGTCGATGACGCGGTGGCTGACGGAGTTGTTCTGTCCCTCGGCAGACAAGCTGATGCCGCGGGATCCCATCACGATCAGGCTGATCTCCAGCTCGTCCGCCACGTCGCAGATGACAAAAGGAACCTTCCCCTCGCGATACTCGCTCTTGACATTTTGGATGCCAATCTGCTGGAGGCCAGCCTCAGCCTGTTTGAGCAAGTTGTGGATACTTTGGCGGGCTTGCTCGGCTTGCTCTGGGCTCAGGTCCGTGCTGTCTAGGACGGAGAGCAGATAGACCTGGCTCTTGTAGCGCTGCGCTATGTCCGCCACCAAGGGCAGGGCGTGGCTAGTTTCGCGCGAGTTGTCGATGGGAAAGAGCAGTTTGTCGAACATAGTCGCGGATCCCACACTTAAGCCCGCCCCTTCCCTATCCACGTCGGGGGCTGGCCCTATTCTACCAATCAATTTTACCGGAAGCTCAATGGCCTCCTTCCACCCCTGCCCGTTTTTCTATTGTCAGGGGCTCGACCTGGGCTGCAAACGGAGCCCCTCTCCTGTTGGGATGAGCGGCCATGCCCATCATCCCGCAAAACTCCAGCCGCCTTAGGCCATGCTGGGCTGAAATTTACGCAATTCCTGCCAAAAATCCATGATTTTCAGATTGACCAAACTTGGAAAAGAATAATGAAAAAACTGTCGTCCCCCAGGGCAAAACCACATTTGATCCCCTGGCTTTAAGTGGTTTCCCCACTTCTCGAGCGAAGCGGGATCCACAATGGGGTCATCCTCGCTGGCGCAAACCAACATCGGCACCGACACTTTCTGGGTTGGAATCGCTACCACCTGAAATAGGGAGTGAGGTATGGGGGAAGTGTCTAAATCTTTAGCCAGGGCATAGGAGAGTGAGCGCGCTCGCCACTGTTCTGAAGCTGGCAGAAGGCTCTGGGCTATACGCACCAGGAGCTGTTCTCGGCTACAGCAAAACATTTTTCGCTGCATGGGCCACATGCGCCCCCAGCAGCCAAAAAGATCAGTCAAACGGGCGTTGCCCGCCCCCTAGGGGATCTACTTTTGCAAGTTAGATCCCCCTTCTTGCCCTCAATGTTGTCGCTGTCATCCCCGCTCCTTTTGCGTTGCTAAACAAGCTTTTTTAGGAAAAGGCCAGAGACTTTGCCCCAGAGCTGCCTCTGGCCGCACGGACACATCCTTTCGAGCCATACAACCAATTATTGATAGTAAATCTCAACTTTAAGCTGTAGTCTACTCTAAGCTTCTTGAGAAAAGATATCAATATACTTAGGGTTAAGTTTTGTTAAAAGCTGGATTGACTTGGCAGGCTGCGGCTCTCGTAGGCGGTAGTTGTTCCTAAAGGGCCGGGTTTAAGCAAGGGATCCCGTGGCAGCTAGTGATAAAAAATCTCTTTTTTCTTGAGATTAGTTTCAATCAAGCCAGAGTTGGCCCAGCCAAGGGGTAAGGAGCCCAGAGGAGATGTCGAGACATCTGAAGCTGTGGACGGAGATAGGGCTTTATGTTCTCAGCTACTCCCTGCCTGTTCCTAGCTCAGACCGAAAGCAACTGTGCCGCCTGTGCCCATTAAAGTTTTCCGGAAGCCAAAGGGATCCGGGGGCAAAAATCCACTAGTCTATTGGCAATCTGGCTTCGGCCAGAACTGTCTAGCCAATTGCTGAGGTGCAACTGTGGAAACGGCCATCGAGTGGATTACCGCCCATGAGATCCTCGACTCCCGGGGGCAGCCGACCTTAGAAGCTTTGGTGGGCCTAGCCAATGGGGCAACCGGCTTGGCCCAGGTGCCCAGTGGCGCTTCGACCGGCACTTTTGAGGCTCACGAGCTGCGGGATGGGGATCCCAGGCGCTACAGCGGCAAGGGCGTGTTGAGGGCGGTGGAAAACATTCTTGGCCCCATCCAGTCGGAGCTGCGAGGGGAAGATGCCCTCAACCAAGCCCGCATCGACCAGTTGATGATCGATCTGGATGGCACCCCCAACAAGTCGCAACTGGGAGCCAACGCCATCTTGGCGGTCTCTTTGGCCACGGCTAAGGCGGCTGCCAATGCGGTGGGCCTGCCTTTGTACAGGTACCTGGGCGGACCCTTTGCCAACCTGCTGCCAGTGCCGCTCATGAATGTGCTTAACGGCGGCGCCCACGCCGACAACAACCTCGATACTCAAGAATTTATGATCGTGCCCATCGGAGCACCCAGCTTTCGCGAGGCGCTGCGCTACGGAGCCGAGGTGTTTGCAGCCCTAAAACAAGTGCTGCGGCAGAGGGGACTGTCCACGGGGGTGGGGGATGAAGGCGGATTTGCCCCCAACCTCGACTCCAACGCCGCAGCTTTGGATCTATTGATGACGGCTATTGAACAGGCGGGCTACAGGCCAGGGGAGGATATCGCCTTGGCCTTGGACGTGGCGGCCAACGAGCTGCTGCAGGATGGGCAGTACCACTTCGAGGGCAAAGCCCGCAGCGCCGAGCAGATGGTGAACTACTACGAGCAACTGCTGGCCAACTATCCCATCCTCTCCCTGGAAGACGGGCTGGCGGAAGAAGATTGGGCCGGCTGGCAGGCCATGACCGCCCGCTTGGGATCCCGGGTGCAACTGGTGGGGGACGACCTGTTTGTAACCAACCCGGCCCGGCTGCAGAAAGGCATCGACAGCGGCGCTGCCAACGCCATTTTGATCAAGCTCAACCAGATCGGCACCCTGACAGAGACGGTCTCGACCATTCAACTGGCCGTTCAGGCGGGCTTTCGCACCCTCATCAGCCACCGCTCCGGTGAGACAGAAGACACCACCATCGCCGACCTGGCGGTGGCCACCCGCGCCGGCCAGATCAAAACCGGATCCCTCTGCCGCAGCGAGCGCATCGCCAAGTACAACCAACTGCTGCGCATCGAAGACGAGCTGGGGGAAGCGGCCGTCTATGCCGGTCGGGTGGGCCTGGGGCCTAGGGGGTTGCCGGCGCGGAGTCGCTAGCCCGCTTGGATCCCCAGCACCTGCACCAAGAAGGCCCAGCGGTCGGCGGTCTCTTCGATGAGCTTGGCAGTGGGCTTGCCGGCCCCGTGGCCGGCTTTGGTGTCGATGCGAATGAGGATGGGCTGGGATCCCCCCTGGGCCGCCTGCAGGGCGGCGGCAAACTTGAAGCTGTGGGCGGGCACCACCCGGTCGTCGTGATCTGCCGTGGTGATCAGGGTGGCGGGGTAGGCGGTGCCGGGCTTGAGGTTGTGCAGGGGGGAGTAGGCGTAGAGGGCCTTGAATTCCTCCGGGTCTTCCGGGGATCCGTACTCGGAGATCCAGGCCCAGCCGATGGTGAACTTATGAAAGCGCAGCATGTCGAACACCCCCACGGCGGGGAGGGCTGCTGCAAAGAGATCCGGCCTTTGGGTCAGGCAGGCCCCCACCAAGAGGCCGCCGTTGCTGCCGCCGGCGATGGCCAACTTGGAGGGGTTGGTGTAGCCGTTGGCCATGAGCCACTCAGCCGCGGCAATGAAGTCGTCGAAGACCTTTTGCTTGTTGAGCTTGGTGCCCGCTTGGTGCCAGGCTTCCCCGTATTCGCCGCCGCCGCGCAAACTGGGCTGGGCGTAAACCCCTCCCCTCTCCAGCCAGGCCACCAGGCCCACCGAAAAGCTGGGGGTCAGAGAGATGCCAAAGCCGCCGTAGCCGTACAGCAGGGTGGGGTGATCCCCTGTCCGCGCTAGGCCGCGGCGGTGGACAAGGAACATGGGGATGCGGGTGCCGTCTTGGCTGGCGTAGAACACCTGCTGCACCTCATAGGCCTGGGGATCGAAATCCACCTGGGGCTGACGGAAGAGGGTGCTGCGGCCGCTGGTGAAGTCGTAGCGGTAGATGGTGGGGGGAGTGGTAAAGCTGGTGAAGGTGTAGAAGGTCTCGGTGTCGTGGCGCTTGCCGCCAAAGCCGCTGGCGGATCCCAGCCCCGGCAGGGGGATTTCCCCCAGGTAGGTGCCGTCTAAAGCAAAGGTCCGGATCTGGGTGTGGGCGTCTTTGAGGTAGAAGGCAACGAACTGGTTGTGGATTAGGCTAACTCCCTGCAGGGTCTCCTCGGCTTCGGGGATCACCTCTTGCAACTGACCTGGGTTGTCGAGATCAATGGCCACCAGTCGCCGCCGGGGAGCCTGGAGGTCCGTCAACAGCCAAAAGCGGGAGCCGTCGTTGCCGACAAAGGCGTACTCGGCCTGGAACTCGCGGATAAGCTCCACCACCGGCGAGCTGGGATCCCGCAGGTCTTTGTAGAAGAGGAGGTTTTTGGGATCCGTGCCCCGCCAGACGGAGATGATTAGGTAGTCTCCATCTTCGGTAACCCCGCCGGCAAAGCCCCACTCTTTTTGGTCAGGGCGGTGGTAGACCAAGAGATCTTCCGACTGGGGGGTGCCCAGGCGGTGGTAGTAGAGTTTTTGGAAGTAGTTGGCGCTTTCGTACTCGCTGCCAGGGGCCGGCTCGTCGTAGCGGCTGTAGAAAAATCCCTGCCCGTCCAGCGTCCAGCTGGCCCCGGAGAATTTAATCCAGCGCAGGTGATCCGGCAGGTCTTCTCCCGTTTCGATATCCCGCACCTTCCACTCCTGCCAGTCGGAGCCGGAGCGGGAGAGACCATAGGCCAGGTAGCGCCCGTCGCGGCTGATGGCAATCCCTGAGAGGGCCACCGTGCCGTCTTCCGAGAGGGTGTTGGGATCTAGCAAAACCCGCGCCTCTCCCTCCAGGCTTTCTTGGGTATAGAGAACGCTCTGGTTTTGCAGGCCGTCGTTTTTGAAGTAGAAGTAGCGGTTGCCCTCTTTGAAGGGCTGGCTGTATTTTTCGTAGTTCCACAGTTGCCTCAGGCGCTCCAGAAGCCGCTGCCGGGCCGGGATCCGCTGCAAGTAGTCAAAAGTTAGGCGGTTTTGCGCCTCGATCCAAGCTCGCGTCTGCTCAGAATCCAGATCCTCCAGCCAGCGATAGGGATCCGGCACCGCTTGCCCATGGTAGAAGTCGACAACAGTGGGATCCGGATGGCTGGGCGGGTAGTTGAGCATAGAGACGGAGCAACAAAAGACCAATTCCACTATGGCAGAAGCCTGAGACCTCAGCGTGGGATTTGACACTCCCACCCAAATGGACTCGCGAAGGCGCTGTCAAGACGCCCCTAGACAGTCCTTTGAGGCATAACCTCAAAGTTCTGCTTACTTCGGACTTAAGTTCCTCTAGGTTAGTTATTGCCGCGCGGGTTTTGCACCGCAGTAGGTTGTTTTCCTGGAGAAGCTCTGTACTAACTATAACAAAGAAGCAACTAAAGTGGCTCAAGGGCTTTTCCGCCCCGCACTCAAGTACGGGGCTACCAAGCTATCCTTTTGTGTCAAAGTTGGGGCAGATGAGGTAGGTGAAGCGTAAAGGTTGTCCAGCCGGCGGCGCTGCTCACCTCGATGGATCCGCGCAACTGATCCACCATCTGTTTCACCAAGGCCAAGCCCAGACCCGTGCCCCCTTCCTTCCAAGGATCGTTGCTGGGAATGCGGTAAAAGCGCTCAAAGATGCGGGTCAACTCCTCGGCGGGGATCGGCTGGCTATTGCTGACCTCGACGATGCTGCGGCGGTTTTCGGTTTCTACCCGTAGGCGGATGGATCCCTGGGCCGGGGTGTATTTCACAGCATTGTGCAGCAGCTCCCGCAGGATACGTTGCAACAGCAAGGGATCTGTCGTGAGGGAGCTCTCCAGGGGAACGCTGGCTTGGAAAGTTTGCCCCTTGGCGCGGGCCCGCTCTTCGGTAACGGTCAGCAGATCCCCCAGCAGATCTCGCCAGGTGAGGGCTTGCACCTCCAGCGCATAGGCCCCCGCCTGCAGCCGCTGCAGATCCAGCAGGTCGTTGATGAGCTCGATCTCCCGCTGGCACTCCCGCTCGGCAATGAGGAAGTATTGCGCTCGTTTCTCCTCTGAGCGAGCTATCTGCAGCATTTTCAGGGCCATTTTCAGGCTGGCCAGGGGAGTGCGCAGCTCGTGGCTGACGGTGCTGATGAAGTCGTCTTTGAGACGGTTGAGGCGCTCCAGGGCTTGCACCTGCTCTTGGGCAGCCTGGAACAGGCGCGCCTGCCGCAGCCCAATGGCACATTGGTTGGCCACCTGCTGGATAAGTCGGATCTCCTGGTCGTCGAAAGGACGCGCCGCCGAGCGAAAGATCCACAGATCCCCCAGCACTTGGCCTTTATCTAGCAAGGGACAAGCCATTACTACCTGGCGGTTTTCCGAGGCTCGCCCTAAGAAGCAAAATAGACAAGGCTGCCCTGCAGTTAATTGTCGATACACGGTTTCGTAAGGCCCTCCCTGCAAAGGGATGGAGAGGTTCAGATAAGAATCGGAGCGGGGGCAATACTCGTAGCGGATGGTGGCAAGGGTGAAATCGGCGTTGTAAAGGCTGATGTCGCAGCCATCGGCATCTAGACTTTCTCCCAGCTCGCGCACGGCGGCGCTGAGGATCTCAGCTTCGTCGAGAGAATCGCGCACGCGGTTGATAATGCTTCTTAGGAGAGCCTCAAATTGCAAAGCCCGCTCTAGCTGCGCAGTGCGCTGCCGCACTTTTTCTTCTAGCGTTTGCTTTAGAGCTTTTATCTGCTCGTACAACTGAGCCTGTTGCAACGCGACAGCCAACTGGTCGGTCAGTTTCTGCAAAAGCTCAATTTCCCACTCCTGCCACGGGCGGCTGGATTGGCAGTGCTGCGCCACCAAGAGGCCCCAGAGATCCTCCCTCCGCCGAATCGGGATCACCAAGTTGGCCTGAGCCTGAAAGGATTCCAAGAGTTGCCGATGGCAGGGATCCAAACTGGCTGTCGCCACATTGTCGATGGCCTGCACAAAGCCCTGTTGGTACTTGCGATAGCAGGGATCCTGGCGAAAGCAAGCATCCCACACGGAGCGGCCCAAGTGGCTGGGCCAGGGATCCAGCACCGCCTCGGCAGCTACCCATCCCCCTATGCCGTCCTGTAACTGGTAGATCATCACCCGATCCACCTGGAGAAACTCTCGCACTTCCGCCGCCGTGGTCTGCAAGAGGGGCTGCAAGTCCAAGTTCTCGCGGATGCGGCGCAGCAGGGATCCCAGGAGTCTCTCTCGCTCTGCCTCTTGCAGCAGCAGATCCTGGGCTTGTTTGAGGGGGGTGATATCTACCACAATGCCGCAAACGGCATAGGGATCCCCTCGCCGATCCCGCAGGGCAAACTTGGTGATCCACTTTTCCAGTTCTTGCCCATCACGGCAAACAGTGTGCTCATAGCTGATGGGATGAGCAGATTGGATTGCCCTTTGATCCTCCTCGCGAAACTTCAGAGCTTCCTCTGGCGAGAAGAGTTCCGCATCGACTTTGCCGAGAACTTCTTCTGGAAGTTTACCTTTTTTCTGCAGGTAAGCCCGATTGACCTGTAAGTAGCGGCCCTGCAGGTCTTTAACAAAGATGGGAAAAGAGATCCCATCGAGGATAGCTTTGAGACGGGCTTCGCTTTCTTGCAGGGCCAGCTCCGCCTCTTTTTGCTGGGTGATATCTTCGGTAATGCCGGCAATGCGGATCACTTCTTGCTGTTCATTGAAAATAGGCCGGCAGGAAGTCCGCAACCAGCGCACCCGGCCATCTCGATGAATGATGCGATAGGTAATCGGCTTCTCTCCTTGGATGACCTGAGGTACGGCTTGCAAAATCCTCGGCAGATCTTCCGGATGAATCTTTTCTCGCCACAGATCGGGCTTTTGGTAAAACTCCTCCGGCTTGTATCCCCAGATCTGCTCGCACTGAGGGCTTTTATAAAACAATTGACTGAGATCTGGAGAATAGAGAAAGAAGGAAACCGGCACAGCCTCGGCCATTTCGCGAAAGCGGGCTTCGCTTTCCCGCAGCGCCTGTTCTGCCTCTTTTTGCTGGGTAATGTCGCGGGTGCTGCAGACAATTCCCCCTAGCGCAGGATCCTGCAAAAGATTGGTGCAGCGGCTCTCCAACCACACCCAATGGCCATCGGCATGCTGCATCCGATAGACAAAGCTGAGCGTCTCGCCAGGCCGAGCCTTCAGTTGTTCAAGGGCGTCGGCAACGATCTGGCGATCTTCCGGGTGAACCCAATCCAGAGGTATAGGTTCTCCCTCCTCAGGACAACGACCCAAGACTTTCTCGGTAACCGGGCGATTGAGAGTATGAACCAAGCCTTGGGCATCGATCCAACACAAAATGTCGTGGCTGTTGTCGAGGAAGGCGCGAAAGCGCTCCTGTTGTTCTCGCAGTTGTTGTTCCAGCCGCTTTTGCTCGGTAATATCCAAGACAATGCCGAGCCATCCCAAACCTTTGGACTCATCCTGCAGCTTGACAGCCAGGCGATAGGTGTAGCGCTCTTGGCCTTGGATGATTTCCTTGCTCTCCAATCGGGAAAACCCTTGCCGCTCCAGGTCAAACAAGGCTTGCCCAGTGTACTCCAGCCAGTGGGGATGTTGCTGCGCTGCCTCTTGCAGAGAAGTGCCCAGCAGATCGCCATACCAGGCGCAGTCGGTGGCATTTTGCAAAATCAGCACTCCCTGGGGATCCCTGGCCCCTATGGCTGCCGGCAGGGCGTCCAGAAGAGCCCTCAGTTGGGCTTCCCGCAGGCGCAGATTTTCTTCCAGTTGCTTCTTCTCGGTAATGTCTCGGCCCACCCCGCGAATAAACTGCAAGCGGCCCCGCCGGTCGAAAAGGCCCTGGTTGATCCACTCAAACCACCGCACCTTTCCTTCCGCATCGAACAAGGGGTGAGCCCAAGCAAAGGTAGGCTGCTGAGGAGTAAGCTGGGATATCTTCTGCCGCACCTGCTCTTGCTCCTCTGGCGGCAAGGCCTCGATCCAGCGCCGGCCCTGCCAATTGCCGAAAACCTTCTGGCAGGCCTCGTTACACTCCACCACCGTTGTATCCGCCCGCGCCAGCATGATGACATCGGGAAAACCAACCTGGGCCTGATGCGGCCGCCGCCTCTGCCAGAAGACAAGCGCCAGGAGCCAGGCTGCCCACAAAAGCAGCCACGGCCAGTTGCCCAAAGCTTCCTCAACAATGGTCTCCCAAGGAATGATCATGACAGCTTAGCATTGCCAAAATTCTGTTAAGATAGGCGAGAGTGCCTATTCAAACCCACACCAATTCTCGGCAGTTTGCCAAGGATTGCCAAGTATCACAATCAACAACTCACGAACTTCTATATAACCTCGGCAATTGCCCAGAAGGGAACCTCACAGGTTAAGATAGTCCTGGATCCAGCCCACCAGCCGCTGTGCCAGGGTAAGCGCTTCCGGCTCGCCTTCTTTGATCGCCGATTGGCTGCTGAAGCAAGCAATAACCTCTTCTTGAAATTTTTCTTCAAGCTTTTGTTCAAAAGCGCCGCGGCGAAACTGCAACCGCACCTGAGCTTGGATCTGAAAGCTCTCCCGCGCCTCCTCATCCAAGATCTCCTGTCCCAGCCGCTGCAGCCGCACCCCTTGCAATTGGGCGAGGGGATAAGAGAATACCTGCTGCCGCCAAAGCCCCCAGGGGCCACCCAGCCGGGTCAGGGTCGCTCGCTGCCGCTCCCGATCCAAGCTCAGGATCTGCCCCAGCCCCCAAGGGATCCCAATCCCCAGGCCCGCTGCTACGGCCAGCAACCCCACCAGCGGCGAGCGGCCCCAGAGCTGGGATCCCAGCGCCAACAGCCCCAAACCCGCCACCACCCGCCAGGCCAGTTGCTCAGGGGTAAACCTTTGCAGGGCAATTCGCAGCCGTCTGGGGTTGCGCTCCAGAACTTGCAGGTAAACCGGCCTCATGAAATTGGATCCCGTTTTTGGCGCCAGTTTACCAGGTGCCGCGGAACCCTGGAAGACTTGCGAGCTTGGCAAACAGCTAAAACTCAGGTTCGGCAAAAAACTCTGACAAATCCAAGGCAAACCCAGGGATCACCTCTTCGCCTTCCAGGATATCTCCTGGCCGCTTCAATGCTGCGGGCTCAGGCTGACGGTAAACCAAAACATACTTTTCTTCGGGATGAATAAGCCAAACAAGGCGGGATCCATTTTCAAAGTACTCGACGATTTTATTGTGGATCTCTCCCACTGTGTTGACTTCAGAGAGAACTTCTACAACCAAATCTGGGGATCCCTCGATATAGCTCTTGGGGATCCCGCCGAGAGATCGCAGCCGCTCCTTGGAGAAGAAAGAACAATCTGGGGAGCGGCGATTGCCAGATTTCATCTTAAACGAAGTATCGGAGTCAAAAGTAAAGCCAATCTTTTGGCTGCGAACATAGGCACCTAGGAGGATGTGAATCAAACTTACATAGTATCCATGCCTTGCACTTGCCGAACCCAAAGCAATCAGCTTCCCATCGACAACTTCATAGCAATTGCCATCATCGGGCAGAGCCATAAACTCTTCATCAGTCCAAATCTTCCGAGAAGCTGTTGCAGAGCTTTCGGCAGGTTCCTTTGCTAGCCTTTCCAGAGCTTCAATCATGGTAGCCCTCTCAGATAGCTAAAACAACTAAGGGATCCGAGCCTGGGCAAACACATCCTGGGGGACAACCTTCAAGCCGGGCAGAAACTCATCTTGGATGGCTTGGGATCCCGTAAAAGTCCGCGGCGGGGCATCGGGGTAGAAAACGGTGATGCTCTTGGCTTGGGGATCCACAACCCAAACGCGAGGGATCCCAGCTTCCAGATAGTCCGCTGCTTTTTGAAGTACAGCCCCAAAACTCTGGCCGGGAGAAAGAATCTCCACTACCAGTTCGGGAGCGACGGGACAAGGGCCGTCTTCCTCAAGCTGCGCTGGCCAGCGTTCAAAGGAAACATAGAGCAAATCGGGAACAGGAAGCCAATCTTGATCCTGCCTTTGCAAAACAACTGCCAGCTCTGTGTACAGATCCCCCTTGCCTTGACACCAGGCATCCAGAATGAAAAGCAGCCGCTTCTGCAAAGAGGCATGAAATCTCTGAGGAGACATCGGCAAATCTTTGGGAACAGCTTGTCCATTGACCAGCTCATAGGTAGTATCTTCCTCTGGCAAGGCGAGAAACTGTTCGGGAGTAAGTTTTGGATGAGCAATCGACAGCTCTTCGGTCGATAGCATGCCAGGATCCCTCTCGTTCTAGAGGCCAACTGCTTTCTAGTTCTAGGCTAACTTTGGGTTTTTCGCCTTCACTGCGCGGGAAAAGGCCTCTTGTTTTTGGGAAGGGGGGGCTTCCAGGTTGCGGTAGCTTGCCAGCGGTTGTGCTTTGATGCGTTGCAGACCCACCTGGAGGATCCCTATGGCTAAAACCCTTTTGACCACCCTGGGCACTGGCGACTACACCGAGACGACGTATTTCTTTGGGGAGCAAAGGGCAGACAAAACCTGCTACGTCGCCAAGGCCCTCTGCCAGCTCTTTGAAATTGATAGAATCATCCTCCTGCTGACGGAGGAGGCCCGCGCCAAGCACTGGGGCCGCTTGCAGGAGTCCTTGCCACCCCAGGTGGAGAAGGTGGCCAAAGCCATTCCTGAGGGCAAAACGGAAGCGGAGACCTGGGAGATTTTCGACGTGCTGGTCGATGGCATCGAGCCCAACAGCCGGCTGCTTTTTGATATCACCCACGCCTTTCGCTCCATCCCGCTGCTGGTGCTCTTGGGAGCCGCCCTTTTGCGCAAGGCCAAAAATGTCGAGATCCAGGGGCTCTACTACGGCCTCTACCGCCCTGGCCAGGCGGAGACCCCCATTATCGATCTCACGCCGGCCATTCGGCTTCTGGACTGGCTGACGGCCAGCGACAAGTTCATCAGCACCGGCTCGGCAGTAGAGCTGGGCCAGCTTTTGGACACCGTTCAACGGGACTTCTACCGACAGCAAAGGCCCGGCAAAGGGGATCCCAGGCCCACCCGGCTGCAGAGCTTTGGACAAGCCATCCGCGACATCTCCCGTTCTCTGGAGCTGGTGAGGCCGGTCAGCCTGCAGGAGGACTTGCGCAAGTTACAAAGACACTCTACCCAGGAGTTGGCAGAAGAGGTGGGCCAATTTGCCAAGCCCTTCGGCCTGCTGCTGCAAAGCATTCAAAATAGCTACAGCCAACTGGCGCTGCCGGCAGACCAGAAGGAGGATCCCCGCGCTCAAGTTCAAAAGCACTTTCAACTGCTGCGCTGGTATGTGGAAAAGCGCTTCACCACCCAAGCCATTCTCTTGGCCCGCGAGTGGGTGGTTTCTGCCCTTTGCCTCTGTGAGGGGATCCAAAACTACCTCGAACGAGAAGCGCGGCAGGGAATTGAACACCAGTTGGGATCCCTCATCCCGCGGGAAGAGCAGCTCTTGGGAGATCTCCCTGCGACTGGATCCCTTATCCAACACCAAGAGCAGCTTCAGTCCCTGCCTCCCATTGCCGCCCATGTCCCAGATGTGCAGCAGCTAGCCAAGCTCTGGTCTCGGCTGAGCGAATACCGCAACGACGTGGCCCATGTGCAGATGAAACCCAAATCTCTACGCAGCGAAGTTCTGGAGAGCTTTGTGCTGCAGGATCTGCTGCCGAAACTGGAAGCGCTGTTTCCTGAATTGACTCGAACAGAGGGGGAATTGGAAGGGGATCCTTCCAATTCTCGGTAGGCTACCAACGTCGGCCCACCCTCAGGTTCTGGGTTTTCAATTTCGGTCCAGCGGTTGGCAGGGGCTGAGCTTGAACAAGTCCTATTGACCTGGAGAAATACTGAAAAAAACCTGAGGGCCGGTCGGGATCGGTGGACTTTGTTTTGTAGCTTCTGCAGCCGGCTATCGGGTGGCTGCTGGGGTTTTGTCTACTTTGTTTCTTGCACGTTCAGTTCTTAACTTTCCTATCTTTCCTGCGAAAACACCATGTCTTATCACTACTACTGGCAAGCAAAGCTCTGGGGCCTGCTGCATGATCCTGCCCTCAAAGCCCTCCACGACGCCTCTGGCCGCGCTAAGGAAGGGCTGTGGCCAAACCTAGCAGCGATGCAGGGGTGGATCTCGCCCAAGGCAGAGGGATCCCCTCTGGCACAGGTGGGAGATGCGGATCTGGTCGCCTCCGCCAGCGATCGGGCCGCCATTGGCCACCTGCCCGTTGCCATCGACTACCAGCTAGCGGATCGCGGCCAGAGCCTGGGGCCGGGCTTAGAGATGAGCCATCTGCTTTCCGGGCGCAAGCGCTTTTGGCAACTGCCCGAAGAGGAGCACCGGGCCCTGCAGCAGGCCCGCTCCCGCGCCGAGTACTTGCTGGCGCAGGAAGCAAGGGTAGTTCCCGACTGGATTTGGCAAGAACAGGAGGATATCCAGAAGGTGTTCTGGTGGTTCTGGCGCTGTTTTCCCCAGGCGCTGGCGCGGGAGTTTGGCGATGAAAGCCTCCTGCTTTTGCCGGCAGAAACGCGGCTGCCCGATGGATCCCTGTGGAGCCACACTAGCGTCGTGGCCGCTCTGGCGGGCTGTTTGGCCGGCTACGACGAGCCCAAGTTCACGCGGCCCTTTTTGGCCAGCTTGACCTTCAACCCCATCCAGGAGCTGATCAAAGCCAGCCGCAAGATGCGGGACTTTTGGGCCGGATCCTGGCTGTTGCACTACCTCTCGGCGCGGCTTTGCTGGCGCCTGGCGGAGAAATACGGCCCCGACTGCCTGCTCTACCCCAGCCTCTACGGCCAGCCCTTGATCGACGCCTGGCTCTTGAAGCGATATCCCGAATTTGCCCAGTGGATCCCGCAGCCTTCTGCCAACACTCTGCTCACCGCCGGCTTCCCCAACGTGATCCTCTTGCTGTTGCCCGAAGAGCGGCTGCAGGCGGCCATGCAGTTGGCCCAGCAGACCCTCAAAGAAGAATGGCGCCACCTGGCGGAAAGAGCGCTGGAGCACCTGCAACTGGAGCGCCGCTGGCTGGTGCAGTTGCGCCCAGAAGATCCCACCTGGGGGGGATGGCTGGAGCACCAGTGGCAGATCTACTGGGCGGCGGCGCCCCTGGGATCCCCCCACCAAAGGCTTAAAGACACCGCCATCCTCAAGTCCCAGGAGTCCATTGAGCGGGATCCCTGGGTCAGCGCCCAAAACCGCACCTACCATCTCAAAGGAAAGCGGCAGCTTTTTGCCGATCCGGAGCTGAAGTTCCTGCGGATCAGCTTCTGGGATCCCGAAAGGCAGCAGTGCCGCCAGTGCAAGCCGGGGCTCAACGTCGGCTCCTGGTGGGCCGCAGCCGTAGAGGCGACGCGCCGGCTGCAGGCTGCCTGCAAACAGGCCCGCGATTGGCAGTTGCCGGTGGCCTTTGGGCCGCGCAGCACCGTCTCTGGCCTAGGGCCGGTGGTTCACCCTTCCCCCAGGAATCGCTGGATTAGCGAAGGGGAGAGCCGGCGGCTTTGGCAGCGCCAGGCAGGGCTTTTCGATGGCCGCGAGCAGCTCAACGCCACCGAAACGGTTAAGCGGGCCCTAGACAAGGTGTTGCCGGAGCTCTTCCCCACCCTCGACGAAGACGAGGTCGCCGCTTCCTACCCAGATCTCACTGCTGGCGTGGCCGGTTACCTGAAAACCCACGGGCGACGCGAGCAGGAGCACTTCGAGCAGGCCTGCCGCGCCGTTGAGGCCATTCACCCCGGCATGCGGGAGGTGATCCGGGAGATGCGTGGCAAGTGGGGGATCCCGTGGGCTGACCAGCAAAACCTGCGCTACCACCCCCGCCTGCTCAACGCCGGCTGGCTGGTGGAAGACCTGGAAGCGGACGAGGCAACCCAGAAGCGCTGCCGCCAGGAGATCGAGGCCACCCTCAGCCGCTACTACCCCAGCATCAACCCCGCCAGTTGGTACGTGCTGGCTGCGGGCGATGGCGACGACATGGGCCAGTGGCTGAGCGGGGGGAAGATGAAGCCCTACTACGACTACCTGCCCCAGCCGCTGCAGCGCCTAGCGGATGGCCAGAGGGACGCTATTGGCCGCGTCCTCGACTCTGAAGAGCTCAAGCAAGTCAAGGACGCCTTCAGCGAGTTTGTTAAAGCCAGCCGCAAGCGCATGGGCCCAGCCACCCACAGCGCCCTCAGCCGGGCTCTGTTGGATTTTTCCGGCCAGTTGGTGCCCTACCTTACTGAACAGCGCTATGCCGGCAGGCTCATCTACGCCGGGGGGGACGACGTTCTGGCCTACACCAACCTCTGGGAGTGGGATAGTTGGCTCTGGGACATCCGCCAGTGTTTCCGCGGCGGCGAAGACGACTGGCGCGAGTTTGCCAACGAAGGGGACTACTGGCAGTGGCAAAAGGCGCAGTTGCCGGCTGGCCTCAGCCGTCGCCCTCTTTTTACCCTGGGATCCCTGGCCAGCATTAGCTTTGGGGTGGTGATTGCCCACCACTCGGTGCCCCTGGCCATTGCCCTGGAGAATCTCTGGGAGGCAGAACAAGGCGCCAAAGAGCAGGCCTATGCCCAGGGCAGCTCCAAAGACAGCGCCCAGGTGCGGGTACTGTTTGCCAACGGCAACCAACTGGTGAGCACCTGCAAGTTCGACACCTTCGACAAGTGGAAAGACCTGCTGGATTTTGACTGGAAGCTGTTGGGCCAAAAGCAGGATCAAAGCTCCCTATTTGAACACGCCGCCCAGCTCTGGGAGCAGCACCCAGCCCCCAGCCTGGAAGCGGTGCCTGCTTGGGCCCGCCTGTTCTGCAGCCGCCGGGATCTCTTCCACGGCGAAAGCGAGCAGACGGATCGTTTCCAGACCCAGCTAATCGCATTTATCCAGCACTTTTGGCAGCACAGCCTGCCCGCCCAGCCGGGGGCCTGGGATCTGGCCATCAAAAACTGGTTCAAGCTGGCGGCCTTTGTGCTGCGCAACCGCACCGTCACTTTGGGGAGGAACGGTCGATGAGTTGGTTCACGCTATCGCCTCTAGATGTGTGGATGTTTCGCGATGCCAAGCCCTTTGCGCCGGGGGAGCGGGCCTGGGCCAATAGCGGCTTTCCCCCCAGCGGCCACACCTTGGCCGGCGCCATTCTGGCTCACCTGGGCCAGCCGGCAACCCTGCGCCTATGCGGCCCTTTCCTTTGCTGGGATGAGCAGCTTTACTTCCCCGGCCCTCTGCACCTCTACCAGGGATCCCCGCTGGTGCCCATCCCCTGGCTGGAAGAGGGCCATTCCTATGACGGCTACCGTTGGGATCCCACCCGGCCCGCCCCTTTGGTGGCAGCAGCTCCGGAGGAGGAACGGCCAAGCTCCAAGCAAAAGGCCGCCGGCTACCTGCCCTTTCAGGCGGTGCAAACTGCACTGCAGGGCAAGGGCTGGGATCTGGAGCAGGCAGTAAAGTCCCCCTGGGTGGCGGAGGTGCGGCCCCACAACACCCTGCAGGCAGGCAAACGCCAGGTGCGGGAGGCCGAGGGCTACTTTGTGGAGACCTGCATCCGCCTGCAGCCCGGCTGGAGCCTGGCCCTTTCCATCGAGTGCTGGGATCCCGATCGCGAAACTTGGGATCCCTTGCCTCTGAAGCAAGAAGTGGTGGTGCGGCTGGGAGGAGAAGGCCACGGCGCCCTCTTAAGCCCCTGTCCAAAGCTGGGCGAGCAATGGCAAGCGCTGCAGGAGCTCTCCCGGCAGACCTTCCGGCAAGGCCAGCGATCCCTGGCCTACCTCGTCACGCCTGGGGTGTTCATCAAAAAGGTGGATGGGCGCTCCCTCTGCCGCGCCTGGCCTTGGGAATGGCGCTTGGTCACCCCCCATCCTGCCCACTCCCTCACCGGTCCTCTGGTGAGCGTGGCCACCGGCAAGCCAGTTCCCATCAGCGGTCGCCTGCGGGTGGACTCCCTAACAGAGCCGCGCAAGACCAGCCTGCCAGCTCCGCAAGTGTTTGCCGCCCCGCCTGGCAGCATCTACTACCTGGAGCATCCAGCTCCCCTTGCCCAGGACGAGCCGGAGCTGGAAAATGGCCGGCTCAACGTCTTCCACCGCTGGCGGCTGTTGGGCTACAGCGAGTTGCTCTGGCTGCCTTGGGCCCATTGAGCTTGCTTTTGAAGTCCTGTTTTAACGGATAAGGAGTGTTTTTCTATGGCCTTTCACCTGGTCTATCTCACCTTGCTGACTCCCCTGCACACCGGCGGCACCACCCAAGAAGGCAACCTCTTGGGCATTGCCCGCGAAGCCCACACCAACTTGCCCTACATTCCTTCCAGCACCATCCGCGGCAAATTGCGGGCCAGCGTGGCCGAGAAAGAGTTAAAGTTCGAGCTCTTTGGCAACGAAATTGGGGAAGGGGATCAGCTTACCCAAGGCTCCATTTGGATTGGGGATGGATCCCTCTTGTGGGTGCCGGTGGCTTCCCTCAGCCACGGCGTGATCTGGATTAGCTGCCCCCTCTTGCTCAAGCGCTGGCTGCGGCTAAGTGGTCAAAAGTTGGATGCGCCGGATCCCTATAGCACCAACTTGGAGACAAACCGACCCATCTACCTTAAGGATGCCATCCTAAAAAATGGCCTGAAAAAGTGGGAAAACTGGCAAAGCTTTGTCAAATCTTCCAGCATCAGCCGCGTCCTTGTCTTGCCGGATCAGCACTGTGCCACCCTTATTCAAATGAGCCTGTGGCGGCAGGTAAAAGTTAAGCTCAGCGAGCACAAAGTTGTAGAAGGCGGCTTTCGCTACGAAGAGGCCATCCCCCCCGATAGCCTGATGTACTTTACCTGGGGGGTAACAGCCCAGGCCAACGGCAGTTCCCAAGAAGCAGTGGAGCAATTTCAGAAGCTTCTCCAGAAGAACCAACTTCTACAAATTGGCGGCCAAGAGAGCCTAGGCCGGGGCTTTGTCGAGTTGTCTTGGAACTAGTTGAGGAGGCTTTATGGAAACTTTTGATCCCCGCACGTTGGCCAAGCCCGTTTACGAATCCCTTCGCCAGTTAAGGGCTCAAACCAGAGACCAAGAAAAGCTTAAGGAGCAGAAAAACCAGGCTGTGGAGCTCTACACCTACCTTTCCACCTGGGGCCTGCTGCGCCTTAAGGCAGAAGAAGATGCCCTCAACCAGGAAGGGAAAAAACAAGTAGTCAAGGAGTTTTTTGATTGCCTAGAAGAGATCTCTGGCCAAAAGGGAATTGCTAACTCCAACGGCCTGGATCGTCTTATGCAATTGGGAGTTGAAGAGTATCTAGGTTTAACAGGGCTAGGTCTGGCTTTGGCTCAGGAATTCGGCTTTTGGGCTATGGCCATCTACCACGACATTAAAGGAGGAGAGTAATGGGCGTCGCGATCCCCCTGCAAGCGATTTCCCTGCAAGAAGGCAGCCGAGTGGTTATTCATTCTCTTACCTGGCAAGACTGCGAGAGCATTCTGGAGGAGCTGGGCGAAGATCGCCACACTCGCATTGCCTACTACGATGGCACTTTTGAGATCATGTCTCCTTTATCCAAACACGAGCGCCTTCATCGCATTGCCAGTGACATTGTAAAGGCTCTCTTAGATGCTCAGGGGAGAGATTGGGAAGACTTTGGCTCAACAACCCTCAAAAAGCCAGGCAGAGCTGGCGTGGAGCCCGACACCTGCTTCTATGTCAATCACCTGGAGTTGGTGCGAGGTTGCGAGGGCAGGATCGATGTCGATCAGTTGCCCCCACCTGATCTGGCCATCGAGTCCGACGTTACTTCCCGAACTTTTATCGAGGCCTATAGAGCCATCGGCGTGCCGGAAGTTTGGATCTTGGGTGAGCGAAGTTTGCGGATCTTTATTCTGCAGGGAGAAGACTACGTAGAATCAAGCTGCAGCTGGCTTTTTCCAGACTTCGACATCCCCAATCTTGTACCTCAACTCATTCGACGCGCCCTAGAAATTGGCACCAGCGCTATGTTGCGCAAATTTCGGCAAACCCTTGGCAATTCCTAACGCTGTTTCCCACTTTTGGAGAAGATCCCATGACTGGCAATCGCCCTACTCGTCCTGGCAACGCTCCTCAGCCGCTTCCTCGTCCCCCCAGGCCAGGGGATCCCAGCCGCCAGCCACCCCGGGAAAATCGACCTAGAGGAGGTAATGGTGGGGGAAACCAGCCGCGCGGTGGAGGTGGTGGCCAAGGGGGAAACAATTCTCAGCCCTCACTGTGGCTAGGTCACCCCTTGGATCCCACGCCCAACCCCGATCCCACCGCTGGCTTTGTTGAATATTTGCGTTGGATGCGAGCGCCACTCGATGCTTTTAAAGACGGCACCAAGGCGGAGCTGGCGCACCAAGTGGAAACAACGATCAACCTTGGAGCCCGCCTGAAAGTTTTGAATGAGCGCACCCAACGCATTGCCAGCGACACCTTTCAGGTTACTTGTCCCTGGCGAATTCGAGTCGGTGGGGCCAAGGGTCCAGAGAGCATGTTGCTCCCCGCTTTCGATCCCTTAGGGATCCCTTACATTCCCAGCTCCACCCTGCGCGGCGTAGCCCGATCCCAGGCCATTCGAGAGTTGATGCAGAAGCACAATCTGTCTTGGGAGGAGGCAGATAAAGCAGTGGCACCCTGGCTTGGGCATCTAGAAGCTGAGGACAAAGATAGTGCTGGCAAGGTGATCTTTTTAGATGCCTACCCCGTGCCAACCCGTCCCCAAAGACAAGGGGATCCTGATAACTCCAGGTCGGGAGGCTTGGCTGTTGATATTGCCAATAACGTTTGGAGATGGAATGGCAACAGCTTGGAATATAAAGCAAATCCCAATGTCTTTTTCTCTCTCAAACAGGCCACGTTTTTAATCGGGATCCGCAAAGGCCCAGGCTGCACCGACGAGATGTTGGCCCAAGTGAAAGAATGGCTCATCCGCGGGCTGGAGCAAGGAGTGGGATCCCAAGTCAATACCGGCTACGGTCGGCTGATTCAAACTGGCAAAACTCTATCTCAATACAAGGGAGAATTCTTGCGGCTGCCTTTTGAGCTGGAGGGTCAGTTGATCCACGGGCGGCAAGTGGTCAACTGGAAACCTGATAAGAACCGGTATGACAACAAATCAATTGCCGAAGTCCGACCGGTAGCCTTTAAGAACATGCTGCGCTACTGGTTTCGAACCTTTGCCCTGGGTGTTTTGCCCGTGAAGCAGGTGCAGGAATGGGAGGGGCAACTTTTTGGGGCCATCACTCCCCAGCAAAAACACGGCTGGATCCATGTGGATTTGCTGAACGGCAAAGTCTCTCGGCTGGAGCCCAATCAGCGAGGAGAAGCCGCAGGCCAACAGGAAGGGATCCTTGTCTTGAGTTTTTCTAGCGAGTGCCAAAATTACGCTTCCCAAGCAGAGCAGGAGGCGGTGAAAAGGCTCTTTACTAACCTCACCTGGATGATGTTCCATCTGGGAGGTGTGGGTCAAGGAGCTAGAAGACCCTGCTACTCCCGCCAGAACCGGGAGCGGGCTCCCTGGTGGCGCGGCTCTACCCTAATTCCCAGGTCGGAGGATGCCTTTTGGAAGCTGGCGGAGTCGGTGGCCGGGTTTCAGAAGCTTTTCCAAAAGCGCCTGGGCAACTTCTTTGACGCTCTCAAGACTCTAACCAAGCAGGCCATTAACCCCGATAGCCCAAGAAGTGCTGGCCAGGTTCAGAGGGATAAATGGCCGCAAGCGGTGGATGCCAACTGCAGGATCGTAGTCTGCAGCGGCGAGGAAGATTTCAACAAACCCTATGCCCTGGCAACTTTGCATCGCTTAGGCCGACAAGATGAAGGCCGGTACGACAAATTCTTGTGCGGGGGTGTACAGGGAGGTGCTCTGCCCTCTCCGGTTTGGATTGCCGATTTGGGTGATTACCAAGTGGTTACCGTTTTTGGGGCAACGGCAGATCCTAGGAAAAAGTATCTTGAGGAGCTCAAGAAAGATGCTGATGATTTTCAAGTAATCTGGCCCTCGAAATAGAAGAAATCTCGAAGAATTTTTGGAGAAACAAAATGCCCAAAAAGAAGATCAATGCCAAAGTTCTCAGAAACCTTGTTACAGCCGTAATCAATGGCTCGATTACACTGGCCATTTTGCTCATTGCTCCCTTGGGCCTGGCAGCCGTGATTACCAACACTATTTTGGTTGCCATTGCCAGCTTCTTTTCCGGAAGCTTAACAGAGATGGTCATGGATCTTTTGTCAAGCCCTGAAATTGACGTGGAGGTTTTGCCAGAAGAGCGCCAATCCAAGACCAGCACTTCCATAGAGCCAAGGCGAGGCTCAGAGAGTCTGCGTCGAGATGATCAATAATGCGAACCTTGTATGTTTCCCAGCAAGGGTGCAGGCTAAGCCTCAGGCAAGAGTTTGTGCTGGTTCATTTGGGCGAGTCGCTCTTGCAAGAGATGCCTCTGCCCTTGCTGGAGCAAATTTTAATCTTTGGCCGCTCTCAGGTGACTACCGATGTTGTGAGGGAGTGCTTGAAGCGCAATATCCCCATTGCCTACCTCTCCCGGCTCGGCTATTGCTACGGTCGCCTCATTCCCATTGAAAGGGGCTACCGCCGCCTGGCCCATTGGCAACAGGCGCTCCCTGAAGCATGGAGACTGCAAACAGCAGCCCAAATAGTGCGAGCTAAGCTCCTCAATGGCCGCGTGCTGTTGATGCGACAACTTAGGCAGCGCCCCAGCGAAACCAGGGATCTAACCCTGCGCAGCCTGGAACACTTGGCCGCTCAAGCTCTGCAGGCTACTTCGCTGGATCAATTGCGAGGCATTGAAGGGATCGGCGCAGCTTTGTATTTTCCCGAATTGGGCAATTGCTTACAACAAAAAGGATTTGTTTTGATCAAGCGCACCCGACAGCCGCCCACCAATCCAGTGAATGCCATGCTCAGCTTTGGCTACATGGTGCTCTGGAACCACCTATTAACCTTAATTGAGCTGCAAGATTTGGATCCCTATCAAGGTTGCCTACATGCCAGCAGCGAACGCCACGCTGCTTTGGTTTCCGATTTGCTGGAAGAGTTCCGAGCGCCTATTGTGGACTCACTGGTACTGTGGCTGGTCAACAGCGGTGTTATGGATATCCAAGAAGACTTCGAGTATCGAGATGGGGGCTGTTTTCTCAGCGATGCTGGCAGAAAGAAGTATCTCAAAGCTTTTCTCCAGAGAATGGAGGGATCCATCCAAACCCCCGATGGGGATCAACCCCGCTGGGATTTGCTGACGCAGCAGGTTAAGAAATTTAAGCATTCTGTCTATAATCCTCAAGACCTGTATCAGCCTTACCGGATTCGCTGATGTTTCTTTATGTCGTTACCTACGACACCCCTTGTGATAAGCGCCGCAAGAAAATTGCCGACCTGCTAGAAGGCTACGGCAAGCGCGTGCAATACAGCGTGTTCGAGTGTGTCCTCGACAAGGACAAGTTCGAGGAGCTCAAGCTACGGCTCCGGAAAAGGGTCAAGCCCGATGAGGACAGCGTCCGCTTCTATCCCCTCACCAGCCACGCCCTTGACCAAGTGGAAATCTGGGGTGGGCCCCCCTTAACTGCACCCCCCCACTCGATCGTTGTCTAGCTCAAGCAACTCTCCACCCACTTCAGTACTTGATGTTCTCAAAAGCACACAAAAACGGTATCAACGCTTTTGCGAGCGCCTCGCCAAAACCCGCAAAGGCCGATTCTTTCGTTGACCCGCTCGATGCCTTGCGCCACAAGGCTTTCAGGCCTCTCACCCCCCTCTCCCAAGCTCTTTTTTGCCCTCTTCGACCGACCCCCTCGCAAATGGGTCTTGCATTCCTTGCCCTGCTTGGGTTTAATAGGGGTAGAGTTCCCCCTTCGGGGGGATCCCTAGAAATTGGAAACCTAAAAGAATTATTAATGCTGTTCGTAGATTTGGTTTACTGTTCCCCCTTCGGGGGGATCCCTAGAAATTGGAAACTCGATTGGGCTTTCCGG
>NZ_AUMZ01000001.1:2146264-2187126 GCF_002760375.1 Synechococcus sp. 60AY4M2
TACGTTCCCCCTTCGGGGGGATCCCTAGAAATTGGAAACGAGGAGAAGCCTGCCGACAAGGCTTCTCCTTCCGAGTTCCCCCTTCGGGGGGATCCCTAGGAATTGGAAACTTTGGAAACTCCCCCTGCTGTGTTCCAGGGATGATCTGGATCCCCTGAAGTTATCCCTTCAGAGGGATCCCTAGAAATTGGAAACCGCTCCCGGCATTCCGAGAGCGGCAAAGGTTTTAGCAGTGTTTTCCCTTCGGGGGGATCTTGAGAAGTCAGAAAGAAAAAACTAGCCCTTGATACACAGAATGGGTCTTAGGCGCGCTACGAGTTTCGCGATCTTGGCTTGGTCGGCAGCGCGCACAACTTTATCTACGTTTTTGTAGGCCTGGGGCGCTTCTTCGGCTACCCCCCGCAAAGAAGGGCTGCGGACGATGACGCCGCGCCGCCTCAGTTGTTCGACGATCTCCTGCCCTGTCCAGGCTTTGAGAGCTTGGTTGCGACTCATCGCCCTTCCGGCGCCGTGGCAGGCCGAGGAGAGGGAAAGGGCCTCACTTTGCTCCGTGCCGACCAGAATGTAGGAGGCCGTGCCCATGGAGCCGCCGATGATGACCGGCTGACCGATAGAGCGGAAAGCCTGAGGGATCTCTGGGTGGCCAGGCCCAAAAGCGCGCGTTGCCCCCTTGCGGTGGACGAACAGGCGACGTTTTTTCCCCTCTATCACGTGCGTCTCCTCCTTACAGGTGTTGTGGGAGACGTCGTAGATAAGGTCGAGTTCAGCCTTGGGAAAAAGCTCGGCGAATACCTGGCGCACCCAGTGGGTGATGATCTGGCGGTTGGCCAAGGCGCAGTTGATAGCTGCCCGCATTGCTCCCAGGTAGCTTTGCCCCACTTTGGACTTCAAGGGCGCACACGCCAGCTCGCGGTCAGGCAGCTCTATGCCGTGCTCTTTAGCCGCCTGTTGCATCTTCTTCAAATACTCCGTGCCAATCTGGTGACCCAAGCCCCGGGAGCCGCAGTGAATAGTAATGACCACTTCCCCCTGCTTGAGGCCGAAGCTCTCGGCAGCCTTGGGATCGTAGATCTCGTCAACAACCTGGACTTCGAGGTAGTGGTTACCTGAGCCTAGAGTCCCCATCTCCCGCCGCTGGCGCTCACGCGCATAGGCGGAGACTTCGCTCGGCATTGCTCCCCGCATGCGGCCATGTTCTTCGATGCGCTCTAGATCTGTTTTCTTGCCGTAGCCTTGAGCCACAGCCCATTCTGCTCCGCCTTCCAGCATGGCTTCCATCTCTTTGTCGCTCAAGGAGATCTTGCTGCGGCTGCCAAGCCCTACCGGTACGCTCGCATACAAGGCATTGGCTAAGGGTTCTGCCGCTTCCTCCACTTCTTCGCGCGTCAGCCCCGTCCGCAAGGTTCTCACGCCGCAGGAGATGTCAAAGCCCACGCCGCCGGCGGAAATCACCCCCCCTTCTTCCGCATCGAAAGCAGCCACCCCACCGATGGGAAAACCATAGCCCCAGTGGGCATCTGGCATCACGTAGCAGGCTCCCACGATCCCTGGCAAGGTGGTCACGTTGCTGGCCTGCTCGGCCACTTTGTCGTCCATCTCCCGGATTAACTCCTCATCGGCAAAGATCAAGACTGGGGCACGCATTTTGCCTTTAGGAGGAATGCGCCAGACAGTCTCATCTACACGCTCAAGTTTCTTGATATCCATAGACTGCCTCCTTTACACATCCACCACACACTGTGCCACCCAAAGCTCACCCTCTTGGGCTACCTTGAGTTGCGTGTAAGTTGCCCCTTTAACTTCTACTGCCGGTCGGTGCTTGGCGCGGTCAACTCTTTCCCCCCACAGGCTGGCCTTGAGATGGTCTTTTGCAAGATGCACTTCAACTTTCCCAAAGAGCATTCCTCTGACTGCCATCTCGTAGATCACTGCGTTCAGGAAATCCACCAACAACAGTTCCAGATCGCCTGAATTTTCTAGCTCAATCTCTAGCCGCTCCCTGGGAGCTACTTCATCCACGCTGGTGATCACCGCAGTCAGGGCCAAAGCTGCCTGGGCAAAAGCTTCCTCCAGGGTCGCCCCATAGCCGCGGACGCCGACATCGGCCATGTGTTCGAAATGATCCCATCTTGCCCGCGCCACGGTCGTCTCCTTGTTTTGTGCAGTCCTCAGTGCAGGCCAAAGACAAATACCGCCCAGGCTAAGGCGCGGCACTGCAGCTTACCGCGGGATCCCTGCAGATTGGGAATAAAAGCAGCCATGATACTACCATTGTATTCGTCTCTTATCCTGCCGAAAGTTCCTTAGGCTGGGGGGATCCTCCCACAAGATAAAGAAAGAGTGAAAAGGCCCAATGGTTTCGCCATCAGGCCCTCCTTGTCTAGGGGAGCTTCCCAGAAGAGAGAAGCTGCTGGTGTGACGACTAACGGGTAGACCAGTTTATCGTTATAGAACAAAGCGGCACCTTGGTCACCGCTTTGAGATTTGGCGTGGTATGCCCGGCCTTCCACTACCGTTTGTACCGCCTCCCAAGGCCATTGGTTCAGGCAGTAGTGGAGAACATCCTGAGGAGTAGCCTCAGCCTGTGGAGAATCTTTGTGGCGGATGGACTCCAACGCAAAGCCGACTACCAAAAGTTTTTGCGAAACTCCTCAATCTCATCCTCGTAAGACTCATACCACACAAAAGGATAGCTTGGTAGCCCCGCACTTGAGTGGGGGGCGGAAAAGCCCGCTAGCCACTTTAGTTGCTTACCCATGATGGGGGTCGTTGATATAGTTTCATAGCTCAAACAACCTCTTCCTGACTTCTCCTACCAAGACCTCTTTCCTTCTCTTTGGCCAAAAAATAAGATAAACAACCGCTAGCCCCACACCATGGTTGTAGTGATTGTACCGTTGACTTCCCTCTCGCACTATCGCTTACTTAGGTTGGAACAAAGAACAAAAACAAGAATGCGGTTTTAACCAAAACTTTGTTTTCGTCCCAACAGGTCGGTTCAAGGAGCGTATTGCGCAATTATGTCGGCATTATGGCATGGAGTTTATTGAGGTAGAGGAGGCGTACAGCTCGCAGGCAAGCTTCCTAGATAGAGATGAGCTACCTAGTTATGGTGAAAAACCCGACGGGTGGAGACCCGCTGGAAAGCGTGTCAAGCGGGGCCTGTACCAAACGGCAAAGGGGTGGTTGGTCAACGCTGAGGCAAATGCTGCCGCCAACCTGCTTAAGAAAGTCAGCAGAACCTTGGGGCTTTGCCTTCAGGAACTGTCTAGAGGCGCTTTGACAAAGCCTTTGCGACGACCGTGTAAGAATCCCCCGCCTTTAGACGGTGGGAGTGTCAAACTTCAGAGAACGGGTTGGTGAGGGAGCTGACCCTGAGAAAGTTTTGGATAGCAGCAACGGCTTGCCACACTCTTCCCTGGTCTGAGCGGTAACCAGCTTTATTTTTGAGCGACTGATAAACTCCTCTTTTTAGCTCGTAGCACAAGCTGCTGGGAACAAGGCATTGGCATCCTCCATTTGGTGGGAGCGGAAGTGGCGCCTGAAAGCTTCCACACAAGAAGCCAGAATCGTGATCTTGCTTTTTGGCTTGTTCAAAACAGCGGTGTTCAAGATGCGGTTCTGTTTAGCCCCGACTAGCTCCTGCCCTTCCACCAAAAGCAAGAGAAAACCGCTGTAGTTTTCCACAACTAGATACGGCACAACGCCGTTCTGATTGATTTCACTAATCGTTGCTTCCTGAGCTCCATGATCTGGAAGGCGATAGGCAGCCTCTCTCTGTATCCTCTGGAGAAAACAGCGGGAAAATCTGAAAGCCGCCCTACTGAATAGCACCACCAACTTGCAGTGTTGGCAGGTTCAGTTTGAGCATCGATTTCTCCTTTGGGCTTGCTAGCACTATCTCTTCAACTTCCTCCAGAGCTGCAGTGGTTGGCATTAACAACAGAAGCTGGGGAGCCGAGAAGAAGCAATGGCTTGAGCCGCTGCCGAGTAACAAACTGGAGAGACCGCATTTTACAATACATGTTGCGATTAGCCCTCAGCAGGGGGTTCCTGGAAGTGGAAAAAAGCCTTAGCATCTGGCATCGGCTGGCCCGCCGATATGGGCTTAGGCTCTTGAGTGCTGCCGATATAGCCGTCAATGGCTCGCGGCCCTGGGATCTGCAAATCCACGACGAGCGGCTCTACCTGCGCTGCCTGCTCTATGGATCCCTGGGCTTTGGCGAGGCCTACATGGAGGGCTGGTGGGATTGCGAGGCCATTGATGAGTTAGTTTGTCGTCTCCTAACTGCCCAGGCACCGCAGCAGGTGGGTTGGCTAATTCAGCCCCTACTTGGGCTGGACAGTCGCCTCATCAACCGCCAGCGGGGCAAGGGGGCATTTGTCATTGGCCGGCGCCACTATGACATTGGCAACGATCTCTATGAGGCCATGCTGGATCGCCGCATGATCTACAGCTGTGCCTATTGGGATGGGGGCGCGCAAACTCTGGATGAAGCCCAAGAAGCTAAGCTTGACCTCATTGCCCGCAAGCTGGAACTCCAACCCGGCATGCGGGTGCTCGACATCGGCTGTGGCTGGGGCGGCACAGCCCAGTACCTGGCCGAACGCTACGGGGTGCAGGTTGTGGGGATTACTGTTTCCAAAGAGCAAGCCAAACTGGCCAGCGAACGCTGCCGCGGCCTGCCGGTCGAGATTCGGTTAGAAGACTATCGCCAGACGCAGGGAAAGTTTGATCGGATCCTTTCTGTGGGCATGTTTGAGCATGTGGGCTACCGCAACTACCGAACATTTATGCAGGTAGCCCGTCGCCTCCTCAAAGACGATGGCTTGTTTCTTCTCCACACCATCGGCGCCAACGTTGCCTACCAGGGTCGGGATCCGTGGATTGAACGCTACATTTTCCCCAACTCGATGCTGCCCTCGCCTCGTCTGATAACAGCGGCTTTTGAGGGTCTGTTTGTACTGGAAGACTGGCACAACTTTGGGATCAACTACGTGGCCACCCTAAAAGCTTGGCACGCCAATTTTGAGCGGGCATGGCCACAACTGGCCGGCCGCTACGGCGAGCGCTTTCGCCGCCTGTGGCGGCTTTATTTGCTGATGAGCGCCGGCAGCTTCAAGGCCCGTGCCAGCCAGCTTTGGCAACTGGTCCTCTCGCCCAGGGGAGTAAGGGACGGCTATCGCTCGGTGCGGTAGCGAGAAGTCGGAATAGCCCTACCCACACGGCTTTTCCCAACTGCACAAGGGGTTCACAGATCGAGCCGGATCCCTGTCACGCAGAATAGGCTTCCCCCACGAAGAACAACGAACTCTGTCCAGAACAGGCCGCCACAGAGAAACCGCCGGCCCGGTAGGGATCCCTTGTCAAATCCTGTTTCAATCCACGAGCTCAAGGATCTCTGCAAACCCCAAGAGGGAGCCAGCTCTTAACGTCAGCTTAAATTCAGTCGTGTAGCCTGCTAATAAGCGCATACACTTATTGGCGCAAGGAGGGTGTCAAGATGAAAAAGCTGGCTGAGCTTCCCCTAATTAGTCTCCCGGTCGCCGCTTTGTTGACAGCATGGGCAGTGGCAACCTCGGCTCCTCCAGCAACAGGGGTTCCGGCTGGCGGGCGTGCTGCCTTGGTGGTGGCCTACAACAGTCCGGAGAAATGGGCGAACTGGGGCGAGGTGCTCAAGTCCTTCACTGCCAAAACTGGCCTGCAAGCCCCCTCGGATCCCAAGAATTCGGGCCAGACACTGGCTGCCCTCAAAGCTGAAGCCGCTGCCCCACAAGCGGATACTGCCTACTTCGGAATTGTCTTCGGCATTCAGGCCGCTGAGGCAGGTTTGCTGGAGCCCTACAAGCCAGCTGGGTTTGATGAGATCCCAGAGGGGCTGAAAGATCCCGAGGGCCGCTGGATGACGATTCATCAAGGAGCAGTAGCCTTCTTGGTCAACACCAAGGTACTGGGCAACGCGCCTGTCCCTCAGTGCTGGGCTGACCTGACCAAGAATGAATACAAGGGCAAGGTGGGTTTTCTGGATCCCACCCAAGCAGCAATTGGGTACTCGGTAGCTACAGCTGCTAACCTGGCGCTAGGCGGTACGCTGGAGAACTGGGATCCCGGCATTCGATACTTGGCTCAGCTTAAGGCCAACGACTTGCAGCTCCCAGCCCAGACAGCCACTGCCCTGGTTCAGCAGGGAGAGATTCCTATCCTGATCGATGCTGACTTCAACGGATATCAGCTCAAGAACAACGAGAATGCCCCGGTTGAAGTCGTGATCCCCTGCGAGGGCTCAATCGCTATTCCCTATGTGATTGGCTTGGTCAAGGGCGCACCCAATTCTGAGGGTGGCAAGAGGTTGATAGACTTCACGCTGTCGAACGAGGGTCAGGTGTTGTTTGCCAAGAGCTATCTGCGGCCCGTGCGGCAAGTAACTGTGGATCCCGGAATTGCTGCCAAGATGCTCCCGGCCAGCGCCTACGAAAAAGTAGCTGTGCCGGACTACGGGCAAATGCGCGCTGTGCAAGAGCGATTCAATGAGCGTTGGAAGGCCGAGGTAATCCGGTGATCTTGAGCACAAACTTTTGCTCTCTCGGGGGGTCGCGGGCAACAAGACAAGTATTGCTCGCGGCACCCGTTGTTCTACTGTTCGCCCTGGGGCTGCTGGTACCTCTAGTTGTGTTGCTTCGCCAGAGTCTGCTGGACGGGAGCAGCGGTCGCCTAACGCTGCAGAACTACGCGGCAGTTGTCACTTCACTGGCTTATCGCCGCGCTTTGCTCAACAGCGTGTTGATTGCTGTCGCCTCTACGCTGCTGGCGCTGATCTTGTGTTTTCCGGTGGCCATTTACATCGAGCGATCCAACGGCCCTTACCGAAATGCGTTGGCAATAGCCTTGACCGTACCGCTTAGCCTGCCTGGAATTGTCATAGGTTTCTTCGTCATCTTGTTCTTCGGAACGACCGGCGTTGTGCCGCAGCTTTTTCTGCTGCTGACAGGTGAACGCCAGCTAAGCCTTGCCTATACCTTTGGGGGGATGTTGCTGGGCTACTTGTATTTTCAAATCCCCCGTGTTGTGTTGGTGTTGCGTGGTGCAGTCTCAGCGCTATCGCAGGACGTGATCGACGTCAGCCGCACGCTAGGTGCCACCCCTTTGCAGGTTTACCTCAACGTGCTGATACCAACGCTTCTCCCGGCTTTGCTCAGCGCTGCCAGCGTCAGTCTGGCAACAGCCCTCGGGGCTTTTGGCACGGCAGCCACCCTAAGCCGTGGCTTTCGCGTGCTACCCCTTGAGATCGCTTCGTCATTCACAGAAAGCTTTCAACCAGAACGCGCGGCCAGCCTGAGCATTGCTCTCACTCTGCTGACTACGGCCATTCTACTGGGTCTGGGTCAGGTTGCTGAACGTGGCCTACAGCCTCATCGCCCGCCAGATATGTTGCAGAGGGAGCTGGTGAAGTGAAGCCACTAGCTTGCAAGCGCCAGCACGCAGCGGATCCCGTCACAGCGATTGGGCAGGGGTTCACCTTGGCTGCAGTGATCCTGTGCCTGGCACCAGTGCCCTTGCTGATTGTTGTGGCGACCACTGTTAACTGGCCGCTTGGTTTTTGGGCTGGCGGGGTCACCACCAACTGGCTGTGGCAGGGATGGGAAACTGTGCGACCCTACGCCCTCTTTAGCCTGCGCCTAGCCTGCACGGTGCTAGCAATTGACCTGGCTGTTGGTTTACCCGCCGCATGGCTTATTGCGCGGCATAACTTCATTGGCCGGCAGGCGCTGATGGCCTTGATCAATCTGCCGCTGGCCATCCCCGGCATTGCCATTGCCTTGGCTTTAATCTTGGCTTACCCAGCAGCTCGAGCCAGCGGGCTACTGCTTCTGCTCGGTCAAGTGATCTACACCCTACCGTTTCTGGTGGCAACCTTGGTGCCGGCGCTGGCCCAAGCGGCATTGATCGAGCGCGAAGCTGTGGCCTGCACCCTGGGCGCATCGGCCATGCAGCGGCTGTGGTATGTGACGCTCCCCTCGATCCGCAGCGCGTTGCTGGCTGCTTTGATTTTGGTGTTCACGCTGTCCATGGGGGAGTTCAATGTCTCGTTCTTCTTGTTCACCCCTCTGAACAAAACGCTGCCCATCGAGTTGTACTCGGCATACATCACCAACCGGGTGGAAGTGGCGGCGGCGATTACAGCCATTTTTCTCTTCTTCGTCGTGCCTGCTGCCATCGCCATTGAGTGGCTAGGCGGTAGCAAGATAGGACAAGCATGACCAGCCCAGCCTCTGTGGTATTCGATCACATCTTCTATGCCTACACCCCTGGACGTTGGGTGGTTCAGGACATTTGCCTGGAGGTGCAACCTGGGGAGATCGTGGTGTTGGTCGGCCCCAGTGGCTGTGGCAAGAGCACTCTGCTGCGCTTGGTAGCCGGTTTGCTGATCCCTACCCAGGGCCGTCTTTTGCTCGATGGGATCAACACAAGTACGTTAGCACCGGAGAAGCGACTTGTGGGTTGGGTTCCCCAGAGTTATGCCCTGTTTGAGCATCTAAATGTTCGGGATAACGTGGCTTTCGGACTGCGCATGCGCCGGGTGGCAAAAGAAGCAATGAGCCGGCGCATCAGCGAGATGCTGGAACTTTGCCGCATCGCTGAGCTGGCCGACCGACCAGTTACCCAACTCTCTGGAGGTCAGCGCCAGCGCGTGGCTATTGCCCGGGCCCTAGCTGTGTCGCCGCGCGTGCTATTGCTGGACGAGCCTCTGGCTGCCCTGGATCCCCAACTGCGGGCAGCTATCCGGGCTGACTTGCAAGTTCTGCTGCGCGCCAGTGGCGTGACAACCCTCTTCGTCACCCACGATCAGGAGGAAGCCCTGGCCATTGCCGACCGAGTAGCTGTGCTGCAGGCTGGTCAAGTAGAACAATTCGGGACACCGCAGCAGATCTGGCAGTCACCAGCCAACTCGTTTGTTGCCCAGTTCTTTGGCGGCGCAACTGTGCTTACAGCTCGGCGCATCGGCCCAGGCCGCGTGCGTCTCGCACCCGGACTAGAAGCCGACGTTCCTTTGCATTGTGACGACCAAGTGGTACAAGTGGCAGTTCGCAGCGGCGATCTGGAGCTTCTGCCCGAGGTTAGCCCATCGACGGAAGCAGGGCAGTTCATCCCCATGACCGTTGAGTTTGCAGGCGATGCCTTTAGGATCACTGGAGAACTGATAGGCGCAGGTAGAGTCACGCTTCTGCACAACCGACCGGTTATCCCAGGGCAGAGATATCCTGTTCGCGCCAAGCCGGGCCACATCCTTTCTACCGTTGGCCAGTGTCCCTACTGCAACCAAGCTAGGGATCCCAGTCAAAGCGGATAACTTTTGCCAGAGACAACTGAGTTATCGAGCTGGCCTGCGAAGACACCGAAGGATTGGTTTACCCTGAACACCTGGGATAATCAGCTATCTGCTGTTGTCGGCTTGGCCGTGAAGGCAGTTCTCCAACTTCAACTCGCGCCTCCTTTTGCCGTATGCTTTCCAGAGTTGAAGCAGGTTGATACTGCCAAGGGAGCCCTGCCGGACGGTGAGTAACTTTGCAGCCTCTCCTACCTTGATCTCCTACCTTGTCAGTGTCTTGTCGGGGGCAAAGGGTACCTATACAATCACGACTTCAACAGACGCTGACCTACAGGTTCTCAGAAGGCTAGCTATCTCTTGCTGCTCAAGCACTTCGTAGCAGCAAGCCCACGCACTTACTATGGGCAAACCAGCAGGAGCACGGATGGCTACAGCGAACGACGGCACCCCAGCCAAATCTCGACCTGGCAGACGCTGGGCAAAATCAGCCGACCTGCTCGCGCAAGGAAAGCTCAAACTCCGACCTGCTAAGTCTGGCCAAACGCCGCAGCAATTGGTGTACACAAAGCTACGGGAGATGATCCTGAACAGCAAGCTGCAACCGGGCGAGTGGCTGCGCCAAGAGCAGTTGGCCTCTCTTTTCGGCGTCAGCCGCACACCTATTCGCGAGGCCCTGCGCATGCTGAGCCAGGAACACCTGGTTGAGTTTGTTACCAACTATGGGGTGCGGGTGGTGCCGCTCAGTTGGGAGGAATTTGAAGAACTCTATGCGATGCGCATTGGGCTGGAAGGGTTGGCTGCACGACTGGCTGCCGAGCAAGCTACTCCGTCGGACGTGGCCGAATTGCGAAAACTCTTAGCTGCCATTACAACGCTGGCCGATGGCACGGATCTATGGACCTATCTGCGCGAGGAGTGGCACTTTCGTCTCAGGTGTTACGCCATCACGGGTCGGGAACAGCTGATCCAGCGGATCAGGAATCTGCGCGAGCACGCCGAGCGGTATCTAAGGCTGGCCTATAACGTTGAAGGCAAGATGCAGGAGTCGCTTGACTTTCATCGCAAGCTGCTAGAAGCAATTGCCATCCACGACGGAGCTGCTGCCGAGCGGATCAACCAAGAGGCACTGCGCTGGACGCTGGCCAACGCCGGCCCAGTCGTGCGCGCCAGTCAAGCGCTGCAGAGACCGCTGGATAAAGCAGCCGGTGACTAGAGAATGGCTTGGCCGACGGCGGAGCTGTCAGCGCAAAAGCCAATTGCGCCGATCCAGCACGGGATCCACTTCCACAACGTCCAGTGATCCAATCCTTCTGCAGCAGCCATCCCTCTCAGCCCAGTAGGGATCCCCTGCCGCATGCTTGGAATCTTCCGGATCCCGGCTGAGCAACTGACTCCCCTGGGAAGGGTGTTATTATGGATCTGATTATCATTCTCATCAGACGAGCTGGCGGATGCCCAAAGCTCTGCGGCAAATTATTGAGCGCTTCCAAAAAGCCAAAACTTCTAAGCAGAAGTACGAGCTTCTGTTGGCTTATGCCAAACGGCTGCCCCCTTTCCCCGAGTCGCAGCGAACAGAGGAGAATCTGGTGCGGGGTTGTGCCTCGCGGGTGTGGCTGGCCACCGAGCTAAAAGACGGCAAGGTCTACATCCAAGGGGATGCCGATGCCCAGTTGGTCAAGGGCTTGGTGGCTGTTTTGGCGGAGGGGTTGAGCGGTCTGCGCCCAGAGGAGATCCTGGAGGTTTCCCTAGAGTTTGTGCGGGAGATGGGCCTCAACTTTAGCCTTAGCCCTTCCCGCAGCAATGGCCTGGTGAGCATGTTTTCGCTGCTGCAGCAGCGGGCCTTGGCTTTTCAGAAGTCAGGCGCTTCCGGCTCTGCTGTCTCTGTCGTCTTGTGAGGTACTAAGGCTCATGGCTGATAAAGCTAACTCTCTGCGTTCGGCTCGACCTGTGCGGTCACTGGTCTCGCTGGTGGCCGCCCTCTCGGTCGGGATCCTGGGCGGCTTGCAGATGCGCCAAGAACAGTCCCAGGCGCAGCAGGGATCCACCCCCCCGAAGGTGGTGACCACCATCCTGCCGATAACGCAATTTACCCGCGCGGTGGCCGGGGAGCGGGCCGAGGTGACGCCTCTCATTCCGCCCCAGATGGGACCCCACGACTTTCAGGCTCGACCGGAAGAGGCGCGTCTGCTGGCCCAGGCGGATGTGCTGGTGATCAATGGGTTGGGAATGGAGACCTTCCTGGAGGGATTGATTGCCAATGCTGGGAATCCGAAGCTGCGCATCATTGATAGCAGCCAAGGGATCCCGACCTTGCGGACTGAGGAGCCAGAACATGGGCACTCCCACAGCCATGGGCATGGGCATTCTCACGGTCATGGGCACTCTCATGGGCACAGCCATGGGCATGGGCATTCTCACGGTCATGGACACTCTCATGGGCACAGCCACGGCAAGTTGAACCCCCACATCTGGCTAGATCCCAGGCGGGCCATTCAGCAGGTGGAAAACATCCGCGACGGCCTGATTGCTGTGGATCCAGAAGGGGCAGAGATTTACCGCGCCAATGCTGCCGCCTTTATCGAGCAACTGGAAGCTTTGGATAAAGAAATCGAGCAGAAATTGGCGCCCTTTGCCGGCAGAAAGTTTGTGGTCTTCCACGACTTTGCCCCCTATTTTGCTGAGCGCTACAACCTCAAAGCGGAGTTCTTGGTGGAGATCCCGGAAGCCAGCCCCTCCCCTGAGGATGTGCGGCGGGTGATGGATACGGTACGGCAATCGGGCCTGAAGACGATCCTAGTGGAACCTCAGGTGAGGAGTGACAACCCCTTTGAGGTTTTGGCCAGAGATCTGGGGGTACAGGTTCGCGTGTTCGATCCCATCGAAACCGCCGGCCCGGAGGGGATCGAGCCGGAATACTACCTAGCCATCATGCGGCAAAACGTGGAGAACCTGGTCTCCGCCTTTGAGAAGGAAAAGGCCTGGGTTCCCCTGCAGTTGCCCGTGGTGGGCCAAGCTGCCCTCGAACACCTGCTGGCGAGGGGGCGATGACCTCCCACTTGGGCGAAGTTGTCCTTTGGGTGGAGGGGCTGACGGTCTATCGGGGATCCCAGCTGGCTGTGCAGAATGTGTCGTTTGCGCTGGAGGCGGGATCCCATACCGCCATTGTCGGCCCCAATGGTGCCGGCAAGAGCACGTTGGTGCAGGCCATCCTGGGCATCCTGCCGCGGCAGTGTGGCTCGATTGGCATTCTGGGAGAGCCGCTGCGCCTGTCGGGGTACTTGCCCCAGAAAGTGCGGCAGCAGATTGCCTACGTGCCCCAGCGGTTGCAGTTCAACCCCGCCATCCCCCTGACCGTGGCCGAGTTTGTCGCCCTGGGCTGGGGATCCCTCAGACCCCGCTGGCCCTGGCAGCAGCAAGCTGCTCGGCAAGAAGCTGTTCGGAAGGCCTTGCAACGGGCCGAGGCCCTGCACCTGGCCCCTAAGCCTTTGGGTCAACTGAGCGGCGGCGAGCTGAAACGGGTGTTGCTGGCCTATTGTCTAGTTTGGCCGCGGCGGCTGCTGGTGCTGGACGAGGCCCCCGCTGGCCTGGATAGCCCCAGTGAAGGGGAGTTCTATCGGCTGTTGGAAGAGCTGCGCCGATCCCTGGGCTGGGCCATTTTGCAGGTCTCCCACGACCTGGAGATGGTCTCTCGCCACTGCGACCGCGTGTTGTGCCTCAACCGCTCCCTGATCTGCCAGGGATCCCCCAGCGTGACGCTGTTGCCCGAGGTGTTGAGTCAGGTCTATGGGCCGGAGTTTGCCCGCTACATCCACCATCACTGAGGAGAAAAAATGCCGGAAACCTGGGCGCGGGTGGCCGAGTTGCTGCAGTTGCCCTTCATGCAGCGGGCCCTGCTGGGCGGGATCCTGACAGGGGTAACGGGGGGGCTGCTGGGCAGTTTTGTCATCTTTCGGCAGTTGGCGTTTTTTAGCGATGCCCTGGGGCATTCGGCGCTCTTGGGTATTGTCCTGGGAGTGGTTCTGGGACTGAATCCTACGGCGGTGCTGATGGTGTTTGGGGTGGTGTTTGCCCTGGGGGTGACTTTTATTCTGGAACGCACCCAGCTTTCGGCAGATGCGGTGCTGAACATCATCTACTCTTCCTCCTTGGCCCTGGCCATCATCGGCCTCAGCCTGATCCCCGGCTACCGCGGCAACCTCAACCAACTGCTCCTCGGGGACATCCTGGGCATCAGCCCGCCGGCCCTCTGGATGAGCGGCCTGCTCCTGCTGCTGGCCCTGGGGTACATTGGGCTGACTTTGACTGCCCAGATGTTGCTGACCCTGGATGAGTCGTTGGCGCGGGCGCGGGGGGTGGAAGTGGGCTGGCAGCGGCTAGCCTTTGTGGTGTTGCTGGCCCTGGTGGTGGCCCTGTCGATCCGCTCGGTGGGGGTGCTGCTGGTAAGCGCCTTTGTGGTCATCCCCGCTTCGACGGCGCGGCTTTTGGGATCCCGCTTTACAACCTATGTGTTGCTGGCCATGGGTTTCGGGGGCTTGAGCGCGGTGCTGGGGATCCTCCTCTCGGCCGCCTTCAACCTGCCCTCCGGCCCCAGCATCGTGGCCACCCAGTTGCTGTTTTTTCTCCTGGCTATGGCGGCCAAGGGGGCGTCGCAACTGCTGCGGCTTTAGCCAGGTGCGGGGATCTCCTCACGAACCTGGCCAAACAGGCGGCGGTAGCTCTCTGGAAAGACCTGGCCCATCAGGGTGGGCTGCTCGTAGACCCGCTTGAGGGTGTTGAGATCCCGCTTGGTAATGGTGGGCACCCGCAGCAGGCGGCGATTGCCAGTGGCCTCCGCGTGGTGGCCGCCGTACATCAGATCCCGCGGGTTGGGACTATGGCCCCACAGCCCTAGCCCATGGCCAATCTCGTGCCGAGCCACTGCCGTAACCTCTGCCAGCCCCTGGCCTTCGGCGATGACAATGCGCACCCGCTGCTGCAGCGAACCATCGGCGGCGAAGAAAAACTCTGGGCGGGCTGCCCCCGCTATTCCCTCGCCAATGGGAGGAACGCGGTAGATGCTCATCCCGTAGAAGGCCTCCTCTTCTTTGGCCACCACCTTGAGCGGAATATAGGCCGACCACTCCTTCACCGCCCGCTCCACAAAGGCTTTCCACTGGGGGTGATCCCCCTGGATGTAGACGGGGACGGGATAGAAGGCCCACTGGGCATAAGCTCCGCCCGGCAGCAGCGGCTCGATTTCTTCGAAGTAGTCTCCCGCCGATTTGTCGTAGGTGTAGCGGGCTAGGCCGGGGGGCAACTTGAGGCGAACCGGCTGCGGCAGCTCTTCCAGCGACCTCTGCGCCTGGGCCAGGGATCCCACCCCTCCTACCGCCAGAGCCAGGAGCATTGCGCAGGCAATAACCCCAAGCTGAAGGACGTGACGCCGCCGCCAGGCCATACCTTGGTTTTCTCCCTTCCTGATTAAAGGCTATTGGCTGGGGAAGCCAACGTCGAGGGCAGGCGAGGGATCCCCTGTCCTAGAAGCGGCAAATTGGCTACACTGAAAGTCTGCCGTCCATAGCTTGGCCAAAGGTTTCCCATGCAGCTTCGTCTTGGCGAGCCACCTCTAACGCAGGCAGAATGTGCCCTGGTCTACTGCTTTGCCCCCAGCGGCGAAAACGCCACCTTCTCGCTGCCTGCCGAAATTGCTTCCTTGGACGAGAAAGTGTGGTCGGGGTTGGTGGCGGAAGCAGCTCAAGAACAGAAGTTCCAGGGCAAGCCCAACAGCAGCCTCGCCCTGCGCCTGCCGGGGCCTATCCGCAAGCTGGTGCTGGTGGGGCTGGGGGATCCCGCCGCGCTGACCCTGGAAGCGCTGCGACGGGCTACTGCCAACGGCCTGCGCCAGGCCCACAGCCTCAAGGCCAAGCAGGTGGTGCTGTCCTTGCCAGACACTGGGCTGGATCAGGTGCGGGCGGTGCAGGCGGTGGCCGAAGCCAGCCTCCTGGTGGCCCACCAGGACAACCGCTTCAAATCTCCCCCTAAGCCCGAGGAAGAGCGCGGCTTCTCCGTTGAAGAAGTTACCCTCCTGGTGCCGAGGCTGGCCCAGGCCCGCCAGGACTATGAGAATGCCCTGCAACGGGCCACCGAGATGGCCGCCGGGACGATCCTGGCCCGCGAGCTGGTGGCCGCCCCTGCCAACGTCGTCACGCCTCCTGCCCTGGCCGAAACTGCCCGGCAACTGGCCCAAGACTACGGCCTAGAGGTGGAGATCCTGGGGCGGGAAGAGTGCCAAGCCCTAGGCATGGGGGCTTTCCTGGGCGTGGCCCAAGCCTCGGATCTGCCGCCTCAGTTCATCCACCTCACCTACAAGCCCAAAGAAGGGGATCCCGTTGCCAAGTTGGCCCTGGTGGGCAAGGGCCTCACCTTCGACTCCGGCGGCCTCAACATCAAAACCGACTCCCGCAGCATTGCCATGATGAAAACCGACATGGGCGGGGCGGCAGCCGTCTTGGGAGCGGCCCGTGCGCTAGCCGCCCTCAAGCCGCGGGTAGAGGTGCACTTTATCGTGGCCGCCACCGAAAACATGATCAGCGGTCGGGCCCTGCACCCGGGAGACATCCTCACCGCTTCCAACGGCAAGACCATCGAGGTCAACAACACCGATGCCGAGGGCCGTCTCACCCTGGCCGATGCCTTGGTGTTTGCTGAAAAGCTGGGGGTGGACGCCATTGTTGACCTAGCAACCCTGACCGGTGCCTGTGTTATTGCGCTGGGAGAAGAAATTGCCGGCCTCTTTACCCCCAATGAGGTCCTGGCTCAAGAGCTGCAGCAGGCGGCCAACCTCTCCGGCGAAAAGATCTGGCGCCTGCCCTTGGAAGAGAGCTACTTTGAGGGCCTCAACTCCAGCGTGGCCGACATGAAGAACACCGGCCCCCGCTCCGGCGGCTCCATCACTGCCGCCCTCTTCCTTAAGCAGTTTGTGGAGAAAACCCCCTGGGCCCACCTAGACATAGCTGGCCCCGTCTGGGCTGAAAAAGACTCGGGCTACACCAACAAAGGCGCCACTGGCTACGGCGTGCGCACCTTGGTGGAATGGGTCCTGGCACGGGAGATGGCAGCCGCCTCCTCTTAGCCTCGCTGCCTGCTGTTGTCTGCTGGTTCCAAAGTCCTGCGCAAGTGTTGGGGGGTGGTGCGGCAGCGGCACCGAGCCTCTGCTGAGGTTGTACTCAGAAGCGAAAGACCTAGAAGCAGTGAACGCCCTCCTGGATTGGGCAGCCGGCTTGATCAGCCAGGTTGATTGAGGTTGATGCAGATCCCTTGCAGGGCAAGGATCCCACTTGTTCACAAAATCTTGCAAAGTCGGACAAAGTACGGCTTCTTTGGCAAAGCTGGATCGCTTGACTCAAAATTCAGCCGGAATCCTTCAGCTAGCACAAGATCCCACAGATTTTGAATTCCCCGGAAAAGTTCGACTACCCTGTTCAGACATCGGCCAATCAATAGCCAGGATTTTGCAGGGGGCTCAGTTGAAAGTCACAGATGCTGGATCGGGATTGGATTGAACTGGCGGCGCGCCATTGCTCAAGAGAGTAACTGGAGGGTTGTCGTACTGCACTGGTGGTGCAGGCAGGGGCGGAACTTGCTCGACCGATACAGAAACTACGCAGGAGGCGCCTGCGGCTAGGCTTCCGCCCGTGAGAGAAATCGCGGTCCCACCGTTAGGTGCCGTAAGCGTACCACCGCAGGTGTTTGAGGTAACTGCTGGATTCGTAATTCGTAACCCTTGAGCTGGAGTGTCGGGCAAAATGTCGATGAAACTGAGGCCGGTTATGGGAACAGTTGCAGTGTTCGTAATTGTGAAGACAACAGCCACGACGTTGCCGTTTGTAGTCGAGTTAGGACTAAACTGCTTAATGAACGTTGGAGCAGTAACCGGGTTCACTGACAGATTAACAGGTGCGCTTTGAACAGGAGGAGCTTGGTTACTGGTCAGAGTTACGGCTGGGTTAGTATAGGTACCTGTGCCTGCAGCAACAACTTGAACAGTAACTGTACAAGTTGCGTTGGCAGCCAGTGTTCCACCGCTTAGAGTGATTAGGGCCCCGCCTGGAGTCGGAGCAAATGATCCACCACAGGTATTGGTGAAGTTGGGCGGATTGGCAACAAGCAACCCTGCAGGCAGGCTGTCTGCAAAGCTGAGGCCAGTCAGTTGGATCCCTGAGTTGTTGATGATGGTGAATCTTAGGGTTACGGGAGCGTTTGGTGAGGTTGTGGAAGGACTGAAGCTCTTAGTGAACGTTGGAGCAGTAACCGGGTTCACTGACAGATTAACAGGTGCGCTTTGAACAGCGGGAGCTTGAGCGCTGGTGAGAGTTACTGGCGGATTTGTATAGGTACCCGGAGCCGAAGCAACAACCTGAACAGTAACTGTACAAGTTGCATTGGCAGCCAGTGTTCCACCGCTTAGAGTGATTAGGGCCCCGCCTGGAGTCGGAGCAAATGATCCACCACAGGTATTGGTGATGTTAGGCGAAGTGTCAACAACTAACCCTGCAGGCAGGTTGTCTGCAAAGTTGAGGCCAGTCAGTTGGATCCCTGAGTTGTTGGTGATTGTGAAGCTTAGGGTTACGGGAACACCCACTGAGGTTGTGGAAGGACTGAAGCTCTTAGTAAACGTCGGGGCAGCCAAGGGGCCTGGAGGCAGGCCAACGATGCTGGGAGAGGGATTGGGAGTGGGCAGGGGCGGGATCGTCGGCGCCGACACAGGAGGGGGCACAAGAGGGCTGGGCTGACCTGGGGGAACAGATCCAATCGGAGGAGTGGATGGCAGCCCTACCCCCGTTCCTCCGGGTTCTGTGTTTGGGTTTTGCACAGGGATGATTGGCCCTGGCAGCGAGCTGATTGGATTCCCCTCTTTAGTTTGTTGACAAGCTGTTAGCAAGCCCAAGCACAAGCAAGCCAAAACCCCAGCTACTTTTCCCGTTTTCATTCCCTCATCCTCCTGCCATTAAACTCTCTCGTGGCACAAACCCAAACAGCCTTACTCAGCTCCAGCTTAGGGGGCTTGGGCGCGCGCTTCCAGCCTCAGAGCTTGACCAAATGAATCTCGAATGACCACGATTACCAAAACCCTTTCTCTCGCAGCAACGTTGGTGTTGTAGGCGGCTGGATCCGCCGGGAAGGTGAAGCCGTTGGTAAGCGTGATCCCGTTGATTCGGTCGTCGTAGCTATTGCCTCTGCCTATCAGCGTATTTCTAAACTGCTCAATTGCCGTCGGCAAAAAGATACCGGTAATATCTGTGCCGCGACTGATGTTAAAAAACTGAACCTCTACGCTCCTGATCACTCCTGGAGCAAGCAAGCCTTTCAGAGTGATGGTTACGAAAGCGGATCCCACTGGCGGAATGTTAGGAAGGTTTGGCGGCTCGAACAGCAAAAGATTAAACTCCCCATCTGGAGCTGGCCGCAAGCTAGGCGGATCCGGTAAGTCGGGCTGAATGGGCGGCGGCGTGATGGGGGCAAAGTCCGGCCCGGGGCGAAAGGTGATGGGCGTGAGGTTGGGTGAAATGGTAGGGGCAACCGCCACCGGAGGGGGTGTAGCTCCGTCGGCAGTCAAGAGGGGCGGCAGCCCACCAGTAGTCTCGCTGCTACAACCAGTGACCAGGGCCAGCGAAGCCCAAGTTACCAGAAGGGAAAGGCCACCGCCGCCAAGGGCTGAGCCAGAACGTCGTTTCATTGGGGAAGTCTCCACTCACTCACACCACAGCAAATCTTTCCGACAGCGTCCAGCCGGGATCCACTGAATTTACCCCTGTACATTGACAAGCAAGATTACGAGGTATCCCGTTTGAAAGGGGGATGACTGCTGTTAGTTCTACTGCATTCCAGGGCGTTGTCAAGCGACCGGCAGAGCAAATCCAAGAAATTTTTCCGGAAATGGCCCATCCCCTAGATATGGGGTATCATAGCCTCGAGCAGGGGCGGCCAGCTTACCTGTAGCGTTGGGGTTGGGTGCCTTTCCCTCCATTTTGTGTGTGGATTTCCCCAGATTAGGGTGTGTGAGGAAGTGCCTTATGAACTTCAAAGGTCGCTCATTAGCGGTTTTGTGTGGAGTCTTGCTGCTAGGCGGCTGCGGCGAGGTTAATGAGTCCCCGACCTTGCCTGGGCCCGTCCAGGTGGATCCCACGGCGTTTGTCTCGGCGCAGGAGTACCGCTTTACCCCCGGCTCGGTGCTGGAGACCACCAGCCTCCGGTTGGACTACGTCAATCCGAGGTTTGACAATGGGATCCCTGTGCGCACCAACCCCCTCCAAGGCAGCGGTGAAGCTCGCATCGCCAATGTTGAAGCCCGCATCTTGCCTGTGAACGAGATCCCAGCCAGTGACTTGACGATTGACTCAACTCTTCGCTCCAGCACCCTGGCCATCCAAATTGGGCAAACCACACCGCTGGTGAATCTTATTGCCTTCGGCCCTAATGACGGCAGGCTATCTACGCAATTTAATATCGCCGGGCTGGTTGCAATTTCGACAAACCCCAATGATCAGCGCATTCGAGTGAACACAACCTTTAGAGCCGCCAGGGAAGGTACTGTCTTGACTCTCACCGTGCGCCGAATCTTGGTGAATAGGAATGGCAACCAAGTTGTCCTAGAGGGAGATTCTTCTCTCATTGTCCGCACCACGGGGGTACTCTATGAAGATCCTGGCCCAGGTGGCAACCCGCCAGCAGGAAGCTTCGTGAACCCAACAGAAGGAGTATCTGCCATTCTCCAGACAGGTAGTTTCTCCGCCAGCTTTGTGGTGCGGCAGCGGGGGGTTGCGGGCGATGGCACTCCTGAGGATGCCTTGGCTCTCTTTGCCCGCCTGAACTTCCGGCCCAACCAGGCGGAGATTGTCTATCGCCCTGCCCAGGTGGGTACGCAGTCGGTACTGTTCGCTCCGGATCCCACTCGTCCAAACATCTTGCCCAATCAGTTGGTTCGCATCCGCCGCTTACTGAACGGTCGTGTTCAAGCGGAGTTTGATCCGGCCAACGTCAGCACAGTTCTCAACTTTGTGCAGGTCAGCCCTCCACCGCGACCTTTCCCCACCCCGATCCCGCAGTTGCCCGTCCCTGAGCGTCCCGGTGCCCCTACCGCGTTTGACTACTTCTTCTCCTTGCGCACCGAGCGCTCCACAGGTACGTTGCCTGGATCCCCTGTGGAGGGAACTAATCTCAGTCCTGTTATCCTTCAGGGCATTGTCCCCACCACGGGAGATTTTGTCTTCCGCACCTTAGCTGGGGCACAACTGGCCGGGCCGTTTAATAGGGCAGATATTGGCGGTTCTCTGCTGCGAGGCAACTTGAATTTGGTTTTCGATCCAACCACCTCTGGCTCGAATATCTCTGGGCAATTCTTTATTGAGCAAGAGTTCCCCACTGACAACCAAGTTATAGGCCCGAACCCACCAACTGGCGACGGAAATACGGGTACTCCTGATGCAGGGGGAGTTATTCTCATTATTCGTGGATTCTTTGAGGGCACGCAGGTGCGGCTGTAACCCAGGCAACCCGTTTGATCCCAGAGCAGGGATCCGCTCTGGCTTGGCCTTTTCGTCGGTCAGAGCTTGGGTAGATCGCTGAGCACCACCTGTGCGCAGTTGTGGCCAGGGATCCCGGTCACTCCGCCTCCTGGGTGGGCCCCTGAGCCGCAGAGGTAAAGGCCGGGAATGGGGGATCGATAGTCGGCCAGGCCGGAGATGGGCCGCAGGTTGTAGCTTTGATCCGGCGTCATTTCCCCGTGAAAAATGCTGCCCCCCACAAGGCCAAAGCGGGCTTCCAGATCCACAGGCGACAACATCTGCCGCGCGATCACGGCGTTTTTAATGTTGGGGGCAAATTGGGCAATTTTGTCGATTACCCGATCGGCAAATTCTTCCCGCAGGCCATCGTTCCAGTCTCGCCCTTTGGGTTGGTAAGGCACAAACTGACAGAAACAGGAGAGGATGTGCTTGCCTGGGGGAGCCATTGTCGGGTCGGTGGGGGATTGGCTGTAGATCTCGATAAACGGATCCCGGGAAGGGATCCCGTATTTGCAATCATCCCAAGCCCGCTCCAGATAGGCCACCGAGGGAGCAATGTCTACCGTGGCGGAACTGACCACTTCTGGGGGTACTTCAGCAGGGGCCGCCGTGTAGCGGGGCAGTTCCTCCAGGGCCAAGTTGAGCTTGTACACCGGGCCTGAGGTGCGGTAGTGCCGTTCTAGCCGGTCACGCAAGTCTGGGGGCAAAGAGGAGCAGAGCCGCAAAAAGGTGATCTGGGGATGGGCATTGGAGAGAACCGCCCGCGCCCGCACGGTTTCCCCCGATTCGAGGATAACCCCAGCGGCCTGCCCACTCTCCATCAAGATCTCCGCCACTGGAGCAGAAGTGCGGATCTCCACCCCTAAGTCCAGAGCTGCCTTGGCCATCGCTTGGGTAATGGATCCCATCCCACCGCGCACATAGCCCCAGACCCCACGCGAGCCAATGGCGCGACCTACCGCATGGACTAGCCAAATGTAGGGCGTACCCGGAGTCATCGGCCCGGCAGAGGTGCCAATCAAAGATTGGGGAGCCATCGCCGCCTTGACTTGCTCCGACTCGAAGAACTCATCCAGGAGATCAGTGGTCGAGAGGAGCATGATGCGGCGGAAATCGTCTTCATAGCCAGCAGCTGCAAAGCGATCCGCCAGTTGCCCCAGTGAAATCGGCGGCTGCATTAAGGTTGGCTCCACCACCTCGTTCACCCGATCCCAAAACTCCTCCCAGCGGTCGTAGGCTTCCGCATCTTTGCGAGAAAACTTGGCAATTTCCGCCTTGCTCTTGGCACGGTTATCGGCATACAGAAAGAGGTGCTGCCCATCCGGGAAGGGCATGAAGTAGGAAGGTTGCTTGGCGTAGACCTCAAAGCCATAGTCCGGCAGGCGCAGATCGCGGATGATCTCCGGGCGCAGCAAACTACAGGAATAGGAAGCCACCGACACGCGAAAGCCTGGGTGAATTTCTTCCGTAATGGCAGCACCACCAACGGTGTGATAGCGCTCCAGCACCAGCACTTTTTGCCCGGCCTTGGCCAAATAGCAAGCGCTCACCAGCCCGTTGTGCCCGGCCCCAATCACCACCGCGTCGTAGCTCATCAACAATCCTTCTGCAAACGCTTCTCCACCCACAATACTCCTGCCAGCCAAGACTCGATCTGCCGGCAAGGGATCCCTGCCTTAACCGATGGAAAAAACCTGATCCAGACTCAACTCTCCAGCCCGGATCCCTGGGATCCCAACTTTCTCCTCGGGGGTGTAAGCCTCTCTTTTCTGGTAAACTCCCGACCCTGTTGGCAAGCTGTACGTCTCTAGGCAGTTCTCCTGCAAGTTCAAGATCCAGTAGTTGGGGATCCCGGCTTTGGCGTAGAGTCCGAGTTTGACTTCCCGATCATAGGTAAGGGAAGAATCAGCCACTTCGATGATGAGATAGATGTCTTCGGGCTGAGGATGCCGAGAGCGGTACTCATCCTGCTGAAAGCGCACAATGGCAAAGTCGGGCTCCGGCTCGTGATTGGGGGGCAGTTGCACCGGATCCTGGGTGCGCACAATAGCTTGCTCCTGCACAAGGCCCACCAACAGTCGGTACAGGCGGCTACAGTAGGCGGCGTGCCTCTCCCCTTTCGTCATCTTTTGAACCAGGAGCCCGTCAATCAGCTCCAACTGATTGGGCTCTTCAATCTGTCCAGACTCAATCAGTCGATGAAACTCCTCAAAGGTATATCGCCTGATATAGGGATCCAATCGGGCAGCTAGAGTCATCGACCAAACTCATCAGACCCTAAACTTCATATCACCACTCTACCAACTCACAAAAAAGGGATCCCTGGACAAGCCAAGGGATCCCTATTCAGCAGGTTATGGGCTGGCTACCCCGACTGAGAGGCTGTCGAGGCGATCACAAAGGCCGCATAGGTCAGCACATACCCCACCGTGAAGTGAGCCAGGCCGACCAGACGACCTTGAACAATCGACAGAGCTACCGGCTTGTCCTTCCAGCGGATCAAGTTGGCCAAGGGGGTGCGCTCGTGCGCCCACACCAGCGTCTCGATCAGCTCTTGCCAGTAGCCGCGCCAGGAGATGAGGAACATGAACCCTGTCGCCCAGACCAGGTGGCCAAACAGGAACATCCAGGCCCAAACCGCCAGGTTATTCATCCCGTAAGGGTTGTAGCCGTTGATCAACTGGGCAGAGTTGGCCCAGAGGTAGTCCCGCAGCCAGCCCATCAGGTAGGTGGAGTTCTCGTTGAACTGGGCGGTGTTGCCGCTCCAGATCCCCAGGTGCTTCCAGTGCCAGTAGAAGGTCACCCAGCCGATGGTGTTCAGCATCCAGAACATGGCCAGGTAGAAGGCATCCCAGGCGGAGATGTCGCAGGTGCCGCCCCGCCCCGGCCCGTCGCAGGGGAAGCTGTAGCCGAAGTCTTTTTTGTCCGGCATCAGCTTGGAGCCACGGGCATCCAACGCCCCTTTGACCAGGATCAACGTGGTGGTGTGCAGGCCCAGGGCAATGGCGTGGTGCACCAGGAAGTCGCCGGGGCCAATGGGCAGGAAGAGGAACCCATTGGGATCGTTGATGGCTTGCAGCCAGCCAGGCAGCCACACGTTGCCGTAGTTGGGCCAAGCCGTAGAGGCGATGCTATCCGGGTTGGACAACAACACGTCCATGCCGTAGATCATCTTGCCGTGGGAGGCTTGTATGAACTGGGCAAACACCGGCTCAATCAGGATCTGCTTCTCCGGCGTGCCGAAGGCCTGCATGACGTCGTTGTGGACGTACAGCCCCAGCGTGTGGAAGCCCAAGAACAGCGATACCCAGCTCAGGTGGGAGATGATCGCCTCCTTGTGATCCAGCACCCGCGCCAGCACGTTGTTCTTGTTGGCCTCCGGATCGTAGTCCCGCACCAGGAAGATGGCCCCGTGGGCAAACGCCCCCACCATCAAGAAGCCAGCAATGTACTGGTGATGGGTGTAGAGAGCCGCCTCCGTGGTGTGATCCATCGACATGAACACGTAGGGGTTGAGGGCGTACATGTGCTGCGCCACCAGCGAGGTCACCACTCCCAAGCAGGCCAGCGCCAACGCCAACTGGAAGTGCAGGGAGTTGTTGACCGTGTCGTAGAGGCCCCTGTGCCCTTCGCCCAGCAGGCCCCCGAAGGGGGTGCCCTTCGGCGGGTTGTGGGCGCCCAGGATCTCGCGGATGCTGTGGCCGATGCCCCAGTTGGTGCGGTACATGTGCCCAGCCACGATGAAGATCACGGCAATGGCCAGGTGGTGGTGGGCCATGTCCGTCAGCCACAGGGACTGGGTGTTGGGGTTGAAGCCGCCCAAGAAGGTGAGGATGGCCGTGCCCGCCCCTTCTGCCGTGCCCCAGACGTGGTTGGCCGTATCCGGGTTCTGGGCATAGGCCCCCCAGTTTAGGGTAAAGAAGGGCTTTAGGCCCGCCGGATGGGGCAGCGTGGTGAGGAAGTTGTCCCAGCCCACGTGCTGTCCGCGCGACTCGGGGATGGCCACGTGCACCAGGTGGCCTGCCCAGGCCAAGGAGCTGACACCAAACAGGCCGGCCAGGTGGTGGTTGAGGCGGGCCTCGGCGTTCTTAAACCAGCTCAGGCTGGGGCGGAAGCGGGGCTGCAGGTGCAGCCAGCCGGCAAACAAGAACACCGCCGCCAACAACAACAGGCCGATGGCGCCGGCGTAGAGATCGCCGTTGGTGCGCAGGCCGATGGTGTTGAACCAGTAGTAGAGGCCGGAGTAAGCCGCGTTGACAGGGCCGCCGCCTCCAGGTTGGGTAAAGGCCTCCACCGCCGCCTTGCCGAACTGGGGATCCCAGATGGCGTGGGCGATGGGGGTAACCCCCGTGGGGTTGGCCACCCATTGTTCATAGTTGCCTTGCCAGGCGATGTGAAAGACGTTGCCAGAAGCCCACAGGAAGATGATCGCCAGATGGCCAAAGTGGGTGGCAAACAGCTTTTGGTAAAGCCGCTCCTCCGTCATGCCATCGTGGGTCTCGAAGTCGTGGGCGGTGGCAATGCCGTACCACAGACGCCGAGTGGTGGGATCGCTGGCCAGGTCTTGGCTGAATTGGGGAAAACGAGTTGCAGTAGTTGCCATGGTTTTCTCTTCCTCCTTGCCTTAGCCGAGTGCGGCAAACCGTGCCAGGAAGAACGCCCACGTGGTGACGATCCCGCCCAGCAGGTAGTGGGCCACACCGACCGCCCGACCCTGGATGATGCTCAGGGCGCGGGGTTGGATGGCCGGAGCGACTTTCAGTTTGTTATGGGCCCAGACGATGGACTCAATGAGCTCCTGCCAGTAGCCACGGCCGCTGAACAGGAACATCAAGCTGAAGGCCCAGACGAAGTGGGCACCCAGGAAGAGCAACCCATAGGCCGACAGCTCCGAGCCGTAGGAGTTGATCACCTGCACCGATTGCGCCCACAGGAAGTCCCGCAGCCAGCCGTTGATGTTGATGGCGCTGGTTGCGAAGTTGCCGCCCGTGATGTGCTCGATCGTGCCATCGGGGTTGACGGTGCCCCAGATGTCGCTCTGCATCTTCCAGCTGAAGTGGAAGATCACAATCGAGATGGCGTTGTACATCCAGAACAGCCCCAGGAACACGTGATCCCAGCCGGAGACCTGGCAGGTGCCGCCGCGGCCCGGGCCATCGCAGGGGAAGCGGAAGCCCAGCTTGGCCTTATCGGGGATCAGGCGGGAAGAGCGGGCAAACAGCACCCCCTTGAGCAGGATCAGCACGGTGATGTGGATGGTCATGGCGTGGATGTGGTGCACCATGAAGTCCGCCGTGCCCAACACCATCGGCATCATCGACACCTTGCCGCCCACAGCCACCACGTCGCCGCCGAAGATGGGGCTGACCGAAGCGCCCACATAGGGAGCGGTGCTGGCGATGGCCTTAGTGTGCAGGGATTGAATCCACTGGGCAAAGATGGGCTGCAGTTGGATGCCGGTGTCCGAGAACATGTCCTGCGGACGGCCCAGCGCCTGCATCGTGTCGTTGTGGACGTAGAAGCCGAAGGCGTGGAAGCCCAGGAACAGGCACACCCAGTTCAGGTGGCTGATGATGGCGTCGCGGTGGCGGATCACCCGATCCAAGACGTTGTTGCGGTTCACCGCCGGGTCATAGTCGCGAACCATGTAGATGGCCCCGTGGGCAGCGCCGCCAACGATGAAGATGCCGCCTATCCACATGTGGTGGGTAAAGAGGGAGATCTGGGTGGCGTAGTCGATGCCCATGTAGGGGTAGGGGTTCATGGCGTACATGTGCTGCGCCACGATGATGCTCAGGGATCCCACCATGGCCAAGTTAATGGCCAGTTGGGCGTGCCAGGAGCTGGTCAGCACTTCGTAGAGACCCTTGTGGCCCTCGCCGGTGAAGGGGCCCTTGTGGGCTTCCAGGATCTCTTTGATGGAGTGGCCGATGCTCCAGTTGGTGCGGTACATGTGGCCGGCCACGATAAAGAGCACGGCAATGGCCAGGTGGTGGTGGGCCTGATCCGTCAGCCAGAGGGCGCCCGTTTGCGGATCCAGGCCACCCTTGAAGGTGAGGAACTCCGCGTACTTGCCCCAGTCCAACGTAAAGAAAGGCACCACCCCGCTGAAGAGGCCCCAATCCACGCTGGGGAACATCTCCTTCATCAGGGCCGGCTTGAGGATGAACTCGTGGGGCAGAGGGATCTGAGCCGCCGGCACGCCCGCATCCAACATCTTGTTGATGGGGATGGCCACGTGGATTTGGTGACCGGCCCAGGCCAGCGAGCCCAGCCCCAGCAGGCCCGCCAGGTGGTGGTTAAGCATCGACTCCACGTTTTGGAACCACTCCAGCTTGGGAGCCCGCTTGTGGTAGTGGAACCAGCCGGCGAACAGGCAGAGGCCAGCCATCACCAGACCGCCGATAGCGGTGCAGAGGAGTTGAAACTCATTGGTGATGCCGGCAGCTCGCCAGAGGTGGAATAGACCCGACGTGATGCGGATCCCTTCAAAGCCGCCGCCCACATCGCCGTTGAGGATCTCCTGGCCGAAGATGGGCCAGACCACTTGGGCGCTGGGCTTGATGTTAATCGGATCCGCCAGCCAAGCAGAATAGTTGGAGAACTGAGCTCCGTGGTAGTACATGCCGCTCAGCCAGACAAAGACCACCGCCAGGTGGCCGAAGTGAGCGGAGAAGATCTTCCGAGAGACGTCTTCTAAGTCGCTGGTGTGACTGTCGAAGTCATGAGCAAGAGCATGGAGGTTCCAGATCCAGGTCGTGGTCTTGGGCCCACGCGCCAGGCTGCGATCGAAGTGCCCCGGCTTGGCCCACTTCTCAAATGAGGTGGGGACCGGATCGATATCCACCGAAACCTTGACCTTTGGCTCTCGCTCCTTTGGCGTAGTTGTCATCAAGAACTCCTCTCTTGCGACAAGGAACGAAGCGCTCCCGCCTGTCTGCAGCCGTGAAGCTCGGGGATCTCTCCCAAGGCGGGATTTACCTGGCATTATAGGTCAGCCTTTGTAACCCCCCCGTCGCTTCACAATAATTAAACCAGGGATCCCTTGCCCTATCGGAGTTAGGGTTGCTTGGCAATCGTTTCTCCAATAAAGATGTAAATATATGTAACGAACTTTCACCAACCCAAGCTGTGCCCATGAAAGGTTGGAACTGGGCAACAGGCAGCGCGGCGGGGCGGCGCCTAGCTCTAGGGGTGGCAACCCGAGCAAAGCCGCAAATGGCCGGGAAGGGATCCCTATATCTAGTTGAGCACTGAGGTTTGTCTGCTAAACTGTGGGCAATTTGCTGGCAGGTTCGGGCGATGGCCACTTCCACCTGCACCTTTTTGCACCTGGCCGATGTGCATCTGGGCTACGACCGCTACAACAGCCCGGAGCGGAGCAAAGATTTCTTTTTGGCCTTTCGGGATGTGGTGCGCCGCCATGCCATCCAGAACCCGGTGGATTTTGTCCTCATTGCCGGGGATCTGTTTGAGCACCGGCAAATTCAGCCCGGTGTCCTCAACCAAGCCCAGATTGTCTTGCGGGAGCTGAAGCAGGCCGGGATCCCCGTCTTGGCCATTGAGGGCAACCACGACAGCCGCCCCTACGGTGTCAAGACCAGTTGGCTGCGCTACCTGGCCGATCACGGCGACCTGATCCTGCTGGAGCCGGAAGCAGGCGAGGAGGGTTTAGAGCTGCGCCCCTGGTCAGGTGGGCGGGGGGGCTATCTGGATCTGCCCTGTGGGGTGCGGGTGATCGGATCCCAGTGGTATGGGTCGGCGGCCCCCAAGTCGATTGAGCAGTTGGCGGCGGCCATTCGCCGGTTGCCCCCTGGCCCTGAGCGGGTGGTGCTCATGTTCCACCACGGCCTGGAAGGCCAAATTGCTCGCTACCAGGGCGCCTTGCGCTACCGGGATCTGCTGCCTTTGCGGGAGGCAGGGGTGGGCTATTTAGCCTTGGGACATATCCACAAAAGCTATACAGAAGAAGGCTGGATCTTCAATCCGGGATCCCTGGAGGCTAACAGTACTGCCGAGTGGGACTTTCCGCGGGGAGCCTACCGCGTCCGCTGGGGAGAGGGCCCGCCTCAGGCTGAGCTGGTGCAGGACTACTACCGGCGGCCTCACCGACGGATCTCTCTTGAGGCCAAGGGCCGGGAAACGCCCGAAGAGATTGCTGCAGCCGCAATTGCCTTGGCCAAGGGATCCGACCTTCCCGAAGGTGGGCCAGCGCCAATGGTGGAGTTTCGGCTGGCGGGGCAGGTGGGCTTTGCCAAGCACGAGTTGGATAGCCGCGCCCTGCAGCAGCAGATTCAGCAGCTTACCGGTGCCCTGCTGGTTCTCTTCCGCTTCGAAGCCACTACTTTGGAGATCGGGTCGGCTGCTCTTTCCCTCGAAGAAGAAGGGCGCAGGCTGCAAATTGAAGAGAAAATCTACAGGGATCTGCTGAGCAGCCATGCCCACTACCGCAAGCGCAGCGAAGAGCTGGCACGGTTACTCTTAGATCTCAAAGAGAAAATCTTAGAGGAGCAAGGCGAAGCGGAAGTGTACGCTCACCTGAGCGGCGCCTTTCTGGGGGAAGAAGACTGACCATGCGGATCCTCTCTTTGGCTCTGCAGAACTTCAAGTCTCATGAGGACGCCTTCTTCGAGTTTGAGCCCGGTATCAACGCCATTTGTGGAGAAAATGGAGCAGGCAAAACCAGCATTCTAGAGGCCATCGCCTGGGTTTTGTTTGACTACTGCCCCTACAACCAAGAAGAACTCATCCGCACAGGGGCCAGCGATGCGGTGGCTACTGTCCAGTTTATCTCCCAGTGGGATCAGCGCACCTACGACGTTCGCCGCAGTGTCAGGCAGGGATATCGCCTCTTCGATCCGCAATTGAAGCAGCGCCTAGATTACGAGCGCAAGGCAGATGTGCTAGCGTGGCTGAGGCAACATTTGGGTGTGCCCGCCGGTACTGATTTGGCGCGGCTCTTTGCTACAACGATTGGGGTGCCCCAGGGCACTTTCACAGCAGATTTTCTCAAAACCAGTCGGGAGCGGAAAGAAGTTTTCGACCGCATCTTGAAGGTAGAAGAGTACCAGCAAGTTGCAAAGGATCTGCTGGCAGTTGAAAAATACAGCGAGGCGCAAGTTCTGGCCGTCAAGCATCAAATTGAGCTGCTCCATCAACAGATGCAAGACTGGGATCCGCTGCAAGTAGAGCAGCAGAGAATCGAGCAAGAACTGAGCCACTGGCAGGAGCGCTTAAGCCACCATACCCATACCTTGGCCGAGGTGAAGCTGGAGCTGGAGCGGCTGGAGAAGCTGCTTGAGCAAATCCAAACGCTCGACCGGCAAATTGCTCAACTGGAGCAAGAGGGATCCCTGCTGGCAGTAGCCCTTGAGCAAGCCGAAAAGCTGTGGGCAGAGGCCCAGCGAGCGCAGGCACAACAACAGCACCACCAAGAGGGATCTCAGCGCTTTTTGGCCATAGAAGATCGGTTGCGGGAGCTGGAAAAGCAACGGCAGCAGCGCCTGGAGTGGCTGAAGCGGCGGGAGGCCCTGCTCTCGCAAAAGCAGAACCTCGAAAACCAACTGGCGAGGCTGCAGGAAAAACTCAGCCAACAACAGCGCTGCAAGCAGGAGCTAGAGGAGCTGGCTCCCCAAATTCAAGCCCAAGAGGAGCTAGAGCGCCGGCAAAGCCATTGGGCTCAGCAGCTCGACACCTTGCTCCAACTGCACCGCGAATGGGAGCAGCTTCAGGGAGAATGGTCAGCCCACGCCGGGCGCTGTCAACTGCTGCAAAGCCGCGTCCAAGAGGCTGAACAGGCGCAGGCCATCTGTCAACAGCACGAATCGGCCTACAGGCGTTATCTGGAGTTGGAGGCTTGGGTGGCAGAGCAAGAGGCGTTGCGACGAACACGGCAGACCTTGACAGCTCAGCGGGAAACTTTACGGCAGCAGCTCCACCAACTCCAACTGCGAGAATCTGAATATCGACAGCAGCTCCAACTCTTCCAGAAAATCGAGGAGGAAAAGCTACACCTGCAAACGCTCTGCGAAAAGCAAACCGTCCTGGAACAACGGTACTCTCAAATTGGCCAGAAGTTGGCCTCTTTTCAGGCCCTGCGCCTAGAGCTAAGACAGAGAGAAACAGAACAGGAACAGGGCCGGGCCCAGTTGGAACAGTTGCGGCTGCAGCTTCGACAGCGACAGGCCGATCGAGAGCACGTAGCCAAGATTCCCCTCCTGGAGGCTCAACAAGAGCGACTGCAAACTCAGCTCAGCCGCCTAGCCGCGGCGCGGCAATTTCAGCGGGAACTCCAAGCCCTTTTCGAGCAGGGCTCTCACCAACTGGCCCAGCACAACCGCAGCATTCAAACTCTTGTGGAGGAGCTGGCCGCTTGCCAACAGAGTTATCCGCAACTCCAACCTCTATGGCAGCGGATCCCGCAAGTTCTGGCCCAGTCTTCAGCCCTCAGCCAACAGTTACTGCAATCCATCCAACAAATCCTACAGGATCTTTCCCCCCAAACTTGCGAGCCTCAGCTACGCCAGCAACTGGCTGATATCCAGGAGCAACTCAAGACTTTGCAGCCCCTGCTGGGCTTAACGGCGCAGATTCCCGAGTTAGAAGCTCAAATTCAACAGTTGCTGCAATGGCAAAACGAACGCCAGAGCAAAATTGAGGATCTTCAGTGGAGCCTCGAGGCAGAGCCAGACTTTCTTCGGCAACAACAGGAAATCGGCCAAGCGCTGCAGGCACTGGGGGATCCCAGGGGGCAAATCCAGCGCCTGGAAAAGGAGCTCAACAATAAGCCGAGAGTTGAGCAAGAGTACCAGCAAGTTGTAGCCAGCATCCAGCAACTTCAACAACAGATACAAGCCCTAGAGCAGCAGCTTCAGCCCCTTGCCGATCTAGACGAGAGAATTGCCGCTTTACGGGAGGAGCAGAGTTGCCATCGCAACAGCTATGAAACCGTTATCCGTATGCAACCACTTGTCCAAAGTTTGCCACAACGAAAAGATGAACTGCAAACAGCTCAGTTGGCTCTAGAACAGATCCAGCAAGCTAAGCAGGAAAAACAAGCCCAAATTGATCGCTGGGAGAAAATAGAGGGATCCAAAGATTACCTGCAAGCCCAAATTGTAAAAGCCGCCGAAACCTTGAAGTCCCTGGGGGATCCGAGAAGCCGGGCTGAGTGGCTGAAAGCGGAGCTCAAGCTGGAAAGACAGTACCTGCAAACGCAGGCAGGTTGCCTACAGCAAATCCAGGATTTGGAGGCAGCACTCCGCCCCCTCGAGGAAGCGCTGCTGCAAACCGAACACCTGGATCGAGAGCTGGGATCCCTGCAAGAACAGCGCGAACACTACCGAGCGGATCACGAGCAATATCTACGTCTGGAGCCTATTGCCAAACTGCTCCCCCAACGAGAACGGAAGCTCAGTGAACTGAAGGCGCAACAGCAAGCATTGCAAACCCAACTGTCCCAATTGCGGGCACAGCGGGATCCTTTGGCTTCCCTCTATCAGCCTCAGGAGCACCAACGTCTGCGCTCCCTTTTGCAGGCCACCGAAATTCAAAAGGCCGAGGCTCAAGCTCGCCTGGAAAGCCTTGCCCCTCAACTACAGAAAATCCAGGAAAGGTTACAGCAACTGGAGCGGGTGAGAGAAACCTTAAAACAAGTCGAGACGCAACGAATCGAGAAAGAGCGTCTGCATCGCTTCATTAAGTTTAGCCGAGATACCTACAAAAAGGCTGGTCCTCAAATTACCCAATACTATCTACAGCAGATCAACAACATTGCCGATCACCTCTTCCGGGAAATCCTCAACCGCCCCAATGTTGCCCTCACCTGGGAGGCCGACTACGAGATCCGCGTTCAAGAGGGAGGCGGCCCCAAACGACGTTTTGCCAGCCTTTCTGGAGGAGAGCAGATGTCGGCAGCTCTGGCAGTTCGCCTAGCCTTGCTCAAGGTGTTAGGACAGTTGGATATTGCCTTCTTCGACGAGCCCACCACCAACATGGACGCCCAGCGCCGACAGCGATTGGCCGAGTCCATTACCAATTTGCGCTCTTTTGAGCAGCTATTTGTGATCAGCCACGACGATACCTTTGAGCAAGTAACGGAGAACATCATTCGGGTGGAGAGGCACGCTGGCTCTGGCCAGATGAGGAGGGATCCCACCTATGGTATTTAGAGCTGACCGGGTTCTGGCAGTATTGCAGCAAAAGCGGGAGGCTTTCGTCACTTTTGATCAAGGGCTATCGGAGCGCAGAGAGGGATATCGGCAGGCCATGGAAAGATTGTGCCAGTGGTCGAGCGCAGAGATTGCCGAAAAAATAGCGCCCTTGGACTTTCCGGGTGCTCTACCTACTCAAGAGTGGGATCTTTACTCCAGTTGGTCAGTTCCTTTTGAACAGGCATGGACTAGCCATGAGGAAAGCGATGAATGGGCAAGGTCGATTATTAAAAATATTTCCACCTTTGCAGTAGATGGATCCCAAATCTATCCCAGCAAGGATCTGTCAATTCCGGTGGCCTTGGTGCAGATCGGCTGGTATGAGAATCATCACTGTGCCCAAGGCCTGTACGAAAAAGATATTCAAGTCGATGTACTGACTCCAAAGGATTTGGGATCCGATAGCAGCGGCGAGCCCAAAGAGCGCGTCGTCAACATGCGTCGCTTCCAAATGGAAACAGAAAAGCTGGTGGAATATATCCGGGGAGCTCAGCCTGGATCCCGAAAGTTGGCCTTTTTAGATGGGGCTCTGGTGGCTACCTTTGCGGAAGCCCTTGAGCCAGAAAGCCGAGATTTCTACGTACAATGTTTACTCCAGGTGCTGCGGGCCAGCGAGCAAAACCAGATCCCTGTTGTGGCCTACATCGACACTACCTATACCTCAGATCTGGTGACATTGCTGCGGCATTGCTTCGATCTTCCTGAAGCTCCTCAGCTTCACGATGCCCAACTCCTCAGCCCGTGGCTGGAGTGGGGGGAGCGCACCCCTTTTTTTATCTGTGCTCGCGGCGGCAGCCTTAACCCTCAAGATGGGATCCTCAACTCTTACCAAGAAATGCGAGAGCGAGTGGGATTTGTTTATTTGCGCACCAACGACAACTTTCCGGCCCGGCTGGAGATACCGGTTTGGGTTTACGAGGCAGGACTTTTGGACTGGGTCGTGGATCTGGTGCGCTGCGAGGTCATCATTGGTAGAGGCTATCCCTATGTGTTAGAGACAGCCGATCAAATAGCCGTTATTCGCAATGAGGATCGCAACCTTTTCCTGCGCCTGATGCAAGATTGGGCAAGCCGCGAGAAGCTCAACCTCAGGTTATCTCGGAAAACGGTGAGTAAACTGCAGCGGAGGCGAGTCCGATGAGATTGGGCAAGGTGGTTCGCTCCAACAATCACTGCGACTACGTAGTGCAGGTGGATGACGCCCTAGAAGTCAAAAATCCTCCCTCTCCTGATGACTTTGGCTTTGGCAGCTTTGTTAAGCTGGAGAATGATCAACGGCACTGGGCTGTAGGTCTGGTCTATAACACCCAAATTGTAAACCCGCTCTTTCCCAACTCCGGCCCGCGCCTCTCCAGCCAGCCGGATCCCTATTTTTCCCCCGATTTACAAAACGAGGTGCGCACGCTGCTTTCGGTGGTTCTCATCGGAGCTTTGGACGAAGAGCGGGGCTGTGGCCGGCAAGGGATCCCGCGCGTGGTGGTGCCTGTGAACACGCCCGTTTTTCGCATGAGCCAAGAAGAAATCCTACGTTTTCACCAAGATCCCCAAGGTCAAACCCAATTTTCGTATTATGGATTGCTCTTGAGCAGCGGCGGCAACTTTGCCGACCACCTTGTTTATCAAGTCTTGAATGATATCATACCCATGTTTTCCGATCCGGCTCAACGGCGGGCCCTGCAAATTCTAAGCAAAGAACTGGCCTGGAAAATGACCGTAGGAGCGATGCGCTGATGACCAAAAAAACTGTAGGGATCGCCCAGTCTCTTGACAATGGACACTATCCAAAAGCTGTCTTCTCCTCCGATGAAGAGGCCCCAGAAGTAATCGGCACTGTCAAGGGCCCCGGTGAAACCTCCAACCAGTATGTTTTTATCACCTCCAATACCCAAGCTGTAAGAGTAGGCGATTTTGTCTACTATGAGGTTCAGGATACCCAGTCCCAAACCCTGAAAATTCTCGGCAAGATCAGGCAAGTCCAGCTCTTGGATCACATTCCCGATCGCATCTTTGCCGACACCGAGATCGATCCCAGCACCATTGTGGCTTTGGTGGGCTTTACCCACCCCAACCCGGAAATCTACGCAGTTACCGTCGAGGTCATCGGCTATTTTCACCGCGCCATGGGCTTTATTAACCCCCGTCGCCCTCCGGATCCCGGTGCCAAAGTCTTTTTGGCCTCCAATCGTCTGCTGAAATCGATTTTGAACAAACGAGATGAAACAGCCGTTGGGGGCGCTCACTTGGGCAGCCTGTTGTTGCGCGACGAGGGAGCGGTGCCCGTGGTGCTGGATGTCAAGGAAATGGTTAGCACCCATCTGGCTATTTTGGCGGGGACGGGATCCGGAAAATCCTACACGGCGGGGGTCTTGATTGAAGAGCTGATGTTGCCCAAAAACCGGGCTGCTGTTCTCATTTTTGATCCCCATGGGGAATACCATACACTGGCAGAGATGCAGTCCCACCCCAAGTTTTTGGGCGAAGACGGCTACCGCCCTAAGGTTAAGGTTCTCTCCCCACAGGAAATCAAGATCCGCGTGTCTTCTCTCAACTTTTTCGATATCCTTACCCTCTTGCCAGAGACCACCGACCGGCAGAAATCTTTCCTAGAGAAAGCTTTCCGCAAGGTTACCCAGTTCAATCCACTACGTTGGACAATTCGGGATCTGATTGACACCGTCAACGAAGAAGATTCGGCAGAGGACGGATCCCGGGGATCCTCAGCCGCTGCTTTGGAGTGGAAGCTAGAGCAGATCGATCGCTCTCCCTACTTTAGCAATGTGGAACACCTGGCCCCCAAGGATTTGTTTGAGCCAGGGCAGGTAACCATTTTGCAGATGCACGAGATTAGCCAGGAAGAGCAGCAAGTCATTGCCGCCGCCATCCTGCGCCAGGCCAATTACGCCCGCATTAACACCCATAAAGGCAAGATCCAACCGGGGGATGAAAATTACCTGCCCTATCCTGTTTTTATCTTGTTGGAAGAGGCCCATCGCTTTGCCCCTGCCCACGAGCCCTCCCGCTGCAAGCAGGTGTTGCGCACCATTCTCAGCGAAGGGCGGAAGTTTGGCTTAGGAGTAGGTCTAATCACGCAACGCCCCGGCAAGCTGGACTCGGACATTCTATCGCAATGCATGAGCCAATTTTTGATGCGAATTGTCAACCCTTCCGATCAAGAAAATCTGCGCCACAGTGTTGAGGCTGCCGGACGGGATTTGTTACAGGAATTGCCGGCTTTGAGCAAGGGTCAGGTGATTGTCTCCGGCGTGTGTGTCAATACCCCTGTTCTGTGTAAAGTACGGCAGCGCTACACCCAGCATGGTGGCGAAACACTTGATATCCTCGGCTTGTGGCAAAATCACTTTCAGCCCCACCGACGACAGGATCGCGTAGCCCAATCTGCCCCTCTCAGGCCACGTTCTCAGCCTCAGGTGGTCGAGGGATTGAGCATTGACTAGAGATCGTTAAAAGCTGGGGTCAATTGGCAGCCGGCTATCCTGTCTATAAACGCTGAGCCAAAAAAATCTATGCAGCTTAGAATGGTTCATGTCCATGTCTAGATTGCAACGCTTCCCAACTGCTCTGGGATCCCAAGCTCTTTCCAATCAGGAGAGCTAAGAGTTGCCGCTCAAAAATTTGAGCGATGGTTTGCTACCGGTGGAGAAGAAAGTCGTGGTGAAAAAGCAAGCTCTTTGGCGAGGCTGGGTGGGCATTGCCGCTGTGGCCCTGCTGGGATCCGGCCCTGCCTATGCCCAGTTGCGGCTGATCCCTGAGGCGGCGCGGCAGGTCTACGAGGCCTTGCCAGATCTGCCTCTGGAAAACACCTATACCCCCGTGAACCCCAATGACGGCGGCCCCGCGCCTGAGGAAGATACCTTGGTGCGGCGGATGATGGTCTATCACTTGCAGGTGGTCGGTCGCTCTCCTACCGACCGCTTTGACTGGCAACTGACGCTAGCAGACTATCTGGACGCCAACGAGCCGATAGTTGCCCAGCGCTACCCCGGTGCCGAGCGGCTGACGGTCAACCCCTATGCCCAAGACAAGGCAGCCGTGCAAGCCCTGAGCCGGCAACAGCGACAGGCCCTGCTGCGGGAGCTTGTGCTCGCCTTCGGCGGGGATCCCGATCCCAAGCCCCTGTACATTCCCGCCGACTTGAATCCTGTCCCCGCTCCTGCCACCCCAAAACCGCTGGAACGCTTGCCGATTCCCGGCGCTGGATCCGCCGACCTACTTCGGCCCTAGAGGGAGTCTCCCCTCACCCCCGGCCCCTCTCCCAGAGGGTATCCCTCACCCCCAGCCCCTCTCCCTGAGGGAGAGGGGAGCTAGGATTTGACGTAGCGAACGGCTTATTCAAATGGTCACAGCTTTTTTGGGAAGTGCCCCCTTTAATCCAAAGTCTTTCCAGTGTAGTTTTCAATGCAGCGCAAGAACAGCTCTACCCCAATGCCGAGGGCAGCTTCGTCAAAGTCAAAGCGGGGATGGTGATGGGGATAATCTAGCCCTTTGGCAGGGTTGGCGGATCCCAGGAAAAAGTAGCAGCCGGGCACCTCGTTGAGGAAAAACGAGACGTCCTCGCCGCCCATGGTCATCTCTGGAATAATCGCCGCTTCTGAACCGAACAGCTGGCGGGCGGCTTGTTCTACCAGGGCTGCCATGGCCGGGTCATTGTGAACCGCCGGATAGCCCCGCTCGTACTGGAACTCGTAGGTGGCCCCATAGGCTTGGCAAATGCCGGCCACGATTTCTTCTATACGTCTTGCAAGCAAATCCCGCACTTCCGGCTGAAAGCTGCGCACGGTGCCCCAAATTTCTGCCCGGGGAGCAATGACATTGAAGGTGTCGCCGGCCCGGAAGCGGCCCACCGTCACCACCGCCGGCTGCAGCGGATCCACGTTGCGGGAGACGATGGTCTGCAAAGCGCTCACAATGTGGGATCCCACCACAATGGCGTCCACCGTCTGCTGAGGAAGAGCGGCATGGCCACCGCGCCCAATGACCTCGATTTGAAAGCGATCGGCAAAGGCCATCGAGGGGCCGCTTTTGACGCCAATGGTGCCCAGAGGTCGGTTGTTCCACAGGTGTAAGCCGAGGATGGCTTCTACATCTGGGTTCTTCAGCACCCCCGCTTCCACCATTGGCTTGGCTCCGCCGGGGCCTTCTTCAGCAGGCTGGAAAATAACTTTGACGGTGCCTCTGAGGCTTTGGCGGTGCTGCTGCAGCAGCTTGGCGGTGCCCAGGGCAATGGCCGTGTGGCCATCATGGCCGCAGGCGTGCATAACGTTGGGGATGGCGGAACGGTATTCGACCTCGTTGGCCTCGTGAATGGGTAGGGCATCCATGTCGGCCCGCAGCGCCAAAACCGGCCCTGGCTCTTCTCCCGCGATGGTGGCCACAATGCCGGTGTGGGCGATGCCGGTCTGGTGCGGGATCCCCCAACTTCTCAGGCGGTGGCTGATGTAGGCGGCGGTTTGCTTCTCCTGGAAACCCAGCTCTGGATACTTGTGCAGGTGGCGGCGCCAGGTCACCAACTCCGGCTGTAAGGCTTGAACGGCAGGGCGAAGGGCGGGAACTTCCATGGCTATCCTAAAAAACGCTTAGACAAGAGTCAGCCTGGGGAAGATCTTCCTTCCCGGTTGGTTTCCTAGAAGCTGTTTAGAGCATGACTCTAGTCAATAATAAGCTCAACTATACTGAAAATAATGTATAATATGTTCAGTACGGATTACTACCAGTTGATCTTTCTGTTTACTTTCGAGTCTGCCAACATGGTAGCCAAAGCAAAGCAGAAAATTGGTAGTAAGACGACACGGAAACTGCGCTTTGGGTATTCTACTCAAAGCTTTGCGGGATACCGCCATTCTGTTTGGAAACAAACAGAATGCTATCGCTGCATAGTTGAACAGTAATGTTCAGCAGTGTTCAGCGTAAATGTATCAGTTACATGTCGATTCCGTCCAGTATGGCAAAAGTTTTGCCAGGGCTGTTTCTCCCTAGGCCCACCGGGATCCAGTTTCTGGCGGCAGATCTTGCCAGCGGCCCGGCCCCACGGCGCGCAACGCCTCTGGCAGGGAGATAGCTCCTGAGTAGAGGGCCTTGCCCAGAATGGCTCCGGCCAAACCCGGCAAGCTCAGCAGGGCAAGCAAATCGGTGAGCGAGCCAATCCCCCCGGAAGCGATAACCGGCAGGCGGGAGACAGCCAGGATCTGGCGCAACTGCTCTAGGTTGGGGCCGGCCAGGGTGCCGTCCCGGCCAATGTCGGTGTAGATGATCCCGGCAGCCCCTTGGGCTTGGACCCGTTGCACCAGCTCGGTGGCGGCTAGGGGAGTGGTGCTCAGCCAGCCGCGGGTGGCTACCTGACCTTGGCGGGCGTCGATCCCCACCCAGATGCGTCCCGGCAAAGCCTGGGTCATGGCCTCCAGCAGGGCGGGATCCTCTACAGCCACCGTGCCGACGATCACCCGCTCCACCCCCAAGTCCAGCAACTGCCGCGCCCGCTCCAGGGATCGGATCCCACCCCCCACCTGTACCGGGATGGCCAGTTTGCGGACAATGTCTGCAATGATGGGCAGGTTAACCGGATCCCCGCTTTTGGCCCCGTCCAGATCCACCACATGCAGGCGAGGCGCCCCTTGGGTGGCCCAGATTTCTGCCTGCTGGACGGGGTCGGCGGCCACCTGCTCGGCTTGGGCGTAATCGCCTTGGTAAAGACGCACGGCGCGGCCTTGTAAAAGGTCGATGGCGGGGATCACCTCGAGAAAGGCACTGGCGTGAGGCATGATGGGATCCCTGGAGAAGAGCTTTTCCAGTATCGCCTGAGTATTGACACTCCCACCGCCTAAAGGCGGGGGATGCTTACGCAGTCCACAAAAGAACCCGCAACGGCGTTGTCAAAGCGCCTCTAGACAGTTCCTGAAGGCAAAGCCCCAAGGTTCTGCTGACTTTCTTAAGCAGGTTGGCGGCAGCATTCGCCTCAGCCTAGAGGGTCTCCACCCGTCGGGTTTTTCGCCATAATTAGGTAGCTCATCCCCATCTAGGAAGCTTGCCTGCGAGCTGTACGCCTCCTCTACCTCAATAAACTCCATGCCATAATGCCGACATAATTGCGCAATACGCTCCTTGAACCGACCTGTTGGAATGAAAACAAAGTTTTGGTTAAAACCGCATTCTTGTTTTTGTTCTTTGTTCCAACCTAAGTAAGCGATAGCGCGAGAGGGAAGTCAACGGTACAATCACTACAACCATGGTGTGGGGCTAGCGGTTGTTTATCTTATTTTTTGGCCAAAGAGAAGGAAAAAGGTGTTGGTAGGAGAAGTCAGGAAGAGGTTGTTTGAGCTATGAAACTATATCAACGACCCCCATCATGGGTAAGCGACTAAAGTGGCTAGCGCGCTTTTCCGGCGCGCACTCAAGTGCGGGGCTAGCAAGCTATCCTCTTGTGTTTGCCTTTGCCGGTATTTGGGAGCGCTGGCGCAGCCCACAAGGGGTGGAGATAGAAACTTGCGCCATCCTCAACACGCCGGCCATGATGGAGCCTTTCCACGAGCGGATGCCGGCCATTTTGACGGAAAACGACTACGACCTCTCGCTGGATCCACGGGTGCGGGATCCCAAGCTGCTGTTGCCCCTGCTCCGCCCCTACCCGGCAGAGGCCATGGCCGCCTACCCCGTCAGCACCCATGTGAACAACCCGCGCCACGAGGATCCCACGTGTCGTGCTGATACATTTACGCTGAACACTGCTGAACATCACTGTTCAACTATGCAGCGATAGCATTCTG
>NZ_AUMZ01000001.1:2187136-2214997 GCF_002760375.1 Synechococcus sp. 60AY4M2
GTACTGAACATATTATACATTATTTTCAGTATAGTTGAGCTTATTATTGACTAGAGTCATGCTCCCATCGGAGAAGCTGGGCAGGGATCCAACCTCAGCGAGCCCGCTGGTAGCGCATCCCCGGCAGTTGCACCAGCCAGCCTTCCAGTTCCATAAGCAGCAGGGTGCTGGAGAGGGTGGCAATGTCCATCTGGGTGGCCTGGACCAGGGCGTCGAGGCTGAGGATTTCGTTGCCCAGGAGCTGCCAGAGAAGCTGCTGCTGGGGATCGCTGGGGCCGAAGGAGGGGGGCTGTTCTGGGGGAGGGGATCCCTGAACCAAATCCAGCTCTTGGAGCAGCTCCTCAATCCCCAGGATCATGCCGGCGCCGTTGCGGATGAGCTGCAGACAGCCGCGGGCCGCCGCTGTGTCGATATTCCCCGGTAGGGCGTACACTTCCCGACCGTAGTGGTTGGCCAGGTGGGCGGTAATCAGCGCCCCCGAGCGCTCTGGGGCCTCCATCACCAAGGTGGCGCGGCAGAGGCCGGCGATGATGCGGTTGCGCTGGGGAAAGTGCTCCTTGGCCGGCGGCGTGCCGGGAGGATATTCGCTGAGGACGGCTCCTTGCTCCAAGATGCGCCGGTAGAGGGAGCGATGGTGGGCGGGGTAAACCTGATCCACCCCCGTTCCCACCACGGCCACTGTCTTGCCGCCTGCCTCTAGGCAGGCCTGGTGGGCAATGCCGTCGATCCCGGTGGCCAGCCCCGAGACCACCACACAGCCGGCTTCTGCCAGGGCGGCACTAACTTTCTGAGTCCAGAGCCGACCGTAGGAGGTGGGGGCGCGGGTGCCGACAACAGCAATGGCCGGCTGCTGCCAATCGGGGCATTCCCCTAAGACATAGAGAAGGGGCGGCGGATCCGGCAGCTCCCACAGCAGCGGCGGATAGCCGGGATCCGCCGGGGTTAGGAAAGGGATCCCAGGCTTTTGGGTCTGCTCCAGGATCTCCTCAGGATCGAGGCCAGGCCGGGCAGAGACAATTGCCTGGGCCAAGGTAGGGCCGATGCCTTCTACCTGCTGCAGGTCCAGGGCGTCCGCCTGCCAGGCCTGCTTCAGGGATCCAAAAAACTCCACCAGCCGCTTGAGCCGGTGGGGGCCAATCCCTTTGATGCGGGCCCAAGCTAGCCAGTAGGGCCGCTCCCGTTCTTCATGGCCTGGCCCACGGGAAGGCTCCCTCTTGCCAACAGGATCTGAAGGGGAAAGGGGAAAAGACAATTTAGCTCTGCGCAGTAGTGGCTGTATCTTAAATGATTGGCAAAAGGAACGCTTGGCAAAAAAGCAGGAGATGGGTAGATGTCAGGGTTGGATCCCGCCGGTAACCTTCAAGGATCAAGGCAGCTGCGGTTTGGGCGGATGCGCCAAGCTTGGGTGTGGGGGTTTTATCCCCTGCTGTGGCTGTTGACCTGGGTGGGATCCCGCTCGGCCCAGCCCCAGTTTTTGGGGATCCCGGCCTGGTATTGGCTGGCGGGATTGGCTGTCCTGCTGTTGGTACCTCTTAACTTCTACATTGTGCGCGTTTGCTGGCCTGGAGATGACTGACAGCATTTTAAGTTTGGGTGTGGTGGGGGTGTACTTGCTGCTGCTGGCGGCCATTGGCTTCTGGAGCTATCGCCACAGCGGCCAGGATCCGGTGAGCTATTTTTTGGCAGGGCGGGGGTTGGGATCCCTGGCTCTAACTTTGACGACGCTGGCCACCTTGCTCAGCGCCTTTACCTTCATTGGGGTGCCGGCAGATGCCTATACCCATGGCCTAGGGATCTTCCTGGGGGTGGGGGTGACCACCGCCCTCATTTCGGGGCTGTTTTTGTGGGTGGGCTACCGGGTATGGCTAGCAGCCCAACACTTTGGCTTCATCACCCCTTCCGAGTTTTTCGGCCACCGCTTCAACAGCCCTCTTTTGGCTCTACTCTACTGCCTTAGCGCCCTGACGTTTACCGCCCCCTACATCAGCATCCAGATCATTGGCGGAGCCCGCACCCTGGCGGCGGTGTTGGGGGAGGGGATCCCCTATTGGCCCCTGGCGGTGGTGGTGGCCTTGGTGATCTTGGGCTATGTCCTCTTCGGCGGCTCCCAGGCGGTGGTCTGGACGGACGTGGTGCAGGGGATCATCTTGGTTTTGGGGATGGGGGTGGCTCTTGTGGCAGTGGCTTTGAGGTGGGGCCAGGAGGCTGGCAGCCAGTTGGATCCCTGGCTGAGCTTGCCCGGCCCGCAGGGGCGCTGGAGCTGGCAGACGCTGCTTGGCAACCAGCTGCTGTTTTTCATGGCCACGCCCCTTTTTCCCCAGTTTTTCCAGCGCTTCTACATGGCCAAAAGTGCCCGTCCCTTCCAGACTCTGATGGTGGTCTGGCCGCTGCTCATTCTGCTGGTGTTTTTCCCGGCAGCCCTCATTGGCGTCTGGGGCCGGCTGGCTTTTCCTAACCTGCAGCAGCCGGACCAGATCATGCCGCTGATGTTGCAGAGCTTGCCCAGCGGCGTGGCGGCAGTGGTGATTACAGCCGCGCTGGCGGCTTTGATGTCCACGGCGGACTCGCAACTGCTCACGGCCAGCTCCCTAGTGACGCGGGATCTGGTGGTCACCTTCCTCAAGCGCCCGCTTTCCCCGCACCAGGAGGAGCTGTTGGGCCGCTGGGTGGTGCTGGGGATTGGGCTGGTCTCCTTTGCCATTGCCGTCAGGCCGCCGGGGCTGATTGCCCAGATTGCCACCTGGAGCTTCCAGGGCAACGCCATGCTCTTTCCCGTCTTGATCGCCGGCCTGTACTGGAAGCGGGCGACTCGCGCCGGGGCCGTGGCCGGAGCTTTGGTCTCCAGCGGCCTCACCTTGGGCTGGCTGTCGGGCCTGTTGCCCAAAGGCTGGACGGGCGGCTGGCTGCCGGTCATCCCGGCGGTGGTCGCCGGCACAGCCGTGCTGGTGGTGGTCAGCCTGCTAACCCAGCCCGACCGGGAGAGGGTGGCCGCCTACTATGAGAACGGCCCTTGGGCGGAGGAAGGGATCCCGGAATCTTCAGTTGTCTCGACCTAGATGGCGGCCCTCACCCCCAGCCCCTCTCCCTCAGGGAGAGGGGAGATGCTGCGGCGCTGCTCAGCTTCTGCCGGCAGCCAACCTCTTGAGAACAAGGAAGGTGCCGACTAGGAAGAACAGGCCCATCAAGCCGGCCAGCGGGTTGCCGCCGATGCCGGTGAGCCACTCTGACGCTTTGCCGGTGTATTCGATCCAAGCCAAGTTGTTGACCCAGGTGATGCCCCACACCCAGCCGGCGTGCAGCCCCAGGCTGAGTCCTAGCTTGTTTTGGTTCCACACCTTGGCCTGGGCCAGCAGCAAGCCCATCAGCCATAGCCCCGGAAACTGGGGCCAGGTGGCGAGAATCTCCGCCAGCGGCTTTAAGAAATGGGCCAAAGCAAAGAGAAGGCTGGATCCCCACAGAGCGCTTGTCCAGCCGTAGTCCAAGGCCATCTCCTGCAGCAGCCAACCGCGGAACAACAGCTCTTCCGCCAGCGCCACCGCCAGGCCCACCCCTAACCCCAGCAAGCCATAGCCGAGCAGGGATCCCCCTGCCACCGGCTGCCAGCTCAGCCAGCCCAGGGCACCCTCTAGGCCAAAGAGCAGAAAAAGCCCCCCGACCCCGATCCCCAGGCCCCACAGGATCCCGCCCCGACAGGCCCAACTGCTATCTAGCCCATAGGCAGCAAATCCAGATCTCCACAGCCCCAGCCAGACCAGCAGCAAGGCATACAGGGGCAGCCACAGGTACTCCCGTCGTTCAGGAAGAAGCCAACTCCCCAGCCCGAGCAACGGCAGCCAGGCCAAGAGCGGGATCCCCAAAAACAGCAACAGCCGCAGCGGCAAGGGCAAAGCCTTGAGTTTTGCAATCAGCAGGCCCACCCCAACCGCTCCTGCTTAGCGTTCCGGCTCAATGGAACTGGTCAGGCCATGTTGCCGCAACTGTTCGCAGTAAAACTCCGCGTGCTCCCGCGGCACCACGATCACCACAGCAACACCGTTGTTGTGGGCCTCTAGCATGATCTCGGTGGCTTGCGGCGGCATCATCGCCGGGATCACCTTCACCAGCACCTGCACCACGTACTCCATGGTGTTGACATCGTCGTTGTGCAGCAACACCCGGTACATGGGCATGTGCTTCGGGGTTACAGAAGGCTTGACCAGGGTCTCTGTAGCCACAACGATCCCTCCTTCGGCAGGGTCAACAAGAAGTCTAAGGAACGCAAAACCGCAAAAATGGGGCAAAAGCAGGAAAAACTGTAATGAAATTTTAGCCTTCTCAGCAAGCTCTGTGAAAAGGCCGTGGGGAACCTGGGCGCAGGGGTCAGAGCCGTTAAACCAACCCTAACCCAGCCTTCACCTGCCCACAACCTCAGCTTGGGGGCAAAGGTGCTTGACTAAAAAGGCGATTGGCCTCTGCTGCGGATCCCTTTACATTTGCCTGCGTCCCTGAGGTGGGCCCTATGAGTTCCCTGCGTTCCCGTCGCTTTTTCCTGCAACTGCTTATGTTTGGAGGTGGGGCAGCCGCCCTGGCTGCCTGTGGGGGCACCTCCAGTTCCTCCATTCCCCCCCTGGGAGTGCCTGGATTTCCCCAAGGGGTATTTGCCGGGGATCCCACCGCAGAAGGGGCGGTGCTTTCCACGCGGGTGATCCCGGCCAGTGCAACAGACACGGTTGCGGTGACGTTGCAGGTGGCTGAGAATTCCGAGTTCAACCCCATTTCGCAACAAGTTTCGCTTACTGCTCGCCGTGTGGCGGGCCGCAACTACCGCACTGAGCCAGGCGACTACATTGCTCGTGCCGTCGTCACCGGCTTGAGGCCAGCGCAGCGCTACTTCTACCGGTTTGTCAGCGAGGGGTTTACCAGTCCCGTGGGACAGTTCCGCACCCTGCCGGCTCCTGGAGATGGACGACCCATTCGCTTCTTACACATCAGTTGTGCCAACGAGCCTCCCTTTCCTAATTGTGAACGGCTTTTTGGCACCGGTGAACCCGACCAATCCGCAAGTGAGCGGGATCCCAGGGGTAACCACAGGCAACCTGCGCTTTTTGGAGCTGGCGGTGCCCAACTACAACGTTATTGAAGTGTCCGGCAGCCGCTGCACCATTCAAATCAAAGGCCCCGCCGGCAATGTCTTGACGGATCCCTTAGGGCGAAGGGGGGAACTGAATTTGCCGCAATGAGAAGTCGGCCAGACCGATGCGGGAGCTTCGCCGGATTTCTGGTCAGAATTGAGGGATCCCTGCTCTACTCGGGATCCCTTTTTTGTATCCCTTTTTCGCGATTTTTAACGTGGGATCCTTAACGTGATCTGGATCATTCGGGAAAGACGGATCCGGGTGCTAGAGTGTGGGCGTTGAGGTGGATCTCTGTAGAAAATCTATTCTTTCTCCGTTTTTCAGTAGGAGGGCAGTCTTATGGCTTCGGTGCGGGGCTGGTTGGTGGCAAGTTTAATAGGAGCGGCCACAGTTATCGGGGGCGCTGCCGCCTGGGCTCAGAGCCGTAGTTTGTGGCTTCTTAATGGACAATCGACCGTAGTTACAGGCTATTTCTACCGAGGTGAAAACATCTGGGCGCAGTGCGACCAGGATTGCTTCGATGTGGATCTGGTGCTTTACGATGCCAGCGGTCAGGTGGTGGCTGCAGACGAACTGTTGGACGATTTCCCCATCGTGCAGGCGCCCTACGAGGGCAACTTTTCTGTCAAGGTGATCATGGCTAGCTGTCTCCACCCCAGTGGTTGTGCTGTGATCGTAGACTCGGACTACAGCTTCTAGAAGGGTGCTGGCTGTCCTCACTTCGCTGCTACTGCTTAGGAACTCAGTCCGTAGCCTAGGCTGCTTTGTGAGCAGCTTCCTGGACTTTGGCGTGGGTAAACTTGCTCAGGCCGTGGATGGTCTTTTCCCAGTAGAAGGGCTTGGTAAAGAGCTGCCACAGGGCCATATAGGCTGCGATGGAGTGGAGCTGCCAGTAGATGGGGTTGAGCAGGGCATAGAAGGCTAGATCGTAGTACCCTCGCCGGAAAACGGCCACCAAGTTGAGGTAAATCCCAATGGCATTGCCCACCAGGAGGTTAAACAAGCCCAGATAAACCAGCCAACTGGGAAATAGGTTTTGCAGCCAATGGGCGCGGGTGAGCAGCCAGTAAATAAACAGCAGCCACATGATGGGGCTGGTGAGGAAGGTGAAGAAGCTGCCGCCGATAAAGAATTGGTAGGCCAGCCAGTTCTTGAGGCCCAGCTTGCGCAAAGAGCGCAGCGGGTGGCGGTTGTGCACCAGCCAGGTCTGCATATAGCCTTTGATCCAGCGGGAGCGCTGCCGGATCCAGTTTTTGAGGGCACAGTTGGCCTCTTCGTAGGTGGTGGAGTTGATCACCCCCACTGTGTAGCCGTGCTGGCTGGCGCGAATGCCTAGATCGGCATCTTCGGTGACGTTAAAGGGATCCCATCCCTGCAATTCCCGCAAGCGGTCGGTGCGAAAGTGGTTGCTAGTGCCCCCCAGAGGAATGGGCATTTTCAGGGTTTCCAGGCCGGGCAGCAGGTAATCAAACCAATAGGAATACTCCAGGGTAAACATGCGGGTGAGGAAGTTCTCGTTGCGGTTGAAATAGTTGAGGGCCGCCTGGACGCAGACCAAGCTGGGATCCCCTTTTTTGAAGGCGATGACTGCTTTTTTGAGTTGGTCGGGGTCGGGGATATCCTCAGCGTCGTAGATGGTGAGGTATTCGCCGCGGGCAAAGGCCAGGCCGTAGTTGCAGGCTTTGGGCTTGGTCTTGGGCTTGCTATCTGGCACGATGAGTAGGCGCACGTAGCGGGGAGGCTTGGCGGCCCGAGCGGCTTCGATGGTGGCCTGGTCGTTTTCCTCCAGTAAGATAATCACATCCAAGCGCTCGTGGGGGTAGTCCAGCTTGGAGAGGGAGTTGATGAGAATTGGCATCACTTCTGGCTCTTTGTAAACCGGCACCAGGATGGTGTAGATGGGCAAGGTGTGGTCATCGAGGGCAGCCACTTCCTCATCGGTAATCTGGTGGAAGCGATCGGCGGATCCCACCAGGCTGAGCACGAACTTAAAGAAGATCGAGGCTACATAGAAGAGATTGACCAACAACACCAAAATCGTCAGGGTTGTCCAAGGAGCACTGGCCAACCCCCACAGCAGCAGCACCAGCAGGCCGTAGCCTACCGCAATTTGGGAGGGGGTAAACACCCGCGAGGCCGATTCCTCCGGCAGACGGGTCAGCAGCTTGTACACCGCCTCTTGGCTGAAGCGGGATCCCTGGTCTTGGCTGAGCAGTTGCGTGATATCCTGCTCGGTGCCCAGCACCTTTTCAATCCGCAAGCCTGGCCGCCAGCTGTAGAGCAGCTCATCCACCACCCCGTCCAGGGGGTCATTGACCATCACTGTAAGGGTGTGCTCATCCGTCCAGCTCAAGGGGTAGAAGAGGTGGCGCATCATCACCTCGGGATCAAACTGCCGGCTCAGGCTCTCGTCGCGGTGGAGCAGCCCTGTCCCCATTAGTTCTGAGACAGCGGGGTAGCCCAGCAAATGGGCTAGGATGCTGAGATACTCGGGGGTGGAGAGGTAGCTCAGCCGGGTCAGCACCTGCCCCAGGCTGGAGCCGGTGCGGCGGCGGATCTCCAAAGCCTGCTGCCACTGCTCTAAGGTAAGACGGCTGCCCAGCAGCTCGGCGGCCAGCTTGCGCTCAAGGATGACCGTCAGGATCTGCTTTTCGGTAGCCGGGATCTCCCAAAGTTTTTCCACTTCCGGGCATAGGGATTTCACGGCCTGCCAAACGCCGGGGTAGCCGGGCTCTTCCGTGGCCACCACCACGGTTTGCGGGTTGAGCCAGCCACAGGGCAAAAAGCGCACCGGTATGAGATCGCCGGGCTCGACTAGCCAAGGCAGCTCCAGATCCAGGGGGTGCTTGAGCAGCCAGTCCCGCAGCTTGGGCCGATCCAAAATCTGGCGACACAGGTCGGCGAACTTGTCGGGGTGCATGACCCGCAGGCTCCAAAGAGCCCTGGGCAAGGAGCAGCCCACCTCTTCCCGGTACTCCTCGGCTGCCGCCAGTTGCTGGCGGGTGAGATAGCCCGTGCGCAAAAGCGAGGATTTGAGAGACTGGAGCATGGCCTAAAACCCTGGGCGCGTCAGCGGGACGGAGTCCTTGCTCGGCTCCAGTCTGGCTCAAGCGCAAGCCCATGCCCAACCCCCCTAGGAAGGAATGGGCGACTCGGGGCGGCGGGCCAAGCGCTGGTAGGTATTCCAGGCTCCCACTGCCAGCAGAATGGCCAGCAGCAGCAGCAGCCAATAGCGGTACTGCCACACCAAAAGCTGCCAACTGAAGCGGCCTGGGTAGCGCACCCGATAGCCTTGGGGTGTGAGATCCCAACTCTGTACCTGGGTGAGCTGGGGGGTGGCAGCGTAGGCAGTGAGCACATTTCCCTGCAGTTGGTTGGCTAGGCGACTGCGCGGATCGGCAAGGCCACGGCTGAGGCGCTCCGCCAAGGCCGGATCAGATCCCCACCAAGACAGCCAGAGGGTAGGCCTGCCCCGAACCAAAAAGTACTGCAGCAGGCCAAGGTTTTCTTGTGGTTGAGCAGCCAGGGCCACCTGCTGGTTTAAGGGATTGAGGATCTCAAACTGGGATCCCAGCCGGATGGGGCTATTCAGCTCCACCTGCTCCGAGGCGGCCACTAGGATCTGCCAGGCAAAATCCCCTGTCTCCAGCTTGGTCTTTTCCTTGGGGAGAAACTGAAGGGTAGGCAGCAGCGGCCGGGCAGATAGCCGGCTCAAGGCCCCGACCAGATAGGCGGCAGCCGGCAACAAGGCGGGATCCCCCAGCCCAACCCGTCCAGATCCCTGCAGCACCGCCGGGATCTCCTGCAGCTCGCCGTTGGGGGCTTGGTAGCCACTCCAGAGGAAGCCGGAGCTATCCGAGCGCACCTGAACCGTCAGCGGCGTCAGGGATCCCTGACAATTGCCGGGGCTGGCCCCGTAGTCGAAGCGCAGCTCCAATTGGTTGAAGCGGCGCAGCAGGCGGGTGGGCAGGGTGACGGTGTCGTTGAGCTGGGTGCGGCCCGTTAGGTTGTAGGTGCGCAGCATCACCCCATTTAAGAACACGTAGCCCGTCAGGCGATCCCCGGCCCGACCATCCACCGGGTTCATGATCACATCCAGTTGGGCCGCCAGATCCCGCGGGCGCCCCCCCAACTGGGCCAAGTTGAAGTTGAAGACCAAAGACTGGCTGCCAAACCCCCGCAGCAGGGGATCCACAATCCCCAGCTCGCGCAAGCTGAGGCGGTTGGCCCTGAGGGCCCTCTCCCAGTCTGCCACCGCCGCTACCTGGATCCCACGGCTGACCAGCCCGGCCCGCTTCCACTCTTCATAGAGGGCAAGAATGGCCTCGCGGCGGGCGGCCACCCGCAGCCGGGATCCCTCTGGGGTAATCTGATGCTGCAGGTGGGGGGTAAAGTTGGCCGGTTCCAGAATCACCTGAGGTCCTTTGGCTGGACGGCTGCTCCAGAGGATGGGCATTTGGGGAAAAAGGTGGGCCAGCAAGCTGTACAGGCCCAGAGCTGCTTCCGCCACCTCAGGAGAGGGGTTGGCGGGCACCACCAGGGTGAGCTGGGGGTACATCAGGCGCAGAAAGCCGGCCACAGTAGCATCGGGCACGCGGGGCACCAGCTCAAAGAAGCTATCGCGCCCCACCCTCAGCAGCAGGTTGCCGGTGTTGAGGTCGGCGCAGATGTCGTCGGTGATGCTCAAAAACGGCTGCACCGACACCGTGATGAAGCGCTCCCCTGGGGGCAGGGCCGGGATCGGCACCCGCACCACCGGCTCCTGCCGCAGATCCCGCACCAGAAAGATCCCCGCCAGCTCGTCGTTGATCAGCACCCGCACGGTAGAGGTGGGCTTGAGCACCGGCGAGGGATCCAGGCGCAACTGGACAAAGCTGGCTTCCGGGTCGATGCCGTTGATGGGCGCAGGGACGGTGACATCCAGGCGCGGGTTGGATCCCTGCAGCAGCACCGAACGCTCGTAGCCCAGCCTCTGGAAAGAAAGAGGCTCCGCCCCCACTGCCTGGGTCGGCACGCAGCAGAGCAAGCCGGCCACCAGCCATCCCCACCGCCTTCTTGCCTGCCTCACCTCAGCCATTTGCTGGATCCCCAGAACCTGCCCCGACGACAAAAAAAGCCTAGACCCAAAGCAGGGGCAACTGCCAAGCTTTTAGAAGTATATGGCGCAATAGTTATCAATTGGCCACAGGAGAGCCCTCTCGCTCAGGAACTGGCCTAGGCGCGGGCGTAGTCGTCCTCGAAGCGCACGATGTCGTCCTCGCCCAGGTATTCTCCGTTCTGCACCTCGATGATCACCAGGGGAATGGTGCCGGGGTTTTCCAGGCGGTGCTTGGTGCAGGGGGGAATGTAGGTGGATTCGTTGGAGTTGAGCAGCATTACCTCCTCGCCCCGGGTGACGCGCGCCGTACCCCGAACCACGATCCAGTGCTCGCTGCGGTGGTAGTGCATCTGCAGGCTGAGGCGATGGCCGGGCTTGACCTCGATGCGCTTGATCTTATACATCGGGCCTTCATCCAAGACGCAGAAGGAGCCCCAGGGGCGGGTCTCAGCCTGGGAGGGCAAAAGCTCCAGCGCCGGAATTGCCGCGTCGTTCATGTCCCGCACAGACTGTAGCATTGAGGTCACACCTTGTTCCAGTTCAAAGACTTCCCTATCTTCACCTGCAGCCCGGCCACTGTTCATCGACCATCTTGCTGAACCCAATACGCCAAAATGCGTAGAAAAAACGCCTCAAAAAAGGGAAAACTAGTCTAGCTTTGTAGGGATCCCAAAACACGTCCATCGATCCCAAATAGTTTTTCTGAAACTTGTTGGCATTAAGTCACTCCTTGGGATTCGATGAGGTGTTCAAGTCTCCTAGAACTAATTGTGAAGTTTAGCTAAGTTTGTTCGTGAAGCATCTATGTTTGCAACTCAGCTTAAAGCCTTCTGGAGGCTCGTTGCGCCGGTAGGGATCCCCTTGCTGCTCCTGGCTGGTCTCTTGTGGGGGCTGAAGGAAGGCTGGGGCTGGGTGAGCCTGGAGATGCAGTTTCTTGGCTACAAGGGATCCGTAGCCGCCCTGGGGCCGGATCCGCGCCTGCCCATTGTGGGCACCACTTTTCCCCCTTCCCTGGTGCTGGCCACGGCCATTTTGGGGCGCTCGCCGCTGTTGTTGCAGGCCATTTTGGGATCCCTGCTGGTGGGCTGGGTGGGGCAGCAGTTGCGCCGTCTGCCCGCCGGCCTGGGATGGCGCTGGCTGTGGGGCTTGTTGCTGCTGCTGCAGCCAGCTTTGATCCTGATGCTGCTGCGCAGCCCGGTTTGGACGGCCACCTCGCTGCTGCTGGGGGTGAACATGGCCTTGTTGTTCCCTCTGGCCGACGAGAAACAAGCAGCGGAGAAGGAGGAGCTGCCGATTACCCTGCGGCTGCTGCTGCTGGGCCTGGCCTTGGGGCCGCTGATGGTGTTGCGCTGGGAAAATGTCTGGCTGCTGCCCTGGCTGGCAGGAGTGCTGCTGGTGGCTTTTCGCCAACAGTCCTGGGGATTTCGCTGGACCTCGCTGCTGGTGGCCGGGTTTATCAGCCTGGCCTTGATCCTGAGCTGGCTGTATGTCAACTGGCTGGCAGTAGGGGATCCCTGGGCTTTTACCTACCAGGTGGGCAGCGGCCTGCGCCTGCCGCAGTTGCGAGAAGACCTGCAGCAGGCCGGCGGCTGGCGGGGGCTGGTGGAGCTGGGGAAGTGGCTGGCGGTGCTGGCCCCTGCCTATCTCCTGTTGGGGATGGGATCCCTGCTGGGCCGCCGGGTGTGGGCTTTGATCTGGGGGATGCCGCTGGTGGTCCTCTTGGCTTCGCTGGGGCAGGGGCTGTTTCTGCCGGAGCTGAGCCGCTTTGGCCTTTTGTGGGTGCCGCTGCCGTTGCTGATGAGGGCCTATCTCTGCCGCGGAGCCGGCCCCGGCTGGGCCAAGCGTCTGCTGATCACGGCCCTCTTGGGGCTGAACTGCTTGACCGGTGGCTATGGGGTAAGCCAAGAGCCGGGGTTTTTGGCCCCGCTGGTGGCAGAAGAGCGGGATCTCTGGGAGCGGCTGGTGGCAGGGGTGGCGCCCCTCAGCCGCGAGTTGGAAGCTGCCCAGGAGCTGTATGAAGTCACCTCTAGCGGGCAAGCTCTAGAAGCCTGGCGCCGGCAGCGGCAGGAGAAGCGTCGGGTGGGTCAATACCTTCGCCGCCACCTCTTGCCCGGCGAGAAGGTGCTGGTGGACGACGACATCCACTTTGAGGCTATCTTTTGGGCGGGGGATCCCCGCTCTTTCCTTACTCCTCACCAGTACGAGTTTGCCCTGGCCCTTCAGCATCCCCAGGAAAGGGTGGACTACCTCTTGGTAGCGGGGCTGGCGGATCCCTTGCGGAGCGCTGACCGCATCCTGCAATTTTGGCCTGAGCTCGCCTTTGAAGGGCTGCCGGGCTTTAGGGAGGTTTATAGCTCCCCGCAGGTGCGGCTGTGGGCCCGCCAGGCAGAGCCTCGGGAGGAAACGGGATGATCTGGAGACGGCAATGGCGGCGACGACAGGTGCTGCAGATGGGCGGAGCGCTGCTGGCCGGCTATGGGATGGGCGGCTGCGGTCAAGCACTTTTGGGGCCGCAAGGGAACCGCAGCTCGGAAAATAGCGAGCCTGGAAGCCTGAGCTTGGCCGAGCTGCTGGCCCGCTGGGAGGTGGGCATTGGCGAGGATCCGGGGCGCTTTCTCTGGGAGATCGAGTCGGATCCGCAGGTGGCGGCAGTAGCGCGGGGCTGGGATCCCCATTTTTTGAGCGGCTGGCTCAACAGCTTTGACCACCGCCAGGGGGATCTCTCCTTCTGGCGCAACTGGCACCAGGCGGGGCTTTTGCGGCAGTGGTTTGAGCGGGGCTACAGCCTGCACATCATCACCTGGGAAGACGACACCAACCGCCCCTGCGGCGACTACCACATCTCGCCGCAGTTTGTCCAGGACGTGGCCGAGCTGGCCGGGTATGTTGCTCAAGCCAATCCCCAAGGCCGCCCCACCTACTGGAGCCTGGCCACCGAGTTTTCCTACTGGCGCATCCCCGCCGATGCCTACAATGCCGACACCGCCCCCTACTACCGCGCCCTCATGGACAACGTCTTGCGGGCTCGCCAGGCCATCAAGGAGCGTCTGCCAGAGGCCGAGGTGGCCCTCTGCTGGGGCGGCTGGATTGCCACCTTCGACGACCCACGCCGCGGGGCAGGCCGCAGCATGGTGGCGCCTTTTGCCGAGACGATGAGCCAGATGGACGGGATCGCCTTCCAGTCGATGCGCCAGCGGCGGCCGGGGGAGTTTAACCCGGAGCTGAACGGCCCGGATCCGGGCAACCCGGAGCAGATCCGTCTCTGCTGCCGCCTCTTTGCCCCCATCCACCGCAACTTGATGCTGGCCCACTACGAGCCCTCGATTAAGGACAAACATCCCAACGGCGGCCGGGCCGACACCGTCCAGGTGGATTTTGAGATCATGAGCCGGCCCGACTGGCTGCAGGAGGTGTCGCAACTGGGGCTGCGGCGCCTGTCCCTGATGCACTACGGCCTCTACAAAGGGGATCCCTATGGAGCGCTGACGGCAGCGCGGCAATTTCGGGCCCGCGTGGGTTTGCCGGCTGTGGCCCAGGGGGTGTAGGGAAAGCCCTGTGGGCGACGGCCCAAAGCGGCCTTCTGCCGATACAATCCCCCTCGGCGGCGCTGCTGTTGCCGGGAAAAGAAGAGAGGGATCCCCAGATGAAGCCTTTTGCCATAGCAAGAAGCTGGCTGCTGGGCCTAAGCCTTGTCTTGGGTCTGGAGCTGCCAGCCTGGGCAGGCTGTGGCTTTCCTCGCGGAGAAGGGAAGACGTTTTTCTCGCTGCAGCCCGAGGTCTACCAACCCCGCACCCGCTTTGACCAGAAGGGACGCCTGCAGCAGGCCCTTTCCGAGTACGGCGAGACCCGCCTTAACCTGTTTACTGAAACTGGCCTTAGCGATCAGCTCACTCTCAACCTCAACACCAGCTACGTTTTCATCGAAAATCGCTTTGCCAGCGGGGCTGACACCGTTACCCAGCGCAACCAGGGCCTGCGGGATCTGGAGCTGGGCCTGCGCCATACTTGGGGAGAGGGGGATCCCTTTTTCTCAGCTCAGTTGACGGCCCTCATCCCGCCTGGATACGCCACCGAAAATACCCCCCTGCCCTTGGGGTACGGAGTCTTTGGCTACGACTTCAGCTTAGGAGCGGCAGCCAATGTCGAGCTGGGATCCCTGCCTGCCTTTTTCGACTCCTGCCTCACGTTCCGGGACTACCTGGGCTATCCCGGCGATCGCCTCAAGGCCAACTTAACCCTTGGGGCTGATTTGACTCCTGAGCTACAGGCCATCCTGGCTTTGGATGGAGATTTCACCCTGGGCAACGGTGCGCCTTTGTTGTTCGGGGATTTGGCCGTTCAGGATCCCGACTACGACAGCCTCAAGCTCTCCGGCCAGCTCAACTGGCGACTAGAGGGAGGGTTAACGCTGGGCCTAGGAGGGTTTCAATTCTTGACTGGTCGCAACACCAACGCCGGCGGCGGCTTCACCGGCTATGTGTGGCTGAGTTACTAAAACCCAACAAAATATTGCAGGATACCCGCCTCGGTAACAGGGATCCGCAGCGCCAGATCTAGGATGAGTCTTGGCAGCTGTTGGCCAGGAGAACGGATCCCATGCCTCGCTTTGAAAACATCATTGCCGCCATCGACGGCAGCGGCCCCACCGAGCAGATGGTGCATACCCTCCTGTCCTTGCCGGCCTTTGCCCAGTGCCACGTGACGCTGCTGCATGCGGTGCCTTCCCAGACTTCTGCCGAGGAGATGCGAGCGGCCTGGCAAAGGGGGCAGGAGCTATTGGCCCAGACGCTGCAGACCTTTCCCCCGCGACCTGGGCTGAAGATCAGCACCCAACTGGTGGAAGGGGATCCCAAGGTGGTGGTGCTGCAGGTGGCTGAATCTCTACCCAATCCCCTGATTGTCATGGGATCGCGGGGGCGCAACCGCATCATGGCCATTTTGCAGAACTCGGTGAGCCAATACGTGTTCCAGCTTGCCTCCTGCCCCATGCTGCTGGTCAAAGACGACGCCTACGTCAAATACCCCAGCCACGTCATGGTGGCCCTCAACAACTCCCCCGCCGCCCAAGCCGCCTTTGCCACGGCCCTGGATCTAGTGGCCGGCATCCCGGGAGCCCAGATTTTCCTAGCCTCTGTGCAACTGGATGCCGATGCCCAAGCTCGGGACGAAACCCTAGACCGGGCAATCGCTACCCTCAAAAGTCGCCAAATTGGCCACCGAGTGTTAACTGCCGTCGGGGATCCCGGCACTGAGATTGTCCGGCTGGCAGAAGAAAGCAAGGCCGACCTGCTGGTGATGGGATCCCCAGATCGCCGGCCCAGCATTGCCCGCAGCATCCCCGATTTGGATCGCCTGCTGGGGCGCTCCATCTCCGACTATGTGCGGGTGCACATCGGCTGCCCCGTGCTGATGGTGCGGTCTGCTCAAGACTAGAGACTGGTCACTCCCTAAGGCAGGATAGAACGGCGCTCCGTCACGCGGTCGCTTTGCTGCTGGCGATCCGGGCTGACGGCCCAAGCCTCGAAGATGAGCTCAGGGACGCCAGGGGGGATGGTCATGCGGGTGAGGGCTTGCCACCGCCCCTGCTCGTCGCGGGAGAAGTCCAACAACCACCGGGGGCCATCCACCAAAGAGCGGGTGTGACCGTGCTTGACCCAAAACTTAATCCACAAAGGAGGCTGAGCGGTGGAGCTACTGGCAGAATTGACGGAAGCCGGCAAACGCAGCACTACATCGAAGTTGTCACCTGCCCGCAGTTGCTCAGGCACCACCAGTTGCGGCGCCGGGCAAGCTCCCGGCACCTGCGGGGAAAGAGGCGAGGTTCCCGGACTGGCGGCGGCGAGCGGTGGCGGCGGAACCGCCTCCTCGCGAGGTGGCTCAGGTTGGGGTGGTGGAGAAGAGGATGAGATGGGCACTGGCCCAACCTCAGGTTGGGCGGCAGGTTCGGGCGCGGTGTCTGCTAGGGAGGCTGGGAGCTCTTCTGGCTGAAGCGGGCCCAAAACTTCTCCAGCCTCCTCTTTTTCCGCAGGGGCGCTGCGCTGCGAGATGCGCAACAACTTCTGCAGGGTGCGTTCGGGGGACAGCAAGGGTGAGGGCGGGGAAGAACTGCCGGCTGCGGCTGGCGTTTCTTCTTGCCGCTGCTGACCGGCAGGGATCCCTGGGGAGGGTGGGAGGACTTCCCCCTGGCCGCGACAGCGAACGGAAAAGGAGATCCGCAGCGGCTCTGGATCCGACCAGGAAGAGGGAGTGAGGCGCAGTTCCCCCCGCAGCGGACGGCTCCAGGTATGGCTCGGCAGGGTGATGGGAATGCTGAACACTGCCGTCCGGGCTTCAGTCGGAAATTGAATCAGCCGTTGCCCCTCGAAAACCGGGCTCTGCTCCCCTTCATCTTCTTGCCAAACTCGTACCCGCAGCTCGCCACTACAGCCAATCCGCCCCGTCACCACCAGCACTTCCCCCGGAGATCCCTCCAATTCGCTGTGCATCAGGGAAAACAGCTCTGGCGGGATGGCAACCTCTTTTTTCTGAGCCAGCTCAGGAGGTTCAGACGCGACTTCTTGGGCCGCCGGGGATAGTGCCTGTTTCCGCTGCACCGGGGCGGGCACAACCTGGAAGCGCAGGCAATTGTTCAGCTCCGCCTCGCCAAATAACTCGGCGATCAAATCGGCATCTCGGCAGTGCAACTCCCAAAAACCAGGGGCGAGGTGGGTGGCCGGCAGGATGACGCCGATCCCCTCCTCGTTGGTGCGAACAGAACGGGTTTGCATGAGCGAGGCGGCTGTCTTGGGGTTGGCTACCGCTGGGGATCCGCTATTTTCGGTCGGCAGAGGGCGCTGGCGGACTTCCACTGTGATGGTGAAGTGGGGCTGGGGAGAACGGGCAACGATGGTGTAGGTGTCCTCTTCCAGAATGGCTCCCTCGGCTGGTACCGGCTGCCAGTCTTCTCGGCCGTTGCGCCGCACCCAAAAACTCAACATCGCTCCCTCACCTCTGGGACACCAAATACTTCACCAGGTCAGCTTGCAAGAGGGTTTGCTGCTGCCCCGTGGGCAAGTGCTTGAGCTGCACCTCCCCGGCCGCAGCTTCCGCATCCCCCAGCGCGACAGCCCAGGTCGCACCGCTGCGGCTGGCCCGCTTGAACTGCTTGCTGAAAGCGCTGCCGCTCAGATCCAGCTCGGTGCAGAAGCCGGCTTGGCGCAGAGCTTGGGCAATCTGAAGGGATTGGGCCTCCGCTTTGGCGCCGCGGGAGATCACGTAAACCTCGACCGATGTTGGCGGAATCTCCTGTTGTTTCTTCTGCAGCAGCAAAACCAGCCGCTCCAGGCCGATGGCCCAGCCCACCGCCGGGGTGGGAGGCCCGCCCAGCTCCTCCACCAGACCGTCGTAGCGGCCACCCCCACAGACGGTGCTCTGGGATCCCAGCTCCGGCGAGACGATCTCAAAGGCGGTGTGGGTGTAGTAGTCCAGGCCGCGCACCAGGTAGGGATCCAGCTCATAGGGAATGTCTAGGGCTTGGAGATGGGCCTGCACTTGCTCGAAGAAGGCCCGCGAGTCAGCACTGAGGTAATCGGGCAGCTTGGGCCCTTGTTCAGCAATGGTGCGGGTATGGGGATCCTTGCTGTCGAGGATGCGCAACGGGTTGCGGACAAGGCGCTCCTGGGAGTCCGGATCCAGCTCTTCCTTCAAAGGGGTAAGGTAGTCCACCAGGGCTTGGCGATAGGCCCGCCGATCCTGCGGATCCCCGAGGGAGTTGAGCCGCAAGGTGAGGTTTTCCGCCCCCACTGCCCGCAGCAGATCCCAGGCCAAGGCGATGACCTCGGCATCGGCGCGGGGATCGCGGCTGCCCAGCAGCTCCACCCCCAACTGGTGGAATTGGCGCTGCCGCCCCGCCTGGGGACGCTCATAGCGAAACATCGGCCCACAGTACCAGAGGCGCTGCACATCGCCGGCCACCTGCAACCCATGCTGGATGTAGGCCCGCACCACGCCGGCGGTGTTCTCGGGGCGCAGGCTCACCTCCTGCTCGCCGCGGGTGCTAAAGGAGTACATCTCCTTGCCCACCACGTCGGTGGCGCTGCCAATGCTGCGGGCAAAGAGTTCTGTCAGCTCCAGAATCGGGGTGCGGATCTCCTGGTAGTTGGCTCGCCCCAAGATCTCGCGGGCGCTGGCCTCCACCTGCTGCCAAAGCCGTACCTCCTGCGGCAGGATATCTCGGGTGCCGCGCACCGCCTGGATCATCTCCATGCCTGTTCTCCCCCGCCCAGAACCACGGCTTGCTGCGCCAATGGTCGGCGTCAGTTTTTTCCTATCAACTCAATTATCGATTATCGGCTATCGGCAGCCGCGTTCCCCATTGCCGACGGGGCAAGCTGAGCCTGAGCTAAACCCCAACAGGAGTAGGTGGCGGCCACTTGGCTGCTGGCAGCCACAGCGGCGGTGGTGGAGCGCAAAATGGTGGTGCCCAGGGAAACCGGCACTCCGCCATGGGCTTCCGCCTGACGGCGCTCGGCCTCCGTCCAGCCGCCTTCTGGGCCGATGGCCACCGCCAAGACGGGATCCCTCTCCGAGAGCCTCAGCTTCGGCAGGGCTTGCAGCAGGAGGGGAGCGTTCTCCCGCGCCACAGCAATGCCCCACCAATCGGCTTTGAGCTCGGCCAGCCAACTTGTCCAAGGGGTAGGGGGATCAACCTGGGGCCAGCGCAGCCGCTCACATTGTTCGGCGGCCTCCTGCACAATTTTCTGCCAGCGTTCCCGCCGGCCCCATCCCGGCTCCACCACGGTGCGCTCCGTCAGCAGAGGGGTAATGCGCGCCGCTCCCAGCTCGGTGACCTGGCGAAACACCTCGTCAAACCCCGGCCCCTTGACCACTGCCAAGCCCAGATGCAAATAAACGGGCAGCTCCCGCGGCAGCGCCTCCACCTCGCCCATAACCTGGGATCCCTGCGGCTGCCAATGGGCCAGCCACAGCTTGCCGGAGCCATCCAAAACCAAGAACGGATCCCCCGGCTTGAGGCGGCGCACCCGCTGCAAGTAGTGCTCTTGCGGGCCGGTTAAACGGAGAACACCGCCGGCATCCCGTTGAGCCGGGTCGATGGCCAGGCGGGGCAGAGAACTCAGGTCATGCGTGCGTTCAGACAGCACCATTCTCCCCGTCGCCAGAGGGCTGCCACCGCCCATTCGTTGGCCTCCAACATCTCCGCCACCAACTTGGCCTGCTCGAGGAGGATACCGCTGAGGATCAGCCACCCCCCCTTTTTCACCACCAGGCCAAACTCTGGGATCATATCCAGGATCACGTCCGTCAGAATGTTGCACACCAGCCCGTCCACCATCTCGGGAATGTGCTCCAGGCTCCCCTGGGCCACCACAATGCGATCGGTGAGGCCGTTGAGGTCGCGGTTGTGGAGCGTGGCCTGCACCGCCAGCGGGTCGATGTCCACCGCAAACACCCGCTTTGCCCCCAAAAGAGCCGCCGCCACCGACAAAATGCCCGATCCACAGCCCACATCGGCCACTGTTACCCCCTCTGTGCCCGCCCCCAGGCGCATCTCCAAAGCCTCCAGGCAGAGCTGGGTGGTGGGGTGCGTGCCCGTGCCAAAGGCCATGCCCGGATCCAGCCGCAACAGGAGACGACCGGGATGGGGGGGGGGATCCAGCCAGGCCGGACAGATGAGCAGCTTGTCCCCAACTGGCTCGGGCTGCCAGTGCTGCTTCCAACTGTTGCTCCAATCCTCCGCTTCTATGCGTTCCCAGCGCAGTTTGGGGATGGGCTGGCCAGCCACAAGGGCGTCTTGCCGCAGGCGCAGCGCCAGAGCGGCCAAATCCAAAAGGGTGGCGCGGAACCAGGGCAAATAGGCGTGAATGCTGATTCGATCTTCGCCATGAGCCTGGCTGGCCATGCCCTGACAGCCAAAGCTCTCCAGCCGCCAAAAGATCTGATCCTCCTGGGCAGGGGAAGCGATGATGTTGAGAGCCCACCAGGCCCCACCGGGATCCGGCGCTTGGGCAGGCGAGAGCAGGCTGGGGTCGGCAACGGTTGTGCTCACGGGGATCCCTTCAACAAACCTAAGGAAAACCGAAGTTTTGGCTAACAGAATAGCGCTCCAAGTTGCCAGCAGGCTAGCACTTAATCCAGCACTCTATATCAAAAATTGCAGTTCTCCCCTCAATTCATAGTTTAGGCTTTAAGAGCCTGCCCCACTGTTCCTGGTTGGTCTGGGATTTGAAGGCGCACACCCGTCGGCTTGGCAGCGACGCAGGGATGGACTTCCCCCCAATTGGGGGATGGCCCTCAGCGGTTCCTTGGATGCCCAGCTCGGCCTTGTGAGATAGATTAAATCCAAAAGCATTGAACAAGAATTGGGTACAGCGTTGACGTGCTTTCCAGCCTCAGTGATTTTACTGATAGATGAGGTTTGGCCGGGGCATGCTGAGTAACGATGGAGAGGAAGCAATGCAGGCGGCAAAGTCGATGTCAACCGAGCAGTCAGCGCAGCAGCCGAAGGTGGCTCCTCTTGCCAGAGGGGAAAGGGCTGGCCACGAGGATCCCCAGCCGCTCGCAGTCAGCACTCGCAAGCACTCCGTCCCGCTGGCGCGAACGGCTCTCATGCAGCGCTTTAACCGCAGCTTTCCGCCTTTTTATAGCCAGTTCGTCAGCAGCGAGGTGCAGGCTCAAAATCTGCGCTTGGCCTATGCCCTCTACCAAACCCGCAAGGCCGTGGTACAGATGCGGGACGAGCGCAGCAAGACGGTGGTTTGTCTGGCCTATCGCAACCGCCCTTCTCTGCTCAGCGACCTGTTTGGGGTGCTCACCGCTTTCAATCTCTCGGTGCACGGCATCCACCTTTACGGGCAGATCTACTCACCGCACTTGGTGTTTATCCGCGTCACCGTCTCGCGCGATGGCCACAGCCTTTCTGCCCAGACCAAGCTCAACCTAGAACGGGCTATTCACGAGTGCTTGGCGGGGGTGTTTCCCGTTCACGAAACCTTGGCGCTGGAGTTTGATCTCAAGGCCGGCTTGAAAGACACCCAGGTTTCTTTTTATTTTGACCCGGTGTTTCATCTGCCCACGCTGTTGGTGGATGTGGACAACCAGCCGGGCGTGTTTTACCGGGTGATGACCGCTCTGGCGCAGGAGGAGTTGACCGTTGTTCACCTCAATCTGATGCTCCGCCGCAAGCAGACGCGCTTCATTTTCTACTTGCTGGGGCCGGATGCAACTCCAACCCTGCCGGAGTTCCTAGGGCAAAAATTGGCGTTGAGCATCCAGCAGCGGCTGCAAGGGGATCCCGTCTAATCGGCACTAGATCTGCATAGGACTGGGGGGCAAATCGAAAAGGACGGTGCTCAGGTAGCGCTCGGCCCAGGCGGGGCCAAAAGCTTTTTCCAAAACGCGGCGGGTGCGGTCGTTTTGCTGTTGTTGGCTGCAGTAGCGCTGCTGCCCTTGGTAGTGGGCCAGGATCTGGACAGGATCTGTCTGCGGGGGGATCTGTTGCGCCAGCCGGCAGTGGATTTCCAGGTAACGGCAGGCAAAATACAAAAAGCGGTCGGCTTCCGCCTCATCGCCGGGCCGGATGAACAGGCAGTAGGGAGAAAAAATCGTCCCCCACGGCGGCAACTGGCGCCGGTTTTGGAAAGGGGCGAGATGAGCTCCCAAGGCTTCCAGCTCTTGAATGTAGGGATCCGGCAAAGTGGGGGTGACCGGCGAGAGATCGACGATGGCGGCGCTCACCTGGCCGCGGCCGGCCACAATGTCACAGCCAAACAGCGGCAGCGGGTACTGCGGCTGCGGAAACATGACGCAGTGGAGGATATCCAGGCTTTGCCCGGCCTGGGCCAGCTCCAGGTGCAGCTTGCGAAAGGGATCCCCTTGGTAGCAGCGGTTTTCGATCTGCAGTTTCTCGCCTTCCAGGCGGCCCTCCACATAGCCCAGCTCCGCCGGCAGGGCATAGGGAGCCAGGCTGAGGTGGGATCCCCAAATGCTCAGAATCGCCTCCGAAAGGCGCTGGATGAGGGGATGCAGTTGCGCTTGCAGAGCAGGGGCGGTGAACATGGGAGCCAAGAAGACCGGTTAAGCGACAAGTCCTCGAAAGCCCTGCCGGGCCAATCCGCAAAGGTGCCCTCCTGAGATCCAGGTTTCAGGAAGCTGAGGTGGGACTTAATAAAGCGAGGGATCCCAGCCAGTCCAGGGCTGCCGGGGGCTTTGGCGGAGGTGGAGAGGGCCGGATGCTGACCCTAGCGGGCGTTGGCAGCGTTGAGCGCCATTGGATTGATCGAGGACGGAAGGGGTGGGATTCGAACCCACGGTGACCTTGCGGCCACAACGCTTTTCGAGAGCGTCACAATCAACCACTCTGTCACCCTTCCAGTCTGCATAGGGCTTTACCATCTTAGCGGCAAACGGGCTATCCTGCCCGGATCCCCTCTCGTGGAATGGGGCAGATGCAAGCTGGCCAAGCACCCCAGGGCCAAAGCCCTTGGGGGGTACGGCCCGACCAGCCGGAAATGGCGGGGCAAATGAGATCATAGAGGTATGGCTGCCCTTTCCATTCACCACTTTCGCCAGGCCAAACAGGCGGGTCAACCGTTGGTGGCCCTCACGGCTGCTGACTACGCCACAGCGCAGATCTTGGATCGGGCCGGGATCGACTTGATCTTAGTAGGCGACAGCCTGGCCATGACCAGCTTGGGGCACAGCAGCACCTTGCCCCTGACTCTGGAACAGATGATCCACCACGCCCAGGCAGTGCGCCGCGGCGTAGAACGAGCCTTTTTGGTGGCCGACTTGCCTTTCTTGAGCTACCAAGTCTGCAAAGAGCAGGCCCTCCTCTCGGCAGGACGTCTGATGAAGGAGGCAGGGGTGAATGGGGTGAAGCTGGAGGGGGGCTACCCAGACATGGTGGAAACAGTGGCCTTTCTGGTCCAGCGAGGGATCCCGGTCTTGGGCCACATCGGCCTCACCCCACAGGCCAAACATCAACTGGGGGGGTATCGCCAGCAGGGGAAAACCCCCTCGGAGGCGGAGCGGCTGCGCCAGGAAGCCCTGAGCCTAGAGCGAGCAGGAGCCTTTGCCCTGGTTTTGGAACACATGCCGGCGGAATTGGCTGCCCAGATCACCCAGCAAGTCGGGATCCCGACTCTGGGGATTGGGGCTGGCCCGGCCTGCGACGGCCAAATTCTCGTCACCCACGACCTGCTCGGCCTCAGCGAGCGGATCCCGCCCTTCGCCAAAGCCTACGCCAACCTGCGAGAGGTGATCCGAGAAGCGGTGGAAGCCTTTGTCGGCGATGTTCATCAGAGACTGTTTCCCCCCACTTAGGGGATCCCCTGGGAAACTCGCAAGTATCACCTTCTGGCAGCTCAGTTGTTGGTTACTGCGCTCCCCTGGCGAGGATCTCCAGAAATTGGAAGCCAGTCGGGGCAGCCGATTGCCGCCTCTGTCAGAGCTTGCTGAGGATGGACAGCGCACTTGAGGTGGGGATCGCCGCTGTAAAACCTGCACTTGTGGCAGGGGATGCGGTGCATCTGTTGAGCTTGATGCAAGAAGTCCGCGACTGCTCTGGCCACCGTCCACAACGGCAAGAGTAGCAATAGCCACGCGATGGCCCCGCTCAGAGGAGGCGGAAGAGAGCTCATACAGGACACCAGCAATACAGAAGGATAGCTTGCTAGCCCCGTACTTTAGTGCGGAGCGGAAAAGCCCGTAAGCAGCTTTAGTTGCTTGCCAATAGTGTAGACGAGGCGTACCGTTCCCAGGCGAGCCTCTAATCACGGTGAAAAACCCGACCGGTGGCAAGCGTCTGCGAGATGCCAACCTCTCGGCCAACCTGCAAGGACTCCGTCCCGCTGACGCGATCAGACAAGTAAGCAGAACCTTGGGGCTTTGACTGAAAGAACTGTCTAGAGGCGGTTTGGCAACGCCTTTACAAGTTCGTTTTTGAACTGCGTAAGAATCCCCCCCCTTAGTCGGGGAAGTGTCAAGACGGGGTCAGGCTCGGCTGTATAACGTCCCCCAGAGAGGGAAAAGTTGGCAGTGAGAGATCCCACGCTGAAACTCCAATCTAATGGATTTTGGAAGGGGAGCGCAGGGTGTGCCAGGGTGGAGATACAGGCGATAATAGCTTCAGCAACGTGCCCTAGTGGGATCCTCTGCGATGGAAGCCTTCTTCGAGTTCCTTTGGTCTGCCTCGGCCGTTTTGCTGGTGATACTGGTGTTGTTGCATAGCCCCAAAGGGGATGGGCTGGCGGGCATTGGCGGCCAGGCCCAATTGTTCTCCAGCTCCAAAAGTGCCGAGCAGAACCTCAACCGCATCACCTGGACGGTGGCCACCCTCTTCCTCTCCATCAGCGTGGTGTTGGGGGCAGGCTGGCTCTCGGCAGCCACAGGCCCCTAGGGATCCCTGTCATCGTGGCGGTCATCTACTTGCACGGATTCGGCTCTGGGCCTCAATCGGCTAAGGCTACTTTTTTCCGGCAGCGGCTGCAGCAGCTTGGGATCCCTCTGCAGGTGCCCGATCTCAACCAGGGCAACTTTGCCCAGCTTACCTTGACCCGCCAGATCCGGCAGGTTTCTGAGCAGTTGGCGCAAATGGGCCATCCTCCCGTTACCCTTATTGGTTCGAGCTTGGGGGGACTGGTGGCCGCCTGGGTGGCCGAGCAGCAACCCTGCGTGCAGCGTCTGGTGCTCTTGGCACCGGCCTTTGGCTTTCTGGGCCATTGGCTGCCGCGGCTGGGGGCAGAGGCGGTGGAGACTTGGCAGCGAACCGGACAACTCATGGTGTTTCACTACGGAGAAGGCCGCCCTCTCCCTTTGGAGTACGGCTTTGTTGCCGATGCCCAGCGCTACCCGGATGGGGCGTTGCGACGGCCTGTGCCCACCCTAATTGTGCATGGGATCCAAGACGACACCATCCCCATTCAAGCCAGCCGAGACTATGTGGCCCGTCGCCCCTGGGCCCAACTGGTGGCGGTGGAGAGTGACCACGCCCTGACGGATGTGTTGGATCCCATCTGGCAGATCACCAGCCGCTTCTGCGGGTGGGGGATGGAGACGGGGCAGTATGGTTGTTAAGAGGATCCCTGTCCCGTGCTTGCCCATTCGCGAAAGCGTCGCGTAGCGATAATGTCTATGCAATCCAAAGTGCTGTGCCTACAACAGGGGAAGGCTGACGTGACTGCCGGCTTGCTCTTCGATATGGACGGGGTGATTGTGGATTCGGAACCAATCCATGCCCGCGCCGGAGCCATTGCCCTGCAACGCTGCCACCTATCCCTGGATTTGGCCCCCATCTCCCTGCAGTTCAAAGGGCGCACCGACCGCGATATGTTCGAGTACCTCGTCCAACACCAGACAGACACCCCGCCTGCGGAACAGCCCCTGCTGGTGCAGCGCTTGATCGAGGAAAAGGCCAAGGCTTTTGGCGAGCTGCTGGCAGAGGTACCCCTGGTGCCGGGGGTGCTGGAGTTTTTGGCGGCCAGCCGCCAGCGCTTTTCTGCCCTGGCCGTCACCACTTCGGCCATCCGCCGGGATCAAGCGCAGATTTTCCAGCGCTTCGACCTGCACCGCTGGTTTGACGCGGTGATTACCGCCGAAGACATTCAGCGGGCCAAGCCCGACCCAGAGCCTTACCTGAAAACGGCTGCCGCTGTGGGGTTGGATCCGGCGTTGTGTTGGGTGATTGAAGATTCTACCCATGGGATCCGCGCCGCTAAGGGGGCTGGCTGTTTTGCGGTGGGCCTCACCACGGCTTTCACCGCCGAGGAACTGCGCCACGCCGGGGCAGATGTGGTGGTGGACAGCTTTGCGGAGTTGGCCGCACTCCTGTTCGCGAGAGCGTCGCGTAGCGATAACCTGCCTGTGTAGGGAGCCCAGCCCATTCGCGAGAGCGTCGCGTAGCGATATGCCAGCACCCACTCCAGCACCCACTTTTTTGCGGCAGGCCCTGGATCGCTATCCGTTTGCTTCGCGGCGACGGGTGGTGATGGGCAGACAGGGATCCGTGGCCACCAGCCAACCTTTGGCGGCAATGGCGGGCATGGAGATGTTCTGGGCGGGCGGCAATGCTGTGGATGCAGCCGTGGCAATGGCGGTGGCTTTGACGGTGGTGGAGCCAACCTCCAATGGCATTGGCGGCGATGCCTTTGCTCTGGTGTGGGAGGGGGGGGAGGAGGGTCAGCTGTACGGGTTGAATGCTTCCGGTCGCAGCCCAGCCGCCCTGACGCCGGAGCGGTACCGGGACCATGGGCGGATTCCCCCCTACGATTGGTTAGCGGTGACGGTGCCGGGGGCAGTTTCCGCTTGGCAGACCTTGCACCGGCGCTGGGGAAAGCTGCCGTTCGAGCGTCTGTTTGTGCCTGCCCTTCGTCTGGCGCAAGAGGGATTTCCGGTCTCTCCCCGGGTGGCCCAACTGTGGCAGGCGGCGGAGTCCATCTATTTGCCCCTGCCAGATCCCCGCCACGAGGCCTTCAAGGCCGTTTTCTTTCCCCAAGGGCGTGCCCCACGGGCTGGAGAGCGCTGGAGCAGCCCCCTACATGCTCAAACCCTAGAAGAGATTGCCCGTAGCGGTGGGGAGAGTTTTTACCGAGGGGAGCTGGCGGAGAAGTTGCTGGCTTTCTCGGAGGCCACGGGCGGCTTCCTGTCCCCCGCTGACTTGGCCCAGCACCAGGCCGATTGGGTGGAACCCATCCATACAGATTACCGCGGCTACACCGTCTGGGAGATCCCCCCCAACGGGCAGGGCATTGCCGCTTTGATGGCGCTCAACCTTTTGGAGGGTTTTGAGCTGGGTCGGATCTCCTACGATGCCGGCGAGCGCTATCACCTGCAGATTGAGGCAATGAAGCTGGCCTTTGCCGATGTGAGCCGACAGGTGGCGGATCCGGAGTATGTGCGGGTCAGTCCTGCCCAGATGCTGGATAAGGCTTATGCACAGCGGCGGCGGCAGTTGATCGGGAGGGAGGCGATCCCCCTGGCCCAGCCAGGGCTGCCGGAGGGGGGAACGGTTTACCTGGCTGCAGCTGATGGTGAGTTGATGGTGTCTTTGATTCAGTCGAATTTCGATGGCTTCGGCAGTGGTCTGCTGGTTCCGGGCACGGGCATTGCTCTCCACAACCGCGGCACGGGTTTCACCCTGGAGCCCGGCCATCCCAACCAGGTGGGCCCCCGCAAGCGCCCCTACCACACGATCATCCCCGCTTTTCTATCCAGAGAAGGGATCCCCCTCGGCCCTTTTGGTGTCATGGGGGGGGCAATGCAGCCCCAAGGCCATGTGCAGGTGGTGGTGAATTTGGTGGATTACGGCCTGAACCCCCAGGCGGCTCTGGATGCGCCCCGCTGGCGAGTGCTGTGGGATCAGGGGATCCCGCAGGTGGCGCTGGAGAGCACGGTGCCGCCCCAGGTGGTGCGCGAACTCTCCGCCCGCGGCCATGCAGTGCAGGTGGTGGACGCAGAAGAGGATTGCGGTCTTTTTGGCCGGGGACAGATCCTCTTGCGGGATGGGGATCACTTCATTGCGGCTTCCGAACCCCGTGCCGATGGCCTAGCCCTGGCGTGGTAGAGCATGACTCTAGTCAATAATAAGCTCAACTATACTGAAAATAATGTATAATATGTTCAGTACGGATTACTACCAGTTGATCTTTCTGTTTA
>NZ_AUMZ01000001.1:2221957-2245195 GCF_002760375.1 Synechococcus sp. 60AY4M2
ACTGAAAATAATGTATAATATGTTCAGTACGGATTACTACCAGTTGATCTTTCTGTTTACTTTCGAGTCTGCCAACATGGTAGCCAAAGCAAAGCAGAAAATTGGTAGTAAGACGACACGGAAACTGCGCTTTGGGTATTCTACTCAAAGCTTTGCGGGATACCGCCATTCTGTTTGGACTCCGTCCCGCTAACGCGAATGGAAACAAACAGAATGCTATCGCTGCATAGTTGAACAGTGATGTTCAGCAGTGTTCAGCGTAAATGTATCAGTGCCTAGCTCATCACCATGCCACCATCGATGGCGAAAACCTGTCCCGTGATGTAGGCCGCCGCCGGATCTGCCGCCAAAAAACGCACCAGCCCCGCCACTTCTGCCGGGGATCCCAGTCGCCCCAGGGGGATCTGCGCCAAAATCGGGCCAGGATCCAGTTTTTCGGTCATTTGGGTGGTGATGAACCCCGGTGCCACGGCGTTGACGGTGATGTTGCGGCTGGCCAGCTCGCGGGCTGCCGTCTTGGTCAGGCCCACCACCCCTGCTTTGGCGGCGCTGTAGTTGGCCTGGCCGGGATTGCCCACCAAGCCCACCACCGAGGTGATGTTGATGATGCGCCCCTGGCGCTGCTTCACCATGATCTTGGCGGCTGCCTTCAGGCAGAGAAAGACCCCCGTCAGGTTGAGATCCAGCACCGCCTGCCAATCTTCTGGCTTCATGCGCAGCAGCAAGGTGTCGCGGGCCATGCCGGCATTGTTCACCAGCACGTCCACCCGGCCCCAGCGCCCCATCACCTGCTCGAAGAGTTGTTCCACCGCCTGCGGCTGGGAGACATCGGCGGCCACAGCCATCCCTTCGCCCCCCAGGGCGGCGATCTCCTGCAGCAGCGACTCGGCCTCGGCGGCGGAGCGAGCGTAGTTGACGACCACCTTGGCGCCAATCGCCCCCAAGTGAAGGGCAATGGCCCGGCCAATGCCCCGGCTGGCTCCGGTGACCACCGCCACCTGGTTATGGAGCGAGGGCAAGGGGAGAAGTTCAGACATAGGCAGCAGCTTCCCGCTTATTTCTACCGCCGCAACAGTATAGGATGCTTTGGCCTTGTCTGGGGCGGGGAGACTCCCCCCTATGGCCGTTCCAACAGCGATGAGACCGCCTGTCGCCTCGATCCCAAACTCCCCTCTCCTCTTGGGAGAGGGGCTGGGGGTGAGGGCTAGCTCCTCTTGGGAGAGGGGCCGCGGCTGGTCGCATCAGCAGCGCGGAGCGTTTGAGCAACTGGCTGGGGAGACCCCCTCGCGTCAGCGGGCCGCAGGCCCCAACGGTAGGTGCTGTCGCTGCTCGCGCAAGCGGAACGGTGTTCCCTAAGCGCTGACGCCAGGAGGATCCTTGCCCTCTGGGGAGAAACCAGTAAGCTGGGCCAGATTAAGATCGATGGCTAGGCCTAGCCGAGGAACCGTCCATGCAAGTGGAGTTTCGCGAGTGCGATCCGGGAAATCTCTGGATCTGGTTTGAGTTTGCGGAGCCGCCGGTTCCAGCGGAGCTGGAGTACCTCAAGGAGGTGCTGGAATCCTGGTATGTGCTGGGCAAGCTGGGGGGATTCAACGCCGAGCGCCTGGTGGCCCAAGAGGCGGAGGTGGATCTGAGCTATTTGGAGTACCCCAGCGACTCAGCTCCCTTGACCTCCCTGATGCACAACATGGGATCCTTGGAAGAAAAGGGCAACTGGGCCCGCTGCTGGTTTGACCTGGGCACGGCCGATGCCTTGGCGCTGGATGTGCTGATCAACGCCCTGCGCACCCTCAGCCTCGAGTACATTAACCTCAGCCGCGTCATCATCGGCGGGCAGAACGAGGACTGGCCAACACCGGATCCCGAGGAGACCGATGTCTATGATGATCTCAACGGCTACCTGCGGGATCATTGGGGGGAAGAGGGAGAGCTGGAATAGCTCCTACTCCAGGTAGCCCAGCTCTTGCATCCGCCGCACCAAGTCTGTGCTGCTTTCCATGTCAACTCGGCGAGGAGCGGTGCTGGGCCGGCGCGATTCTGCCCACTCCAACCACTGCCTCAGCCCTTGCCGCAGGCGGTCTAGCCAAGCCTGGGGGGAAAGGGATCCCGGCTCAGAAGGGATCCCGGCCGCCAGCAAGTCCTGCAGTTCCGCCGGATCCTGCTCCAGGTTGTAGAGGCTGGGGCGATCTCCGGTTTGGATCAGCTTGGTCACCCCTTCGTAGAGAGCGCGGCGGGTGTCGTAACAGGCGCGCGCCTGCAGCAGGTTGTCGTTGCGGTTTTCCATGGCGCGCAGGAGAATCTGGGGCGGGAAGGCTTCGCTGAGCACCACTCCCTGCTCCGGATCCTCGCCGGCCAGGGTGCGGCTCAGGCTGAGGCGGGCGATCTCGCGGCGAAGCTGGAGGCTGACGCGGGGGGCGCCGTTGGCTAGAGAAAGGCTGGGGCGGAAGCCGGCTGCTTCCAAGAGAGTATGGAAGAGGCGGCGGGTGGAAACGGGGGTGGCCACGCGCTTTCCTGCTGGAAAGTAGCCGGGGTAGTGCAGGATCAGGGGGACGCGGATCAGCTCTTCGTAAACCACAAAGGCGTGGCCGACAAAGTCGTGTTCCCCTAAGCCTTCGCCGTGATCGGCGACGATGGCCACCAGGGTGTTCTGCTCTAGGCCGGTGTGGCGCAGGGTCTCGAAGACGGATCCCAGCAGGTGATCCTGGTAGGCCACCTCGGCATCGTAGATGTCCCTGAGCACCTGGGCCTGCAGCGGGGAAAGCGGCTGGGGCAGGGGCGCCATCCAGCGGTAGGGCTGGGCGTTATACTCCCGCAAAAAGTCGCGCGCCTCGCGGTTGGTCTTGAAGTAGGGAGCATATTTCTGCACAAAGGGCTCCGGCGGCCAGTAGGGCAGGTGGGGCTCCATCAGGTTGACAAAGCAAAAGAAGGGCGGCGCTTGCCCATCCAACTGGCGGCGGGCCATCTGCTGCAAGTAACCGTTGAGGTCAGCAATGGAGGCAGCCGTGTTGCCCTTGAAGTTCATCAGCCGGGTCCAGAGGGAGGCAAACCAGGGGTGCAGCGCCAGTTGGAAGAGAGTATCAGAGCGGGCAAAGGCGTTTTGCACCGGGTAGGAGAGGCGGCGCCAAAACTGGGTGTAGGCGGCCAGCCAGCGGTTGAGGGGGGTGGGCAAGGGATTGCCTTCGGGGGGGCGGGTGGGCAGGGCCCCGCCGTAGTTGTAGAAGGTGTCAAAGCCGCGCCGCAGTCCGTTTTTCAGGATCCCGACCAGGGGGTTGTTGCAAAAGCCCACGGTGGTGTAGCCGCCCAGTTTCAACAGCTCCGCCAGGGTGGGCAGGGCGGGGCTCAGCTCCAGGTCTGCCTGGACAGTCTGGTGGGTGCTGGGATATTCCCCCGTAAACAGGGAGGCGTGGGAGGGGATCGTCCACTGGGCGGGGGCGATGGCCCGCTCGAAGAGGGTGGATTCTGCCGCCAGCCGATCCAGGTTGGGGCTGGTGGGCACCTGGCGGGCCCGCTCTTCCTCTGACCAGTAGCAGGAAAGGCGATCCGCCCGTTGGGTATCGAGCACGATCAACAGAATGTTGGGGCGTTCCCCCAAGGCGGCCTCTGCCATTGCTGAACTCCTCACCACAACCCACCCAACACGGTTCTTAAACTATCTTGACATGCTCCTGTCGGCCCTTTGTCGCCGGCTCCTAGGGCAAAGTGAGCTGGGTTTGGCTGTTGCCCTGGATCCGGGCGGTGTTGGCCTGCCAGTCTAGGATGCCGCTGTCGCCGCTCACGGTCAGGGCTTGTCCGGGCTGGCGGTAGCGCACATTGCCCAGGGCCTGCAGTTGGGTGGAGCCGATGCGCCAGCGGATCTCTTGGGCCTGCAACTCTTGGCCGGTTTGCAGGGACTCCGTCCCGCCAACGCGAACGGCTTTGGCTTTCACGTTGCCCAGCAGGCGCAGCTCGGTTAGGGGCAGCGGAGCCCGCAACTGCTCGCCGCTGAGGCGCACCCTTTGCTGGGGGGCATCCACCTCGACTGCTCCCAGCGCCTGCACCTCGCCGGCGCCAAATTCCCACAAGAAACGGCGGGCGGCCAGCTCCAGCTCCGGATCCCGATACTTGGCCCGCACCGGTTGGCTCGGATCCCGATTCTCCAGTTGCATCTGGGCTTGGCCAAAGTCGATGCGCAAGCGATCCCCCTCCAGAGATCCCCGGCCGTCCAACAGCTCCACCTGCACCTGGCCCTCGGCTTCGAGGAGGCGCTGTTCCGGCAACCACTGCAGCCGCTCTGCCTGCAGGCGCAGGTTGTCCCGCTCCGATTCCACCTCCACCTGGCCCGTCAGTTCCAGCCGCCGCTCGCCGGGGTAGGCGGATCCCCGCTCGGCCCGGACGCGAATGGCGCGATCCTCTGCGTCGAAAAACTCTCCCTCGATAGACTGCAAATGGGCGGATCCCAACTGCACGGGAGTGGTGCCATTTTCTGGGGGGGACTCGTATTCGGCCAGGCGAGCCTGGAGGCGCCAGAGCAGGCCACCATCGGGTTTGGCCTGGGTGAGGGTGATGTCTTCGTAGATCAACTGGGGGGTGGAGATGGGTGCGGAAGGAGCCTCGGAATCCCTGGCCGGGGGTGGCTCCGGCCCACCACAGGCAGCGCTCAGCAGGGCCAAAACCACTAGCCAACCTAGGATCCGAGAAGAACTGGGCTGCATGGCTCTCTCTCTTGCGCGCTTTCTCCTACCCTAGCTTTACCCTGCCGCTGGGCCGGATGGGATCCCGCTGTGGCATCATCAGGGCAGGGTATTGCGGGGGCAGGTGTGACCCAACTGTTGCAACTGTTCATCTACGGCCTCGTCCTGGGCAGCATCTATGCTTTGGGGGCGATTGGGGTGTCTCTCACGTTTGGCATTTTGCGCTTTGCCAACTTTGCCCACGGGGATCTGATGACCTTGGGGGCCTACTTTGCCCTGACGTTTGTCGGCTGGGGTTGGCCGCTAGAGGTGAGCTGGATCCCGGCGGCCTTGGCGACAGCACTGTGTGCGGTGGGGATCGACCAACTGGTCTATCGCCGCCTGCGCCGGGAAGCGCCGGTGATTTTGCTGATCTCTTCTTTTGGCACGGCCCTGATCTTGCGCAGCTTGGTGCAGATTCTCTGGGGGCCCAACAACCAGGTGTACCGCAGCGGCATCCAGTTGCCCTGGCAGTTTTGGGGGCTGCGCGTCAAGCCGGATTGGGTAGCGATTCTGGTGGGAACGGCGCTGTTGGTGGTGGCGCTGCACCTGTTTTTGCAGCACACGCGGGTGGGGAAAGCCATGCGGGCCATGGCCGACAATTTTGACTTGGCCAAGGTGACCGGCATCGATACGGAGCGGATCATTCTCTGGACTTGGGCCATTGGCGCCGCCTTGGCCTGTGTGGCGGGCATCTTCCTGGGCCTGGATACGCGGCTGCACCCCACCATGGGCTGGCGGCTGCTGTTGCCCGTTTTCGCTGCAGCCATCCTCGGCGGCATTGGTCGCCCTTACGGGGCCATCGCCGGGGGGCTGGTGATTGGCCTGGCGGAGGAGTTTTCTACTTTGGTGCTCAGCCCAGCCTACAAGACGGGGGTGGCCTTTGCCATTCTGGTGCTGTTGCTGATCTTGCGGCCCACAGGGCTGTTGGGAGGACGGGCCTGATGTTGAGCTACGCCATTTTCTTTTTGGTTTTGGTGGGGATCTACGGCGTGCTGGTGCTGGGCCTCAATATCCAGTGGGGCTACGCCGGCATGTTCAACATTGGGGTGGGGGCCTTTTTTGCTGTGGGGGCCTACGCCAGCGCCATTGCCACGACGCCGCCCACCCCTGAGCACCTGGGCGGGTTCGATCTGCCGTTCTGGGTGGGCTTTGCCATGGCGGTGGTCGCCGCCGGGGCGATCGCCTTCTTGATCGGCTTGATCACCCTCAAGCTGCGCTCCGACTACTTGGCCATCGCCACCATCGGCATTGCCGAGATCATCAGCCAAATCCTGAAAAACGAGGGCTGGCTGACCAACGGCGTGCGTGGCATCACCCGCATTCCGCGGCCCTTTCGCGGCTGGATCCCAGGACAGGATACGCTGCTGTACTTGGGCTTGGTGCTGCTGGTCTTGGCGGTGGTTTACTGGCTGAGCGAGCGGGCCTATCGCTCTCCTTGGGGACGGGTGCTGCGGGCTATCCGCGAGGACGAGCCGGCAGCCCTAGCCGCTGGCAAAGATGTGCTCCAGTTTCGTTTGCAGGCATTTGTCCTGGGATCCATGCTCATGGGGCTGGCGGGGGCGCTCTATGCCTATTTTGTCAACTTCATCAGCCCGGAAGCCTTCCAGCCGGAGTTTGCCACCTTCATCGTCTGGGTGATGTTGATTGCCGGGGGCAGCGGCAACAACCGCGGCGCCCTGCTGGGGGCGCTGGTGATTTGGGGCGTGTGGTCGGGCAGCGAATGGTTGACCAACCGTCTGCCGCCCCAATGGGCCACCCGGGCCGGCCCCTTGCGCATTTTGTTGATCGGGATCTTGCTGCAGGTGATTCTTCTCACGCGCTCCCAAGGGCTGTTGCCAGAACGTCCGCCCAAGCCTGTTGTGGCTACTTCCGTTTCGTCTAAGCAGAACCCAGCAGGATAGGATGGGGTCGGCTGCAGCCGTTGTTGACGTGTTTGAGACAACCCAGACCTCTGCCACCATGACTCCGCGCCCCCAGGAAACGGACTCTCCCTTGTCGCCCCACAACCCCGACGCGACAGGCTGCCATCCCGATGCCGGACAGCCCGGGATCCCGACTGCGCCCATCCAGGAGGGCTATGCCGTGCCGGAGCAGTATTTCAACCGCGAGCTGAGCTGGATCGAGTTCAACGCCCGAGTGTTGCACGAGGCTCTGGACGAGCGCACTCCCCTGTTGGAGCGGCTGAAGTTTCTGGCCATCTTCGAGAGCAACCTGGACGAATTCTTCATGGTGCGAGTGGCGGTGATTCGCCGTCAGTTGGAGACGGGTGTGTTGGTGCTGACTCCAGATGGCCTCACACCGCAGCAGCAGTTGCGGCAGATCTCCAATCGCCTGCGCCCCCTGATTCAAAAGTTACACGAGTGTTTTCGGCAGGAACTGGTGCCTAAGCTGGCGGAACAGGGCATTCACATCCGCGATTTTTCCGAGCTGGCCGAACCGGAGCGGCAGGAGCTGCGGGAGTATTTCGACCGCCGCCTGTTTCCCGTGCTCACCCCCTTGGCGGTGGATCCGGGCCATCCTTTTCCCTATATCTCCAACCTCAGCCTCAGCTTGGCGGTGGTGGTGCGGGATCCGGAGACCGGCAAGGAACACTTTGCCCGCGTCAAGGTGCCCAACACCCTGCCCCGCTTTGTGCCGCTGCGGGACGGGGTGAGCTTCGTGCCGCTGGATCAGGTGATCGCCCATCACCTGGAGGCCCTGTTCGTGGGCATGGAAGTGCTGGAGTACTACCCCTTCCGCATCACTCGCGACGCCGATCTGGAGATCCAAGAGGACGAGGCCGACGATCTGCTGGCAGCCATTCAAGAAGAGCTGCGCAAACGGCGCTTTGGCTCGGTGGTGCGCATGGAGATCGCCAAGTCGATGCCCTCTGCCATTCGCCAACGGCTGTGCGAAGAGCTGCATCTGGATGCCGACTCCGTTTACGAGGTGGATGGGCTCCTCAACATGGGGGGGCTGATGGCGTTTCTCAACCTCAACCGCCCTGATTTAAAAGATCCCCCTTGGGGGCCCGTCACCCCTCCCCGCTTGCGTACTGCCTCGGTCAGCGATGAGCCGGTGGATATCTTCTCCGTCATCCGGGAAGGGGATCTGCTGGTGCACCACCCCTACGATTCCTTTGCTGCCAGTGTGGAACGGTTTTTGGAGGAGGCGGCCAACGATCCCCAGGTGCTCACCATCAAGCAAACCCTCTACCGCACCTCCGGCGACTCCTCGGTGGTGGGATCCCTCATCCAGGCTGCCGAGAACGGCAAGCAGGTGGCCGCCCTGGTGGAACTCAAAGCCCGTTTCGACGAAGAAAACAACATCCTCTGGGCCAAGAAGCTGGAAAAAGCTGGGGTGCACGTGGCCTACGGCCTGCCGGGGCTGAAGATCCACTGCAAACTGGCGCTGGTGGTGCGGGAAGAGGGGGGATCCCTGCGCCGCTATGTCCACATCGGCACCGGCAACTACAACCCCAAGACCGCCCGCATCTACACTGACTTGGGCCTGTTTACCTGCGATGAGACTCTCTGTAACGATGTAACAGAATTGTTTAACCTGCTGACGGGCTATTCGCGGCAACGGCACTTCCGCAAGCTGCTGGTGGCCCCTCGCACCCTGCGCCAGGGGATGGAAGCCTTGATCCGGAGAGAGATGCGCCATGCCCAAGCCGGCCAGCGGGGACGCATCATCGTCAAGGTCAACTCCCTCACCGACCCGCGCATGATCCAAGTGCTCTACGAGGCCAGCCAGGCAGGGGTGGAGATCGACCTCATTGTGCGTGGCATGTGCTGCCTGAAGCCAGGGATCCCGGGCCTGAGCGAGCGCATCCGTGTCATCAGCATCATCGGGCGCTTCTTGGAGCACTCCCGCATCTTCTACTTCTACAACGGCGGCCAGGAAGAGTACTTCATCGGCAGCGCCGACTACATGACCCGCAACCTGGATCGCCGCGTCGAGGTGGTAACCCCTGTAGAGGATCCCCTGTTGCAGCAAGAGCTGAAGGCGATCTTGGAGATCTGTCTGACGGATAACCGGCAAGCTTGGGAATTGCGTCCCGATGGCACCTACGTACAGCGACAGCCCAAGCCGGGAGAGCCGGTACGCTCCACCCACCAACGCCTGATGGAGCGGGCCGCCAGCCGCCTTTAGCCCTCACCCCCGGTCCCCTCTCCCTCTGGGAAGTTGGCTTAGGAGCGAGGGGTTTGGGCAGCTTCGGCCTCTTGCTCGCCCAGGGCGATCACCTGCTCGGTGGCCTGCAGCGAAGACTGCAAGCTCTCCAACTTTTGTCGGCTGGAGCGGTTCAGCCCCGCCTCAATGCCGTTCACCAAGAGCTGATCCAGAGAGAACCAACCGCCGCCATTGACGGCAAAGGCCAAGAAGATGGCCGCGTAGATGGCCGATAGCTCCAGGTAAGGAATGCTGAAGCCGGCCACCTTGATGTGGTGAAACATGGCCACCGCCATCGTGGCCACCAGGCTCAATGCGGCGGGCCGCGTGAACAGGCCCAGGGCCACCAGGGGAGCTGCGATCAGTTCAGTGTAGGCGGCTACATAGGAGAAAAAGATGGGGAACGGCAAGCCGATCACTTCCACATAGGCCGCCGCAAACCCTTCGATATCGGCCAGCTTGTCGAGGCCGTTGTGAATCATGAATAGCCCCGCCACCACCCGCAAGACGGTCCACCCCAACTGGGACCACCGCGGAGGAACGCTGTCGTGACGCAAAACCGAGACGAGCAGCACGGGAAACTGCTGAGTGAGTGCCATGAGATGCAACCTGCAATGCAAAGATGCTAACTATTGTAACGATTCTAAATTTCTGTAACAAGACCAGGGCGGGATCCCCTGTCCTTCGGAGGCCGGATCGTCGGCCATTGGGTTGGGGGTGGGCGCAGCAACAGAGGGGATCCCTGCCCCCGCAGCGTCGCTTGGACAAGATGCGCCCGAGCCGTTCTCGAGTGCCTATCCTTGTGAAGTGTTGGCGCAATTCTTCTGGCAGACGATCCCTGTCTTTAGCTAATCCGCCGTTCGCGCTAGCGGGACGTAGTCCTGGAAGCCCCGCTCTGTACCCCCCTATATCCCAGCCCCCCAGCCCCCCAGTCCCCCCGTATACGGGGGGATATAGGGGGGCGAGGGGATATATGGGGCGGGCCGGTCAGAGTCGGGATGAGAGGCGGGAGCGTTCAACAGGTACAATGCATTCATCATGAGAACCGCTTACCAGTACCGCTTGCGGCCCACTGCTAGCCAAGTCGCCCTGATGGGTGAGTGGCTGGAGCTGCTGCGTAAGCAGTACAACTATCGCTTGGCAGAACGGTTCAACGGGTGGGAGCAAAATCGCTTTCCCTCAGATGAAGCAGGACTGTATCCGGGGAAAGTTTATCCATCTGCCCAAGATTGGGCCGGTCAAGCTCATCCAACACCGTCCTTTGCCGGACGGCTTCGTGATTAAAACGGCCACCATCACCCGCAAGGTGGATGGGTGGTACTTCACCTTGAGCCTGCAGGATCCGTCTGTCCCGGAATGGAGCCCTGACCCCCCAACGTGGGAAAACACGATGGGGATAGACCTGGGGCTAAGCTCTTTCTTGGTCACCGATGAGGGTGAGGTTATCGAGGTTCCTCAGTATTACCGTAAAGCGCAAAAGCCCCTCAAGCGGCTGCAACGGTCTGTATCGCGCAAGCAGAAGGGGTCAAACCGCTACCAGAAAGCGGTCAAGAGGTTGAGCAAGGCGCATCAGAAAGTAGCCAACCAGCGCCGGGATTTTCACCACAAAGTTGCTCATCAGCTTTTGCAAGACATATAGCCCATGAGGCGCTGAACATCAAAGGTCTGGCAAGGACAAGGTTGGCCAAATCTATCCATGACGCCGGTTGGGGTGAGTTCCTGCAAATCTTGGCAGCCAAGGCTGAAAGAGCTGGGCTGTTGACGATTGCAGGGGATCCAAATGGCACGAGTCAAGAGCGCTCGGGGTGTGGTCGAGATGTGCCCAAAAAGCTGCATGAGCGGTGGCACGATTGTCCGCACTGTGGGCTGAGTATTGGCAGGGATCACAACTCGGCGAGGGTCATCAAATCCAGAGCGGTGGGGCGTCCCGTTCTTCAAGCTCAGGAAATGTCCTGCTATCGGGCAGGAGTCACTGGGAAGCCTGCACTCTATGCGTCAGCATGGGTGCGGGAGTACGTCACGGAGAAAAGCAGGCCATGATGCGCATTTCTATTCAGCCGGAGAGCGGGATCCCTGGCTCAGTCCAGCTCTTCAACTTGCTCTGTTTTGGCATTGCCTGCGGGCAATTTCCTCCCGGCTGTCGCCTGCCCAGCACCCGTCAGTTGGCCATGCAGACGGGCCTGCATCGCAACACCATCCACAAGGTTTACCACCAACTGGAGGCCATGGGCCTGGTGGAAACTCGCGCCGCCTCCGGCATTTACGTGAGCGGCACTGCTCGCCAGGCGGTTAACCGTTCTCGCGGTCTCAGCAAGAACCTGGATCGATCCAAACAGGCGCTGGAGCAGGTGCGTCAGGGCATCGATCAGCTTCAGCAGCAAGGCTTTTCTCTGGAGCAGGTGCGGGATCTGCTGCTGGCCGAGATCGACTGGCGGCTGCGCTGCAGTGCTCAGGTGCTGGTGTGCGTGCCCCGCCGAGACTTGGGCACAGGACAACTCATGGCTCAACAAATCCAACAGACTTTGGGCATCCGGGTCCAGTTGGTGCTGTTGGAAGACCTGGCCGCCGTGCTGGATCAGATCCATTCCGGCACTGTGGTGACGCTGCACTATTTTCTCAGCGCTGTCGAGGCCATTGCCCAGCCGCGGGGGGCCCGTGTGCTCCCGGTGGAGGTGTCGGATTACGCCCGCGAAATTGCCCTGATCCGCCAATTGCCTTCCCACGCTTGTCTGGGGCTGGTGAGCATCAGCACTGCCCTACTAGAAGTTGCCGAGGTGATCGTCCAAAGCTTGCGAGCAGACCTGCTGGTGCTGACAGCGGTGATTTCCGATACGGAACGGGTGGGATCCCTGATTCGCCGCGCCCACACCCTCATCTGCGACGAGGCCAGCTACTCTACCCTGCGCGCTCTGGTGCGCCAAGCCCGATCCGACCTGATCCGCACGCCCAACCTGGTCTGTGCTTCCCCTCACATCGGAGAAGCAGCCATGGCCAAGCTGCAACAGGAATTGGGCGGGATCCCATGAGCAGCAAGGGCGAGAAAACTCCTTTTGTTGCAAGCAAGCCATTTCGCGGATGACGGGCTGTGCAATGTCGTGCTTAAGTGGAAATACGGTAAAAAACCATCCTGATTTGATTCATCACTAATCAGTCTTTACACGTATGGTGATCCTCGACTACGCCTCCGCCGACCACGACCATGTGGCGGTGACAAAGGAAGGGTTTTGGGAGGCCATCCGCTTTCAGGATTATTTCTACGCTTTTAACCGCAGCTTTGCTCGGCTGCAGGACGCTATCGCCAGTTGCCGCCGCGAGATGGATCGCGGCTCCTTGATCAGCATTGTGGTGGTGCGCCCTCCTAGGTTTGAGGTGTGGTCGCGGGTGGGATCGGAAGTGCCGGTTTTGCCGAAGCAACTGTTGCAGGGGGGTTCTTCTCAGCCAGCGGCACCGTCTCCCTCCCCCCGCAGGCGAGTCTTCTGGCGCTTCTGGGAGCGAGCTGCTGAGGTCTCTAGGGTCGATGCCGAGCTGCCTTCAGCGCGATCCCTCTTCTACCGGGGCGCTCGGCCTTACAACGCTCTACAGGCCTAAGCCGGAGTAGAGTTGCGGCTCGGATTTCCCGCTGAGGGGGCAGGAGGGCTTCAAGTGCAAATTCACGTCCTCCTCTTCCAGCAGTAGGGGCACCCGCTCGGCCACTTCCAGGCCAAATCCCTTCAGGCCGCTGATGTGGCGAGAGGTATTGCTGATCAGGCGCATCTTCCGCACCCCCACATCGCGTAGGATCTGGGCGCCAATGCCGTAATCCCGCAGATCCATCGCTGCTGGCGGCGCAGTTTCAGCTAGCCCCAGATCTTGGCGAGCATAGGACTTGATTTGCTCGATAAGGCTGAGCTCTTGCCGGCGCAGGTACACCAGCACCCCCTGGCCCTGGTGGTCGATCATCTTCAGGGCGGCGGTCAATTGGCGGCGACAGTCGCAGCGCAGGGATCCCAGCGCATCCCCCAGGGGGCATTCCACATGCACCCGCACCAGGACGGGCTTGGCGGCAAATTGGGTCGGATCCCCCTTCACCAGCGCCAGGTGTTCTACCTGGTTAAGGGTGTCGCGGTAGCCGTAGACCTGAAACTGGCCAAACTCCGTCGGCAAAGTGGCGATAGCCCCCCGGTGCACCAGCCGTTCGGTGCGCAGGCGGTACTCGATCAGATGGGCGATGGTGATAATTTTCAAATTGTGCTGACGGGCAAATTCGATCAACTGGGGCAGGCGGGCCATCGAGCCATCCGGGTTTTGGATCTCGCAGATCACCCCTGCCGGGTACAGCCCGGCCAACATGGCCAGATCCACTGCCGCTTCCGTGTGGCCGGCCCGTTTGAGCACCCCGCCCTCCCGCGCCCGCAGCGGAAAGACATGCCCAGGGCGGCGCAGATCTTCCGGTCGGGTATGGGGATGGATGGCCGCCTGGATGGTGCGAGCGCGGTCGGCAGCGGAAATGCCTGTAGAAACCCCTAACTCTGGCCCGGCATCAATGCTGACGGTAAAAGCTGTCTGGTTGCTGTCGGTGTTTTGCCCCACCATCAGCGGGATCTTCAGCTCGTCGAGGCGGGATCCCTGCATGGCCAGACAGATAAGGCCCCGCCCATAGGTGGCCATGAAGTTGATCACCTCTGGCGTGGCAAACTGGGCAGCACAGATCAGATCCCCTTCATTTTCCCGGTTTTCGTCATCGACCACGATGACCATGCGACCACACTTGAGGTCCTCCAGGGCTTCGGGGATGGAGTGAAAGATGGTTTCTGTCTCTGCCGGCAAAGTGGCACTCATGGAAAAGGGGAGGCGAAAAAGGGAGAGGAACCCTCGAAGATCTATGCTAGAGCAGGACAAAGGGCAGGAGAGAAGCCGAAACAGACAGCCGCCCTTGACCGCACTGCTACTGGGCTGGCTTCCGCGCAGCGGCAGGCCGCTTGTGCCTTCAACTGCAGGGCAAGGGACAGCCAGGGCTTTGAACTAGTACTTGGGAATGGAGGGATCGTAAGCCTCAGCCCAGGCCAGGATCCCCCCGCGCAGGTTTTTCCCTTGGATCCCGGCTGCTTGCAGAATCTTCAAGGCCTTGGCCGAGCGCACCCCGCTCTTGCAGTGGACGATTAGCTCCGAGCCGTTGAGGAGTTTTCGCACCTGCTCCACCCCATCGCCGTTTTCGATTTGCGGCAACGGGATCAGGTGAGCGCCAGGGATCCGGCCGATCTCCCACTCGTTGGGGTTGCGCACATCGACCAACACAAAGTCTTGGCCAGCATCCATCCGCGCCTTCAGCTCAGCCACGCTGATCTCGGGGATCTCCGCTTGGCTGGCTTGTTCTGTGGCTTGCGGGATCCCACAGAACTGCTCGTAGTCGATGAGCTGGGTGATGGGGGGAGTGGCGGGGTTTTTGCGCAGCTTCAGCTCGCGGAAGCTCATTTTTAGAGCATCGTAAAGCAGCAGCCGCCCGCTCAGGGTCGTGCCGATGCCCAGCAGGATTTTCACCGTCTCGGTGGCCTGGATCAGGCCGATGATGCCGGGCAGGATCCCCAGCACGCCCCCCTCGGCACAGGAGGGAACCAGCCCCGGTGGCGGTGGCTCGGGGTAGAGATCGCGGTAGTTGGGCCCATCCTCGTAGTTGAAAACCGTCGCCTGCCCCTCGAAGCGGAAGATCGAGCCGTAGACATTGGGCTTGCCCGTCAGCACACAGGCATCGTTGACCAGGTAGCGGGTGGGGAAGTTGTCGGTGCCATCCACGATCACGTCGTAGTTGGCAAACAGCTCCAGGGCATTGTGGGCCTTCAGAGCGGTGTTGTAAACGTCCACCTGGCAATAGGGGTTGATCTCCAGGATGCGGTTTTTGGCCGATTCCACCTTGGGCTTGCCCACCCAGGAGGTGCCGTGGATCACCTGCCGCTGCAGGTTCGACACATCCACCACATCGAAATCGACGATGCCGATCCGCCCCACACCGGCTGCCGCCAAATACAGCAACAGGGGCGAGCCCAGCCCGCCGGTGCCAATGCACAGCACCTTGCCCGCTTTCAGCCGCTTCTGCCCTTCCAGGCCCACCTCTGGCAGGATAAGGTGGCGAGAAAAGCGCTCCATCTCCTCGCGGGAGAGGCTGACTTGGCTGGTGTCCAGGTTCAACATGGTCAACGCCCTCCGGCAATAGCAGGAACGATGCTGATGACGGCTTGTTCTCCCACCGGCGTGTTGTCGCCTTGGGCCAACGTGCGCACGTCCTCGTCATTGAGGTAAACGTTGACGAAATTGCGCAACTTGCCGTCTTCTGTGTAGAGGTGGCGCTTTAGCTCGCCATAGCGGGCGATCAGGTTGCTCATCACTTCGCCGACATTGCTGCCCTCGATCTCGACAGCTTCCAGGTTGTCGGTGTAGGGACGCAAGGGGGAGGGAATCAAGACTTTGGTTGCCATGGGAGTTCGGGGAAGGGTTCTAGCGATCTGGTTGATCTACACCTTGAGGTTCTGAGCTGAACTATTCCAAGTGTCACCTCATCAAGTTCAGAGTACCGCTTTTTCCGACAACCCTCACCCCAGTCATTGCCCACCAGGGATCCCAAAGCTTCTCAGCCATAAGCCTCATTTTTGGAAGGAAGGTTGGCGGGAAAACAGCAGTCAGCTTCTCTAGCCAGCCCGAGCCACAAGCGAGGGCAGAGATTTGTCTTCCCAAATCTGCATCGGCTCCCGTTGGGGCTGCTCCTGCTCATCCAAAACCCAACTGGCCACCTCCTCTGCTTTGCCCTCGCGCACGCTGACGATCACACAGGAAAAGCCCCAGGGAAAAGCGTGCTGGCGATCGAACTCGGAGGGAACAGCCGCGTGGTTGGGGTGGGAATGGTAGGTGCCCAGGATCCCCAGGCCTTTGCGCACGGCATGGTCGTTGGCCCGCTTGAAATCCGCCGGGTCGATCAAGAAGCGGCGGCGGCTGGATTCGCCGTCTGCCAAGGGGTTTTCGGCTTGATCCCAGGTGTTGGCCACCGCCCAGAGTTCATGGACGATTTTGTCCGCTCCCTTGAGCTCGCCGATCAAAATGCCGCAGCCCTCGTAGGGAAAGGCTTGCTCGCCATGCTGGCGGATGGCGCGGAGGTGCTCTGCCGAGAGGTGAAGGGCCATGAATCTCACCTTTGCCGATGGAGTTACCGTTCTTTCATTTTGACACAGAGGGATAGCTTGGTAGCCCCGTACTTTGGTGCGGGCAGAGCTCTGGGCTGATGAGCTGGGGAACTGCGCAGAGTCCCCAGCGCTCCGGGGAAACAGCTATGCCGTTGCCTTGGCGTTTAACCAGCCGGTCGGCAGGGGGAGTGTCGAAGGTTGACTGGGGATGGGATCCCTTCTTTCGCCGCCGGTTTTCCTTTGGCATGAGTGGGAGTCTGAACAGATTTGGATCCGGCGAACTAACCGAGCACATCAGGGTGAGGATCCGGCAGCGGAGAGGCAAGCGGGGAATAGTGGGGGCAGCCCTGGCAGGGCCCTCGCGGGTTGACGGCACAGCGCAACCAGGTCGACTGGGCGCTGAAAATACAGGAGGGATCCCCCAGCGGCTGGCCGAATTCACCGGCCCGTTGGCGGCGCAGCAGCACCACTTGTCGCCGCCAATCCTGCAAAAAGCGGCTGTAGGCGCGTTCCCGCCAGCGACGCTTGGCCGCATGTTCCGAGACGTAGGCAGTGAGGTTATCCAACATGAAGCAGTCACCCAGAGAGTAAGGCCAACAGGCTGGGGGTCGCGTTGGATCAGCCTAGATCCTCAGGATGGCACACTCTGGTAGGAGAGGGAAAAATTGCAGAAGAATTGCAAACGCTCCCTATCTTAGTTGGGATGAAGAACCGCTTTGCCAACCGGAGGGCAGAGCGGCAGCATGGGCAAGGTGATTGGCTTTGAGCCGAAAAACTAGCGGAGCAAGCTGCTGGCTAGTGGGCAGGGGGATAAGCCGCCTATGATGGTATAGTAGAGGCTGGCTCCGACTTATAGCGAAGTGGCAGCGAGCCTACGGGGAAAGAAGTAAGTCGCCAGGGGATCCCTGCAGGCTTGCTTTCGAGGCAGGAGTTGAGGTTGTGATGACGGATGCCTCTGGGTCAGAACGATTGAAGCGAACCAAGGATATTTCTGAGAGTACACCGCCTTCATCTCTTCCGGATCACCTGATCCGGGCTACGGCGGCGGAGGGCAAGATTCGGGTGGTGGGCTTGGTGTCCACCCAGGCAGTCCAGGAAGCGCGGGAGCGGCACAAGCTCTCCTATGTGGCGACAGTGGCGCTGGGGCGGGCTATGAGTGCAGCCCTGTTGCTGGCGGCCAACCTGAAGCGACGCCAGGCGCGGATCAACCTGCAACTGAAGGGAAATGGCCCCTTGGGCGGCATCTACGTAGATGCCGGCATGGACGGCACGGTACGCGGCTATGTGAGCAACCCTGCCATTGAACTTCCTCTCACCCCTGAGAGCAAGTTGGATGTGGGTCAGGCCGTTGGGCGTTACGGCTACCTCCATGTGCTGCGGGACTTGGGCTACGGCCAGCCTTACACCAGTGCTGTGGAACTGGTTTCGGGAGAGGTGGGAGATGATATCAGCTACTACCTCTCCTCCTCGGAGCAGATCCCTTCGGCAGTTCTTTTGGGGGTGAACCTCGATTCCCAGCGGGTGCGCGCCGCCGGTGGAGTGCTGATGCAGCTCATGCCGGGAGCGCCAGCCAGTCTGATCCCGGAGATGGAGGCCCGTTTGGCCAAAGTAGAGGAATTCAGCCCAATGCTGGCCTACGGCGGCGGTTTGCGGGAGCTGTTGCAAATTTGCCTGGGCGACTTGGATCTCAAGATCGCGCCGGAGGTGCGCACCATCCGCTTCTATTGCCAGTGCAATTCCGACCGGGTGAAGGGGGCGCTGCGCATGTTGGGGCGGGACGAGCTCATCGACATGATCCGCACCGATAAGGGAGCAGAGGCGGTTTGCCAGTTCTGCAACGAGGTCTACCGCATCTCAGAGGATGAGCTGCGCTCGATTGTGGCGGAGATGTCGGCAAACCCATAGCACCCCGTGATGGCAGAATAATCGCCAGGTACGGGATCCCTGCTCTCCTATGTCCTCTGAGCCTGCTGCCCCTGAGCTCTCGGTTGTCATCCCCTGCAAAAATGAGGCGGACAACCTGGAACATTTGTTCGAGCGCCTGCGCCTAACCTTGGATCCGTTGGGGATCCCCTACGAGATCATCTGTGTCAACGACGGCAGCGAGGACGACACGCTGGAAAAGCTGATCGCTTTCCATCGTCAGGATCCCCGCATCAAGGTGGTGAACCTCTCCCGCGGTTTTGGCAAGGAAATTGCCCTCACCGCCGGCTTGGACTACGCTGCGGGCAGAGCCGTTGTGCCCATCGACGCCGACCTGCAGGATCCCCCGGAGTTGATCCCGGAGATGCTGCAGCAGTGGCGGCAGGGGTATCAGGTGGTGTATGCGGTGCGCCGCAGCCGCCGGGGAGAGAGCTGGCTCAAGCGCTTGACGGCCAACGGGTTTTATTGGGTCATCGACCAGCTCAGCCAGGTGCGGATCCCGCGCAATACCGGGGACTTTCGGCTATTGGATCGGCAGGTGGTGGACGCCATCAGGCAACTGCGGGAGCGCACCCGCTTTATGAAAGGGATCTTTGCCTGGGTGGGCTATCGTCAGGTGGCCATTTTTTACGACCGCGCCCCCCGTTTTCGCGGCAAAAGCCAGTGGAACTACTGGCGGTTGTGGAACCTGGCCATAGAAGGCATTACCTCTTTTAGCTCTTGGCCGTTGCGGGTGTGGAGCTATCTGGGCTTGGGGATTTCCGTGCTGGCTTTGCTGTACGGCCTTTTTCTGATCATCCGCACTTTGCTGTTTGGCTCTGATGTGCCCGGCTACGCCTCTTTGGCGGTGATGACCTTGTTTTTGGGCGGGATCCAGTTGATCAGCCTGGGCGTAATTGGAGAGTATCTGGGCCGCGTTTTTGAAGAGGTGAAAGGCCGGCCACTGTACCTAGTCCAAGGCGCCTTTGGGTTCGAGACCTCAGGACATTCGCCTTCTCCAGGATCCTATCCTGTTTGCAGCTCGGGCTCGCTGCCCACTCAAAAGCCGGGATGAAAAGCTCTTATGCTCTTATTCCCACCTCATTTTTCTGGGTTCTGCGTCCGGCATATTCTTGGTACTCGCGCACAAAGATCTCCTGCATCTCTTTCTGGGAAAGCTGGATTCCTTGGATTTCGGCGCGGGCGATGGCCTTCATCAGCTCAATATAGGCCAGGCCAAGGGAAAGGGTCAGGGTAGCGGCTGTGGTGGATTGGATGATGCCGCCTGCCAGGGATCCCACGCCGGGGATCAGCTTCAGCAGGTTCGAGACAATGGCCCGCCCGGTCACCACTGCGCCCCCAACGCCTGCCAAAGCCGCCATCAAAGAGTAATAAAAAGAAGGGGAAGCTTTGTAGCCGAAGATAAAGCTGATATTGGCAATCATGCCAATCTGAGCAGCCACCAACAGAGGGGCATCGGCAAAAGGAAGGGGGGTTGCCCCAATAAAGGCCGCGCTGGCCACATAGCCCGATACATACTTAAAAGCAGCATCGGCTTTGAGATCTACCCGCAGCAATTGCTGGCGGATAAAGGCAAGGCGAGCCACTTCCGGCAGCAGCTCCAAGGTGCAGCCGATCAGATGCTCCAGCCCGTGGGCGGGGATGGTGAGTTGCCGGTTAATGACCTTGTCCTTAGCCAAAAGAGGAACAATGTAGCGAACAGGGAGATTTTGGCGCTGCAAATACTGGAAAAACTCGCTCTCTTCCGGATTGGGGTATTCCAGGCATTGAGTTAAAACCAAGATGACCGGCACATCTTTGAGTTCCAGTTCCCTCAGCCACCTGCGCTCGGTTTCCTCCAGCCGCTTCAGCTCGTGGTGGATGCAATACCAAACAATGTGAATGTGATGTTCAGGATCCTTGAGGCGCAGCTCGTCGATTAGTTGGGCCACCTCGAGGCGGATCTGAGTATTCTGCTCGCCGGCCAACTCCATGCCAGGCGTATCGTAGATGGTGATCGGGCAACCTTGCTTGGAATATTGGCGAATGTGGCGGGTGACGGGGCTGCCGACGCCGGTGCGGGCCAGCTCATCTTTAAACACCGCGTTGACCAAAGTGCTCTTGCCCACCCCGCTTTTGCCGATCACCAGGACGTTGCAATGGCCCATTTCGGCCTCCGCTTCCAGCAGGCTCTGTTTGAACAGGTGGCGTTTGAACAGGTGGCCGGCCGAATCTTCTAGATCTCCCTGTTGCCCCCGAGCTCGCGCAACCGTTTGATGGGTTAGGCGAATCAGTTTTTCTATCCAGGAGCGGCTTTCCGGCTCCGTTTGAGACATGCTCCATCCCCAAGTACGGGATCAACTGGGCTAACGCTCCCAGTCTAGTGTAAATCGCGAAGGGATGCGACTCCTCCCTGACCGGCCCACCGGTTCTGCTACAACCAGCACTTTATTGAGAGCTGTTCACAAGAAGCGCCGAGTTGGACTATGCTGGGGTGGGGACAGCCCCAAGATCTCCTGGATCGACTCAATCAAGTAGACTGGGTAGATAGCTGTGTCCTCTTTACCTTGGAGAACCTTGCCCTATGTCTGAAACCGCAACCTTGCGCCAGGCCTTCAACAGCGTGCGCAACAACCCTGTCTCCCTCGGCCTGGAGGTGACCCAGCCGATCTGCGAGGGGATGAACGCCCTTCTGGCCAGCTTCCAAGGGTTGTACTTGCAATACCAGAAGCATCACTTCGTAGTGGAGGGCACCGAGTTCTACCCGCTGCACCAGTTATTCAAGGATCACTACGAGCAGGTGAGGGAACATGTTCACGACCTGGGAGAACGCCTTGAAGGTCTAGGGGGTGTGCCGGTAGCCACCTTTGCCACCTTGGCTCGCCTCTGCTGCTTTACCCCTGAGCCGGATGGCGCTTTTGAGGCGCGGCAAATGCTGAAGAACGATCTGGCCGCGGAGCAGGCCATCATTGATCTGCTGCGGCGTCAGGCCGCTCAAGCGGAAAGCCTAGGGGATCGCGCCACCCGCTACCTCTACGAGCAGATCTTGCTGAAGACGGAAGACCGGGCCTTCCACCTCAGCCACTTCCTGGCCAACGACAGCCTGGTGTTTGGCTTGATGGACGGCAGAGCCTAGTCGGGATCCAGGGCAGGCCCGTCAGGTCGGCGAGCCTGCTACCCTCTCTGCGCTGGCTTTTGTTTTTCTTGTAAGCATTTATTGAGAACTACTCTCCCTAGTAGCTTTCCAGGTCTACTCTTATTGATGAGGCGTTGCTTCTGGCCATGAACTTTGTATCTTCTGGGAGCGGCTATTGTTTGCAGATCCCCTTGGGGGAGCGCTGGCGCATTGGGCGGCGGCTGGTGGAGTTGGGGATCCCAGCGGTTTGTACGGGAGAGGGTCATTTGCAGGTGCAGGTGGACACGCCTTTGGCTCTGGTGCAGGTGCGCAGCGTGATCCGCCAATACACGGCGCGGCGGCGGGAGTTATTGGACAGCCTAGAGATATGTTGGCAGCTCAACGCTGGGGGACAAGATGAGCAAGTTGGCTAAGCAAAGGATCCCGTTTGAGGCAGAGGGCCAGTTCCTGGGATTTCTTCCCGATAAGGATGGCAAGCTCAAGTACTTGCGCTGGCAGGCCGGGGCAGAAGTGTTTGCTGGCAAGATCCCCAAGCCGCTGCGTTCTGAGCTCTACCGCAGCCTCAAACCCGGAGATAGGCTTCAGATCGCCGGGGAGCGGGAGGTGGATCCATTCAAGGGGCGAGAGAAATGGGTGCTCTGCCGCGTGGTTCCTGTCCAGGCTTCCCCCAAGGCCGCTCCCGGAGCGGAGGAAGGGAGGAAAGGCGTTGTCTTGGTCTGTCAGAAGTCTGATTGCTGTCGGCGGGGGGCGATGGCGGTGATGCAGGCTCTGCAGGCCCACTTGGCGGCCTACCCGGAGACCATCCGGGTGCAGGGAGTGGGCTGCATGAAAGATTGCAAACGGGGGCCCAACGTGGTGTTCCTGCCCGACAAGGCTCGCTACAGCGGCGTTTCTCCGCAAGGGATCCCGGCTTTGTTGCAGCGGCACTTTCCGCTGGCAGACCCAGTTCCTTCTCCTTGAGCGGCAACGTCGCCTGCTGCTAAGGGATCTAATCCTGGACGCAGACAACCTGCTGGGTTTGGGCAGACCGCTCGGCGGCCTCGGCCACAGCTAGGGCGTGGAGCATCTTCTCCGGATCCACGTAGAGAGGGCTGCCGCAGCGCAGGTGAGCCAGCACCATGCGGGTATCTTGCTCAAACAGGCCGTGGCGAGATCCGGTCTCCAGGGGATGGGCGCTGCCAGGGCGCAACAGGGTCGCCTCTTCGCCGTTGATCAGCAGGCCCCCCCGCTGGCCATGGAACTCCAATAGGCGCTGGGAGCACCACAGGGAGTCCCCTTTGCCATAGGTCAACACCGCCAGCAGCCCACTGGCAAAACTTAGGTGGGCTGTGCAGTAGCAACTGCTGTAGCGGTGGGGCAAGTCTGGACCGTCGTAGCGCAGTTGACAGCTCACCCGCTCTACCTTTCCCAACAAGTCCACCAGGCGGTGGATGCGGGAGACAGCCCCTGTGAGGGGGAAGCCAAACTGGTCGGGCCGATAAGTCCAGCGGTCGGGGGCAGGGTGGGCGGCAGTGAGGGTAATGTAGCGAACGGCAAACAACTTGCCCAGCCCTGCCAGCTCCCGTCTCAGCAACTGGTGAACGCCGCTGAGGAGCTCTATGTGCTCTACGTGCAACAGCAACTGCCGTTCCGCTGCCAATTGCACCAGGGAGCGAGCTTCGGCAACGCTCAGGGCCAGGGGATATTCCACAACGGTGTGGATCCCGGCCTCCAGGGCGGCACGGGCGATGGCCGCATGATCCCGATTGATGGTGCTAACAAACACCAAATCCAGCGGCTGCTCGCAGAACAGGGAAGACCAGTCGGAATAGGCCGCCGCCCCAAACTCGGCGGCAAAAGCAGCACTTCGCTCAGGGGTTCGGCCAGCAACTGCCACAATCTGCACCTGCCCATCTTTGCGCAAGGCTTCTGCCCGTGAGCGAGCTGCATAGCCAGTGCCAATGATCCCCACCCGCAAGGCCTGTTTCCTTCCCCTGCTTGTCTCTTTCTGTAGCATTACACAAAAGGATAGCTTGGTAGCCCCGTACTTGGGTGCGAGGCGGAAAAGCCCTTGAGCCACTTTAGTTGCTTCTTTTAGTACAGAGCTTCTCCAGGAAAACGACCTACTGCGGTGCAAAACCCGCGCGGCAATAACTAACCTGGAGGAACTTAAGTCCGAAGTAAGCAGAACTTTGAGGTTATGCCTCAA
>NZ_AUMZ01000001.1:2252135-2272926 GCF_002760375.1 Synechococcus sp. 60AY4M2
TAGTACAGAGCTTCTCCAGGAAAACGACCTACTGCGGTGCAAAACCCGCGCGGCAATAACTAACCTGGAGGAACTTAAGTCCGAAGTAAGCAGAACTTTGAGGTTATGCCTCAAGGGACTGTCTAGGGGCGTCTTGACAGCGCCTTTGCGAGTCCATTTTGGGCTGCGTAAGAATCCCCTGGGTGGGAGTGTCAAAGAAGAGATCCCTTCCACCACCGCCCCAGGGATCTCCCTTTCTCCAGCTTGTTGGGGAAAATCCCTGGCTCCAGCCCTCTCCACTTAGCTCCCAAACACGCTGACAATGCGGCGCATGGCTTCTTCCACGTTGGCGCGGCTGTTAAAAGCCGACAGGCGCAGATAGCCCTCGCCGGCGCTGCCAAAGCCCGATCCGGGAGTTCCCACCACATGGCAGGTGTGCAGCAGCTTGTCGAAAAACTCCCAACTGCTCAGTCCTTCCGGGGCTTTTACCCAAACATAGGGAGCGTTGACGCCGCCGTAGGCTTGGAGGCCGGCTTTGGCCAACTGCTCACGAATGATGCGGGCATTCTCCAGGTAAAACTGCACCAGAGCCCGCACCTGCGCCTGCCCCTCCTCAGAGTAGACAGCCTCGGCCCCTCGCTGCACAATGTAGGCCACACCGTTGAACTTGGTGGACTGGCGGCGATACCACAGGCTCCACAGATCCACCCAGGAGCCATCGGCAGCTTGGCCTCGCAGCGACTTGGGCACCACCGTAAAGGCGCAGCGGGTGCCGGTAAAGCCAGCCGTTTTGGAGAAGGAGCGGAACTCGATGGCACATTCCCTGGCCCCTGGGATCTCGTAGATGGAGTGCGGGATCCCGGGCTCGGTAATGTAGGCCTCGTAGGCAGCATCGAAGAGGATGAGCGAGTTGTAGGCGCGGGCATAGTCCACCCAGGCCTGCAGATGCTCCCGCGTGGCGACTGCACCAGTGGGGTTGTTGGGAAAGCAGAGGTAGATGACGTCCACCTTTTGCTCGGGCAGGCTGGCGGTGAAGTGGTTTTCCGCCGTCAGCGGCAGATAGACCAGGCCCTCGTATTCGCCCCGCTCGTTGGCCGGCCCCGTATGGCCGGCCATCACATTGGTGTCTACATAAACCGGGTAGACGGGATCCGTGATGGCAATGGTGTTGTCGTGGCCGAGAATATCCAGGATGTTGCCGCAGTCGCACTTGGAGCCGTCGGAGATGAAGATCTCAGAGGCGTCGATGTCGCAGCCGCGGGCCTGGAAATCGTGGCGGGCAATGGCCTGGCGCAGCCACTCGTAGCCCTGTTCCGGCCCATAGCCGCGGAAGGTGGCCCGCTCCCCCATCTCCTCCACGGCCCGGATCATGGCTGTTCGGCAGGCTTCCGGCAGCGGCTCGGTGACATCGCCAATGCCCATCTTGATGATCTGAGCTTCGGGATGGGCGGCGGCAAAGGCCTGCACCCGCCGGGCAATCTCGGGAAAGAGATAGCCAGCCTTCAGCTTGAGGAAGTGGTCGTTGATCCTGGCCATAGGAGTTCAGCGCTGCTGAGCAAAAAGGAGCGTCGGCCCTTTAGTGTAGCCGAAGCCGGCCCCAACCCGCCCTCCCGACTGCAGGGCAGAGCCAGCCCTAGCGCCCCAGGCTATCCAGGCTGAAGGCGCCCACCGGCGAGGTTAGGTGAAACTCTCCCCGCTCTTGGGTCAGGCCCACCGGGCGGCTGGGAAAGGCCACCAGGATCCCTTCCAGGCGCAGGGACTCTGCCAGCGGATCGTAGGCCAGGCGCAGCTCGAAATCCCGCAGGTCGCGGCGCACCTCAATGCGGCGGATCCCTGCCTCCGTCAGGCCCAGGCGGAGCCGCCAGTGGTTTTGCCACTGCGTGCCGAGGGTGGCATCTAACTCCAGTCCATAGGTAGAGATCTGACCTAGCCGCGGATCGTAAACCGCCTGCAGCGCGTAGCTGATCCCTGGTTCATACACCTCCAGGCCAGAGCGTTGATCCCGGTTAAATGTGGTGCTGCTGCGTCCCCGATATTCCAGACGAACGGGTTGGAGCTGTCCCTGGTTCAGGTCGTAGGCCGTCTGCAACTGAATGTTGAACAGATCAGGGGTGGTGCTCCAGGTGAAGTTGGCGTTGAGGGTATCCCACTTCTGGGTGATGAAGTCGTAGCCAAGGCTGGTGTCCAGGCGCACCAGGTTTTTCACCTCTGCCTGCAGCTCCTGCAGGTTACGGGAGGCAATCGCTTCCAAGTCCTCCGGCGTGTCGTCGGGAAAAGTCAGGGCTATGGGCAGCTCGCCGGGCAGGTCATCTTCAAAGGCAAGGTAGCCGGGAGGCACGTTGGGCAGGAAGTCGCGCGGCGTAAAGAAGCTGATGCTGGCGTTGAGGCGATCCACATCCTTGGGGCTGGCGGAAAGGGTTTGAAAGGGCACAGAGTTGTTGCCGTAGAAGGTGCGGCTGTAGCGCAGGTCGATGGTGTTCCAGTCGGCAGGCTTGAGGCTGAGGCGGGGGTTGAGGCTGACGGTGGATTCCTGGTCGGGGGTTGAGTACAGGACTTGGGTGTAGTCGATCGAGCCGGGCATGAAGGTGATCCAGGGAGCCGGTTGAATGTCGTTGAATTGAAGGCTGGAGCGCAGCTCGTAACGATTGAAAAAGTTAAGGCCGGATCCCACTTCTCGATCCGGCTGTTGCTCTTGGGTCAGGGTGAGGGCGCTGCTGAGGGAGATATCGGGAGTGATGCGGAGGAGATCGGGATTGAAGGCCAGCTCGAAGTTGCGGCGCGGCTCGGTGTCGCCGTTGGAGCTGCTGTAGGCGCGGTAGGCCAGGCGATAGGTGCCGCCCCAGCCGGGTGGGGTGAGTTGGGCACCCAGCGTCAGCCGCGCGTCGGCAAAGTCTGGCCCATCCTTGACGCTCACCCGCTGGTTGTAGTCCAGCCGCAGATCCGATTGCAGCCAAGGCATGCCCCCATAGCGCTGGAGGTGGCTGAGGGTGAGGGGAAAGCTATAGGTGCCGTTCTCCTGGGATCCGGTGCGGCTGATGTTGAGGGTGGTGGTGGAGAGATCCCCCTGAAAGGTGGTGTTGAGGCGCAGGTCGGCGTTGTCGTTGCGCCCGCCGGCAGGGCGGTAGGTGTTGTCCAGGTTGAGGTTGAGCTGGCCCCACAGTTGGCCTTCTTGGCCGAGGATGTTGGCGGCGTAGAAGTCGAAGTTGTGGTCGAGGCGGAGGCGGCTGGAAAAGCGCCGCTGGTCGGCCTCGGTTACCAGGTAAAACTGGGCCCGCCCGTAGTTGACGCTGTCGGGGATGGGGAGGATGTAGTCGTGCAGAAAGCCGATGCCCAGGCCTTTCTTCTGCAGGACATCTAGCCGCAGGCCGCCGAAGTTGTACTCGTCGAAGCGGTAGGCCCAACTGGACTTGACAAACACCCCTTCCGCCTCGCTGCGTCCCGGCAGCACCCACTGGTGATCCCGCAGGCTGTAGATAAAAAGGGGCAAGTAGGCAACCTGCAGTCCCGCCCGCAGATCGCCCTCTGGGGTGAGCTCGCCGCCGGCAAAGACGCGGGCGTCGTAAACGATGACCCGGTTATCGGGAAACACTTCCACCCGATCCCCTTGTACGTAGTGGGTAATGGGCGGCTCCGGCGAGGTGGTGACGGTGGCCCTCTCGAAAAAGATCTGATCCCCCAACAGGGCGGTGGTCTCTTGGCTGCGCACAAAAACCTTGGTGCCCGGCTCCTCCCCCGGCAAGATCACCAGCGAGCTTTCAAATTGAGCGCTGCGACCGGGGATGTCCAGATCCAGGTTGCGCCCCTCAATTTGCCGGATGCCGCGCCCCTGGGGTCCAGGGGGCTGTTCCATCCGGAAGGGGCCGTCGCTGCGCAGGCGCCGTTCCCGTCGGTAAAACAACAGCCGCTCGCCGCTGATGCGGGTGCCGTCGGCCAACTGGATCTGGGCGTTCCCCTCGGCAATGCCCAGGTCTTGCTCGGCAAGGTAGCTGAGCACATCCCCACTGACGTTGATCTGAGCCGGGTCGAGGGGGATCTGGGCGGTGGCGGTGGCCGCCAGCTGCTGGCGAATCTGGGATCCCTGGCTGGCAGGCGGAGCGGCTTCTGGGCCGGTGGCGGGATCGCCCAGATCTCGCAACAGGGGGAACCGCTCCAACAACTGAGGAGCAAGGAGGGATCCGGCAGTGGGGGTGAATGCCTCAGTTCCGGTTTGAGCTGCCCTCTGAGTGCCGGTGGAAGAAGGGGCGCCGCCCCAATTCCAGTTCCCGCCGGCTTGCGGGATCCAGGTCGGGACTTGCTGCGCCACCGCTTCCGAACCAGGCCTCTCTTGCCCTTGAGCAGCGGCCAGGCTCTCGACGGTGGACCCTGGGGGGGGAACAGGCAAGCGCCTCGCTTCGTTGGGGTGCTGCCCAGGTTGCTCTTCTACCTGCAAGCCAGCAGCTTGGGAAGTTGCAGGCTGGGAGGAGCGAAGGGAGTCCAGAGTAGGAACAGCTGCCGTGGGCGTTGTCGATGAAGCAGACCGGGAGGACGGTGTTGCCTGAGCTTGGGCCTGCTGCGCCTGCCGCCGTGCATGGGCCGCCGCCCCTTCGGCCAAGAGCGGCTGCAGCCGCTGCCGGTTTAGCTCTTCCGGTGTGAGCGCTTTTTCGGGAGGGGATCCTTCAACAGGGGCCGAGGCGGGAAGAGGGGGAACGGAGGGAGCCGCTGTTGCTGCCAGGCGCGAGGAGGATTGGGCCTCGGCCAAGGTGATGGGATCCCCCAACAGGCTGGCGCCGGTGGGAGCAACCGGCTCTGAGCCAGGATCGCGGCTCCGCTGGGCCGCCCAAAAGCGCTGATAGCCCTCCAGATTGGTGGGCAGGGGATCCAACTGGGCAAAGACGGCCTCCCCCATCCCCAACCACAAGGAGCTGCCCCAGCACAGGGCCAACCATTTTGCCCAAGGGCTGAAGCCCTGCGGGAAGTTGCCGGATCTCACCGTAAAAACCGCCACAGTAGAGAGAAGCCCACCCCACCGAAAATCATATTCGGCAACCAGGCGGCCAGCCAGGGATCGATATGCTCAACTCGGCCCATGGCGCGTCCCAGGCTCATCAGTACATAGTAAATAAACACCAGGACAATCGCCAGCGCCACACTGCCGTAGCGGCCGGTCTGGCGCACCGTCTGCAGGCCCAAGGGCGCAGCCACCAAAATGGCAAAAAAGCTGGCCAAGGGAATGGCGAACTTGAGGTGGTACTCCGTCAGGCAGCGGGCCACATCAGCAGAAGGACGTTGCTCCGCTCGATATCGCTGGCACTGCTCCCACAGCTCTGCCGCCCGTTGCTCCTGGGGCACCTTCTCGGCGTACACCAGGCCCACCAACTTGTTGACGATGTTCAGCTCCATCTCCGCCACCTGGCCCTCGTAGTAGGTGCGCCCCCGCTCGTCGTAGCGACGGATCACCACGTCTTGCAGGTGCCAGGCTTGGCCCACCTGCTGCGCCGTTTGGGCCGAGATCACCTGTGGGTAGCGCAGGTGGCCGGTCTCGGCCTTGCGATCCAAAATCAGCAGATCGTGCATCCAGCCGGTCTTCGGGTCGATGGATCCCACATGAAACCAGAGGTCGTCGTCCACCCGCACAATTTCCTCCGAGTCAAACGGAAGGGCATCCTGGGCCAGGATGAGGTTGGTGTTCAGGGTTTTCACCTTTTGGTTGGTCTCTGGCACGATCACCTCGTTGGTCAACAGCGCCAGGCCGCTGACCAGCAGGCCGATGCAGAGCACCGGAATCAACACCTTGCGGTAGGGGATCCCGGCGGCCCACAGGGCGGTGATCTCGCTGTCAGCTCCCATCCTGCCCAGAGTAAGTAGGGTGGCAAAGAGGCCGGCAATGGGGAAGGTGACCACCAAAATGGCGGGCAAGTTGAGGAGGAGAATGTGCAAAATTGTCAGGGGAGGGGCGCCTTTTTTCACCAGCAAATCGGCGTAGATAAAAAGCTGGTTGCCCAGCATCATCACCGTGCCCCCCGCCACCCCCAAAAAGAAGGGGCGGATCATCTCTTTGCAGAGATAAAACTCCAAAAAAAAGCCCCCCAACTTCAGGGATCCCCAAAAGCTCCCCGTCTGGGCAGAAGTTCGGCGCCGTTGACCCTTGGCCAGTGGGATGGTCATGTGGCTCTGTTACCTCAGGTGCACAAGCTCAGCCAGCTCTAGAGATCCAGACGACCCCCAGCTCCGCTGGGATCCCGTCAGAGGGCGTCGGTGATGCGGAATTGAAACATCCCCTGCTGCTGCTCGTCCCCTTCCACGGTGTACTCATCCCGCTCCAAGTTCAGGGTGACCAGCCTGCCGCTGAGGCGGTTGGCGCCCCGGCACATCTGATCCAGAGCATCGCGACCGGGCAGCGGTGCAGTGCTCTCGCGGGGAATCGGATTGAGCTCGCCGCGATCGCAGAGGAGGACGGGAGCCTGGTCGGCGGTGATCCTGAAAATCTGCCCTTGGTCGGAGTACTCGGCGCGATCCCCTTCGATGGCGCGGTTGGCCTGCACGATAACCACATTGCCGAAGAAGCGGGCATCGCCGCTGGCCTGATCGATCTCCACCCGGTCGGCGTAGATCACCGTCGGCTGGTCCACATCGGCCTGGGTCTGGGGGTTTTGCAGACGCCGCGCCAGCCAGTCCCCCTCGATCTGCTCGATCACCACCTCTCCCCGCAGCTCCACCTTCTCAGGGGTAATGGTGGCCTGGTTGGCCTTGGCCTTGCGCCCCCGCTGGATGAACTCGACGGCCTCGCTAAACTCCGAGGTGCCGGTACGAGAGTTGTAAACCAGGCGGGCGGCCCGCACTTCCGTTTCGGCTTGGCGCAGCTCCTCCGTCAGGGATCCGCCGCCAGGAGCTGGGGTAGAGGTGGCCATCTGCCGGTAGAGGACGTTTTCTTCAAAAAAGAAGATCTTGTCGCGGTGGTTGCCCTCCAAGCGGGCGGAGGTGAGCACCCGCCCAGGCTCGCGCAGGGTAACCCCCCCCGTCAGCAGGCTTTGGGATTCGCGGCGGCGGTAGGTGCCCTGGGCCGACTGGATGATGGTTTCCCCCTGGCGGATTTCCAGGTTGCCTTCCCCGCGAGCAATTTGCGTGTTGCGGTCGTAGGTGAGGCGGTCGGCGACGATGGTGACCTCCTGATCCTGCTGGGCTGGGGTCGCCTGGGGATCAGCCTGGGCCAAGCGCAGATCCGCCAAGAGGGGATCCCGGCTGCCGACATCGGCCACCTCCTGCAACACCACGCCGCCGGAGAGAATGCTCTGGGCCTGTCGGCGCAGGTAGGTGCCCTGAGGGGCGCGAATCTCGAGGCCGCCTTCGCGAATGCGCAGGTTCCCTTTCCCTTCGGCCACCTGGTTGGCCCGGTCGTAGGTGAGCTGGTCAGCGGTGATGATGGTAGAAGTGGGATCCGCCCCAGCGCTGGTCGGGTCGCTCATGGGCGCGGCTGCTGGGCGTGAGGACTCCGAATCCAAGGGCAACACCGTTAGCTTGCCCTGCTGGGCGCTGAGGAGGGCAAATTGGAAGTTAAACGAGCCGGAGCGGCCCTCTAGGATCATTTCTTGCCCTTTGAGGGTGAAGGCCTCCGGCACCTCGATGCGCTCTTCGGGGGTGATTCGCAGAGCACGGGTCAGAAGCAGGCTGCCATCCTCGCTTCTCACCTCCACCCCCTCATCCAGATACAACGCGTCGGCGGTGGCGTCGTAGCGGGCACGCTTGGCCTGCCAAATCATCCGCTCGCTGCTGGCAAAAAAGGGATCCGGCACCTCTTCTTGGCGGTCGGCGCCATCTCCGTAGAAGTAGCCGTGCGCCCCCTGCTCAAACACCTGTTGCCCAGCTCTTAGCTCCACCTGGTCGGCGATGAGACGCCAACGCCGCTGGCCCCCTCGACGACCCAAGATATCTACCCTGCGGCTGACGGAAAGGGGCTGATCCGGGGGAAGGGGCTCCACCTTTACCTCTTCGATGTCGATGGACAAGGCCCAGGCAACCAGAGCAGCCAAGAGGCCGGTTCCCAAGAGCGCCACCCCCAGGTTGGAATTGAAAAATCGCCGCATCCTGTTCTCGCCGCTGCCTTACGTTGATCCCTAACCCATGAGCCCCAGCGGGGCCAACACCCAAGCCGGCACACTAGGCTGTAGCTTATCGCAATTTGCGGGCCGCCTCGGCGGGATCCCGATCACCTCTAGGGTTCTGGCTTATCCCAGACGGCTGAGGATAAAGCCCAGCCCCAGAAACAGCCCCAGCCAAAAGTGGAGGCCGACGGCGATGAACTTAGAATGGCTGATCCGCTGCGGCTGGTCGTGATAGGCCCCCAGCAGGCGGGATAGCCGCACCGCAAAGGGGATCCCGGCAAAACCCAGCAACGTCCAAGCCGGAAAAGCCCCCAGCCCGACAAACAGCAGCAGCAGGCCAAAAATGCTGCCGCAGATCCAGGGGATGAGACGGGCGGAGCGCCGAGTGCCCAGGCGGGCCACCGGCGAGCGCTTGCCGGCAGCCAGATCGTCCTCCACCTGATGGAAATGGGAGCAAAACAAAATTAAGCTGGTGACCATCCCCACCACCAGTGAGGCCGCCAGGGCTGGCAGCGACCAGCTTTGGCTTTGGCTGTAGTGGGCGGCCAAAACCGCCAGCGGCCCGAAGCTCAAAAAACAGAGGAGCTCCCCCAGGCCGTAGTAGCCCAGGCGCAGGGGCGGCCCCTGGTAGGCGTAGCCCAGCCCGCAGGCCAGCAGCACCAATAGCAGCACCGTCGGATCCGATTGCCGCCAGCTCAGCCACAGGATCCCCGCCAGCCCCAAAGCCAAAAAGGCGTTGCCCACCCAAAACACCTGAACCGGCCTGCCCGTCAAGCTGACCAGCGAGTGGAGCTTGTTTTTGTCCACCCCCGTCTGGGCATCAAACACGTCGTTGCTGATGTTGACCCAAGCCAAAAGACAGATGGCGGCCCCCAGAAACACCGCCAAAACCCCCACATCCATCGCCCCTGACTGGGCGTAGGCGATGGCGGATCCCACCCAGATGGGCATGATCGCCACGCTGTACATGGGGGGCTTAAGGGCGGCCATCCACAACTGTCGCCGAGAGCGGCTCTCCCAAGTGCCCTTTTCCGCAAGCTGTACTGGGCTGGCCTTTGGACTCCTGCGCGTTCTCTTTGACGGTTCCGGCTGTGCGAGCATGTTGGATCTAGCTCTCTCTGGGTTCTGTGTTTGCTCTGTATTTGTTAGGTTAGGGGGCTTCTGTTCCCATCCCCAAGGATGCTAAGAAACCTTGCAATCCGTAAAGAAACGCCTGGGATCCGGCGCTGGCGAGCCTGAGCTGCCGGCTGCCCCCCTAATCTCATATCCTGAAACGCCTTTCTGCAGCTTCCCTTGCCGGTTGAGATGACGGTTGTCCTGTTTTCGGCCAAGGTAGGATCGTTCTCTTTTGCTTGCGCATGACTTCTTCTCTTTTCCCCTGGAAGGGTGGGTCCGGACGCACGAAATGGCCCAGAGCCTGGCCGCCCATTCACGCCTCTGCTGGGCCAGCAGAGGTGGAACACGCCTGGGATCCCCTGCTAGCGACCTGCCAAGAGATGGCGCGAGCGCGGGGGATCCCCCAGATTCTCAGCCTATCGCAGCCCATCTCAGGGCTAGATCCGCTGGCAGTGCTGACCCGGCAGTTGGGCTCGCTCCCCCCCAACCGCTCCTCTAGCTATTGCTATCTCTCCCACCAGGCGCAAGGGGAAAGGGTGCGGCTGCTGGGGTGGGGATCCCTGCGGCAGCTCGACCTTTCAGGAGAGGGGAGATTTCAGGCGGCACGGGCCTTTGTGCAAGCCCTACAGCCCCATGTCCACACCGCTCCTGGCAACCTAGAGTCCCCAAGCAGCCGTCAGGAGCGCCCTTTGTGCTTCTGCCGTTTTGGCTTTGCCCCCAGGAGCGGCGGGGGGGCAGCACTGGTCCTGCCGCGCTGGCAACTGTTGCAGGTGGGGGGGGAGCTGACGGTGGCGCGGCTTAACCTAGAAGTCGGCCCCGAAAGCGACCCGGCGGCCTTGGCTGGCCAGATTGCCGCTTTTTTTGCCCGCATGCAGCGTCTTTCCCAGGCTCCCTTGCCCGGTTGGGAGCTGCAGCCCCCTCTACCGGTAGCGGTAGCGGAAACACCTCTCTTGGCTCGCATTCAAAAAGCCCTGCAAGCGATTCAGGCGGGATCCCTGGAAAAAGTGGTGCTGGCAGAGGCTGTGGATCTGGCGTTGCCCTCCCCTCCCCCGATCCCTTCGCTGCTGGCCTATCTGGAGGCCCATCACCCCGATTGCAGCGTCTTCGCCTTTGCCCTGGAAAGCCAGAGGGATTTTCCTCCCCAGATCTTCTTGGGAGCCAGCCCAGAACGGCTACTGTCGGTGTGGCAGGGCCGGGTGCAGATCGATGCGCTGGCCGGCTCCGTCGCCCGCGGCGCCAACGGCCACCAGGATCGCATGTTGGCCGAGCAACTGCTCCGCAGCCCCAAAGACCGCCGCGAACACCAGTGGGTGGTGCGCTCGATCCAAGAGGCTCTGGGCCGGCTGGGGATGGAGCCCCGGATCTCCCCTCAGCCACGGCTGCGCCGTTTGGCCAACATCCAGCATCTGCAAACGGTGATCGAGGCCGAACTCCCTACGGAGGTGCATCTGTTCGACCTGTTGGCCCAGCTCCACCCCACCGCAGCGGTGGGAGGCTATCCGCAGCAGGCGGCGCTGCAGTGGCTGGAGCAGTGGGAGCCCTTTGACCGCTCGAGCTATGCCGCCCCGCTGGGCTGGGTGGACTTGCAGGGCAATGGCGAGTTGGTGGTTGGGATCCGCTCGGCTTTGATCGCGGGGAAGCGGGCCCGCCTGTATGCCGGCGCCGGCATCGTGGCCGATTCCAACCCCGCCCAGGAGCTGGCCGAGATCCGCCTCAAGTTGCATTCTCTGGCCCAGGCGCTGGCCTTGCAGCCCTTGCCCGACTAGATCCTCTCGATCCGGCAGGGGAGAGAGCTGCTCCAACTGCTTCGCAAACGGTTACAGTTAAGAAGCTGGCCCTTCCGTTGGCCTCGACTGCTCGGCAGCATGGTGACCCTGAATCCCACCCATTCCTCTCGTACGGCCGGATCCCGCGCGCAAGTGGGGCTCTGGCCCGGCCTGATCCAGCACTACCGGGACTGGCTCCCCGTCAGCTCCAGCACCCCCGTAGTGACGCTGCATGAGGGCAATACTCCTTTGATCCCCTCTCCCGCGCTGAGCCAACGGCTGGGGCGAGACTGCCAGGTTTACCTGAAGCTGGAGGGCCTCAACCCCACCGGCAGCTTCAAGGATCGGGGCATGACCATGGCAGTGTCCAAAGCCAAAGAGGCGGGGGCAGAGGCCATCATCTGTGCCAGCACCGGCAATACCTCGGCAGCAGCCGCTGCCTATGCGGCCAAAGGGGGCCTGCGGGCCTACGTGCTGATCCCAGATGGCTATGTGGCCAAGGGCAAGCTGGCCCAGACCCTGATGTACGGGGCCGAGATCATCGCCATCCAGGGCAACTTCGACCAGGCGCTGGCTATGGTGCGGCAACTGGCGGAAGCCTACCCGGTAGCACTGGTCAATTCTGTCAACCGCTTTCGGCTGGAGGGGCAGAAAACTGCCGCCTTCGAGGTGGTGGATGCCTTGGGGGATGCCCCCGATTGGCTCTGTATTCCGGTGGGCAACGCCGGCAACATCACCGCCTATTGGATGGGCTTTTGCCACTACTACCAGCGAGGCAAGGCTAGCCGCCGCCCGCGTCTCTACGGCTTTGAGGCTGCCGGCGCCGCTCCCATCGTTCTGGGCCGGGTGGTGGAACACCCGGAAACGGTGGCTACGGCCATCCGCATCGGCAACCCTGCCAGTTGGGTGAAGGCCAAGGCGGCAGTCCAGGCCAGCGGTGGCCGGGTGGATAGTGTAACCGACGAGGAGATCCTGGCCGCCTATCGTCTGCTGGCGGCGGAGGAAGGGATCTTCTGCGAGCCGGCCAGTGCCGCTGCAGTGGCTGGATTGCTGAAATGGCGGGATCAGGTGCCTGCCGGCGCCCAGGTGGTGTGCGTGCTCACCGGCAACGGCCTTAAGGATCCCGACACGGCCGCCCAACAGGGATCCGCCGCCATCCACACAGGAGTAGCCCCCGATTTGGCTGCTGTAGCCCGCCTGATGGGCTTTTAGCGCCGCTGGTCGTGGTTGTGCCACCTGGTAGTACCCCTGGATAAATGGGGTGCTGGCTCAAGTTGGCGACGAAGCCGAGAGGCGTCTCCTTCTCAGGTGGGCTACCTGGTAATTGCCGCCAGCGCCCGTAGAGGAGCCTTGGCTGAATTGGGAAGAGCTAGAGGACTTTTGGCAGTTGGTGGACAAGCTGCAACTGCCTGCGGAAGTGGTGAGACAGGTTTCTCAAGAAGTGGCAGCCGAGCTGGGGGATCCCGGCGTTCCCCCCCTGGAAGTCCTGGTGCAGGGGTTTACTCGTCACTGCGGCTAGAAGGCTGCGCGGGCGACTGATAGTTGCGGATGGCTCGCCTGACCAAAGTGAGAAAGGCATAGGCCCGTTGATCGTTGGGATCCAAGCGCATCACGGTTTGAAAAGCCGCTTCGGCCTGCCGCAGGACCTCGAGATCGAGTTGTCCATCCACCTCTGCTTCCAGTTGAGCCTTTTGCAACAGCAAGGCTCCCCGGTTGTAGTGGGCTGCAACATGGGTGGGATCTGCCGCCAACACGGCCTCCAGCTCGGCCAGTGCCGGATCCAGATAGCCACTCATGCCCAGCACCCAGGCCAGCTTGTAGCGAGCTTCGGTGTGCGCGGGATCCTCGGCAACTGCCCGGCGAAAGGCCTGGATGGCAGCCGGAAAATCGCCTGCCTGAACCGCCGCAATGCCTTCTTGGTAACTGTCGCCGGCCATAGGCAAGGTTGGGCTCGAGTCGAGGGATCCCCAATCTGCAGCTTAGCCCTTTCCAGACAGGATCTCCCAGTTTTCTCAGCGCCTTTTCCCCCCTGGGCCTGCCATCTGCGGCAGGGGAAACTGCATCAGCAGGAGATCTGAGACTGCGCGAAGCCTGCTCCGGTCGAACTCTGCCCCTTCCTAGGATGAACATAGCCACTGATTGTCAGGTGTGAACTATGAACGCCAAACTGGTCTTCCTGCCGCTGGCTTTGGGGCTGTCGATGGCTCCGGCCACCGCCGTTTTCCCGCAGACCCTGGGCCTCTACCCCCCGCTGCAAAGGCTACAACTGGCCGACAATCGGCTGGAAACCGGCACCCGCTCCATCATCGTCAACCCAGTGCCTTCCAACTTGCAGGTCAACCTGGAGCTGGATCGGCGCGGCTCTAACCCCATCTACCGGCCCGGCGAGCCGATTGCCATTACCGTGAGCACCAATCGCGACGCTTACGTCTACCTCTTCAGCATCCAAGCCGATGGCCGCACCCATTTGATTTTGCCCAACCGCTTCTCGGGTGGAAACGAGTTTTTGCGGGCCGGCGAAGCGCGCACCTTCCCGCCCCCTGGCGCCCGCTACCGCCTGACCATCGCCCCGCCCTTTGGCCAAGCCCAAGTATTGGCGGTGGCCTCCCTCCGTCCCCTCAACTTCCAGGAGATTGCCTCTTTTGAGCAGGGTGGCTCCTTTGCCAATGTACGGGTACGGGGATCCCAACTGGGCGATGCCATCGCCCGCGCCATCGTCGTCGAGGAGATCCCTGCCACCGAGTGGGTGACCACCACTCGCTTCTATCGGGTTGCACCGTGGTGACCCCGGCAATGGAGATCCCAGACCCGCCCTAATCCCAGAGTCTGGAACCGACAGCCAAGCAGGCTTGTCTTGCCGCTGCCGGCCTAGACCGAGCCGAAGCTGAGGCCTAGGAGAAGAACAGCCGCCAAGCTCACCACCAGCATTAGACCAGCAGGCAGAAATTGGCCGGTTTTGCGGTAGCGCAGGGCAAAGAGAAGGGATCCCAGCACCGCCGTCCCCAAGCCCAGACCCAGCCCCCAGCGGGGATCTGTTCCCAGTAGCCCGTAGCTGACGCCGCTGAGGGCGGCCCCCACCAGGCCGCTAATTAACGACTTGGAGCTTCTGCCTTTCACATAGCCGACGACCCCGCCTAGCAAAAGCAGCGCTCCATAGACGAGCAAAGTCATCTGTGCGGCCATCATGGCTGGGAAAAACCCCCCTAGCTCGGTCTAGTCGACAACAATTTCACGAATCAAGGGCAGGCGGATGCTGATGTAGCGGTTGAGAATTGAGGCATCGACGTTGCTGAGGGCATGTTTTTTTTGGCAAGCACTCAGAAGCAGATTCACCAAGTCATCGTCGCGCTGATTGAGCCAATCTGGCCTGCCGATCTCGCTGACCAAAGACCAGAACTGGCGTACCATTTCAGGGGTCATGGCATCCATTGTGTAGGGTAAGGGCTGAACTGCGAAAGTGCAAGAGAAAGAGGGGTCTAGGCCATCGATCCCATTCTAGGGAAAACGCCCTGTCCATGAAGGCAACATTTCAGCTCCGTCACAACTTAGGATAAGATGTCATGCTTTCCCATAAACCTCAGCAAACCCCAACCAACCCTGCTTCAGAAGGCTCTGAACCAGAAGCTTCCAGCGCTAATAAAATAAAGCAATAATGACTCTTGCCCAATCTCGACATCGGCATCAAAAGGCTTACAGGCAGACCGGCCAAAACTTCTCAGGGAAGGCGCAGAAGCTTGGCAGGCCTGGACGCTAGTGCAGGGCGTACTGCAACCCATAGGCTCCTTCTTCTCCTGGTTTGTGGGTGTTGGCCCGGAGGGTGTAGGTGCCGCTGCGAGGCAAAAAGGCAATTATCAGGGCATCGCTGCCGCCGCCTTGGTCGTCATCCCAAGCCATCACCTCTCCCTCCGGGTCCAACAGTTGCAAAAAGGCATCGAAATCAGAGCTGGCCATCGAAGCGAGTAGGATCTGGCCGGCCCGGGCAGCGATGGGGTGTTCTTCCATCCAACTGCCGTCTTCAGGGTGTTGGGCGGATCCCTTCTGCAGACGGCCCGACACCGTTTGCTGCCAATCGACCTGGGCCAGCCGGTAGGTCAGCCGGTAGGTGCCAGTGGATGCCGGCTTGAAGCTTGTGGCCCGCAAGGTGTAGGTGCCTTCCTGCAGCAGCCGCACCGCCAAGAGGGCATTAACATCTGGGCCGGAGTCGTCGTCAAAGCCGATTACCCGCCCTTGGCCGTCCACCAGCTCCAGGTAAGGGTCAAAGTCTTCGCTCTCCAGGGCGGCGATCAGGATCTGGCCCGCCTCGGCGGCCACAGGGATCCCATCCCAGTAGCTGCCGTACTGGGGGCTGACCTCGTCCCCCCCTTCAAGAGTTCCTGTCAGGGTTTGGCTGCCTCTCCACAGGGGAGAGGGAGTCAAGGCGGCTCCCACTTGTGTGCTCCCCTCTCCCACGGGGTTCAACAGCCGACAGCCGCTGGCCAACCCCAAAGCCACCCAAGCAAGGGCCAAACGGGATCCCCAACCGAGGAAAAACCCAGAACTAGAACATAAGCTCGACATCCAATCGACGAGGATCCGTCTAGAGGGAATGGAGACCACAGACTCAATTCTACTCCTTGGGCGGAGCCCGGCCAGGGACGGCAATTTACAGAGCATCCCAAGCTTGCAAGACGGCCTCTAGGGCCAACCGCCCGTGGCTGAGATGGGTCCCCCCCTGTAAGTAGACGATGTAGGGCTCGCGCATTGGCCCATCGGCGGAGAGCTCGGCGCTGCTGCCGGCAACAAAAGTGCCCGCCGCCATCACCACCGGGTCGGCATAGCCGGGCATCACTTCTGGGATCGGGGTGAGGTAGGAATCCACTGGCGAGCTGCTTTGGATAGCGCGGCAAAAGGCCTGCAACTTCTGCGGGGATCCCAGTTGAATGGCCTGGATGATGTCGGTGCGGGACACCTGGGGTGACGGGGAAACAGGATAGCCCAGATCGTGGAACACCTGGGCGGCCAGATGGGCGATCTTGACCGCTTCGGCCACCATCTGTGGAGCCAAAAACAGCCCCTGGAACAGCAGGCGATTGAGATCGAAAGTTGCTCCCCCTTCCGAGCCGATCCCTGGCGCTGTCAGCCGGCAGGCAGCCTGCTCCACCAGCTCGGCCCGCCCCGCCACATAGCCCCCCGCCGGGGCCAGGGTGCCGCCTGGATTTTTGATTAGGGATCCAGCAATCAAATCTGCGCCCACGTGGGTGGGCTCTTGGGTTTCCACAAACTCGCCATAGCAGTTATCGACCAAGACCACCACCTCCGGGTTTTGTGCCTTGACGATCTGGATCATCTCGGCAATCTGGGCGATGGAAAAGCTGGGACGCCAGTCATAGCCACAGGAGCGCTGGATGTGAACCAGGCGGGTTTGCGGTTTAAGGGCCGTTTTCAGGGCCTGCCAATCGACATCTCCTTCCCGCAGATCCAACTGACGATAGGTAACGCCGAACTCCCGCAGGGATCCCCGCCCCGATCCCCGCAGGCCGATCACCTCCTCCAGAGTGTCGTAGAGGGGGCCGGTGATGGCCAACAGCTCATCCCCCGGCCGCAGCACGCCAAACAGGGCACAGGCAATGGCATGGGTGCCAGACACCATTTGCAGCCGCACCAGCGCCGCCTCACAGCCCATGATCTGGGCAAACACCCGATCCAAAACCTCTCGTCCCCGGTCGTCGTGACCATAGCCCGATACGCCGGCAAAGTGATGGGATCCCACCTGCTGGTCGCGGAAGGCCTGCAGCACCCGCGCCAGGTTCTCCCTAAGGACCCTATCTATCGCCTGAAACTGATCCTGCAAAGCTGCTTCTGCTTTGTCCAAAAGCTCCTTCGCTTTCCAAGAGATCTCTCTGACCACCGGGTCCACCCCACTTCTTCTAAGCAAACCGGCCTTCCGGCTAGCAGGTCGGCCACAGAGGCCAAAAACGGCTTTTCAGACCTGCTCTTGGTAACGATATTTCTACGGGATCCCTATCTTATAAAAAGCTTAACTTCAGTCAACATCTCTTCATTCTCCCTTTCAGTCTCTGTCTGAGCTGGAAAAAGCACCCTGGCTCACCAGGTTGTATAATGGCCACAAGTTCTGTAAGGAGAAAAGAGAAAAGATAGCAATAAACAATAAGGAGATGCTCGCCCTGAGAGCAGAGGTCGATTCAGCAAGTGCTGATTCTCTCTGTTGAATTTAAGTTTAGTAAAAGCATTTTCGGCAGAACCTATCTGTGTAAGTTCTGCCACTAAGTTTGCCCTTTTCGAGCAGTCTGGAGACCTTCTCCACTTGAATTTGGAGTTCCGAATTCAGGGAACCTCTCCTTGCCTGAGAAGTGGTGCTGGCTCCCAATCCCTTAAAAATGAAGACGGCCTAAATTTATTCTTAACCCCTGAACCAGATCCCTGGGGGAGATGTTAACTTAGACTTAACCCAAGAGGTTAGTGCCGATGCCAAAGCCGATCTTCATCTTCTGGCGTAGCCCTTTCTGCAAGTTGCCGGGCCGCGATCATGCCTGAGGTGGGGGCTGTTTCCTAGGGATCCTTTGCGAGGGTGAGGCGCTAACTTTAGGTGTAAACTGACACAACCGGGAGAGTACCCATGACTAAGCTTGTGATCCAAGGGAAAAACGTCGAGATTACCGACGCCATCCGCAGCTACGTTCAAGAAAAAATCGAGCGGGCTGTCAAACATTTTGCCCAGATCACCAGTGAAGTGGATGTCAATCTATCGGTAGCCCGTAACCCCCGCATCAGTGCCAACCAATCTGCCGAAGTTACCGTCTACGCCAACGGCACCGTCATCCGGGCGGAGGAAAGCAGCGAGAACCTCTACGCCAGCATTGACCGCGTTGCCGACAAGCTGGCCCGCAAGCTGCGCAAATATAAAGAACGCAACGGCGTTCACCGCATCCGCCATTCTCCCAAAACCTCGGTGGCAGTGGCCCAGCAGCCCCTCACCGATCCTCTGAATACAGAACGGCAAGCAGAGCTGCCCCCTGAGGTGGTGCGCACCAAGTATTTCGCCATGCCTCCCATGACAGTTCAGGAGGCGCTGCACCAGTTGGAGCTGGTGGATCATGATTTTTACGTGTTCCGCAACATCGAAAACGGCGAGATCAACGTCATCTATGTCCGCAAGCACGGCGGCTACGGGCTGATCCGCCCCCATCCCTAGAGGAGACCCTGCGGGCTTTCTTGTTTGCCTTAGGTCTCAGGGGCAGCGCCTGCTGGATCAGGTGGATGAGCTGCTTGAGATGGTGATGCAGCAGGAGATCCTGCCAGTTGCGAGGCGAGACCGATCCTTGGCTTGGCCAGCCCTAGGCAGCTTTGCCCTCCTCTTTAATTCCCGCCTTCTTCCAATCGTAAAAGCTGCCCTCACCCCCAGCCCCTCTCCCACAAGGGAGAGGGGAAAGTCAGGGATCGGCCAACTAGATGTTGGGGAGCCGTTTGCACCGTGGCTCCCCGACCAAGAGGGCCTCGAAGAAAAGAGAAGGGAGAGGGCTCTATTCTTCAGCGGCGGAGAGGCTCCCCAACGGCCAGCACCTGCTGCAGGAACTGATCCTGGTGCTGGCGCAAGACGCCCAGATCCGGGCCGTGGTTGAGTAAGACGAAACGGGTGCCATCCGGAAGCTGCCCCACCATCATCAGTCGGTTGGCGGCAGAGCCCACCTGGGCGATCGTGCCCGGGGGCAGAGCGCGGAGCTGCAAAGGGCTGTGGCCGACCCCGGCCACTGGCAGGACACGCCTGGGATCCCCGTCTGTGGCCTCAAGCAGATGTTCCCACAGATGGGCCAGGGCGCGGGGGGAGAGGTACAGCTCTTGCCCGCCTGGGCCAAGGCGAATTTCCAACTGGGCAGGGGCCAGTTTGGGATCCAGATGGGCAACCGGCTGAGCTACCAACCGCTGCTGCAGGTACTCCAGCAGGGCTGTTCTGCCTGCCAGCTCCGCCAACAGGGCTTCTGCCATGGCCCGATCGTTGCCGCCGTTGAGGATTTGTAGCAGGGATCCCAGGCGCAGCGAGGTGTAGCCGGCCAGGCAATGGATCTCCTCCGGCAGCTCCCTTAACGTTGACCCGGAGCCGCCGAGGGTCACAGGATAGGGCCCCTGGGGATCTCGGAGGAGCTCGGCAAGCCGGCGGGCGCTGGCCAGAGAGTCAGGCTGACCCAGCAAGCGGAAGGGGGGCACCACCTTCACCTCGCCGTCGATCTGGCGAATGCCGAGGTTGTGCAGGTGGCGGGCCAGCTCGGCCACATTGGCCTCCCGGAAATAGGGATCCCCGCCGCCCACCACGACCAAGTCTCCCGTCAAGCGCTGGCCGGAGCGGTGGCTGGTGGTGTAGAAGCGAGTTTGGAAGCGATACTCATAGCCCCACTTTTCCAGCGCCATCAGGCTGAGGGCCAATTGATCCAAAGCCCCCACCGGCAAAGGCCGATCCAGCAGGTGCTCCGCCAAGAGCTCGCCTTCGGCTGTCCAAAGCAGGATCCCCTGTTGAGAGAGCGCTCCCCCTTGGGCCGCCAATCCCTGCAAAAAACCGGACAAGGCCACGGCGTAGGGGGAATCCTGCCACTGCGACGATTGCCCACGGGGCCACCAGGGGGGAAGGCCGGGCGTGCCACTGGGGGAAGGCAGCGGCGGCGGCGGGGTGGGGATGGGGGGGAAGGGGTTTTGCGCCGCTGCTGTAACCTCAGCCTGGACACCCTGAGAGGGGGTTTCGGCACTGCTGCGGTTGTTCCAGCAGGCCCCCAGGGCCAGAGAACAAACCAACGGGATCCCTGCCCAGAGGAAACGGCGCTGGGAGCTCAACCCCTGTAGGATAGACAACATGCTCACCTCCCAAAAGACATTGGCAAAGAGAACGAGCTGGCAAAACTTGAAGCTACTCTAGTGCCATCTCAATGGCTCTGGCAAATTTTCCCCTTGCCCACTGCCCCTCTTTTGCCGAGGCGACCCCAGATGGGCAAATCGGCATTTTCTTCCTTCAGACAGAAGAGCGGGATCCCTGTCACGCCAAGCTTAATTTGGTTCCTAGCTGATGCTAATTGGCGGGAGATTCGCCCCTCGCCCAACCCTCCACTGTAACTTTTGTTGTAAAGCCTGTAACGCTTTTGTAACGGATGATGAGCTGCTTTTGGCCGCTCTTTATAGAAGGTTAGAATGGAAGAATTTAAGCTCTAAGCATTCTCAGCCACCCATGGGGAACCCTCAGCGATGGCTCAGTTGGAGAAACAAGCCTTCCTGGAGCGATGGCGCGAGATTCTGGCCCCTTATTCCCTGGGCTATCGCCTTCGGCTGTTGTCGCAATTGGTGCGGCGGAAATTTCAGGCCTACCTGGAGCCCTTCGGCCTGACCGCTTCCCACTGGGTGGTGCTTTGCTGCCTCTGGGAAGAAGACGGGATCCCCACCTCCACTATCTGCGAGCGCCTGCAGCAGTTGGGGGGTACCATGACCGGTGTCTTGGACGGCATGGAGAAACGGGAGCTGATCCGGCGGCAGCGGGATCCCAAGGATCGGCGGATCTGGCGGGTTTACCTCACCCCTGCCGGAGAGAAGTTGAAAGAAATTTTGCCCCCTCTCATTTGGGAGTTGCGGGAGCAGACCTACGGCTGTCTCAGCTTAGAAGAACGGGCAACCCTGTCGCGGCTGGTGGATCGGCTGATTGCCCACTTGTCGGAGGAGTCGGAGGCCGCGGTGGTGGCAGAGCCGCACCATCGCTTGTCCTATTGACACTGATACATTTACGCTGAACACTGCTGAGCATTACTGCTCAGCGGTGAAGCGATAGCATTCTGTCCGTTTCCGTTGTCACTACGCGATGCTGACGCGACCGCGTTAGCG
>NZ_AUMZ01000001.1:2273886-2295140 GCF_002760375.1 Synechococcus sp. 60AY4M2
GCACCATGCTGGCGCTGATAGGCAATCGCTTGGTTGTAGCAGTACCGGCACGCCGCTTGCCACCGCTTCCAAACTTTAGCCAGCGCTGGCTCCGGATAAATCCGTATCTTTCTCGATTGCAGCCCGGTATTTTCTGAGTCCGTAGAGCCGACTGCTGAAGCAGTGCAGGATGGTGAGGATATCCTCAACCAGTTCCTGTTGGGGAGAAAGGTGATCGTCATCGAGAACCAAGATTTCGCACCCGTATTGACGGCAGTACCACTCAACGAACTCAAATCCAAACCGGCAGAGTCGATCCCGGTGAGCGACCACAATCGTTCCGACATCTCCCGCACGGACTCGTTCCAATAAGGCAAGGAACTTCGGTCTTTTGAAGTCGAGACCGCCGCCAACCTCTCCGACCACTTCGGCTCCAGGATAGAGGTTAACCAGTCTTGCAATCTGTCTCTCCAAGTCTGGTTTCTGCCCTCGACTGCTGACTCGGGCGTACAAAACAACTCGTTTATCCTTTCTGGGTGTTCTGACGTAACTGTCGAGGTCATACCTTCTCGCTCTACCAGATGGTGTGCGTATTGCCTTAATCCAGCCTTTCTGTTCCCACCGTCTGAGGGTGTGGAGACACACCCCAAAATAAGCTGCTGCTTCTCTCGGTTTTACATACCTAGCCATGCCAGGCAGCCATACTGAACATACTGTACATTATTTTCAGTATAGTCCAGCATATCATTGACTAGAGTCATGCTCCCACCCAGGGGATTCTTACGCAGCCCAAAATGGACTCGTAAAGGCGCTGTCAAGACGCCCCTAGACAGTCCTTTGAGGCATAACCTCAAAGTTCTGCTTACTTCGGACTGAAGTTCCTCCAGGTTAGTTATTGCCGCATCTATGGGTTGACGGTTGAGCTGATGGGGATCCCTGCTGTGTTGCTCCTAGACTGTTCTCCCTTAAGTCTTTCCTCGGCTGAGGCGCGGGAGAAATTGCTGTATTTGCTGGCCCAACTGGCCTACCGCGAGGGATCCTTTACCCTCACGTCTGGGCAGCAAAGCACTTACTACATCAACTGCAAGCCGGTTACCCTCCACCCCCAGGGAGCCTACCTGGTGGGATCCCTGCTGCATCGGCTACTGCCCCCTGAGACCGAGGCAGTTGCCGGCATGACCTTGGGGGCGGATCCCTTGGTCACAGCGGTGAGTTTGGCCTCTCTGCAGGCTGAGCCGGCCAACCTGGCGGCCCTGATTGTCCGCAAAGAGCCTAAGGGACATGGCACCCAGGCCTGGATCGAGGGGCCGGAGTTGCCGGCGGGCAGCCGGGTTTGGATCTTGGAGGATGTGGTGACCACCGGCGGCTCGGCTCTCAAGGCTGTCGAGCGGGTGCGGGCAGCGGGCTATCGGGCAGAAGGGATCCTGGCTTTGGTGGATCGACTGGAAGGGGCAGAGGCCCGTTACCGCGAAATGGGGATCCCCTTTCGCCGCCTGTTTACCCTTGAAGAGGTGCGTGCCTGCCATCAGAGTCTCCGCCAGGGCTTGGTGGGCTGGCCGGTTTTGGGAGGTGAGGGGGGTTCCCAAGCCTGCTCTTGAGAGGCTCCCCATCTCTCCTCCGCTGCAAGAGCTGGCCAAGCCAAAAAGGCCGTTGGCGCTTTTGACCTTTGGTCTTGGTTTTGTCGATTGGTAGCTGTCATTGGGCTGTAGAAGTGACAGGATAGGCGGTGAAATAGGGCGAAAAGGGTTTAGCCATGCGCATGGGCAGACTCAGTGGCATCCTCTTGCACCCCACCTCGCTACCGGGGCCATTTGGCATCGGCGATCTGGGGCCGGCTGCCTACCGGTTTGTGGATTTTCTGGTGGAAAGCGGCCAGCGCCTCTGGCAGGTGCTGCCCCTTGGCCCCACCGGCTGGGGCAACTCCCCCTACATGAGCTTTTCTGCCATTGCCGGCAACCCACTGCTGATTAGCCCGGAGCTGCTGGTGAAAGCCGGCTGGCTGGAACCCAACGGCTGGCAGGATCTGCCCCAATGGCCAGCCATCCAGGCGGGGAATGCTGAGCGGGTGGACTACGAAACCGTGATCCCCTTCAAGCTGGGCTTGTTGCGCCGCGCCTGGGCCACCTTCAAAGACAAGGCCACCGCCGCCGACTGGGAAGCCTTTCAAGCCTACTGTGCTGCCGAGGCCGATTGGCTGCCGGACTACGCCCTGTTCATGGCCCTCAAAGAGGTGTATGGCGACCAGGAATGGACCCAATGGGATCCAGCCTTGGCACAACGGGATCCCCTGGCTTTGCAAGAGGCCCGTGACCGCCATGCCGATGCCATCACCCGGCAGATGTTTTGGCAGTATCTATTTGCCCAACAGTGGGGATCCCTAAGAGAGTACGCCCACCGGCATCAAGTGCAGCTCATCGGGGACATACCCATCTATGTCGCCCCCAACAGCGCCGATGTGTGGGCCAACCGGGAGCTGTTTCACCTGGATGAACAAGGACGGCCCTTGCAGGTAGCCGGCGTGCCCCCCGACTATTTCAGCCCCACCGGGCAGCGCTGGGGCAACCCCCTCTACAACTGGGAGGTGCTCAAGGCCCGCGGCTACGACTGGTGGATCCGGCGCATCCAGGCCATTCTCAAGCAGGTGGATTGCGTCCGCATCGACCACTTCCGCGGCTTCGAGAGCTACTGGGCCATCCCCGGCGCTGCGGAAACAGCGGTAGAAGGCGAGTGGCAAAAAGGGCCGGGGGCCGACTTCTTTCAGGCGCTGGCCGACAAGCTGGGGAAAATCCCGGTGATCGCCGAAGATCTGGGAGACATTACGCCGGAGGTGTTGCAACTGCGGGATCAATTTGGCCTGCCCGGCATGAAGGTGCTGCTCTTTGCCTTTGGCTCGGGGCCCGATAACCCCTATCTGCCTCACAGCTACGAGCGCAACTTCGTCGTCTACACCGGCACCCACGACAACAACACCGTGGTGGGCTGGTTTCATGACCCAGAACGCCCGGAGTGGGAAAAGCAAAACCTGTTGCGCTACCTGGGCTGCCAGGGATCCGACGGCATCCACTGGGATCTGATTCGCCTGGCCCTGGCTTCCGTGGCCGACCTGGCCATCATTCCCCTGCAAGATGTGATGGGCCTGGGGGCAGAGGCGCGCATGAACTTCCCCGGCAGGGCCGAGAACAACTGGGCCTGGCGCTACCGCGAGGAGATGCTGCGGCAGGACATGATCCAGCGGCTGGCCGAGATGAGCGTCACCTACGGGCGCATCTCTCCTCAAGAGTTGGAACAACGGCGAGCAGCCCTAGCCCAAGAACGAGCGGCAGGATCTTCTCAAGCTGCCCCCGGCCTCGTCTAATGCTGGATCCCGCCCATCAGCAGCCCTAGCTGCTCTTCGGTGGCCTCTTCAGGCGTGAGTTCTCCCACCAGGTGGCCCTCATGGATCACCAAAATGCGATCCGACAAGCTGATCACCTCATTCAAATCCGCCGACACCAGCAGCACCCCCATGCCCTGATCCCGCGCCTGCAGGATGCGCCGATGAATGGCCTCGATGGCCCCCACATCCACCCCCCGCGTCGGCTGGGCAGCCACCGGCACCTTGGATCCACAGGAAAGCTCCCGTCCCACAACGATCTTCTGGGCATTGCCGCCAGAATAGCGGCGGGCCGTCAGGGAAATGCTGCGGGGGCGAACGTCGAAGCTCTCCACCAGCTGGCGGGCATGTTGGTCAATGGCCTCTTCCCAAAAAAATCCCAACCAGCCGGTATACGGCTTTTGATGGTGATCCCCCAGGATCAGGTTGTCGCGGGTGGGGAAATCCAGCACCAAACCTCTCACATTGCGATCTTCGGGGATATGACTCAGACCCCAGCAACGCACCTGTCGGGCCGAAGCAGACAGGGATCCGGCTCCATAGCGAATTTGGCCGCGGTAGCTTCTCAAGCCGGTGATCGCCTCCACCAATTCCGTTTGGCCGTTTCCCTCCACACCGGCAAGGCCCACAATCTCGCCGGCACGTACCTGGAAGCTCGCCCCCGCCACCGCCGGCTTCCGCCCCGGTATATCCACCCACAGATCTCGCACATCCAGCAACACCTCCCCAGGGGTAGCGGCCTTTTTTTCAACGGTCAGACTGACTTCCCGCCCCACCATCAGCCGCGCCAGTTCCTGGGCATCGGTTTGGGCAGTGGGCAACGTCGCCACCACCTTGCCATCCCGAATGACGGTGACGCGGTCGGCCAGTTGCATTACCTCCTTCAGCTTGTGGCTGATGAAAATGACAGCTCCCCCCCGCCGGGCAAAGCGGCGCAAAAACGCAAACAGCTCGCCTGCCTCCTGCGGAGTCAACACTGCCGTCGGCTCATCCAAAATCAAGATGCGGGCCTTGCGGTAGAGCATTTTCAAGATCTCCACCCGCTGCTGTAGGCCTACCGGCAGATCCTCCACTCTGGCGTCGGGATCCAGATGGAAGCCCATCTCGGCAATCAACTGAGCCACCTCAGCCCTGGCCCGACGGAAATCGACCTGAAAAAGATGGCCGGGTTCGGCCCCAAGAACCACGTTTTCCGTAACCGTCAAGGGATCCACCAACATAAAGTGTTGATGCACCATCCCAATTCCCAACCGAATGGCATCGGCGGGACTGTGAATTTTGGCCAGTTGCCCATCCACTTGAATGGATCCCTCGTCCGGGCTGACCAACCCATAGACGATCTTCATCAGGGTAGACTTGCCCGCCCCGTTCTCCCCCATCAGCGCCAGAATCTCTCCCCAACGCACCTCCAGATCGATGTGGTCGTTGGCCAACACCAGAGGATAACGCTTGGTGATCCCCTGTAAACGAAGGGCGATATCGCTGCGATGGGATCCCTCTGCCAAGGAAGGATCAGGCCCACTCATGAGGTGCTTCTTGAACGCCTCTTCCAGCATAGGTTGTGAACTACCATGCCAGAGGAAAGCATTTCTGGGGGTATTGTGAGAGTCTCTCTTTTTCTAAGCACTATGGTCATTTCGATTCAAACTGGGACACTGCACCCACACCTAAAACGTTGGTCACGTCGTTACGTCGTCGCATCGTCGCGTCAGCGTTGCGGTTCCCGTCAGGGTGCCGTAGGCATAGCAATAGCGCTGCGGAGCAATAATGCACGGGGCCAGAAGGCTTTTTTCAATAGTCCATGCGTCTTACCCTAGCCTGAAACAACTATGTCTAATAACTAATGGTGCAACATCCAAGGTCGCCCACAGGATTGGGAGCGATATTTTGGCGAGTTTGGATCAGAATTTGAGTGCTGTTCACGCTTGATCAGTTTGGGTTCTCTTCCTCCCTTTGAAATAGGCAAAGAGCTGGAAAGCTGAACCATGGGAACTGAAATGAGACGTTTCCCTTCCTGATTGCAAGAAGGACAATAGGCCGGATCTCGATATTGAGATAAGGGCCGCCATACCTCAAACTCCCCACAGGTTTGACACTTAAACTCATACAGCGGCATCTTCCTATTCCACCCCCTTGAACGAGGCATCGGATAACATTCACCTAGGGAGAATATCTATGTCGAAGATTTGCGTAGGAATAGCCACCGTACAGCAAGCATTGGGAATATCGACGATCCCACTCACTCTGCCCTCCACCGGTGCAGCACTGAGCAGCAGATAAGCTTGTTCTCCCGTAAAGCCGAATTTTTTCAGATATTCGATGGCATTTAAGCAGGCGCGTCGATAGGCAATGTGAACATCCATATAATGCTGCTTACCTGTAAACTCGTCCACAGAAATGCCTTCAAACACAAGGTATTCCGAGTAACGTGGCTCAACAGGGCCGGGCTTAAAAATGGGGTTAACCAATCCGTACTTCTCAACACCACCCTTGATTAGATCGACGTGGAGATCGATGTAGCCCGACATCTCAATAGCGCCACAAAAAGAGATCTCCCCATCCCCTTGCGAGAAGTGAATATCTCCCATCGACAGCTTGGCACCCTCCACGTAAACCGGGAAGTAGATCCGTGTTCCTTTAGACAGGTTTTTAATATCGCAATTACCGCCGTGCTCTCGCGGGGGCACCGTCCGAGCCGCTTCAGCAGCAACCCGCTCATACTCTGACTTGGGCAAAGTTCCCAAAATTGCGTTCTTGGGATTGGGCAAGGCGGCCAGCACAGGCTGATTGCCAGATAGCCCCGCGCCGTAAGTGCGCAAATCGGGAGCCGAAGCGACCAGCTCAGCTTCCCGCTTATTCCAAGCCGCCAGCAACTCGTGAGATGGGGCACAGCCAATGAGGCCGGGGTGAATGATGCCGGCAAAGCGCACATGGGGAATGTGTCTGGAAGTGGTGTAAATGCCTTGAAAATCCCAGATGGCTTTGGCCGCGTTGGGAAAATGATCGGTGAGGAATCCCCCTCCATTTTCTTTGGCAAAAATACCTGTAAACCCCCACTCGTCTCCCGGCAGTGGCCCAATGTCTAACAGATCGACAACCAGGATATCTCCAGGCTGGGCGCCGTTAACCCAAATAGGCCCACTCAAAACATGGACAACGCTTAGGTCAACCTGCTCAATGTCGGAAGGGTCATCGTTGTTTTTGATTTGCCCATCCGTCCAGTCTTTACACTCAATTCGGAATACCTCGCCAGGGTTTACAGAAACCACAGCGGGAATATCAGGATGCCAGCGGTTGTGACCCGGTAGATCCTGTTGATCCATTGGCTTAGTCAGGTCAACTTTAAACAGCGTTTTGGGCATGGGATCCTATCCTTGAGTCATCGCTCTGCGGTCAGACTTTGAATGCACAAAAGCCTATCTCCAATAGAGAAGCTAATACTGTAGCAAGAGCTACAATTCATAGTGCTGTTATCTACAATCGCAGAGCGGGAGATGAGGAGCTTAGGATGAATGGCCTCGATGGCCCCCACATCCACCCCCCGCGTCGGCTGGGCAGCCACCAGCACCTTGGATCCACAGGAAAGCTCCCGCCCCACAACGATCTTCTGGGCATTGCCGCCAGAATAGCGGCGGGCCGTCAACACGGCCGTCGGCTGGCTTTTCTTTAGAAAGGGACATTCAGGCCCTCTCTTGAGCTCCCCGGCATCTGGGATCCTCAAGTTCTGAAAACTCCACTGCCCTCCATTGCCGCAACCGGCTAGTTGAGCGCCTGCACCTGATCCAGGAAGTCTGCCACCGTCAGGGATCCCAGGTCTTGGCCGTGGCGCTGCCGCACGCTCACTGTGCCAGTTGCCTGCTCTTTTTCCCCCACAATCAGCATGAAGGGAACCTTGGCCTTCTCGGCGTTGCGGATCTTTTTGGGCAGGCGGTCGCTGTCGGCATCGATGTGGACGCGGATCCCCTGTTCTCGCAACTGATCCCGCACCTGGGTGGCATAGCCCAGGTATTCGTCGGAAACGGGCAAGATGCGCACCTGTTCCGGCGCCAGCCAGAAGGGAAAATCCCCCGCGTATTCCTCGATGAGGATGCCGATGAGCCGCTCCAGCGAACCAAAGGGAGCGCGGTGGATCATTACCGGCCGCTGCCGGGATCCGTCCTCGGCCACATAGTACAAGTCAAAGCGCTGCGGGTTTTGGTAGTCTACCTGCACCGTGCCCAACTGCCACTCCCGATCCAGCGCGTCGCGGAAGATAAAGTCCAGCTTCGGCCCGTAGAAAGCCGCCTCTCCGATCCCTTCAAAATGCGGCATTGAAAGCTTCTCCACCGCGCGGCGAATGGCATTCTCGGCCATATCCCACTCTTCCGGGGATCCCAGATATTTATCGGATTTGGGATCGCGGAAGCTGAGGCGGGCGCGAAAATCTTTGAGTTTGAGCTTGTCGAAAACCACCAGAATGAGATCGACAACCTTGAGAAACTCTTCTTCCAACTGATCGGGACGAACGAACAAGTGGGCGTCGTCCACCGTAAAGCCGCGAACGCGGGTCAAGCCCCCCAATTCCCCCGATTGTTCGTAGCGATAGACGGTGCCGAACTCGGCATAGCGCAGCGGCAAATCGCGGTAGGATCTCAGCTCTGATTTATAGATTTGGATGTGAAAAGGACAGTTCATCGGCTTCATGACAAAGCCCTGTTCAGCGGCGCGCGCCTCCTCGCTCTCGGCCATCATGGGAAACATGTCTTCCCGGTACTTCTGCCAGTGGCCGGAGATCTTGAACAGATCCACGCGGGCAATGTGGGGCGTCACCACCGGCAGATAGCCCCGCTTGAGCTGCTCCTGCTTGAGAAAATCCTCTAGCACCCAGCGCAGAGTAGTTCCTTTGGGGGTCCAAAGGGGCAGGCCCGGCCCCACTTCATCGGCAAATATAAATAGGCCCAGCTCCTTGCCCAGCTTACGGTGATCCCGCCGCTTGGCCTCTTCCAGCCGCCGCTTGTATTCCTTGAGCTCCTCCGGCGTCTCCCAGGCGGTGCCGTAGATGCGCTGGAGCTGCGGCTTGGTCTCGTCCCCCCGCCAATAGGCGCCGGCCACGCTGAGCAGGTCAAAAGCTTTGGGGTTGATCTCCTTCGTGTTTTCCACGTGGGGGCCGGCACAGAGATCCCACCACTCATCCCCCAGATGGTAGATGGTGATCGGCTCGCCTTCGGGAATGCTATCTAAAATCTCCAGCTTGTAAGGTTCGCCGAGGGCCTCGATGCGGCGCCTGGCCTCCTCCCGGCTCACCTCCTCGCGGATCACCGGCAAGCCTTTCTTGATGATCGCCTGCATCTCTTTTTTGATGCGCTCCAGATCTTCCGGCGTGAAGGGCTCGGGATGGTCAAAGTCGTAGTAAAAGCCATAGTCGGTCGTCGGGCCGATGGTTACCTGGGCCTTGGGAAACAGCCTTTGCACCGCCATCGCCAGGACGTGAGAGGTGGTGTGGCGGATGCGCTCCAGCTTGGGAGATTCGTGGGTACGCAGCAGCTTGAGGGGGCTGTTGGCCTGTTGAGGGGATGCGGCTGGTTGAGACATCGGAACCCGCTTGGCGACAAAAATGACTCTGCAGTGCTTTTATCTTAGTCTGAGGCCAGAACAGCCGGGATCCGCAACGGGGACAACTCTCTGTTTAAGAAAGACCGTCGCCTTTAAACCCACAGCTCGGCCAAGAAAAAGGGGGGAAAGCACACAGTATTCTAGAAGTGTCGCAAAGTGTCGCAACCTCTGAATTCATTCATGGTCTCTTCGCTCGCCAACCTTGCCGAACGCTCTGCCGCCGCCTCTGAACCGAAACCGGCCCCCCTTTCTGAGTCTGGAGTTGCTCCGGTCATAGCCGCCATCGATGTGGGCAGCAACTCCCTGCACATGGTGGTGGTGCGCATTAACCCCAATATCCCCAGCTTCACCATCATCTCCCGCGAAAAAGCCACCGTCCGGCTGGGGGAATTCTGCAGCCAGACGGGCGCCCTTACCCCTGCTGCCATGGAACGGGCCCGGACGGCTCTGGAGCGGTTTTGCCGCATTGCCGAGAGCTTTCAGGTGCAGGATATCGTTGCCGTGGCCACCAGCGCTGTGCGCGAGGCCCCCAATGGGCCGGAGTTCTTGAAGCGGATCGAGCAGGAGCTGGGCCTGCGCATCGAGCTGATCTCCGGCCAGGAGGAGGCCCGCCGCATCTACCTGGGGGTGCTCTCGGCCATGGAGTTCCACAATCGGCTGCACGCGGTGGTGGATATCGGCGGCGGCTCGACCGAGCTGATTCTGGGCAACGGCCAAGAGCCGGAGTTTCTACGCAGCATCAAGGTGGGGGCGGTGCGCCTGACCCAAGCTTTTTTGCACCACGATCCGCCCACCTCCGCCGAGCTGCAGGCGCTGCGGCAACATGTCCGCGGCATGCTGGAAGCTCCCATTGAGCAGATGCGGCGCATCGTCGAAGCCTCCCAACAGCCGGGATCCCTGACCTTGGTGGGCACCTCCGGCACCATCGAGTGCTTGGCCCAGTTGGATGCCCGCCGTCGGCTGGGCGCTGCCCCCACTCGCCTGCAGGGGTATGAGTTCAGCCTGGAAGCCCTGCGGGCCTATGTCAAAGAGCTGCGCTCCCTCACCGTGGCCGAACGGCAAAAGCTACCTGGCCTCGGGGAAAGGCGGGGAGAGATTATCCTAGCTGGGGCGGTCATTTTGGAGGCAGTGATGACCCTGCTGGGGGTGGAGCGGATCCAGTTTTGCGAACGGGCCCTGCGGGAAGGGCTGATCGTGGATTGGATGATCGGCCAGGGGCTCATTGAAGATCGGCTGCGCTACCACAGCTCGGTGCGGCGGCGCAGCATCCTCAAGCTGGCGGAAAAATACCAGGTGGAGCTCCCCTATGCCGAGCGGGTAGCGGAGTTTGCCCTCAGTCTTTTCGATCAGACCCGCGGCATCCTGCACTCCTGGGGCTCCCGCGAGCGAGCTCTTCTCTGGGCGGCCGCCATGCTGCACAACTGCGGCCACTTCATCAGCCATGCCGCCCACCACAAGCACTCCTACTACCTGATCCGCCACGGGGAGCTGTTGGGCTTCAACGAGGAAGAGATAGAGGTGATCGCCAACCTGGCCCGCTACCACCGCAAGTCGCCCCCCAAGAAGAAGCACGAGAACTTTCAACGCCTCAGCAACGAGCGGGATCGCCAAGTTGTCCTCGAGCTCAGCCCCCTGCTGCGCATAGCCTGTGCTCTGGATCGCCGCCGCCTGCAGGCCATCCAAGCTCTCCACTGCCGTTTTCAGCTTCTGGGAGAAGGCCCCCGCTGCATGGAGCTGATTTTGGATCCCAGGCACCCCAACGACGACTGTGCCCTGGAGCTGTGGAGCTTGAACGAGAAGAAAAAGGTCTTCGAGCAACAGTTCAAGCTGCAGGTGATTCCCAAATTATCCACCCAGATCCAGCGCAGCGCCGATCCCTTTGAGGCAGCCGTCTAGCCAAGGGGCGTATAGTCGTTTCAAACAAGACGAAGACACTTTGCCGCCGACCCCCTCTACCCTCACCCCCGGCCCCTCTCCCAAAGGGAGAGGGGAGTTGGGGATAGTGCTCCGCACGGCCGGCGCGTCCGCGACAGCGTTGCGTAGCAATAACGACGCAGAGAAACGTTTCATTGCCATTTGAGATGGCTGTAACTACCAAGCTGCCGGTGAACGCCAATAGCTGGGCAAGCGGATCGTATTCCTTTAGCTACCGTTTGCACCAGCGGGATAAAGTTCTCGCGAGGCTGCACGGCAAGTTTTGCTCAGGGAGCGATGGTAATGGGCGAGGGGCTGGTTTGGGTGGCTCTTTGGCCGCCCCGCTCCAGGATCACCTCAACGAGGCCGTTGTTGACCGGCTGCATGTTGAAGGGCAGTTGCTGCTGGGTTTCGTAGAGGCCGGGCGCCACCTCCCGCATCTCCACCTCCGGCGTCACCCCGACGATGCGAAAAGCTGCCCGCCCCCCCGGATCCCCTCGCATCGTAACTTTGAGGATCTCGCCCATGCGCAGGTTGGTGCTGTTGGTGGTGACATTGAAAATCCGGGGCAGCCCAGCAGCGACAGGTGCGGAGACCGGCTGGATGGTGGAGCGGGTTCCCTTAGATCCATCGATTGCAAAAGGGAAGATCTCCCGGTGTTCCTGGCTGAGGCCATCCTTAGTGAGCACAATTCGCAAAACGGGGTTGCTGGCTTGGTGGGTGGGGGCCACCACGTAGGTGCCCTCGTAGTGGTGGGGTCGCACCTCCCGCATCGGCTGGTTCAGGGCCAAATTCCCCAAATCAAACTGGGCGATCCCCCCCGAGTCCCCCCAGATGGCAATGGTGAGAATATCCCCTTCCACCAGGTCGCGCTGGGGATCCAAGCGAATCGCCTCAATACGCGGATAGCGGTTGCCGACTGGAGCCAGAGGAGCAGGCTCAGGGGTGGCCGGTTGTGGCAGAGGGGATGGGGGCGGAAACACCGATTCCACCGGCGGGGGAGCGACATTGCCCAGGGCCAGTTGAGGGAGCCGCCGCTGAACGCGGGTCTCCCGTCCGTTGAGGCTCAGTTGGATACGAATATCGGGACTGAGGGCGCTGTCCTGAGGGCCAAGGGTGTAAACGGCGCGGTAATAGCCGGGCTGCACCTCCTGCATGGGCAAGCCCTGCACCAAGCTGCCGATATCCACGGTGGCCCTGCCGTTGGGAGTGGCCTGGGCCTCAACAGTCAGAGTTCCCCCTGGCGGCACCACTCCCGACTCAGGGGTAATCCGCGTTTGCAAGATTTCGGGTTGGACAGTCTTGGCCACCGGAGCAGGAGAGGGACGCAACTGCGCCACCGGAGCTGGCAAAGGCGGAAGCTGACCGCGATACACCAGCGCCTGGTGCAACAGCACCGCCCCCTCGGCTCGGCTGAGCACCCGATTGGGCCGCAGCCGGGCCGGATCCGGCACATTCACCAATAGCCCTGCTTCCCCTGCCATCGCCACAAAAGCCCGCCCCACCTCCGGCACCTCGGCAGCATCGGTGTACAGAGCCATCCAGCGCTCAATATCGTCCTGGTTGGGAGCAGGCAATTGCAGGGCCCGCACCAAAATAGCCAGGGCTTCCAGGTGGGTGAGATCTCCTTGCGGGCGAAACTCGTTGCCCTCGTACAGGCGCATCGCTCCCGCCTGCAGCACCGCTTGGGCCGTCCAATAGTCGGGGGTATTGGGCTCGAGATCCCGAATCTCTTGTACCTGGTTGGGGTTGGGGACGTAGCCGAAAAACTCCGTTAGCCACTGGGCCAATTCCAGACGAGTCAAGGTCGCCGACAGCGGCTCCTGGGTGAGCACCAGGTCCGTCTGGCGCTCCAGCGCTGCCACGTAGGCATCGGCCCAGGCCAGCGAGGCTTGCTGCTCGACCCCTTGCGACCAGGCCGGCAAGCTGAGGCTTGACCAGCCTAGCGTCCAACATAGGCCCAAGGCTAGGGGCCACGAGCACCGCATAGCTGTTACTCCTGTTCCGTTGACATCCCCTCAGAGCCAGCTTATCTCAAAGTTCCGCCGTGTCCTCAAGCCCTCGATGTCAGTCGCGATTGCGCCCTTTGGCAGTGGGATCCCCTACCCCAGGCGTTCCGGCTCACGCTGCCCTAGAGTTGAACTCAGAGGCTGTTAGGAGATCTTACCTATGCAAGGATGGGGCCTCGCTTGGCGGCAAACAGCTTGAGCAATTGTCTTGTAACTTGTAGCTGTGCATGCAACTCCTTATCATTGTGTTATAGACTCAAAGAGCCCTTTTGCCCCTAGTGCAGGGAGGAGTTTCATGGCTGGCAACACTGGAGAGCGACCTTTTGTCGATATTATTACCAGCGTCCGCTACTGGGTTATTCATGCCCTGACCATTCCCGCTTTGTTTTTGGCGGGTTGGCTTTTTGTCAGCACCGGCTTGGCTTATGATATCTTTGGCACCCCGCGCCCCAATGAGTATTTCACCGCAGAGCGGCAGGAGTTACCGATTGTCAGCGACCGCTTCAACGCTCTTGAGCAACTGGAAAAGTTAACTCGCTAGGAAAGAGCAGGGCCAGGCTGGCAACTCTTTAGTTGTTGCGATTTGTAAATCTATTTTGCGTTCCAAGATGCAGGATCTGGACTATGGCGACCAAATCTGTTAACAAACCTGACGAGCCTGTTTTCTACCCCGTTTTTACTGTCCGTTGGTTGGCGGTGCATACTTTGGCGATTCCAACCGTTTTCTTTTTGGGAGCTATTGCCGCAATGCAGTTTATTCAACGGTGAACCCCATGGCTGATCAACCTGAGAAGAATCCCAACACCCAGCCGGTAGAGCTAAACCGCACCTCCCTATACTTGGGCTTGCTGCTGGTGTTTGTGGTGGGGCTGTTGTTTTCCAGCTACTTTCTCAACTGAGACTTCACTTGTCTCTGGTCTTAAGTTGAGAAAAAGCTGCAGGGATCAATGTAGGCTTACCTTAGCCAGCCCTTGGTTCTCTTTGCAGACTACGGGTGCAACTTTTTAGACCTATCTTTTTCTTCTGGAGGCCAGTTGCTATGACTAGTCAGGCAAGGATCCCTCTGTGGATAGTGGCTGTGGTTGTCGGTTTGGGTGTGGTCACGGTGGTTGGGCTTTTCTTCTATGGCTCCTATACCGGTCTTGGAGCGCCCGTGTAGTTTAGACAAGTAGAGGAGGGCGAGGGGCAGTAATCTAGACAGACCCCTCGCTCTGTTTCGTTTCGGGGTATGCGGGTCAGCTAGAAACCACGGGAGCTCCCCTGTACCCCCCTATATCCCCCCGCCCAGCCCCCCTGTATCCCCCCGTATACGGGGGGACTGGGGGGCCGGGGGCCGGGCCGGTCAGTGACGGGAGGAATGCGGTCTGTTGATGTATAGTTACAGCATGCCCCAAGTCTTGACTATCAAACTGTTCGCGCTAGGGGGACGGAGTCCTTAGGTATCGGAGTCGCAAGCCGCCAAGCTGGATGCGACTCTGGACGCCTTTGTGCAGGCCTTGAACTGGGTGAATGAGAACACACCAGAGAAGATAGTCAACGCCGTCAAGCTCCAATCTCTCTGCTAGCGCGAGATTCGTACCTGCTTTGGGCTATCCTGGCACAACAGGTATGCAGACGGGTGGCAGGGTCGCGTAAGGTTGCCCGGCAACAGAACTGTCCGGTCAAGGCCTTCAAGGCAGGCTTCGTGACCTACGATGCCCGCATCTTTTCCTTCCGCGAGAACGACTGGACGGTGTCGCTGACCACCGTAGAGGGTCGGGAACGCTTTGAGTTGGCCATTGGCAACTATCAACGAGGGATGCTGGCCGGCACCAATCCCAAATCGGCCACGTTGGTCAAACGCAAAGAGGGTTCTCACTACATCCAGATTGGCGTCGAGCCAGACACCCCCAAGGCGATGGGGGTGGACTTGGGGAGGAGAGATATTGCCCATACCTCAGAGGAGGACAACTGGAATGGACAGCCGTTGAACCAGGTCAGAGACCACTCCTCCCGGCTGCGGGCGTCACTTCAACGCAAAGCCAGTCAGGGCACAAGATCTAGTCGGCGCAGATGCCGCCAACTCTTGCAACGGCTGTCTGGTCAGGAGAGACGCTTGCAAACCTGGGTCAATCCCTGCATCTCCAAAGCGATTGTGTCGAGGGCGCAGGCCACCCACAGTTTTATTGCCCTGGAAGACCTGAGTGGCATTAGGGAGCGCACCAACCGACAGCCGCGCAGTTAAGATAGAGCGGCGGCGGTCGAATAGTTGGGCGTTCTATCAACTGAAGCAGTTTGTGCAGTACAAGGCGCTGCGGGCCGGGATCCAGGTTGGGGTGGTGCCGCCTGCCTACAGCTCGCAGACCTGCCACCCGTGCCTGTGGATTGGGCAACGGGAAGGGAAGCATTTTCGTTGTGTGAACTCGGTCTGTGGCTGGAAAGGGGATGCAGATTTTAACGGTGCCAACGTGATTGCATTATTGGGGGCTGCTGTAAACCAGCCCCCCTACCTCCCCCCGTATACGGGGGGTTGGGGAGCGGTCGGAGCCCGGTAGTTTACACATCTCCCGTGAAGGGGAAGGGTGGCTTTGACACTCCCACCCAGGGGATTCTTACGCAGCCCAAAGTGGACTCGCGAAGGCGCTGTCAAGACGCCTCTAGACAGTCCTTTGAGGCATAACCTCAAAGTTCTGCTTACTTCGGACTTAAGTTCCTCCAGGTTAGTTATTGCCACGCGGGTTTTGCACCGCAGTAGGTTGTTTTCCTGGAGAAGCTCTGTACTAATAACAAAGAAGCAACTAAAGTGGCTCAAGGGCTTTTCCGCCGCGTACTCAAGTACGGGGCTACCAAGCTATCCTCTTGTGTAAGAGCAACGTGGCTACAGAGAAACGTGTTGCACAGCAGTCAGATGTTCTCTTTCTTGAAACAGACAGCGGCGCGAGCTGCTCTGGTCAGCTTCGGCTCAATTTTGCTGGCCGAAATGGGCGATAAAACCCAGTTGGCCACCCTGCTCCTCAGCGCCCACTCGCAAAATCTTGGGGTGATCTTCTGCGGAGCTGCTGCTGCCCTAATCAGCACCAGCTTCATTGGGGTATGGGCGGGGGCTTGGGTAGCGCGAGTCATCCCCCCCCGCTGGATCAAAACCTCGGCAGGCGTGGGGTTCCTCCTGATCGGCCTATCTCTGCTCTGGGGATCCCTGCCCATAGCTGGCTGAGCAGAGGCCTTCAGGATGGCTCCGGCAAAGCATGTTACGATTAAGGACGCCTCGCACTCCACCTGAGTGCCTCACTTTATGCCGGACAACCGGTCAGGAAGACCAGCATGGCCAAAAAACGCAACCTGAAGCGGGAAAAAGCCGAGCGCAACCGCGAGTATGCCAAGCAGTTTCAGAAAAGTCGTGCTCGCAATAGCCGCCGCTTCCGTTCTGTTCCTCGGGATCAGGAGGCCAGCGCTGGCGAAGAACAGCAGCCGTGATGGCAAGTTCGTCGAGAGGCTCTGTTGACCAACACCCTGACCGGAGCTAGCCCAGCAAAGCTGCTATTGTAGGCAGGGGTGGGCTGGAGCGGATAGCCATGAAGTACCGACGTATTCTGCTGAAGCTGAGCGGTGAAGCCCTGATGGGGGAACGTCCCTACGGGATTGACCCCGAGGTCTTGCAGTCCATTGCCAGTGAAGTAGCCTCGGTGGTGCGGGCGGGCGTGCAGGTGGCGATCGTGGTGGGAGGGGGCAATATCTGGCGCGGGCGCAAGGAAGCGGCTGCCCAGGGGATGGATCAAGCTTCTGCTGACTACGTGGGGATGTTGGCCACCGTCATCAACGCCTTAACCTTGCAAGATGCCATCGAGCGGGCCGGGATCCCGACGCGGGTGCAGACGGCCATTGCCATGCAGGAGGTGGCAGAGCCTTACATTCGTCGCCGCGCCATTCGTCACCTGGAAAAAGGGCGGGTGGTGATCTTTGGGGCAGGCTCTGGAAATCCCTTCTTCACCACCGACACGACTGCGGCCTTGCGGGCGGCGGAGATCGATGCCGAGGTGATCTTCAAAGCCACCAAGGTGGACGGGGTTTATGACGCGGATCCCAAGACCCATCCTCAGGCCCGCCGCTACGATGTCCTCAGCTACCAGGATGTGCTTACCCGCGATCTGCGGGTGATGGACAGCACTGCCATCGCCCTCTGCAAAGAAAATCAACTACCCATCGTGGTTTTCGACTTGACCACTCCCGGCAACATCTACCGGGTGGTGCAAGGGGAGCCCATCGGCACTTGGATTGGACAAACAACTCCCAAGAGCAATGGGATCCCTGCCCGCCTGGCCCAGGAGAGCGGATCCTAAGTGGGATAGGCCGAGGCTACACTGGGGGTGGCCCTAACTGACCGGTGACGGCCTGAAGATCTCTTCTGGCCACGCTAACCTGGCCAGAGGATGTGCTGTCGCGATGTGGAGGGGAAGGCGATGACCGATCACCGCGATCCCGCCTCGCCCGAAGGCCTGATCGCCCAAAGTGCTCCGCCCCGCTGCCGCCAACGCTGGGGTCGCCGTCTAGTGCAAGGCTTAGCTTTCCTGGTGGCCTTGGCCGTTGGATTTGGCTACTGGCGCTGGCAGACCTGGCTTCAGCCGCTGGGTGGCCCAGAGCCAATCCAGGTGGTGATCCAGCCGGGCAGCAGCAGCCGTTTAATCGGGAAACAACTGCACCAAGCGGGGGTGATCCGCTCTGCCTTGGCCTGGGAGCTGTGGAGCCGCACCTTTGGACGCGACTGGCTGTTTCAGGCAGGTACCTACGCTTTGGATCCCAACCAAGACATGCTATCCGTAGCCCGACAACTGCGGCAGGGCCGGATTCTGCAGCGGCGGCTGACCATCCCGGAGGGCTGGCGGATCGAGCAGATGGCGGCGGCCTTGGCGGAGCGCAACTGGTTGGCAGCCGATGTTTTCATCGCCACGGCCCGCGTGATCCCTCCCCTCGATTGGCTGCCCCCCAGCTTGAACTCCCTGGAAGGCTACCTCTTCCCCGACACCTATCTTTTTCCTGTCGAACAGGTGGAGGGATCCCTGCCGGATCAGCAAAAAGCCGAGATTGTCATCAACGCCATGCTGCAGCGGTTTGCCGCCGTGGCCCTACGCCTGTTTCGCCAGCACACTACTTCCCTCTCCTTGCATGAGTGGGTTACCTTGGCCAGCATTGTGGAGCGGGAGGCCGCCGTGCCGGAGGAGCGTGCCTTAATCGCGGGCGTCTTTTTGAACCGGCTCAAAAAGGGAATGCCCTTGGGAGCCGATCCGACGGTGGAATATGCCCTGAACATCCAGCAGACGCCAGATCGCCGCCTCACCCTTGCCGAGGTGCGTACCCCCTCCCCCTACAACACCTACCTCACCCCCGGCTTGCCCCCTGGCCCCATCGCCAGTCCGGGCTTGGCCAGCCTCAAAGCCGTTTTGGAGCCTGAGGAGACCGATTACCTCTACTTTGTGGCCCGCTACGACGGCACCCATGTTTTCAGCAAGACCCTAGCCGAGCACGAGGCAGCTCAACGGCAAATCCTCCGCGAGCGGCAGGGATCCCCGCCCACTTCGCAATGAGAAGGTCAGGAGCATTGGCAGTTGGTGGCTGAAAAGGTTCTCGATGGTACGCAAACCTTGGTTCAAGCTCCTGCAACCGGATGTGGTGGTGGCCGGCACTGTCTTGCGGCTGCGGGCAGAAGATCTGTTGGCCTGGCAGGTGAGGGGCGTCATCTTCGACGTGGACGACACGCTGGTGCCGATCCGCCAGGCTGAGGTGGATCCGGCTGTGGCCGCCTGGCTGGAGCAATTGCGCCCCCACTTTCAGATTTGGCTGGTGAGCAACAACCTCAACCGCAACCGCATTCGCCAAATCGGCGAGAGCTTGAACCTGCCTTCCATTCACGGCGCCGGCAAACCCTCGCGGCGCGCTCTGCGGCGGGCTGTGGCGCAAATGAACCTGCCGGTGGAGGCGGTGGCCATCGTGGGCGATCGCCTGTGGACGGATATCCTGGCGGGCAATCGGCTGGGCTTGGTTACCGTATTGGTCAACTCCCTCCTGCCCAAGACTCTGGAGAAGAGCCCTGCGGCCATCCTGGATCCCCGCGTTTGAGAGATTCTTTGGACAACCTCACCCCCGTCCCCTCTCCCAGAGGGAGAGGGGAGCTAGGAAATAACGTAACGAGCCGTTTCATTTTTGAAATGACTCTATAGGTTGTCAGGGGGTGGCGCATCCGCAAGTTGAAATCGAGAGACAGCTTGCAGAACTGACCCATCTGCCCAAGTTTTTTGTAGAGTGACGGCAGTGAGCCGGCTCCGGCATTGGGCCCGCCGGGTGGCGGTGTAAAGGCAGCGTCAAATTCAAAGGTTAAGCATGCAAACCATCCCTGTCGTCAAGTCCGCCATGCAACGGGTGAAGTCCATGATGCAGAAATCGCTGCGGTCTGTTCCCATCTCTCACCGTCCCAAGTCTCTGTTGATATCCCAGGGACGGAGTTTAATTAAGCTGAGCAGCCTGCTGGCCTTGCCCTTGCTGGTCTCGGCATGGCCCGCTTGGGCCTTGACCTTGGTAGCCCGTCCGGATCTACGCAGCCTCAAACGGGCACAAGTCATTCGGGTGGTCGATTACAACACCCTGGTTGTCCAGCTCGAAGGGGACTTGAATTTGCGGCTGGTGCAACTGATCGGGATTGCTCCTCTGCCGGCAGAGCTCAATCCTACGTGGACGAAGCTGCGCGGGCAAACCCCTCTGCCCATCTCCAATGCTGGTCAATACCTGCAGACGGCTTTGCTGGGGCGCGAGGTTTTCTTGGAGTTGGATCCCGCTCTGGCCCCCACCCCCACCCTGCCTGCCTACGTTTGGCGGGCCAATACCCTCATCAACCAGGAAATGCTGTTTTTGGGGCATGGCCTACTGTCGCCGCAAACCAATGGCCTCAAGTACGGCGTCATTCTCAAAGAGGCAGCCAATGCGGCAAGGCAACAGGGGCGCGGCTATTGGACGCCCTATGGCCCTCGCTAGAGGGAAGCCAAAGACAGGTCCAGAGCCGCCTGGCCCTTGGGGATGGCTCTCAACTTCAACAAACAGTTTCAACGGCTCTTCGGGAGAGGCGCTCCACCCCAGATCCCGTCCAAAAGGCGGGAGCGAGCCGTTCTCTCGAGATTGCTCACCTTTTGTATTTTCTTAGTATTTAGCCTGCTTATATATGATGATCTCAGGCGGGCTTTCGATCCTGGGCTGCCGAGTTCGCTGGGTTGGAAGGGATCCCGCTGGGTGATTTGGAGTTCCCTATGGCGGATGAACTGCCGTTTACCCTGGATCAGCTCCTCATCGTTCAGGCGATTGCGCAGCAGGGGAGTTTTCGGCGGGCTGCGGAGAGCCTGTTTGTCTCCCAGCCAGCGGTCAGCTTGCAGGTGCAGAACCTGGAGCGACAGTTGGGAGTGGTGTTGTTTGACCGCGGCGGGCGCAAGGTGGAGCTGACGGATGCGGGGCAGGTGTTGCTGCACTACAGCGAGCGCATCCTCAAGCTCTGCCGGGAAGCGGTTCAAGCTCTGGCCAATTTGCAAGAGATGGGAGGGGGGCACTTGGTTTTGGGGGCCAGCCAAACGGTGGGCACCTACGTCATGCCCTCTTTGATCGCGCAGTATCACCGCAGCTATCCCCAGATTTCGGTGCAGCTCTTGGTGCAATCCACACGGCGAATTGCCCAGAAGCTGGTGGAGGGTCGGCTGGATCTGGCCATTGTCGGCGGGGAGATCCCCTTTGACTTACAGCGGCATTTGAAGGTGATTGCTCTGGCGGAAGACGAATACGTGTTGGTCGGCGCCCCCAGCTGTGCCCTCGATGCTCCCGCCCTTGTGGATCTGTTGACTTTGCCCTTCATTACCCTGGATCCCCAGTCTTCCACGCGGCAGACCATCGACCGGGTGCTGAATCGCCACGGCATCAACCCGGGCCAGCTAAATGTACGGCTGGAACTCAGCTCGATTGAGGCAATCAAGAATGCCGTCCAGGCTGGCTTGGGGGTGGCTTTTTTGTCGATGGTGGCGGTGGGCTCCGACTTGGAGCAAGGGCGGCTGAAAAAGCTGGCGGTGGAAGGGCTGCAGATACGGCGCACCCTTTGGCTGGCGTTTAACCCGGAGCGCTATCAATCGCAGGCGGCCACCCGCTTTCGCGAGGGGCTGCTGAGCTGCCAAGACTGGCTGAAAACTCCCCCTCCCCACTTACAGTTGCTCGCTTGAGTGACATCCTCTCCCGCTAAGCCCTGACGGGCTGTAGACGGGAGCTTCCGAGAATCACTTCCCGGAGTTGCTGCTTCAACGGACTGGTAAACCAGGATCCTCCACAGCCAGAGAGCGGCAGTCCCACCGCCCCCCTACATCCCCCCGTATACGGGGGGACCTGAGTCC
>NZ_AUMZ01000001.1:2296670-2342223 GCF_002760375.1 Synechococcus sp. 60AY4M2
GTTGAGGAGTTGAAGAAGTATGTCGAGCAGCAGGCAACGCCCAGATTGTGAGACTCAGGGGCATTGAACCCCTTCGTCTCACCGCCTATCCCCCATCCCGCCAAGCTGCGCTGTGGCGGGAGTACCCCAGAGGTTCTGATGGCAGCTTTTTCCGACCAGCTCGGAGAGAGCGGAGGGGATCCCTTAGAAGTGGAAAAAGCTGTATTCGTCGACTAGGGAGCTGATGAGGGAGCAAGAGCTACTGGAACGACTGCCCTTGGCGCAGCGTCTGGCGGAGTTGAGGGCCCGCATTCAAGAGATCCCGCTGCATAGGGTGCAGTTGGAGGGATTAAATCTGGCGGGAGCAGAGTCCTGCTGGGCCGCCTATCGGGAGCTGGGGCAAGGCGAGATGCCGCTGCTGTTTTTGCACGGCTTCATGGCCACTCACGCCAATTGGTGGCCGCTGATGCAAGGGTTGGGCGACCGATACCGCTGCATCGCCCTGGATTTGCTGGGGTTTGGTCAGTCCAGCCAACCGGCTCTGCGCTACGACATCGCCGTGGAGGTAGAGTTTGTGCGCGGGTTTGTCGAGGCGCTGCGCCTGCCTGAGCCGGTGTTGGTGGGCCACTCTTTTGGCGGCTGGGTGGCGGCGGCCTACGCCATTCGTTACCCCCTGCGGGGGTTGGTCTTACTGGCGCCTGCCGGGATCCGCGACGACAGCTTTGTCAAACGCTACCGGCACATGCGGCTTTTGCTCCGGGAAGGCGCGTGGGTTGATAGGCTGCTGCGAGCCGCCATCCCCCTGGCCCGTTGGGGACGTTGGGAGGAGCGACTGGCTTGGCTGCTGTGGCTGCGGGGATCCCTGCGCCAACAGCCGGTGGCCCGCCAATTTCTCCGCCAGCGCCTGCGCCCCCAAGCTGCCGTCGATACGGTCGAACGTCAGCTTCATGCCATTCAGGTTCCCACCCTAGTAGTTGCCGCTGAGCGGGACGACACCATTCCCCTCTGGCATTGCCAAGCCTATGCGGAGGGGATCCCTGGAGCCCAGCTCAAGATCCTGCCCGGTGCTGGACACGCCATCCCCGCCCTGCATGCGGAGCAGGTGCTGCCCTTGATTCGAGAGTTTCTGGAGAGCTTGAGCCCAAAGCTGGACTAAGGGACGCCGACTCCTCCCTTTAGGCAAGGTGGCTTTCCCGGATTTAGACTAAGAAACCGCCCTCATGCCGAGCTTCTTAGGCCGGCAGACAGAGAACCCCCTCGGCATTTCGGCTGCCTCGGCCCCCCCGCCAAAGGGAGAGGGGAGCGGCAGGCAGCATACAGTTTTGCTACATCTTGCCATAGGCAGCGAGCTATAGACTTGGAGGGAGGTAGGCTGGCAGCGCGGCCGCTTTTTCCGGCAGATCCCTGGGAGGGCAGGAAGGGGAGTGGCGAAGATACCCATCTGGCTGCGGGGAGTGAGCTATGCCATCTATGGCTTTCTCTACCTGCCGATTTTGCTCATTGCTGTCTATTCCTTTAACCGCGCCCGCTTTGGGTTGGTGTGGACAGGCTTTACCTTCGATTGGTACTGGGCTCTCTTTCGCAATGCTGCGATCTGGCAGGCCACGCAAAATACCCTTGTCTTGGCTGGAGTCAGCACCCTGGTGAGCACGCTGCTGGGATCCCTTTTGGGCTATGGGCTGTACCGCTACCGCTTCCCCGGCCAGAAGGCTGTGCAGGGACTGCTGCTGTTGCCGGTGGTCGTCCCCGACATTGTGATGGCCATTACCCTGCTGTTGTTTTACCAGTTGGTGCGCGCCTACACCGGCTGGTTTGAGCTGGGCCTGGGGACGATGGTGATTGCCCACATCACCTTTCAGATTGCCTTTGTGGCCATCGTGGTGCGCAGCCGCCTGCAGCTTTTGGATCCGGCTTTGGAGGAAGCCGCCTACGACCTCTACGCCAACACCTGGCAGAAGCTGCGCTACGTCACACTGCCGCTGGCCATGCCAGGGATCCTGGCCGCGGCGCTGCTGGCCTTTACCCTCTCCATCGACGATTTTGTGATCTCCTTTTTCACCAGCGGGCCCGAAAGCCAGACCCTGCCCATTTTGATCTACAGCACGGCGCGGCGAGGGGTGACGCCGGAGATCAACGCCCTCTCCACCGTGATCGTCGCGATAACCTTGGTTGCCGTGATGGGCTTTCCCCTGCTCAGCCGCTCCTCTAGGGAGAGGGGCCGGGGGTGAGGGATCAAGTATTGAAATAGCGGGCCGCCGGGTGGTAGGCGACGATGGCGGTGGTGGACTGCTCAGGATCCAACTGGTCGCTTTCGTCCATCCTCAGGCCGATGCGCTCCGTCTGGAGCAGCTCCAACAAAACTCGCTGATCGGCGATGTTGGGGCAGGCGGGATAGCCGAAGCTGTAGCGGGAGCCGCGGTAGCCCTGGTGCAGGATCTGGCGGATGTCGGGGCTGTCCTCGCCGCCAAAGCCCAGCTCCCGCCGGATGCGGGCATGGCACCACTCCGCCAAGGCCTCTGCCAGGGTGACGGCCAGGCCGTGGAAATAGAGATAGTCGGTGTACTGGCCCTCGGCAAAGAGGTGCTGGGCGTAGGCCGTGGCCTCTGGCCCCACTGTAACTGCCTGCATGGGGAAGACGTCCACCAGGCCGGTGGAGCGGTCGGCGAAGAAGTCGGCAATGCAGAGGCGCTGGCCGCTCTTCTGGCGGGGGAAGGTGAAGCGGGCCAGCTCCCGCACCTGGGGAGAAAGCCGAGGGCGATCGACGGTGGGCAATTGCAAATAGGTGGTGGAGCCGGGCTCTAGAGCAAACAGCTCGGGGAAGCTGGCCGGGTCGAAGAGGATCACCGTATTCCCTTCCGCCTGCGCCGGGAAGTAGCCATAAACCACCTGCGGGCGCAGCAAGTCCTCGGTAACAATCCGCTCCTTCCAGCGCTCGATCACCGGCTCCACCTGGGTGGCGAGAAACTGGGCAAACTCCTCCGCCGACTGGTCGCGCGGCTTGCGGATCTGCCACTGGCCGGCCACCAGGGCCTGCTTGTCGATGTAGAAGAAGACCTCCGGCCAGGGGATCTGATCCGGCTCGAGAACTTGGGATCCCCAGAAGGGGGGGATGGGCCGCTCGGTATCGAGGGTAACCGCCTCGGAACGACGGGTGTCTGCCCCGCCGTCGCCAGCCGAGACAGCAGGGGCAGGAGCGGCGCCCACGGTCACCTCTGGAGCCGGCAAGGTGGGATCCCTTTCCTCCACGGCTGCCGCAGCTCTCCTCTGGCGGTTGTCAGAGCGGGATCCCAGCTCGAAGTTATCCAGAAAACCCAGCCGGTCATCCCAGCGCCCGGCCGCCTTGGCCTGCATCAGCCGATCCATAAAGTGCAGGTCGGCAAAGGCGTCGCGGCCGTAGATGACTTGGCCCTTGTAGGTCTGGCGGCAGTCTTCTTCCACAAAGCGGCGGGTGAGGGCCGCCCCTCCCAAGATCACCGGCACGGTAATGCCCCGCTCGTTAAACACCTCCAGATTCTCTTTCATAAAGGCGGTGGATTTCACCAACAGGCCGCTCATGGCAATGCAGTCGGGCTTGTACTTTTCGTAGGCCTCGATGATGTTTTCCACCGGCTGCTTGATGCCCAAATTGATGACCTTGTAGCCGTTGTTGGTGAGGATGATGTCCACCAGGTTTTTGCCGATGTCGTGGACATCCCCCTTGACGGTGGCGATCAAGAAGGTGCCTTTGCACACCTCCCCGCCTACTTTTTCCATGAAGGGCTCCAGGTATTTCACCGCCGCCTTCATGGTTTCTGCCGACTGCAGCACAAACGGCAGTTGCATTTTGCCGGCGCCAAAAAGCTCCCCCACCTCCTTCATGCCGTCTAGCAAAAAGGTGTTGATGATCTCCAGGGGGGGGTATTTCTGCAGCGCCTCTGCCAGGGTCTCCTCCAGGCCGATGCGCTCGCCGTCGATGATGTGCCGCCGCAGCCGCTCCTCCAAGGGCAGTTTGGCCAGGGATCCGGTCGCCCGCAGCTCCTGCCCGGAAACCCCCGCAAACAGCTCCGTCAGCCGCGCCAGGGGATCGTAGGTGCAGATGCCCTCAGCGTTGAACTGGCGCCGATCCCAGATCAGATCCCGGCACACCTGCTGCTGTTCTTCCGGGATCTTGCTCAGGGGCAGGATCTTGGCGGCGCTGACGATGGCGGCATCCAGGCCGGCCTGGCGGCACTCGTGCAAAAACACCGAGTTCAAGACCACGCGGGCTGCCGGCGAGAGCCCAAAGGAGATGTTGGAGATGCCCAAGAGAATGTGGGCCTCAGGAAAAGCCTGGCGGATGCGGCGGATGGCCTCCAGGGTAGCCGCCCCGTTGGCCCGGTCTTCCTCGATGCCGGTGGAGATGGGCAAAGCCAGCGGGTCAAAGAAAATCTCGTAGGGCGGGATCCCGTACTCAACGGCCTGGCGATAGGCCCGCTCGGCAATCTGGAACTTCTTCTCGGCGGTGCGGGCCATGCCCTCCTCGTCGATGGTGCCGATGACCACCCCCGCGCCGTAGGTCTTGGCCAGCTCCAGCACCTTGAAGAAGCGCTCTTCCCCATCCTCGTAGTTGGTGGAGTTGAGCAGGCACTTGCCCCCGGCCACCTTGAGGCCGGCCTCCATCTTCTGCCAGTCGGTGGAATCCAGCATCAGGGGAATGGGTATCTGGGTCACCAGCCGCGAGACCAGCTCCCGCATATCCCGCACCCCGTCCCGGCCCACATAGTCCACGTTGACATCCAAGATGTGGGATCCCTCCCGCACCTGCTCCCGCGCCAGGGCCACCAGGCCGTCCCAATCTTCGGCATTCAGCAGCTCCCGCATCTTCTTGGAGCCGCTGGCGTTGAGCCGCTCGCCGATGATCAAAAAAGAGTTCTCCTGCAGGTAGGGCTGAGGGGCATAGATGGAAGCGGCAGCCTGGATGCGCTCGACGGAGCGGCGTTTGGGCCGCAGCCCCCGCACAGCCTCCACCAAAGCGGCGATGTGATCCGGGCGGGTGCCGCAGCAGCCCCCCACCACCGCCACCCCCAGATCCCGCACAAAGTGCTCCAGGTGGAAGCGCAACTGCTCCGGCGTGAGCTTGTAGTGGGCCTTGCCGCCGATGTTTTCCGGCAGGCCGGCGTTGGGGATGCAGGAGATGGGAAAGGGAGAATGGCGGGAGAGGTAGCGGATGTGCTCAGCCATCTTGTCCGGCCCGGTGGCGCAGTTGAGGCCCAGCACATCGATGGGGTAGGGCTCCAGGATGGCCAGCGCCGCCCCGATCTCCGTGCCCACCAGCATCGTCCCCTGCACCTCAAAGGTCAGAGACACCACCAGCGGCAGGCGGATCCCGCGCCGGGCAAACTCCTGCTGCACGGCCACCAGCGCCGCCTTGGTCTGCAGGATATCTTGACAGGTCTCGATGATGAGGAGATCCACCCCCCCGTCGATCAGGCCCCGCACCTGCTCGGCGTAGCTGGCCCGCATCTCGTCAAAACCGATGTGCCCTAGGGTGGGCAGCTTGGTGGTGGGGCCGATGGAGCCGGCCACAAAGCGAGGCTTTTCCGGCGTCGAAAACTCCGCCGCCAGCCGCTTGGCCAGGCGCGCTGCCGCCACGTTCAGCTCGTAGGCTTTTTCCGCGATCCCGTACTCGGCCAAGACGATCGAGGTGGCGCCAAAAGTATCGGTCTCGATGACATCGGCCCCCACCTCCAGAAAGCCCCGGTGTACCCGCTCCACCGCCTCCGGCTTGCTCAGCACCAGGATCTCGTTGCAGCCTTCTAGCTCCGGCCCGCCAAAATCCGCTGCCGTCAGGTTCTGGGCTTGCAGAGAGGATCCCATTGCCCCGTCGAAGACGATCACACGTTCCTGGAGATGCTGCAGGAAGGGATGGGTCATAGGCGGTGCGGCGCTGGCAGGGATCCTTTCCTTTTAAGGTAGTCTGATTTAAGGTAGCATTGAGCCACTTCCCCGGACTAGGCCAACCCAGGGATCCCCTAGACCAGGATCTCAGAGCCGGGACGGGGTGGGGTGAAGTTAAGATTTTCTTCGTCTGCCCCGTTGCTGTTTCCCCAAGGGCGGGCTAATTTAGGGAAGACATTTTGGTGTGAACGGCTACAGTTGCCTGCAGGGATCTTCCTCAAGGTCGCTTGCTGGCGGCTGCAATGCGCTCTTCTCCTTATAGGTTGGGGTGATTGAGGTGCTGAATATCCTGCCCTCTCAGTAAGTGGCCTGGATTGTGCCAGGGGATAGGCAAAGCCAAAGACTTGCCTTTCGAGATCTCAGGAGGTTTTACCCATCAAAACGGGTTTTGCGCCAGTTCGGTTAAACCCTATGAGCGATATCTGCTTCGAGATTGGCCTGAGCGATCGGTTGCCTAGAAGCGGGCGAGCTTGCCCGGCGCAAGTGGGGTTTGGGTCTGCGGAACTTGACTCCCTCCATCTGGCGTCAGGGGCCGCAGCAAAGTTGGAACCTGCTTCCCTCATTTCAGGGCCTAGAACCCCTTAGTCTCCTCCAGTTGTCTGTGATTAAAGTTACGAGGAACTCAGCATGGCTCAAGCAAAGGAATTGGTGCAGTCTGGTCATACGGCTCTTCTCGAACCGGATCTGGAAAGTTCATCCTCCATCCCTCTGGATGCGGACAATGAGGTGGATCCCCTCGAGACGGAACTGGATGCCAGTGACACTGATGCTTTTGATGAGGATGATGAGGACGACGAAGAGTCCCTCGAGGAGGATGCCGATGCTGCTGCCGCCGCTGCCAAGGGCCGTTCCAAGCGCAAAGCGGCCAGCAAGAAAAAACCCTACACCGATGACTCCATCCGCGTCTATTTGCAGGAAATCGGGCGTATCCGCCTGTTGCGGGCAGATGAAGAAATTGAGCTAGCCCGCAAAATTGCCGACCTGCTGGAGCTAGAGCGGGCTCGCGAGGCCGTTTTCCAGCGTATGGGCCTCTGGTCCGACCCAGAGGAGGTACCGGAGACGCTGTGGGCAGAAGAAGTGAAGATGTCCCTGCCCGAATTCCGGCGGCGCTTGCATCGGGGGCGACGGGCCAAAGAAAAGATGGTGCAGTCCAATCTGCGGCTGGTGGTCTCCATTGCCAAGAAATACATGAACCGGGGCCTGTCGTTTCAGGATCTCATCCAAGAGGGATCCCTAGGTCTGATCCGGGCAGCGGAAAAGTTTGACCACGAGAAGGGCTACAAGTTTTCCACCTATGCCACTTGGTGGATTCGCCAGGCCATCACCCGCGCCATTGCCGACCAATCGCGCACCATTCGCCTGCCGGTTCACCTTTACGAGACCATCTCCCGCATCAAGAAGGTCACCAAGCAGCTTTCTCAGGAGCTGGGCCGCAGGCCGACCGAAGAGGAGATCGCCACCCGCATGGAGATTACCATCGAGAAGTTGCGCTTCATCGCCAAGTCGGCTCAGCTTCCCATCTCTCTGGAGACTCCCATCGGTAAAGAAGAGGATTCGCGGCTGGGCGACTTCATCGAGTCGGAAGGGGAAACCCCCGAGGAGCGGGTGGCCAAGGTTTTGCTCCGAGAGGATCTGGAAAGCGTGCTGGAAACTCTTACCCCCCGCGAGCGGGATGTGTTGAAGCTGCGCTACGGCCTAGACGATGGCCGCATGAAAACCCTGGAGGAGATCGGCCAGATCTTCAATGTGACCCGCGAGCGGATCCGGCAGATCGAGGCCAAGGCGCTGCGCAAGCTGCGCCACCCCAATCGCAACAGTGTGTTGAAAGAGTACATCCGCTAGGATCCGGTCTTAGGATGGACTCAGTTGCCGCTGCCAACCGACGTGTGGAGCCTCTTCAGCATGAACCCCAATGAGACGCCGGATCCCAACTTTCCTGAGAAGGCCGACATAGAGGCCAAGGATGTACCTCCGGCCCAGGTGGAGTACCACGTGGAGGAGTTTAAGATCAGCGGGGACGAGCTGTTGGCCAAAATTCGCGAGCTGATCGAGGAGGCCAATGTTCGCCGCATTCTGATCAAAAATGCCGAAGGGCAGACGCTGATCGAGATCCCTCTGGGCGTAGGCGTGGCGGCAGGGGTGTTGGGGGCGGCTCTGTTCCCGGTGTTGGCGGCTGTGGGAGCGATCGGGGCTCTGGTGGCCAAGCTGACCATTGTGGTGGAGCGAACCCTTCGGGATGATTCTTAGCTGATCAACGTTGTTTTGAGCGTCCTGAACAATTGCGGCGCTTCTGGGCAGCCCTGACCTTCTACACTGCCTTGCCTTTGGGGCGGGCGGGCGGGCTACAGTTTGAGGGCATTGCCGCCTGGCTGCCGGCGGTGGGCCTGCTGTTGGGCGGGATCCTCACCCTGGCGGCGCTTTTGCTGCAGATTTTCCCGCCGCCGGTGCGAGCAGCTTTGCTCGTGGCTCTGTGGGTGCTGTTAACCGGCGGGCTGCACCTGGATGGGGTGGCTGACACTGCCGATGGGTTGGCGGTCAACGTCCCCAAAAGCTTTGCCGACGCGGAACGGCCAGCCGTCAACGGGCTATCCCGCCGCCTGCAGGTGATGAGGGACAGCCACACCGGGGCCTATGGGGTGCTCGCCTTGGTGCTGGTGTTGCTGCTGAAATTTGCTGCCCTGAGCAGCCTGCAGGTCTGGCCTCTCTTGCTCTTGGTGCCGGCCTGGGGGCGCTGGGGCCAGTTGCTCGCCATTGTCCTATACCCCTATCTGCGCAACCAGGGATCCGCCCGCTTCCTCAAAGACTCCACTTCCCTGCCGGGATCCCTGTGGCCGGGCACGCTGCTGTTGCTGGCCATCAGCGGGGGGGTGGGCTGGGCCGGGCTCCTGGCTTGGCGGCCTTTGCTGCTTTGGACGCTGGGATCCGCCCTGGGAGCCCTGGCCGTGGGCTATTGGCTCTACCGCCAGTTGGGAGGGCACACAGGGGACACCTACGGAGCTACGGTGGAATGGTCGGAAGCGATAGCCTTGTTGTGGGGATCCCTGCTTGGCCCGTCCTAGCCCCCCTCTCCTTTTGGGATTGGGAGAGGGGCCGAGGGGGAGGGCCTCTAGACTAGGCCAACTTGCTTGGCCAAGCCCAATTGTTGGCGGGCCGTTTGGCAATCCTGCCGGATCTGCTGGATTAAGTCTGCCACACTGGGAAACCGCCGCTCTGGGCGGATAAAGCCTTGCAGCGCCACCTGCACCTCTTGCCCGTAGAGATCGCCTGTCCAATCCAGCAGATGCACCTCAACGGTGTGCTGCAGCCCGGCAAACGTGGGCCGATGGCCAATGTTCATCACCCCAGGCAGGGCTGCCGCCTCAGCAGGCACATTCACCCAAACGCTGTACACCCCGTCGCGGGGCAAAAACTTCTCCGGCGGCAGGCGCAGATTGGCGGTGGGAAAACCCAGCTCTCGGCCTCGCCGATCCCCTGGCACCACCTCTCCGATCAGCCGGTAGGGACGGCCCAAGAGCTCCGTTGCCGCCGCCACCTCCCCCGTAGCCAGGGCAGCGCGAATGCGAGAGCTGCTCACCCGCTCCCCCTTCAGTTGCGCCTCCGGGATCACCTCCACCGGAATGCAGCGCTCGGATCCCCAAGCCTGGAGAGTTTGGGCATTGCCCGAGCGACGGTGGCCAAAGCAGAAATCCCAGCCGACGCTGAGATGGCGAACGCGCAAGCCCTGTTCCAGTACTGTTTGGATAAACTCTTGGGGCGGCTGGCGGGCAAAGGCAGGAGTGAAGGGGAGCAACACCACCTGCTCAAAACCCATCTGCGCCAGCAGAGCCAGCTTTTCGGCAGGGGGAGTGAGCAACAGTTGCCTGCGCCCCGTCAATACTTCTTGGGGGTGAGGATGAAAGGTGAGAACCGTGCGCACCCCCTGCAGGGAGTCGCGAATGGGCTGCAGCACTTTCTGATGGCCCAGGTGCAAGCCATCGAAGTTCCCGATGGCAACGGCGGTGGGTCGCAAGGTTTGAGCCAGGTCAGAAGTTACGTGCACCGCTTGGGATCCCGAACAACAGCTGATTAACCACCGCCCGACAATCTCTACCAGAGGGGCCAAAGCAAAGCCATCAGCCCGCTCAGGCCGGCCACAGCCCACAAGCTACGTCGCAGGCGCTGCAACACAGGGTCGATTTGATAGTGGACGATCAGCCGATGCTGCGCCAGCTCCTCGTCCGATTTCGCGTAGATCGCCCCATCGTACCAGCCACTTTCTTCATAGGGGATCCGCGCCTGCACCAAGCGCCGCCGCACATAGGCCCATCCCAAGTAGAGGTGGAGCAACACCAGGCTGAGCAAGGCATTGGCCCCCAGCACAGACCCAGAGACGAAGTGGCCCCAATCCCCGGCAAAGCTGCCCCAGACCAGCGGCGAAACCGCCAGCACGACCACCCCCCAAACAGCGAAGATTCGCTTGAGATAGGGGATCCACTCCAAAGCGGGCCAGGAAAAAGGAAAAGACTCCCTCAGCTCTGCATACTGCCGCAGCGGCTGTTGCTCAGCAGGAATGGGATGGGAGGGATCCACCATATGGCCTTAATGTATCTACACAAAATGATACTGGCAGGCCCAGCCCCCCGCCAAGCCCAGCCCAGCCGCAGTTCAACCGAGGAGAAGAGGAGTATCGTATTAGAGTGTGGTCGCATCTACCTCTCGTTCTACCATGAGCGTCCCAGGCGAACCTGCCGCCACCACCGCCCCCTATGTGATCCTGAGAGAGCCGGACGGCAGCCAGAGGAAGTACATTCTCGCCGGAGCGACCGCTTGGACGCTGGGCCGCGATGAAGACAACGCCATCGTCCTGACCGATCCCAGCGTTTCCCGCCAACATGCCCTGCTGCAATACCTGGACAACAACAGCATCTATCTCATCGATCTGGGCAGCCGCAACGGCTCGTTCGTCAACAATCGCCGCGTCAGCATTCCCACCCTGCTGCAAGATGGAGATCACCTCACCCTCGGACAATCCCAGCTCGAGTTCCACAGCGGATCCCTGGCCAGCCCAGAACCCAGTCCTGCGGCCAAACTGTCGGACACCCTGGTTTTGCAAACCCGCTGGCTGATCTCGGTGGCCGTGGTGGATGTGCGCGGCTACGGACAACTGACCCAGCAACTGGACGAGCGCCTCCTCTCCCAGGTGATGGGCGATTGGTTCCGGCGCGGCGGAGATATCATTCAGCAGTACGGCGGCACTGTCGATAAGTACATCGGCGACGCGATCATGGCCGTCTGGTTTCATGCGCCCCAGGCCAATGAGGATCCCTTACAAGCTGAACAAGTGGGGATCGAGCTCGACGTGAAGTCGGTTTTGCGGGCCATGGTGAAGCTGTTTCAGATGACCGAGCAACTGAACGGCGAGTTTCCGCTGCCTTCTCCCCTGCGCCTGGGGGCGGGCGTCAACACCGGCTCGGCCATTGTGCGCCAGGTGGGCAACAACACCCGCCAGGAATACACCGCCCTGGGCGATACGGTCAATTTGGCCTTTCGCATCGAGAGTGTTACCCGCACCCTCAACGCCGACTTGGCCATCAGCCACGACACCTATACCTGCTTGGCGCAACAACTGGGACAGGCAGCTACCTGCTTTGCGCAGCAGGCGGTTCAGCTCAAGGGATATACCCACCCGCACCAGGTGTACTACTGCGATGTGGGGGCTCTGCAGGCCGTTCTCGGCACCTAGACCCCGCATCCCGATAGCTGGGGACGGCTCGCCGGGCCATGGGATCCCGCTGTTCTTCCAGAACCTTCTGCCGCTCTGTCGGCCGATGGGAGGGCAAGGCCCTTTCGACCGCACAAGAGCCCGACTCCTGACTGGGGTGAATCGGTGGTGGCAGAGCTTGATCAGGGGGAAAACCTGCGCAAAAGCTGCGGATCCACCTCGCCCACATAGGTATTCAGCCCGATAGCCGTGGCGATCAAAGCCCCATCCACCTCCACCCGCCGGTACTGGGCGATGGCCTCTGCCAGGGGCACATCCACCACGCGCCGATTTTGCCAGGCCACCATGCGGTCGTACTTGCCCTGGGCGATCAAGTCCACAGCCGCCACCCCAAAAGCTGCCCCCAGCAGACGATCCAAAGGAGAAGGGGTGCCTCCCCGCTGCAGATGGCCCAAAACCATCACCCGCGTCTCGATGCCGGTGCGCAGCGCGATCTCGTTGCCGATGTAATAGCCAATACCGCCGTAGAGAGACTGCCCCAGGCTGTTGGTGTAGGTCACCGGCTCTCCCGACTCGGTGCGAACAGCCTCCGCCACCACCACAATGCTGAAATTGTTGCCCCGCTCTTTGCGGTCGAGGATTCTTTTGCAGACGTTTTCCAGCTTGTAGGGGATCTCCGGGATCAGGATCACATGCGCCCCCCCGGCGATGCCAGCGCTGAGGGCAATGTGACCGGCATCCCGCCCCATCACCTCCATGACCATGACGCGGCTGTGGCTGATGGCCGTGTAGGTGAGCTGATCCAGAGCCTGCACCGCCACGCTCAGAGCCGTATTGAATCCCACGGAATACTCGGTGGCGCCGACATCGTTGTCGATGGTCTTAGGGATCCCGACAAAGTTCCAATCCCCCTGCAAAGCTAGCTGCCGGAGAATGGCCAGGCTGCCATCTCCCCCCACCCCAATGAGCGCATCCAACCCCAGCCGGTGGTAACCCGTGATCACCTCTGCCGAGCGATCCACCAAGCTGCCATCGGGCATGGGATAGGCGAAGGGGTTGCCCCTGTTCACCGTACCCAGAATGGTGCCGCCATAGCGCAAAATGCCCGAAACCCGCTTCACGTCCAGCAGCTCCGCTTCCACCGGTCGCGCCATCAGACCTGCGGTCGCGTTTTTGATGCCGTAAACCTCCATGTCATAGTCGCGGGCCCGCCGCACCACCGCCCGGATGACGGCGTTGAGGCCGCCACAATCGCCACCGCTGGTGAGGATCCCAATTCGCTTCCGTTTCGGCATGGTGCTCTAGGATGAACAGTTTGAACAAAAAAATTAAGAACTTCTTCGCTCCGCAGTTTCGAGCCGACTAGACTCTACTCCTGCAAGTGGCTTACAGCGGGCCCTGGGCCCTAGCAAGCTGTAGCCATGGGGCGCTTGACCAACCGCAGAGAAGGGAAGGCGACGGCTGGATTGATTATGTCCAGCCCTTGGGACCAAGATGCCTAGCAGAGTTTGCAGTGGGCGAGCGGCTCCGCAGACAAGACCAATTGTTCAGCATCCTTCACAACAAAGAATTAAGAAATATTGCTTGGCAAAGCTAAGTTTGGAGCAGTTTCCGCTATCTCTGAGGATAGATCTTGTAGGCAAGACTTGGGGGGAACAACTTGCCAAAAAACCAAAATTATTTGTTAAGCAACTTTGATCAAAACCCATTCAGGCCAATAAGGGTAGAGATGATGGAGATATAAGGATCGGGTCTGAGTTGGGAGAAGCATTATGACTCAAACCATTGCCCAATGTGGGCTGCGGGGGGCCTCAGAGCTGCTCAGCCGTTACCGGCAAGGAGAGCGTCACTTTCCCCAATCTTGTCTGGAGTACGCCTTCTTGCGGGGGGTCGATCTGCGCCGGGCCGACCTGCGCGGGTCTGACTTGCATGGGGCCAACCTGCGCTATGCCAACCTGCGCGGCAGCAATCTGGCCAATGCCGACTTGCGCTGTGCCGATCTGCGCTATGCCGACCTGGAGGGAGCCTGTTTGGAGGGAGCCAATTTAAGCGGAGCCCAGTACAACCACAACACCTGCTTCCCCGCCGGTTTCGATCCGGTAACGGCAGGGATGCAACGGTTCGAGTTTTAGTCAAGCTTTCAATCAAGGCGGGTGCTGCCTTGCAGCCGCAGCAAGCTCTCTAAAAAAATCGGGATCCCCAGGCGGGGATCCCAGGCTGTTTATCGGGTTAGCTAGGGCTGCGTCCGGAAGCTCTTCACCTCCAAGACCGGCCCCACCTGAGCCACCGTCACCATATCTTCTTTGAGCTGTCCCTGGATGGTGACTTCCAACCCCTCTTGTAAGAGCTCTTTGGGGGCGCGGAAGAGGGCGTAGTGCTGGCCGGAAGGGAGCGTCAGCACCCACACCCCCCCTTCGATATCCAGGAACTCGATGGTACCGCTGTATTCTTGCATCACTTCCTCAGCGCTAAACCGGTGCTGCTGGGCTGGGAATCCAGGATGGCTTGCGCCCCCAAATAGGCCAGGCCCAGGCAGAGCAAACCATTGAGAAGCAAGAAGGAGCGCCCCAGCCAAGCAGAGGATCCAAGCCATAGTACCCCCTCATAGAACAGGGATCCAGCTAGAAGCAGATGGGAGGCCATGCCGATGGAGAGGCCGACAACCGCCCAACGCCAGCGCCGATGTCCCAGGAGCAGCACCATCAACAGCCCTGGGATCAACACGCTGGCAAACAAGGGGTTCAAGGCATTGGTCTGGGCTAAGGCCGTGCCCAGCTCCGGCAGGGAGCTCCCCGCCAATTGGAAGGGCCAGCGAGGGGCACCCACAATGGCCAGGCCCTGCAGCGGGAAGAGGCCGGCGCTGCCCAGCAGGATCCCTCCCAGGAGGGGCGCCGTTGCCAGCATGGGCTTGGGAGCCAGCCACCAGCGGATCAGCACCAGGATGATGTAGCCGCCCACCACCATCAGCAGCTTGGGCACCAGGGCAATCGGGCCGCCGTCAAACCAGAAGCGAGGGTTGAGGTAGCCGTTGTTGTTCAGGTATTGCAGGAAGTCCTTCAGCCACAGCAGCAGGGGGTTCTCCTCTTGCTGACCGGTGGCCCTGGCCAGCGCCTTGGCAGCATCCAGACGACCGGCGCCGTAGAAGTTCTGCTTGTCGCCGGGCACCGGGGTGGCCGACATCTTCAGCACCTCTTCCACCTTGTCCGGATCTTTGATGCCCTGAGCCTGGATCAGCGCTGCTACGCCGGCCACGTGGGGAGTGGCCATGCTGGTGCCTTGGAAGTAGGCAAAGACCGGCTCGTTGGGGTTGCGTCGGTTGATGGTCTGCTGCAGAATGCCGTGCTCAGGATGCTCGGGAGTCTTGGCCCCGCCGGGAGCGGCGATATCTACCCCAACCCCATAGTTGGAGTAGGGGGCTTTGCTGCCATCGGGCCCGGTGGCCGAGACGGCGATGACATGCGGGTAGCGGGCCGGGTAGCTCACCTGGCTTGAGTTTTCGTTGCCGGCGGCGGCGATGATCGTCACCCCTTTGCTGTGGGCATAGGCTACGGCCTCCTCCATCAGTCGGGCCGAAGCGCGGCTACCCAGGCTGAGGTTGATGATCGTGGCGCCGTGGTCGGCAGCATAGCGGATCCCTTCCACCACGTCTGACAGGGATCCAAAACCATTGGCATCCAGCACCCGCACCGGCATGATCTTGGCCTTGAAGGCAACCCCGGCCACGCCTAGGGTGTTGTTGGTGGATTGGGCGATGGTGCCGGCCACATGAGTGCCATGGCCGTTGAGGTCGGTGGGATCCTCATCGTCGTCCACGAAGTCGTAGCCCTGCACAAATTGCGTTTGGGCCAGATCCGGCACCCGCGTCACCCCGGTGTCCACCACGGCTACCGTCACCCCTTCTCCCTGGGAAATGTCCCAGGCTTCCGGCATGCGGATGGCTCGCAGGTTCCATTGCTGGGGATAGAGGGGATCGTCGGGCACAAAAGCCGCCTGAAATTGGTAATTGGGGTGGGCATACTCGACCAGGGCTTCCCGCGAGAGCCGTTTGATGAGCCGCCGTGTGGCTCCTGGATGTTCCGCATCCACATCGAACAGGTAGATAGCCTCCTGGCGGGCAAAAGCGCTGTTGCTGCTGGGTCGCAGCGGCAAATTGTAGGCTTTGGCAAGAGCAGCGATCTCAGTGGGAGTGGCCGTGTTGACAAAGTTGACCACGATGCTGTCGTAGGGGGTGGATCCCTTGCCGCAGGCCGTCAGCAGCAGTGCCATCAGGCCAGCGCAGCAGAGACCCAACCAGCGTCTGAAGTTCATCATGCACGCCCTCGGGATCCAAAATTGTTGCCACCAGTATGCCCTCTGGATGGGCAATTGACCAGAAAATCAGCACGCTGCGTCACGAGCCTGTTCCTGTTGCCAACTTTTTCGGGGGCCACTCAGAAAACCCAGAAAAAGGGATCCCTCTGGCCAAACGATTTGTCCCGATGCATGATGGATCTGTAAGAACTTGAAATACTTCTTAACACCAGTTCTCAGTATCTCGTCATCACAGCCAAGAGAGGAACCAGCATGAGCATCGGATGGCAACGGATACTGCGCGTCGGGGCAAGCTTTTGCCTGGGGCTGTGGATTTGGCTAGGTGGGGGATCCCCGCTCTGGGCCCAGCCTGCTTTGCCAGTGGTGGAGATGGAGTTGCCGCAGCCGCCGGTGCCGGTTTTGGATTTGGCGGATCAGTTGACCAGCAATCAGGAAGCACAACTGGCCGAGCATCTGAACCGGTTGGAGGAAGAAACGGGCTGGAAGCTGCGGGTGCTGACCCAGTTTGACCAAACCCCAGGCCGCCAAGTGAAAGAGTACTGGGGCCTGAACGAGCGCAGCGTTTTGATGGTGGCCGATCCCAGGGGAGGCAACTTGCTGGCCTTTAACGTGGGAGACGCGGTGCGGGAGATCCTGCCGCGTACCTTTTGGATTGAGCTGCAATCTCGCTTCGGCAACCAGTTCTACGTGCGAGAGCACGGCACTCAGCGCGCCATTTTGGAAACCGTTGACGTTTTGGATCGCTGTTTTCACCAAGGGGGCTGCCGTGTGGTGCCCGGACTGCCGCAGGAGCAGTGGATCCTGACGCTGCTCACCTCTATCTTGGGCGGGATCGTCTTCGGGTTTGCCGGCAAACCCCGCCACGCGGAGGAGCTGTTTAACTGGCGTTGGGCTTTGCTTATCTCTCCCTTGTGGTTCATTTTGTTTGGGGCCTTCGGCATCGGCCCGGTGATCACCCGCACCCAGGATTGGCTCCCGCTGGTGCGCAACATCCTGGGCTTTCTCGCAGGAGCCTTGGTGATCTACTTGGCCCCCATTGCCCAACCGGCAGCGGAGCAGCAGTAGCCGTCCTGCCAAGTTGAGGCTAAGCTCCCTTCCCCTCTCCCTCTGGGAGGGGGGTGGGCCTCTGGGTCAAGAAAGCATCCCCCGCCTCTTGCCCCCCGAAGCAAGCCAGCGGCTGGGGGACAACTTCCCAAGAGAGAATGCTAGAATCGGTAGAGCTAAATTGCTGATGTAGCTCAGTTGGTAGAGCACTCGACTTGTAATCGAGCGGTCGTCAGTTCGAGTCTGACCATCAGCTTGGCAGGCGGCTCAGTCACTCAGCTTTGACTCTGGCAGTTTGGTTAGATTGACTTCAGGGGGATCCTTCATCCTCACCCCCTCAGATCCCCGCGCAGGGTATCTGCCAATTTGTTCCTTTGTTTGCTCTAGATGTCTATGTCGGGTCTGCCAGCCGCTACAGTTCGTCGATTGCAAAAGCTGCCCCAGGTGTCCTCGGTATGGGAAGGGGATTGCCACCGCCTACCAGGTTCGCTAGCCCTGGGATCCCAGATCTCCGCCGGCTTGGCTGAGGGGGAGTGCATTTTATGGGTGGATGGCGTTCAGGGCGTGGTGCGGGCCATGGAGGTGGTGCCTGCTGGCTCCGGCTTGGAGCCGATGGTGCGAACCTTGATCATGGCTATGGAGCGGCCCAATGCTGCCTTGCCGGCTCGTCCGCAAAAGGTCGTCGTGCGGGATCGGGAGGTGCAGTTTTTCCTGCGCGGCATTTTGCACGAGCTGGACATCAAAGTGGAATGCCAGCCGGAATTGCCGCTAATCGACGAGATCCTGCAGAGCTTTGCAGAGGCCAGTGAGGGGATCCCGCCGCCGCTGCCGGAGAACTACGCGAAGCTGCTGGCCGGCAAAGCCCTCACCCTCTGGCAAGATGCCCCCTGGGACTATCTAGAGGATCACCAAATCTTGGCGATCGAGCTAAATCGCTGGGATATTGAAACCCTCTACGTCTCGGTCATGGGGCGGCTGGGGATGGAGTACGGGGTTCTTTTTTATCGCTCGCTGCACTCCCTCAAACGGTTTCGCCAGGACGCGGGCCAACCAGAGACTTCCGAGGAGATGGAGGAAGCCTTCCTCAGGCAAGATTGTCTCTATCTCACCTTTCAAGCTCGCAATCCCGAACTCAACGAGCTATCAGACCTGGACTTGGCCGATCTGGATCCCGAAGAAATCGAGCCGAACTTCGGCACCATCCACCCTCTCGAGGGCCTGCGCGTTGTTTTGCAGGAAGATGAGGCGGCGGCTGTGGCGGTGGCTTTGGAGGCCTTGCATCGTTTTTTGAAGCAGTACCGCCGCAAGCTGGAAGAGGATTTCCAACCCTGTCAGGGGCGGTATCGCATTCCCAACCCCCAGGCCCCAGGGGAAACCCTCTCGGTGCAAGTGCGCACCTTGCCCGACTTGGCTGTAGAACTTCTGGAGCTAGAAGGAGACGAAGAAGAGCACACCCAAACCCTGCTGCGAGATGATCTGGTGCCTGAGGGTGCGCAGCTTAGCCTGGGCGTGCTGCCCTGGGCCACCGTAGAGGCGCTGCGCCGCACAGGGCAATGGCATCCTCTCCCCCAGAGTAAGCTGGTGCCAAGGGGTGAAGGGCTGCCGGTGGTGATCGTGCGCACCTCCCGCCCCAAGGCCAAGCAATTGATCGAAAACCTGCGCGGCGAAGGGGGGCCCCAGGGTGTTTGTTTTAACACAGGGGTGGATCCCTTTGCCGGCAGCCGCTACGACTTGGAAATTGTCCAAACGGGCAACCGCGACCTGCACCTGTTTGCAGAGTTTCCCGAGGACGATCCCGTGCACGCCAAAGCTCGCAGGCGCTGGGAGCGGCGTTGCCGCGAGACGGGCGGCTATTGTGGCCTGGTGGTGGCGATGGGGGTAAATTCCAACCGGCCAGAGCTGCAGGTACGCCACATTCTGGCCCTGTTTGAGATGCAGGCGCTCAACCCGACCCGATTGGGCCTGGGGCCTATGGTGCGCATTAGCCGACAGTTGCACTTTCCCTAAAGGCTTCCTGGGGCAGCCCCCAGCTAAGGGATCCCAAGACCGCCCAGGCCTCGCAGACGGCGTTTCAAAGCCTGAGGCTGGAGATATCCTTTGCCAAGCCTTTCCAGAGGCACTTTTTTGCCAGGGAAAGAGAAAGAGGGGGTCTCCTTGCGGAGAACTATCGCCCCGAGGCCCGACGCCGTAGCCTGTGAGCTGCAAGCAAGTGCGGCAGGGGCGGCCGTCCTGGGGTTGGAGGTGAGCCTGTGGCAGGTGTTGGGAATTTGATTTCAACCCCTTTCCATGATAGGAGGCAGCGGATCCCAGGTATCTTGCCAGCGCAAAGCCGCTTGCCGTAGCTGCGCCAAGTTGGCCGATCCGGTGCAAAAAGCGGCGATCCTCAGCTCCTCGATCACGGCTCGGAAGCTGTCCACCACCGCCTGGGCCCGCCCTCGGGAGACGGCGTGGAGAGCGGGAGCGGCCATGCCGACCACATCGGCCCCTAAGCGGATGGCTTTGGCTGCATCGATGCCGGTGCGGATGCCGCCGCTGGCCACCAGGGGCAGGTTGGGCAGGAAGCGGCGGATTTCCAGCAGGGCCAAGGCGGTTGGGATCCCCCAGTCCCGGAAGCTGTGGGCAATGCGTTTCTGGAGGGGATCGGTCTGGCGATGGGCTTCCACCTCGCTCCAGCTCGTCCCCCCTGCCCCAGCCACATCTAGGGCGGCCACGCCACACTCGGCCAGCCGCCGGGCTACTTGGGCGCTGAGGCCATTGCCCACTTCCTTGACCAGCACCGGCACCGGCAACTGGTTCACCAACTGCTCGATGCGGCGATAGAGGTTGCGCCAGTCGGGATCCCCCTGGGGCTGAACCGCCTCCTGCAGCGGGTTGAGGTGCAAAATCAGCGCATCTGCCTCGATCATCTCCACTGCCCGTCGCGCCTGCTCCAGGCCATAGCCGTAGTTGAGCTGCACAGCGCCCAGGTTGGCCAAAAGCAGAATATCCGGAGCCACTGGGCGCACCTGGTAAGTCTGGGCCAGCTCCGGGTGTTCTAAAGCTGCCCGCTGGGATCCCACCCCCATGGCAATGCCCAGCTCTTGAGCGGCAGCCGCCAGGTACAGGTTTAGCTCCCGGGCAGTGTCTGTCCCCCCGGTCATGCTGCTAATCAGCAGAGGGGCCTGCAGGCGTTTTCCCAGAAACTGGCAACTGAGATCGATCTCGGGCAGCAGCAGCTCCGGCAGCGCCACGTGCTCGAAGAAAAACCGCTCAAATCCGGTGCGGATCCCTCTGGCGTTTACGTCCTGCCGCAAAACAATGTCCAGGTGATCCTGCTTACGTTCGGAGATAGGGGATGGAGAATCGGCCATGGTCTGGATAGAGGGCTGTCCAACCGGTAGCGGGCGAACAACATTGTCCGAAGGTGGCCCGCTGTCTATGATGAGGGCGGGATCCAACCTAGTAGCCATGCAACCTTTGCACATCTTGCTGGCAGAAGGCAACCCTCATCTGCGCAGCTTGCTGGGTTGGCATCTGCAACAGGCACGGCACCGGGTTTGGGAAGCGGAGACCATTCGCCAAGCCAAAACCCTGCTGCAACAGCAGCCTGTCCACCTCTTAATTTTGGATGCGGAGCTGTCCAGCCGTGCCGGACTCCAACTATGCCGGTGGGCGCATCGCCATTGCGATGTGTTGATCTTGCTCCTCTCCCAACAGGGAGCGGAAGCCGACATCATCGCTTGGCTGAAGGCAGGCGCAGACGACTACCTCACCAAGCCCCTTAGTCTGCCCCTTCTGGATGCTCACATTCAGGCCCTGACCCGTCGGCTGCGGCGCAGCCTTCCCCCCACCTTCCTGCAGTATGGGGATCTGAAAATCGACCTGGTGCAGCGGCGCGTCACCCTGGCCGGCCAAGGCATCGACCTCACCCCGCAGGAGTTTAGCTTGCTGATGGTGCTGATCCAGGCCGATGGGGATCCTCTCTCGCGGCAGGAGCTGCTGGAGCGGGCTTGGCCCGATTCCACCGCCAACCCCCGCACCATCGATACCCACATCCTCTCCCTGCGCAAGAAACTGGAGCGCGATCCGCACCAACCCCGCCTCATTCACACTGTGCGCCAGGTGGGCTACAGCTTCGGCATAGAGCCGCCTCCTCCCTTGCAGCAGCCGAGTCGAGCTGCTGGCGCAACTGCCCCAGGATCTGGGCCTCAACAGCGGCGCCGTAGAGCTGCTTCAAGTGTCGGGTGAGTGTGAAGAGATGCACTTGCAGTTGCGTGGCTGCCTAGATGCAGTTTTCGGCAGGCAGGGTGACAAGGTAAGCCTTCACCCCAGGGGTAACTTTTGGGGGAGCGCCAAGTGCTTTGCCGTCCGCAAGCCCATCGCAGCAACGCTGTTGCCCTCGCTTGAGGTCGTTGAGGACAGTGGCGGGGTGGCATCCGAGAAACTGTGCAATGCAGGGTGCGCTCCGGTGTTGTGCGGAGAGTCGAATGGCAAGGGCGCGTGTACTTCGGTCGCTCAGCGGCTGTCTGGCAGGGAGAGACGCTCTCAGGCTTGGGTGAATCACTGCCTCTCCAAAGCGATTGTTTGTAGGGCGCAGGCAACCAACAGTCCTATTGCCTTGGAAGACTTGCCCCCCGGCCCCCCTGCCCCCCGTATACGAGGGGATTGAGGGGGGCGGTCGGAGCCGGTTAGTTTACTGCTGATGGCAAAACCTTGATCAGCAGCAACCGAGCTCCTGGGCTAGACCCCAACCCCAGAAAGCACCACCATCACCACCACCGCCGCAAAGATGATCAAAGCGTAAAACTGCGCCTTGCCGTTCTCCAGATATTTCATCACTTCGCCGCCGACCATGGTCGCCAGGCCCGTCAAGTTGACCACCCCATCCACAATGCGGCTGTCCACCTCCAAGGCCTCCCGCGCCACAAAGCGGGTGCCCCGCACAAAGACCCGCTCGTAGAGGTCGTCAATGTACCACTTGTTGAGGGAGAAGTAGTACAGGGGTTGCAGACTTTGGGGGAAGGTGCTGGGATCAATACGTTTTTGCCAGTAGATAAGACCCGCCAGGGCAATGCCGATCAGCCCAATGCCCACCGAGCTGCCCGCCATGATCAGAAACTCTGCCCAATCGAAGTGGCCGGCCAGCACCGCTTGCCACTCGGCGGCCACCTGGGCCCAACCAGTTTCTGCTGCAGACTCACCAGGCGCATGGATGAAAGCCTCGAAGAAGTTGGCAAAGGGAGTGCCCACCAAGCCGATCAGCACGGAAGGAACGGCCAGCGCCACCAGCGGAATCGTCATCGATGCCGGAGATTCATGCGGCTCGGCAGCGTGGCCATGCCCTTCGTGTCCCTCTCCCCCAGCTTCGGGATGGCTGCTGGGCTGGGGCTTTTCGTAAATGTTCATGGCTCCGGGACCATAGGCCGCCTCTTTCCCGGCAAACGCGTAGGCAAAAGCCGGCACCGGTCGGCCTTGGCTGACGGCCACCTCCTGCCGCAGCTTCAGGTTGGTGCCGCGAAACTCCCCTTCAAAGGTGAGGAAGTAGATGCGGAACATGTAGAAGGCGGTGATCCCCGCCGTGAGGAAGCCCACCCCCCAGAGGGCCGGGTTGCGCTCAAAAACCGCGGCCAAAATCTCATCTTTAGACCAAAAGCCGGCAAAGGGCGGGATCCCACAGATGGCCAGCGTGCCGATCAAAAACGTGAAGGCCGTAACGGGCATGAACTTGCGCAGCCCTCCCATCAGGCGCATGTCCTGGGCCAAGACCGGGTCGTGGCCCACCACCGCCTCCATGCCATGAATTACAGAGCCAGAGCCCAAGAAGAGCAGCGCCTTGAAGTAGGCGTGGGTCATCAGGTGGAACAAGCTTGCCCCATAGGCACCGGATCCCATGGCCATGACCATGTAGCCCAGCTGGGAAATGGTGGAGTAGGCCAGGCCCTTTTTGATGTCGTTTTGGGTGATGGCAATGCTGGCCCCCAAAAAGGCCGTGCCCGCCCCTGTCCAGGCGATGAGGTCCATGACTGGTGGGATCCCTTCCAGCAGCGGGAACATGCGCGCCAACAGGAACACCCCGGCGGCCACCATCGTGGCTGCGTGGATGAGGGCCGAAATGGGCGTGGGGCCTTCCATGGCATCCGGCAGCCACACGTGCAGCGGGAACTGGGCCGACTTGGCCACCGGGCCCAAGAACACCAACACCGCAAACAGGGCAACCAAGCTGCTGCTCACCGCGCCGTTGGCCACCATCTGCTCCACATTGCGAGCCAGCTCCTCGAACCCAAACGTGCCGGAAATCCAGTAGAAGCCCAAAATGCCCAGCAACAGCCCAAAGTCCCCCACCCGGTTGACGACAAACGCCTTCTGGGCTGCCTCCGCCGCTGCCTGCCGCTCGTACCAAAAGCCAATCAGCAGGTAGGAGCACATCCCCACCAGCTCCCAGAAGACATAGATTTGCACCAGGTTGGGGCTGACCACCAGGCCCAGCATCGAGGAGGCAAACAGGCTCAGGTAGGCGTAGAAACGCACATAGCCAGGGTCGTGGGCCATGTAGCCGTCGGAGTAGATCTGCACCAGAAAGGCCACCGTGGTTACCACCACCAGCATCATGGCGCTCAAGTGATCCACCACAAAGCCCATGTCCAGGGAGAAGGAGCCCGCCTGAGCCCAGGTGAGGGTTTTGAGAACGGTCTCATGGCCCTGCACTTGGCCGGCCAAGAGGGCAAAGGCGTGAACCATCGCCGTTCCCGTCGCGAACACGCTCAAGAAGGCGGCCAGAGAGCGGTTGGCCCTTGTCCAGGCATTGAACAGCAAAATGCCCAAGCCGAGTAAAAAAGCCGCCACCAACGGATAAACGGGGATCAACCAGGCGTATGCGTAGATGAATTCCATAGGAACTGGTGCTGAATGCGTCCTCTTGCAGTGATGAGCCCTTCTTGCTGGCCGGTGGCAATCTGTCTGTCGGGATCAGGGGCCTAGGCCGGCAGGTGCTCTGGAGCTTCTGATATTGTAAATCTTTGCAACACGATCAGCGCCCCCCCTGCAACCACCCAGTCCATGAGAGCAAAGATTCTTCTTCCCGATCAACCGAGATCCCCGCAGGAGAATCGGGAGATATCCTGAAGACTCTCCCCCAGCTCAGATCCGCAAGGCCTACGGCCCGCTGACGGGATCGGCTGAGACTGTCGTTGCCAAGATGACAGGGATCCCTTGCAAGCGCTACAACTAAAGGCTGAAAGCTGCAGACTGTCTGGAGAAAAGCCCATGAGCCTGAACTTGGTGACCTTGGTGGGGCGAGCCGGCATGGATCCGGAGGTGCGCTACTTTGAGTCGGGCAGGGTGGTGTGTACCTTTAGCTTGGCGGTGAACCGCTTCCGCAAAGGCGAAGACAAGCCCGATTGGTTCAACCTAGAGCTGTGGGGGCGCACCGCCGAGGTGGCCGGAGAATATGTGCGCAAGGGCAGCCTCATTGGGGTAACCGGCAGCCTCAAGTTCGATCGCTGGAAAGACAAATCCACCGGTGAGGATCGCCAAAGACCCGTCATTGCCGTAGATCGCCTCGAACTCCTGGGATCCCGTCAAGACCGGGAGGCTGACCTGCCCGCCGAGGAGCCGTTTTGATTTGTTTGAGCGTGAGCTCCGGCCAGTCGGCGCTTGCACTCCTGCACCACCGCTGTCAAATCCTGGCTGCACCAGGGATAGCGCAAGGGTGGCCGCCGGATGACCCACAGCGGGATCCCCAGGGTTTTGGCCACTGCCTGCTTGACGGCCAGCCCACCCGCTTCTCCAGACTCCTTGCTGATGACTACCTGAGGATCTAGACTCTGCCAAAGCCGCAGTTCCTGCTCAAAGCTGAGGGGCAGGCGCATTCCGATCACCCGCTCGGCAGGGATCCCGGCTTGCACCGCTTGGGGAACCGACTCCGGCAGCACCCGCGCCCACAGTTGGCAGCGATCCTGCCAGGGCCCAAACAGGGGCAATGCCTTCACCCCCACCGTCAGCAGCACCCGCCGCCCCGCCAGTACGCCATCCGTGAGCACCGCCTGCCAGTCCGGCGCCACCTGTACCCAGGGATCCAACGCCACCGGGGGGCGCTCGTAGCGCAGGTAGGGGATCCCCAGTTGGGCGGTCACCTGCATGGCCAGTTGCGAGATCTCCTGGGCGAAGGGATGGGAAGCATCTACCAGCACGCGGATCCCGTGTTCCTGTAGGAATTGTGCCAAAGATGGCGGCGAAAATCGCGTCACCACCACCTGGCCGGGCAGATCCCGATACAGCCTTCTTCCGCCCTCGGTGGTGACGGTGGCTATCCAAGGGATCCCCTCATGGCTGAGGACGTGGGCCAAGCTGCGGCTTTCGCTGGTGCCACCGATGAGGGCCACTTCAAGTGATGTACGAACCGAGCCCATGCTGTGTTGCCAAAGTTTGCTACCAGTGGATACGATCGAGGTCTGAAGGCTGGAGGCGAGTGCTCATGATCGAGATGCATGTGGCTGGGATCGCGGTCGACGCTGTCAACCAGGCTCCCATTGTCATCTTGCGCGATACCCATGAGCGGCGTGCCCTACCCATCTGGGTAGGAAGAGCGGAGGCCAACGCCATTCTGCAGGCGCTGGACGACCAAAAGCCCCTCCGCCCCATGACCCACGACCTTATTCTGAACTCCTGGAAAGCTTGGGGGATCAAGCTGGAGCGGGTTATCATCCACGCGCTGCTGGACAACACCTTCTATGCAGTGCTTGTTACAGTCTGCGGCGATAAAAAGCAGGAGATCGACTGCCGCCCCAGCGATGCCATTGCCCTTGCCTTGCGGGCCCATGCCCCCATCTGGACCGTAGAAGAGGTGATTGCGGAAGCTTCGATCCCGATGAACCAAGATGCCGACGAGGCAGAGCGGGAGGCCTTCCATAAGTTTGTGGAAAGCGTGACGCCCAAAGACTTTATTCGCAGCCACCTCCTCAGGGATCAGCCCACGGAATCGGATGGCTGAAGCCCTGTCTTCTCCGCTAGGACAGATGCTGAGCGGCTCCAAGAGCACCCTCAGCGCCGGCAGTTGCCTCTTTCCCTGTAGACAGTTCCCCTAGGCCCTTGAGTGCCGTTTTCAGGGGCGGCTTGCCTCCACCTCAGACTTGGCCGCAAAGGACGCCCTCGCGCCAGCCCAAGGGGAGCATTTTAATTCCTGCTTATCGGCCCTAGCCAAAACGCTGCCTGCTCGTGCGGAGGGATTTCTCTAGAAACCTTTGAGACCGAGGTTATACCGCTAACCGGGGATTGCTCTCTCTCCCTCTAGAGCTCCCAGGTGCATACGGCTCATCTTGGAACTCAGGGTGTTTTGCTTTGACACCCTGTTGCCGTCCAAGGCAGGCGGGCTTGCTTCAAAGCCACCGTCCCCCTGGCAAGAATGGCAGGGGAGTTTGCCCAGCTTGACAAAGGGAGTACCGACACCCTAGTTTCTAGCAAATTGTGCGGCTTGTGCGGCTAGGACGGCTTCATCGAGAGTGATCCTGCTCCCCTGGGGCAGTTGATTGGCTTGACTTTTCTTTATTGCGCCATTTGTCCGAGAAGTCAGCTCGTTTGCGCCTTCTACCCCTAGACCTGTGCCGCGCTTTTTAGCCAAAGCCGGGGGGTCGGAGCTGTGGGCCAAGCGGGGAGATCCTCGGTCTTGCTGGCATTTCGGCCTACAATCAAGCTAGAGCAGCCCTTTTTTAGCAAGCCATGCAGACTCTAGATCGGCCCAACGCGCCCTCTCAGCAGCCCTACCCAGAACCGGTCTACCCCCGTCGTCCTACCCGCACCGTAGCCGTAGGCAACGTGTTGATCGGCAGCCAGCACCCGGTGGTGGTGCAGTCCATGATCAACGAAGACACTCTCGACATCGATGCGGCGGTGGCGGCCATCCGTCGTCTGCACGAGGCGGGCTCGGAGATCGTGCGGGTTACCGTTCCCAGCATGGCCCATGCCAAGGCGATGGAGGCGATTCGGAGCAAGCTGATCCAAACCTACAAGCCGGTGCCGCTGGTGGCCGATGTCCACCACAACGGCATCAAGATCGCCCTGGAGGTCGCCCAATACGTGGACAAGGTGCGCATCAACCCGGGTCTGTTCGTCCTGGAAAAGCCGCAGCCCGGTCGCACCGAGTACACCCAAGCCGAACTGGAGGCCATCCGCAATAAGATCCGCGAAACCTTCACCCCCCTGGTGCAGACCCTCAAAGCTCAGAACAAAGCCCTGCGCATCGGCGTCAACCACGGATCCCTGGCCGAGCGCATGCTCTTCATGTATGGAGACACTCCAGAGGGCATGGTGGAGTCGGCCCTAGAATATGCCGAGATTTGCGCCGAGCAAGACTTCCACAACGTAGTTCTTTCCTTCAAAGCTTCCCGTCCGCAGGTGATGTTGGCGGCCTACCGGCTGGCGGCCCGCCGCTTCGATGCCTTGGGCCTGAACTACCCCTTCCACTTGGGGGTGACCGAGGCCGGCGATGGAGAATATGGCCGCATCAAATCGGCAGTGGGGATCGGGACGCTTCTGGCCGAGGGGATCGGTGACACCATTCGGGTTTCCCTAACCGAAGCCCCGGAAAAAGAGATCCCGGTGGCCTACGGCATCTTGCAGGCCCTCAACCTGCGCAAAACCATGGTGGAATATGTGGCCTGCCCCTCCTGTGGCCGCACCCTCTTCAACTTGGAGGAAGTACTGCAGAAGGTGCGGGCCGCAACCCAGCACCTGGTGGGCCTCGACATTGCCGTCATGGGCTGCATCGTCAACGGGCCGGGGGAAATGGCCGACGCCGACTACGGCTATGTGGGGAAAACCCCCGGCTACATCTCCCTCTACCGCGGAAAGGAGGAGGTGAAGAAGGTGCCCGAGTCGGAGGGCGTCCAGGCGCTGATCGAGCTCATCAAAGCCGATGGGCGGTGGGTGGATCCCCCAGAAGGAAGCCCAAGTAACTAAAACCAAAAGAGAGGGCAGCAGTCCACCAGCAGGTCTCCTTGCCTGCTAGCCTAGAAGATGCGTTGAACAGCTCCCAGTATGACCAGCACTCTCCCCACTCGCTCGTTTAACACCAGCCGCTCCAGGCAGATCTTTGCACGGGCGCAGCAGCTTATGCCGGGGGGCGTCAGCTCTCCGGTGCGTGCCTTTAAGTCGGTGGGCGGGGATCCCGTCGTCTTCGACCGCGTTGCCGGCGCCTACGCCTGGGATGTGGATGGCAACCAGTACATCGACTACATCGGCAGTTGGGGGCCGGCGATTGTCGGCCACGCCCACCCCGAGGTGATCGAGGCGTTGCGGCGGGCCCTGGAGAAAGGCACCAGCTTTGGCGCCCCTTGCGTTTTGGAAAACGAGCTGGCCGAGCGGGTGATCGAGGCGGTGCCCAGCGTGGAGATGGTGCGCTTTGTCAACTCCGGCACCGAAGCCTGCATGGCGGCGCTGCGCCTGATGCGGGCCTACACCGGGCGGGAAAAGGTGATCAAGTTCGAGGGCTGCTACCACGGCCATGCGGACATGTTTTTGGTCAAGGCCGGCTCGGGGGTAGCCACGCTGGGCCTGCCAGATTCGCCGGGGGTGCCCAAGGCTGCCACCAGTGCCACGCTGACCGCCCCCTACAACGACCTAGAGGCAGTCAAGGCTCTGTTTGAGCAGTATCCCGACTCCATTGCCGGCGTGATCCTGGAGCCGGTGGTGGGCAATGCCGGCTTCATTCCGCCGCAGCCGGGCTTTTTGGAGGGTTTGCGGGAGCTGACGCAAAAGTATGGCGCCCTGCTGGTGTTTGACGAGGTGATGACCGGCTTTCGCATCAGCTACGGCGGCGTGCAGGCCAAGTTTGGCGTCATCCCCGATTTGACCACCCTGGGCAAGGTGATCGGCGGCGGCCTGCCGGTGGGGGCCTACGGCGGTCGGCGGGAGATTATGGAGATGGTGGCGCCGGCGGGGCCCATGTACCAGGCGGGCACCCTCTCCGGCAATCCCCTGGCCATGACGGCCGGGATCCACACTCTGGACATCTTGCGCCGACCCGGTACCTATGAGTATCTGGAGCGGATTACCGAGCAGTTGGCGACGGGGCTGCTGCAGATTGCACAAGAGAGCGGTCATGAGATGTGCGGGGGCTATTTGCCCGGCATGTTCGGCTTTTTCTTCACCGCCGGCCCGGTGCGCAACTACGAGGAGGCCAAGCGCTCGGATTTGCAGAAGTTTGCCCGCTTCCACCGCGGCATGCTGGAGCGGGGGGTGTATCTGGCGCCCTCGCAATTTGAGGCCGGCTTCACTTCCCTGGCCCACACCGAGGCCGATGTGGAGAGAACCCTAGAGGCAGCGCGAGAGGTGCTGCGCACGCTCTAGGGTTTTTCTCCCCTCTCCCCTTGAGAGAGGGGTTGGGGGTGAGGGAGCTCCCTTGCTGCATTGGGATCCCCGACCATGGCCGAGCACATCCACCGCAACTGGCGCATCACCACCCAAACTACCGACAAGGGGTTTATCTTTTGCTGCCAGCGGCTACGTCAGGATGGCTCAGTGGAGCCTGCTGCCAAAGCCTACGGCTACTTCCAAAATGAGGCCGAGGCGATTTTGGCGGGCATGGTCTGGATCGACCGGCAGCAACTTCCGGATCACCTGGACGGCTTGCTCTTCGACAACGAGGAGCCAGAGGGCTAGACAGAAGCTTCTTCGCGTACCAACTGTTCCCAGCCCAAGCCTTTGAGGGCGGCGTTGCGCCGCAGCGGGCGGGTGACCAACTCCAGCAGCGCCTGGGTGTTGCCGAAGCCGTGGATCGGGGCAAAGGTAAACTCCACCGACCATTTGGTGGTGATGCCGCGGGCCTCGAGGGGGTTGGCGTGGGCCATGCCCGTGATCACCAGATCCGGCTGCAGGGCTTTGATGCGCTGCAGTTGGTGGTAGTTATCCGGCTTCTCCACCAGGGTGGGCTTGGGCACCCCCATCTCCTCGCAGGTGCGCTCCAAGAGGGCCAGCTCGGCGGCTTGGTAGCGCTTGTCGAGGTAAGGGATCCCGATTTCCTGCACCGTCATGCCGCAGCGCACCAGGAAGCGGGCCAGGGAGACCTCCAGCAGGTTATCCCCCATGAAGAAGACGCTCTTGCCCCGCAGCAGGCCCAGGTACTCTTGAACTTGGGGGTGGCGCCACACTTCCGCTTCCCGCTCTGCCAGGCCTGGAGTCGGGATCCCCAGCTCGCGGGCAATGGCTTCGATCCAGGCGCGGGTGCCATCTGGCCCGATGGGAAAAGGAGCAGGGATGAGCTTGGCCTTTTTGCGGCGCACCAGCGTGGTGGCGGTGCGGCTGAGGAAAGGATTCACCCCCACCACATGGGTGCCCGGCTCGATGGCCGGCAGCTCCCCGTAGCGCTTGGCCGGCAGCCAGCCGGAGACGCGGATCCCGTATTTTTTCAGCTCCAGAGTGAGTTGGGTAACCACCGGATCCGGCACGGAGCCGAAGATGACCAGCGGCGGGTGGGGGTGGAAGCCCTCTTCCTCTTTCTTTTTGCCGGAGCGCAGCCCGTAGAAAAGGGCCTGCAGGCCGCCCCGCGTCTCCCGCTCCTCTTCCTGCACCTGCTCCGGGCAGCGCTGGGCCATGGAAGCCAACACCGTGTCTTCCCCCTGGGTAAAGGCGTAGTCGAGGCCGTTGGCCCGTGCCACCACAATCGGGATCCCGATCTCGGCCTCTAGCTTCTGTGCCAGGCCCTCCAGATCCATTTTGATGATCTCGGTGGTGCAGGTGCCGATCCAGACGATGACGCTGGGGTTGCGATCCCGCTGGATTTGCAGGCACAGCCGCTTCAGCTCCTCGTAGTCGTTGAGCTTGGCGCTGATATCTCCCTCTTCCAGCTCGGCCATGGCATAGCGCGGCTCGGCGAAGATCATCACCCCCATGGCATTTTGCAAAAAGTAGCCACAGGTTTTGGTGCCGATCACCAAAAAGAAGCTGTCTTCGATTTTGGGGTAGAGCCAGGCCACGCAACTAATCGGGCAGAAGGTGTGGTAGTTGCCGGTCTCGCATTGAAAGTGGAGGGTATTGGAAGTATCCACAGCAGCAGTCATCGTCGGCTCCTAGAAAAGGGTTTGTCAAGCTAGAGGGCGACCAACTGGGGCACGCCCACCAATTTTTCGCTCAGATCCCAGAGCAGCTTGGCCTTGGCCTCGTCCCCTGCTTCGTCCGAGACTTCTTGGTTAAAGGGCTTGGCATTCTTGCGTTGCCGGTTGCCCCAGCTCCAGTAGAACCCTGACTGGCGAAACTCGGGATCCGCCACCACCTGGGCCACCCGCTCGCCGGCCAGCTCCTGGGAGACATAGCCACCGGTGATGTTTTTTTGAAACCAGGGGAAGAGCTTTTGGAACAGGGGATAGTGATGGCGGAAGAGGCCTGTTTCCGCCACGCAGCCGGGGTAGAGGGAGAGGAAGGTGATGCCGGTGCTCTCGTGGAAGCGGCGGTGCAGCTCCCGCATGGTGAGGATGTTGCAGACTTTGCTGTCTTTGTAGGCCTTGACGGGATCGAACTTGCCGCCATCGGCCATGCTGATCGGCTCCTTGAAACCCTGGGCAAAACCCCGCAGATCCCCCAGGTGGGGTTGGGGCGGGATCTTGCCCCCCAGCTCCTTGGGGTTGTGGGTGACGGTGCCCAAGATCACCAGCCGCCGATCCGGGTAAGTGGAGCGCTTCAGATCCTCCAGCATCAAATGGCAGAGCAAGAAGTGCCCCAGGTGGTTGGTGGCCATGGTCAGCTCATAGCCCTCCGGGCTGCGCAGGGGCTGCTTGAGCAAGGGCATGTAGATGGCGGCGTTGCACACCAGGGCATCCAGAGAGCGGCCCGACTGGCGAAATTGCTCGACAAATTGCCGCACACTGGCCAGGCTGGCCAGATCGATCGGCATCAAGGTGTAGCTGCCCTGGGGGATCCCCACCTGCTGGGCCATCCGCCGGCCTTTGTCCAGATCCCGACAGGCCATCACCACGTGCCAGCCCCGCTTGGCCAAAGCCAAAGCCGCATACAGGCCGACGCCGGAAGAAGCTCCGGTAATCACCACGGTGGGTTGCGCTTGTGCTTGCATATCCAACTCCTCTGCCATGTCCTCAAGAGGGATTTCCTGCACAATCCATCTTGGAGTGGAAAGCGGGCCAGACAACGAATTGATAAGGTTTGCGACGGTTTTTCGAAACAATTGCTTCACTTTTAGACACACCGGCAAGCTGGCAGGCTTGGGATCCCTTACACCAGCGCCGGCTCCCGCACGGGGGTTTTGTAAAAGTCCGAAAGCAGGGCAAACAGCTCCCGATCCTCGGCAGGCCGGGGCACGATCCCCTCCGGGCGGGCCAGCAGCTCGTCGGCGATGTTCAGGTAGTACTGACAGACGGGCTCCAGGCTGGGATCCGTCTCTGCCATCTCGAAGAGGGTTTTGCCCTTCACCCGCGAGATGCGAATGTCCTCGACCAGTGGCAACACCTCGAGCACGGGCATGGGCACTGCCGAGACGTATTGGTCGATGAGATCCCGCTTGCTGGTGCGATTGCCGATCAACCCGGCCAGCCGCAGCTTGCGGGTTTTGGCCTTCTCCCGCACCGAGGCGGCAATGCGATTGGCGGCAAAGAGGGCGTCAAAGCCGTTGTCGGTCACGATCACGCAGTAGTCGGCGTAGTTGAGGGGGGCAGCAAAGCCGCCGCACACCACGTCCCCCAGCACGTCGAAGAGAATGACGTCGTATTCATCGAAAGCATTTAGCTCCTTCAGGAGTTTGACGGTCTCCCCCACCACATAGCCGCCACAGCCGGCCCCCGCCGGTGGACCGCCCGCCTCGACGCAATCTACGCCGCCATAGCCGCGGTAGATCACGTCCTCCGGGTAGATGTCTTCGTAGTGGTAGCCCTTGGCCTCCAGAGTGTCGATGATGGTGGGGATCAAAAAGCCGGTCAGGGTGAAGGTGCTGTCGTGCTTGGGATCACAGCCGATCTGCAGAACCTTTTTGCCCCGCTTGGCCAAAGCCACCGAGAGGTTGCAACTGGTGGTGGACTTGCCGATCCCACCCTTTCCGTAAACTGCCAACTTCACAGCACGTTCCTCCACAAGCCTGGCAAAGGCCATTATCGGCAGCCCATCCACCTCCTGAGAAGTGTTAAGAAGAGTTAAGGGAAGTCTAAAACAGGTTAAAGGAGTTTCCTAAATCGCTGGACAGACAAAATTCCGTCCAAAAGATTTTTAGAGCTAGATTTTAGCTGTTTATCAGCTTTTGTTTTTTGTTTTTGTATAAAAGTAGATCAAAAGCAAATGATGCCTCTCTCCTCGCCTCTGACGAGCGCTGACGACAAACGTCCTCCCGTCAACCCGATGGAGACGGCTGGCGGGATCCCTGTTCCCGGTGTGAGGGCGGGTCTCAAGAATTGTCTCAATGTCCAGAGGAGCGGCGGAATCGGCAATTCAAAAGGGATCCCTTAGGGATCGAAGGCAAAGGTCATCTGCACGGCCCCTGTAGAATCCACCTCAACCCTGCGCAGGAATTCCCGCAGGTAGGCGCGGCGCTCACTCTCGCTGAGGTCTTGCCAGAAGGGCGGGATGGAGAGAGTTTGGGCAATCTGGAGGAAGTTGGCGGGGGGGAGCTGTTCCAGCTTTTGGGCCAAGCGGGCCGTTTCCGCCCGCAACTGGTAGCAGCGCTGGGCCAGGGCAGGTTCGTCCATTAGTCCAGATTGCTGCAGCTCCTCCAGTTGTCGCAGCCGCTCGCTGTTGGCTTGGATCTGGGCTTGGAGCTGTTGGCGGGTTTGATCCAGGGCCTGCCGATCCAGGTTTTGGGCCCGCTGGGGGAGCTGTTGGCAGACTTGGCGGATCACCTCCTGCAGAACGGCGGCGTAGTGGAGGCTGTAGCGACAGGTTTGGCAACGCAGGTAGAGGTAGGAGGAGCCGTTCTTCTTGGCCTTGCGAGGGGTGGTTTGCACAATGCGCAGAAGGCTGCCGCAGACGCGGCAATGGACTAGGCCGGCCAAGGCGCGGGGGGCGCTGGCGCTGCGGCGCGGGATCTTTTGGTTGCGTTTGAGCCAGCGATCGATCTGGGCGGCCTCGGCGCGGCTGAGGAGAGCCGGGTGGGTATCGCGCAGAACGGTGCCGTCGGCGTAGGCCAGATCTCCACGATAGACCGGGTTGAGCAGCCAGTTGCGCCCGGTGGCCACCGAAATGCGCTTGTGGTGTTTTTCAGCGATGAAGCGCACCGCCTGGCGCAAGGATCCGTAGAGAAGAAAGTGCTGGAAAAAATCCTGAACAATGGGGGCTTGGCGGCGATCCAGCGCGTAGCGATCCCCTTCGCGGCGGTAGCCAAAGGGGGCAGGCCCAGGGGGAGGCTTGCCCGCTAGACGGTTTTGGGCTTGGCTGCAGCAGAGGCGGCGGCTCTGCAATTGATGGGGGAGCTCGGCCAGCAGCGGGATCCAATCGGCAGCAGCGCTGGGGGTGTGCAGGCCGGACTCGTTGACCAAGCTGAGGCGGAGCCCCGCTTGTTGGATCTGCAATAGCCGTTGGTGGACTTCCTCCACTCGATCCCCCAGATCCGCCAGGCGCACCAGCAGCACCTGCTGCACCGATCCGGCGGCAATGCCCTGCAACAGCTCTTCCAGATGGATGCGGGATCCCCAGTCGTGCCAGATGGGATCGGCCCCGTGTGCTTTCAACCAGGCCAGCTCCTGGTCTGGCCAAGAGGCATGGGCGGGCGTGTAGAGGTAGCCGCAAACGCTCATGGACAAGCAAACTCTCACCGCTGCTGTACCCGCACCCGACACCCCTCTTGGCCAGGGATCCCAGCTAGGCTAAGGGAGAGACAAACCGGCAAGCCTTGGCCGCCGAAGGCTCTCCGCAAGATGGCTTTACTCCACCGCCGCAGCCGCGTATTCCAGCTCCTCTTCCGAAACCTCCAGCGGCGCCTCCTCGACTTGTCCTTGCTTGGCAGCCCGCAGTTGCTCGCGGTACTTGGCCGCCATTTCTTCTGCTTTTTCGTAAACCAGCTTGGGATCTCGCAGCATGTCGCCGGGATTGGGCTCCAGTTGCTTGGTAGACAGCGAGATGCGACCCCGTTCTGCGTCTAGGTCGATGATCATCACCTTCACTTCGTCGTTGACGTTGAAGACGCTGTGAGGCGTGTCGACATGCTCGTGGGAGATCTCGGAAATGTGCAGCAAGCCAGAGACACCGCCAATGTCGATGAAGGCACCGTAAGGCTTGATGCCGCGCACCGTGCCGACCACTACCTCGCCCACCTCCAGCTTGTTCATCTTCCGCTCCACCAGGGCGCGGCGATGGCTCAACACCAGTCGGTTGCGGTCTTCGTCCACCTCCAAAAACTTCAGGGGCAGCTCTTCGCCCACCAGCTCTTCCTTGGGCTTGCGGCTGCTGATGTGGGAGCCGGGGATAAAGCCGCGCAGTCCCTCAATACGCACCAGGGCGCCTCCGCGGTTGGTGGCAAAAATGGTGGCCCGCACCGTGGCGTCTTCTTTTTGTAGCTGCCGCACCCGCTCCCAGGCCCGCATGTACTCGATGCGGCGGATGGAGAGGGTCAGTTGCCCCTCTTCATTTTCTTCGGTGAGGATAAAAAACTCGCGCGTCTCTCCCGGCTGCAGCACCTCGTGCGGATCCTCTATCCGGCTGATGGACATCTCCTGCAAAGGCAGGAAGGCAGCCGTCTTGGCCCCAATATCGATCAACGCACCGCCCGGCTCCACCGAAAATACCGTGCCAGCTACAATTTCGCCAGGGCTGAAGTGATAGTCGTACTTATCCAAGAGGGCGGCAAAGTCCTCGGTGGTGAAACCTACATCGGCAGCAGCGGTGAATCGACTCATAGGGGTGTAACAGCAGAGCAGTTGATGCGAATTAGCAGTTGAACTTGTAAGGAACAGCTCCCATACTCGCTCACCCTCCCAGGCGGGACAGGCAATGGCTTGGGAAATACTATAGTAGCTTAAGAGGGCAGCTTTTGTGGCAAACTTCCTCGCGATCCTGCCAAGCTAGAGAGAGAGGGCCACAGGTGGGAGAGGGGCGATTGCACTTTATCGACCAGGCGGAAATTGAAGTGCAGGCGGGGAACGGCGGAGATGGCATTGTTGCCTTTCGCCGGGAAAAGTATGTGCCCGCCGGAGGGCCCTCAGGGGGCAATGGAGGACGGGGCGGCTCGGTGATCCTGGTGGCAGATCCCGGCCTGCAGACCTTGTTGGATTTTCGCTTTCAGCCGGTGATCAAGGCAGAACATGGGGCCAAAGGGGGGCCCAACCATCGCAGTGGCGCCAGTGGTGCGGATCGGCTGGTGCGGGTGCCCTGCGGCACAATGGTGTTCGACACAGAGACCGGCGAGCTGCTGGGGGATCTGGTGCAGCCCGGGGATCGGCTGCTGGTGGCTCGGGGCGGGAAAGGCGGCCTGGGCAATGCCCATTTTCTCAGCAACCACAATCGGGCTCCCCGCCAATTTACCAGGGGCCAACCGGGAGAGCGGCGACGCCTGCGCCTGGAGCTAAAGCTCATTGCCGAGGTGGGGATCGTCGGTATGCCCAATGCGGGCAAATCCACCCTGATCTCGGTGGTCTCGTCCGCCCGGCCCAAGATCGCCGATTACCCCTTCACCACCCTGCAGCCCAATTTGGGAGTGGTGCCCCATCCTGCCGGGGATGGGGTGGTGTTTGCCGACATTCCCGGACTGATCGAGGGGGCACACCGAGGGGTGGGGTTGGGCCACGACTTTTTGCGCCATGTGGAGCGCACGCGGGTGTTGATCCACCTGGTGGACGGCACAGCAGCAGATCCCGTCAGGGATTACCAAATCATTCAGCAGGAGCTGCGCGCCTACGGCCACGGGCTAAGCGACAAGCCGCAGATTGTGGTTTTGAACAAGATCGATGCCCTTGAGCCCCAGGAGGTGAGCGAGCGCACCCAGCGGCTGTCAATGGCTGCCGGTGCCCCGGTATCGGCCATCTCGGCGGTTGCCAGGCAGGGGCTGGAGCCCTTGTTGCAGCGGGTGTGGCAGTGCCTGGGCCGGGATCCGGATCTCCATCGACCCGCGGCGGCTAGCAAAATCCAGCCAGTTCGGGGGCAGGAGAATCTTAGAATAGGAGTGCCCCTGCCTTCCCAAAACTCAGAGATGAGCGGCTATGTATATCTCGGCGGAGGATCTGCCCCCCGATTTGCGCCAGATCAAGTTGGCCATTGAGCAGGCGGCCCAGGCGAGGGCGGGAGCTTGTGTGGAGCTGTTGATGCTCCTGCGGTTGTTGGAGGATCTGCACCGCACGATTTTGGAGGGGGCCTTCCGAGAGTCTTTGCCCAACACCCGGCAAGAGCTCTATCGGGTGCTTCAGGATTTGGAGGAAGCAGGCGACTGGCCCTATTTGCCTCGTCTGCATATTCAAGCGCTGATGCAACGGCTAAAAGATTGGCCGCAGGGATCCCTGTCGGTGCCGCCTACCCCTCGTTCTGGGGGAGTTGCGGAAGTGGTGGAAAGCCCTAGCCGCTCCGAGTCTTGAGGTTTTGCTTTTTTCTCCCGAATGGCCGAGTATTTTAAGCTCCATCCACAGCATCCCCAGGCCCGTTCCATCCAACGGATTGCAGCCGCTCTGCGGGAAGGGGCGGTCATGCTTTACCCCACCGATACGGTCTATGCCATTGGCTGCGATGTCACCCACAAGCAGGCGGTGGAGCGGGTAAGGCGTCTCAAGCGGCTTTCCAACGACAAGCCCCTCACCTTTTTGTGCCCTTCGCTTTCCCAAATTGCCCAGTATGCCCAAGTGAGCGATCCCGCCTATCGGCTGATGCGGCGGCTGATCCCGGGCCCGTTTACGTTTTTGCTGCCGGCCACCAAGCTGGTGCCCAAGTTGGTCATGGATCCCAAGCGGAAAACCACCGGCATCCGCGTGCCCGATTCGGCCATCTGTCAGGCGCTGTTGGCCGAGCTGGGCAATCCCATCGTCTCCACCTCGGCCAAGCTGGGCGGGGATCCCGTCGGCTCTTTGGAGGTGGGTTTTGACTCTGCTGGGGATTGGGAAGAGGGGGGAATCTTTACCGCCGAGGAAATGCGACAGTTGGAGAAACAGGTGGATTTGGTGCTGGATGACGAGGCTCCCTATCGGGCCCAGGTCTCGACGGTGATCGATCTCACGGGGCCGGAGCCGCTGCTGGTGCGGGCCGGCTTGGGGTACGAGCAGGTGGCGGATCTAATAAATCTAAATCTGAAGCCGGTGGAAGCGGAGGGTTGAGGGCAGAGGGATCCCGTGTTCTCTAGAATAGGGCCGGTGCCTGTGGAGTGTGCCCATGCCTGAGTCTTTGGCTGAGCAAAAGCTGGCCCTGTTGCGCCTGCTGGAGGGGGCTGACCGAGGCCGGAAGGTTTCCCCTGACCAGAAAGCCCAGATCTTGTCTCACATTGCTGCTTTGGAGGCGCTCAACCCCACCCCCAGGCCAACCTCTGTTCCTGAACAGTTGGAGGGGAACTGGCTTACCCTATTTACCACCAGCACAGACCTGCTGCGGCTGGCCCAGTTGCCCCTTCTGACCACCGGCGAGATCTACCAGTGCATTCGGGCCAAAGCTGGGCGGGTCTTTAACGTGGCGGAGATCCAGGGATCCGGCTGGCTGCAGGCTTGGCTGCCCCGGGGAGTTGTGGCGGTGGCGGCCCGCTTCTACCCAGAGTCGGAATGCCGGGTCAGGGTCATTTTCGAGCGCTTGGTGCTCGGATCCCAGGCCTTGATGAGCTACGAGATCGAGAGTTTTCTCTATCTGCTCGAGCGGGATCCCAAACGGATCCCGGCGGTGCAGATCGACGTTCGCCGCCGCGAGCCAAGGGGTTGGCTGGATATCACCTATTTGGATGAGGACCTGCGGATTGGGCGTGGCAGCGAAGGGAGTGTGTTTGTCCTGCAGCGGGTGAGCCGAGGCTGCGGCTAGCCGGAGGTGCCAGAGAGTTCGGCGGCGGCAATTTCAGAAGCAGTCGTCTTGGGAGTTAGGGTAGAGCCTATCTCCCAGAGGGTCTGCAGGGCGCGGTAGGACTCCCGCAAAGTCCGCAACTCCTGTTGGGATTGCTCCAGTTGCCGGGCCCATTCCTCCTGTTGGGAGCGCAGCTTTTGGTTTTCGGATTTTGTGCGCTGCAGGAGGCGCTTAAGTTTTTGCTGCTGCTGCTGGAGTTGGGCCCGCTCGGCTTCCGACTGCTGCAGTTGGATCCCTTGCCGTTCCAGCTCTATTTTTAGGGTGGTAACTTGCGATTGAAGTTGGCGGAGCCTGTGGCGCAGTTCCCGCTCTGGTGTGGGTTTGGCCGGTTTGGAGTTTGGGGAAGAGGGCGGGGGTGATGTTTGGAGATTTTGCAAGTGCCGTTGCAACCGTTGGGCTTGGGCCTGCAGAACTCGGCACCGCTGCTGCTCGCTGCGCAGTTGCGCTTGGGGGCGTTCGCAGGTTTGGATTTCGGCTTTCACCTGCTGCTTGGTGCGGTCGAGGATCTTTTGGTGGCGAAGCTGGGTTTGGCGGATCTCCTCAGCCACTTGCAGAGGACGCGGATCCACTTCGGGTTGCCGCGGCCTACCACCGTGATCGGCAGGATCGAAGGGAGACACAGCCGCCAACAGCGATTCTCGAAAGTCAGGCCAGGAATGCGACTGCAGACCCATCTGAACCAGCCGCCAAACCCCGTAGGAGGCCCCAATTGCAGCCAGGAGCCCAGGGATCCCGGCCAAGGACAGGGAAACCTTGGGCAGGGTCGGCAGGATCTGATCCAGCAGGCCCACCACCAACGCGAAGACAAAGATCCCGCTCCCCGCGGCAGCGGCACCTGAGACCCAAGAGGAGCGGGAGAACATCATCGTTTCTGTTTTTTCGCTAGCAGAACCACCGGAGCAGGAGAACCAGAGGTCAGGTTCACAGATCGCCTGCCTGCATCTCAGTTTATCCCGCCGGCAGCCTCTGTTTCTCGCTTAGGGCACTTGCCAAGCCCGCTGGTGGTAGCTCTGCAATTCGGCCCAGGGATCCGCTGCTGCTGCGGGGGTATGGCCGTGGTTGTGGTGATGGTGAGAGTGATGGTGATGGGATCCGTGCCCATGGGAGTCATGGTCATGGTGATGAGTATGCCCCGCTCCCAGCTCTGCGCTCACCGCCAGGCGAAACTTGCAGAGGTGGCAGTTCATCAGGGTTTGGCCCTGGAGAGCTTCCTGCTCCAGTTGCTGCAGGCTGTGCAGCACCGCGTCCACAAGGCCCAATTCCGGCAGCATCAGCCAGTCGATCTCGGGGTATTGGCGTCGCCGTTCTTGCACCGCCGCCTCGATTTTTTTCACCAGCACCCCTGTAAAGAGAAAATAGGGCAGCACAACCACCCGGCGCGGCTGCCAAGAGAGGGCCCGCTCCAGACCCACCGGCAGGCGGGGATGGGTGATGCCGATAAAGCAGGTTTCCACGGCAGCAAACCCGGATCCTTCCCAAAGCAGCCGGGCCAGCTTACAGGCTTCGGCGTTGGCTTCGGGATCGCTGGAGCCGCGACCGACAAACAGCAACACCGTTTCCGCCCCTGGGATCTGCTGCGGCTGGGCAGCCAGCAGAGTGGCCAATCGCTCCCGCAACAGTTGCAAGATCTCGACCCGGATCCCCAGCGGCCCGCCGTAGTGGATGCGCAACTGCGGGTGGAGGGCCTGCAGACGATCCAGCTCCACCGTCACGTCGAACTTGTTGTGGCGCGCCCCAAAAAGCAGCAGCGGCAGGGCCACGATCTCCTGCCACCCTTGGGCCAAGCATTGTTCCACCCCCTGGGCAATACTGGGCTGGGCTAGCTCCAAAAAGCAGGGGATCACCGGCCGATGGGGGGTGAGGGATTGATAAACTTGGGCCAGCTCCAGAAAGGCTTGCTGCCCTTCAGGGTCACGGGATCCGTGGCCGATGAGCAACAGGGGCAGGGGGACAACAGGAGACTGCCCAACCGCAAGCGGAGGGGAAACACTGAGGGTATTCAACACAAAAAACTCCGTTCCTTGTGAATCGCAAGGGGTACAGGACAACGGCAGGTGGGTGTTCTGGCTGAGGGAGGGATCCCATCACAGTTGCGTCACAGTGGCGGACTTGCACCGCGCTTTCCCCAGTCTGCCTGAGCCTTTTAGGTTAGCTTGCCGCTTGTCGTTCACCAAGCCCCCTGGGGGGGATGTCCTTGTCTGCCAGAAGATAGCCCTGAGGCATGAGCGGTACGGCAGACTCATGCTCAAAGGGCAGCAAAACTGTTGCCGCGCTAATCCCCCTTGCCCCTGGGAGAGGGCCTAACGCCGGCCCGCTGGTCTGGGGGGCTGAAAGTGTCGCAGGCGCAGGGCATTGGCGACCACCGAAACGGAACTCAGGGCCATGGCTGCCCCCGCCAGCATAGGGTTGAGCAACCAGCCTGTAAAGGGATAGAGCGCCCCAGCGGCAATCGGGATCCCCAGCGTATTGTAGATAAAGGCGAAGAAGAGGTTCTGGCGGATGTTGTTGAGGGTGGCCCGGCTGAGTTGAATGGCTGTGGCGACTCCCCGCAGATCCCCCGACATGAGGGTAATATCGCTGGCGGCCATCGCCACATCCGTACCTGTGCCAATGGCGATCCCCACATCGGCTTCTGCCAGAGCCGGAGCATCGTTAATGCCATCTCCCACCATCGCCACCCGGTGTCGAGGTTGTCTGAAGCTGCGAATGTAAGCTGCCTTCTGATCGGGGCGGACTTGGGCAATTACCCGCTGAATGCCTGCCTGCCGGGCAATCGCTTGGGCCGTAGTGGGGTTATCCCCGGTTAGCAGGATCACCTCTAGACCCATCTGTTGCAGCTGTTGCACTGCCTCAGGAGAGGTGGGTTTGAGCGGATCGGCAATGGCCAACAGCCCCACCAGACTCTGGGATTGCGCTACGCCGATCACCGTTTTGCCCTGGCTTTCCCAATTCTGAACCCGCTCTGACCAAGAGGGATCCCAAGGGATCCCCATCTCCTGTAGCCAGCTCAGCCGACCGATGCGGATCCACTGGTCTTCCACCCAGGCTTCTGCCCCACTGCCTATCCTTGCCTGAAAATGCTGGGCAGGAGGGATGGCAATTTTTTCCGCTTCGGCTTTCTGCACCACCGCCTGGGCCAAAGGATGTTCCGAGTGCCGCTCCACCGCCGCTGCCAGGCGCAACACCGTCAGGGGAGAGGAGCCGTGGGCCCAAATATCGGTGACGGTAGGGCGACCTTCGGTCAGGGTGCCAGTTTTGTCCAAGACCACCGTGCGCAAGTGGTGGGCCAATTCCAGGCTGTCGGCACTTTTCACCAGGATCCCCAATTCTGCCCCTCGTCCCGTGGCCACCAGGATCGAGGTGGGGGTTGCCAACCCCAGCGCACAAGGGCAGGCGATGATCAGCACCCCAATCGTGTTCACCAAGGCCAGCGTCAGGTTGTCCGCCAGCACCCACCAGAGCACGAAAGTTAGAACTGCCACCCCGATCACTGCCGGCACAAACCAGGCAGTCACCCGATCCGTCACCTGTTGAATTGGGGCTTTGGATCCCTGAGCTTCCTGCACCAAGCGCACGATCTGGGCCAGAACTGTGTCTTTGCCCACCCGCCGCGCTTCCATCACAAAGCTGCCCGTCCGATTCAGCGTTGCCCCAATCACCTCATCCCCCGCCGATTTGAGTACAGGCAGGCTCTCGCCGGTCACCATCGACTCGTCGAGGGTGGAGGATCCCTCTAGGATTACCCCATCCACCGGCACCTTCTCGCCGGGGCGCACCCGGATCCGATCCCCCACCTGCACCTCCCGAATGGGGACATCCTGCTCCACCCCCTGGCGGATTACCCTCGCCGTTTTCGGTTGCAGCCCGATCAGCTTGCGAATGGCTTCGGAGGTTTGCCCCTTAGCCCGTTGCTCCATCCACTTGCCCACCAGGATCAAGGTGGTGACCACCGCCGACACTTCGTAATACACATCGGGATGCAGTCCCTGCCGATGGAAAGAGTCGGGGAAAACCGTTGGGAAAATGGAATAGAAGAAAGCCGCGCTCGTCCCTAAGGCCACCAGCGTGTTCATATCCGCCGAGCGCCGTTGCCAAGCGGCCCAAGCGCCTCGATAAAAATGCTTGCCCACCCAAAACTGCACCGGAGCCGTCAGCAGCAACTGCAACCCAGGATTGTGCAGCCACATGGGAAAGCCCGGGATGTCCATCCCCAGCATCATCGGCAGGGATCCGATCACCAGCACCGTGCTGATGCCCACCCCTATCGCCACCTTGAGCTTCAGTTCCCGTTCTGCGGCCCGTTGGGCGATCCGCTCTGGATCCGACAGATCGTCCAGCTGCCAATCCTCCTGGATAAGGCGCGCCCGATACCCCGCCCGCTCCACCGCCCGAATCAGCGCCTGCGGATCCACCAGCCTGGGATCCCCTTTGACGGTGGCCTGCTCACTGGCAAAATTCACGGATCCGGAGGATACTCCCTGCACCTGAGCGAGGGCCTGTTCGATGCTGCGGGCGCAGGAGGCACAGCTCATCCCTTGCAGGGCCAACTGCCAGGTGCCCTCAGGAGAAGGCGCAGAGGCCGATAGTGCAGCCGATGACCCTTTATGGGCAGACATGGCAACACCTTGTTGATGAAACGACAGCTACTCTCCACCCTGGGCAGGGCGAAGGCAGCCATCTGTACAGAAATTCAAAACAGACGGCCGACCGTTCTCGACCCAAAATTGACTAGGCCGGGGGATATCCCACCTGGGTGAGGGCCTGCCGCAAATCGCCCACAGGCCGCTCAGAAGTAATCCGCACCTGTTTGGTTTTGGGATCCCCTTCCACCTGCGCCTGGGGATCCAGTTGCCGCACCGCTTGCGCAATGGTGTCTATACAGGCCCCACAGGCCAGCTTGGGCACCGTCAAAACAACCTGCATCTTGGAAAACCCCCCCAATGCCACTGAAAGGATGCTAAACCTTACAGTGGGCTGGAAGGTCAAGAGGGAGGCTGAGGCTCGTCCATATTCCAGCGGTAGTCCACCTGATAGCCCCGCTGTCGCCACTCTTCCTCCAGTTGCACCTGTTGGGTGAGGGCTTTGCGCAGGGAGTTGATCAGCTCTTGCGTGCGGCCTCGGTTGCCAAAATCCTGTTCTTCCACTGCCGGAAAGGTTTGCCGCTCCAACACCCGCAGCAGAAATTCGTAGTGGATATGAGCCGGCACAGGAATACGTTTCATCGATCCAAGCAATCCTTAGAGATCCATTGTTCTCGCAGAGATCCATTGATAAATGGTTTTCATTCAGTAAACTACCCGACCCTGACTGCTTCGCAGTACAGGGCAGGCTTTCGGTAGCCCTGCAGTTGGCAAGCCAACCACGAACCTCTAGGCTGGTTTACAGCAGCCCCCAAAAGCGCAATCACATTCGCACCATTCAAGTCCGCATCCCCTTCCCATCCACAGTGCCCACACTTAAACTTCTTTCCACTGCGGTAGGATTGCGCAGGGTCGGGATGAATGTGCAAACACCGGTGGCAGGTCTGCGACGTGTAGGCGGGCGGCACAAGAATCAGAGAAACCCCTGCAACCCTCGCCTTGTACTCCAGAAACTGACGTAGTTGGTAGAACGCCCAACTGTTGGCCCTGCGCCTTTCGGTTTTGCTGCGTGGCTGTTGATTGACCCTTTCCCGGATCCCTGTCAGGTCTTCCAGGGCAATAGCGCTGTTTGTGGTCTTTGCCCTAGAGACAATAGCTTTGGAGATGCGATGATTGACCCACGCCTGAAAGCGTCTTTCCTTGCCAGACAGCCGTTGCAACAGTTCTCTGCATCTGCGCCGCGAACTGCGGGTGCCCTTACTGGCTTTGCGTTGGAGTGCCGCCCTCAGCTTGGAGTAGTGGTCGCGGACTCGGTTCAACTGCTGTCCATTCCAGTTGTCCCCCTCTGACGTATGGGCAATATCTGTCCTTCCAAAGTCCACCCCGATCACCTTGTCGGTATCTTGTTGCTTGGGTGGTTTTTTCTCTACGCAAATCTGGATGTAGTAGGAGCCATCCTTCCGCTGGACTAGGGTGGCCGATTTGGGGTTAGAGCCAGCCAGCATTCCCCTCTGGTAGTTACCAATGGCTAGCTCAAAGCGTTCTCTCCCTTCCACCGTGGTCAGCGACACCGTCCAGTCTTTCTCGCGGAATGAAAAGATACGTGCGTCGTAGGTAACGAACCTACGCTTGAACTCTTTAACTGGACGGTTACGCTGTCTCGCCGCTTTGCGGGCGCCGGCCACCCGTCTGCAGACCTGTTGGGCCAAGTTGCTGGACAAGCCGAATCGGGCTCGAATCTCGTAGTAGCAAAGGGATTGCAGTTTGACCGCGTTGACGATCTTCTCCGGCGTGTTCTGGTTGACCCAGTTCAGTGCCTGCACAAAGGCATCCCTCGTCGCGTCCAATTTGGCGGCTTGCGACTGGGACGCCTTGAGCTTACAGGAGACGGTCAGGACTTGGCTCATAAGTTCATTGTACTTCATCAAAGCGCATTCCTCCCGGCACTGACCCTACGGGTACAGTGCGGGGCTCCTGCGATTTCTAGCTGAGATGACAACAGGTCACTGAGATGACAACAGGTGGCGCACAGCTTGGCCGGGATCCGGCTGTCTCACCAGCGCTTCCCCCACCAGCACAGAGCGCACCCCCCAGGCCCGCAACT
>NZ_AUMZ01000001.1:2348028-2365698 GCF_002760375.1 Synechococcus sp. 60AY4M2
GATTGCAGTTTGACCGCGTTGACGATCTTCTCCGGCGTGTTCTGGTTGACCCAGTTCAGTGCCTGCACAAAGGCATCCCTCGTCGCGTCCAATTTGGCGGCTTGCGACTGGGACGCCTTGAGCTTACAGGAGACGGTCAGGACTTGGCTCATAAGTTCATTGTACTTCATCAAAGCGCATTCCTCCCGGCACTGACCCTACGGGTACAGTGCGGGGCTCCTGCGATTTCTAGCTGAGATGACAACAGGTCACTGAGATGACAACAGGTGGCGCACAGCTTGGCCGGGATCCGGCTGTCTCACCAGCGCTTCCCCCACCAGCACAGAGCGCACCCCCCAGGCCCGCAACTGCTGCAGATCGGCAGGGGTATGGATGCCGGACTCGCTGACAATGGGCAGCTCGCCGAGGAGATCCGAGTGGGCGGCCAACAGGTCGCGCGTTGTGTTCAAGTCCACCGCAAAGGTTCTCAGATCCCGATTGTTGATGCCAATGAGCACCTGCCCTCTGGACTCTTGCAGTTGGGGCAAACGCAACACCCGCTGCAACTCTTGGGAAGTGTGCACCTCCAGCAGAGCTGCCATGCCCAATTGCCGAACCAGCTTGAGAAAATAGCCCAAATCCGCATCGGAGAGAATGGCGGCAATCAGCAGCACCGCATCTGCCCCCAGGCTGCGGGCCCAGAGGATTTGGTAGGGGTAGAGAATGAACTCCTTGCAGAGGATGGGGATCCCTACTGCCTGACGGATCCGGCGCAGATACTCGCCGCTGCCCTGAAAGAACCGCTCATCTGTGAGCACCGAGAGGCAACTGGCCCCACCGGCTTCATAGCTCTGGGCAATGGCTACCGGGTCAAAGGGATCCCGGAGGATGCCGCGGCTGGGAGAGGCTTTTTTGACCTCGGCAATCACAGAGATAGGGTGAGGCGACTGGGTGAGGGCCGCCACAAAATCCCGCACCGGCGGAGCCTGATCCAGTTGCCGTTGCAATTCCTTGAGGGGAAGCTGCTCCCGTTGCCGCTCCACCTCCTGCTCTTTATGCCAGACGATCGCTTCCAAAATGTGGCGCGGTTTGGCTTCCGGCGCTGTTGTCTGGTACACCTGAGAGGCTACGACCACCGGCGGGGCAGGAGAACGCCGACGAACAGAAAGCGGCTCACCTTGCAGCTCCATACAAACCCTGAGCAGAACCCTACACCACACCCTAGACTACCTTAGTGCTCCGCCACCGGTTTGAATAGCTACCCCAGGCATCCCCAAAACTCATCTGGCGAAGGCGTTTTTTTTACCCTATGGTTGAGTCTAGAAAGGTGGTGTAGTCTTTATGCGCCTCGGCGAGCCATGTTCTGGCGGCCGTTCATTTTTCCCCGGCCAGGGGCAGTGGCTCGGTGAGGTCAAGGCTGGTGCTGTCCATGCTGTTTTAGAGGAGTTCAGGCGTGCTGTACCTAGCAGAGCTATCCAAGCCGATTGGATTTGCCAAGTCGTCTCTGCAATTGCTGGCCAAGCAGCAGCAGGACAATACCTGGGTGGCCGTGAACGAAGAATCCATTACTTTGGAAGGCCGCATCGCCCAGGAGGCTGGGCGCTTCAAGGATGGGTCATTGGTGCTGGCGGAAATCTCCGGCAACCGTCAGGTCGCCCGCATCAGCGAAGCCGCTCGCCAACTGGTGACCTATCTGCAAAACTTCAGCCAACTTCAGCTCAGAGCCCGCAGCCAGGAGGAGGAGATCGAGGTTTGGAAACAGTCCCTCACCTTTCAGGCGCATGAGCTTACCCGCCGCGAGATGGAGCTAGCAGCTCAAGAAGAAGAGGTGCAGCGGCTGTATGAGCAATACAAGAGTGTGGAGGAAGATCGCAAACTTCTGGACAGCCTCAAAGAGGAACTGGCAGCCCAGCAAGCTTACTTGGCTGAACAACAGCGCCTGATCGGAGAGCAGCGGGAAGCTCTGAATCGGCAGCGGCAAGAGTTGGAAGCCCAGTTGCAAGAAGCTCGCTCCAGCCGCTTGGGGGAGGCAGAAGCAGCGCAGCTACAGGCTTTGATGCAACAGCTCCAGGAGAGTCTGCATCCGGCTGGAGATCCCTTGGCGCTTCTGCAAAGCTTGAAAAGCCACATTCAGCAGCAGCAGGAGCACTTGAATCAACAGATTGCCCAACTGGAAGCAGAACGTCAGCAGGCCCAGGCCCGGCAAGACGAGCTGGATCGAGACTACCGCGCTTGGCAAGAACGCCACACCGCTTGGTGGGGATCCCGACAATCCCTGGAGCAAAGCCAAGCAGAGTGGCAAACTCGACAGGGATCCCTGCGAGCCCATCAAGAGCACCTGCAGAGGATTCTCCAGCAGCTGCAATCTCAAGAGAGCCTATACCAGAAAGCCTCTCGTCTGGTGCAGGAGTACGACTTCATCGTCGATGGCAGCAGCAACGGCGGGTCAGGTGCCTCAGGGTCTGCGATCTCGGTCGAGGAGCTGGCGGCCTTGGTGAGCCAACTGCGCCGAGATTACGAGCAGCGGGCGGCCCAGGTCAGCCAACAGCGGGCCGAGCTGGAGCAAAACCGGCAAACCCTGCGGGAGCTGCAAGAGCGGCTGGCCACCGCCTCTCCGGAGGAGCGGTTCGACATCGAGATGGATATCGACTACGCCCAGTCTGCCTGCAGCGCCCTAGAGGAAGCCCTGCTGCCTCAGGAGAAAAACCTGCAACGGGAATACGAGGAGCTGGCCCGCCAGGAAGCCCGCCTTAGGCAGCTTCAAAATCAGGCTGCCGCCCCAGTTCAGGTCGATATCGGGCCGATCCTGGAGCAGATCGGCAGCCAGAAGCAGGAGCTTCTCCAAGAAAAAAGCCGCCTGCAAACCCTCGTCCACCAACTGGAATCCTCTCTGCCCTTTCAACAAGAGCAACTGGCCCGCCAGCAGCAGGAATTGCAGCAGCAGTGGCAACAGTTGCAGCAAGAGGAGGGATCCCTGCGGGCGCGCGCCCAGGCCATGGCAGAAACCTGGGGTCGCCTGAATCACCTGCAGGCCACCCTCTATCCAGAGCGGGATCGGTGGGCGGAGTTAGCGGAACAACTGGCTCAGTTGGAGGCAGAGCTGGCTCAATATCAAGAAAGGGGCTCCACGGCCAGCGCCCATGTCCAGCAGGTGCAATCGCTCCTGGCCGCCCTCACCCAGCGGTAAGGAGCTGTGTCCTGTCGTCTTCCCAAGCAGGCAGGCAGTGCCCACACATTCCTTTTGACACAAAAGGATAGCTTGGTAGCCCCGTACTTGAGGACGGGGCGGAAAAGCCCTTGAGCCACTTTAGTTGCTTCTTTAGAGCTTCTCCAGGAAAACAACCTACTGCGGTGCCAAACCCGCGCGGCAATGACTAACCTGGAGGAACTGAAGTCCTCCGAAGTAAGCAGAACTTTGAGGTTATGCCTCAAAAGACTATCTAGGGGCGTCTTGACAGCGCCTTCGCCAGTCCATTTTGGGCTGCGTAAGAATCCCCTGCCTTCAGGCGCTGGGAGTGTCAAGGGCTTGACGGCCTCAACCAAAGAGAGCAAATCTGGTAAAATTCGGTAGCGCCTTGTAGATAGCGGGATCCCAACTTCTCGAGGCAGAGGAGCAGCGGAGATCTCCGCATTTTATCTGTCAGGAGTGTTCCAGTGTGAGGTCAGCTCGTGCGAATTGCAGTTGATGCGATGGGAGGTGACTACGCTCCCGAAGAGATCATCAAGGGCGCCCTGCTGGCCCATCGCTATCTTCAGGTGGGGATTGCGCTGGTCGGCCGTCCAGACGCGCTTGAGCCTTTCTTGCCCCGGCCCCTGCCTCCTGGGATCACCGTCGTGCCCGCTGAGGAGGTAGTGGGCATGGCGGAAGAGCCCCTGGCGGTGCGCAGGAAGCCGCAAGCCTCTATCAACGTCTCCATGCAACAGGTGCGCGCCAAGCAGGCAGATGCAGTGGTGGCTGCCGGCAACACTGGGGCTACGATGGCCGCTGCCTACCTCAACTTGGGCCGATTGGCGGGGATCGACCGCCCGGCCATCGGTGCTCTTTTGCCCACTTTGAAGGGCAAGCCGGTCTTGCTTTTGGATGTGGGAGCCAACGTGGACTGCCGGCCCCGCTTCTTGGAACAATTTGCCCGCATGGGATCCCTCTACTGCCAGTGCGTGCTGGGGATTGAGAAGCCGCGGGTGGGCCTGCTCAACATTGGCGAGGAGCCCAACAAGGGCAACGACCTGGCCCTGGCCACCCATCAGCGCCTGACCCAGTTGCCGGGGATTCACTTTGCCGGCAACGCCGAGGGGCGAGACGTGCTGACGGGGGACTTTGATGTGGTGGTGTGCGACGGCTTTGTGGGCAACGCCCTGCTCAAGTTTGCCGAGAGCGTCGGCCAGGTGATCACCCAGGTGCTGCGGGAGGAGTTGCCCCGCGGCTGGCGTGGCAAGCTGGGCTGCTGGCTGCTGCAGCCCAATCTGAAGCAGGTGAAGCGGCGCATGGACTATGTGGAATACGGCGGCGCTTTGTTGCTGGGGGTGAACGGCATCTGCGTCATTACCCACGGCAGCTCCAAGGCGGCGATGGTCTACCATGCCATTCGCCTGGCCAAAGAGGCGGCGGAGCAGAAGATCCTACAGCGGCTGCAAGCGGAAATGGCCGACTCTCACCCATCCAAAGTCAATGCCGGAGAGAATGCTCCTCCTCTGGCCTCAGCCTCTAACCCCAGTCCAGAAGCCCTGCCGGTAGGATCCCTGGATCGGGTGGAAGGATAGCGTTCATGCCCAGCAATGGCCTCCCGAGCGTGCGGCTGGTGGGGGTGGGGGCTGCCCTGCCGACTCCCTGCCTGAGCAACGACGACCTCAGCCAGATCGTGGAGACTTCCGACGAGTGGATCTGGCCCCGCACCGGTATTCGCCAACGGCGCATCCTGCCCCCCGACCTCAGCCTGGTGGATTTGGCGGCGCAAGCGGCAAAGGCTGCCCTGGCGCAGGCCGGCATCCCGCCCCAGGAGCTGGATCTAATCCTCCTGGCCACCTCCACCGGCGTCGATCGCTTCGGCTCCGCTCCGCGGGTGCAAGCAGCGCTGGGGGCGACACGGGCGGTGGCTTTTGACCTGACGGCAGCCTGTACAGGGTTTGTGTTTGCTGTGGCCACGGCGGCCCAGTTTCTGCAAACCGGGCTGTACCGGCGGGCGCTGGTGGTGGCGGCGGACGTACTCTCTCGCACAGTGGACTGGACAGATCGCACCACCTGTGTCCTATTTGGGGACGGGGCAGGGGCGGTGGTGCTGGAAGCCGCAAGAGAGGGGGACGGCGGCATCCTCAGCATCGAGCTGCGCAGCGATGGCAGTGGCAGCGAGCTGCTCAGCCTGGCCATGGCCACCGAGGCCAGGCCCCTGGTGGGATCCCTGCAGGTGGGTCAATACCGCTGCTGCCCCATCGCCATGAACGGCCGTGAGGTGTACAAGTTCGCCGTCCAAGCGGTGCCGGAGATTATCGAGAAGGCTCTCTTTCGAGCTGGGATTGCCGCAGCAGCCGTGCAAGGCTACTTCATCCACCAGGCCAACCAGCGCATCCTCGATGCTGTGGCCAAGCGGCTGCAGTTGGATCCCCAGCGGGTGGCCAGCGTTCTGGAGCGCTACGGCAACACCTCCGGCGCCTCGGTGCCGATTGCGCTGGCCGACTGGATTGGCCAAAGGCGGTTTGGCCCTGGGGATTTGGGGGTGATGGCTGGCTTCGGCGCCGGCCTCACCTGGGGAGCAATTGTCTTTCGTTGGGGCAGATGAGTTGGAGAGTATTGAACTGATGAGCGTTGCCTGGATCTATCCCGGTCAGGGATCCCAAGTCGTGGGCATGGGAAGGGATTTACAAGATTGGCCAGGGGCGGCCCGCAAGTTGGCTGTGGCCCGCGAGGTGCTGGGATGGGATCCCCTGGCGCTCTCGGAAGAGCAGATCCATCAGACCGGCTACACGCAGCCGGCTTTATTCACTGTATCGGCCCTGCTGACGGACTATCTCTACGCTCAGGGTCAGGCTCCCGCCTGTACAGCCGGCCACAGCTTGGGAGAATATAGCGCCCTCTACGCCGCGGGGGTATTTGATTTTGAGACTGGCCTGCGGCTGGTGGCGCTGCGGGGCCAGTTGATGGAAGCTGCAGGGGATCCCCCCGGCAGCATGGCGGCGCTGATTGGGTTTGATCGCGACAAGCTGGAGCACCTGTGCCAGATGACTCCCGATGTGGTCATTGCCAACGACAACAGCCCGGATCAGGTCGTGATCAGCGGCTCGGTCGAGGGGGTGCAGGCCATCTGTGAGCAGTTGCAGGCCAAGCGCACCGTTCCCCTCAAAGTCAGCGGCGCCTTCCACTCGCCCTTGATGCAGGCGGCGGCGGAAACCTTTGCCCACACCTTGCGCGAGGTTGACTTTCAGGCTCCGCGAGTGCCGGTCTACAGCAATTGCACGGCTGCCGCTAGCCGAGATCCCCAGGTCCTCAAGCAGGCACTGCTGTCTCAGATGACTGCCCCAGTCCGCTGGCGAGAAACGGTGCTGCAGATGGCCGCCGACGGCATCCGAGAGGTGTGGGAAATCGGCCCTGGCAATGTGCTGACGGGCTTGGTGAGGCGAACGGCACCTGCCCTGGGACGGTGCAACATCAGCAGCCTCAGCATCGGCTAAGGGATCCCGGCAGCCCTGTTGCTGCAAGTTGCGTTGCTAGCTCCTCAAGGGAGAAGGGCTGCGGGTGAGGAAACCTCCCCAAACAGCAGTTAGGATCAATGAAAACCTGTTTCTGGGGCCGACGATGCCGTCTTCTCCCCCTCGCCAGCTTTGGGTCAATGCTTTTCCCGCTTTGGCTGGCCTTGCCGTGGCCCTCGGCAGCCTGGGATCCGGCGGATCCCTGTGGCAGTCGGGGGCAGCCGCTTTGGCTACGGGCATGACCGGCTACCTCGCCTCCGCCCTGGCTGGGAGTGAGTCCAAAGCCAAAATCCACCTGCTGGAGCAATCTCTGGAGCACCTCAAAAGCCGGCAAGAGCTAGGTTTACAGCACCTGCAAAACGAGCTGGCCGATCTGCGGGCTGCTCTTGCCAATTGGACACCCCTTCGGCAGGAAGAGAAAGCCGGCGATGGAACTGATGCTCAAACCTATTTTGAGTTGGGATCCCAGATCCAAGCTCAGCAAGAATTGCTTTCACAATTGCGTACAGAAGAGCAGAATCTAAAAGCCTCAATAGAAGACTTGCAAGCCAAAAAACAAGAGCTTGTACAACTTTTGAAAGAGTACGTTGCGAAAATTGACCAACTCCGCTGCAAACGGGATCTTTTGGCCCAAGAGATCGCCCGCCTTAATCAAGCTCGCCAAGCAACAGGCTGCAGCAACTTTGCCGCCCACCCCTCTGGGTTTGGAAAGGGATCCCTGGGCTTCAGCTCCGTTTCTGCCACCGCCTACGACGAAATTCTTGCAGCTATTGAGGAGCGAGTAAACGACTTGGACGACATGGCAAAAGCGATGGCAGAGCTGAGCTCGCTCGAGGGCAGATGGTAGCCTATCAGACGCCTTCCGAGTCCGGATCTATTTCATGAATTCGCCGCAGGGATCCCTTATTAAAGGCCGGGAAGCGTAGATAGGGGTACTGTTCCTTGGCCTGCTGCAGCTCTTGAAAGGCGGGGGCCAGGTGGTCTTGGGGGGAGATCCCTGTCACGACACACCAGATCTTGGTGCGTGTCAAGGCCACAAAAGCTTGGTTGCGCCGGCGCAGTTGCTCTTCCACACTGAGCCCCGGTTCGGTGGCGTTTTGAAACTGGCAAACGTAGACTTTCCAAGCTTCATTGCCTTTGGCCCGGAAGATCCCCGCTAGGGTGACATGCCCCGGCAAGCGGAAAATATCCTGACCGGCATCTTCGCCGGCTATGAGAGCTCTAATTCCTCTTTGTTTGAGCTTGGCCTTCAGGCTTTCCCAATAAGGTCTGCTCTTCTTGAAGCTGCCTACACCGGTAACCAGGAGATCCTCCGGCTGAAAACTCCACTGCTTCAGGTCGCGCTCGATTTGTTGGGCAATCCAATTCTGCTCCTCTTCCTCAGAAGGGAAGGTGCGCCAGATTAGCAGCGATTGCGGATCCACCTTGGGCTCAAAGTCTTCTTGATCGATGGGATGGCAAGCCTTGCGGGTGAGGGTAATTGTGGATCCAGGCTTACGAAAATCGCCTTCTACCACTTCGTAACCTAAATTTTCCCACTGCCCTTTTTGAGTAACTCCCTGCAAAGGCTGGTCTCCACGCAAAAGACCCATGTTGATGGCATGGGCAGCCATGAGAATAATCTTCGGAGTGCGGTAGCAATGGGGCAACACAGTGGCCCGCCCTCCCAACTGCACTTTGGGCTTGCCTGTCTCGTCGCGCCCGAATAGCTCGGCTATTCCTGGCACCGTCAGCGAGCCAATGCCCTGGGCTTCGTCATAGGCCCAATAGAGCCGTTTGGGATCCCGTAAAGCCCGATAGGCTAAACGGTAAAAGGCAGGGGGCAAATCTTGACCTTCATCGATCAAAATAACATCGAAGAGCTGAGGGATTTCCTTGGCTTCTTTTTCTAACTTTTCGCAGACGTAGTCGAAGGGCTCAGTTGTATAGTCATTTTTATCCCTTAGCTCTGCCTTTGCCCGCTCCAAGCTTTTGGGCGTTAAGCCACATTCGTTAGCGAGCAATCGATAGAACCCAGTTTGATTTTGGGATCCCCAGGCGTGCATCACCTGGATCTTTTTCCAGTCCGGCTCAAGGTCAAACTTGCTCTGACAGACCTTTGAGATTTGCTCGCGAATTTGGTGATAGAGAGAGCGGGTGTAAAAAACTACCGCAATGTCCCAATCGGGGTGGTCGGCGTGGATCTTGGCCGCTCTGCGAGTCAAGACTACCGTTTTGCCTGTCCCCGCCAGGCCCCGCAACCGCTGTGGCCCCTCAGGATATTGGGTGGCAATTTTGCGTTGGTCTTCATCAAGCTTAAAGATCTGCTCTTGGACGCGACGGATCACCGCCTGGGGATCGTAGCTGTAAGATATTGGGTCATCGCCGGGATCCCCCAACTTTATTCCCAACGTTTTGAGGATCACTTCCCATTCTGTGGCGTTGAGAGGAGCGCCATTGGCCTTTTTGGCCGCATACAGAGTCTGCCGCAACTGCTCTGGATGCTCCAAATCATCTGCAAAAAGCAGCGCCCCGAGAAACGGGGGATCCCTGAAGCGCTCCTGCCATTCTTGTCGCCGAATGCGAGGCAAAGCCAGCCGATATTGCCAGGCAACGCGAGCTTGGAGAGGCCGGGTTTCCGGATTTTGCTGCAGCCAATTCTTGATCTGAAACATTTGGTTATCGGCCTGCCCCAAGGGGGTCTCGGTTTCCCTGTGCCACTCCCGCATGCGCCACTGGCTGCCGTCGATGGCTTCGATATTGTAAAGGTTGCAGCCCTTACACTCGAAAACCCAAAAGCCCAGTTCAAAATGAATCAATAGGATGTCGGGCTTGGCCGTGACGTGGCCCTGATGGTTATAGATACTGAACTGATGGAGGAGGTAGCCGGGATCGGATCCCAGGGCCTGCCGCAGCGCATTCCAAACCACTGCTTCCGCAGCTACCCCAGGTAAGCTGTCGTCCAGAGCGCCGTCGGGTTGAAAGTGCATGGGGGATCCCTCGTTTTCCAACTTGAACCCAATGTACAACAGGAAACCTGAGCTCTTGGGGAAGGATCCAAAGCCCCTAAAGCAAAGACTCAGGTCGGATCCGGGGATCCACCCACATCAAGAGCAGATCGGCCAACAAATTGCCCAGAATGAGCATCACGGCCCCCAGCAAAAGCCCGGCCATCACCACGTTGATGTCGAAGCTCTGGACCGCTTCCAAGAGCAGCTTGCCCAGCCCCGGCCAGTTGAAGAAAAACTCGGCAATAAAAGAGCCGCTGAGCAAATTGGCAAACTCAAAGCCCAAGATCGTGATCAAGGGGTTGACGGCGTTGCGCAATGCATGCAGCCAGATCACCCGCCATTCCGGGATCCCACGCGCCCGCGCCGCCTGGATGTATTCCTGCCGCAGCACGTCCAAGAAGTTGCCGCGGGTAATCCGCTGCAGCCCGGCAAAGCTGGTGATGCTCAGGGCCAGCGTGGGCAAGAGCAGGTGACGGCCCAGATCCAGCAGCTTTCCCCCCCAACCCAGCTCGGCAAAATAAACACTGGTCATCCCGCCCACCGGCAGCCAGCCCACGTTTTGGGCCACGATCAGCAGCAAAATGGCCAGCACAAAGCTGGGCATGGCCTGCCCCAGGTAGCTGAGCAACTGCAACGCCCGATCCAGAGGAGTGTTCTGCTGCAGCGCCCCCAGGATCCCCAGCGGAATGGCGATCATCCAAGTCAGCAAAACGGAGCACACTGCCAACAGCAGGGTGGCGCCGGCGCGGGAGAGGATGAGCTGCGCTACTGGCACGCGATAGGTGTAGCTGACGCCAAAATCCCCCTGCAGCAGATTGCCCAGCCAGGTCAAATACTGCCAAAGCAAGGGTTTATCCAAGCCCAGCCGCGCCTCTTCCTGGGCGATAAACTCCTGGCTGATACTGGGATCCGCCCGCAAGGGATCCAAAAAATCGCCGGGGGCCAGTTGCAGGAGCAAAAAGCTGAGCACCGTGATCAGCAGCAGCACCGGCACCGCTTGGACCAGCCGCTGCAAAACAAGGGCTAGGGGAGGCCAAAGGCTGAACACCCGTCCAGCAGGGGGAGAAGAGGTTGCGGCCACAGGCAGAAGTCGAGTTGAGCGAGGTCCAAATCTCCCTGGGAGTGGGATCCCTGTCGAACTATGCTGCCATTCTCGCGGCCAAATTTCCAGGTTGCTGCCTGGCTTGGAACAGGGCGCAGTTGCCCGTTAGGGGAATTGGGGGTTAAGCCAATCCGGCAGGCGCAAGCTAAGGCGGTAGACTAGTCAGAAGCTTTTTCGATGAGTTGCCGTTGGGAAGATCTCTTGCGAAACCTGTTTCTTACCGGCGCTAGCGGCTGTCTGGGGCATTATGTGTTGGAGCGCCTGGCCCAACAAAGGGATCCCGAGTTTCCGGAGCAGCCCGCCTACCACCTGTACATTCTTATCCGCAACCCCAGCCGCCTGCGGTTGCCCCCGGAGCGTTTGCCTGCCCCCATCACCCTGGTGGCCGGCGATCTCCTGCGCATTCGGGAACACGCCGCCCTGCTGCGGCAGATGGATGGGTTGATCCACATGGCGGCGGCTTGGGGGGATCCCACCCTGACCTGGGCGGTGAACGTCACCCACACCTTGGAGTTGCTCAGCTTGTTGGATCCGGAGCGCTGTCAGCAGGTGATCTACTTTTCCACTGCCAGCCTTTTGAATCAAGCGTTAGAACCTTTGGCCATCGCCGGCCAGGCCGGCACCGACTACATCCGCAGCAAGTACGCGATGCTGCTGCGACGGCAGGAAAGCAGCTTCTGGCCAGATCGCCTGCTCACCCTCTACCCCACCCTGCTGTTTGGCGGCAGCCCCCACCACCCCTACTCCCACATCACCGCCGGCCTCAAGGAGGTGCTCCGCTGGCTGGATTTGATCCGCTTTTTGCGGGTGGATGCCAGCTTCCACTTCATCCACGCTGCCGATGTGGCCGAGATGGTGGCCCATTGGGTGGCCCATCCGCCGGGGGGAGGGGATTGGGTGTTGGGCAACCCCCCCTTGTCGGTGGATGAATGCGTAGAGCAGGTGTGCGCCTATTTTAAAAAACGGATTTATTTCCGCCTGCCCCTGCCCATCGGCCTATTTCGCACCCTAGCCTTCCTACTTCGGGTGCGACTTTCGGCCTGGGATGAGTACTGCCTGCGCCACCGCCACTTTGTCTATCCGGCCCTCTCCCCAGCAGCGCTGGGCTTGCCCTGCCGCTTCCCTACCGTAGCCTCTCTTCTCGACGCCTACCTCTAGGCCACCTTTGATAGAGTCACGCAACTCCCCTCTCCCCAGGGGTAAGGGATCCCGACAGGGATCAGCCGGCAGAGGCCACTGCTTCTCTGTGAGCCAAGCCTTGAAGCTGAGCAGCAATGCGCTCCCGGTCGAGCCTCTGGCCGATGAACACCAGGCGGGTCAACCGCGGCTCTTGCGGGCGCCAGGGGCGGTCGTAGTAGGTCTCAAATCGGGATCCCACCCCCTGCAGCACCAGGCGCATCGGCTTGTGGGGCACGGCCACAAACCCCTTTACCCGGTAGAGGCATTCCTCTTGAGCCAGTTGACGCAGTTGGGCAACTAGGGATCCCGGCTCATAGCTGCCCTCCAGGCTGAGGCAGAAAGACTCAAAAGCTTCGTGCTCGTGCTCCTCCTCGAAGTCGTGGTGGCTGGGGCGGCGCTCCAACTGATCCTCCACCGCCGCCTGGAAGCCCAAGAGCACTTCTGGGGCAACCTGGCCCCGCTCACAGGGGAGAACTCGAACCTCAGGGCGCAATTGTTGCCGCAGCCAGCTCTCCACCTGGGTTCGCTCCTTCGGCGTGATCTGATCCACCTTGCTCAGCAGCACCAAATCAGCGCAGCTCAACTGATCCTCAAACAGCTCCTCAATGGGAGTCTCGTGATCCAGGCTCTCATCGGCCTGACGCTGCGCCTCCAGCGCCGCCAGATCCCCCACCAGTTGCCCAGAAGCCAGGGCCTGGCCATCCACCACTGCAATCACCGCATCCACCGTGGCGCCGGTGCGAATGGTGGGCCAGCGGAAAGCCTGCACCAGCGGCTTGGGCAAGGCCAATCCTGAAGTCTCAATCAGGATGCAGTCCAGCTCTGCCCGCCGCCGCAGCAGAGCCTCCATGGTCGGCAAGAACTCCTCCTGCACCGTGCAGCAGAGGCAGCCGTTGGCCAGCTCCAGAATGGGGATGGAGCCCCCTCCCTCGCAGAGTTGGCAATCCCGCAGCAGTTCGCCGTCGATGCCCACTTCGCCAAACTCATTGACCACTACGGCGATGCGGCGGCCCTGGTTGTTGAGCAAAAGGTGACGGATCAAAGTGGTCTTGCCGGATCCCAAAAATCCGGTGATGACCGTAACCGGAACTTTGTGCATCTTGATTTGCGCATTCGGCCTTCCCAGTCTCTACCCGTGCTTCCCTCTCTGTCCATCCCGGCAGGGGGGATCCCCAAAAAAAGGCCCCCTGCCGGGGGCCAAAGGTTGTGATCTCCGAGAGACTTCCGGGCTTATCGGATCGGCTTCATCCGGTAAACCGGCTCGTTCTCGCGGCTGATCCCCTTCTCAAAGCCGGCAGCAGCGGCGCGCGCGCGACCAGCATGCCACAGGTGACCGACGAAGAACAGGAAGCCGAAGATGAAGTTGTGGGCTGCCAGCCAGGTGCGCGGGCTGGTGAAGTTCACCGTGTTGATCTCGGTAGCCACACCCCCCACCGAGTTCAGGGATCCCAGCGGCGCGTGGGTCATGTACTCTACCGCACGGCGGGCCTGCCAGGGTTGGATGTCGTTCTTCAGCTTGTCCAGATCCAAGCCATTGGGGCCCAGCAGCGGCTCTTTCCAAGGGGCCCGCACATCCCAGAAGCGCATCGTCTCACCGCCGAAGATGATCTCGCCCGTGGGAGAGCGCATCAGGTACTTACCCAGACCGGTGGGGCCTTGGGCCTGGCCGATGTTCGCCCCCAGGCGCTGGTCGCGCACGATAAAGGTGAGGGCTTGGGCTTGCGAGGCTTCCGGGCCGGTGGGGCCGTAGAACTCGCTGGGGTAAACGGTGTTGTTGAACCAGATGTAGCAGGTGGCAATAAAGCTCATCAGCGAGACCGCCGCCAAGCTGTAGGAGAGATAGGCCTCTCCCGACCAGATAAGAGCACGGCGGGCCCAGCCAAAAGGCTTGGTGAGGATGTGCCAGATCCCACCGGCAATGCAGATGATGCCGATGTAGATGTGGCCGCCGATCACATCCTCCATGTTGTCCACGCTGATGATCCAGCCGTCGCCGCCAAAGGGAGACTTGAACAGGTAGCCGAAGATGACCGCCGGGTTGAGCGTGGGGTTGGTGATCACCCGCACGTCGCCACCCCCCGGAGCCCAGGTGTCATAGACGCCACCAAACCACATGGCCTTGGCCACCAACAGGAAAGCCCCCAACCCCAACAGGATGAGGTGGATCCCCAAGATGGTGGTCATCTTGTTCTTGTCTTTCCAGTCGTAGCCGAAGAAGGGGAAAGACTGCTCCAGGGTTTCCGGGCCGCGCACGGCGTGATAAATGCCTCCCAGACCCAGCACCGCGCTGGAGACCAGGTGCAGCACACCGATCACAAAGTAGGGGTAGGTATCGATCACCTCGCCGCCTGGGCCAACTCCCCAGCCCAAAGTGGCCACGTGGGGCATCAGGATCAGCCCCTGCTCGTACATGGGCCGATCCGGCGTGAAGTGAGCCACCTCAAACAGCAGCATCGCTCCCGCCCAGAAGACGATCAGGCCGGCGTGGGCTACGTGAGCGCCCAAAAGCCGACCGGAAAGATTGATCAAGCGAGCATTCCCGGCCCACCAGGCGAACCCGCCCTGGGTGCGATCCTGCATCGCTGCGGAACCAAACGTCGTTGAAGTCACTGAGGCCAGCCTCCGAAAACAGTAAAGGTCACAGTACAGCAAAAGATATGAGGTGAAAAGCAAAGGAGCTTAGGAATGGCCGAGCGCCTACCCATCCAATCCAAGACTTGAATAGGCGAACGCTCGGCCTCAGCTCTCACGTAAAGGATCAAGAGAACTCAAGCGTTCGACAGCCAGCGCCAGTTTAGAGCGCGTTGCCGCGGGGCAGGACTTCCTCGGGGAACTCAAAGCGCTCGTGCGGCTGGTCCTGCGGCGCCATCCAGGCCCGAATCCCCTCGTTGAGCAAAATGTTCTTCGTGTAGAACGTCTCAAACTCAGGGTCTTCCGCCGCCCGCGTCTCCTGACTGATAAAGTCATACGCCCGCAGGTTCAGCGCCAACCCCACCACACCAATGCTCGACATCCACAATCCCGTTACCGGCACAAACAACATGAAAAAGTGCAGCCACCGCTTGTTGGAAAACGCTATCCCAAAAATCTGGCTCCAGTAGCGGTTCGCCGTCACCATCGAGTACGTCTCTTCCGCCTGCGTCGGCTCAAATGCCCGAAACGTGCTCGCCGCTTCCCCATCCTTGTAGAGCGTGTTCTCCACCGTCGCCCCATGGATGGCACACAGCAGCGCTCCACCCAACACGCCGGCCACCCCCATCATGTGGAACGGGTTCAGCGTCCAGTTGTGGAACCCCTGGAAAAACAGCAAAAACCGAAAAATCGCCGCCACCCCAAAGCTGGGCGCAAAAAACCAACTGCTCTGCCCCAGCGGGTAAATCAAAAACACGCTCACAAACACGGCAATCGGCGCGCTGAAGGCAATGGCGTTGTAGGGCCGCACCCCCACCAGCCGGGCAATCTCAAACTGCCGCAGCATAAAGCCAATCAGGCCCAGCGCCCCATGGAAGGCCACAAAGGTCCACAGCCCGCCAATCTGGCACCAGCGGGTAAAGTCCCCCTGGGCTTCCGGGCCCCACAGCAGCAGCAGGCTGTGCCCCATGCTGTCGGCGGGGGTGGACACGGCCACCGTCAAAAAGTTGCACCCCTCCAGGTAGGAGCTGGCCAACCCGTGGGTGTACCAAGAGGTTACAAACGTGGTGCCGGTCAGCCAGCCGCCCAGGGCCAAATAGGCGCAAGGAAACAGCAGCAGCCCCGACCAGCCGATAAACACGAATCTGTCGCGCTTGAGCCAGTCGTCGACGATGTCGAACCATCCTCGCTCCTGGCGCGCGCGCCCTACTGCGATGGTCATCTCAACCTCTCCTTAAAAACATGATGAGGACATTAATGAAACTACAAATTTTGCTCCTTTGAAGCAAGACTGGTGCCTAGGTATAAAGACTCAGTCTGCGAACTTGTCGCCTTGGTTTCCCTGCACGGATTCCTGGCCAGAACTGACCAACCGCTGCTTCAGGCAGCTTTGCTGGCGTTCCGAACTGCTCTTGGAATCCTCAGCAGAGCTGTGGCGATCCCGACGAGCCGCCCTAGGGCCACCGAACAAGTTTCACGGCTGTCGGCATTACAATTTAGCCTACGCCAGTAAAGACTTGTAAATTGCTTTCATTATAGAGGGGGGGGACTCGTTCCCATCAAGTCCGAGGTGGCTGGGATCTTCACAGACTGTAATCTTTGCGGTTTTTCTCTCCTGAGATATTGAGCTAGAGGGGCTGCCTCACCCTGGGGAAGGCCGAAGGCACAAGATCCGATATTCTTGAAGGGCGAGGCAATCCACCTGAGAGGAATCTATGGCTAGTGAGATCTTCACCATTGCTGGGCTCTCCATCGTCCTGACCCTAGTGGGTGTGGCGCTTGGATACGGGATCTTGCGCATCACCCAGGGCGGGGCCGAGTAGGGATTTCCTCATTTGGTAAAACATGAAAATCGGCATCGTCGGCGCCGGGGCAGTCGGGGGGCATTTGGCCGTTTGCCTGGCTCGCGCCGGCTTTTCAGTCAGTGTGGTGGCGCGGGGATCCCACCTGCAGGCCATCCGCAGCCAAGGCTTGAAGCTGATCCGGCAGGGGGATCCCCCTGTGGCTTGGGTAGAGCGGCTGACGGCCAGCGACGACTTGGCTGAGCTGGGGCGGCAAGATGTGGTGATCGTTGCTGTCAAGGCCCACAGCTTGCCCCTGCTTGCCCCGCAATTGGGATCCCTGTGTGGCCCGGATAGCCCCGTTGTGGTTGTCCAGAATGGTATCCCCCGGTGGTACTTTTACCGGCATGGCGGCGAGTTTGAGGGGCGCTCCTTGACTTCGGTGGATCCGGGCGGGGTGATCGCCGCGCATCTGCCAGTCGAGCGGGTGATCGGCTGTGTGGTGTACATCGCCGTGCAGTTGGCAGAGCCGGGGGTAGTTTTGCATACCGGTGGCGGGCGCTACATTCTGGGAGAGCCGGATGGGTCGTTGTCGGAGCGGCTGCGCTCTCTGGCGGCCATCTTTGAGCAGGGGCAGCTTTCTGTGGCCCTCACCTCCCAAATTCGGGTCGAGATCTGGCAAAAACTTTGGGGGAACGCCGCCTTCAATCCCATCAGCGCCCTTACCCGCGCGGCCCAAGACGCAATTGCCCAGTACCCGCCCACCCATGCTTTGGTTCGGTCGGCGATGCAGGAAACCGAGGCGGTGGCCCAAGCATTTGGGATCCGGCTGCCGGTCTCTTTGGAAGAGCGGCTGAAGGATGCAGCCCGTGTGGGCTCCCATCGCACCTCGATGCTGCAGGATATCGAGCGGGGGCAACCGACGGAGATCGAGAGCATTGTCGGCGCCATCACGGAGCTGGGGCGTTGGGCGGGGATCCCGACTCCCCATCAGAACCTCCGGGGTACTCCCGCCACAGCGCAGCTTGGCGGGATGGGGGATAGGCGGTGAGACGAAGGGGTTCAATGCCCCTGAGTCTCACAATCTGGGCGTTGCCTGCTGCTCGACATACTTCTTCAACTCCTCAACAGTGACCCCACCACAAGAGGCAACAAAATAGGCCCCTGCCCAAAATACAGGCTTGCTGTAGAACCGTGCCACCTCTGTGGCGAACTCTTTGCGAATCAACCGGCTGGAGACTGTTTTCAGGTTGTTCACCAGCTTCGAGACCTGAACATCCGGCGGAAAACTCACCAACAGATGCACATGATCCGCCTCACCGTTGAA
>NZ_AUMZ01000001.1:2366898-2397935 GCF_002760375.1 Synechococcus sp. 60AY4M2
GACATTCTGACAGCAGTGGCGGTCAAACGCGGCAAACAGGTGTTGAGAGTAGAACCCCGTGGTACGTCCCAAAATTGTTGTGTTTGTGAGGAGCATGTCCCCAAGACCTTGTCGGAACGGGTGCATGATTGCCTTCGTTGCGGGTCGTGGGACAGAGACTTGAACGCTGCTATCGAGATTTTGAAGCGTGGACTCAGGTCCCCCCGTATACGGGGGGATATAGGGGGGCGGTGGGACTGCCGCTCTCTGGCTGTGGAGGATCCTGGTTTACCAGTCCGTTGAAGCAGCAACTCCGGGAAGTGATTCTCGGAAGCTCCCGTCTACGGCCCGTCAGGGCTTAGCGGGAGAGGATGTCACTTGGATACGCTCTATGCCTGCGTTAAGCTGCTGGAATACTCTCTTCAGCCGGGGGCCCGTTCGAGTTGCGGATCCCCTTGGTAGCCCCTTAACTCTTGCGGACTATGCTTGAAAACGCCATTGTGCTCATCACCGGCGCCAGCAGCGGCATCGGGGCAGCCTGTGCCACGCTTTTTGCCCGTTCTGGAGCCAAGCTGATCCTGGTGGCCCGCCGTCAGGAGCGGCTACAGGAGCTGGCCGCGGAGTTGCAGCAGGCTTACGGTGCTTCCTCATACTTGCTGACTTTGGATGTGCGAGATAGGGCAGCCGTGCAGCAGGCGTTCCAGTCTTTGCCGCCGGCCTGGGCTGAAATCGACATTTTGATCAACAACGCCGGCCTCAGTCGCGGCTTGGACAAGCTCCACAGCGGGGCTGTGCAAGATTGGGAGGAGATGATCGATACCAACCTCAAGGGCTTGCTGTATGTTACCCGCGCCGTCTTGCCCGGCATGGTGGAGCGGGGCCGGGGCCATGTGGTCAACATCGGCTCCATTGCCGGTCGCCAGACCTACCCCGGCGGCGCCGTCTATTGCGCTTCCAAGGCCGCCGTGCGGGCCATCTCCGAGGGACTGAAGCTGGATCTGCTGGGCACCTCCATTCGCGTCACCGAGATCCAGCCCGGCTTGGTGGAAACCGAGTTCAGCCAAGTGCGCTTCCGCGGCGATCGCGAGCGGGCGGCAGCCGTCTACCGGGGCCTCACCCCCCTGACGGCGATGGATGTGGCCGAGGTGGTGCTGTTTGCCGTTACCCGTCCCCCCCACGTCAACCTGAGCGAAGTCTTGCTGCTGCCCACCGACCAGGCCAGCACGACGATGGTGCATCGTCGCTAGGGATGTGATGCCGTATCCGTCGTTGTTGGGTATTCACTCCCCCATGCCTGGGCGACAATGGCGGCAAAGGGGGTGGGCCCATGGGACTGGAAAGCGGGATCCTCATTGGGTTGGGCATCGGCCTACTCGGCACGCTGATTTTGCTCTGGCAGAGCCGGCGCCGCTTCGGCCGCCAATTGCAACAGTTGGGATCCCTGATGCACCTGGCCCTGCCTCTCAGCTCGCCTGAACAGATGCTCAGCCGGCTCAGCCACCACCTTCGCCAACAAGAACTGGAGTGGGCCCGCCAAAAACGATACCTACAGGACTGGCGGTATCTCAGCCACCACCTGCCCTGGGGATATCTGCGGGTAGACGAGAACAACGTGGTCTGGGAGTGTAACCCTGCCGCCCAGCGTCTGCTGCGCATCAGCCAGTGGCAGCCAGGCATCAAGCTCCTGCTGGAGTGGGTGCGCTCCTACGAGTTGGATCAGCTTATCGAAGCCACCCGCCGCCAGGAAGCTACCGCTCCCATCCAGAGCCGCGAGTGGATCTTCTACCCTTCCGGGGGCGAGGACAAACCGGTGCCGCTGCGGGCTTGGGGGCTGCCCCTGCCCCAGGCCCACGTGGCCATCTTCTTGGAAGACCGCCTAGAGGCAACTCTGCTGGCCCAACAACGGGATCGCTGGGCCTCGGATGTGGCCCACGAGCTGAAGACCCCCCTCACCTCGATTCGCCTGCTAGCGGAAACCCTGCACAGCCGCGTCGATGCCGCGCAAGCAGTTTGGGTGGAACGATTGCTGAACGAGACGCTGCGCCTCAGCCAGTTGGTGCAAGACTTGCTGGAACTGAGCGCCCTCAACCTGGGGGCCGCATCGCGATCCCAATGGCGCTGGGTGGATCTGGCAAGCTTGGTGCGCGAAGCCTGGCAGAGCCTGGAACCGCTGGCCAAGCCCCGCCAGCAGGAACTGGATCTAAGCGGCCCCTCCCAGCTCTATCTCTGGGGAGATGAACAGCGCCTCTACCGCCTCGTCCTTAACCTCTTGGACAACGCCATCAAATATGGCGGAACCGACTCCCCCATTCACGTGGCCCTGTCGGAACAGGAATCGCAAGTGCGGCTGGAGGTGTACGACCATGGCCCTGGCCTGCCGGAGGATCAATTTGAGCTGGTCTTTCAACCCTTTTACCGCACCGACGCGGCGCGGGCCCGCAGCAAAGGCGGCACCGGCCTGGGGCTGGCGATCGTGCGGCAAATCGTGGAACTACACGGGGGTACAATCCGTCTGCGCAATCACCCGCAAGCAGGTGGGCTGTGGGTGCAGGTGGAGCTGCCCCGGAAACACGCCGATGCCCTGTGAAAGCTGCCCAGAAGCGCTCCCATCAACATCACCAAGCCCTTCGACCTGAGAACTGCCCCAGATTTTCCTCCGGCGGGGCTATCCATGTTGGAGGGGATCCCCTAGAATTGGTCTAGGTAATCCTTACAGTTTGTACACTGGGCATTCGGAATGGGCGCAGACTATCATTCCGCTGATTTGTTGTCGGAGCGTGAGCTGCAGGTTCTCGAGTTAATCGCAGCGGGCCTGACCAATCAGGACATTGCAGAGCGCTTAGAGATTAGCAAGCGCACTGTTGACAATCACATCAGCAATATTCTGAGCAAGACGCGAACGTCAAATCGCGTCGCTTTGGTGCGCTGGGCCTTGCAATGGGGAAAAGTTTGCCTAGATCAGGTCAATTGCTGTACGTTGGCCAACGACAAAATTGCTTAGCCACATCTCGGAGACTCTCTCTGCCCCCTCTTTGTTTTGGCAGGCAATTAAATGCAGAGCAGGGCTTTTTTACCTCAAAAGTAGCGAGACATTCGCAAGATGTCATTGGCCGTTGTGGTGAAGCTGTTTGTTACCTGGATCCCTAGTTTCTCCTTTCCTTGCCTATCGTGAGCCTTGCTGAGTTGAAACGCTACGCTGTTCGTTATGATTCCATGCCCCTGATGGTTTATCGAGAGGTGGCTGCCCATCTGGCCTGCATTCCAGGGGTGGAAGCAGAGCTGGAATGCAGAAAAGACTCCATCTTTCGCTACTCCGATAGCCAAATCGAGGCGCTGCAAATTCGCCAAGAGGCCGACGCTGACCCAGAGCAAGTTCAGCGCGTTCTTGACCACTACGGGACATGGCAGTACAGCCCGTTACAGGACTAGCCCTCCTGCATTGCCGAAGAGGGATTACCGGAAGGCCAGACCTTTGGGTTGTTTGGTGAGCACTACCACCTCCCCGCAGGGCGATACCGACCCACCTCCCAACTGGAACCGATAACTGGGCAGCCGCTCCAAACCAAGTCGAGACAGACCTTGAGCGCTCTGCGCCGCTAACGAGCTCGCGCTAGCGCATACAGGCCCCTCACCCTTAACCCCTCTCCCAAAAAAGGGAGAGGGATCCGCCGAGCAGCACAACGAACTGTCTTAGCAGGAATTGCCCGTACGACGGGGGTAACTCTGTCGATGGTTCTAGAAGCTCTGAGGCAGAGACTGTTTAGCGAGTTGGCTGACTTTGAGCAGGCAAGTGCAACTTACGAGCCAAAGCCAGTCTTGCCAACACCCAAATGACCCAGTAGGTCATGTCAATTTCCCACCAGCGCAAACCTGCTTTCACGCACTTCGGGTCGGCGTGATGGTTGTTGTGCCAGCCTTCACCGTAGGTGAGGAGAGCCGCCCACCAAAGGTTACGGGCATTGTCGTCGCTCTCGAAAGTCCGGTAGCCCCAGAAGTGGCTGGCAGAGTTGATCAACCAGGTGCAGTGCAGCAGCAGCACTGTCCGCACGAAGATGCCGTAGATAACGAACGGCCAACCGCCGAGCAGGTAAAGCACTCCAGCCAGCGGCAGTTGCAGCAGCAGCCCATACTTGTCTAGCCAGCGATAAAAAGGATCCCGAGCCAAATCCGGCGCAAAGGCAGAATACTTCTCACGGTTAAAAAACTCTTCCCGTTGGTAAATGAGCCAGAGCATGTGGCTCCACCAAAAGCCCTTGCGAGCAGAGTAGGGATCCCGCTCTTCGTCTTCAGTAAAAGCGTGATGCTGACGATGGCCGGCCACCCAAAAGATCGGCCCCCCCTGGATGGCGAGAGCACCGAAGGTAGCAAAGACATATTCCAGCCACTTGGGCACTTGGAAGCTGCGATGGCTAAGCAGACGATGATACCCCAGGCAGATGCCCAAGCTGCCGAAGCACCAGTGAAGCAATAGGGCCACCCCCAAGGCTGGCCAGGAAAAGCAAACGATGCCGCCCACTAAAGCGAGGGCGTGAAAAACAACGAAAAAAAGAACAAATTCCCAGGCAAACCGAAAAGACTTTTGGGGCTCAGGCTGAGCTAGCGAAGCAAAACGGTTGGGATTGTCCAGCGATTGGGTGGGAAGGGAAACGGCCATGAACCAGCAAAACCTCAGAAAAGGAGTAAGGGCAGCGCAGGATCAAATACCTCCTCGCAAAGTTGCTTCTCATGCATAGGCCACCGCATCCCTGGCTTAGCTTACAACGAGCTCATGTCCCTGAAAGGCAAGCCGGGATCCCCAAAGGCCTGGCCAAGCAAGCTTCAGCAGTGAGAGCCGCTATGAGAGAGCAGAAAGGCAGCAGGTTTGATCTCGCCTGAGGCTAAGCTTAACGATATTTCACCTCAAATGCAAGTGCTGCTTGCAGATTGCCACTACCTTGAGCGCCTTCTCTTGACTCCTTACCCCATCACCTACCATGGCACGTCCTTCTTCCCGGCAAAGGCTGCTGAACGCGGCTCGAGACCTCTTCGTCCGCCAGGGCATCACTCAGACCACCACCCGTCAAATTGCAGACTTGGCCGGCGTTCATGAAGTAACCCTGTTTCGTCACTTTGGCAGCAAGCAGGGGCTGCTCCTGGCTGTATTTGCTGAGCTGGGAGTTTTCTCCGGTATTGCCGACTTACCCCTCCCAGCAGACCCCACTACCTTCCGGGGCTCTGAGCTACAAGCCATTCTCCTCCGCTATGTCCAAACCTGCTTCCAAGCTCTAGCTAATAACCCTGAGCTGGTGCGCTCGTTGGTGGGAGAAGCAGGCTTCTACTCCGAGGAGCATCGCCGCGCCTTGAGAGCAGGCTTCCTGCAGGCCCAAGAGCAGCTAGCCCACTACCTCCAGCAGCTCCCTAGCCCGGAGCTACAAGCCGTCGACTCTGGGTGCCTTCACGCAGCTGCTGGAGTTCTCCATCTGATGATTTTGGGGACGGCTGTATTAGCCGTTACCGCTGGCTTGCCTGCTGGCGACGGCGACCAGCCCTCCTCCGACCCAGCGGACAAGGGCACTTATGACAACAACAGCAGCACTCCCCCTCTCCTCTACGCCTGCGTAAAGCTGTGGATGGCAGCCTTGAGGGGCATGAAGGAAACCTAGTGCAAAAGACTCTCTCGGGGTTGGAAGGAGGCAATCCCAAAAAAAGAAGAAGAGATGAGGAGGTTGTAAGCCGGGTTCTGTAGTGGGGTGCTCCAAGGAGCAGCCCGCACTGGCGGTCATCTCTCTGGGAGTGATGTTGCCATCACCCTCTAGCGGCTCACCACCACCGAGACCACCCTCCCCCAACCGCTTGGCTGAGTACCGTGACCTCGGTGCAGCCGACAGGGGCGAAGAACAGCCATAGTCCTGCGGCTGCGGCCTTGCTTTCCACCGGGGTTTACCGAGCCAGCGCCTCACGACGCTGCTGGTGGGCTCTTACCCCACCTTTGCACCCTTACCTGTGCTGGGATCCCAGCCATCGGCGGTATGTTTCTGTGGCACTATCCTCGCGGTTTCCCGCACTGGGCTTTCCCCAGCGGTGTGTTCTTCTGAAAGCCCGGACTTTCCTCATCCTGCTGCCTGGTGGCGGCAGCGAGGACGCGACCGCCTGCCCCTCCTATCTCTTCATTTCAATCCTAGCGCATCCCCCCAGCGCAGAAAATCTCTCTGCGCCTAGGCTCCGCGTTGCTGGCCAGCCGGCCTGCAAAGCTGACCCCGCTGTTCCTGCTCCGCAGGGACTCCATCCCCCTAGGTCTACGTTCCTGGTCGAGGAAAGCGCTGCATCAGCTCTTGGACAGCCTCGGCATGGTAGGAGCTGCGGGTAAGCGGGGAGGACACCACCTGCAAAAAGCCCAACTCTTCCCCCACCTGTCGCCAGTGGTCAAACTCCTCTGGGGGCACGTAGCGCTCCACCGGCAGGTGTTTGGGGCTGGGAGGAAGGTATTGGCCAAGAGTGAGGATGTCGCAGCCTACCCGGCGTAGATCTTGCATTATCTGCAAAATCTCCTCGGCGGTCTCTCCCAAGCCCAGCATCACCCCCGACTTGGTGTAGAGGCCGGGATCCCATTGCCGCGCCAGTTCCAAAAGCCGCAGGGAACGCTCGTAGTTCCCCTGGGGGCGCACTCGCCGGTAGAGGCGGGGCACGGTTTCCGTGTTGTGGTTGAGCACCGTCGGGCGGGCGGCGAGAATTTGCTCCAAGGCCTGCCAGTTGCCGCACAGATCTGGGATCAAGACCTCGATGGTTGTCTGGGGCATGCGGCAGCGGATTTCGGTAATGCAAGCAACAAACTGGCTGGCTCCCCCATCGGGGAGGTCGTCCCGATTCACCGAGGTAATCACCGCATGGCGTAGCCCTAGCCGTTGCACCGCTGTGGCCACCCGCAGCGGCTCAGTGGGATCCAAAGGCGGAGGCCGTTTGGTGAAGTCGATATCGCAGTAGGGGCAGGCGCGGGTACAGGCCGGGCCCATGATTAAAAAGGTGGCGGTGCCGTTGGCAAAGCACTCCCCTAGGTTGGGACAGGAAGCCTCCTCGCAAACGGTATTCAGGCCCAAGTCCCGCAGCAGTTGCTGGACGGATCCGGCCCGCTGGGGGGCTTTGGCCCGCAGCCAGGGAGGTTTGCCGCTAGGCGAAGAAACAGCGCTCAATGAAACCCTCCAACCAGAAATGGCGGCAAGCGTATCTCTCAGCTTAGCCTGTCATTATTGCCCAGCCGAGACCGGGCTCGGTGGCCAAAGCCCGAAAAAGGATAGCTCAGTAGCCCCGCCCTTAAAGGCGAAGCAAACTTTAGCTGCTCGCCAATGGTATAGTTGTCACCGAGGCGTACCGTTCTCAGGCGAGCCCCTAGTCACGGTGAAAAACCCAACCGGTGGCAAGCGTCCGGGAAATGCCAACGTCTCAGCCAACCTGCCCAGACAAGCCAGCAGAACCTTGGGGCCTTGCCTCAAGGAACTGTCTAGAGGCATCTTGACAGCGCCTTGACGAGAATCCCCCGCCTTTAGGCGGTGGGCGTGTCAAGGCATACTGGAAAGCGAATGTCGAGCGATAGGGATCCCCACATGGTTGTTGCTGCTCCTCCCTCTCTGGAACAACTTGCCATCAACACGATTCGTTTTTTGGCGGTGGATGCTGTTCAGAAAGCCAACTCGGGTCACCCCGGCCTGCCAATGGGGGCAGCACCCATGGCCTATGTGCTTTGGCAGCAGTTCCTGAAGTTCAATCCCCGCAACCCCAAATGGGTGGATCGGGATCGCTTTGTCCTCTCGGCAGGCCACGGCTGCATGCTGCAGTATGCTCTGCTGCACCTGACCGGCTTTGATGTGAGCCTAGAGGACATCAAGCAGTTTCGCCAGTGGGGATCCAAAACCCCCGGCCACCCGGAAAACTTTGAAACCCCCGGTGTGGAGGTAACCACCGGACCGCTGGGGCAGGGGGTGGGCAACGCCGTTGGGCTGGCCATTGCCGAGGCCCACTTGGCCGCCCGTTTCAACAAGCCCGGTCACACCATTGTGGATCACTACACTTATGTGATCTTGGGCGACGGCTGCAACATGGAGGGGGTGGCCTCGGAAGCGGCCTCGCTGGCCGGCCACCTCAAGCTGGGCAAGCTGATCATGCTCTACGACAGCAACCACATCTCCATCGACGGCAGCACGGAAATTGCCTTTACCGAAGATGTGGGCAAGCGCTACGAGGCCTACGGGTGGCATGTGCAAAAAGTGGAAGATGGCAACCACGACCTGAAGGGAATTGCCGCCGCTATCCAGAAAGCTAAAGAAGTTACCGACAAGCCTTCCTTGATCATTGTCGAGACCACCATCGGCTACGGATCCCCCAACAAAGCCGGCACGGAGAGCGTCCACGGGGCGCCGCTGGGGCCAGAGGAGGTGAAACTCACCAAACAAAGTCTGGGCTGGCCGCTGGAGCCGGAGTTCTACATTCCCGACGAGGTGCTGGCCCACTTCCGCCAGGCCATCGATAAGGGGGCCAAGGCCGAGGCGGAGTGGAACGAGCGCTTTGCCGCCTACGAGAAGGCCTACCCGGAAGAGGCCGCCGAATTCAAGCGCATCATGGCCGGGGAGCTGCCCGCAGGCTGGAAAGAAGCGTTGGCTCCCATTGCCGAAACCGGCAAAGAATCCACCCGCAACCTCTCCAAGTTTTGTCTCAATGCTTTGGCCAAGGCGGTGCCAGAGCTGCTGGGCGGATCCGCCGATCTGGCCCACTCCAACATGACCTATTTAAAGGGGATCCCGGAGTTCCAGGCCGGCTCCTATCATGGGCGCAACTTCCGCTTTGGCGTACGGGAACACGGTATGGGGGCGATTGCCAACGGCATAGCCCTGCACGGCGGCCTCATTCCCTACGACGCCACCTTCTTGGTCTTCAGCGACTACATGCGGCCGGCCATTCGCCTGTCGGCCCTCTCGCGGGCGCGGGTGCTCCATATTATGACCCACGACTCCATTGCCCTGGGAGAAGACGGCCCCACCCACCAGCCCATTGAGACGCTGGCTTCCCTGCGGGCCATCCCCAACCTCTACGTCATCCGCCCCGCTGATGCCCGCGAGACGGTGGGAGCCTACCAAGTAGCCCTTGAGTCCACCTCCACCCCTTCGGTGCTGGTGTTTACCCGGCAGGCGGTTAACCCCGTGGAAGGCACCTCCATTGAGGGGGTGGCCAAGGGGGCCTATGTAGTGGTGGATACTCCCAACCCAGAACTGATCCTAATCGCCACCGGCTCAGAGCTGGAGCTGGCGGTGAAGGCCGCTGCCCAACTGCAGCAGGAAGGCCGGGCGGTACGGGTGGTCTCCATGCCCTGCATGGAGCTATTTGAGGCCCAGCCCCAGAGCTACCGCGACGAGGTCTTGCCCCCCAAGGTCACCAAGCGCGTCTCCGTCGAGGCGGGATCCACCTTTGGCTGGCACAAGTACCTGGGCTTTGAGGGGGTGGCCATCGGCATCGACCGCTTCGGCGCTTCTGCCCCCGGCCCCGTGTGCATGGAGAAGTTCGGCTTCACGGTGGAGAATGTGCTCAATACCGCGCGCCGTCTCCTAAGCTAAGGTTTCTGCTCCTCCGGCCTAAACCCAGCAGGGATCCCTTCTCTGCTGGGTCTTTTTTGCTGCCCAATGGTGGCACAACTTGACAAGACTTAGCGAAGGCTGACAACTTGTTCAGCAGGACTTGCAAAACATTGCAGTTGTTTCAAACAAGGTTAAGACCCTTGCCCCCTCCCCCCCACCTCCTTTCCCCTTGTGGGAGAGGGGAGCGAGAAAGTTGTTTCATAGTTTCATAACTTTGTTTAAAACGACCCCAGATCCGCTTTCCTCTGGAAAGCTAACCCTTTCCACCCCCGCCTTGAAAGGAAAACGTTGGCTTCTGGCGACATGCTGATGTTCCTGGAGCAACTGAGGATCTGACAGCTCGGCCTACTGCAGGAAGCCCGCCAGCAAAATCACCGCTCCCCCCACGACGGCCAAAATCGTCAGTACCCGGCCTGCGTTGGCACTGCCCTTCCAGGAGTAGTTTTTCTCCGGTTTTTCCAGTTTTTCTGGCATAGCCATGCCTCTTTATGCCCCGTTAACTCTAATTTAACCTTCTCCCCCGGAATTTCTGCCGTGCGGTGCTGCGGTAGCTGGAAGGGGAGCTTGCTGAGGCGTACCCTTGAAAAAACAGCGACCACCTGGCCCGGCCAGCCCTTTTTGGGAACAATACAAGCAGGCAAGGAAGGGGATCCCAATTTCAAGGCGCATTCTGAGGCAGAGGCATGAGGTACGCGAAAGGAAGCAAAAGACTCGGCTTGATCATGGTCGCTTTGTCAGCCTGGGTGGGTGGACACCGTGCTGTCGCTCAGCCTGCCTTTCGGACAGTGCCGCTGCCTCGCCTGCCGGTGGGTGTGGATCAATTGGTCTTCGATCGCCCGGTGGCCCGCTTCAACCCCAACCTGCCTGCTGAGCTGGTGATCCACAATCGCACCGGCCTGCCTCTGGAATACGGCTTTACCGATCCGCGCCAGAAGGTGTCGGAACTTCCGCCGGGAGAAACGCTGCGTCTGAGCAACCTGCCGATCCCCAACTGCATGGCCATCAACACGCCGATGTTGTCCCCAGTGGGCTACCGGGTGAGCGTGGATCCCTTGAATGTAATCACCGTAGAGGTGCGCCTGGTCAACGATGTCTCCGGCGACCATTGTCTCGATTTACAAGAGACAGGCGCTATTTTCGTGAATTGATGCCAGCTTGAACGGGCAAAAGATAGCCTTTGGGATCCCGACCGGGTTCTAAACTTTGCGAAGATGAACGCCGCATCCCCCTATATCCCCCCGTACACGGGGGGACTGGGGGGCGGGGGGATCCGGGAACGTAGCCACCGACCGCCGCGCAGCAAAACCGAGCGTCGGCGGTCCAATAGTTGGGCGTTCTATCAACTGAGGCAGTTTGTGCACTACAAGGCAGCGAGAGCAGGGATCCAGGTTGTGGTGGTGCCACCTGCCTACAGCTCGCAGACCTGCCACCAGTGTTTTTGGATTGAGCAACGGGAAGGGAAGCATTTTCGTTGTGTGAACCCGCTCTGTGGTTGGGAAGGGGATGCAGATTTTAACGGTGCCAACGGGATTGCACTTTTGGGGGTTGCTGTAAACCAGCCCCCCTACATCCCCCCGCATGCGGGGGGACAAGAGGGGGGCCCGTGGTTGGCTTGCCAACTGCAGGGCTACCAAAAGCCCGCTTCGTACCCCCCTCAATCCCCCCGCCCCCCTGCCCCCGTATACGGGGGTTGGGGGCTGGAAGGGGGGCGGTCGGAGCCGGGTAGTTTACATGGCAGTCAACCTTACTCGAATCTGACGTTGGAGCTGGGTCTGTTGGAGAGCCAACCCGAGGTTTAGGCGTATCGACAGCAATCGACCCCTATGACAGGATGCAAACAGGATGTCCAGGTCGATGTTCTTGTAGACTTTGCTCTGCCTTTGAGCTACTCGCCTGTAACCTAAGTGAAGTGTCCTTTACTTTTACTTTTTTTGGATGGTCTCATGAGCGATAACTTGTATTCTTGGTTTCCCCGTGCCTTGGTGATGGGCGCTGCGGTGGTGGGGTTGTCGGGCCTGCCGGCAAGGGCTCAACAAATTACGGATCCCAGCCCGGCTCAAGCGGCCACCAATGTGGAGCCCACCTCGCCAATCTCGGCTTCTTTTCGCAGCCAAGATGGGGTCAGCGTGCGTCCGGAGACGGTGCGGGTTTTTGTGGATGGCAAAGATGTTACTGCCGAGTCGGTGATTACCCGGGATTTCTTCACCTACCGTCCCTCGCAGCCGCTACCGCCGGGACGGCGGGAAGTCCTGCTGGAGTTCACCAATACCCAGGGGGTGACCCGCCGCGTGACCTGGAGCTTCACCGTGGGTAACCCCGTCCGCGCCTCTATCGACCTGGTGGATCACAACGCCGGCAATCGCCCCTTGGCGGCGGGCGAGATCCTGCTGGTAACCGTCAAAGGCACTCCTTCCAGCCGGGTAACCGTTTACCTTGTCCAGGACGGGCGGCAGGTGCAAACCCTGCCGGCTCAGGAAGTTTCCAGCGGCACCTATGTGGTCAACGCCCTGATCGAGCCAAAAGATGCCACCCGCGAAGGGATCGTCATCGCTCGCCTGGAAAACGGCGGCCAGGTGCGCTTTATGACCGCAGAACAGCCCGCCCGCCTGATCGAGGGGGCCGCCGGTGGTATCCAGCGGCTCGCCACCCAAGAGGTTGCCGCGACGATCAGCCTCTCCAGCCTGCTGCCCCAGATCACCAACCTGCGCGATGGGGATCGGGTTTCCGGCTCTTCCTTTACGCTGCAGGGCACGACGGCTCCCAACGCTTCGGTGCGGGTGAATGTAACGGCTTCGACCTCGCTGGGGGGCATCATCAGCGCCCAACAGACGGTGACCAACCAAACTGTGCAAGCCGATGCCCAGGGCCGCTTCACCGTTACGGTGCGGCCGCCCATTCCGGCCTCCGGCACGGTGTATCAGATCAATCTCACGGCCACTTCCGGCAACCAAACCAGCCCGACGGTAACCTTGCGCCTCACCCAGCAGTAGCCTGTCCCCTTGGCTGGACTGAGAGTGTCGCCCTGCCGGCCTGGCAGTGGCGCCCAAGCTCCCCTCTCCCAGAGGGAGAGGGGCTGGGGGTGAGGGTCAATGGAAAGGCGGCTGAGAGATTTTTGGATTCTCAGAGTTTGCAGTTGGCGGGGATCCCTGGCGGTCTTGAGCGCGGGTTGGGGAGAGAGAAGACCGCTGTTGCCAGCGCCACAGGATCCCGGCCATGACCAGGGCGGGCGAGACGATCATGGCCAGGATCACCGGCAGGGTCTCCGGCAAGGCCAAGTAGGGGCCGCCATATTTGATGGCCGCGCTGATCCCGGCAGCGGCCACCATCAATTGCAGGGCAAACCAGAGGGTTTTGGGTTTCATGGTTGGCTGGGATCCCCTACCATGGCCGTGAGGATGCCGGCAACGCTCTCCAGATCTTCCGGTACTCGGTACAAAGTCAAGTCTTGTCGGATTGTCCGCGGATCCCCAAGGATCTGCCCGAACTGCCAGATAGATCCAATGGTAACAGCGCCGTAGATCTGCGCTTGCGGCTCCACCTGGGCCAGGGCGATCATCTCCACCGCCATTTGGACAAAAGCCCGCGTCAGATCGTCCTTTTTGGCTTCAACCACCAGCAGGATGTTCTTGCCCCGCAAGAGATAATCAAGGCTGCCCTTGAGCCAATTGTTGACCATCAGGGGATATTCCAGCCGCAAAGGAACTCGACAGTGAAGAGCCACTTCCGTCAGCACAGGGGCCACCAGCAGCTCTCGGCGGGCTGTCTCGCTGGTGAGGCTGACCAAAGGCAACAATTGTCGGATCCGGTTTTTCAGAGCTGGGGTTTGGGGTGGGGCAGGGGCAACGGGCCATGTCCACTCTCCTATCTCCAGACGGTAGCTAAACTGAGCCAGGATTTCCTCTGGCTCGTAGGGCATCTCAAAATAAGAGCGAAAAGTATAGGATTCGTCTTCCTTGAGAAGAGAGAGGTTCAGCATTGGTTACGACAAAAGCCCTGCTCAATCTGGCACAGCCAGAGCGGCAGCAATCCGCTCTTTGAGGGTAGCCACCACTTCCTCAATGGGAATTTCTACCGCTTGGCCGGTGGCCCGCTCGGCCAATTCCACCTTGCCTTGCTTAAGGCTGCGCCCGGTGGTAAGGCGGTAAGGGATCCCGATGAGATCCGCATCTTTGAACTTGACGCCGGCCCGCTCGTCCCGGTCGTCCCAGAGGGTCTCGATGCCGGCAGCAGCCAGTTCCTGCACCAATTTTTCCGCCACCTTCGTCTGCTCTGGGTCGGAGACGTTGGGCACCACCACCACCACGTGATAAGGGGCGATCGCCACCGGCCAGATGATCCCATTGGCATCGTGGGACTGTTCCACCGCCGCCTGGGCCAGGCGCGATACCCCAATGCCGTAGCAGCCCATCCACAGGGGCTGCTCGGATCCCTGCTCGTCGGTAAAGCTGGCCCGCATCGGCAGCGAAAACTTGAGGCCCAACTGGAAAATATGGCCGATCTCAATGCCGCGGGCGGTTTCCAGAATCTGGTCGGGGTTGAGCAGACAGCGATCCCCGGCTTGCGCTTTGCGCACGTCCACCACCTCCGGCAGGGGGTACTGCTCGCCCCAGTTGGCCCCCACTACGTGCCGCCCCACCTGGTTGCTGCCGGTTACAAAGTTTTTCAGCAGGGCTGCCGTCTGGTCGGCCAGGCGCAGGATCTGAGGGGCCAGGTTTTTCTGCCGGCCCAGGCAGCTATCCGGCAGGTCGGGCGCGATGTAGCCCACGGGGATCGGATCCCCTTGCCAGCTTTTTTGGATCTCCGCATCCGCCAAGGTGAGCTTGAGCAACTTGTTGGCTTGGTAGCGCTCCGCCAGACGGTTGAGGTGGTTGGCCAGCTTCACCTCATTGACTTCTTGATCGCCGCGGATGCTCAGCAGCACCACCACCCGTAGGCCGTTGTCGTAAAGGGCTTGGTAGAGGACGTTTTTGACAATCAGAGTGGGGGAGATCTTCAAGAAATTGGCCAGCTTCTCGATGGTTTCCGTTCCCGGCGTGTCCAGAACCTGGAAGGTGGTGTAGGGGGAGTCTGCTGCTGGCGGCGGAAGGGAGACGGCCTTCTCCACATTGGCGGCATAGGAGCCATCAGGAGTGTAGAGGATCTCGTCTTCTCCGGCAGAGGCCAACACCATAAACTCCTGCGAGGCTGCCGATGGCCCCCCGATGGCGCCGGCGTCGGCCTCCACCACGCGGAACTCCAGCCCGCAGCGGCGCAGGATGCGGCCGTAGGCCCGGTACATGTCCTGGTAGGTCTGGCGCAGGCTCTCTTCGTTGGCGTGGAAGGAGTAGGCGTCTTTCATGAGGAATTCCCGCCCGCGCAGCAGGCCAAAGCGGGGTCGAATCTCGTCGCGGAACTTGGTCTGGATTTGATAGAGAATTTGCGGCAACTGGCGATAGGAGCGAATGAGATCCCGGGCCAGCAGGGTAATCACCTCTTCGTGGGTAGGGCCCAGGGCCTGCTCGCGCCCCTGTCGGTCTTTGAGGGCGAACATGATCCCTTCCGCTTGGGTGTACACGTCCCAGCGGCCCGACTCCCGCCAGATCTCGGCTGGCTGCAACTGGGGCAGCAGACACTCCTGAGCGCCGATGGCGTTCATCTCCTCCCGGACGATGTCCGAGATCTTTTGCAAAACCCGCCAGAGGAGCGGCAAATAGGTGTAGATCCCCGGGGAGAGCCGCCGGATAAAGCCGCCCCGCAGCAGCAGCTTGTGGCTGATCAGTTCTGCTTCGGCAGGATCCTCCCGCAGGGTTACAAACAACATCTGACTCAATCTCTGGCTCCGTTGCATCCCTCCCCTCCACTTAGCAACTGCTTCCGTTGTTCTGGAGCAAATCCTCCCTCCTAGATCCCCTGGACTGGGATCCCTGCGACGCTAGGCCACCCAAATTAACTAGGCAGGAGCCAGCGTCCGCCGCTTGGTAACCATCTGGTAGACCTCGATAAGGTCCCCTTCTTGCCAGGCATCGAACTTCTCGATGCCGATCCCGCACTCGAAACCGGCGGCCACCTCCCGCACGTCGTCCTTGAAGCGCTTCAGAGAATCGAGACGGCCCTGGTAGACCACCTCCCCTTTGCGGCGAACCCGCACCAGAGCGTTGCGCTGCACCTTGCCGGAGAGCACGTAGCTGCCGGCAACCGCACCGCGGCTGATGGGGATGACTTTGCGCACTTCCGCCTGGCCCAGCGGCTCCTCCACCTCCTCCGGCTCCAGCAGGCCCTCCATCGCTGCCCGCAGATCGTCCAGCAAGTTGTAGATGATGTCGTATTCGCGCACATCCACCCCCTTGTCGTCGGCAGCCTGCCGCGCGCCGGGGGCGAAGCTGGTGTTGAAACCCAGAATAATGGCGTCGCTGGCTGCTGCCAGATCCACGTCAGTCTCGGTGATCTCCCCAGGAGCTGCTAGAAGCACTCGCAAGCGCACTTCTTCTTGCGGCAGATCCTGCAGCGCCGTCTGGATGGCCTCGGCGGATCCCTGCACGTCCGTCTTGATGATCAAGTTCAACTCCTTGAGCTGGCCTTCCTGGGCCTTGGCAGAGATGCTGCCCAAACTCACCCGCCGCGACAGCAGCGCCTGTTGCAGACGGGCTTGCCGCAGGGCTTCCGCTCGCTCCTCGGCAATCCGCCGGGCTTCTTTCTCGTCGGCGTACACCTGGAACTCATCCCCCGCTGCGGGCACCTCCTCCAGGCCCAACAGTTGCACCGCCGAAGAGGGCCCCGCTTCCTGCAGCCGTTGGCCGCGGTCGTCCATCATCGCCTTGACCCGGCCCAAGACGGCGCCGGCCACCAGGGTATCGCCCACCCGCAGGGTACCGTTTTGCACCAACAGAGTAGCCACCGGGCCGCGAGCCTTGTCCAGGTGGGCTTCGATCACGGTGCCGCGGGCAGGCCGGTTGGGGTTGGCCTGCAGCTCCGCCACATCGGCCACCAACAGGATCATCTCCAGCAGCGCGTCCAGGTTGCGGCGAGTGAGGGCGCTCACCTCCACCATGGGCGTGTCGCCGCCCCACTCCTCCGGCAACAGGCCGTGCTCTGCCAACTGCTGCTTGACGCGCTCCGGCTGGCTGCCGGGCTTGTCGATCTTGTTGATGGCCACGATGATCGGCACCTGGGCTGCGCGAGCGTGGCTGAGGGCCTCCAGCGTCTGCGGCTGCACCCCGTCGTCGGCAGCCACCACCAAAACGGCAATGTCGGTGACGCGGGCGCCGCGAGCGCGCATGGCGGTAAAGGCCTGGTGGCCGGGAGTATCCAGGAAAACAATGCGCCGCTTCTGGCCTTCGAAGTCCACGTCCACGTGGTAAGCGCCGATGCGCTGGGTGATCCCGCCGGCTTCTCGCTGGGCCACATTGGTGTGGCGGATGGCATCGAGCAGAGTGGTTTTGCCGTGATCCACGTGGCCCATGATGGTCACCACCGGCGGACGTGGCACCAGATGGTCGATGTCCTCCAGATCGAGGATCTCGGTTTTCTTGGCTTTGGGCTCTGCCTCGGGCCGACGTACTTCGTAGCCCAACTCTTTGGCCACCGACTCGGCCAGCGACTCGTCCAAAACCTGGTTGATGGTCACCCTCACTCCTTTAAAGAAGAGGGTTTTGATGATCTCGGTTTCGGCTACCCGCAGGCGGCGGGCCAATTCTTGCACGGTGAGGCTGCCCTCCAGGAGCAATACCTTCTCTTCTGGCAAGGATTCTGCTGCGGCCTCAGGAGCAGTAGCTTCGGCGGAGGCCGAGGGCCGCTGGGGGCGCTCAGCAGCCGGGCGAGGGCGAGCTGCTGCCGCGGGCGGACGATAGGAGGGGGGCTTGGCGGTGGGGCGCGCCAAGGGTTTGAGCGCGTTCAGCTCCGCCTGCTTGACGCTGGAGAGGACGGTCAAGGGATCCAAATCCAGAACGTCTCCGTCTCCTTCCTCTCTTCTGCGGCTGCGTTTGCGCTTGGCCTGGGTGCGGCCGGCCCGTCGTTCGAGGGCTTGTAGTTCCTCGTCCTCTTCTTCCACCGTCTTGCGCTTGAGTTTGGGCGCAGCAGGCCGCACGGGAGCTTCGGCCAACACCGGCGTGGGGCGTTCCTCAGGGATCCCTTCTGGCAAGCGAGGGGAAGCATCCGGCTCAGGGGGAAGAGGCTTAGCCACAGGACGGGTAGGAGGCCCTACCAATTCCAGCCGCCGCTGCGGACGAGGAGCCTCGTCAGCTTTGCCGCTGTCGGAGCTCTCTTCCTTCTTGGCCACCGGCGAGCGCGGCTCGGGACGAGTGCCAGGGCGGACAGGCGCGCCCACCAATTGCGGACGCGGGCGCTGTTCAGCTTGAGGGAGAGAAACCTTTTCCTCGACAGGAGGAGAGGTACGAGCGCCGCTGGGGGAGGGCGCCTCCGCAAGGCCAGGGCGACGGGATTCAGGGGCCCGTTGCGGCGGCTCGGGCCCAGAGGCGGCTCGTCGAGGGGGGGGGAGCACTGTCGGTCGCTTGGCCGCCGGAGCAGGGCTAGGTTCGGGGCTGCCGGCTTTGGCGGCAGCCTCAGGGCGAGTAGAAGCAGCTGCCGGCTGCGGCTCCTGGGCAGCCGGGCGCGCAGGCGGATCGACTTGCCGCCGCGGCGGGCCTATCAATTCGAGGCTGCCACCGGCAGCCCCTTTTTCAGAGGAGAGCTGGTCGGGTCGCTGCGGCGAAGGCTTGGAAGAACTGGCCTCACCAGCAGCAGCTTGCTGCTGAGCAGGAGCGGGCCGGCGAATGCCGACAATGTGCTGAGGGCGCTCACTTGCTTTGGCTTCGACGGGAGGCTGCGGTTGAGAGCTCTCAGGTTGCAGCTTGGGCCGGAGCCGGGGACGAGTCGGTTTCACAACGCGAGGTTCACTCAGTTTGCTGCGCACCAACTCGGCTTGCTCTGGAGAAATGGTGCTGCTATGGCTTTTGAAAGGGATCCCCAACTGCTCACAAACCTCCAGCACCTCGCGATTGTCACATCCCATTTCGCGGGCAATCTCGTAAAGTCGGACTTTATCGGTCATTCGTCTGCTAGCCTCTGCTCCTTGCTCCTTGTCAGTTTTACAACCCAAGTTAATACGATCCAAATCGCCAGATGGGACTGAACCTGTTGGGTGTGTGGCCACTTCCTTCGGCACAGCGAGAGCATCTCGGCGATCCTCCAAGAGCGCGGACTGGAGGGAATCCAAGTCCGAAGCTACTTTGGAAACATCCGCAGGGGACATAAAGCTAGGACAACCGGGGAAGAAACCAACATCAACAGTGCTTTTTAGAATAACCTTTCTGCGGCTCATACAGGTTGGCCGCAGCCAGTCCTCATTCTGACAGTTGAGAGGGGCTGCCGTGTAGTTCGCGACTGGATGAACCTGAAAAGGTGTTTCAATATCTTAACTTGGCCAATTCTGGAGCTGCCTAGGTTTTGTCTAAAGCGCTTGCCCCCGGGGCTGATGTTTCCGGGGGGCTCTGGGCCTCAGAATCGCGCAGCAGTTGCTGCTCCAGCAGTTGCCACAGCGAGTCGGGCACTGCTGCCTTGAGGGCTCTGCTCATCTGGTGCTTACGCCGGGCCGCCCGCAGACATTCGAGGCGGCGACAGAGGTAGGCAGAACGCCCCATGCCCTGATCCAAAAGCACCTGGTGAGTGTCGTATTGCCTAACCAGCCGCCACAACTGGGAGCGGGGAAACAGTTGGCGACAGCCGACACAGCGACGTAGCGGATCTGCCCCTGCCAAAAGACGCCATCTCGCTGAAGCACGGGAACTAGTCCAGTCTACTCCAAATGGGGCAGCCGCGACCTGAGAAACTCAAAGAAACGCTCCACCAAGTAGGGATCCCGCCAGCCCTTGGTCGTTTCTTGCCGCAGGATGTCCATGGCCTCCTGGACAGTGAAGGCTCGCTTGTAGGGCCGCTCCGAGGTAAGGGCGTCGTAGATGTCGACAATCTGAAAGACGCGGGCCACCAGGGGGATTGCTTCTCCCTTGAGGCCGTCGGGATAGCCGCTGCCGTCCCAGCGCTCGTGGTGGTGGCGGATAAGGGGCAGCACATCCCTCATGGTGCGCAAGGGGCGGCAGATTTCCTCTCCAATTAGGACGTGGGATTTCATCACCTCCCACTCTTCCGGCGTGTGCTTGCCCGTTTTGCCCAAGATGGCGTCGGGTATGCCCACTTTGCCGATGTCGTGCAGGTAACCTCCCCAGGTCAGCACCTTGATCAGGGGACGGGGTAGCTGGAGAAACTCGCCAAAGCTCTTGGCCAGGGCTGCCAGCCGCTCGCAGTGATCCCCGGTGGTCGGATCCCGGCTTTCTACACTGCGGGCAATGGCAAATAAAACCTGGGCGGCATGATCCAAGTCTTCATTGAGATGCTTCTGGCGAACGAGGGAGCGCACCCGCGCCAGCAACTCGGACTCGTCAAAGGGCTTGCTCAAGAAGTCGTCTGCCCCCGCCTCAATCCCGCGCAGGCGATTTTTGCGGTCGCTGGCCGCTGCAATCAACACCACCGGGATCAGGCGTGTCTCTTCATCAGCCTTGATGCGCCGACAGACCTCGAATCCGTCCAACCCCGGCATCATCACATCCAACAGGACCAGATCCGGCTGCAAGCTTGGCAGCATCTGCAGGGCTTGCTGGCCGTTTTCCGCCTCGCTGACGCGATAACCAATGCTCTCCAACAGATCCCCCAGCAACAGGCGACTGTGGGGCTGATCGTCCACGATGAGGAGATGGCCCGCCGGCTCCTGCTCTCCAAAAGGTGCTATCTCAGGGATCCCAACCCTCACGGGCCTCTCAGCTTGGGCGGATTGCATCTTGGTAGAGACTACTCCTAGCTCACCGCTTCCACCGTAATTTCAGCTCCCAATTGCAAGCATCCGCCTTTCCACTGAACTTGCCAGGGCCTCAAGCCGCCGCCAATCCCTTAAAACACGGGTAAATAAGGGGATTTTTTCTGTCGCAATTCCCTCGCTAGGGATCCCATTCCTCGGCCACAATGGGGATAATGGAGGTAGTCTTGGCTACGTTTTTGGCACCCGTTTTGACTTTACCATGCCGTCTTTTTCCTCTGAGTCTCTGCAGGAGCAGGTGCGCCGCATCGATGACCAGCTTTCCCGCCGATCCCTGGAGCTAGACCCGGCAGGCTACTTTGTCATCTATGTGGATCGGCAGCAGCAGCTCATTTGCGCTAAGTACTACAGCACTGTGATCAACGAGCGGGGGCTGGCCACCGACCCGGAGACTGGAGCGGTGATCCCCGCGCGGGGGCCGGTCAATCGCTCCCCGCAGCGGGTGTACGTTGGCCGGACGGCCAAAGAGTTGTGCGTCCAGATTTTTGAAAAAGAAAGCGAAAAGGTCGTCTCTCAGCTCAGCCACGCCGCCTACCTGGGGCGGGAGTTTCAGAAGGCAGAGGCGGCCCTGCTCTCTGGCGAAGAGTACGTGCAGGACTAAGACCAAGCTCGCTGCAGGAGGCCAGCCTATGGCAGAATCGAGCCAGCTTGCCGTGACCAAGATCACTGCAGGGCAAGCTCGGCCATGGACGACAAGGTTAAGCCGGGAGCCATTCTGCGGGGACGCTACGAAATCCTCGGCCTTCTGGGGCAAGGAGGGTTTGGGGTTACCTACAAGGCGGTGGATCGCGACACTTTCAACACTCCCTGCGTGGTCAAGCGCCTGCGCCCGCTCTCGACGGATCCCTACACCCTGGCCACGGCGCGCAAGCTGTTGGAACGGGAGGCCAAGGTTCTCAACCGGCTCAACAACTACGACCGGGTACCTCGCCTCTTGGCCCACTTCGAGCAGGATCAGGAGTTCTATTTAGTCGAGGAGTTCATTGCCGGGCACGACCTCACCCACGAGCTGGTAGACGGCAAGCCGCTCAGCGAGCCAGAGGTCGTGCAACTCCTGTGGGAAGTTCTCGAGATCCTGCGCCATGTCCACGCCCACCAGATCCTGCACCGGGACATCAAGCCGGCCAACCTGATGCGCCGCGACTTCGACGGCAAGTTGGTGTTGATTGACTTTGGGGCGGTGAAGGAGGTGGGGAGATTGGTTAGCCACGCCCCCGGTCAAACCCAGGTGGCGACGGTAATCGGCTCGGTGGGCTACATAGCCCCAGAACAGCTTGGCGGCAAGCCCCAACCCTGCAGCGATATCTACTCGGTGGGGGTGCTGGCCATCCAAGCGTTGACTGGCCGTCCCCCCACCAAGATCCGGGACGATCCCCGCACCGGCCAGCTGCTTTGGCGGGATCTGGTGCCAGTTAGCAAGGAGCTGGCCGAGATTGTAGATCGCATGATCTGTCCCCGCTGGCAGGAGCGCTTCCAGTCGGCGGCTGAGGTGATGGAGGCGCTGCGGCCTCTCCTGCCTACCCCCCCCGAAGGTGTAGCGCCTGCTCTTTCCCAGCTTTCGGTGGATCAACTCTTGGCGATGCGCTTGGTAACCCGCGGCCAGGAAAAAGCTCGCCAAGGGGATCTGCAGGGGGCGATTGCCGACTACACGTTCGCCATCCAACTGGATCCCCAGAATGGCCGCGCCCACAGCCAGCGGGGCAGCGTCCGCTACAAAACTGGCGACTGGGCAGGAGCGGTGGAAGATTTCACCCGCGCCATCCAACTGGGGGGAGGAGATGCCCGCACCTATTTCAACCGCGGCATCGCTCGCTATCGGCTGGGGAACTATGAGGGAGCAGTTGCTGATTACACGCACGCCCTCCGTCTCGACCCTCACTGGGCCCTGGCCTACTACAGCCGCGGCAATGCCTACCGGCAGCTCGATCAGCCGCAGCAAGCCATCGAGGACTATTCCCGCGCCCTTGAGCTCAACCCCGAGGAAGTACGGGCCTACTTTAACCGCGGCGTAGTGCGCGGCCAGTTGGGAGATGCGCAAGGGGCTGTAGCCGATTTTTCCGAGGTCCTCCGACGGGATCCCCAAGATACGGAAGCTTATTTCAACCGGGGCGTAGCACGGGCGCAGTTGCTGGACTTTCAGGGAGCCATTGAAGACTACACCCAGGCGCTGCAGTTGGATCCCGGCCACCCCAAGGCCTGTTACCGCCGCGGTCTAGCCCGGCAGGCGTTGGGGGATCTGCAAGGGGCCATTACTGATTTTTCCCAGGCCATTGCGCTGAGGGCTACGCAGGGGGAGGAGCCTTCGGGAGCCGTGGCGGCAGCTCAAGCGGAGCTCTATCTGCAGCGGGCTATAGCCTACCTGGGCAGCAACGCCCTGGAGGCAGCGCTGGCTGACTGCGAACAGGCGCTCCGCCTTAATCCTGCCCTGGCGCTAGCCCATTTCTACCGGGGGCTGGCCCGCCAGGGGTTGGGGGATCCGGCAGGCGCTTTGGCCGACTTCAACCGCGCCCTGGAGTTGGATCCCCGGCTGGCCAAGGCCTACCTCAAGCGTGGGATTGCCCATCTGGAGCTGGGTCACCTGGAAGCGGCTCTGGCAGACTTGAATCAGGCCATTGCTTTAGATGCCAGCGATGTCGGCGCCCGCAGCAGCCGCGGGCAGGTTCACCGGCTTTTGGGGGATCCCTTGGCGGCCCTGCAGGACTACACGGCTGCCCTGGAGCGGGATCCCCGCAACCCGCAGCTCTACTTCGACCGCGGCCAGATCTACTTTGAGCAAGAAGATTGGGCAGCAGCCTGTGAGGATTTCTCCCAGGCGCTGCAGTGGGCAGGCCAGCCGGGGGGCCCCCATGGGCTGGATCTGATGGCTCGTATCCACTTGTACCGGGGCATGGCGCGGCAGCGGCTGGAAGACTGGCAGGGAGCGCTGGCCGATTTCACGGCCTTGATCCAAGAGCAGCCGCAGGCTTCCCAGGGATTTGCCCTGCGGGCAGCGGTACACCTAGTCTTGGGAGACGAGGAGGCAGCGTTGGCTGATCTCGACCGGGCCATAGGCTGCAACCGCGACTGGGGGCTGGCGGATGCGGCGCTGGCCTACCGGCAGCGGGGGGATCTCCACCGCCAGGCCAACCGGCTGCAGCAGGCCATTGCCGACTACACCCAGGTCCTGGCCTTGAACCCGCAGGAGCGCCACGCCCTCCTCTGGCGGGCTCTCCTTTGGGATCAGGCGGGGGAAATAGAGAGGGCCCTGGCCGATTACACCCAGCTCCTGCAACTGGAGCCAGATCCGCAGACGCGCCTCTGGGCCTTGAACAACCGCGGCTGGGCCTACGCCCAACAGGGAGATTTTGCGGCAGCTATCCGCGACTACACGCAGGTTCTCGAACGGGATCCCAGCCACATCAAAGCCCACTGCAACCGTGCCCTAGCCCGCGCTGCCGTTGGTGACTGGCAAGGAGCCTGTCAGGACTTCCAAACTGCTCTCCAGTTGCAAGGATACGAGGGTCGCCTTTGGGAAGAAGAGACTCACTCCCTAGGCAGCTCTTAGCGATCCTCTACCCTGAGCCTAACTTGCTCCCGTCGCTCCTCGAAGTCGCTCACCAGCAGCCTTACCTTGAGCTGCCATTCTCCCGCTAAGGGCAAGAGGACATCTTCCACCTCAAACTGGCCAGGTTCTCTTGGCAGCGCCTGGCGGCGCAGAGGCGGGATCCCACGTGCGGGGAGGTCAAACTCCAGGCTCAGCTCCTGGGCGGGGATCCCCTTAACTTCCACTTGGATGCGGTTGTTGCCAGGGCGGCAGGGCAGGATCTGCAGGCGGAGGCTGCCTTCCGGCCAGCTCAATGTCTCTTGGCAAGCCGGTCCCGCTCCTTGGCCAGGAGGGGCTTGGGCCACCAGAAAGCTGGTCAAGGCCAGCACCAGAACTAGCCCCACCAACTCCAGGCGGACAATTTGGCGCAGGGATCGGCCCGCCGACCAAACCCCCTCTCGCAACGCCGGCAGCAGCCGCAACTTGTTGTGGGCGCCCAAACCCACGATCATCAGCACCAGCAACAGCTTCGCCCAGAGGTACTGCCCGTAGGGGTGCTCCCAGTCCCAGCCGCGGTGGATCCCGCCCATCCCCACTCCCGCCAGCACCAGCCCCGGCACAGCCCAGGTGGCCACATCGGAAAATCGTTGGATGACACCTGCCGATTGGGAAGTCCATTCAAGGACTCCGTCCCGCTGGCGCAATCGGCTCAACAGGCGCTCCACCCCCCACAGCCCCCCCAACCAAAAAGCCGAGCCGGCCAGGTGCAGCCCCAAGAGGGCCATCGTCCCTGCTGGATACTCGCTGGGGAGGGCATGGCCGATGGGCAAAAACGACCCTATCACCGCCACCGACCCCAGGCCGTTGGCCCAGCGGGGCCCGCCCTCGCAGGCCCAGATCAGGATCCCCAGCCCCACCAGCCGCAGCCCTGTGCCCCATCCGTAGGGAGAGATGAGCACGCTCAGCAGCTCTGGCCCGGCAAAGTGGGGGTAGAGCTGGGCCAAATGCAAACCCAAAGCCACCAGCGTCAGGCTGAGGGTGAGCCAGGCGGCAGCAAAAGCCCAGGCCTCAGCAGAGAGCTCTATTTCATCGGCAGTGCCCGACCGCCCCCGCACCAGCCGCCACCAGCCCAGCACGCCGACAACAAACAGGCTGCCCAGGTAGATCCCCCAGCTCACCCCCACCAGCGGCCAATAGAAGGGATCCCCCGCTTGGGCTGCCCTCGCCGCTCGCAACAGCTCCGGATCCGCCGCCCCCACCAGGAAGACAAACGAGCCCCCTACCGGATGAGAGTCGGCAGAGATGGCCCGCCAACTGACGATGTAAACCCCCTCCGGCATCTCCGCAGGCAAATCTCCCTGGGGCGCGTTGCCGCTGCTAACCAAGTTTTCCAGGGGCAGCACCTGGCCGTTGCTGTCCAGCACCTGGAGCTGCGTGAGCTGCACGGGTTCATTGAAGACCAGCCGCACCTGCGCCGGGGCTTCCTGCAGCATCGCCCCATCTTCGGGAAAGGTGGAGAGCAAGCTGGCGTGGGCAAAAACGGGTCGGATCCCGCCCACCCACAGCAGGGCGCACAAGAGACCCACCCGAATCCAGAAGAGGATAGACATCATCCCAACGGCAAACCCGGCTAGCGAGCGCCATGCCCGTGGCTGTGTCCATGCCCGTGGCCGTGGGTCTCTCCTTTGCCCGTCAGCTTCAGCAGGGGTGCTGGCTCCGGCAAGCTATGGGGATCCTCCCCCGGCTGCGCCACCTGGATCCAGCGGTACATGCCTTGCTCACATTCCTGGATAACCGGGATGGGGAGGGTCTCGCCGGGGCGATCCGGCAACCTGAGAAGGATACTGAACTCATCCATAAACTCATCCGGCAGCGAGCCGCCGCTCCAGATCACCTCGGCCACCGTTTCGGTGATCATCTTCCCGTGGGACTCGTAAGGTTTGTCCAGCGGCTTTTTCACCGTCTCAATTTTCCACAGGGGATGCACCATCGGCTTCACCGAGGTCGCCCCTTCCGGGATCTGCACCCGCAGGCGAATGGTGGGGGATCCATCGCAGCCATGGGGCACGCGGAAGGTGAGCTTGGCAACGCTGCCCGCCGGGGCCTCTTTGGGATGGACGGTTACATGGGCCCAAGCAGAAGCAAGGGGCAAAACGCTCATCCCCAGCGCAAGCAGAGATTTCTTGGCCAAGGCCAAGTAACTTTGCAAACTGAACATTGCAAACGCTCCTTAACAACGCTAGGTGGAAAGAGAACCAGGCAGGGTCTGGCTGGCAAAACCTATGGATGGTGATGGGATCCGTGGGATTCGGTTACGCTCATGCTGTGCTGACCCCAACTGGAGAGGCCCATGGACACCAGGCCGGCGCTGGCCAGGCCCATCGACACCAGCCCAAAAGAGAGGGCGCCCATCGCCACCAGGCCAATGGAGAGAATGCCGTGGGTCACCACGCCTATGGCCACCACCCCGTGGGCGGAGATGCCGACGGCCACCAAACCATGCGCCCCCACACCAACCGACAAGATTTTGCGGCGGGATCCCTGTGCTCCACAGCCCTGCTCCTGCGGCACCGGGGCGACAGAATTTTTCGGAGCCAAGGTCAGATCTTGAGTCCTCTCCTGAGCCATCAGCCTTTGCTCCAGTTGTGCTCAGCCCGGTCGAGAACATAGGCGGCCACGGCTTCGATTTCTTCTGGTTTGAGGAGCTTGCCAAAAGCGGGCATGGCCCCTTTGCCGTTGCGCACCTGGGCTTGGATCAGCTCAGGGGTATCCACGTGGTACTCGTGCAGGGCAGCCAGGGAAAGGTTTTTCGCCGCCACCAGAGTGTTGCGACCGTTCAAGTGACAGCCCACACACTTGGCCTGAAAGACCTTGGCACCCAAAGCCAAATCCGGTTCCGCAGAAGCCACCTGCGGGCCCCAGAAGACGGCGGCGCCGACCAGCAAAAGGAGCAAGAAAAACTTGATGATCCGCATTTTCCTCTCAACAATCTGCAAAAAACCGCTCATGGAAAAATCCAGCTTTTGAAGCTAGACCATTATCTCCACTAGGTCAGGTTAGGTCAAAAGACAGCCTGTCAACTCCCCTGCAGGTACCATAGGGTGCAGGATCCCCAGGGCCATGAGCAGTCTGCCGCCGGAGTTCATCCAGTTGGTGCGCCAGAAGGCCGACATCGTCGAGGTGGTGGCCGAAAAGGTGGTGTTGCGCAAGCAGGGCAAGAATTTCGTCGGCCTCTGCCCTTTCCACAACGACCACAAGCCCAGCTTTCAGGTCAGCCCCAGCAAGCAGATCTACAAGTGCTTTGCCTGCGGGGCGGGGGGAGATGTCATCCGCTTTGTCAGCCAGATAGAGGGCCTTTCCTTTGCCGAGGCGGTGCGCCACCTGGCCCGCCGCTACCATGTGCCGGAGCCCAAGGGATCCCTCTCCCAGGACTACGAGCGCCAACTCTCCCACCGGGAAAAGCTGCTGGAGATTTTGGCCCTGGCTGCCGATTTCTATCGGCATGCTCTCCGCTCCCAGATAGGATCCGCCGCCCGCCAGTACCTGCACAGCCGCCGCCTGAGCGAAGAGACCTTGCAAAAATTTCAAATCGGCTTTGCTCCCCCCGGCTGGCACTCGCTCTACGAGTACCTGGTCAACCAAAAGCGCCAGCCGGTCAAACTTCTAGAAGAAGCCGGCTTGCTGGTGCCGCGCCAGCAGGGATCCGGCCATTACGACCGCTTCCGCAACCGCATCATGCTGCCCATTTTCGATTTGCAGGGGCGGGTCATTGGCTTTGCCGGCAGAGCCCTGGGAGAGGAGCAGCCCAAGTACCTCAACTCCCCGGAAACGGAACTTTTCAACAAGGGCCAGGTGGTCTATGGTCTCAACTTTGCCCGCGAGGCCATTGCCAAAGCCGACCAAGTCTTGGTGGTGGAAGGCTATTTCGATGTCATCGCCCTGCACCAAGCCGGCATCGCCTATGCCGTAGCCGCGATGGGCACAGCCTTGACGCCGCACCAGGTCAAGACTCTGCTGCGCTATACCCAGTCCAAGCGGCTGATTCTCAACTTCGATGCCGACCGCGCTGGGTTGAATGCCGCCAAGCGGGCCATCGAGGCCATTGAAGAGCAGGCGCGGCGGGGGGAAATCGAGCTGCGCATCCTCACCCTTCCTGCCGGGAAAGATGCCGACGAGTTCCTGCGGCAGCACTCGGTCTCCGCATTTGAGGCCCTGCTGGCTCAGGCTCCCCTGTGGCTAGATTGGCAAATTGACCAGGTGCTGGCCGGTCGGGATCTCGCTCAAGGTGCCGATTTCCAACAGGCCTATCAGGCGCTGGTACAACTGCTGGCTGGTTTGGGCGGGCAATGGCGCTCTCTGTACATCCACAAAGTGGCGGAATTGCTCAGCCGGGGCAACGCTCGCCTCTGCCGCGATCTGGAAGAGGACCTGCGCCGGGCCGTGCGCCAGTACCGCTGGTCCAAACCCCGGCAACTTGCTGCCCCCAAGGGATGCAAACTTTTGCAATCGGAGTCCCACCTTCTGCAGATCTTTTTGCACTTTGCCGAGTACCGCCGCGAGATCCGCCAAACCTTGATGGAGCGGGAGCTGCAGTTTAGCTTCCGTCCCCACCGGGAGCTGTGGCAGCGGATCTTGGAGCTGCTCTCGGCCCAGCCGGAGCTGGAAGACCAGGGAGAGGGTCTCCTGACCGCCCTGCGCACCCTCTGCGCCCAAGACGAGGACCTCAACGAGCGCCTCAGCCACCTGCTCTGGCTGGACGAAAATACCCGCTTGGCCCTGATGCGTCCGCGCCTGGTGGTGCGGGCTGCCTTGGCCAACATGGAGTTGGAAATTCGCCAGAAGCGCTACCGCTACTGGACGCAGCTCTGGGATCAGGCCTTTTCCGAGGGCAACACCGCTCTGGCTGCCCAGTACCAGGCCAGCATTCAACAGGAATATCAGGCTATTCAGGCCTTGCAGCGCCAGGTGCAACTCAACCTGGAAGACCTGCTGGAGGCACCGCTGGCTGAAGACTAGGGGGGCTCTTCTCCCTAAGGGAGCGGGGCAGGGGGTGAGGGCCCAGCAAAGCGCGCTGGCGAGAGGCTGGGGAGCCACTCATCCTCTTGTCCATAGGCCTGCTGGGCAAAGCGGCGAGCCAGGGCCGGCAGGATGGCCAAAGGGCTGCTGAAGCCGGAGAAGAGCTGCAGCCCTTCCCAGCCGGGCAGGGATCCCACCAAAGGCTGGTGATCGGCGCTGAAGGCCACCAAGCAGTGATACCACCGCCCAGGCAGGCGGGCCACCTGAGGCAGGTAGCGACCGGCCTGTTCCCGGATCTGGGCTTCGCTGGCAGCGGCATCTACCTCGGCCATGGGATCCGTCAGCACCCGACTAATCTGCCCCAGGCGAAGGCTGCCGTCGAGAAACTGCACGATCCCGACATCCAGGATGGGCGGGCAGAGCTCCTGTCCCGGCTGGTCCCAGAGGGGATCCCGGTCGGGGCGGCCAGCTTGCCGCTCCAGCTCCAAACGCTGCACGGGCGCGCCCATGACGATGGCTCTCAACCGCACCTCCGCAGGATCCAGCTCCAGGGATTCGGCGTGGGTGAAGTAGATAGGAGCCCAGATCCCGGCCTGGCGCAACAAAGCCCGTGTCCAGCCGCCGGCGCACACCACCACCTGAGCCGCTCCGCAGAAGTCGGTATCCGTCTCCACGCCCGTAATGCGCCGGCCCTGGCGCCGCAAGGCCCTTACGGTTTGCAAGAGCAGGGATCCCCCTAGGCGTTGGAAAGCCTTCTGAAAAGCCAGCGTCGTCAACCAGGGGTGGATGTGGCCATGCCGCGCCCAGAGTACACCCTCGAGGGCGGCAGGGTTTAAAAGCGGCTCTAGCTCACAGGCCGCCTCTACAGAAATTCGCTGCGGTGGGATGCGACAGTCGGCCAGATCGGCTTCCACTGCCTCCATCCTGTAGCCAGGAGCAACGGGCATGAGCAGATCCAGCTCGCGAAATTGAAGATCCGCCTCCAGCTCCTCTGACAGGGTGCGGTAGCGCTGGATCCCTTCTTCCCCCAGGGCTTTGAGCAGGGGGGTTTTCCCGGCCCAATGGGCCAGGCCACCGTAGCTGTAGCGAGTGGCACTGGACGGCAGCGCTTCCTTCTCAACGAGGAGAACGGATCCCCCCTGGCGGGCCAGCTCGTAGCTCAAGGCTGCCCCCGTGATCCCGCCGCCGACGACGATCCAGTCGTAGTTGGCCATGCTGCGGCCCTGAAACCTATCTTGTGGCAGAGTGGCTCTTTCAGGGTAGCAAGCACAGCAGAACCTAAGCCGTGGCGGATACCAGCTGAGGCGGAACCCACAGAGAGCCTCCCTGAGTCCTGATCGAGTGTTCCCGCCGAAGTCGAATGGCGTTCTCTGGCGTTCATCGTGATCGATAGCGTAGCAAGGGTGAAGATATGAACGAACTACTGCAAACCATCAACCGCAGTCTTCTAGAGATGGCGTTCGGGCCGTGCGGCGCCTGGCGGGATCCGCAGCCAACCGGTGGATCCCCAGCCCTTCCCTACAAATGCTGCTGGTGCAAGTCAGCCAAGTGGGTGCTTGGGTGGCAGGGATCCTGGCAGCCAGCGTGGTGGCTTTCCCAGATCTGCGCCTGGGAGATCTGATCGGGCTGTTGGGGTTAGGGTCGGTGGCCATCGGTTTTGCTTTTCAAGATATTTTCAAGAACTTCCTGGCGGGCGTGCTGCTGCTTTTGAACGAGCCTTTTCAACTCAATGACCAGATTGTCATCGGGGATTTTGAAGGTACAGTTGAGGAAATCAGCATTCGCTGATACATTTACGCTGAACACTGCTGAGCATTACTGCTCAGCGGTGAAGCGATAGCATTCTGTCCGTTTCCGTTGTCACTACGCGACGCTGACGCGACCGCGCTACTCGGACGGAGTCCGAACAGAAAGGCGGTATCCCGCAAAGCCCTGAGCATAACACCCAGAGCGCCTTGCCAATCTCGTGGTAGCCTATGGTTGCACTTTGGGCATCTAAACACCTTTGCGCCACCCAACTTGGTGTGGATGTGCCCGCACTTGGTACAGGTTTTGCTGGTGTACGCTTCCGATACTTCCA
>NZ_AUMZ01000001.1:2404815-2420628 GCF_002760375.1 Synechococcus sp. 60AY4M2
GGTCTTTTGAAGTCGAGACCGCCGCCAACCTCTCCGACCACTTCGGCTCCAGGATAGAGGTTAACCAGTCTTGCAATCTGTCTCTCCAAGTCTGACTTTTGCCCTCGACTGCTGACTCGGGCGTACAAAACGACTCGTTTGGCTTTCTTTGGCGTTCTGATGTAGCTGTCGAGGTCATACCTTCTTGCCCTACCAGATGGAGTACGTATTGCTTTGATCCAGCCTTTCTGTTCCCATCGCCTCAAGGTGTGGAGACACACCCCAAAATAATCCGCCGCTTCTCTCGGTTTTACATATCTAGCCATACCAAGCAGCCATACTGAACATACTGGGCATTATTTTCAGTATAGTCCAGCATATCATTGACTAGAGTCATGCTCCATCGATTTTGTGGTGCGCTACTGGACTCGGCCTCGCAAGGCGGAGGTGCGCCGCGTCCGCACTCAGGTGATATCGCCCTCAAGCAGGCCTGTGACCGGGCCGGATTGGTCATTCCCTACCCGATTCGCACGGTGTACCTGTTCGACCAGCAGGATTTTCAGGATCACCTCCCCACTTCCAGAGCCGCCTAGGGATAGCGGGCCGGCAGCATTTGGAACCGGCTCTCCCCCAGCAACACCGCCTTGGGGTTGGGATAGGTATCTTGCAAAAGGGCGCAGGCACTCCCCGCCCTCCGGCTACTGCCTGCCAGCAGGCAAGAGTCTCATCCGTAGAGGAGCCGCTCCACCGCTGCCACAATATCTGCCGGCTGCACAATGGTGGCCGCTTCTAGCGTGCCGTTGTAGGGGGTGGGAATGTCTTGGGAGGCCAGGCGCACTATGGGCGCGTCCAGCTCGTCGAAGAGTTCTTCCATGATGCGGGCCGTCAGCTCTGCCCCAATGCCGCCCGTTTTCATGTCTTCTTCCACGATGACCACCCGGTGGGTTTTGCGCACCGAAGCAGCAATCGTCTCCATATCGAGGGGCTTGAGGGAGATCAAGTCGATCACTTCCGGATCGATCTCCTGCTCCAGCAGGGTGTCCACGGCCTTAAGCACGTGGTGGCGCATGCGCGAGTAGGTGAGGATGGTAACGTCAGATCCCGTGCGGACAACTTCCGCCTTGTCCAGGGGCAAGAGGTACTCCTCCTCCGGCAGGTCTTCTTTGAGGTTGTAGAGGAGCACATGCTCGAAAAAGAGAACGGGGTTGTCGTCGCGGATGGCCGACTTGAGCAGACCCTTGGCGTTGTAAGGGGTAGAACAGGCGACGATCTTCAGACCCGGCACTGCCTGAAAGTAAGCCTCCAGCCGCTGCGAGTGCTCGGCTCCCAATTGGCGTCCCACCCCGCCTGGCCCGCGGATCACCAGCGGGATCTTGAAGTTGCCGCCGGACGTGTAGCGCAGCATGCCGGCATTGTTGGCAATTTGGTTAAAGGCCAGGAGCAAAAAGCCCATGTTCATCCCTTCCACCACAGGCCGCAAGCCGGTCATGGCTGCCCCGATGGCCAAGCCGGTGAAGCTGTTTTCGCAAATGGGGGTATCCAGGAGGCGCATCTCCCCGTATTTGCGATATAGGTCTTTGGTGACTTTGTAGGAGCCGCCGTAGTGGCCCACATCCTCTCCCAGAACAAACACATTGGGATCCCTGGCCATCTCTTCGTCGAGGGCGGCACGCAAGGCATTGTAAAGGAAGGTCTCGGCCATAGAGGGCAACCGCTGCTCAAAAATGTTGCTAAGTTTCCATTAAACCATTTTGCCGGCAGGGATCCGCTGGCAGACAACCCGCTGGGCAGGGCACCTCGCCCCTAGGGATCCCAACCCCGGTCATGTTGCCAAAAGCACACCAAAACGGTATCAGCAGCTCTGCGAGCGCCTCGCCAAAACCCGCAAAGGCCGATTCTTTCGTTGACCCGCTCGATGCCTTGCGCCACAAGGCTTTCAGGCCTCTCACCCCCCCTCTTCGGGGCCCTTTTTTGCCGTTTTCGACCGACCCCCTCGCAAATAGGCCTTGCATTCCTTGCCCCGCTTGGGTTTAATAAGGGTAGAGTTCCCCCTTCGGGGGGATCCCTAGAAATTGGAAACATGTAGAGCTTTCTGCTACCATATAGGTAGAGATGTTGTTCCCCCTTCGGGGGGATCCCTAGAAATTGGAAACCAGTTCCCACAATGCATGTTGCATTTGGGGTGCTTTTGTTCCCCCTTCGGGGGGATCCCTAGAAATTGGAAACCTGAATTATGGTGTCACCCTCCTTCTTCTCCAGTACGACGTTCCCCCTTCGGGGGGATCCCTAGAAATTGGAAACAGTTTTAGGTCTCTTAGGATACCTATCCATACCTCTTCTCTGCATGTTCCCCCTTCGGGGGGATCCCTAGAAATTGGAAACTGCTACCAAGCTTGGCGGCTTGGTACTGCAATGCTGCTGTTCCCCCTTCGGGGGGATCCCTAGAAATTGGAAACTCCCAATCTAGGCAGTTGAATCACAGTTTTCTGCCTCTAAAAATGTTCCCCCTTCGGGGGGATCCCTAGAAATTGGAAACATCAACCAATGCCCGCGGTAGCGGCATACAGTCATGAAGGTTCCCCCTTCGGGGGGATCCCTAGAAATTGGAAACTGCCGAAATTGGCCTTAACCTTCACCCACGCTTCCCGGATTGTTCCCCCTTCGGGGGGATCCCTAGAAATTGGAAACGGCAGGATAGTTGTTCACTGCTGGATTAGGAGGTTGGGAGTTCCCCCTTCGGGGGGATCCCTAGAAATTGGAAACTACCCAGCGCTCCATGAATTGGAGAACCAGTGCAAGTTCCCCCTTCGGGGGGATCCCTAGAAATTGGAAACTAGCACGCGTACACAAGCCTGTCTAAGTAATTAACCTCATCAGGTTCCCCCTTCGGGGGGATCCCTAGAAATTGGAAACTGCTTTGTGTTATACTGATAATGCGGACACCAGAAGTTCCCCCTTCGGGGGGATCCCTAGAAATTGGAAACTTCTTCAGAAGTAATCGTGTAGTCGTCGTTCAACAAAATGTTCCCCCTTCGGGGGGATCCCTAGAAATTGGAAACATAGGTTTCTGTTAAAAGAGTCCTAAAGAGCTGAGCAGTTCCCCCTTCGGGGGGATCCCTAGAAATTGGAAACTATTTACCTAAGTTGCGATAGACGAAAATTAATCCGTCGTTTCCCCTTCGGGGGGATCCCTAGAAATTGGAAACGTTCAGCGTAGTCGGCATAAAAGGTCCAGTTACTGAAGAGGTTCCCCCTTCGGGGGGATCCCTAGAAATTGGACTAGAAATAGAAAATGAGCTTGCTGCTGCCGAAGCTAGCCCTGACATTGGGAGATCCGGCGGGGATTGGGCCAGAGATTGTGCTCAAGGCGCTGGCGGATCCCCAGGTGCAGGCCTGCGCCCAGATAACGGTGGTGGGCGAGCGGCAGGTTTTGGAAGCTACCTACTGCCTTCTGCGCCAGCGAGGGGCAACCGACCTGGCCGACCCGGCAGGGATCCCGGTGCTGGAGGGCGGCAGCGGCTTCTACCTAGAGCCGTCGCGCGTGGGCCGGGGGGATGTTGCAAGCGGGGCGGCCAGCTTTGCCTACCTGAAAACAGCTATTGAAGAAGCGCTGCGGGGCCAGTTCCAGGGGATCGTGACCGCTCCCATTGCCAAATACCTCTGGCACCAGGCGGGCTACCCCTTCCCTGGCCAAACAGAAGTTCTGGCCCAGCTCAGCGGGAGCGAGCGCTACGGCATGCTGTTTGTGGCCCGTTCTCCCCACAGCGGCTGGCAGATCCGGGTTTTGCTGGCCACCACCCACATCCCCCTGAGCCAGGTGCCCCTCACCCTTACCCCGGAGCTGGTGCGCGCGAAGTTGGACTTGCTGGTTGGATCCCTGCGTAAGCTCTTTGGGATTGTCAATCCGGTGATTGCTGTGGCTGGCCTTAACCCCCATGCTGGCGAGCAGGGGCAGCTTGGGCAGGAAGAGAAAACGTGGCTGGCGGAGCTGCTAAGAACCTATCCCCACGCCAAAATCTGGGGGCCGCTTCCCCCCGATACCATGTGGCTAGCGCCCGCCCAGGCCTGGTATGGTCAAGGAGCTCCTGCTGTGGCCGATGCCTACCTGGCTCTCTACCACGACCAAGGCCTGATCCCCGTGAAGCTGCTGGCGTTTGACCGGGCCGTCAACCTAACCCTGGGGCTGCCCTTTATTCGCACCTCCCCCGACCACGGCACTGCCTTTGACCTAGCCGGGCAGGGGGTAGCCCGCGCCGAGAGCCTCAAGCAGGCCATCCTGCTAGCAGCCGAGCTGGCCCTCAGCTCTGCCGCAGCGTCTCGATCCCTTCAGGCCCAGCGATAATGGCCTCCGTGGCCATGCCGATAAACAGGCCGTGCTCCACCACCCCCACCGTTCCCTTGAGCTGCTCGGCCAGCTTGGCCGGATTGGCGATGGGGCCAAACTGGCAGTCGAGGATGTAGTGCTGCTCGTCGGTGAGGTAGGGATCCCCCTCGGCAGTGCGCCGCAGCACCGCCTGACAGCCCAGGGCCTCCACCCGCGCTAGGGTCGTCTTCCAGCCAAAGCGCACCACCTCCACCGGCACCGGGAAGCGGGTGCCCAGGTGGGCCACCTTTTTGGAGGCATCGGCGATGATGATGAGCTCAGCAGCGCTGGCCTCCACCAGTTTCTCCCGCAGCAGAGCTCCCCCTGCCCCCTTGATGAGGTTGAGGGATCCCACTTCGATTTCGTCGGCTCCATCGATGGCAAGATCTAGGCGCGGCTGCTCCTCCAGCGTGGCCAGCGGGATCCCTAGAGAGCGGGCCTGTTCTGCCGTGCGCTCGGAAGTGGGCACCCCAATGAACTGCAGCCCCTCCTTTTGCATTCGCTGGGCTAGGGCGCCCACAGCAAAGGCGGCTGTGGATCCCGTGCCCAGCCCCACCACCATGCCCGACTGCACCTTTTGGGCCGCCGCTTGGGCTGCCGCCTGTTTCAGCTCATCTGCACTGGCCATCTCGCCTTTCCGAAGTTCAACCGAATTATTCTACCGTCCGCTCCAGCTAAAGCCTGCTGGCGCCTCCACCACCTGGCCAAAGAGATCGTAGGGCTCGGCCCGCGTAATCTGCACCGGCACCAGGGATCCCAGGGATCCCGGCCCGCGCACATACACCACCCCGTCCACCTCAGGGGCAAAGCGGGGGGAACGGCCAATCCACTCGCCGGTGCGGGGGTTTTCCTGCTCCAAAAGCACAGGCACCACCTGCCCCACCTGCTCGCGGTTGCGGCGGAAGGCGATCCCTTGCTGCAGTTGCATTAGGCGGGCGCGGCGCTCTTCCTTGAGGGGCTCCGGCACCTGCTGGGGCAGATGGTAGGCGGGCGTGCCCTCTTCCGGGGAAAAGGTGAACACCCCCACATGGTCAAATTGGTGGCGCTGGACAAACTCCAAAAGATGCTGGAAGTGCTCCTCTGTCTCGCCAGGAAAGCCGACGATGAAGCTGGTGCGCAGGACAGCCTTGGGCAGGGCCTGGCGCAGCCGTTCGATGAGCCGGTCGTTAACCTGGCCCTGCCAGGGGCGGTTCATGGCCTTGAGGATCGCTGGGTGGCTGTGCTGCAGCGGCAGATCCAGATAGAGCAAGAAATTGGGCGTCTCCTGAATGGCCTCCACCACCGCCGGCGTAATGCCCGTGGGGTAGGCATAGAGCATGCGGATCCAGGGGATGGGGATCTGGCCCAGAGCGCGGATAAGCTCGGCCAGCCGCGGCTCCCCGTAGAGGTCGAGCCCGTAGTTGGTGGTGATCTGGGAAATGAGGATTAGCTCCTGCACCCCTTCTGCAGCCAGTTGTTCTGCTTCCCGCAGAATGGACTCGATGGGGCGGGAGCGTTGCTTTCCCCGCAGGTGGGGGATGATGCAGAAGGAGCAGCGGTAATCACACCCTTCCGCCACCCGCAGGTAGGCCACCGGGGCATGGGTGGTGCGATAGCGGGGGACGGTCTCGTCGGCAATGTAATCTAAGCTCGAGGTAACGGCGTTAACCCGCTCTCCCCGCTCTGCCCGCTGGATAACCTGGACAATCTGGTGGTAGTCGCCGGTGCCGACGATGGCCACCGCCTCGGGGATCTCCCGCAGCAGCTCCTCTTGGAAGTGCTGCGCCAGGCAACCAGCGATGATGATCTTCTTGCCCTGCACCGCCAGCTCCATCAGGGTGCTGACCGACTCCCGCCGCGCCGCTTCGATGAAGCTGCAGGTGTTGACGATGACGTAGTCGGCGCTGTCTTCGTCGCCCTCCACCCGGTAGCCTGCCTGGGCCAGCAGGCCCAGCATGTGCTCGGTGTCCACCCGGTTTTTCTCACAGCCCAGGTGCACAACGGCAACAGCCGGCGCTTCCTTGAGGGAAGAGGTAGACAAAGCGGTTTCTAACCAGTTCATAGCCCCAGGAGAGGACGCGCAAATGGCGACAAGAGCTGAGAAGATTAAAGCCTTCTTATTCTAGTTCTAGTTGGGTTTTGCTTTTAAAGGCGGGGAAGAGAAGCGTCTATCTTGTCTAACTCGCTGCCAACCCGCTCAATCGGGATAGCCCCCAAAGTTAACCAAAACCAAGCCAACAGCCACTGCCAGCGCCAGCCCGGTGGCCGCCCAACTGCAGGGATCCCCGCCAGCCGCTGGCGGCACCAAGGGCGCCCGCCCGTAGCCCCGCAGGCGCAGCGCCTGGTAAACTCGCTGCGAACGTTCGTAGCTGCGAACCAACAAAGTGCCCACGGCAGCAGCCAGAAAGGGCAGGTCTTGCCGCCAAGTTGGCCCAGGCTGCCACAGGGATCCCCGCGGTCGCCAGCCCCTCAGCCGCGCGGCCCGCTGCATCCGCTGCCACTGGCTGCCCACTTCCTGCAAATAGCGCTGGGTTAGCCAGGCCAGTTCCAGGAGGAGGTCGGGGATCCCCAGCGCCCGCAAAGCTGCCAACAGGGCCGGTAGGGGAGTGGTCTCCAACAGCAGCGTCGCCAGCGCTAAAAGCGCCAGGCTGCGCCCGCCAAGGCAGAGGGCCCTCTCCAGCCCCTCCCAGCGCAAAGCCAGGGATCCCCAGCGCCAGAGGAGGGTGTCCCCAACGGCAAAGGGCAGGAAGAGGACAAAGGCTATCAACAGAACGCCGGGAGCGGCCAGGCGTCTGAGCCCTCGGCGCAGAGGCAATCCGGAGAGCCCCCAGAGAAAAGCCACCACCGCCCAGACCAGGGGTAGCAAGGCCAGGCGCTGCACCTGGGCAAAGGCCGCCATCAGTGCCAGCAGGCCAACCAGCTTGGGCAGGGGCCGCCAGCGGTGCAGCCAAGAAGGGGGCGGCGGCAGGGGAGCTTGTGAAGAAAGCATCCTCTCCCTAACCGGCATGGCCCGACGACAGGGATGAACAGCCTCAGCCCTATCTTTGGGCATCTTCTCCCAGCAGCTCCGGCTGCACCCGCTGCAAAAACCCCACCACCCAACGGGTAAACAGCCCCTCCACCACCGCCAGCGGCAGGTGGGCAGCTACCAAACTGGTCAGAGCCAGGTGCTCTGCCGAGGTGGAAGGGATCCCCTCCCTGCGCAGCGCCGCCAGCACCACGCCGTAAAACAGCAGCGCCGCCAGCACCACCCCCACCGCTCCCGCCCAAAAAGCGGCCCAGCCCGTGCCCAACCAGCGCCGGCTTGCCCGGAAGATCCCTCCTGCCAGAAGCGCCGGGATCCCCATAATGGCGGCGTTGATCCCCAGGGTGGTCAACCCCCCATGCCCAAAAGCCACCGCCTGAAAAAACAGGCCCACCACAATTGCCGGGTAGGCCAAGGCCCCCAGCATCACGCCCATCAGCCCATTGAGCAGCAGGTGCAGGCTGGCCGGGGGAAAAGGCAGGTGAAGGGAGGAGGCGACAAAAAAGGCCGCCGTGAGCAGCGCTGCCTTGGGGAGCTGGCGGCGGGGATCCTTTTCCAACCTCTGGAGGAGGTGTAGGCTCCAACCCGTAAGCAGGGCAGTGATGCCATAACCCCCCAGCCAAAGCGGTGCTGGCAAAAGGCCCTCGCTGATGTGCATGGCTAGTCTTGGCTCAAAGCGGCAGCATCCACTGGGGAGTCGGGGAGTTCTGGGCCTTGGAAGGGGCGGGGCCGGGAAAAAAACAGGGCCGTGCCCAAACAGCCCCAGATAACACAGGCAGCCATAACCCCCCGCTGCAGGGGGCCAAAGCCAGGGGAGGAGGGGCTGGGGATCCCTTCTGCCTGCATACCCTCCTCGCCCACCGGCACGTTCACCACCCCGCCGTGGCCGGCCTGGCGAATGCGCACCTGCCACAGTCCCTTAAGCTCAGGATCCGGCTGCAGCCAAAACCGGCCCTCTCCGTCTGTCTCTCCCTCCTGCCAGGGGAGAGTGGGATTGGTGGGCGCAAACACCGTAACTCGGGCAAAACGCATCGGCTCGCCGGAATCGTAGCGGGCCTGGATCTCAAAGGTGGGAACAGCCCGCCAAGAGGCCTCCACCCCATGGCCCCAAGCCGGCGGAGATAGGAGCAGGCCCAAGGCCAACCAGCTCAGTTGCCAGGAAGGGGAAAAAGGGATGCGCTTTGGCCAGACTGAGTTCATCGGTCAGCAAAAGACAGAGGACACCCTTCGATCTCAAAAGCCACCCAGGCCTAAAACCTAAGGCAAGGATCCCGTCCCGCCGAGGCCGCCAGAGGAGGCGCGGCAGTGGCCCTCTCCCACGTGCCCCAAGCTCTGCAGGCTCTGCAAGACAGCCTGGGCCCTAGGGGATCCCTCCTGCAGGCTGCCCCAGTCCACCTCCAGCGGCTGGGATCCCGCCTTTAGCCCTTGCTCGAGGGAGACTGGGTCGACTGGGTCCAACTTCACAAGGGAGGCAAACCCCAGCGCCGCTGAGTTGAGGTCGTCCTTGGGAGGCAGGCTGCCATTCCCAAACAGGTGGTCGAAGTGGAAAGTCGCCTCCAGATCCGCCACCTGGCCTGCCCGGACAAAGCCCTTGCGCGTCTCCCCCACGTACTCGCCGCAGACAAAAGCCAGCTCGGGGCTGAACTTGAGCACAAAGGGGATCGCCTCTCCCTCCCCTTCTGCCGGTCGAGCTCTGCCCTCGATCCAGAGGGAGTAGCCCTTTGCTGGCCCCTCCGCTGCCGGCACTAGGCGCCAGGCCAGGGCGTTGTAGTGCCCAGGGGGGGCTTCCAGGGATCCCAGCAGGGCTCGCTCCGGCACCAAATCCACCGTAAGAGGCCCTGTCAGGCTGACCAAGGCCTTGGCCTGGAGCTCGCCTTGCCCTTGCGGATCAAAAGGGGGATCCGTCTGGTAGGCCGTAATGTCCGCCAGCGTCACGTACACATGCTCAAACTGCAACGCCCAGCCCTCTTTGGAGACCAGCCCCTCCCGCAGGAACGCTTCGCCGTTGGCCCACAGCTCCAGCGTGCCCGTAGCCGAGGCAGAGATCGCCTGCCCATCCCTGGCTGGCCCCGGCTCGACAGGCGGGCGACAAGCCGTCATGCCGGCTCCCAGACCCAGGGCCACCAGAACCATCCCTTTGGCCAGGGGTCGCAGCAATGACCACTGAAACCAAGACATCAGGTGCTGCCACCAGTGTAAGAACTCCCTCCCGCTAGCGCGCCTGCCCCTCCCGACAGCGGCTGGCGGTACTGTCCCAGCCAACCACAAGCTCTCGCCAACCTACAATCCCCCACCGGGGCATCTTGCTACTCTTGCGCCAGGTTGCCGGCCCGCACCCAACCTTCCTGCCCGTTCTGGCGCCGGATGCGCTGCCAGCGGCCATCGGCGCTGTACTCCAACACCGTCACCACCTCATTCATGGGCAGGCCACCAATGTAAGCCCCTTCCCGGTCGGGAGTGGCCCGTAGCGCCAGGCCAATCGGCTCGATCACCCGCCCCTGCGCACCTGGGGCAATGCTTGTTGCTGCGGGGGGCCGAGTCGGCAAAGGAGTGGACTCTGGTGTGGATTCGACCGCAGGCGTTGCAGCAGTTGTGGCTGAAGCAACCGCTGCCCCACCCTCCACGGGGCCCAAATTGCCGGCCCGCACCCAGCCTTCCTGGCCGTTTAGCTCCCGCCGCACCCGCTGCCAGCGGCCATCAGCGCTGTACTCCAGCACCGTCACCGTTTCCCCCGCCACAATTCCCCCTTGGTAGGCTCCGTCAGCAGAAGGCTGGCTGCGAATGGCTAGACCTATGGGCTCGATTACCCGCCCGCGGCTGCCGGGGGGAAAGGCCTCAGGGTCGATGGTGCCCGCCGCCGGCAAGGACTCCGTCCCACTGACGCGAACAGAGGGGGAGGAAGGCAAACTTGTCGGGCTGGGTAAGGGATCCACACGCACCGCGCGAGGAAACTGAGGCGCCGCAGGAGGAGCCAGCAGGGGGGCAATGAACCGCCACGCCTGCCAACCCAGAGCAGCCAAGACCCCAACCGAGAGGCTCAGTGCCATTAAGGTGCCGAAGGGAAAACCGCTGGCAGCAGGAGAAGAACGGCCTCGCATTGGGTAGTTAGCCATCCAAAACTTAGCTCCCAAAAGCCGGAGACGAAAGCAAAGGGCTTTGCCAACGCTTGCAAGTACCAGAGCATCTCTGGTACTTCTAGTTTCGCCTCTGTGTACTGCCTTGGGAAGCCACCTACCCAGGGGCAACGCTGTCTGGAGCAAATCAGTAGCAAGTTTAGTTTCTACTTAGTGAACATATTCTCCCAGTCGGTGGTGAGAACCTCGTGGCCAAATGTCCACCCGGCCAGGAGCAAGGGCAAGGCCAAGCCCAGGAAGCCGAAGAAACTGATGACCTGGGCAATTTGTCGCTGGGCCCTTTTCTTTTTCGGGTCGGGGATGTAATTAGCAGCTACTGTGAGCTTTGAGCAAAAGGCCACCACCACCGCCCCCACCGGTCCCAAAACCAGCGAAGGCCACAGCCAATCCGCTACCTGCGCATACTCGTAGGCCCGGGTAAACGGCATGATGACAAAACAGGCCAGCTCCAGGATCCCCCAGGTGAAGAGGGCCAACTGGATATCTTTGCGAAAGACTTCGTTGGGATTGTACATAGGCTTCTGGGATAAACCGGCGTGCAACTTTAAGGTTTGGCCTGCAAGTACAGAAGTGGCGAGGTTTTTGAATGGGCTTCTCTCTGCGGGCAAGAAGCTGCTGCGCGAATCCCTTTTACCTTACCCTTTCCCTTTCCTCCGGACAACCCAGTAGAATGAATAATGCCTGAGATTCTTGGGTTAGCCTCCCTTGATTTACCCAGAGAAAGAGGGTTCCAGAAAGGCCAAGCTCCTGGTGCAATCCAATGGGTAATGTAAAAACCTGAAGCTATCTGTTGTAGTCTGGATGGGCTGCCCTCTCCTGCCCAGGCGCAAAATGCGTTTGCCCTGCGGGCAGGGCTTTTCTACAACTCTGCCTCGTGCTGACTGTGAGAGCGTCAAGCTGCCATGTTACGCATCCTCATCATCGATGACGATCCCAGCATTTGCGCGCTGCTCAAGCGGTATTTGCAGCGGCAGGGGTACTCAGTCGAGGTAGCGACGACGGGGGCCGAGGGCCTCCAGCAGTTGCGCGCTTTTCAGCCAGGCTTGGTGATTTTGGATCTGAATTTGCCGGATGTGAGCGGCTACGACCTTTGCCAGCAGATGCAAAAAGAGACCGGCGTGTATGTGTTGATGTTAACCAGCCGAGTGAATCCTGCCGACAAGCTGCAAGGATTTCAGCTAGGCGCAGATGACTACCTGACCAAACCCTTCAGCCTGCCGGAGTTACAGGCGCGGGTACAGGCTATCCTGCGCCGAGGGCGGACGAGAACGGAAACAGGCAGCGCGCCGGTTTTGACTTTTCCCTCCTTGGTGATCGACCCGACCACCCGAGAAGTTATCCGTGACCGTCGCCCGATTAACCTGACCGCTCTAGAGTTTGATTTGCTCTACGCCATGGCTCGACACCCAGGACGGGTGTGGCGACGGTCTGAGCTGATTCAAGAGGTGTGGGATTTTAACCACGAGGGAGATGAACGGGTGGTCGATGTCCACATCGGCCAAATTCGCAAGAAGCTGGAAACCGATACCAGCCAACCGGAGCTGATCCGCACCGTGCGCGGAGTTGGCTACAAGTTCGAGCCCCCCACTCCAAAGGAGGGATGGGGAGAGGAAAAACCGTAACCTCCCTCTTTCCGAAGGAGAGAGGTTGAGGCTGAGGGCGCGCTAATCCAGGCGACGGCCCGTCAAGCGTACAAAAATATCTTCTAAGTTGGCAGGGCGCACCATCAGGCCGGTTTTGTCGGGTTCCGCTTCCAACTGCCGCTGGGCCTCCGCCAAGCTGGGGAAAAAGGTGTAGCTCACCTCCTGGCCAGGGCGGGAGCGCACCAGCAGGGCTTCTCCGTACTTGGCCCGCAACTGGTCGGTGCTGCCCAGCTCGATTAGCTTCCCGCCGTCCATGATGCCGATGCGGTCACACAGCTCCTCGGCCTCTTCCATGTAGTGGGTGGTAATCAGCAAGGTCATCCCCTGCCGGTTCAGATCCCGCAGGATCTCCCACAGCAGCCGCCGCGCCTGGGGATCCAACCCAACGGTTGGCTCGTCCAAAAACAAAATTTGAGGCCGGTGCAACAGCGCCCTGGCCACCTGGAGGCGCCGCTTCATGCCGCCGGAGAGGGTCTTCACTTTGTCGTGCCGCCGGTCGGCCAGCTTCACGTACTCCAGCCACTCGTCGATGCGCTGCTGCCGCTCCGGGTTGGGGATGTGGTGCATGCGCCCATGGAACTCCAGGTTTTCCCAAACCGTCAGCTCTGCTTCCAGGGTGATGGGCTGCAACACCACGCCGATCTGCCGCCGCACCGCCAAGGGATCCCGCACCACATCATACCCCCCTACGCGGATGGATCCCTGGCTGGGGCGGGTCAGGCTGGTGAGCATGCGGATGGTGGTGGATTTGCCGGCGCCGTTGGGCCCTAGCAGGGCAAACACCTCCCCCTGCGGGATCCGCAGGCTCAAGTCCTGAACCGCCACCTGCTGCCCAAAACGCTTCCACACCCCCTGCATTTCCACTGCCGCCGGCTGGGTCTGGGACAGGGCCGGGGCCATCGAAAGAGCGCTTACAGTCGGCTCCATCTGCGGGTGTAAAGAAATCTTTCTCCTTTAGCATACGCCAGGGCAGCCCCCCAAAACAGGTTTCTGGCGGGGAGCCCTTGGGCGGTCTCCTTTTGCTTTTTCAACTTCTCTAGGGCTGTGATCTCGCTCATCATCGTTTTCCCGTCAGCATTGAAAATGGTGAACGAGACCCAGTATTGACAAAACCACACCTAGCCCAGCAAATTGCGCAGAACAGCTCAGGCATTGGCCTAGCTGCTGAGCAACAATGAAGAGGCAAGGTGGGGTCAAGCCCCAGCTTTTCCCCAGCCAACAAAACGCAGCAATAGCCAGATGCAAAACAGAGACCGATTTGACCAAATTGATTTCCGCCTCGATCGCCTGGTAGGGGCGGTACTGACTTTGGCTGAAGCCGTCAATATCCCTCACCTTTTGTCAGCTCAAGATCCCAGGTCGTAAGGGATCCCCAAAAGGCGTGCCAAAATGGCAGCAGAGCTGAGGTTGTCCGCCGTTGGAGTTCCAGCAGGGTTCTGTTGACGCAGAAGAGTTGCTGGCCTTTTTTCGCTGTCGGCGCCTGCCCTACCTAGATCGCTTTGGGCCTCAAGAAGCCAAGCTGCCGCCGGAAAGCCTGCTGGAGCAATGGCGTCGGGATCGTCAAGCCCTGCAAGCTGCTGTGCTGGAGCGATTTCCGGGAGAAGAGGTGGCGCCGGGCAATGAAGCTCTCTTAGCAGCTATGGCAGCAGGGGCGGAGCGGATCTACGGCGGCCAAGTCGTCGCAAAGCTGTTTTGGGAAGTGGATCCGGAGGGAGCGGCAGAGGCGGAGCCTACCGACTCTGAAGTTGCCCTCGCCCCCTCCCTTGAGACAGAGGTGGAGCTCACCGAAGACAACTCCACCGACAAGACATCCTCCAGCCTTGCGCTGCCGCCTGAGGCTATTCCAGAGTTTCGTTCCGTTTGGGTAAGCAGCTCACTGGATCTCTTGATTCGGGATCCCTCCAGTATCGGCAAGGGCCAGCTCTCCTACCTACCGGTTCACATTCGCATTGGCAAGCGCCCCAAGCCGGAGTACGAGTTGTTGTTGGCGTTGCAGGCCGAGTTGCTTGGATCCCTGCAGGGTCAGGTACCCAAATGCGGCTTCTTGATCTTAAAAGACGGGAAGTGGCACCTTGTTCACCTCAGCCGACGCCGCACCCAGGTGCGTCGCTTGCTGCAAGATTATCTGCACTCCCTTGAGCAGGCGGAGCCGCCGCAGGTGTTTATGGCCCGCAGCCGCTGTCATCTTTGTCACTGGCGGGAGCACTGTCGGCAGTTGAATGCCGTCGCCCAGCCCCTCAGCCTGCTGCCGGGCGTAACCGGATCCCGCTATCCCCTTTTGCAGGAGGCAGGGATCCATTCGATTGAGGCTTTAGCTAACGCTCGCCTGGAGATGCTCCAGGCTATCCCCAAGCTGGGAGCCGGCGTGGCCCTGCAACTGCAGCTTCAAGCCCGTGCCACCCTCAGCCGCAAGCCCCTCTGGCTGCAATCCCCGCCTCAGGCTCTGCCGACAGCGCCCGTGGAGCTGTACTTCGATATCGAGGCGGATCCCCGCCACAACGTCGCTTACCTACTGGGCTTGCTCGTGGTAGAACAAGCAGAGGAGAACAAGGTTGTCAACTACTACAGTTGCCTAGCTGCTGAGCCGCGAGAGGAAGGGCAAGCCTGGCAACAATTCCTACAGCTAGTTCAACGCTACCCTGAGGCCCCCATCTATCATTTTCACAGCTTTGAAGTACAGACTTGTCGGCGACTGGGGGAGCAGCACCAAACGGATCCCCGAGAGGTGCGGCAACTGCTGAAGCGCTTTGTAGATTTGCACAGCTGGGTTCAGCGCTCGGTAGTGCTACCCATCGAGAGCTACTCCCTGAAAAACATCGCTCGCTGGCTGGGGTTTAAGTGGCGACTACCCGAGGGCAGTGGAGCCCACTCCATCTACTGGTACAGCCAGTGGCTGGAAACACGAGATCGCCGCTATTTGGAGCAGTCGCTCATCTACAACGAGGACGACTGCCGGGCTACCTATTGCCTTAAAAACTGGCTAAGCCAAGGTTCGGTTCTTGCCCCCGTCGACGGCCCAAGCCCAGATACTTGGGCCGGACATTGATCGAACCAGCACCATCTCGGTGGAATCGAAATCTGCCTCTCCTCATTTTGCTAACGAAAGATGCTGATCTCAAGCGCATGCTCTTGCAAAAGCCTATTGACCCAGATGCTATCTTTAAGATTCTCAACGAGCAACTAGATTATGCCAAAAATGAAGCCTCAAACCTCGAGAGAAAAAGGATTTTAGTTGTGGATGACAACAAGTCATTCGTCCTTGCGCTGAGAGAACCACTGGATCCCTGGAGACTTGACCTGTACTCCCTCTCGATCCCAAAAGACTTTTGGGAGCAGCTTAATCAAATAATGTCGGAATTAAACGACCGAGATTGGAGCAAGATCCCGATACTCTTCCTAATCGCCCACCCAGACCCTCACACACTCGAACAAGTCTTTCAAGCGGGAGAGGATGACTTCGTTGGTAAACCCATCGTCGGTCCAGAGCTGATCACGCACATCTTCAACCATCTGGAACGCACAGAACTCTTACGGCGAGCTCAAGGGAGAAACTTCCCGTAAGTTTTACCCCCAGATGAAAATTAACCCCCCTTGTATTGGGGGGTTGGTGTGGAGAGATGAGCCTGGCACCGAGCTAGGTTACCGGAGGGTCACCCCTCAAGTAGGTTCGCCGCTGATGCGTTTCACGTC
>NZ_AUMZ01000001.1:2425714-2475361 GCF_002760375.1 Synechococcus sp. 60AY4M2
TACTTGTCAAGGTTCTGGCGCGCCGTGGCCGGTGGCCTTGCTGGCGCTTTACTACCTTACCCCCACCTCAACCCATATGTCAATACCACCCACCATAACCCCTCCAGACGCAGCAAGGGATCCGGATTCGCCGTTAGACTGGTGAGGGGATCTTAAGGTTTCGGACGGCTTTATGGGGATTGTGATTGGGACTGCAGCTCCTGACTTCAACCTGCCTGCAGTGGGGAAAGGGATCCCGAAGGGGGCGACGATTTCGCTGGGGGCCTACCGAGGCAAGAGCAAGGTGTTGCTGGCTTTTTACCCGGCGGACTTCTCGCCGGTGTGCACAAGCGAGATGCGCTGCTTTCGGGAGGATTGGGGAGCTTTTCGGGCGGCAGGGTGTGAGATCCTGGGCATCAGTAGCGATCCCCTCTCTCGACACGAAGCTTTTGCCGAGCAGCTTAAGCTGGAGTTTCCCCTCCTAAGCGATGTGGATAGGAAGGTGAGCCAGCTCTATGGGGTAGACAGTTTTTTGGGGACGCGGCGGGCCTATTTTGTGGTGGACAGCCAAGGGATCCTGCGCTATCAGCATGTGGAGTGGCTGCCCATCTTCAAGCGGGACAACCGCGAACTGCTGGAGGCGGTGAGGGCAGTGGGCTAGGGGCGGGATCCTTCTGGAGTGGGCAGGCGAATCTGCTGGGCTTGTCCGCTGTCTGCCAAAATAAGCGGGCTCTGGCCGAGGGGCTCGAGGATCCAGTTGCGTTGGGGCGGGATCCAACTGCCCTGGCGCGGCTGGATCTCCAGGATGAGCTGGTGGGCTTCTTGGCGCAGGCAGAAAGTGGTGGTGGCCCAATGGCCGCTTTGGTAGGCGAGGGTTTGGCCGTCGTCTTCGTAGAGGGTGAAACTGCCGTCGCCGGGATAGAGGCGGAGGTGGAGCTGGTCGCGGCGCAGGTGGGCGGTGGATTGGCAGGGAGGAGCCAGGGGAAGGATGGAGCCGCCGCGCACAAACAGGGGAAGCTGCTCCAGAGAGGCGGGGACGAGGATGGAGCCGGGGCCGCGCTGGGCTTGGCCTGTCCACCAGTCAAACCAAGTGCCTGCGGGGAGATAGACGGCGCGGCAGCGGACGCCGGGGCGGACGACGGGGGCAGCCAGAAGAGCGGATCCCAGCAGGGCTTGATCCGAGATCTCGTAGGTCTGGGGATCGTCGGGAAATTCGTAGAACAGGGGGCGCAGGATGGGGGAGCCGGTTTGGCTGGACTCCCAGAAGAGGCTGTAGAGGTAGGGCAGAAGCCGGTAGCGAAGCTGGATGGCCTGCTGAGCAATGGCTTCCACCTCAGGGCCAAAGCTCCAGGGCTCGTGGGGACGGGTGCCCAGGGCGCTGTGGCCGCGCATGAGGGGGTAGAGGATCCCCATTTGCATCCAGCGGGCAAACAGTTCAGGAGTGGCATTGCCCCCGAAGCCGCCGATGTCGGCCCCGACAAAGCTAACTCCCGACAGGCCCAGGTTGAGGAGCATGGGCAGGGACATCTCCAGGTGTTCCCAGGAGGATTGGTTGTCGCCTGTCCAGACGGCAGCCCAGCGCTGGATCCCGGCAAAGCCGGAGCGGGTGAGGACAAAGGGGCGCCGGGCGGGGTTGAGCTGTTCTAGACCCTCGCGGGAGGCGCGGGCCATGAGCAGGCCGTAGAGGTTGTGTACCTCGGCGTGGGTGGTGCGCTCCTCAGGAGGGCCTTGGGGGGCGTCGGGGGGGATATCCACGATCTGGCCGCCGTCGCCGAAGGGGCGGTCGTTGAGGGCCGGCTCGTTCATGTCGTTCCAGATGCCATCCACACCGGCTTGGGTGAGAACCCGTTGCCAGGATCCCCACCACCGCCGCACTTCGGGGCACGAGAAGTCGGGAAAGAGGACTTTGCCCGGCCAAACATAGCCGTGGAAGAGGTGGCCATCGGCGCGGCGAATGAAGAAGTCCTGGGCCAGGCCCTCGTCAAAGACGGCGTAGTCAGCTTCGGGATCGAACTTGACGCCGGGATCGACAATGGCTACCCCTCGGAAGCCGGCTTCGTGAAGCTGGGCCATGAGCTGGGCTGGTTCAGGGAAACGGCGGGGATCCCAGGTAAAGACCCGGTAGCCGCGCATGTAGTCAATATCCAGGTAGATGGCGTCGCAGGGGATCTGGCGCTGGCGAAATTGCTTGGCGACAGCCAGAACCTGGGCGGCGCTGGCGTAGCTCCAGCGACACTGCTGGTAGCCGAGGGCCCAGAGAGGAGGCAGGGGGGTTCGCCCGGTGAGCTGGGTGTAGGTCTGGAGCACCAGGGCGGGGGTGGGGCCGTAGATGAGGTAGTAGTCCAGCTCGGGGGCGCGCACTTCGATGGCCCACTGTTTAGGATCCGCCTGGCCCAGGTCGAACTGGCTCCAGTGGGTGCAGTGCAGAAAAAGGCCGTAGGAGAGGCCAGGACGTAGAACCAGGGCGAAGGGAATGGCCAGATAGAGGTTGTCGCTCTGGGCGTCGTAGCCCCAGCAGTCGCGGGTCCAGTGGCTGTAGCGCCGGCCCCGCTTGTTGAGCAGGCCAGCCCGTTCTCCCAGGCCGTAGATGCGCTCGGCGGGGTGGAGGGATTTGACCAGGCGGATGTCATCGGATCCCCAACTGAGGCCGGCGGGGAGATCGGCACAAAAGACCTGGCCTTGGGGATCGCGAAAGCTAAAGCGGAGGGGATCCCGGTCGATCTGCAGTTGCACCTGAGAGGTGGCTAGGTGAACTTGGGTGGGGCTTTCCTGCAGCTCAAAAAAAGCCGGCGGCCACTCTTCATCCGCCAGAGCCACATCCCAAGAGCGGCGGGGCAAGAACTCGCCGCTGGGGCTAAAGCGCAGCCGCAGCAGACGAGGGGTGAGCACCTGCACAGACCAGCAGCCCTGCCTGCAGAGCAATTGGATCCCTCTGGGATGGATCTGGAGTTCCTGCAGGGATCCGCAGGTTTGCCGCTGGGGTGGGCGGGCGGGGAATTGGCCGAAGATCTCGCCGGGTTCCAGCATGGGTTGGGGACAGATCGCCGCCCTCAAGGCTAACCCAAGGCCGCAAGGGAACAGGGAGCTCCCCACTCTTGTGCGCAGCCAACTTTGCTCCCATCGGTACATCTTTTTGTGAAGAGCAGCAGCAATGATCGGCTAGCTCAGACCTCAAAATCCATCGCGAAAACGAGGCGGCAATGGCCATGCGGATCCCGGCGATACCACTCCTCTCCTTGTTGCTTTTGGGAGGGGTATTTGTCCCTGCTGCCGTGGGGGCCTACCCGGTTAGCCCGGAAACGGTCATGTCCCTGCAACAGGGGGATCACGCCCAAGCTCTGCCCAGAGCCAAAAGCCAGCAGCGCTTTCGGGTGGTGACGTTGGCAAGCGGGCTGGAGCATCCCTGGGGAATGGCCTTTCTGCCGGATGGCACCATCCTGGTTACCGAACGTCCGGGCCGGCTGCGCCGAGTTACCGAGCAGGGGTTGGATCCCCAGCCCATTGCCGGGGTGCCGGAGGTGTTTGCCCGCGGCCAGGGAGGGCTGCTGGATATCGCCTTGCACCCCAACTACGCGGAGAACGGCTGGATTTACCTGTCCTATGCGGCTCCTGGGCCGGGCGGCGGGGGGACGCGGGTGGCGCGGGCCCGCCTGGGGGAGAAGGGACTCCAGGATCTGGAAGTGATCTTTGACATGGAGCGCAAGACGCCTGCCCAACAGCACTTCGGCTCCCGCCTGGCCTTTGACGAAGAAGGGTTTCTCTACATCAGCACCGGCGACCGCGGCGAGCGGGATCGGGCTCAGGATCTGGGGGATGCTGCTGGCAAGGTGTTGCGCGTTACGGATACAGGCGGGATCCCGGCGGACAATCCTTTCGTGAATCAAGCGGGGGCTTTGCCGCAAATTTTTACCTACGGCCACCGCAACATTCAGGGAATGGCCCGCCACCCCGATACAGGAGCCATTTGGACGCACGAACATGGGCCGCAAGGTGGGGACGAGATCAACATCTTGGCCCCCGGCATCAACTACGGCTGGCCCCTGATTACCCATGGTCGGGAGTACAGCGGCGAACCGGTTGGTCAAGGACTGGCGGCAGCTCCTGGATTGGCTTCGCCGCTGCTGCACTGGACCCCCTCCATTGCCCCTTCTGGCATGACTTTCTACACAGGAGAGGCTTTCCCCGAATGGCGAGGCAACCTATTCGTGGGAGCGCTGGCCGGGCAACACCTGGCGCGCTTGGTGCTGGATGGGGATCGCGTTGTGGCAGAAGAGCGCCTTCTGGAAGGGGCGGTTGGCCGTATCCGGGATGTGCGCCAGGGGCCGGATGGCTTGCTTTACCTGCTGACGGATGCCCCCAACGGATCCCTGTTGCGCTTGCAGCCAAGCTCTTGATTGGGGTTAAGCTACATGGCCCCAGCCCCGGCAGAGTTTCTAACTCCCACTGCCGCCACTACAAGAACTTGACATCTTGCTCAAGGGGGAGTGGCTCTCCTGTTTGGGAGTCCGTATGGTGACAGGCAAAGCATTCCTCTGGAGTTAGCTTAATAACCTGACCTGGAGCGGGAAGAAAGAACATCCTTAGCTCTTTGGTCGGGATCAAGACGGTTTTGCCATTTGGGGCCTTGCGCTTGTGTTTTTCGTCAGTGAAGGTCCTGACAACGCAAGATATTGGATAGTATTCGCTGGTTTGGAGCTTGGCTTCCAGAAGCGCTCTCCAGTAGGGGCTGTACCCGAAAACCCACTGACCCTTGGAAAACTTGAGATCGAATGCTTGGCTCCAAATTCTGCTGTAAAAGGTGATAATAGACGTCTTGACTTTGTAGGCTCCTGTTATCTCCTCTAAGTGAGATAAAAACTCGCCGGCAGTCAATGATTGAGGAGGGTTGGTGAAGGGACTCATGCAGCATCTCCTGGCTTTTGGTTATAGTCAGGGGAGCCCTGCATCTTCCCAGCCTACCCCGATTGAAGCACCTGCCTAAGGGCAGGGAGGAAGCTGTCTGTCCTCGTTGCCGATAAGCGGTGGCTCCCCAGCAAAGGCGGGGGAGCCTGTAGACAGAAGCAGCACCCAGCAGGAGAAGGGGGAGCTCTGTCTGCTAAAGGTCAAAACCTATGGGCGGTACAAGATTCGAACTTGTGACCCCTTCCGTGTGAAGGAAGTGCGCTACCACTGTGCTAACCGCCCTTACTCTCACTCTAGCAACTGCTAGAGCTGGACTACTATCTTACACGATTCTTACACGATCGCGCCGCCTCTGCACAGCCGGTTGGCTTGAGAAGTTGAGCTGGAGGTTTGAATCCGGCTGGAGATGGCCGGGATCCCGCTTGGGGGCTACAGTGAGGGACAGAGGCTAGGGGCACTATGGCCTACTCACCGACTGAAGAGGCAATTGCTTTGCTTATCGATTTGGCGGAACGGGGCGAGATTAACCCGTGGGATGTGCAGGTTATCGACGTCATCGATCGGTTTTTAGCCCGTATGGCTCCCACTGCCAGCAGCCATGACCTGTCGGAGTCGGGACAGGCTTTTCTCCATGCCGCTATGTTGGTCTATCTCAAGGCGATGGCGCTGTCGAAGCCGGAAGACGAAGAAAGTGAGGAGACCAACCCGGTGCAGGTGGAGGAGGATCCCTGGCTGAGTTGGTCGTCGGCCCAACTGGATCGCGTGTTGCAACCCAGGGCCGTGCCCCGCCCGAGTCGGACTCGGCCCATCACCCTCAAAGAACTAATCGGCCACCTGCAGGAGCTGGAGACCTTGCTGGAACAGCGCCTTGAGCCTGCCTCAAGGCCCCTGGCTCAACGGGTTTCTCGCAAGCAAGCGCTATCAGCAGTCGCTCAGTTGGCCCACCCAGAAAACCTCGTAGAGACCGCCGCCGAGCTGGAATCTCTGCTTGCCCAACTTTGGCAGCAGGGTCTCGCCCAAATCAGCTTTGACGACCTGCAGCAATACTTTTGCCAAGAAAGCGCTCTAAAAGGCAGTGGCGGGGCTTCCCACCCGATTCAGGTGTTCTGGTCGCTATTGCTAATGGCTTCTCGCTCGCAGGTTGAGCTTTACCAGGAGGAGTTCTACGGCCCCTTGACCATTCGTCCCTGCCGTAGGGGATCCCTCCTAGAATAGATCCTACCCAGGGATCCCTTTCTGCCGCTTTCCATGAAGACTGCGGCTCAGTCGTGGTTGCCCTCCCGCTGGCCTTCCACATCGTTTCGGGCCCGATCCGCCCGTTTGAGGTCTTCTCCGTTCAGGCGCAGGGGCAGCAAAGACTCCGCTTCGCCGTCACGGACGGCAGAGGTTTCCCGATCCAGGTAATACTCTTCAAGGCGCTCGCTGCCGGCATGCTCTTCGCTGAGGGGCTCTGTGGCGCGAGGCGAAGAGGGAGAATGCAGTAACTCAGCAGGAGGACAATCCTCGGAAATGAGCAAATCCGAGGTGCTGAGCACCCCTTTCGGGATGGAGGAAAGGCGCTGGGCAACAGCTCCGATGCTCTCCAAACGAATCATCTCCTCCCAGGAGCAAATCTCCTCTTCGTCTTCCGTTTCGTAGCGAACCAGGATGGTATCCCCTTCGATATCGAGGATCTTGGCTCGTTCCAGCCAGCGTCCCTGATCGCGCAGGTAGATCCACACATCCTTGCCTTCGCGGCTGAGTTGATAGATCCTACGATGAAGCACGGTCCCCTCCTGAGATGAAAGATCCGGGCGAACTGTTGTGGGGGTTACCCAGTTCATCCTTCCATCTTAGCTGCTGGATCCCTCCGCTGTATGCTTTTTGCGCGGCGGGATGGAGCCTTTAATCTGGCTTTAATCTGGTTTTAATCTGGAAGGGATCCGGAAAGGCCGTCTCTCCATGCCCCAAGCCGTTTCAGAGTACTTAATAGTAACCATAGATACGGAAAACCATGCGCATTGCCATTGTCGGGTTGGGGTTGATCGGCGGATCCCTGGCCCTCAAACTCAGCGAAGAGGGTTATCCCGTCTGGGGGATCAGCCGCAATCGGGCCACCTGTCAGGCGGTGCTGGAACGGGGAGCGCTGCAGGGCTGTGGAACCGATTTGGCTCAGTTGGCTGATTTCGATCCCCAGGTGGTGGTGATCTGCACCCCCCTGGAGCAGGTATTGGTCACGCTGGCGGCCTTGGTGCCCCATCTATCGCCGCAGACGGTGGTGAGCGATGTCGGCTCGGTGAAACAACCGATTGTTGCTCCGGCAACGGAATTGTGGCCGCTGTTTGTTGGAGGGCACCCGATGGCCGGCAAGACGTTGCAGGGCATCCAGGCGGCGGAAGCCAGCTTGTTTCTGGGGCGGCCCTATGTACTCACTCCCCTCCCCCAGACGCAGCCGCAGGCGATCGAGGCGATGAAAGAACTGGTGACAGCGGTCGGTGCAGAAGTTGTCCTGGCCGATCCGAAACGCCACGACCAGGCGGTGGCCTGGATCAGCCATTTGCCGGTCATGATCGGCGCCGGCTTGATCGCTGCTGTCGGCCAAGAGGAGGATCCCGACATTCTGGAGTTGGCTCGCACCCTGGCCAGCAGCGGGTTCCGAGATACCAGCCGTGTCGGTGGCGGGATCCCGCAGTTGGGGCTGGAGATGGCCCGTCACAACCGACAGGCGCTCCTGGCCGCCCTGCGTGGCTATCAAGTCCAGTTGGGGAAAATAGAGCGGCTGATCGAAGGCGAACGGTGGGAGGAGCTGCTACAGATGCTGCAACGAACCCGCCAAGAATGGCAACAGTTCCGGGTCAATCAAATACCGTCCTGAGGGGCTACCTGTAGCTGCCGTAGGGGATCGCTGGCTCGACTTTGCCACTGCTCATTAGTGCCTTGTCTTCCTTCGCAGAGATTTCTAGGGTAGGAAACATATAGAGTAGGTCGACTAGCGATCAAGGCCTGTGAGCACCCTCCTTGCTGAAGATGACACCCTTTACCGCCAACATGTGCACAGCCTGCTGATGCAGCATCTGCCTCAGTTTGGCCCGGTGTACATGGCCTCCAACGGCAGAGAGGCATTGGAGCTCTACCGTCAGCACCGTCCCAACTTCCTGTTGTTGGACATCCGCATGCCCGAGATGAGCGGGATCGAGGTGGCTCGACAAGTTTGGTCGGAGCAACCCAGTACGCGCATCATCTTTTGGTCCCACTTTGCCGATGAGGTTTATGTGCGGGAACTGCACAAGATCGTGCCGCCGCAAACTGTCTACGGCTATCTCCTGAAGAATTGCACCGACGAAAAATTGGTCAGTGCCATCCAGGCCGTGGTGCAGGATGAGCAATGCGTGATCGATCGGGAGGTGCGGGGGGTCGATTCCCGTTCGCAAAACAAAATTACCGGCCTCAGCGATGCTGAGTACGAGGTGTTGATCGATATTGCCCTCGGCCTCACCGATCAAGCTATTGCCGCACGGCGGTTTTTGTCGCGGCGAGGGGTGACCAATCGTCTGCGCAATCTCTACGACAAGCTTGAGGTGAGCAACGACCAAATTGAGAGCGAGGAGTGGGGCACAACTTTTAGCTTGCGGGCCCGCGCCATTCGCCTTGCCTTCAAGCGGGGTCTGATCAACGCCCAACTCCTGGATGAGGAGGAGGTGCACTTGGATCACTGGCTCAGCCGCTACCGCCTAGAGCCTTTGGATTAGTATCCAACCGGGTAAAAAGGAGGGGCTTGCTCGGATGCCTCCAGAGGCTTGGCTTTGCTCTGCCCCTGCCCAGAAGCCGTGCTGGGGAGGGCAATTGGCACCTCGATCATCCGCTCCGGTACCAGAGGCACCATGTCGGAGCGATCGGCGATTTCCCGCAAGGAATTGGCGATGGACTCTTGGGTGAGGAGAAACTGTCGTTCGTTGCGCTGCATCTGCTGCCACACTTGGTAGCGCTGGCTCCATCGGCTTTGGGTATGCACCGTCCAACTGTACACACTCAGCACTGACAACCCCGAGACGATGGCCATGCCCGTGGAGATCTGCTTCCACCAGATCAGGTGCTCTCTCCAGGCGGGATCCCGGCTATGGGGATAGGCTGATTTCGAGGGTTGGGGGCGACGGGTTCTGACTTTGCCGGCGGGGAGGGGCGGGGTAGTCCTTAGATGGGAACGAGGGGCCAAGGTCGCGGTTTTGCGCTGGACAGGGAGAAAACTGCGGCCACGGCTCGCGTTCAAAGGCTGGCTGACCATAGGGGTTTGCACCTCACCCACACCAAGAAATTGCTGCCAACTGGGCCCCACTCTATCCGATCTCCACGCACCTCAGAGGGCCTCCAGGGGGGCAGGGCGGCAACTTAGCTGCTGCGGGCAGCCACTCGCAGTTTGGCGGAGCGGGCGCGGGAATTGCGTTGCTGCTCCAGCTCGGAAGGGCACAGGGGTTTGGGGGTGAGCACCTGCCAGCGGGGATCCGTACGAAAGGCCCATTTCACCAGGCGATCTTCCAGGCTATGAAAGCTGATCACGGCCAACCTGCCGCCGGGTTTTAGCCAATTGGGAGCCTGGGCCAGCAGGGTTTCCAGGGCTTCCAGTTCTCGGTTCACGGCAATGCGCAGGGCCTGAAAGATCCGCGTGGCCGGGTGGATGCGGCCCCGTCTTGCCGCCGGCGGCACCGCCTGCCAGACTACGTGGGCCAGTTGGGTGGTGGTGAAAAGGGGGCGGGAGCGTTCGATGTGGTGGGCGATGCGGCGGGCAAAGCGCTCCTCGCCATAGCGAACGAAAATGTCGATCAAGTCCTCGACGGGGCGGCGGTTGACCCAGTCGGCAGCCGTTTCCTGATCGGCAGTGGGATCCATGCGCATATCGAGCGGCCCCTCGGCGCGAAAGCTAAAGCCCCGCTCGGGGCAGTCCAGTTGGGGCGAGCTCACCCCGAGGTCGGCTACGATGCCATCGAAAGGGATCCCCTGCCCTCGCTCATCCCGAAAGCCGTGCCGCTGCAGGTCGAAATCGGCAAAGTTGAGGTGCCAGAGTTGGAGGCGATTGCCGGGGATCCCGGCTGCGGCCAGACGCGCCTGGGCCGCTTGCAGAGCCGTCGGATCGCGATCCAGCCCCACCACGCGATCCGCTCCCCTCTGCAGCAGCGCCAAGCTGTGCCCACCGCCTCCCAACGTCACGTCCAAAAACGCGCCGCCCTGCTGGGGTTGCAGGTAGGCCACCACTGCCTCCGTCAAAACGGACTCGTGGTGGTACAGAAGCATTTCCCCAAGCTCAGCTCTTGCCAAGTCCATAGGCGCAGGGGGTGGCTTTGATTCTTTCCCCGCTCCTAGCTTTACCTATTGCAGGATCGGTAGACAACTCTAGTACCATCAAACGCTAGCATTCACAACGTAAGGGCTTGCAAAAAAAAGGCCGAGGCCAGGCCCCGACCGAGGAATCCATGTTGTTAAGCTCATCCTCGAGGATAGGGTCGGCTGCCGTCAAAAGACGGGCTGTCTTCCAGTGGTTCAGGATCATCTGGGTGCAAGGCCGACCGCCGGCAAGAGCAGGGCAGGTTCCAGCCTAACGTATGATTAAGACTGCTCTTGCCTTTGTCTGTTCTTTAGTTTGGTGTTACGGCTGCTGTGCTGACCACCGCTTCTTCTGCCGACATCCTGACGCTCTCGCCCGCCCGCGGCCTGCGCGGTCAAGTGAGCATTCCAGGCGATAAGTCCATCTCCCACCGCGCCCTGATGCTGGGATCCCTGGCGGAAGGGGAAACCGTCATTCACGGCCTGTCGTTGGGGGAGGATCCCCGCAGTACGGCAGCCTGTTTTCGGGCCCTGGGGGCCGATATCCCAGAGCTCAACAGCGAGTGCGTCCGCATCCAGGGGGTGGGCTTGGATCGCCTGCAGGAGCCGGCAGAGGTGTTGGATGCCGGCAATTCCGGCACCACCCTGCGCCTGATGTTGGGGATCCTGGCTGGCCAGGCGGGTCGCTTTTTTGCTGTCACTGGGGATCGCTCCCTGCGCTCGCGGCCCATGGGACGGGTGGTGGAGCCGCTGCGGCAGATGGGGGCCAACATCTGGGGACGGGCCGGGGGCAACCTGGCACCTCTGGCTGTGCAGGGGGGATCCCTAAAGGGGATCCACTACCACTCGCCCGTGGCCTCGGCCCAGGTCAAGTCCTGCCTGCTGCTGGCGGGCCTGTTGGCAGAAGGCACTACTCAGGTTACAGAGCCGGCCCTTTCCCGCGACCACTCGGAGCGGATGTTGCGGGCCTTTGGCGCCGAGATCTCTGTCGATGTGGCGGCAAAAACCGTGGCGGTGGTGGGGGGATCCCGCCTAGTGGGCCAGACGGTGCAGGTGCCAGGGGACATCAGCTCGGCAGCCTTCTGGCTGGTGGCCGCCTCGATTGTGCCCGAGAGCGAATTGCTGCTACAGGATGTGGGTCTCAACCCCACGCGCACCGGCGTGCTGCAGGTGTTGCAGGAGATGGGGGCCGATATTCAGGTTGAGAAGCGGCGGGAGGTGGCCGGCGAGCCTCTGGGGGATCTGCGCGTGCGCTCGGCCCGTTTGCGGGGTTGCAGCATTGCCGGCGATCTCATTCCCACCCTCATCGATGAGATCCCGGTTTTGGCGGTGGCGGCAGCCTTTGCCGAGGGGACTACGGTCATTCGCGATGCGGCGGAATTGCGGGTTAAAGAGAGCGACCGCTTGGCGGCCATCGCCCAGGAACTCAGCCGGATGGGGGCCCAGGTCACCGAATATCCCGACGGCCTGGAAATCAAAGGGGGGATCCCTCTGCAGGGGGCCGAGGTGGATAGCCACGCCGACCACCGCATCGCCATGAGCTTGATGGTAGCTGCCCTGGCCGCCCAGGGATCCACCACCCTTCGAGGGGCCGACTGTGCCCGCATCTCCTACCCCGACTTCATTCCCACCCTGCAGCGGCTGATCAACCCTTCGTCCGCCTCCTAGCCAGCCAAGAGCCAACCTTTGCCAATGTCAGACCAGCCCATCGCCATCGAGCACCTCTGCTTCCGCGTTCCTCCCGGTGGCCAGAGGGCCTTTATCCTACAAGACGAGCAGGTTTGGGGGCCGGCCCTGCGCCAACAGCCGGGCTTTTTGGGCAAAGAAGTCTGGCTGGATGTAGAGGATCCCGAACTTGTCCACCTCATCCTCCGCTGGGCCAGCCGCGCCGCCTGGAAAGCTTTCCCCCCGGAGCAGGCGGAAGCCTTGGATCGGCAGATGCAGCCCTTCTACGTGCGCCTGGAGCAGGCCAAAGAATACCAGCTCTGGCAGCCCGGCCTGCCAGCAGAGGAAGCGGCCAACTAGGAAGCCTCAAAGCCCACCTCGGCAGCCGTTGAGTCGGCCCTAGTGGATGCTGCCGCCCGCTCCTGCTCCACCAACTCCCGCAGGCTGGGCATGGTTACCGCCAGAGCCCCTTCGCGCCGTTTGAGACCCGCCTCAAAGGTCTCGGGGGTCACGATCCCGCCGGAGATGAGCATCTTAAAAGCATCCTCCACCGGCATGAACACCTCCACCACCTGGTCTTCCGGCACGATGGCGTACCAGCCGGTGGTTGGGTTGGGCGTGGTGGGCACGAACAGGCTGAGGGAGCGCTGCGGCCCATCCGGTCGAATGGGAGTTTGAATGACGCCCGTTACAAAAGCTAACGCCCAAACCCCAGGCCGAGGATATTCCACCAGCACTACCCGTCGAAAGCGCTGGTTGTTGGGGGCAAACAAAACGCTAACCAATTGCTTCAGGGTTTTGTAGACCAGCCCCGCTATCGGGATGGCGTGGAGCAACTGCTCGCTTAGGTTGAGCAGCCACTGGCCAACAATGTTGCGGGCCATGAAGCCAATCAACAAAATGAGCAGGATTGGCGTCAGCAAGCCCACCGCCAGATCGATGAGGTTGATCAAAATCGGGTGCAGCCCCTGGATGGGATTAAACTGCTTGGGAATGCTGGTCAAAAAGCCAATGCTCCAGGTGGCCACTTCCACCGTCAGCCAAATGGTGGTTGCCAACGGGATCACCACCAGCAACCCCGCCACGAAGTAGTTCTTGAGATGCTGCTTCCACTGGGAAATCATGGTGAGATCGTTCCGTCGAGTCAAACAAGTGGACGCACCGAGCCGATGCAAGTGGAGCTTGCAGATGGCAACCATGATACCTGCCTTCTGCATCTCTCTCATGGGCATCAGCTGCAACTTGCCTGGAGAGAGGTTGGAGCTGCTCCAAAGCGCAAAGCCCCAAACTCGGCTGAGCTGATATTGTTATCTTAGGTCGATATAAAATTTTGTAAAGGCAGGGATCCCTCCTAGAGGCTTTGTGGTCAAGCCGTAGGATGCTCCCTCATCTCTGCCGGATGTCGTGTGGGAGGCCCTATGTCAGAGTCGGATTGGTTAGAGCACACCTGTCAGGTGGAGGTCCCGGTTCCTATCGAGCAGGTGTGGGAGCTGTGGGCCAACCTCGCCCTCATGCCGCGCTGGATGAAGTGGATCCGCTCGGTGGAGCTGCTGGATCAGGAGCTGTCGCGGTGGACACTGGATACGCGCGGCCTCACCTTCAGTTGGATCTCCCGCACCCATACGGTGGTGAAGCATCAGCACATCGGCTGGCAATCGGTGGAGGGGCTTCCCAATCGGGGGGCACTGCGGTTTTACGATCGCAAGGGCAGTACTATTGTCAAGCTGTCGGTGGCCTACAAGATCCCGGGGCTCCTCGGCAAAATCTTGGACGGCCTGTTTGTGGGCAAAGTGGTGGAGAGCACGATTCAAGCGGACTTGGAGCGCTTCAAAGCCTATGCTTTGGAGCAGGCAGGGCGGGCCGCCGACAATGCCTCCGCTGGCTAGCCTCGATCTTGCTGCCGTTTTCTGCTGCCCAGTGAACCGTTGCCAATCTTCGTTGCCCAAGGTCTGCTTCATGTCCGATCCCTCCCTCGAGCCTGTCATCACCTTTTCTCATCAACCGGTGGACAACCGCAACATTCGCTTCTCCCTGGAGCGGCAAGATCTGGATCTGGATCAGCTCCTGGTGTTGTTGAACCGCAACGCCTTTTGGGCCCAAAATCGCCGGCGGGAAGAGATGGAGCGGGCCATCGCCCACAGCCACCCGGTGGTCAGCGCCTGGGACGGGGAGCGCCTGATTGGCTTTGGCCGCGCCACCTCCGATGGGGTTTACCGGGCCGTCCTCTGGGACATCGTGGTCGATCACGAGTATCGACGGCAGGGCATCGGGCGCAAGCTGGTGGAAACCCTGATCAGCCATCCCCACCTGCAGTCGGTGGAGCGCATCTACCTGTTTACCACCCATCAGCGCGGCTTTTACGAGCGCATTGGCTTTGTGGAAAACCCCAGCACCACGCTGGTTTTGCACGGGCGTCCGCTGGATTTTTTGATCCCGGCTGCCGAACAGGAGCAGGTCTGACCAACAGGGATCCCTGGGGCAAGGGGAGGCGTAGGTCAGTGTATCTTGAACAACAGTGGGTTGGCTCCGCCTTGGGAAGAGGACGCGCTAGCCTGAAGCAAAAAGGGTGAGAGGGTGTACCTATGGCCAATCGCCTCGCCACGTGTTCCAGCCTTTACCTGCGCAAGCACGCCGAGAATCCGGTGGATTGGTGGCCTTGGATCCCGGAGGCCCTGGAGAAAGCCCGGGCCGAGGACAAGCCGATTTTTCTGTCCATCGGCTACTCCAGTTGTCACTGGTGCACCGTCATGGAGGGGGAAGCCTTCTCCGACCCGGAGATCGCCGCCTTCCTCAATGCCCATTTTTTGCCCATCAAGGTGGATCGCGAGGAGCGGCCTGATCTAGACAGCATCTACATGCAGGCGCTGCAGCTCATGAGCGGGCAGGGGGGGTGGCCCCTCAATGTCTTCCTCACGCCCGACGACCTGGTGCCGTTCTACGCGGGCACCTATTTTCCGGTGGAGCCTCGCTTTGGCCGGCCGGGGTTTCTGACCGTACTGCAGCGCATCCTGCAGTTTTACCGCCAGGAAAAAGACAAAATCGAGGACATGAAGGGCCAAATCTTGGCGGCCCTGACCACCCTCAGCGACCTGGTGCCGGAAGACCATATTCCCCCTGACCTGTTGCGCTCCGGGATCCCCAAAATCCAACCCTTGCTGGCCAACGCCGGGGCAGTGCAGCAGTTTCCCATGATGCCCTACGCCCAGTTGGTGTTGCGCTCGGCCCGCTTCGACCCGCCAGAAGGGATCCCCGGCTCGCCGACGGCGCTAGAACGGGCCAAGGAGCGAGGGATGGCCTTGGTGTTAGGAGGGATCTTCGACCATGTGGCCGGCGGGTTTCACCGCTACACCGTGGATCCCACCTGGACGGTGCCCCACTTTGAAAAAATGCTCTACGACAACGGCCAGATCTTGGAGTTTCTCTCCGAGCTGTGGGCCCACGGGATCCAGGATGCGGCCATCGAGCGGGCGGTGCGCCTGACGGTGGAATGGGTGGCGCGGGAGATGACCGCCCCTGCCGGGTATTTCTACGCGGCCCAGGATGCCGACAGTTTTGCCCGAGCAGAGGATGCGGAGCCCGAGGAGGGCGAGTTCTACGTCTGGCGCTGGCAGGAGCTGCAGGATCTGCTGGATGCAGAAACCTTCCGCGCCCTGCAGCAGGCTTTCTTCCTCTCGCCGGGGGGCAATTTCCCCGATCGGCCCGGCTGTATCGTCCTACAGCGCAGGCAAGGAGGGGAGCTGCCGCCGGAAGTGGAAACGGCTTTGACGACCCATTTGTTTCGAGCTCGCTACGGCTCCACCGAGCGGAGAACCCCCTTCCCGCCCGCAGTAGATGCCCAATCGGCCCGCCGGCAATCTTGGCCAGGACGCATTCCGCCGGTCACCGACACCAAGATGATCGTCTCCTGGAACGGCCTGATGATCTCCGGCCTGGCGCGGGCCTACCAGGTGTTTGGCGAGGAGGACTATCTGCGGTTGGCCCTGCGGGCCGCCCAATTCATCCTCAGCCAGCAGCGCCACCCCCAGACGGGATCCCTGCTGCGGTTGAACTACGATGGCACAGCCCAGGTACCTGCCCAATCGGAAGATTACGCTCTGCTGATCAAGGCCCTGTTGGATTTGCACCAGGCCTGCCTGCCGCGGACAGGCGATCCCAGCTCCCAGTACTGGCTGGAGGCCGCCATTCGGCTGCAGCAGGAGATGGACACGCGACTGTGGGATGAGGCCAGGGGGGGATACTTTGTCAGCGACGCCCAGAGCACCCCGGAGCTGCTGGTGCGGGAGAAGGAGTTTCAGGACAACGCCACCCCCGCAGCCAATGGGGTGGCTGTTGCTAACCTGGTGCGCCTGGCCGCCATCACCGGAGATCTGGACTACCTGGAACGGGCAGAACAGGCCCTGAAAACCTTTGCCCACATCATGAGCACCCAGCCGCGGGTCTGCCCCAGTTTGTTCGTCGGGCTGGATTGGTACAACAACTGGGTAAAGGCAACCCTAGAAGCGGAGCACATTGCTGCGCTGCAACAGCGCTCTTGGCCCACCACCGTCTTTGCCCTGCCCACCGCAGCCGAGCCGTTGCCGGCAGGAGCTGTGGGGTTGGTGTGCTGGGGCAGCAAGTGTCTGGCCCCCGCCGCTTCTCTTGAGCAAATCCAGTCGCAGATCGGCAAAGGGCAAAACCGAGCCTACTGACATTGGCTCATCCTCTTCCAGAAGAACTCGGGATCCCGCCCCGAGAATCTACTGGCTGGCCAGCTCAGCTTTCCCCGGGATTTTCCACCCCATAGAACTCAATGCGGTAGCTCTGGATGCGAGTGCCTGTCTTCTGCTCTACCTGGGCCAGCAGCTCCGGCGGCAGCTCCACATCTACGTCCAGGATGCGGTTGCTATCCAGGCAGTTGACATGGCTGTGAGGATGGGTACGATTGCCGTAGCGGCGCCCATCGGCGCGATCTAGGCACTCGATGATGTTGTGGCTGGCCAGAGCCTCCAGATTTTGATAGACGGATGTGTGGCCAATGGGCTTGCCCTGCCGATTGAGGCGGTCGTAGATCTCTCTGGCAGAAAGGTGCTCGCCGCATTGCCACAGCAGTTCCAAAATATAGCGACGCTGCCGGCTGAGGCGCAGATTGCACGCCCGGCATCGCTCCAAAGCAGCTTCCAAAGAATCCACAGGGCGAGGCATGGGCAAACCTCAAGTCATACCGAGTCTGAGATAGCTGGTTACTCATTCACACTAGTTTAACATTCCTAAATCGAAGTTTCCAAAGGCTGATCTCCAGATCTCCGTCGGGCATCGACCTGTCCAGGCAGTGTGCGGAGGAAAGGGCGCCAACGGGAGCGCGTCAATTATCAGTTATTTTCTTCAGTTATTTACAATACGATATCGCCTATCTACGAATATCGCTGGGGTGTTGAGGAGAAGCGGGATGCGGCGGCGCCAAATGATCTTAGGCCTGTTGGGATTGGCCGGCAGCAGTGGATTGGTGGGGGCCTATTGGGCCAGTCGGCAGCGCCCTGCTTCTGTGCCTCTATCCGCAGAGATGGGATCCCCTGCTTCCCCGCCTCCTACCCCTCGGCCTACGCCCACAGTTGTCCCCCATCCGGAAGCTCCCCGGGGCCTTTACATCCCAGCCCGCCGCGATCTGCGCCTGATGGTGATCAGCGACCTGAATGGCATCTACGGCTCGGTGGACTACGACCCGGAGGTGGATCGGGCCATCCGCCTCATCCCCTATTTCCAGCCGGATATCGTCTTGGGGGGAGGGGACATGGTGGCTGGCCAAGATCCCCGCCTGTCGGAGGAGCGCATCCGCGCCATGTGGGCAGCCTTTGACCGGCATGTGGCCGGCCCGCTTCGTGCTGCCAAACTGCCCTACGGCTTCACGCTGGGCAACCACGATGCGTCCTGTGCCCGCAGCACGCGCGGGGGCTTTCTCTTCCAAAAAGAACGGGATCTGGCCCGCGAGTTTTGGAACGACCCGGCCCACGATCCCGGTTTGAATTTTGTGGATCGAGGCGACTTTCCCTTTTATTACACCTTCGAAAAAGACGGGGTGTTTTACTTAGTTTGGGATGCCACCTGCAACTACATCCCGCCGGAACAGATGGCCTGGGCAGAAGCGGCGCTGGCCAGCGAACGAGCCCAGAAGGCCAAGTTGCGCATCGTCATCGGTCACCTACCTCTCTATGCGATTACCGTCGGACGCGACGATCCGGGAGAGGTGCTGCTGGAGGCAGACGCCAAACGGGCCCTGCTGGAGAAATATCGCGTCCACACTTACATCAGCGGCCACCACCACGGCTACTACCCCGGCCACAAGGGGCAACTGCAACTGCTCCATTGCGGCATCCTCGGCTCCGGCCCCCGCCCCCTCCTGAATAGCCCCCTGCCCCCCCGCAAGACCCTTACCCTCATCGATGTGGACTTCGACGCTCCGGAGGTTACCTACTACACCACCTACCACATGCGGGATCTGAGCGTGATCGACCAAGCCGAACTGCCCCGCTTCATCACCGGCCACAACGGCCTGGTGCTGCGCCGCGATGTTAACTGGGATAACCTCACCCCCGAAGAAATCGCCACCTGCCAAGCTCGTATTGGATCCCTGTGCCGCGACGACTGACTCTTAAGCTCAGGAGCGTTGCATCTCGGCAAAAGACTGATAGCTCCTCTGCGGATGGTAGAGATGGCGCTGCTGCACAATGTCCTGTATCGACACCTGGGAGAAGTGCCGCTTGTGCAGATGGGATCCCCGCCTGCGCTGGGCCAGGCACAAGTGTAGGAGGGGATGGACAAGGCCATAGAAGTCGTCGTCTTGGCAGCCCCGAGCGGCAAGGAGTGGGCCTCGAAGTGGCTTGCAGATGTGATATCATCAATTTCCAACCCTTGGGCAGATGCGCAGCCGCATCTTCAGCGAGGGCTGTTAACTCAGAGGTAGAGTACCACCTTGACACGGTGGGAGCCGCTGGTTCGATTCCAGCACAGCCCATTGTCAGAGGATCCCAAAGACTCTGCCAAAGTTCGAAAAGGCCTTGTCCGGCAAACCCTCTCGGCTTTCAGGGATCCCGACAATTCCATGCAACCTGCGAAAATCCAGGGGGGGACGGGCTCCTCTCTGCAGCGGCTGTTTTGGAGGGCTGGAGCGTTGGTCTGGGGTTACGGCCAATTTCTTCGGATCCCGGCCAGGGATCCCTATACTGGAGTAGGAGCCCTGGAAGGCGCCGGCGTGGCAAGGGTAGCATTAGGTCAAACTGCGAGAGGGGGAAACGACCGATGGGATTGTTCGATCGGGTCAGCCGGATCATCAGAGCCAACCTCAACGCGCTGATCAGCAGTGCCGAAGATCCGGAGAAAATCCTGAACCAAACCATTCAGGACATGTCTGAGGATCACTACCAAATGCGGCAGGCAGTTGCCCAGGCCATTGCTGCCCAGAAGCGGATCGAGCGGCAGTACGAGCAGGCGCAGCAGAACGTCGACGAGTGGCAAAGGCGCGCCGAGTTGGCCCTGCGCAACAACAACGAGGCCCTGGCCCGCGAAGCGCTGGTGCGCAAGAAAACCTTTGCCGAAACCGCCCAGAGCCTGAAGCGGCAGTTGGATGAGCAGACCAAACAGGTGGAAGTCTTGAAGGCCAACATGACCAAGCTGGAGAGCAAGATCGCCGAGGCCAAGACCAAAAAGGATATGCTCATCGCGCGGGCTCGGGCGGCCAAAGCTTCCCAACAAATTAACCAGGTTATCGGACGGGTGGACGCCACCAGTGCCTTCGCGGCTTTCGAGCGTATGGAAGAGAAGGTAAACGCCCTGGAAGCTCAGTCGGCGGCCGTGGCCGAGCTGGCGGTGGACAACTTGGAGCGACAGTTTGCCGCTTTGGAAGCAGGTGGCTCGGACATCGATCACGAGCTGATGATGCTGAAAGCGGCGATGGGGGGCCAATTGCCCGCCGGAGAGCAGAAAGCTCTGCCGAGAGATCAATCTGCTGCCACCAGCGAGAGCGAGGTAGATGTAGAGCTAGAAAATCTACGCCGCGAAATCGACCGGCTTTGAACGAATGGGAGGTAGCGTCTTCTTGAGAGTGTCTCCTCTGGGCTCAGGGGCGTTGGGGTATCCTAAGCAGGGGGACACAGAGTGGTAAGCTAGCCCAGAAGAGCTCTTGGCCTGCCTCTGGTGGGGTTAGGGTAGCCTTCTGCGTTTTTGCGAGAGAAACAAACAGCGATGACCACAGCGAGTATCAAACCTCTGCTGGACGCCAAGCAACTGTTGCAGGCTTATGCGTCTGGCCGGCGGGATTTTTCTGGAACCAACCTGAGCGGAGCCCAGTTGAGCGGCGCGAACTTGAGGGGCATTGTCCTGCGGGATGCCGACTTAAGTGGGGCGGATTTGCGCGAGGGGGATCTGTCGGGCGCAGATCTCTCAGGGGCCGACCTGCGCGGAGCCAAACTGCGGCGGGTGAACCTCATTGGGGCCAAGCTGGTCAAGGCCGATCTGCGGGGGGCCAACCTCTACCGGGCCAAGTTGCTCAGGGCCGACCTTAGCGAGGCCGATCTCAGCCGCGCCGATTTGCGAATTGGCGCCGATCTGCGGGGAGCCATCATCACCAACACCCGTTTTCGCGGCGCCCTCTACGATGAGTACACCAAGTTTCCGGAGGGGTTCAACCCCACCGAGATGGGCATGTAATCCCAGGCTTTCTAGGGAACCAGCTCCTGCCACAGTTGGGCTGCATCGGCGGCAGCCGCCACAAAGGGCGGGTTGTGCAGATCAGGCTTGTTGTAGCGCAAGGGATCCCCTTTTAGATCGGTGACGCTTCCCCCGGCTTGCTCGACGATGCAGTGGGCAGCAGCAGTATCCCACTCCATGGTTGGGTCGAAGCGGGGGTAGAGATGGGCGGATCCCTCGGCCACAAGGCAGAGTTTCAGGGCGCTGCCCACCGACTTCACCTCGAGGGAACCGTAGCGCCGCCGCAGCCGCTCGAGAAATTGCTCCGTCTCCGGGCCGCGGTGGGAGCGGCTGGCCACCACTTGCAGAGGGGCCTGGGCGGGCGGGCGGGCCCGGATGGGCTGATCTCCTCTATAGGCCCCCAGCCTTTGCACAGCCCTGTAGGTAAGGCCGAGAGCGGGGGCATGGACGACGCCTAAGATGGGGATCCCTGCCTCGACGAGGGCGATGTTCACGGTGAACTGGCCGCTGCGCCCGATAAACTCGCGCGTGCCGTCCAAGGGATCCACCAGCCAGAACTGCCGCCACTGTTGCCGCTCCGGATACGGGATCCCGCCGGATTCTTCCGAGAGCACGGGGAGGCCGGGGGTCAGATCTTGCAGGCCCCGCAGGATCAAGTGGTGGGCGGCCAGATCGGCTTCGGTGAGGGGGGAGGAGTCGGCCTTGTCCCTGACCCGGATCTGATCTTGCCGATAGATCTCCAAAATGGCCTGCCCGGCTGTTTCCGCAAGGCGGCTGACATGGGGCAGGAGATCGGCCAGATCCTGCATGGGCAAACTCTCCAGGTTTAGCGACGCACCGGAATGCCGTGGGCGGCCAAATCGGCTTTGATCTGGGCAATTGTCAACTGGCCGTAGTGGAGCAGCGAGGCCAACAGGGCTGCTTCTGCTCCCCCCTCTTGCAGAGCCTGGCGGATGTGGGCACATTCCCCTGCCCCCCCTGAGGCGATCACCGGCACCGCCACCGCCTCGGCCACGCGGCGGGTCAGCTCCAAGTCGTAGCCCGCTTGGGTGCCGTCGGCGTCCATGCTGGTCAACAAGATCTCCCCCGCCCCCCGCTCGGCCACGGTTTTGGCCCACTCCACCGCGTCCAGGCCCGTCGGCTCCCTCCCCCCGCGCACGTACACTTCCCAACCGCCACCCTGAGGTTTGGCACGGGCGTCGATGGCCACCACGATGCACTGGGATCCAAACCGACGGCTGGCCTGGGTGACCAGATCCGGATCCCGGACTGCCGCCGAATTGAGGCTCACCTTGTCGGCCCCGGCCCGCAACAGTTGCCGGATCCCTTCCAGATCGCGGATCCCACCTCCCACCGTGAGGGGGATAAACACCTGCTCCGCCGTGCGCCGCACCACCTCCAGCAAGATTTCCCGCTCTTCGTGAGTGGCGGTGATGTCTAGAAAAACCAGCTCGTCAGCTCCCGCCTGGTCGTAGGCCTGGGCCAGCTCCACCGGATCCCCGGCATCGCGCAACTGCACAAACCGGATCCCTTTGACCACCCGCCCCGCCGCCACATCCAGGCAGGGAATGATCCGCTTGGCCAACATCGCCTTCTCCTCCGCTGGCGCGATGGCCTAGCCAAAGGTGATGACTAAGAAAGGCTCCTGAAACTTGGCCCCGGTTACCTGCCGGCCTGCCAAGCTGGGGGGCAAGAACAAGTTGCGCCGCTGATCCCCCGCGGTGATGGTCAGTTCCGGCCCCGACTGGCTCAGCTCGATCTGGGCCTTGCTGAAGCCGGGAATAAACAGCTTGACGGTACGGGCTCCCTCGTCGATGGCCACCGGCGGCGGCACCTGCGGCACCGCGAAAATCCCTCCTACCGCCTCTTCCAAAGCCGACCAATCGGATCCCTGGCGCCGCGGCAGGATGCGCACAGGCAGCGGAGAAAAATCGGCAGCCGACACTTCCCCAGGAACCAGCGGCATGACCCAGAGGCCACCCACCGTCAGCCCCACCATCTGGGCGCTGCCCCAGAGGTAGCGGGCAGTCTGCACGGCCATCGGATCCGGGGTGGTTACCAGGTGGGCCAACACGCGACGAGGATCGGCGATGGCCTGGCGTCCCTCCTCGAAAATGTTGGTCATCCCCCCCAGCCGATTCGACAGATCCTCTAAAGACGAGAACTCCACTGTGCTGACCGATCGCAGCAGGGGCTCGACGAAAGGGCGCAGGGTTTTGGCCAAGTCGGAGCCCAAAAAAGCTTTAGAAGCCCGCCGCCAGTACCAACTGGCCACCTCCGGGATCCCAAAAGCCCGCAAGGTGGTCAGATCCCCCGGCCCATCGTAGAGAATACAGTCGTACTGGCCGCTGGCATCGTAGCGACGCAGGGCTTCCAGAGCCAGGGCCTGATCCATCCCCGGCAACACCCCCAGCTCCTGGCCGTAGATCTCCCGGAAAAAGGGAGTGCGCACGTATTGGGCTTCCAGCTCCTTGGCCGCCGTCCAGTGTTGCTCCAGGAGCTGAGTTGTGCGCAACTGCACCACACTTAAATTGGCGGCAATGGTTACCGGCTCGCCGGAAAGCGGGATCCCGCCCAAGAGCATCTCCAGCCCCGACCCCGGCTGATGGCCCACCAACAGCACCCGCCGCCCCTGCTGGGCTGCTGCCCGGGCCGCTGCCACGGCCAGGGTGCTCCGGCCTGTGCCCCCTTTGCCCAAGAAGGTAAGGATCTGGCTCATTCCCGCTCTCCAGACTCTCCGTAGATGTCGATGTACAGCGATTGCCCCGCCAACTGAGCTGCCGCCATCATTACCTGCCGAATGGCCTGCAGGGTGCGCCCGCCTCGCCCCAACACCCGCCCGCGATCCTTGGGGTCAAAAGCCAGCCGCAGCCATACCTTGCGCCCGCCACAAGTGGTTTCCACATCCATTTGCGGCGGGCCACCGCTGAGCAACGGCTCGATCAGGAGATGGACAAGGGCCTCGTAATCCGGCATGGGGAGCTAGACGACAGGGAAGAACAACTGCCGAGCCAAGCTTAACCGAAAGCGTAGCCGACCCTAGGCCTCAACCTGAGGCTTTTCCTCCTCAGGCTCCGGCTCCTGGGAGTTCGGTTCCGCTGCCGCCCCAGCCGGCTCGACTTCCCCCGGTTGCCCTGCCATCTCGGCAGAGGCCTCGCAAACAGCGGCAGGCTCCTCTGTGGACGGCGCCGGATCAGGGATCCCAGCCTCCGGCTTGGCGATAGCCGGGATGCGAATCGCGGCAACCACTCCGCCCTCGCCGGCTTTGAGCATCTCGTAGATGCCGGCCTTCCTGAGGAGGCTGTCCACCGTATCTGTAGGCTGAGCGCCACAACGCAACCACTTGAGCAGGCCTGCCGTCTCCAGAACCGTCTCCTTGGTGCGCGGGTTGTAGTAGCCCAACTCCTCCAGCGGACGACCCTCGCGGCGGGCCTTACTTTCGATGGCGACGATGCGATAAGTGGGTTGCCGTCTTTTTCCGTAGCGCTTGAGCCGCAATTTAACCATGGGGTGTCTGCTCCTCGGGGGTGCTCCGCAAGCTGTAAAGGGTTACCAAGAGAAAAAAAGATGAAGCAAGCCAAGTTGCCGCCCCTTCCCACATCCCAGCGGAAGTCTTGGCGGCTAGCTATGACACAGGCCCTCTATTGTAATCGATTTTTCCTCGGCTGAAAAAGGGTCGAATCGACACCAGGTGGCATCTTCGTGGCAAAGTTGAAGAGGAAACCCAAGCTCAGCAGCAACCCCTATGGTCAACTACGCCGACTTGACAGATGAGCAGCGCCAGCTCTACCTCAAAGCCTTGATCGCGGTGGCCTGCGTGGACGGCCAGTTGGACGAAGAGGAGAGCAACTTTTTCCTGCAAATTGCAGAAGGGATGGGCGTCGAAAAACAGGTGGCCCAAAGCTATCTGGCCGACGAGACAGGCGCAACCCTAGACCTCAGCCGGATCCCTCCTCTACACAATGCAGCCGGAGCCTTGATCCTGAGAGATTTGGCGGCGATGGCGGTGGTCAACAACGAGCTGGCGGAAAAAGAAGAGGCCCTGATTTTCGAGATCGGCAAAGCCATGCAGTTCAGCCAGGAAGAGATCAACGAGTTCTTGGACTGGGCCTTCATGGGCCTGCAATGGCAACTGAAAAGCGCCGCTCTGCTGGAGCGCTACGCTGCCGACGGCAACAGCTAGCCTTGGCTTGAGCAAAGCCCAGCCCACCCCCATGGGAAAGGCTTGTATCCACTAGCTGATGTAGCGATCCAGGGCCCGCTGCAGCTCTTCCAGTTCCACCTCGATGTTGCCACTTTCGATGGCGTGGCGGATGCAGTGACGGATGTGATCGTCAAGAATAAGGCGCGCCACCCGATCCAGTGCCCCCTTGACAGCGGCAATCTGCAGCAGCACATCCGGACAGGGCTGATCCTGCTCGATCATGGAGCGGATCCCGCGCACATGCCCCTCGATGCGAGCCAGACGATGGATCAGCTTGCGCCGCGACTGCGGGTCATGGTGGTGAGGCTGGGCTCGCCCCGATAGAGGTGGCCGCTCCAGTGCAAGCTCCCACTCCTCCTCCCAATCGGGTTCTGCAGGGAGGGGGGGGACAGAGCCGGTTGGCACTGGGGGAACGGGATCCGACATAAAAAAGCAGAGGACTGTTTGCATGATACCGCTCGCTTTTCCCCGAGAACGTTGGGGTGCTCTACAATAAGGGGAGATATGAAATTTTGTAAAACCTCTCATACTTTGGCTCCATGACCTCTGTGCTCTCCCCCTTTGGCCCTGTAGAAGCGGATCTGGAGCGTTTACGCCAGAACCTGTCGCGGCTGGTTAGCGCCAAACACCCAATTCTGGCCATGGCTGCCGAACATCTGTTTTCGGCGGGGGGGAAAGGGATCCGACCGGCGATTGTGCTGTTGATTGCGCGGGCTACTACGCCGGATGGGGAGATTACCCCGCAGCATTGGCGCCTGGCGGAAATTACCGAGATGATCCACACGGCCAGCTTGGTGCACGACGATGTCATCGACACTGCCGATGTGCGGCGGGGCATCGACACAGTAAATACCCTTTTCGACAACCGCGTAGCGGTGCTGGCGGGGGACTACCTCTTCGGCCAAGCTGCCTGGTATTTGGCTAACCTGGACAATCTGGAAGTGGTGAAGCTCCTGTCCAAGGTGATCATGGATCTGCCGGAGGGCGAGGTGCGCCAGAGCCTCACCCGCTTCGACCCGGATGTGTCCTTGGAAGAGTACCTGGCCAAGAGCTTCTACAAAACCGCCTCCCTCATATCCGGCAGTTCTAAGGCCGCCGGGCTGCTGAGCGGGGTCAGTCCTGAGGTGGCCGATCGCCTCTTCGACTTTGGCCGCGACCTGGGCATTGCCTTCCAAATCGTGGACGACCTGCTGGATTTCACCGCTTCGGCAGAGATGCTCGGTAAGCCGGTGGGATCTGACCTCATCCAGGGCAACTTGACGGCACCGGTTTTGTTCGCCCTGGAGGAGTTTCCCCAGATGCGAGAGCTGATCCTCCGAGAGCTGGCCGAACCCCAGGATCTCCAGCAGGCCCTGGAGTGGGTTTACCAGAGCAATGGGATCCCGCGCTCCCGCGAGTTGGCGCGAGACTATGCCCGTCGGGCTGCTGAGGCGTTGGAAGTTCTCCCCGATTCGGTAGCCCGCCGAGCTTTGTTTCAGATGGTGGACTATGTGCTGGAGCGGGCCCGCTGAGAGGTTTTCCCAGGTTTAGGTTCGACTCCCCGAGGCCTGCGCCCCTTCAGAAGAGAGCTCCGGATACTCTGGCGGGGTGAAAAAGTGCAGGCGATTGGGGGGCCAAAAGCGGAAGATGGTGTTGCCGATGATGTTCTCTTCCGGCAAAAATCCCCACACATGGGAGTCTTGGCTGTCGTTGCGGTTGTCCCCCATCACAAAATAGGAGCCGGGGGGGACGAGAAATTCGGATCCCTGGTTGGGCACGCCGGGGCAGCGCTCGCCCGGACAGGAGTAATTGGGGGGAGCGTAGATATAGTCCTCCTGGAGCGGGATGCCGTTGACGATCACCTTGCCATCGGCAATGCGGATGCGATCCCCCGGCAGGCCGATCACCCGCTTGATGTAGGCACCGTCGAAGTTCAGCTTGGCAGGCGGGTAGAAGACGATGATGTCGCCCCGTCTGGGGGAGCTGAAGCGGTAGCTGATCTTTTCCACCACCAGCCGATCTCCTTCTTCTAGGGTGGGCAGCATCGAATCGGAGGGGATCCAACGTGCTTCCGCCACAAAGGTGCGAATGCCGAAGGCCAACAGCAGCGCCAGCACCACTGTCAGCAAGTTCTCCCGCTGAGCCTGCCACCAAGCGCGGGATCTGGAGCCAGCGGAGGTTTCTCCTGGCGGCAGCTTGGGCTGGGGCAAAGACGTCGGATCTTTTGACGACATGGCGGCTAGCGCACAAGACTGCACGATCTCCAGATTATCGCACTCAACCGAGGCAGTAGGAGCAGAGGCTGTCCGGTCAAGCCGACGCTAGAGAGACAAAAGGCCGGGAGTAGCCTAGGATCGATAGGCGGAGATACCCTGCTCGTGACTTCCAAGCCCCATGACGATTTCGACAGAAGAGCGCCTAGAGCGGGTCGAGCGGCTGGTTGAAACCAACAGCCAAGCAATAGCTCGCCTCACCCAACAACAAGGGGAGATTCTGGATCGGATCGATCGGCTCTCAGGAGATACCCAAAAGCTCTCGGAGCGGGTCGAGAAGCTCTCGGGTGACGTCGAAAAGCTCACTTTTAAGTTCGACACCGCCCAAACCATTGGGGAACGGCTGGAACGTCTGGCCACCAGCCTGATTGCCGGGGCCACCATCAGCATTATTGCCGGGGTGATTTTGGTGCTGTTGCGGGAGGGATCCCGCTAGGAAGAAGCCGCTCAGGTTGTCGTGGGAATGGGACGCCTGGAGCGAGGAGGAGAGGCTTCTGGATTCCTACGGGCAGGGATTGGGGCAGGAGAGCAGTGGCCCGGCCTGTATCCAAATGCCCATAGGAGATCAACTGCCGGAATTGAGTTTTTCCCAGTCCTGCTGGCGGATGGCGATCATCTGGGCTTGGGCCTGAATGGCCGCCAGCATTTCTGTCATCAGGGGCCAGTCGCTGCCGGGGGGGGTGGGGTATTGCTTCAGCTTCTCGATTGTGGTGCTGAGGGCAGCTTGCAGTTGTTGCAGCAGTTGATGGGCCTGCTGGGCCAAAGCCACAGTCTCGGAGACGCGGAGGCGGTTTTGGCCTTGCTGATACTTGTGGAGGGTCTCCCCTCGCAGAATGCTGAGGATGGCGCCTTCCCTGGAGGAGGAAACCTGGCCACTCTTGGAGCGCTGGGGAATGATGCGCAATTGCAGCACCAGCGGCTCCCCCCGATACATCCGCTCTGCTTCCGCCTGCTGGGGCTCCCCGATCAGCCCTGCATCCAGGGCCATCATCCGCTTCATGGCGGCGATCAACTTTGCCCGTATCGACTCCGAGAGATCCTTAAATAGATCCCGCAAAATCCCCTGCTGGCGGTAGCGCACCCGACACACCAACCCCTCCTGGGGTTCAACAAAAATTTGCTCCGCTTTCTCCTCCAAAGCTCGCCGCAGCATCGAGTTCAGCAACTGCTGCGCCGTCTCTTCCGATTCGTCAACAGGAAGGGGCGGAGCAGTTGGCCGTGCCGGCAGCGGCTGGGTGGGGGTCAGTCGGCTGGGCGGCTCGGCCACGGGAGCAGGAACTTCCCGGGTGACGCGGCTGGCTTGGGCCTGGAGGCGTAGCTGCTCCACCTCTGCCGGGCTCGGCGGATGGCTGAAGTAGTAGGCAATTAAATCCTGCTGCTGCTCAAAAGTAATCGGGATCGGCTCAACGGAGATCTGGGAATAGGCGAGCATCTTGCTCACGTAGTCCAACGCCGCCAAATCCTGGGGATCCACCATGCCCAAGATCAAGCTGTCGGTGTCCAGAGCGAGGGGCACAACCTGGTAGTAGATGCAGATTTCTACCGGCAGGTATTGGGCAATCAGGACCGGCACCCGCGCCCGGTCAACAATGGAGTGTTGTCCCACCGCCAAAGAGGTATCTGGATTGGTCATGGCAAGCCCGCAGTGGATCCCGGAGGGGCGAGGTGTCGTTCTCGATCATAAAGCCTGTGCCCCTTAGCTCTGCGCCCCGCAATACCCTGACTCGTCTGACCGGCACAAGTAATGAATAATGTAATACTAGGAGCATTCATCACCAGCTACAGTGAAAGAAGTTGAGCCTTGTTAAGTCTGGGAGTTAACATCGACCACGTCGCCACCCTGCGCCAGGCTCGCCGCACCGTAGAGCCGGATCCGGTGGCCGCGGCGGTGATCGCCGAGTTGGCAGGGGCAGATGGGATCACGGTGCATTTGCGCGAGGATCGCCGCCATATCCAGGAGCGGGATGTGCGGCTACTGCGCCAGACGGTGCGCACCCACCTCAACTTGGAGATGGCCGCCACCGACGAGATGGTGGCCATCGCCCTGGAGATCAAGCCCGATTATGTCACCCTAGTGCCCGAGCGGCGAGAAGAGGTCACCACCGAGGGCGGTCTGGATGTGGCCGGGCAGGTGTCGCGTCTTAGCGAGGTGGTAAGCCAACTGCAGGGATCCGGCATTCCCGTCAGCTTGTTTGTCGATCCCGATCCCATCCAAATTGCCGCCGCTGCCCAGGTGGGGGCCCGCTGGGTGGAACTGCACACGGGACGCTATGCGGAGGCATCCTCGGAGGCGCAGCAAGAGGCGGAGTTGGCCCAACTGCGGCAGGCCAGCCAACAGGCGATTCAACTGGGCTTGCGGGTGAACGCCGGACACGGCCTCACCTACTGGAACGTCGGCCCGGTGGCCCGGATCCCTGGCATGGAAGAGCTGAACATCGGCCATAGCATCATCAGTCGAGCGGTGCTGGTGGGATTGGAGCGGGCAGTGCGAGAGATGCGTCAGGCGATGGGATTAAGCTCAGGAGTAGGCCCGGCATGAACTCGGAGTACTACAGCTACGACAACTACGTTCTCGACCAGGCTGAGATCGATCGCCTGCTGGATCTGCTGCCCGCCAGCATGCGGGAGAGCGTGAAGATCTTGCCGGCCTCGGAGCGGCAGACGGTGGTGATCAAGGGCCGCCGACAGATGCCCTGGGAACGGCAGATGCGGCTGTTCATCAAACCCTACGAGTGGCGACAGTTCACTCCCCTGCAGCGGGCAGGGCTGTTTCTCCACAAGGTGGGCTACTACAGCCGGGCAGCCTCGCGGCAGATCGACTTTTACCTGGCCATAGCGGCTCTGGGAGGGCTGAGCCTGATCTTCGAGGTCGTGCAGCAAGACCCGGTGGGGGCGACGGTTTCGGGAGGGTTGAGCGGCTTGGCGCTTTGGCAGTTGCGCCGCGACCAGACCAACGACCGCCGTCTTCTGGCTGCCGATGCCTACGCCGTGGATCGCCTGGTGTTGCGCGGGATCCCACGGCTGCAGGCGGTGGAGGCGCTGGGGCAGGCGCTGCACGTGGAGGCCCGTCTGGAGGGGCGCTCCGGCAACGACCTGCTGGACATGTTGCGCTATCAAAATCTGAAGCGGTTGGCCCAACGCCCGGCAGAAGATATCGTGTTGAGCTAGGGCTGGGGGGACTTAGCCATGCTCTCCCCCTCGCGGCTGGGATCCCTGGTGGGCCAGGGGGCATGGGGCCACCACCTCTTGCAGGTGGTGACAACCGACTCCACCAACCGGCTGCTTTTGCAGTGGGGGCGCCAGTTTCCTCAGCCCCTGCCGCCGGGCACGGTTTTGGTCAGCACCCGCCAACGGGCAGGACAGGGCCAGCACGGGCGGGTGTGGCACTCGGAGCCGGGGGGGCTGTATCTGTCGGTCTGGCTGGGATCCCCGCCTCTGCGGCATTCGCTGCTGGAGTTGACCCTGACGCTGGCCTGGGGTGTTGTGGATAGCCTACGACAGAAACTGGGGATCCCGCTGCGGCTGAAATGGCCCAACGACCTGGTGGTGGTGGATGAGCAGTGTCCGGGTTCTCTGCGCAAGCTGGGTGGCCTCTTGGTGCAGAGCCGCTTTGGGGAGAGAGGGCAACTGCTGGGGCTGGTGGCCGGCGTTGGGGTCAATGTCAACAATCCCGTGCCCGCTGGCGGGATTGCCTTGGCAGAAATTCTGGGATCCCGGCAGGACAGCACCGCAGTTGCCGCCTGGGTTTTGCAGGGGATGGAGCGCGGGTTTCAGATCTGGCTGCAGGAGGGGTTTGCCCCTGTGCGCTCCAGGTACGAAGCCTGGACGGTGAAGCCGCAAGTCCAATGGCTCCCTGGTGAGGCGTCGGCTACGGTTTTGGGCCTTGCCGAGGATGGCAGGCTGCGGGTACAAACTCCAGGAGGACAGATCCTCGTCCTTTCTCCCGACCAGGTGCGCCTGAGCTATCAAGCGTCTCTTGCCAGTGGCCCTTCGTTTCCTCCTGAGTGACCCGTGTTGGATCCCTTGCGCATGTCGGCAAAGTCTTTTTGGCTGCGTCTTCTCTCCCGGCCAGGCAGCCGGTTGGCGAGAAGGGCGCGGCTGCTGCGGCGGCTGGGCCTGGGCTTAGGGTTGGGACTGGGCCTGCTGCTCTGCTTCTCTTCCACCGCTCTGCTGGCGCAGACGCAACTCCATCCTCTGCCCCCTCCTCCCTCAATAGGCCCGGCTCTGGACACCCCTGGAGCAGAAGCCCTGCTGTTGGATGGTGCCATTCCCCTGCCGGCGGGCAGCCCAGAGTCTCCAGGCTTGGCGTCCAAACCTGGCAGCTCTCCAACCCTGGAGGCAGAAACCCGCGCAGAGACGGTGGTGGGGCGGGAAATTATTATGGAGCCGCCAGCAACCCAGAACTTGGCCGTCGATGCTCAGCCGGAAAGTGGGGTGCCGGTGGTGCTGATGGAGCGCAGCTCCGGTCGCCGCATCATCCTCATGCCAGGCGAAGAGATTCGTATTGAGGATCCCAGCCAACCCCAAACGCCTAAGCCGCCAGCGCCGGCATTGCCCGAATTGGCGACAGGTGAAGAACAGTTGCTCTATCCTTTGCCCCACCCCGTGCCGATTACCTCTGGGTTTGGCATGCGAATTCACCCCATCCGCGGCCAGCCAGAGTTCCATGCCGGCGTGGATCTGGGGGCCAGCCTGGGCACGCCAATCCTGGCTGCGTTGAGCGGCAAGGTGGTGAGCGCGGGATCCTTGGGAGGCCTGGGAATTACGGTTGTGCTGGACCATGGCGGCAGTCGGCGCACCCGCTACGGCCACATGTCCGAAGTCGCGGTAAGAGCCGGGGAAGTGGTGGAACAGGGATCCGTGATCGGCTATGTGGGGGCAACCGGGGCGGTAACCGGGCCACACCTGCACTTTGAGCTGTGGAAGCGGGCAGGGGGGCAAGGCTGGGTGGTTTTGGACGCCACAGAGGAGCTGAAGGTCGCCGTTGCCCAGTTGCCGGGTTAGCCAGAGCCGGCTTGGGTTAGCATAATTGAGCGGGATCCGAGTCGGCTGACAACCGGCCTACGGGGCCAGCTTTTGCGGACGTGGCGGAATGGCAGACGCGCTAGACTTAGGATCTAGTGCCGCAAGGCGTAAGGGTTCAAGTCCCTTCGTCCGCATGGCCAAACAAGCTCCTCATTCCCGGCCTTTTTCCTAGAGGGAGAAGGAGAAAACTGTGCTACTCCCTTTCCAGGCTGGGACAGCCGGTATAGCGGGACAAGCTCTCCCTGGGGCGAGGAGCGCAGTGTCCTGGGAGAGGAGTTGGGGTGAGGGAATGGTTTCAAACTTGTCCGAAGTGGCTGCAGGATCCCATAACCTTTTGGGCTGGTCTTGGGGAAAGTCTTCTGCCGCTAGCCGGGGAAGATCACTTGCAGGATTTGCTCAGGAGCAATCGAGTCGATCACCCCGTTGGCAGCCTTAACGGCGCGGAACGGCCCTTCGGAAGGCAGCAGCCGCTCCGGCTCAGTGGGGCCAAACACAGCCACCAGGGGAGTTTGGGTGGCTACTGCTAGGTGCATGGGGGCGCTGTCGGTACACAACAGCAGGGTGGAGCCAGCAATCAAGGCCGCCAGTTGGCCCAGGTGGGGAGGGCGGCTCACCGGCAGATCCGGCAGTTGCGACAGAAAGCCCTCCGCCAGCTGCTCATCTTCTGGCCCCAGCAGCAGCACCAGCGGCAGCTCCGGCCGCTTTTCCCGGAAGCCCTTGATGACCTTGACCCAGCTGGCGGGGGGGTAGATTTTCTGAATTCCCTTCTCCTGGGACAGTTGGCTGGCGCCGGGATGTAACAGCACGTAATCTTGGGCAGCATCCCCCAGCAGGCGCTTGCGTTCCTGCTCGGCCCACTCCAGGTCTGTCTTCTTTAGGCGAACCTGAGGCAGGCCTGCCGTCGCAGTGATGCCAAACCCCTGCAGCAGGTCGTGATACATGCTCGCTGCATATTGGGCCGGCTTCAGGGGCACCGGGTCGGTCAGCCAAGGTCGCCCAGGCCCTGGTGGAGCATAGCCAACCCGCTTCGGGATCCCAGTTAGCCAAAGCAGCAGCTTGACCCCTAAGCTTCTGCCCAGGCTCAGCACCGCATCGTACTGCCGTTCCCGGATTCGCCCCAGCAGATCGCTGATATCTCCCAACGAGAGCTGCTCTTTAAACGGAAAGGTTAGCACCCGATTCACCGAGGGACAAACCTCGTAGGCAGCTGCCGCCCGCGGCTCCACCAACACCTCTAGCTCCGCTTCTGGAAAGCGCTGCCGCAAACTTGCCAGGGTGGGAAAAAAAAGAATTTGGTCGCCAATCCCTCCCGGCACCAAAGCTAGAATTCGGGGGGCCAAAGGGGCTTTGCCGAGAACTGCTTGAGAAGCAACCTGCATAGAACATCCTGTCGATAGCTGTAGCCGACCTAGGGAATCCCTGGCCAGGGACGTACCGCGTTTACTCTATCTCAGATTGGGATAGATTCGGAGTGGGCTGGGATCCCAGCAGTCCACTTGTAGCGAAGATAAGGGAAGAATCACTTGGGGCCAGAGCGTTGTGGACGCCGAAAATCAGCTTTTCCGCCTCAGGGAAGAGGCATAGGCGATTTTAATCGCTGATTTCTCTCTCTGCTACACTGTACATACTGACCTACCTTCGTGAAAAACCTAGCCGGCAGCTAAGCAAGACAAACCAAGCAGAGCCTTGGCATTATGTCCTTGCTTGCGCTAGCGGGACAGGGCTGTGAGAGCTGTCTAGAGGCGGCTTGACAACGCCTTTACGAGTCCAGCAACGGACTGGGTAAGAATTCTCCAGCTTTCTTTAGTTGGTGGGAGTGTCGAAAGCTCTCATCCTCGATAATGGGCTGTGGCCGCTACCTTCCCAAAAGGCAGCACCGTGACGGATGAGCCTATTCCGCTGCTGGACTTGACCTTGCAATACCGCGCTCTGGCTGAAACCCTTCTGCCCGAGGTGGAGGCGTTGCTGGCCTCAGGCCAGTACATCGGGGGAGAGGCGGTGCGGCGTTTTGAGGAGCTATTCTCCCGGTTTCTTGGCGGCGGGGACCTGGAGGCTGTTGGCTGCAATTCCGGCACCGATGCTTTAGTGCTGGCCTTGCGCGCCCTTGGGATCCAAGCAGGTGACGAGGTGATCACCACTGCCTTTAGCTTTTTTGCCTCCGCCGAGGCTATCGACTTGGTGGGGGCACGGCCGGTGTTTGTGGATGTGGATCCCTGCACTTTTAACCTGGATCCCCAGCTTCTGGAAAAGAGCATTTCCCCCCGCACCAAGGCGGTGATCCCGGTGCATCTGTTCGGCCAGGCGGCCAACATGACCGAGATTCTGGCCATCGCGCGGCGACATGGGTTGGCCGTGATAGAAGATTGCGCCCAGGCGGTGGGGGCCTGTTGGGGGGGCAGGCCGGTGGGAACCTGGGGAGATATCGGCTGCTTCAGCTTTTTTCCCACCAAAAACTTGGGGGCAGCAGGGGATGGTGGGGCGGTGGTGACCCGGGATCCACAATTGGCCCGCAAGGTTCGCATTCTTAAAGAACACGGCCAGACTCGCCAATACCAGCACGAGCACATCGGCCTCAACAGCCGCCTCGACGCGCTGCAAGCCGTGATCCTGTCGGTTAAGTTGACCCACCTGCGGGAGTGGAACTGGCGGCGGCAGGGGATTGCCGAGTCCTATCACCGCCTGTTGCAGGGGATCCCTGGGCTGATCCTGCCCCAGGTGGCGGTGGGGGGCAACTCGGTGTGGCACCAGTACACGGTGCGGGTGCCTGGTTCCGACTCGACGGACTCGCGGCGGCGGGACCGGTTGCAAAAGCAGTTGCAGGAGCGGGGCATTGCCAGCCGCGTTTACTACCCCATCCCGCTGCATCTGCAGCCGGTGTACCGCAAAAAGTTGGGGTACAAACCTGGGGATCTGCCCAATGCTGAGCTCTGTGCTGCTCAAGTGTTGTCCTTGCCCTGTTTTCCTGAGTTGACTCTCCAACAACAGGAGCGGGTGGCTGCGGCCATTGCCCAAATCCTCACCGAACAAACCTGCTCCTAGTGCCTGATCCCTTTACGCTGCAAGATACGGGTATTCTTGCGCGGAGGGTTGGGGAGCAAGAATTAGCGGTACAGGGCTGCAGAGGAGGCAGGCAAATGTTATTGAAACTTAGCCAAACGGCACTTCAACTCCTGCAATCGTTGCAGTGGCCGCGGAAGTTGGGGATCCGCCCTCCCCAGTTGTCCTCAAGGCAGCGGGTTCGTTTTCTGCGCCGCTTCCGCTTTACCCGCATCGGGGGGCGGTTTGTTGGGATCACCCTCTTGGTAAGCATTGCCGCCTTCAACACCGGCAACAATCCCCTTTACTTGGTGCTGGGGATGCTGCTCAGCCTCATTCTCCTCAGCGGCATGCTCTCCGAGCTTACCCTCAAAGATCTGGAGGTGAGCCGGCAGTTGCCCAGCCGCATTTTTGCCGGCCAGCCGGTCTTGGTGGGGCTGACGCTGGTCAACCGCAAACGGCGCCTGCCCAGTTTTTCCCTACAGGTCAGCGAGCGCATTGAGGGGCTCAGGCGGGCCGATTGGCCTTCCAGCTACGTTTTGCGCTTGGATCCCGGCGCCAAGCTAGATACCTTCTATCAGCACACTTTTTCACGGCGAGGGGCGTGGCGGCTGCAGGGCTTTGAAATTGCCACCAGCTTTCCCTTTGAACTCTTCCGCAAGGCAGTGGAAATTGAGGATGCGCAGACGGTGATCGTGTTTCCTCGGCCTGCCCCTGTGCAGGGTTTGCTGCTGCCGGATCAGTTCAGCGGCGGCAGCCGGTTGCGCCCTCAGCCGGGCCAGGAGGGGGACTATCTCAGCTTGCGGCCTTATCGTCCCCAAGATGATGTGCGCTCGGTGCACTGGAAGATCTCGGCCAAACGGGATCAACTGGTCGTGCGCGAGCTGGAGCGTCCCCGTTCCCAGGCCATTGTCCTCTGTTTTGAAAACCGCTGGCAGCCGCGGGGAGAAGGCCCTGAAGCGCATCGCAACAAGCTGGAGCGGGCCGTAGAGCGCTGTGCCGGGATCCTCACCTATCTCATCCGGGAAGGCCACCCGGTGGCGTTGGCCACCTTGCAGGAGCGGACTCCTTTCGGAACGGATTTGGCCCATCTAGATTGCCTATTGGCCCTCTTGGCTCAACTGACGTTTGTCGGGGATCCGCAACTCAATTCTCAACTGAAAAGAGAGCCTGATCCCTCTGTCGGGTTTAACCTCACCCCCCAAGATCGCTGTGTGCTGCTGGCCCATCCCGGCCAGGATGGAAAATCTGCCCCGGCCCATCTCATCCACACGGGATCCCTGCTGCAATTTATCCCAATTGAGTGAACCTCAGACTCATTTTGATAGCGGAATCCGTCGGGGAGCGTTTGGAAAGCTTGAGTCGCGGATCTCTTTAAAGCTTTAGGTTGAACTGCTGGAAAAGTGTCTGAGTAGGTAAAGTCTGAGGCTCATGGGAGAGGATTCCAGGGGAGTCAAACTCCGCTACTCTAGCTCCCCAACTTTAGGATCCCTTTATCCCCCTTCCGGGCGGTGGTTGGTGGTGGGGATGTAGATGCGGCTGCCGGCCCACTGCAGTTTTTCTCGCAGGGTGCGGAAGTAGGAGAGGTCTTTTTCTAGGATCAGCAGCTTGGCCGGCAGGTGAGCCCGTTGAATTTGTACCCACTGGCCGGGGTTGACCGATTGGGCCAAGACGCCATCGCTCCAGAGGCGGGTCAGCCCTTCCGGATCGGCAAGGGGCCAGATCTCCACCGTAGCCGTGCCGCCGATGACGATGGGACGGCTGGACAAGCTGAGGGGACAGATGGGGGTGATGATGATGGCCTCAAAGCTGGGCTCCAGAATGGGGCCGTTGGCTGCCAGGGTGTAGGAGGTGGATCCCGTCGGTGTAGCCACCAGCACACCATCCCCGTGGTACTGATCCAAAATCTCGCCATTGACTTCGATTTCCAGGATGGCGGCGGGCAGGCGTTCCCGGTTGATGGGCTTGAGGCACATTTCGTTGAGGGCGTAGTACACGTCACTGACCGGGCGGCCCTGCCGCTTGCCCTCGCCAGGAATAGCCCCCTGCCCCAGTTGCACTTGCTCCCAAATCTGGGCCTGCAACATCATCCGGGCTTGCAGGACGAAGTCTCCGGCCTGGATGCGATCCCAGGGATCCTGGTGCAGCACCCGCTCTGACTGGGCCAAAAACCCCAGCCTGCCCCCCGACTGAATGGGCAAAATGGGGATCCCATGGGGGGCCAGGTGGCGGGCCGCCGCCAACACCGACCCATCTCCCCCCAGTACCACAGCTAGGTCGATGGGATCGGAAGTGGCCTCCAGGAAGACCGGGTAGGGGTTGTGGTGCAAGCCGGTGGGGGCTGTTAGCACCGTAACGCCGCGCCGGCGCAACTGCTCCGCACACAGTTGACAGGCGGCCTTGCTCTCCCGATCCCCCTCTTTGTAGGCAATCACCACCAAGCCCAAGTCCATAAGCCCTCGCGCAGGGATCCCTTCCGATCATCCCCCTTTGGGCTGAAGGTTGCCCAGAAGGCTGAATTTCCCCCAGCATTCCCTTGCGCTTTTTTCACATTTACTGGAGATCCTTAAAAAAATCTCTAAATAGTCATTCCAAATGGTAATAAAAAACGGCTTGTCGCAACGCTGTCGCGCACGCGCTGGCGGCGCAAAGCGCTATCCCTAACTCCCCTCTCCCTTTGGGAGAGGGGCTGGGGGTGAGGGGGGCTGGGAGAGGGGCTGGAGGTGGTCGCGCCGGCGGCGCGGAGCGCTTGGGCCTCCAGAGAGTCAAAGATTGGGATCCCTGAAGTTGGACTGAGCAATGGGCGGGTATGAATTCCAGCAATTGGTTTATCGTATGGACATCTTGGCCTGAGCTGCCTTTTCTTGCGCCTGCAAACCTATGTCTTTTGATCTCACCAATCGCATTTTGGGCGGTCGCTACCGGCTAATTCAAGAAATCGGTGGTGGCGGCATGGGATCCGTCTTTCGGGCTTTGGACTTACACAACAACGGCCAAGAGGTGGCGGTCAAGATCCTGTATGCCCCTACCCTGCTGAGCCGAGGGAACGCCCAGCTCGATGATTTGCGCCGCCGCTTTGCCGAAGAGATCCGCATCAGCATCCTTCTGGGACAGCATCCCCGCATCGTCAAAGTTTTGGATCACGGCCAAGAGGGCGAGCAAGCCTACCTGGTGATGGAGTACCTCAAGGGGCAGGATCTGGGCAAGCTGATGCGGGAAAAAGGGGCTCTGCCGCTTCGGCAAGTCATTCGGTTGGCCCTGCAGGCTTGTGAAGGGCTGCACTTTGCCCACACGTTCCGCGCCAAGGTAGATGGCCGCGAGATTCGGGGCGTGATTCACCGCGACATCAAGCCCAGCAACCTGTTTCTCGAGCAAGTCTTGCAAGAGGGCCAACTCACGTCTCAACTGAAAATCCTCGACTTCGGCGTGGCCAAAACGCTGGCGGATCACACCCTTAGTCTAGGCACCCAAAAAGGGGGCGGATTTATCGGCACAGCCCGTTACGCCTCTCCTGAACAGGTACGCGGCAAATCTCTGGATGCCCGCTCAGACATCTACTCCCTAGGGGTGGTGCTCTACGAGATGCTGACGGGATCCATGCCCTTTCGCTTGGAAACCGACTCATTGCACAGTTGGATCCACGCCCATTGCTATGAAAACCCCCTTGAGATCAACCCGGAGACAGCCCCCCAGCCGATCCCACCCGCCATCGTAGCGGTGGTGATGGATTGCCTGAAGAAAAACCCGGACGAACGCCCGCAGACGATGCAGGAGCTGGGGGAGCGGCTGCTGCAGGCCTATGAGCTGACGGTGGCCACTCAACTCCCCAGCAGCCAGGCCAGTACCGTGATTCTTCCCACCGGCGGTGCCAAGGCTCAAAACGAGGCTCCACCCTCTTCCGATCCCAGACCGCCGATCAAAACCACCGGCAATACAGGATCGGCTTCTGGAGCCTTTGAAGACATCCGCGATGAAGATCTGGATCTTGTCGAAGATGAGCCCATCCCGCCTGCAGGTGCAGGGATCCCCTATTACATCGCCGAGCGGGAACCTCTCCCCTCAGATCCCTCGGCAGAAGCTGCGCCGGATCCCTCCCCCAAAGTTGAAGGCGAAACTGCCGAAACGCCCTCTACAGTCATCCAGGCCAGCAACACGCTTCCGGCTGCTCCCCCTCAGGATCCCCCCGTCCCACCACGAACGGATACTCCCCCTACCCGTCCCCTGCCGCAAGCCGCCCCCCCAACGGTTCTCCAGCCTTCCGGCAGCAGCCTAAAGTGGGTCTTGGCCGGGGGAGGCGCTGTGGCTTTGTTGGCCGCCTTTTGGCTCTGGCCGCGCCCAACAATCCGCGATACTCAGGAAGAGCCGGAGCCGATTTCTACCGCTGAAGTCACCCCAACACCTACCCCCGAGCCCGCCCCGACTCCGACACCGCCACCCACCCCGACTCCAACACCGCCACCCACTCCAACTCCGACACCGCCACCCACTCCAACTCCGACACCGCCACCCACCCCGACTCCGACACCGCCACCCACTCTAACTCCGACACCGCCACCCACTCCAACTCCGGCACCAACACCCACTCCCACCCCGGTGCCAACACCAACGCTTACCCCTATCCCTCGCTTTACCCCGCTCGTCCCCCGTACTCCTACCCCTACCCCCACCCCGATCCCGACGCCCACCTCGACGCCAGCCCCAGCAACACCAACGCCTGCGCCAGAGTTTGCCTTGAGCGGTCAGTGGCTCTATGAGGGAGGATCCTTTGTCTGGCAGGGATCCCTGTGTAAGGTTAATGTTGCAACCGGCATTGAGGAAACCGTCTCCATTCGGCAAGACGGCAACCAGATCACCATTTCCTCACCCAGCTTTTCCGAGCGCGGCGGCCAGCTTATCGGCAACCAACTTTCTGTTAGCGGTAGGATAGGGGGTAGCGGTACCCCAACCATCACGTGGAGCGGCACCGTCAGCGCCGACGGGCGCTCCATTCGCGGCACGGCCACCTGCGGCAGCGCCAGCTTTGCCATTAAGCTCACACGCCAGAGTTAAATACCCACGCCGCCACCTCGGTCACCGCCGCCTCCCGATTCCCTATCCTCCGGTTTCTGCTGGATGGCAGGGGGAGGGGGAGGGGTGGCAAACGTTTCGCTCACCACCTGGAGGGTATATGGCCCTCGTCCAGGGCTGCCCGGCCCAGCGGTTGGGGAAGCATTTTGCGCCCAGTAACTTTGCACCTGGATCAAGTAACAGCGGTCTTGCCGCACCGGGATCGTGAGCTGGGAGGTGGTAAAGTTGCCAGGGGCGGCATCATCGTTAACAAAAAGGATATTCCGATCCAAGTTTCTGCCGGTATCAAAGGCACCGATGACCAACAGCGGATCGAAAGCCGGGCTGGTCAGCCGGATGGTAACTCCGGTAACGTTGGCTGCAGAAGGAAAGTAGAGAAATCCATCTGAGTAAAAGGTGAAGGTGCCGGGCGGCGGTGGAACTTCCCGGGCATTTTGAATCTCGCCGGCGCTATCGTAGTAGAACTCCAAAAGGCTATTCGGCCCCAAGGTTCCGCTGCGGCTATCTCCTGGGCGGCGCAGGCCAATCGCTGCGAAAAACTCTGGGCTAAAGGCTTGCTCGCAAACATTGACCGGAGGCGGCACCGTCCCCCCACCTCCCCCACAGCCTGCCAAGAGTACAGTCGAGGCCAGTAAACCCCAGAAAAATCCCACCTGGGATCCAAAAACCTTCGATGCCGGCAATGGCATAGACACTCCTCTGCCACAGGATCATTAGCTTCTCCAGAATACAGCCACCTCGGCAAGCTGCAGCGAACAGAGCTCAGCCAACGATGCTCTCCTCTTGATTTGGGGTGCTGTCTTTCTGTTGAGCTGCTTCTGGATCCCTAGAGCAGCGATGTCCAGCAAGAGCGACTCCGTTTTCTCTCCGGCTTAGTGCCTCTTCGCCAGATGTTGGGTAGAGTTGGCGGTAGCCATCGCTGCCGTATTGGTTATGAACAGTCCGCTGAGTAGCCCGAATCGGGATCGCGATCCCTTCTTTTCCCAACGCCCTAAGCGGGGCAGCCTGGGCTGGAGCCTCCCCCTTGGAGGGTGGGGACTTGCCTTGTTGTTTGGATCCCTGCTGTTGAGGGCGTGGAGCAGCCAGCCCTTGACCTGGGCACAGGAAGCAGAACAACAGCCAGAGCCAGAAGTCTTCCTGCCGGTGAGGGACATCGATCCGGCGGCGCAGATTCGGGTGCGAAACGAGCTGGTTAAACTCTGCGGAGATTATCGCTGCGAAGGCTATCGCTTTCAGGTGCGAGTTTTGGTCAGGCCTGAGGATACGCTGGAAACTCTGCTGGAGCGGCTGGATGCGGAGATGCTGCGGGAGGTGGATCGGGTGTTTCAAACTCGGCCTGACTTGAACCGTGTCATTGTCGATGGCTATGTCTTTGTGGGCACTCCCTCTTTCGCCAGTCGGGAAGTGCTGCTGCAAACCCTGTTTGTGCCCCGTCACCGCTGGGCGGTGGGCCGCTTTGGGTCGGAGCAGGACGGAATCTTCTATGCCGAGCTGCTGGAACAGGTAACGCCCTTTTTAACTCAGCCGCCAACCCCGACCCCTCCGCCTGAGGCTGTGCTTGAAGAGCCTGTACCTCCTTTGCCTCCCACGCCAGCTCCTATAGAGACACCAACGCCTACACCTCAAGCAACGCCGGAAGCTCCACCGCCACCGGGGGGCGTGATCGAGCGGCAACCCATTCAGCCCTGACCTACTCCCCTGGGGTTGAGACCTGAGCAGGTGGTGATCTAGGCTTCAGAGTTAGGGGATCCCTCCCCGTGGATTGCTTGACTGGTGTGCACAGCATGGCAGGACACAGCAAATGGGCCAACATTAAGCGGCAAAAAGCCCGCGTAGATGCTAGAAAAGGCAGCCTGTTTACCAAACTTTCCCGAGCCATCATTGTGGCAGCGCGCAGCGGCCTGCCAGACCCGGAAGCCAATTTTCGGCTGCGCTCAGCGGTGGAGAAAGCCAAAGCGGCAGGCATGCCCGCCGAGAACATTGAACGGGCCATCGCTAAGGGATCCGGCAACTGGACCGACGACAGCCCCCTGGAGGAAATTCGCTACGAAGGCTACGGCCCTGGGGGGGTAGCTGTCTTAATCGAGGCCATGACCGATAACCGCAACCGCACGGCTGCCGAGGTGCGGGAGGCCTTCAGCAAAGTTGGCGGCAGCTTGGGGGAAAGCGGCTGCGTCAGCTGGCTGTTCCGGCAAAAAGGGGTGATTAGCCTAGAGGGGGTGACAGATCCCGAAGCTCTGCTGCTAGCGGTAGCCGAAGCAGGAGGGGAGGATCTCAAGGTAGAGGGAACCGACGCAGAAGTCTACTGCGATTACACCCTGCTGGAGCAGGTGGCCACCTACCTCAAAAAAGAAGGCTACCAGGTGCAAGAGGCGGCCATCCGCTGGATCCCCTCTACGGAGGTGCATGTGGAGGATCCCGAGACGGCCAAGCTGGTGCTGACCCTGATGGAGCGGCTGGACAACTTGGATGATGTGCAAAATGTCTACGCCAATTTCGAGATCGACGAGGCGGTGATGGAGAGCCTGGCCTAAAGGTTCTAGCGCAGCTTGACGGCGGTGCCGGCGGCGGTGACGAGGATCATGGTCGTGCTCATGTTGGTATGAATGCTAACGCCTAGGATGCCATTTGCTCCCAAACGTTTGGCTCGCTGCTCCAACTCTTCCAAAACCTTTTTCTGGGCATTCTCGAAAACTTCTTCATAGGTTCTTGTGCGTCCCCCGATGATGTTGCGGAGGGCAGCAAGGAAGTCCCGTAGAACATTGGTGCCATAAACTACTTCGGCGGTAACAATGCCCAAGTAACGCTCAACCTCTCTACCTTGGAGCACGTCTGTAGTGGTCAGCAGCATGGCTTGTTTCCGCGTCACCCCCTCACAAGATAGCCAATCCTCTCCAAGGTGGAAAGCTCTCCAACCCAGTGGTGGGAGCTAGAATGAGCTACCTCTAGGGCACCGTTTTTCAGCTAGCCAATGACAGCCCTAGTTCGCGTAGTGGGGAGCTTGAATCTGGACTTGGTGGTGCAGGTACCACGCCATCCTGGGCCTGGGGAAACGGTGCTGGGATCCGACTACGCCACCTACCCCGGCGGCAAGGGGGCCAACCAAGCGGTGGCAGCGGCACGGGCGGGAGCCCAGGTGGAGATGTGGGGGGCAGTGGGATCTGACAGCTTTGGCCGCCTGCTGAAAGAGAACCTGGAGCAGAACGGCGTCGATACCCACCACCTGCGAGAGCTGGAAGGGCCCAGCGGCATTGCCCTAATTACTGTGGATCGAGCAGGGCAAAACCGGATCGTGGTCAGCCCTGGGGCTAATGGTCGCTACACACCCGCCCATCTGCCCCCCTGGACAGCGGCAGCTCTGGTATTGTTGCAACTGGAAATCCCCCTGGCCACGGTGCAGGCGGTGGCAGAGCAAGCCTTTGCCCAAGGGATCCCCGTCCTGCTCAATCCAGCCCCTGTGGTGCCCCTGCCGGGATCCCTGTTGCGCCAGGTGCGCTACTTGGTGCTCAACGAAAGCGAAGCCGCTGCCCTTGCCCAATCCCCGGTGGAGACACCCGCGCAAGCCGAAAAAGTGGCCCAAGCCTTGCAACGGCAGGGGATCCCGACAGTGATCGTCACGTTGGGGGGAGCAGGCTTGGTCTGGGCCGATGGCGGAGAAAGCGGCTACCTGCCGGCCCACCCTGTGGCGGTAGTGGATACCACCGCTGCCGGCGACAGCTTCTGCGGCGCTTTGGCCGCCTGCCTAGCTACTGGCAAACCCCTGAGGGAAGCTCTACGGTTTGCCAATGCCGCTGCGGCCTTGTGTGTAACCCGCCCTGGCGCTCAGCCCAGTTTGCCCCACCGCGCCGAGATCGAGGCGTTTCTGGCCGCTGCAGGCCCTCATCCTTAAGCACAGCTTCCTGCGCTACACGGAAAAGGCCTCTTGGCGGTGCTGCCGCAGCCGCTCCAGGCTGAGAGGGCCCTCAAGGTGTTGCCAGGGAAGGGGATCCGCCGGATCCCAGTTGCTGTGGACGTAGTAGTCCAAGGGCGGAAGCTTTCCTTTGAGCTCTTTGAAGGCGCGCCGGTAGCTGCCCAGGGAATCGCCCCACTGCCGTGCTAGCTGCAAAACCTGGGCCACCCGCCGATCCCCTCTTGAGATCAAGGCCTGGATGACCGACCAACTGTAGCTTTCCGGGCGGAACTCCACGCCCAGGGGGCGCAGGTGTTTTTGATACCACTGCAGCTTTTTCTCCGCCTGGGGATCCACCCCCTGCCACTGGAAGGGGGTGTGGGCCTTGGGCACAAAGGTGCTGCAGCCCAGGGTGAAGCGCAGGCGGGGAGCCACCTTCTTGAGCTCCTTGAAAAGAGCAACCGTGGCCTCCAGGTCGGCCTGGGTTTCCGCCGGGATCCCCACCATGCCGTAGAACTTGATCCCCTTCAGGCCGCCGGCCTGGGCGTGGGCAGCCGCCGCCAGGATCTCTTCGTTGGCCAGCTTTTTGTTGATGACCCGGCGCAGCCGCTCCGAGCCGCTTTCGATGGCCACGGTAATGGACTGGCTGCCGCGGCGGGAAAGCACTTGCGCCAAGCGAGGCGTAACCGTGCCCGTGCGCACCGAGGCCAGGCTAAGGCGCACCTGCTCAAAGCGATCCTGCGCCAGGTACTCCAGCAATTCCTCAAACTGGGGGTGCTGGGTTACCGAGGCCCCCAAAAGGCCAATCCGCTGGGTAACCTGCAGCCCCCGCTCCACCGCCGGGATCAGATGTCCCTCCACATCCGCTGCCCGAAAAGGCAATGTTAGATAGCTGGCCAGGCAAAAGCGGCACATCTCCGGACAACTGCGCACCACCTCCACCATGTAAATGCTCTCCCAGGCCGCCTTGGGGGTAACCACGGTGGACACCGAGAGGGTGTTGCCGCGGAAGGTGTGCTTGCGGATGGAGCTGGGGATCCCGTCCAGCTTGGGGATCACCTTCTCCACTGGGCCGTCGGGCCCGCGGTAGCGCACCTCGTAGAGGCTGGGCACGTAGATCCCCGGCACCTGGGCCAGCGCCTGCAGCTTTTCGGCGCGGGATCCCCGCCGTACCTGCCGATAGGTCTGGATCATCTGCTCCACCAGCCCCTCCCCGTCCCCCAGCAGGATCAAGTCAAAGAACGCAGCAAAGGGCTCAGGGTTGGCCGTCAACACCGGGCCGCCGCCGAAAACCAGGGGGTGCGCTTCTTCCCGCGCCTCGGCCTGGAGGGGGATCCTCTGTCGTTCCAGCAGATCCAGGATGTGGACGTAGTCCAGCTCCCAGGAGAGGGAAAAGCCCAGCAGCTCAGGATCCCGCGGCAGCGGCTCGGCCAGGTCGGTAAACAGGCGGGCGACCGACACATCACGGCGGCTGGCCAGCAGGCTCCAGATGACCTGGTAGCCGAGGCTGGTGATCCCCACCGAGTAGGTGTTGGGGAAAGCGTAGATCAGCCGCACCGCGTCGGGCTCGGGCGTGGCCGGGGTGAAGAGAAGCTGCTCGAGGGCAAAGTCTGAGGTGGCCAAGATCCCAGCGGCAACAAGAGCCTACTTTCCCAGCTTAATCGGGGTTTTGCCAGCCCGCCCCCAGGGCCAGGAAGGACGGCAAGATCGTCCAGAATAAGAGGGATCCCGACCTGCACCTGCCGATGACCTCTCCGCTCAACCAACGCATCCGCCGCTTCTACGATGCTTCCTCTGGCCTTTGGGAGCAGGTGTGGGGAGAGCACATGCACCACGGCTACTACGAGCCGGGCCAGACCGGCAAGGATCGCCGCCAAGCCCAGATCGATCTCATCGACCGAGTCATTCAATGGGGCCAGATCGGGGATCCCAAGCCCCCCCGGCACATCCTCGATCTCGGCTGTGGCATTGGGGGGAGCAGCCTGGAGCTGGCGCGGCGCTTTGGCGCCGAGGTAACAGGCATTACCCTCAGCCCTGTCCAGGCCCAGCGGGCCGAGGAGCGCGCTCAAGCAGCCGGCCTGAGCAACAGGGTGCGCTTTTGGGTGGCCGATGCCCTGGACATGCCCTTTGCCGACAACACCTTCGATCTGGTCTGGGCTCTGGAAAGCGGCGAGCACATGCCGGATAAGCGGCGGTTTCTGGCCGAGTGCTGGCGGGTCTTGCAGCCGGGCGGGCAGATGATGGTGGTTACCTGGTGCCACCGCGAGGGATCCCTGAGCCGCCAGGATGAGCGCCTTTTGCAGCAGATCTACGACGTGTACTGCCTGCCCTATGTCATCAGCTTGTCGGAGTATGAAGCGCTGGCCCACCAGGTGGGGTTCGAGCGGTTGCGCACCGCCGACTGGTCGGAGCGGGTGGCCCCCTTTTGGGACGAGGTGATCGCCTCGGCTCGCGATTGGCGGTGGATCCCGGCTTTGCTGCGCAGCGGCTGGGTCACCGTCCGTGGGGCGCTGGGGCTGGGCCTGATGCGGCGGGCCTATGCCAGCGGCTTGCTGCGCTTCGGCCTGCTGAGCGGCTTCAAGCCTGCAAGTTAGGGATCCCATACCCCCCTCTCCCTTGGGAGAGGGGCTGGGGGTGAGGGTAGCGGCGCTGGCCAAATACCAGGGAAAGTAGCTCAGAAGTCCGGCTGGGGCGGCGTTGCGCCGGCAAGTTCTAGGTACTTTTGCTTCACCGCCTGAATATCCTGCCACATCAGCCACTTGGGGCTGCCGGGGGTGCGGTCGGGGTTGCGCAGCAAATAGGCCGGGTGGAAAATCGGCATACACCAGCGCCCCTGCCACTGGATCCACTCGCCGCGGATCTTGGTGATGCCGCGCTTATCCCCCAAAAGAGAGCGCACCGAAGTGGCCCCCGTCAACAGAATGATCCAGGGATCCACCAGGCGAATCTGCTCCAGCAGATAGGGCCGACAGGCGTCCATCTCCTCCTGGGTGGGCACGCGGTTGTGGGGAGGGCGGCATTTGACCACGTTACAGATGTAGGTATCCTGCTCCGGATCTAGGCCCACCGAGGCCAGGATCTTGTCGAGCAACTGGCCCGACTTGCCCACAAAGGGCAGCCCCTGCAGATCCTCGTTTTCCCCCGGCCCTTCTCCGACGATCACGATCTTGGCCTTGGGGTTGCCGCGGTGCACCACCACGTGGGTACGGTTGGCCGCCAATTCACAGCGCTGGCAGACCCGGCAGTGCTGCTCCAGTTGTTCTAGTTCTCGATAGGTACCGGGGGGAATGGGCACCTGGGCCGAGAGCGGGATCTGATCCCATTGGGGAAGCGTCTCCGCAGCGGGGGCAGGTGGCTCTAGGGGATCGTCAAATAGGCTGGGCTGAAGCTCCGAGGATCTTTTCTTGGCAGCCATTGCAAGGTGAGGGATCCTTGTGCAGCGATCTTCGGCTGCTCCTCTGCCCTTGTCAAGCTTGGAGTCTCTTTCCCCAAAAGGGCAGCCTTTACGTCTTGTTAAACTGAGGGAACAAAAGGTGGCGGCATCTCAGCCTGCCCTTTCCCTCTTTTGAGTGCTCTCGGCCTCCTATGCTGCTTTTGTCCAAAGAACTGCCCAACCTCGACTATCGTCCCACCCTGCAGCGCTTCGACGAAGACTGGCGGGATCCCCTTGCAACTCTCTTAGGCTGGGGGCGGGCTGCTGGCGCCGACCTGGTGGAGATCTTCCTGGAGCGGGTTAACTCCATCAGCTGCCTGGCCGAAGACGACGCCATCACCAGCATCACCCCTCGGCTTGCCACTGGCGCCGGCGTGCGGGTGTTCCGCGGCCTGGCCGACTGCTACGTCAGCACCAACGATCTCTCCTTTGCCGGCCTCAAAGCCGCCCTGGAAAAAGGCCTGCTCTTGATGGGCCTTACCCCCCCAGGCCCTGCCGCCTTGGTCTCCCCTGTCAACTTGGGGATCTTGCAGGACTACGCCGAGCGCCGCCGCAAAGACGGCTGGCTCAAAGAATGCAGCTCCCTTGCCGAGATGGGGGAGATCTTGGGGCGGGCCAACGCAGAGCTCAAGCGGCAAGCTCACCACATCCAGTCCCGCCGCACCAACTACTTCCGCGACTGGCAGGAGATCCTGGTAGCCTGCAGCGACGGCACCTTTGTGCGCGACATCCGCCTTACCCAGTCGGTCAGCTCTACCCTGCTCTGTGCCGACGGGGATCATCGCGCTTCCGTTAGCCAGCGCGCGGGGGGCACCGGGGATCCCGACTTTTTGCGCCGCTGGGATCTTGTGGCCCACAGCCAGGAGCTGGCAGAGGCTGCCGGCCAGATGCTCTATGCCGACTACGTGGAATCGGGCACCTACCCCATTGTGATGTCCAACGCCTTTGGCGGCGTCATCTTCCACGAGGCCTGTGGGCATCTCTTGGAAACCACCCAAATTGAGCGCAAAACCACCCCCTTTGCCGACAAAAAAGGCCAGAAGATTGCCCACAAAAACCTCACCGCCTGGGACGAGGGGCTTTCCGAGGGGGCCTTTGGCAGCTTGGATGTGGACGACGAGGGCATGCCCGTCCAGCGCACTTTGCTCATTGAAAAGGGCATTTTGAAGAACTTCCTGGCCGACCGGGCCGGCTCGATGCGCACCGGCCATCCCCGCACCGGCAGCGGTCGCCGGCAAAACTACACCTTTGCCGCCGCCAGCCGCATGCGCAACACCTACATCGCCCCCGGCGACGCCGAACTGGACGACCTGTTTGCCTCTATCGACAAAGGCATCTACTGCAAGCGCATGGGGGGCGGCAGCGTCGGCCCCACCGGCCAATTTAACTTTGCCGTGGAAGAAGCCTATCTCATCCAAAACGGCAAGATCACCAAGCCCCTCAAGGGAGCCACTTTAATCGGGGAAGCCAAGGATATCCTGACCAAGATCTCCATGTGCTCCAAGGATCTCCGCCTGGCCCCTGGCTTCTGTGGTTCTGTCAGCGGCAGCATCTACGTCACCGTCGGCCAGCCCCACATCAAGGTGGACGCCATCACCGTGGGCGGGCGCTAGGCCCAGGGATCCCCCATGGCTTACGACAACGTCTGCAAGTACCTGGCAGAGCGCTTCCCGGAGCAGTTTGCCCGTTGGCTAGTGGGAGAAGTGGCTGAGCCGGTGCAAATGTTGCCCACAGAACTTTCGGAGGAACCTGTTCGAGCAGATTCTGTTATTTTGCTGGGGCTGCAGCAGGGCATTTTGCACCTGGAATTTCAAACAGATCCAGATCCTGAAATCCCCTTTCGCATGGCCGACTATCGGCTGCGCCTTTACCGGAAATATCCACAGCTACCTGTGCATCAGGTGGTGATTTATCTGCGCAAAACGACCTCGGAGCGAGTTTTCCAAACTTCCTTTCGCCTAGAACGGCTGAGCCACGAGTTTGAGGTCATTCGCCTGTGGGAATGCAACTTGCCAACCAACGTCGATTGGCCAGCCCTGCTGCCTTTTCGGGTCTTAAGCCAGGTGGAGCATGACTCTAGTCAATGATATGCTGGACTATACTGAAAATAATGTACAATATGTTCAGTATGGCTGCTTGGTATGGCTAGGTATGTAAAACCGAGAGAAGCGGCGGATTATTTTGGGGTGTGTCTCCACACCTTGAGGCGATGGGAACAGAA
>NZ_AUMZ01000001.1:2476861-2483681 GCF_002760375.1 Synechococcus sp. 60AY4M2
CGAGATTGGCAAGGCGCTCTGGGTGTTATGCTCAGGGCTTTGCGGGATACCGCCTTTCTGTTTGGACTCCGTCCGAGTAGCGCGGTCGCGTCAGCGTCGCGTAGTGACAACGGAAACGGACAGAATGCTATCGCTTCACCGCTGAGCAGTAATGCTCAGCAGTGTTCAGCGTAAATGTATCAGGATCCTGTAGAAACCTTACGAGAAGTCGTTGCCGAGCTGGAGCGCTTGCCAGACCCCAGCAAGCAGCGAGAACTGGCAGCAGCAACAGCCGTTTTGGCGGGACTAGCATTGGATCGGGGTTTGATTCGGCAAATCATGAGGTCTTTGGATATGAGGGAATCGGTGATCTACCAGGAGTGGCGCTCGGAAGCTTTGCGGGAGGGGCTGGAAGCAGGGCGCAAAGAAGGTCTGCAACTGGGCCTGCAGCAAGGGCTGCAACAGGGATTGCAACAGGGATTGCAACAGGGACTGCAACAGGGACTGCAGCATGGAGAAGCAACGCTGGTTTTGCGGCTTTTGCGGCGGAAGCTGGGATCCCTTGACCCGGCCCTGGAAAACAGGATTTGGGCCTTGCCCCCGTCGCAACTGGAGGCGCTGGGGGAAGCGCTGCTGGATTTCAACAGCGTGGAGGACTTGACCGCCTGGCTGGCCCGTCGGTAGAGAAGGAATGACATGCTGCAAGTTGAACTCTTGGCCGAACAGGCGCAAAGGTGCGCCAAACACCTGGGGATCCCCCAGTTTGATCTCTACGGAGCCGCAGTGGATGAGACCAGCGTGCAGGTGGAGCAGGGGGAGCCCCGTCAGGTAAAAGCTTCTCACCGCTGCAGTGTGACGGTGCGGGCCTGGAACGACCAGGGCCAGGTAGGGGTGACCTCCACCACCGATGTGGACGAAGCAGGGCTGGAACTAGCTCTGCAGACGGCCTTTGAGGCCAGCCACTTCGGCGTGCGGGAACACGCGCCCCAATTCAGTCCAGAAGCGAAGCTGCCCATTCTCCAGCCCTGTAATGACAAAAGGCCCCTGGCGCTGGCCAGCGAGCTCCTAGATCAGCTGGTGGCTGCCGAGAAGGCTTTGCTGGGATCCCATCCCGCCATCCAGGGGGTGCCCTACAACGGCCTGGCCCAGCGACAGATCGACCGCTTTTACCTCAACAGCGACCAAGCTCTGCGCCAGGAGGGCCACACTCTGGCCTCGGTCTTTCTCTACGGCAAAGCAGAACAAGAAGGCCGCAAGCCCCGCAGCGCCGGCGCCATGCGGGTGGCCCGCAGCCTAGAGGAGCTGGATATCCAGGGGTGCGTAAAAGAAGCCGCCGAGAAGCTCATCAGCCACCTGGAGTACGCGCAGATCCCTTCGGGGAAATATACGGTGGTTTTTTCTGGGGAAGCTTTTTTAAGCCTGTTGGGGGCTTTCTCCAATCTCTTCAACGCCCAGAACATCTTGGACAACCAAAGCCTGTCCACCCCCGACTCGCTGGGCCAGCAGATTGCCTCGCCGCTGCTTTCGGTGTGTGACGATGCCTTGCACCCGACTAACGTAAGCGCGATTAGCTTTGACGGCGAAGGCACCCCCACCCGCCGCGTTTCCCTGATTACCAACGGAGTTCTGACCCACTTTTTGCACAGCGCTGGCACCGCCAAACGCCTGGGGGCCCAGCCCACGGGGCACGCCAATATCGGCGCCAAGGTGACGGTGGCAGCCCACTACTACCACGTCTTTGCCGGGGCTCCGCCAGAGAGCACCTACGACCTGGCCACGGCTGAGAATGTGGTCTGGATTGACGAGCTGCAGGCTCTCCATGCCGGAGTCAAGCCTCTGCAGGGATCCTTTTCCCTGCCCTTCCAGGGCTGGTGGGTGCGCCAGGGGGAGCGCATCAGCATCGAGGCGGCGACAGTAGCGGGGGATTTTCTAGCACTCTTGCAGTCCATTTTCTACGTCGAGCCGGAGCCACAAATCACTCCTAGTGGTCTGTGTCCCCGCATTTGGGTAGCCGATCTTTCCATCACCGGCCAATAGCCCCATGAAACTCACCCGCATCGACCTCAACAGTTGGCTAGTCCATACCCAGACCCAGACTTTCCTGCTGGATCCGTGGCTGGTGGATCCCTTGGTGTTCTTTGGCCTGCCCTGGTTCATCCGCCTGCAGCACCGCCAGATGCCGCCGTTCACGCCGGAAACCCTGCCCAAAATCGACGGTATCCTCCTCAGCCAAGGCCAACCCGACCACTGCCACCCCCCCACCCTGCAGCGGCTGGACAAGCAGATCCCGGTTTTCGCTTCTCCAACAGCCGCCAGGGTGGCGCGGAGCCTTGGCTTTATGAGGGTGCAGGCCCTGGATCCCTGGCAGTCCGTGCAGTGGGGAGATCTAGGCATCACAGCGGTTCCTGGCGCCCCCCTGGGGCCGGTGCGGGAACTGGGCTTTTTGCTGGAGGAGCTGCCGACCCAGACGCGGCTTTACTACGAGCCCCACCTTTCCCAACCGGATGTCCGCCCGCGGCTGCAGCAGGAGTTCACCCCCATCCACACCCTGCTGATCCCGGTGGTAGGGCAGATCTTTCCCTTCTTGGGCGAGGTGATCATGGGGCCGCAGCGGGCCCTGCAGGTGGTGGCCGCCCTGCGCCCGCAGCAGGTGATTCCCACCGCTATGGGAGAGGTGGACTACCACGGCTGGTTTGCCGCCCAGATCCGCCCCCTGGGGAGCCTAGAGGAGTTCCGGGAAAAGCTGGGATCCCTGAACGCTGCCACCGGCCAATCCATCCAGTTGTGCTGCCCTGCCCCGGGGGAGACGGTATCCCTTCCCGCTGAGGTTAAGACGTGAGCCCTCCTTCTCAGGCCGCCCCCGATCTCGTGGCCATCCTGCGGGCCGATTACGCCCGCTTTCCTTGCGATCAAACCTACTCCATCTACGATCCCCAAGTTTATTTTCGGGATCCCCTCAACGAGTTTCGCGGCCTGGATCGCTATCGGGCCATGGTCGAAAGCCTGGGACGCTGGCTGCAGGATATCCACCTCGAGCTGCACGACATCCACCAGAGCGGCAACCACATCCGCAGCGAGTGGACGCTGAGGGGATCCCTGGCTTTTTTGCCCTGGCGTCCCCGCCTGTGCGTCCCCGGCTGGACAGAAATCCAGATCAACGAAGCAGGGTTGATCGGATCCCACATCGACCACTGGCGCTGCTCCCGCTGGGAGGTGATGCTGCAGATTTTGGGAGTCGGGGCTGCCAAATGAGCTGACTGCCGGTCCACACCTCTGCTAGGATTACAAAGCTGACTTTTTAGGCTCGCTAAAAAGTCGTTTTCTCTCCTCTGGAGAGATGGCCGAGTGGTCGAAGGCGCAGCACTGGAAATGCTGTGTGGGGCAACTCACCGTGGGTTCGAATCCCACTCTCTCCGTCATCGAGGCCCGCCTCAGGTAGAAGCTGCAGGAGACCCCCTATATCCCTCCACCCCCCAGTCCCCTCGTGTGGCAGGATATGGCCAGTTGCTGAAACCTGAAGAAATTATGGCTTTGCAACTCACCAGCTCCGCTTTTTCCCACTCAGAATCCATCCCCTCCCGCTACACCTGTGATGGGGAAGATCTCTCTCCACCCCTAGCCTGGTCGGGGGCACCTTCGGAAACCCAGAGCTTTGCCCTAATCATGGATGACCCAGACGCGCCCAGGGGCACCTTTGTCCACTGGGTGGTCTACAACTTGCCCACCAGCGTTAGCAGCCTGCCAGAAGGGATCCGCGGCGATGCCGATTTGCCCCAGGGGGCTGTGCATGGGCAAAACAGTTGGGGGCGTAACGACTACGGTGGCCCTTGCCCTCCCAGCGGCACCCACCGCTACTTCTTCACCCTCTACGCCCTGGATCGGCAACTGTCTTTGGCTGCAGGGGCGACGAAGGAAGCCCTGCTGCAGGCTATGGAAGGCCACCTCCTTGCCCAGGCCCAACTGATGGGCACCTATCAAAGAAAAAGGTAGGGGATCCGCGGTTAAAGCCCCGGCTTGCCGCCGCGCCTAAGCCAGACAAGGGTTTGGCAGCTCCCTTCTGCCGACGAGTCCTAGGGGCAAGGGGATCCCCTTCGCTGGGAAGGGAGAACCTCAAGCAAGGGGCGCCCCCAGTCGGGAGCTGGGCCTTGCCGAAAGCAAATCCAACATCTCCGCTCTCCAAAAAATTTGCCCCGCCGCCGTTTTTCTACCCAGGACAGGGATCCCCAGGTGGGCCTGCAACTGCCAGATCAAAGCGGGTTCTTCTTCTGGGGAGGAGGCCGACTCAGATTCCAGCAACACCCATCCCAGGCAGTGGGCCTTGGCTTGGTGAAGCAAGGCTGCAAAAGCGGCTCCCTGGCTGAGAGCAGCCTCTTGGGGCAGCGTCAAGAGCACGTCAAACCCCCAGGCATGGGCTAGGTCAGCCCAGGTTTGGCCGGGCCCTATCGGATCGGCCAGGCTGCCAGGCACCACCAGCAGCGGGGCCTTCTCTCCCTTCCAGGCAGCAATCTGCTGCCAGAGGGTTCTAAGCTGGGCTTCGGAAGGGCTGGGATCCACTTCGAGCAGGCCCCAAGGGCGTTGCACCGCCTGCTGCCAGGAGTCTGCCACTCCTGGTGCTGCCTGAGTTCCAGGCCAGGTGTCTGCTACCATCACTCTCATGGTTCCCCCGTCTCGGCTTCCCAGAGGCTCAGAAACTCGGGTTGCACCTCAAAGCCAAACACCAAGGCCATGTCCCGCAGCATCGAGACAGATCCCAGTTTCTGCTGCTTAAACCAGCGCATCAGCACAAAAATCTTCTGGTAGACGAAGATCTCCAACGCCTCCGGGTTGTAGACGATCCCTTCGCGGGGGTTGAATTGGTGGGGCACCAGCATAGCGGCGTAGCGGGCCAGCTCGCCGCTGCGCCAATCGAGAAAGTAGGGCATCCAGGGGTAAACCGTATCCCAGCGGATGAACCACAGGCGCACTTCTGGGATCTCCGACAGCTCCCGCGGATCGTCGGGGCTGCGCGGCCAATCGATGGCGCACTGTACCTGCTGAGCGGCGCCAACGGGATCCGCCATCAAGGTTTTCACCAATTCATGGCCCGGGGTCAAATCCAAGGCCTGGATGGCTTTGGCAGGTAGGTGGAAGGTAATTGGCACGGCGACAAGCAATCGCTTTAACCCAGTCTTGATCCAGGCGAGGGCTTCCGCAAGCAAGATACCCCATCCGTCAACCCCTTGCAGCTTATCTCAGCTCTGGGCCATTCCCTCCTGCCAGCGGGATCCCCAGCCGAGCTAGGTCGAGGACAAAGCCTGCTGCCACCAAGAACACCTGATCTGCCAGCGGGGCCAGCTTTTGGGTGAGCTCTCCCATCCGATCGCGAAACCGACGCCCCAGCGGATAGGCGGGCACCACTCCCCAGCCTACCTCTTCTGAGACCAAGATCGCCTTTCCTGCCCAGCTCTGCAAGGCCGACAAGAAAGCGTCCACCAAGGGATCCCACTCCTCCGGGGAACACTCCAGACCCTGCGCCACCCAGCCGCCTAGAGAGTCCACCAGGGCACAACAGGGCTGAGACAGCTTTTGCAGGTCGGCCCCCAGGTCGGGCCCGGTTTCCCAGGTTTGCCAAGTGGGAGGACGCCGTTGCCGGTGCTGCTGAACCCGCTCCGCCCACTCTGGGTCGGCTTGGGGATCGGGCTTGGGGCTGGTGGCCAGATAGACGACCGGCAGGCCGGAAGCAGCCGCCAGGCTCTCCGCCAGCCGACTCTTGCCGCAGCGGGCAGGGCCACAGATAAGCACAATTGGCATTGCCTGAAGAGGAAAGTCTATTGCTAGAGTAGCTTGGCAGTCGGTAGACCCCCTACGCTTCTGCTTCAGTTGCCGTGCAAACCCTGGAACCCCCCTGCCTGGAGCTTGGGCATATTCTACTTAGGCTCACGTTTTGGAAATTGATCTTGGCAGACCCCAATCCAGCAGCCGGAGGTTTTATGGCCATCTGCATTGAACATAGTCCTCAACTGGAGGACAAAACGTACTTTGCCTACTACCAAGGCTTGGAACCATTTCCCTTGCTTACTGTCGGCCCCCTGACCTATGCAGTGGAGCTCTTCATTCATTGGATGGGAGAGCCTTCGCGGGTAAAGATTGGCCGCTGCTGCTCAATTGCAAAAGGGGTTCATTTTTTTGCAGGCTATGAGCACCACACTGAATGGGCAACTACTTATCCTTTTACTCATCTACCTGAGTTCTGGAGCGAACTGCGGGCTTTGGAAGGTCACCCTCTGACCCGGGGAGATATTCAGGTTGGGCATGACGTTTGGATCGGCTATGGCGCTATGATTCGCTCAGGGGTGACGATTGGAAACGGGGCGGTTGTTGGAATGGCTGCCGTGGTGACGAGAGACGTCCCGCCATATGCAGTTGTTGCAGGGGTGCCAGCCAAAGTCGTTCGCTACCGCTTTTCACCCGACGTCATCGAGCAGCTCAACCAGCTTGCTTGGTGGGATTGGCCTCTTGAAGCCATCAGAACCTCCGGGGTACTCCCGCCACAGCGCAGCTTGGCGGGATGGGGGATAGGCGGTGAGACGAAGGGGTTCAATGCCCCTGAGTCTCACAATCTGGGCGATGCCTGCTGCTCGACATACTTCTTCAACTCCTCAACAGTGACCCCACCACAAGAGGCAACAAAATAGGCCCCTGCCCAAAATACAGGCTTGCTGTAGAACCGTGCCACCTCTGTGGCGAACTCTTTGCGAATCAACCGGCTGGAGACTGTTTTCAGGTTGTTCACCAGCTTCGAGACCTGAACATCCGGCGGAAAACTCACCAACAGATGCACATGATCCGCCTCACCGTTGAA
>NZ_AUMZ01000001.1:2490366-2505569 GCF_002760375.1 Synechococcus sp. 60AY4M2
CAATTTCTTGACATTCTGACAGCAGTGGCGGTCAAACGCGGCAAACAGGTGTTGAGAGTGGATCCCCGTGGTACGTCCCAAAATTGTTGTGTTTGTGAGGAGCGTGTTCCCAAGACCTTGTCGGAACGGGTGCATGATTGCCCTCGTTGCGGGTCGTGGGACAGAGACTTGAACGCTGCTATCGAGATTTTGAAGCGTGGACTCAGGTCCCCCCGTATACGGGGGGATGTAGGGGGGCGGTGGGACTGCCGCTCTCTGGCTGTGGAGGATCCTGGTTTACCAGTCCGTTGAAGCAGCAACTCCGGGAAGTGATTCTCGGAAGCTCCCGTCTACAGCCCGTCAGGGCTTAGCGGGAGAGGATGTCACGAGTTTGGAACCACGATAAGGCTCAATTAAGGCTAGGTTGAGATAGAGAATTCACCTTCAAAAAGCAGACATGACGGATCCCAAGTCGGCCTCTTTCCCCAACCAAAAGGCTTCTCCAACCACCTCCCAGTCCTCTCCGCCCCTTTGGCTAAGCCTAGCGCTGGGGATCACCACCGCTCCTGTTTTGTTGGGGCTGGTCTTGGCGGATCGCGCCGCCAAGTGGCTGCGATCCCTGAGCTGGGAGGATCCAGGCTGGTGGTTGGGGGAACGGCTGCCCAACCTAGATAGCGCTGCTCTCTGCGCCCAGCAGCAAGAGCGCAAAGATTCTGGGCCAGCGGAGAATCCCTAGCTCCTCGTCGCTTTCGTATCATAGGTAGAGCAAGCCGGTAGCAGGAGTGAGCATCCTTTGCGAAGATCGGTCAGGCCAGCGCAAGAGTTCACCTCCCCATTCTTGGGAGCGCTGTTTTGGCTGGGTGCGTTTTTCTTCACAGCCGTGTTGAGCGCCTGTTTGGGCTACCTCTTCGGCCAGCGCGCCCTGTCGGGGGTCTCCTCTCCCGTCACCACAGCCGGCAATGCTTCCTCCTCCCGTGGCGTTCGCGATCCCCGCACCGTGCCCCTCTTGAACGAGGCCGCGGTGATTGCAGCAGCGGAAGCGAGCCTGCGCCCACCCCCCACCCCCGCCCCTCTCTCCACTCCTACATCCGTTCCCGTGGCTAGACCTACCCCGACGCCCACCCCCCGCTTGTCTCCTGAGTTGGCGGCAGCCCCATCCCCCACCCCGCGGCCTGCTTCTCCCTCTCCCCAACCGCCGCGCCCCTCGCCGCCACCGGTGTTTACACCACCTCCCCCACCTCGGCAAGTGGCTGCCGGCGGGCAGGTTGCCATGCAGGTGCTCTCGGTTCGCCGCGAGGGAGGGCAGGTGGTTTTGAACGTGGCGATGCAGAACAATTCGGCGGAGACGGTGCGTTTTCTCTACAGCTTCCTGAACGTTACCGACGACACCGGACGGTCGATCAACGCCCTCACCCAAGGCCTGCCTGGGGAGCTGCCTCCCAACAGCCAAGTCTTCCAGGGAACTGTTCGCATCCCCGCCTCCAGCTTGGCCGGATCCCGGTCTTTGTCCTTGAGCCTGGCCGATTATCCCAGCCGCCGCCACCGAGTCGGGGTGAGCGGGATCCCGGTGCCGCAGTAGTCCCGTCTGGTGACTGCGGCCACGACTGATGCAAAGCGGAGTTGAGAAGCGGTGCCCAGCCCAACCTTTGAGCGCCCTGAGCAGATTCGGGAGCTATTCGACCGCATCGCCCCCCACTACGATGCCCTCAACCAAACCCTGAGCCTGGGCCTGCATCAGGTTTGGAAGCGCATGGCTGTGCGCTGGTCGGGCGCCGGCCCTGGCGGGCAGGTGTTGGATCTCTGCTGCGGCACCGGCGACCTGGCGCTGCAACTGGCCCGGCGGGTGGGACGAAGCGGACAGGTGGTCGGCCTGGATTTCTCCCCGGCCATGCTGGAGATTGCTCGGCGGCGCTCCCGTCTTTTCCCCGGCTACTCCCTAGAGTGGGTATTGGGAGATGCTTTGGCCTTGCCTTTTCCCAACGCCAGCTTTGATGCCGTTACAATGGGCTACGGTCTGCGCAACGTAACCGATATCCCTCAAGCGTTGCGGGAGATTTACCGGGTGCTCAAGCCCGGCTGTCGCGCCGCTCTCTTGGACTTTCATCGCCCCACAGGGATCCCTTTCCTTGCGGACTTCCAGCGCTGGTACCTGAACACCCAGGTCGTCGCCCGGGCGCAAGCTCTGGGATTGGCATCTGAATATGCCTACATCGATCCCAGTTTGGATGGTTTCCCATCTGGCCAAGAGCAGCAGCAAATGGCCTTGCAGGTAGGGTTTTCTGTTGCCAAGTTTTATCCCCTAGCCGGTGGCATGATGGGGGTGCTGGTGATTGGAAGATGATCCAAACGGCTTGTCCCCTTGCTCCTTAAAGAGGCAGCTTAGGATGCGGTTCCCCAGAAGGTGCAGCGGACTTCGCCAAGACGGTTTTGGCAGCTAGGGAGCAACGTAGCGATCTTGGGAGAGGCGCTCGTTACCGCGATAGACGCTTACCTGCAAATGCTGGGGATCCAGTCGCCGCTGCTCTACGCGGATGGGTGGAATGGCTGGAGCAGGGTGGGATCCCCGTCCCAGCACCGACACGATTAGAGTTTGGCCGCGGATCTGAAAGCGCAGGCGTACTGGCCAAGGGAAAGGATTGCGCAACCTGAGATCGGCCAAGCCGTACCAAACCGTGGCATCTAGCCCTGGCGGCACCGACTCCACCTGCCGGTAATGGGGGTGCCTTTCCACCACTTCCAGCCCCGCCAGCAGAGCCGCATTGTAAAGGCTGGAGGAGACTTGACAGATCCCGCCGCCAACCGAATCCAGGGTTTCGGCCACCATGAATACCGGCGCAGGCAGATAGCCCCGCTCCAGGGTGCGCGGCCCCACCACCTGGTTGAAAGAAAAAACCGCCCCCGGCTGAATGTAAACCCCATCCAGGCTTTGGACTGCTTGGCGGATGTTGTGGAGCTGTGGGAGAGTGCGCTCCTGTAAGGAAGTGGTGTATTGGCTCAGGGTGGTTGGGGTGGGATCCATCCACCACAAAGCCAGCAGGGCCAGGGCCAACCCCACCGATAAGGCCAATCCCCGCAGCGCTAGCTTTCCCCTCACTTCTCCTAGAACACCCTGGCTTTGAGAAGAACCTTGCCCTGGGGTTTGCGAGGGACGGCAGCGGCTTGGGCCGTAACCAGCACCTCTTGGGGGCGAGCGTCCTCTGGCAGCGGGCGCGGCGGACGTAAGGCGACAAGCGCGGATCCCTGGGCATCCACTTGAAAGTTGCCGCAGTGGAGGGTCTCGCCGTCCTCCAGCTTGAGCCAGAGATGGTAACGCTCCCCAGGGGCCGGTTGGGGCAGATCCCTCGCCGCCAAGACCACCTCCTGCCACTCTCCTGGGCGATAGAGGAGGTTAGCCGCTGCCGCCTCTCCCTGCAAATTGACCAGGCGGGATCCCGGCTGTTGCAGCAAATGGGCCAGCGCCTGCACCGATTCTAGGCGGGCCAGTTGGAGCGCCTGCCGCAGTCGCCAGTTGTCGAAAACCAGCAGGGCCAAAACCACTGCCGCCAACCCCCCCAGCCAGCGCCACTCAGCGGTGAGGCGACCGAACCCCAGAGAGGACAGGGCCGGCTGAAGAGGTGTCGGCACCTGCTCAATGCCCGCCTCTGCCATCACCTTGCCCCGCAAGCTGGCCGGCGGGATCACCCCCGGCAAGCCGTAGGGCAACAGGTGCAGGGTTTCTTGCAAAGCCTGCAATTCCGCCAGCAACCGTGGGTCTTGGGTTAGGCGTGCCTCTAGGGCGCTTGCCTGCTCAGGAGATAAATCCCCCAGCAGATAGCCGGCCAGTTCTTCCTGTTCTTCCGATGCAAGGGGCAAATGGGATGCAAACATGGCCAGGCCGACAACAGAACCTAACTCCAAACCTCAAGGAGCGCGCGCAGGGATCCCCGCAACTTGCAGAGGGCTTGGCGAGCGCGGGCTTTAACGGTTGCCGGCGGGATCCCCAGGTGTCGGGCAACGTCCGCCTGGCTCAGCCCCTGGTAGTAGATCAACTCTAGAACCTGCCGTTGGCTTTCCGGCAGTTGGCCGAGGGCCTCTTGTACGGCTTGCCGTCGCTCCTCGAGGGAGAGCTGCTCAAAGGGGGCCGGCGCCCTGTTCTCGGCGGCGAGCAGAGATTGCCAGTGCTTCAAAAGACGTTGAGAGCTGTCTTGGGAACGCAGACGGTCGATGGCACGCGAACGGGTCAACAGACAGAGAAAACTGCTCACCGATCCCCGCTGCGGATCATAGCTGGCTTTGCGCCACAGTTCGACAAACACCGCCTGAGTCAGATCTTCCGCCTCGGCCACATGGCCCAGGATCTGGAGGGCCAGCCCATAGACCAAGCCGGCATAGCGGTCGTAAAGCACCCCCAGCGCTGCCCCTTGCCTCTCTCGGATAGCCTCCATCAGTTCCCCATCGCTGCGAGAAGGCCAATCCCTTAGCGGAGGTTGCTCACCCATGTTGCGTCAGGCCCACTCTATAAAGCTACGGTCTTTCCAAGCGGCACCGAATAGCAGGAGGCTGGAATCGTCTCGCCTGGAGAAGTACTTGGCTTCTCGTCCATGCTATAGCTCTTCGTAAAATGGCAGGGGCAGACCGTTGTTCCGTCTTGCGAGGGGGGCTGTCTCCAGCGACTTGAAAAAGGCTCTGGCTCTCTTTAGCCGCGGCGGGCCGCCCACTCCAGCCCCCACAGGGCCGTGTTCACCAGCAAGGCCAAGGATCCCACGGCCAAAGATCCGGCCCAGATCTTGTCGTAGCGACCGGCCTGGGCAATGCCCTCAAAAAGCAGGGTGCCCAGCCCTCCCGCCCCAAACTTAGCCCCCACCGTGGCGATGGCAATGGCCACAATTGCCGCCAGCCGCAAGCCGGCCAGGGCAACCGGCAGCATGAGGGGCACCTGCACCTGCCACCACCGCTGCCAGAAGTTCATCCCCAAGCCCTTGGCCGCCTCCAGAATGGCAGGCTCCACCGAGCGCAGGCCCACGTAAAAATGGCGCACCAAGATCACCTGCGTGTAGAGCACCATCGCCACCACCACCGAGCGGGCATTGAGGCCAAAGTAGGGAACCAACAAGATGATTAGGGCCAGGCTGGGCACTGTGTACAGGATGCTGAGGATCCCCATCACCGGCAGGGCCAGCCAGCGCACCTGGTGCACCAGCAAAGCCAACGGCAGCGCCAGCACCAGGGCAATCCCCAAGGCTGTTGCCACCATCGCCAGGTGCTCTTGGGTAAGCTGCCACACCAGGCCGGGGTTGCTGAGAAGATAGCTCATGCGGATCCCCCCTCCAGCATGGCCAGATGGCGGATGTGATCCAGGGTAACGATGCCAATGGCCCGCCCGTCTTCCCACACTGTGAGAGCTGCTGCCCCCGTGCGCAACAGCAGCGACAAGGCCCGCCGCAGGGTTTCCTGGGGTTTCACCACCGCCCCCTCCTGGATCTGGTGGTTGTGCGGGATCCGCTCCATCGCCGTTTCCACCCGCAGCACGCTCAACTGACGCACCATGTCGTCTGCCCCCAGCAGCTCTCGGACAAAGGGGGTGGCCGGCTGGGTGAGCAGCCGCAAGGGAGTGTCGAACTGTACCACCCGCCCCTGCTGCATCACCAGGATGCGATCTGCCAGGCGCAGCGCCTCTTCCACGTCGTGGGAGACGAAGAGGATAGTCTTTTTTAGTTGCCGTTGCAGGTGTAGGATCTCGTCTTGCAGCTTGCCACGAGTGATGGCGTCGAGGGCACCAAAGGGCTCGTCCATCAGCAGCAGATCCGGATCCCCGGCCAGCGCCCGCGCCAGCCCCACCCGCTGCTGTTGGCCGCCCGAGAGTTGAGCCGGGTAGCGACGTCGGTATTCTTGGGGGGGCAGGTTGACCAAGCTGAGCAGCTCGTCCACCCGCTCGCGGATGCGCTCCCTTGGCCAGCCCAAAAGTCGCGGCACCACCGCCACATTCTGGGCCACCGTCATGTGGGGAAACAGCCCCACCTGCTGGATGACATACCCGATGCGCTGGCGCAGCGCCGTCACCGGAAAGCGGCGGATATCCTGCCCATCCAGGCGAATCTGTCCTTGGGTGGGCTCCAGCAGCCGGTTCACCATTTTTAGAAGGGTGGTTTTGCCGCAGCCGGAAGGGCCGAGGATGACCACCAACTGGCCCGAGGCCACGGAAAAACTGCACTCCTCCACGGCCGGACAGGAATTGTGGGGAAAGCGCAGCGATACCCGCTCGAACTCAAGAGTGCTCACGCCAGGGCCTCGTGCAACGGGCTACTCTTTCAAGATGCCGGCCTCCACCAAGAAGGCTCTTGCCACCTCTGCCGGCTCCCTGCGCTTGCCGCTTACCTCGTAGTTCAGCCGCTGCATCACCTCGTCCGTCAACAGGGGGGAAAGGGCGTTCAAAGCGGTGGCGATGCCGGGGTTGGCTTCCAGGGTATCTTTGCGCACTACCGGCGCCACCTGGTAAGGGGGGAAAAGCTGCTTGTCGTCCTTGAGCACCACCAGGTCAAAGGCGGCAATTTCCCCATCGGTGCCAAAGGCCACCGCCACATCCGCCTCCCCATTGACCAAGCCCTGGTAGCGCAGGCCGGGATCCACCGCCTTGTAGGCCTTGAGGCGAAAGTTGCCGTAGACTGCTTGCAGCCCCGGCAGGCCATCTTCGCGGGCCTGGAACTCCGGCGGCCCGATCATCACCAGCTCGCTCGCTCTGGCCACCATGTCTGAGATGGTAGCGATGCCCAACTCTGCCGCTCTGGCGCGGGTCATGGCCAGGGCCTGGGTGTTGTTCATGGGGGCCGGATCCAGCCAAATCAGTTGGAACTGACGCTCGTACTCGCGGGCCACCGTCGCGTATACCTGGGCCGGGTCGCTGCTGGTGGGCAGCTTGAGCACCGTCAGCAGACCGGTGCCGGTGTACTCCGGGTAGAGATCGATCTCGCCGCTCAACAGGCCGGCATGGGCCACCGGCGTTCCCCCCAAGTTGAGCTTGCGCTCCACCGCCAACCCCGCCGCCTCCAGGGCCAAGGCGTACATTTCCCCCAAGATAAACTGCTCGGTGAAGTCCTTAGAGCCAACGACAATCGGCTTGCCAAAGCCCGCTTGAGGGGCGAGAACAAGGGCTGCCAGCCCCGACAGGGCCAGCAGAGCCAGGCGACGGGTGGTTTTCAGCATAGGCAAGGTGAGAAGGGATCCCCAACTCAAGACAAGCGGCCCCGCCGAGAGCGTTCCGGCCTGGGCCAGGAAGTTTCGACTGTTAGGCCACCATTAAACCATTAATTTCCCTGAGCTGGAACTGCCAACCCTCACCCCCAGCAATATCCCCTTAGCTTCTGCCGGAGGCCGGGAAGGAGCCGGTAACGGCCCGGATCTTCTGCCGCCGCCCAGCTCGCTCGATCTCCAGCTCCAGGGTGCTGCCCACCTCGGTGCGCTCTACCTCTTGTTGTACTTGGTCGGCGGTGGTGACGGCGCGACCATTGATGGCGAGAATGATGTCTCCGGCGCGCAGGCCCGCCCGCTCTGCCGGGGATCCCTGGATCACCTCGCCGATGAGCACCCCCTGATCCACCGTCACGAAGATGCGGCTGTTGGGATCCTGGTTGAGGCGCTCCTTCAGGTCGGGGGTGAGGGTGAGCATACGAATGCCCAGGTAGGGGTGATCCACCTTGCCGCGGGCGATCAACTGGTTGGCCACCCGCTGGGCCGTCTCGATGGGAATGGCAAAGCCCAGCCCCTGCGCCCCTTGGATGATGGCCGTGTTGACCCCGATCACCTCCCCTTGGGCGTTGAGCAGGGGGCCGCCGGAGTTGCCGGGGTTGATGGCCGCATCCGTCTGGATAAAGGACACCCGCTTGTCGGGCACGCGGATCTCGCCGCTGGAGCGGCCCAAAGCGCTGATGATCCCGGCGGTTACGGTGTTGTCCAGCCCCAGCGGGTTGCCGATGGCGATGGCCCACTGGCCCGGCTCGAGGAGCTCGGAGCGACCCAGCTTCACCGTCGGCAGGTTCTGGGCCTCGATCTTCACCACGGCGATATCCGTCACCGGATCGGTGCCGATTACCTTGCCGTCAAAGCTGCGGGTATCCTTGAGCGTCACCGTCACCTTGTCGGATCCCTCGACCACGTGGGCATTGGTGATGATCTGGCCATCCGGGCTGATGATGAAGCCGGAGCCGGTGCCCTGCTGTCGTCGCTGCCGCGGAATGGGGGGGATCACCTGGCCAAAGAAGTCCCGGAAAAAGGGATCGCTGAAAAACTCCTCTGGGAAGGCGCCCGGGACGCTCACCGTCCGCTCGGAATCGATGCGCACCACCGCCGGCCCCACCCTTTGCGCCACCTCGGCAATAAAATTCAGGTTCAGTTGGGGCGGGGTTGCCGTCGTTTGGGCAGATACCCCCTTGCCTCCCACCAGAGCCGCTCCCAGCCCAATGCCCAAGAGCACCAGCAGCACCGGCGAGAGAAGAGACTTGAGAACGGCAAAAGGCTTAAAAAGAGAACGAACTCCGTCCTGCTGAGGCGAACGGGCAGGTTGAGCAGAAGCTTCTGAACGGGGAGAAGGCTGGCCCGGCATGGATGTGCTGCGCTGCATAGCTACAGAAGAATAGGGGTTGGAATCGGAAGAATACCTTGGCCCTCACACGAGGGGCGAAACCTAGGGCATGACAGACTCCCGCCACTCAACCTTGTTGAGTAAACACAACTTGGCTAGAGGACGAACTTCTCGCTTCGTCGGGGAGCCATTGCAAGAACCCTCTGCGTTCGGCTGTGCCGTGCCTTAGGCATGCAGACACGGAATGCCCTACCGCGTAGTTGTATTAGATTCCGGCAACGCCGTTTTATACAACCAGCTCTGTTTTATCATTACCAGCCTGCGACTGGCGCGGGGGTATCTACCCCCCGAACCCCCACGAGCTAATCTAGCATGGACACTAGGGAGCCCAAGACGGGCGGCGATGGCGCTTTTCCGTACTTCTACCTGGGTTGAAGAGTAGCGGAATCTGCTCGCCTAGAGTAGCCCGTCCTACATCCAACTGGCTTTGATGGGGATAAAGGCCAGACGAGGCTTTTGTTCCCAGCTTTGGCCAGCTTACAGCTAACGTAGAAGTGGTAGATCGGGGGTAAGACCATGACCAACCCAGCCCGTCGTCTGTTGGCTCCTCTGCTCGGTGGGTTTCTCTGGCTACCGGCGGCCAGCCCGGTTTTGGCGCAAATGGGGCCCTTGCCACCACCGCCCCCCGGCGAGGGATGGCGCCCTGTGAATCCTCGTCCCCTCCCCCCTGGATCCCTGCAGCCAAGCCAGCCCTTTCAACTGCAAACCACCCTGCTGCTGCGCTCCGGGGATCTGATCCAGGCAGTTCATCGCTCCCCAGATGCCCTCTTGATTGCCCCTGGGGAAACCCGCGCCGTCAGCCTCAGCCTGGATACCCCTCTGCGGGACATCTACGGCAACATGGTCGTCCCGGCGGGAGCCATCCTAGAAGGCCAATTCCAACCGGTAAGCGGCGGCACCCAGTTTGTCTCGCGAGCTTTGATTTTCAACGGCCAATCCTATCCTCTCTACGCCCAAAGCCAGGTGATCCCGCTGCGCAAGGATCCCCGCCACACTTCTGCAGAGGCAGTTGTGCAGGATGCCCTGATCGGGGCGGCGGCAGGGGCGATCTTGGGCGGCCTGTTTGGCGACCGGGTGATCTCGACGGAGAAGGTGCTGGGCGGAGCGGCAGCGGGGGCTGTAATCGGCAATGTGACGGCGCCAGAGGTGGCGGTGATCGATCCCAACGCCAACTTGACCCTGACGGTCACTCAGGACTTTCAGCCCTATCTGCCCTAGCGACACCTGAAAAGCAAAACTTAACTCCCCAGCGCCGACTGCCATCCCTTGCCACACTGCCCATCCTCAAGCTGTTGACCACTCCGAAAAGCTGAGCAGGGGTTGGTCAATCTGCGGCTGCCTGGGGCTACTCCGGCCAGACCATCGGGGGCTGTTTTACGCTTAACCAACCTCCCCCTTGGCGGGAAGGGAGTGCTCCTTTCCTGGGAGACATTTTAAGAAGTGTGAAGATCTGAGATGGCAGACGGCAAGCATGTCGGAAAATAGCTTGCGGGTATGCTCGCCATACTCTTTAAAAAATTGACTTGAGGATGGATGTCCATGAGTGTTGTCACGAAATCGATTGTGAATGCGGATGCAGAGGCCCGCTACCTCAGCCCGGGGGAGCTGGATCGGATCAAGTCCTTTGTTACCTCCGGCGAGAAGCGGCTGCGCATCGCTCAAGTCTTGACCGAGTCTCGTGAGCGCATCGTCAAGCAAGCTGCCGATCAACTCTTCCAGAAGCGTCCTGACATCGTCTCCCCAGGTGGCAATGCTTACGGAGAGGAGATGACGGCAACTTGCCTGCGGGATATGGACTACTACCTGCGCCTCATCACCTATGGGATCGTTGCTGGCGATGTCACCCCGATCGAGGAGATCGGCTTGGTGGGGGTGCGGGAGATGTACAACTCTTTGGGCACGCCTATTCCGGCGGTGGCCGAGAGCATCCGCCAAATGAAGCAGGTGGCCATGGGTCTGTTGTCTCCTGAGGACGCGGCTGAGGCCGGCTACTACTTTGACTTTGTGGTGGGGGCAATGAGTTAATCCCTCATTGTTCTGACCGCGCAACTGTTTAACGTTCATTAGAGATTTAGGAAGCTCATCATGCAAGACGCAATTACCGCTGTGATCAATAGCTACGACGTCCAGGGCAAGTATCTCGACAGCTCGGCCATGGAGAAGTTAAAGGCTTTCTTCGCCACGGGCGAGCTGCGGGTGCGGGCAGCTGCTACCATCGCGGCCAACGCCTCCACCATTGTCAAAGATGCGGCGGCCAAGGCGTTGCTCTACTCCGATCTCACCCGTCCCGGTGGCAACATGTACACCACCCGTCGCTATGCTGCTTGCATCCGCGACATGGACTACTACCTGCGCTACGCCACCTACGCCATGCTGGCCGGGGATCCCTCCATCCTCGACGAGCGGGTGTTGAACGGGCTCAAGGAGACCTACAATTCGCTGGGGGTGCCGATTGGAGCCACCATTCAGGCCATCCAAGCCATGAAAGAAGTGACCGCCGCCCTGGTGGGGCCTGAAGCTGGCAAGGAAATGGGTGTGTACTTCGACTACATCTGCTCCGGCCTGAGCTAAGGTTCATTGTCTAGCGAGCATGACAGGCGATTTGCCGCAGGGATCTGGTGTGCTAACTGGGGTACGCGAGCTTTCTGAGGTGAGTCGCCTGTTTTGTTGGTCAAGCCAGTTCATTTTGCTGTCAGCAGGGATCCTTTATCATGCGCATGTTTAAGATCACGGCCTGTGTGCCCAGCCAAACCCGCATTCGCACCCAGCGGGAGCTGCAAAATACCTACTTCACGAAGCTGGTGCCCTACGACAACTGGTTTCGGGAGCAGCAGCGTATCCAAAAGTCGGGTGGCCGCATCCTGAAGGTGGAGCTGGTCGCCGGCAAGCCTGGGATAGACGTAGGACTGCTGTAGTTCCCCTGCCTGTTCGCTGTTTCTCCTCCGATCCTGAGAATACCCCCAGCCAGATCCGACATGCCCAGCCTCAGGAGGCTTGCCCTTGAAGTTGGGCTAGCGGATCTGATTTTTTAGGGGGGGTGAGGAGCTATGTTGTCTGACGTGCCAATCCGACCTGAGCCGATCATCGTTGCCCGCGACCTGAGCAAGGTTTACCCGGTAGCCATTAAGGAAGCGGGAGTGATCGGTACATTGCGCCACTTTTTTCGCCGTACCTATCACTACATCCCAGCGGTGCAATCGATGAGCTTCCAGATTCAGCCGGGGGAGGTGGTGGGTTTTTTGGGGCCGAACGGGGCAGGCAAGACCACTACCCTCAAAATGCTGGCGGGTCTCATCTATCCTTCCGGGGGCACGCTGCAGGTGGTCGGCCATGTGCCCTACCGGCGGGAGCGGGCTTTTCTGCAGCAGATTACCCTGGTGATGGGGCAGAAGCAACAGCTTATCTGGGATCTGCCAGCAATGGACTCCCTGCGGATTAACGCCGCCGTTTATGAGATCCCGGAAAAGGAGTTTCGGGAGCGGGTGGGGGAGTTGGCGGAGCTCCTCGACCTGCAGGGCAAGCTGAAGCAGCCGGTGCGCAAGCTTTCTCTGGGGGAGCGGATGAAGGCGGAACTGCTGGCGGCCCTGATCCACCGGCCGCAGATCTTGTTCTTGGATGAGCCGACCTTGGGGTTGGATGTCAACGCTCAGGCCGCCGTGCGGCAATTTCTGCGGGATTACAACCGCCGCTACGGGGCGACAGTCTTGTTGACCAGCCACTACATGGCCGACATTACGGCGCTCTGTGAACGGGTGCTGGTGATCAGCGCCGGGCAACTCATTTACGATGGCGGCCTCGAGGAGCTGCGGCAGCGCTTTGCCCCCTATCGCGAGGTGAAGCTGGAATTGGCCCGCCCCTGCCCCCTCGCCCAATTGCAAGTCTATGGAGAGCTGCGCAGCGAGGGGGATCCCGGCAGCGGCTGTGAGGTGCGGCTGTGGGTGCGGCGGGAACACCTCACCCAAACGGTTGCCCAGCTCCTGGCAGATCTGGAGGTGCTGGACTTGACGGTAACAGACCCGCCGATTGAGGAAGTAATCAGGCGGGTGTTTGCGGAAGGGATCCCTGCGGCCGGGTCCTAGAGGGGCGCTCCTGTCGGTAGCCCATCAGATCTTCTGGGTGGCGGCCTGCCGTTGCTCAGCCGTCGAGCGGGCTGCGTGCAGAGCGGCGTAAAGCTTATTGAGGGCGTTCATGTAGGCTTGGGCCGAGGCGACGATGATGTCCGTATTCGCGGCGTGGCCAGAGAAGACGCGATCCTCGTGGCGCAGGCGGATGGTGACTTCCCCCATGGCGTCGATGCCGGCGGTAACCGACTGGACGGAAAACTCGATCAACTTGTTGGGGATGTTGACGATGCGGTTGATGGCTTTGTACACCGCGTCCACCGGGCCTGTGCCCACGGCGGCGTCCACCCGCTCTTCGCCCTCAGGGGTGATCAGGCGCACCGTGGCCGTGGGGGTCTCGTGGTTGCCGCACACCACTTGCACGTGCTCCAGACGGTAGAGATCGGGCACGGGGCGGGTCTCATCGTTGACGATTGCCTCCAGATCCAGGTCGGTGATCTCCTTCTTCTTGTCTGCCAGCTCTTTGAAGCGCAGGAAGGCTTTGTTCAGATCCTGCTCTGAGAGCTCGAAGCCCAACTCCCGGAGGCGGGTACGGAAGGCGTTGCGGCCCGAGTGTTTGCCCAGCACCAGCGTGCTCGATTGCAGGCCGATGGTCTGAGCGTCCATAATCTCGTAGGTCTGGCGGTTCTTGAGCATGCCGTCCTGGTGGATGCCCGATTCGTGGGCAAAGGCGTTGGCACCAACAATGGCCTTGTTGGGCTGAACCAACATGCCGGTGAGGTTGGAGACTAGGCGGGAGGTGCGGTAGATCTCCTGGGTTTTGATGTGGGTGAGGGGTTTTTCCGAGTCGACCGGCAGGCCAAAGTAGGGGTTGAAGTAGCTGCGGCGCACATGCAGGGCCATCACCAACTCTTCCAGCGCCGCGTTGCCGGCCCGCTCGCCGATGCCGTTGATGGTCACTTCCACTTGCCGCGCCCCCTGCTTGATGGCCTCCAGAAAGTTGGCCACCGAGACCCCCAGGTCGTCGTGGCCGTGGACGGAGATGATGGCCTGCTTGATGTTGGGCACATTCTCGCGGATGCCCTTGATCAGTTGGCCGAATTCTTCCGGCATGCTGTAGCCGACGGTGTCGGGGATGTTGATGGTTTTGGCTCCCGCCCGAATGGCTGCCTCGATCACCTGGTAGAGAAACTCCGGATCGGAACGGGTGGCGTCCATCATGGAGAACTCCACATCGTCCACGAAGGACTTGGCGTAGGCCACCATCTCCTCGGCAATTTGCAGCACTTCGGCGCGGGTCTTGCGCAACTGGTACTTGAGGTGAATGTCGGAGGTGGAGATAAAGGTGTGGATGCGGGGCTTGGCGGCGGGCTTGAGGGCTTCGGCTGCCGCTTCGATGTCGGCCTTGAGGGCGCGGGCCAGGCTGCAAATCACAGGGCCATCGGGGGTGCCCACCTGTTCGGCCACCTTCTGCACCGCCTCGAAGTCCCCGGGGCTGGCATAGGCAAACCCAGCTTCAATGATATCGACCCCCAGCCGGGCCAGTTGCCGGGCGATGGCCAGCTTTTCTTCGGTGTTGAGGGTGGCGCCGGGGCACTGCTCCCCGTCGCGCAGGGTGGTGTCGAAAATGAGCACGTGATCCAGGGCTTGGCCATCAAATGTGGAAACCGCCGCAGCATCCATAATCTTTGTCGGACAACGAGACAGTGTTCTTTATTTTGACATCTTATTCTGGCACTGCTGGATAGGGTTTTGGATCGGGTTTGGAAGAGAGCTGGCGGGCTTCTGTCGGAGCGGCTGTAGGTCTTGCCATCTTTCTCTCAGGGGCAGAAGAGGTTGTGGGAAGGCGGATCCCGAAGGCGCAAGCGAGCAGGTGTTCGTATTCTTTCTCGTCCTTGAGCAGGCGTTCCCGGCGGCCTTCTGGGGTAGTTTCGATCCATTTAAAAACGGAGCCATTGGCGGAGGCGGTGAGGGTGATCCGTCCGCTGGGGGTGGCCAGGCTGCACAGGCGCAGGCGGGTCAACCTGGATGCCGGCGACGTTTGGTGGAAGCGGCACATGGGCTCGAACTCCTGCAGTTGACGCGGGATCCAATCCAGCAGGAAGAGGGTTTTCCAGGTGCGATCCGGTCGTTCCTGTTGAACCCGCCAGTAGCGTGCGGGAGCTGCGGGCCAGGGGATGAGGCGGTAGCGCCCTTCCGCCTGGGCTTGGATGCCGGGATCCCCCAGCCGCAACGGCTCCCGAAAGGCATCTCCATAGCCCACATCCACCAGCCATCAGAACCTCCGGGGTACTCCCGCCACAGCGCAGCTTGGCGGGATGGGGGATAGGCGGTGAGACGAAGGGGTTCAATGCCCCTGAGTCTCACAATCTGGGCGTTGCCTGCTGCTCGACATACTTCTTCAACTCCTCAACGGTGACCCCACCACAAGAGGCAACAAAATAGGTCCCTGTCCAAAATACAGGCTTGCTGTAGAACCGTGCCACCTCTGTGGCGAACTCTTTGCGAATCAACCGGCTGGAGACTGTTTTCAGGTTGTTCACCAGCTT
>NZ_AUMZ01000001.1:2506812-2522588 GCF_002760375.1 Synechococcus sp. 60AY4M2
GTGTTGAGAGTGGATCCCCGTGGTACGTCCCAAAATTGTTGTGTTTGTGAGGAGCGTGTTCCCAAGACCTTGTCGGAACGGGTGCATGATTGCCCCCGTTGCGGGTCGTGGGACAGAGACTTGAACGCTGCTATCGAGATTTTGAAGCGAGGACTCAGGTCCCCCCGTATACGGGGGGATGTAGGGGGGCGGTGGGACTGCCGCTCTCTGGCTGTGGAGGATCCTGGTTTACCAGTCCGTTGAAGCAGCAACTCCGAGAAGTGATTCTCGGAAGCTCCCGTCTACAGCCCGTCAGGGCTTAGCGGGAGAGGATGTCACGCCTCATTGCCGCAGTTCACCTGCAGGGCCAGATGGTCGCATTCGGGGCCAAAGTGGCCATCAGGCTCCGTCCGAGTAGCGTGAACGGCCCGGCTCACCTGTCCCGAGAGCAGATGGACCGAAAACCCCATCCCCTGCAGAGCAGCGGCCAGCAGGCTGTTCAGCTCAAAGCAAAAGCCGCCCCGCCGCTCTCGGACGATTTTTTGGAACAAAAAATCCCGCTCCAGGCGAATGGGGCGACCCCAGTGAATATCCAGATTTTCAAACGGCACCCGCAGCAGGTGGGCCAGGTGGATCTGGCGCAGGGTTTGCGGGGTGAGCTGGGTGGGGCCGACGTAGCCAATGCGCTCCAGGTAGGCCCTGATTTGGGCAGGCGTCAGCGGCTCTAGCATCAGCACGGGAGGCGGTTGGGTTGGCGGCAAGCGAGCATCTGGCCTACCCTAGCCTTGCTGCAGCTCCCCGGCCAGAGCCAGAAGAACAGTTTTTGGCGACGCCCCAACTCTCTCCCACCAGAGAACAAAGCAAAAAGAGAATGCTACGATAGCGGCAAGAAAAAAGAAGGCGAAGCGTTACATGGCGGAATATACTCGGTCGATTTCCTTTTACGGGCGGGAAATTGACATTAATATTGGGTTGATGGCTCCCCAGGCAGGTTGCGGAGTCTGGTTGACTTCTGGGGAAACTTCGGTCTTGGTCACGGCTACGCGACAAGCCGGTCGTGCCGGTGTCGATTTCTTGCCTTTGCTGGTGGACTATGAGGAGCGGCTCTACGCTGCCGGGCGGATCCCAGGAGGCTACTTGCGGCGGGAAGGTCGGCCACCGGAGCGGGCCACCCTGATCTCTCGTCTTATAGACCGGCCCCTGCGGCCTTTGTTCCCAGAATGGCTGCGGGACGATGTGCAAATCGTGGCCACCACCCTCTCGGTGGACGACAAGGTGCCGCCCGATGTGTTGTGTATTTTGGGGGCCTCGCTGGCCATCCACAGCGCTCGCATCCCCTTCAACGGCCCGGTGGCGGCGGTGCGGGTCGGCTTGGTTAAAGATGAGTTCATCATCAACCCCACCTATGCCGAGATCGAGGCCGGCGATCTGGATTTGGTGGTGGCTGGCTGTGCCGACGGCGTAATCATGGTGGAGGCCGGCGCCAACCAACTGCCGGAAAAGGACGTGGTCGAGGCCATTGAGTTTGGTTTCGAGGCCGTTCAAGAGCTGCTCAAGGCCCAACAGCAAGTTTTCGCCGATCTCAACATCACCCCTGTGGAGCTGCCCCCGCCCCCTCAAAATGAGGAGCTGGTTGCCTTTGTGGCAGAACACGGCCAGGAGGAGATTCGCTCCGTCCTCAGGCAGTTCCTGGATAAGACCAGCCGCGAGCAACAACTGGAGGCGATCAAGGCCAAGCTAGAGGCCCAGATCCAGGCACGGCCAGAGGGGGATCCCTTGCGGCTGTATCTGCTGGAAAATCCCAAGGAATTGGACAACCAGTTCAAGGCTTTGACCAAGAAGCTGATGCGCCAGCAGATCTTGCAGGAGGGGGTGCGGGTGGATGGGCGCAAGCTGGACGAGGTGCGACCAGTCTCTTGTCGGGTGGGCTTGATCCCACGGGTACACGGCAGCGCTCTGTTCAACCGCGGCCTCACCCAAGTCCTTTCCATCACCACCCTCGGCACCCCTGGTGATGCCCAGGAGCTGGACGATCTGCACCCAGTGGACGAGAAGCGTTACATGCACCACTATAACTTCCCCGGCTTTTCCGTGGGAGAAGTGCGGCCCTCGCGCTCGCCGGGACGGCGGGAGATCGGCCATGGGGCGCTGGCGGAGCGGGCCTTGGTGCCGGTGCTGCCCAAGGAGGAGGAGTTTCCCTACGTGGTGCGGGTGGTCTCAGAGGTGCTCTCCTCCAATGGCTCCACCTCGATGGCCTCAGTCTGTGGCTCTACTCTGTCTTTGATGGATGCCGGGGTGCCGATCAAAGCGCCGGTCAGCGGCGTAGCCATGGGCTTAATTAAGGAAGGGGACGAGGTGCGCATCCTCACCGACATCCAGGGCATCGAGGACTTTTTGGGGGATATGGACTTCAAGGTGGCCGGCACGCGGGCCGGGATCACCGCTTTGCAGATGGACATGAAAATTACCGGCATCACCGTGGATGTGGTGGAGAAAGCCCTCCTGCAGGCCAAGGCCGGGCGGGACTACATCCTTGACAAAATGCTGGAGGTTCTCCCGGCGCCTCGGCCCCAGTTGGCCAAAACAGCCCCTCGTCTGCTCACGTTCAAGGTGGATCCGGAAGATATCGGCAAGATCATCGGCCCTGGCGGCAAGATGGTGCGCAGCATCACCGAAGCGACAGGAGCCAAGGTGGACATCAGCGACGATGGCACGATCACCGTGTCCTCCTCGGTGGGCGGCCAGGCAGAAGCGGCTCGGGCGATGATCGAAAACCTGGTGCGGCGGGTGGAAGAGGGGCAGGTGTACCTGGGCAAGGTGACCCGCATCATTCCTATCGGCGCCTTTGTGGAGTTCTTGCCGGGCAAAGAGGGCATGATCCACATCTCGCAACTGGCGGAGTACCGCGTCAGCAGGGTGGAGGATGAAATTGCCGTAGCAGATGAGGTGGTGGTCAAGGTGCGCAGCATCGACCACAAGGGCCGCGTTAACCTCACCCGTCTCGGCATTAGTCCTGAGGAGGCGGCGCGGGTGCGCAACCATCACCCCTGAAGCTGCGGTTTTTCCCCAGCAACTGGGTGGGCAGGGATCCCCTCGCCAGCCGTTGTCAGCGGCCAAGATGGCAGAGGAGGCGCTCTTCAACCTGTTGGCCTCAACATGCCGAATCTCGCTTCTCCCCTTCTTGCTGGCCAAGAGCGTGGCCCTCAGAGGCGACTGTCTCCCTCCCGGCGGCGACTGGGCTGGGCCTTGGCTTGGGGCCTGGGGTGGGCCACCTTGCTCAACCTTTCTGCCCAGCACCCTTTGTTGCTGCGGCTGGAGAGCGACGCCCAGGAATGGCTCTATGCTTGGCGCGGCCCTCAGCAACCTTCCCCGGAGGTGGTGATCCTCGGCATCGATGGCCGCATTGATGGGCAGGGAGAAAGTGGTGATGGCCAGCATAATGTTGACTTTCTCTTGGAACGGGCTAACTACGCCGGCCTGACCTTGCGCCTTCTGGAAGAGGCCGAAGCCAGGGTGGTGGTGCTGAACCTGCCCAGCAGCTTTGTGGTGCCGCAGAATCTGGGCAACGAGAACCTAGATGCTCCCCTGCGTCAGGTGGTGCAGCGCTACCCGGATCGCTTGGTTTTGGCCACCCGCAGCAGCGAGAGCTTTGGACGCTCCGAGATCAACATCTACAACCACTTCTTGCCTTTTTCGTCCTTGCGCCTTGAGTATTTGGTGCCGCCAGAGCATGTTCAGGGGGTGGTGCAACACCGAGTCGACAGAACCGGGATCCTACGCCAGGCCCAGTTGCGGGGGCTCTACCTACGCCGCGACAGCCAGGAGGAGCAGATGTTCGCCTCGGTGGAGGCTCTGGCTTTTGCCAAGTACGACCCGGAGAAGGCTAGCCGCTGGTTTCGCAAGCGGGGCTTACAGCCGTTTCAGTTCAATCCCCTTGGCTCTCAGCACAGCATCCCCATCATCCCCATCGAACGGGTCTGTCCGCCGCTGATCTCCCAGACGGGATCCGGCTCCCCGACGCTCAGCCCCGGCCAAGCCTGCCGCGGCCAAGAAGGGATCCCGCCCCTCGACCCCAAAGTTGCCGACCAACTGCGAGACAAAATTGTCCTGGTCGGCTTTGTGGGCGGCTACCCGGAGACCTTCCCGGTGCGGACGGCGGATGGATCCCAGATTGCGGCAGTCGAGCTGCAGGCGCAAATCCTCTCGAGCCTGCTCACCGGAGAGGTGTACCGATCCCTGCCGGCAGGGCTAGCGGCGGGAGTTGTCTTCCTGCTGGGGGCGGGAACGGGCCTGATCTGGGTGCTCTATCGCCCCTCCCCGCGACGGAATTGCTGGGACTGGAAACAACAGCGCTCTCTCCTCTGGCCAGTGGTGGGGCTGGTTGCTTATGAAGGGTGGGCCGTGACCCAATTTTTGCTGTGGCGTTGGATTTGGCCGCTGACCTTGCCGGCTTTGGCCGTCGGTCTAACGGGGGTGAGCCTGCTTCTGACCTTGGTAATCTTGGAGAACCAGGAGCGGCTCTTGGCCCAGCAACAGGAACTGGAGCGCCTGCGCCGGGCCGAACAAGAGGCTGCTATCGACCAAGCCCGCAAGCTGCTCTACCGCATTGCCACCGACATTCACGATCGCGAGCTGCAGGAGCTGAAGGTGGTGATGGACGAGCTGGAGAGCTTGCAATGGCAACAGCAGCAGGGTAAGGATCCCGATCCTGCCATTTACGATCGTCTGCTGGAACAACTGGAAAGGATCGGGCGAGGCATTCGCGAGCAGCTTAACGATGTGCGCACCCTGGCCACCAAGCTGCGCATTTCCCCCAGCTTGCGGGAGGGCTTGCACCGGGGCATCGACACCTATCTGGACGAGCTGATTCGGACGGGCAGCCTGACCTTGCCTGTGGAGCGCCACCTACAACCTCTGGAGGAGCCCAATACCGGCGAGTGGTTCGACCAACGGGAGGACATCTTGCGCTTTTTGCGAGAGGCCATCGGCAATGTCATCGCCCATGTGCAACCTCCCAAGGGCAACGCCTCCTTCGTCAAGGTGTCCTTGGTGCAAAAGGAGCGCCACTGCTGCTTGTCGGTCATCAATGACGGCGTAGAATACGCCCCCAGCCCCGGTGGCGGCTATGGCAGCAAAGCCATGAATACCATTGCCCGCTACCTGCCCAAGGGCTCCTGGCATCGCACCCACACTCCGGAAGGCCATACCTACGTCGAGCTGCACTGGGAGATGCCGCTCTAAAAGACTTAGACAACAGCGGGCAAAAGGGAACTTTTGTCTGTGCTTCAGCGACTCCTACCTAGCTGGTCGCCCAGCCCCGGCAGACCCCAGGCGTAACTTCCCCCAGAGCTTGAGGTACAGCCTGCTAAAGAATCAAGAGGTACAGTAGCAACACTTAGCAAACCCACTTCGGAAGCGGATAGAGGTCTTACCTGCCTGATAAGCTGTCACAACTCTTTGCCGTCAATCCAAAGAATGGGTTGGCATCCCCTCCTCTCCTGCCTCTTGAATACCTGTACCCTATTTTTAACAGGCTGTAGCATCGATGCTCTTGCGAGGGAGCTCAAAGGGGGAAAGTGACTGGAGAGGGTATCTGTTGGATAATGCCCAGATTCCTCGGAAGAGGGCGTGGGGCAGTTTACGCTTTGATGGGCACTTTCTTCTCCAGCCACTGGGCCACTTGATCGGCCAGATCAACCCCTTCTAACTGGCAGATCTCCCGCAGCATAGTTGGGCTGGTGACGTTAATCTCTGTCAGCCGTTCCCCGATGACATCAATTCCAACAAAATAGAGTTTCTCCTGCCGCAGCACTGGCGCCAAAGCCGCGCAGAGGGCCCGTTCTTTTTCAGCAATCTCGGTTTTCTCCACCCGACCCCCAGCGGCCACATTGCCACGGAAATCCCCCTCCCCAGGGATGCGATTGACGGCGCCCAAAGGCTCGCCCTCCAGCAGCAAAATGCGCTTATCTCCCGCTGCTGCCTGCGGCAAATACTCTTGCACCATCACGGGCAGCCGGCCAAACTGAGTGCTCAGCTCGATCAAGGAATTGAGGTTTGGATCGCCGGCATTGACCCGCAGGATCCCTTCCCCACCCTTGCCGCCCAGGGGCTTGAGCACCGCCTGCCCCACCTGCTCGACGAATTGGCGGAGCAAGGCCTTGCTGCTGCTGACGCAGGTACGCGGGATCCACTCTTTAAACCGCAAAGCATAGAGCTTTTCGTTGGCGGAGCGGATCCCGGCAGGATGGTTGAGCACTAGGGTGCGGCGGGGGGAGAGATGATCCAGAAGGTAGGTGGCGTAGAGATAGGCCGCGTCCACCGGCGGATCCTTGCGCATCCATACGGCTTGCATCTGGCTCAAGGGCAACAAACGCCGTTCTTTGACTTCGTACCAGGGATCCGCTCCTAGATCCAACACAATCTCCTCAACGGATCCCCAGGTTTCCCCTTGATCCCAGTAGAGGTCGGCCAATCCAAGGCAAAAAATGCGGTGGCCTCGTTTCTGCAGCGCCTCCATTAGGGCAACGCTGGTGTCGTGGCCCACCTGCAACTGAGACAACGGATCGACAATGAAAGCTACCTGCATGAATGGTTTGAGCAACGAAAAGCTGCCCTGAGTATGCAACAAATTGGAGCGGATTGCTCCGGGCAGGAAGTTAAACCGATGCAGAGCCGTCTTTAACATCCCCTTAACCCTGACCAGCGAAGCAAACGTTAGCTTAGTTAGATGAGATCCCTGTTAGACCTCAGTGTTTCGGCCAGGTTGACCAGGTTTCTGGCTCGCCTGTGAGGAATGGTCTGTCTGTGAGTGTTCCTTCTCCCCAACCCTCCGAGCCGGTTCGCATTGAAACCACGCGGGACTTGCTAGCAGCCCTGCGAGAAGGGCGCTCCCTGCTGGGTGCCAACCTCGAAGGCGCCTACCTCTCGCGGGGCCTGTTCGACCGCATCCAGATGCCCAAGGCCAACTTGACGCGGGCCAACCTGCGCTCGCTCAGTATGCAGCAGGCAGATCTGCGGTTATGCAACTTTCGCCGTGCCGAGCTGGAGCGGGCCAACTTCGCTGCCTCCGATCTCCGGGGATCCAGCTTCAGTCAAGCCCTGGGAGACTACAGCAACTTCACCGCTGCCAAGCTGGACAAAAGCAGCTTTCAGGGGGGACACTTCAGCCATTCCATCTTTCGCGAGGCCAGCTTGGTGGCTGCCAACCTAACGGAAGGCAACTTTTTTGCCGCCGACTTTCGCCAAGCCAACCTCTTTCGCTGCAACCTCTCCCAGGCCATCCTATCCAGTTGCCAGTTGCAGAATGCCAACTTTGACCAAGCCCTCCTGGTGGGGGCCAACCTCCAAGAGGCCCAAATTGAAGGGGCCAGCTTTGTCGGCGCCGACTTTACCGACGCCAAGCTCTCGGACGAAATGCGCAAGTTCTTGATCGAACGCGCGAGCGGCACCAACGAGCTTACTCAGCGGGACACCCTCAACACTCTGCTGGCGGGGCTCCAGCCCAAGTCACGCAAACTGTTTGGATTGCTGTGAACTGTAGCCAGGGCCACTCTTGCGCCAGCCCCAGCAGATCGGTTTTCAAGAGGTCAAGGCAGCGGATGATCCCTCAAAATTGGTTGAGGTCGATTCCAGCTTCGCGGGCCATGGCCCCTATCCCTTTGGCCTTGAGGGTTTTCAGTGCCTTGGTGGAAAGGCGCAAACGAACAAACCGCTTGCCCTCCTCCCACCAGATGCGTTTCCACTGCAGGTTAACCTCCTGCAGACGCTTGGTACGCCGGTGGGAGTGGGAGATGGCGAAAGTGTTGTTGCGTTTTTTGTTGGTCAGTTGGCAGCGACGTGCCATGAGATCCAAGGGAACTCAGCTTCGCTATTCTATGGCCTCTTTTTGTCGAGCAGCAAGCTGCAGCTGAGCTTGCAACTGGGCTAGCTCTGTCCTCAATTGGTCAAAGGTTTGTTGGCAATGGTTGACGCTTCTCAGGGGCAGCTCTTCGTTTTTGGCGATGCAGGTGACCTGTACAGATCCGTCAGCGGCTTGGCGGGTGCGATCCACAAACACCTCTACCGTCACCAGTTTGGCGTAGGGATTTTTTCCAGGCGGCTCGCCGGCCACCCAGTAGTCAGGGCTGTTGTGTAGGACAGTAAGCTGGCAACGCTCCAAGACAGCGCGAATCGCTTCGCTTAACTGCTCGGCTGAGCCCATGAGCTGGGTAACGCAGGAGTATCGAGCCATAGGAGAAGCAAGTCACCACGGTTATCCTACCACCAAGTTTTCGGCTCCTGCAGCCAAAGGCGGGCGAGCAAAATTGCGTTTAAGAGTACTTCGCACCGGCTCGGCCAACCCTGCTGTGGGGGAGTAATTGCGTTAAAACATAAGGACATAAAGAGTGCCTTTCGGCTCTTTCCCCAGGAGAGTTGTGATGTCTAGGGTCTCCTGTTTAGCCCGTTCTCTCTTGTTGCTGGGATCCCTGGCTCTGGGTTGGATAGACCTGTCTTCTGCCCAAGCGCAGCCCTTTCAAGCAGGCGATCTGGATGGGGATGGTCGTTTGACGGTGCAGGATCTCAACCTGTTGGGGGCCTATTTGCGGGGAGAACGGGAGTTGACCGACGACCAGATCCGGGCTGCCGATGTCGATCAGGATGGGCGGATTACAGAAGCCGATTGGCAGGTGTTGCAGCAGCGCATTCAGGCGGCCACAGATGCACCCACCGGCCAGGTGCAGTTGGACTCGGCCTACTCTGGGCAGGTGGTGGATCGCCTGACAGGGCAGCCTTTGGCCGGGGTGGAGGTGGCCATTCCGGGGGCAGGGATTTCGGTGCGCACCGATGCCCAAGGGCGGTTTCGCCTGCCGGGGCCGCTGCCGGCAGAAGAAATTTTGGTGGCGCGGCTGGAGAACTATTTGCCCTATTCCCAAAGCACAGGCAACGGACAGACCGGCGGGGATCGGCCTTGGCAGTTGCAGTTGGAGCGCTGGGATCCCAACGCCACGCTGGTGCTGGAGGCCAATGTCATCCGCCTGGGCGATAACCAATATTCTCCAAAGTCGGCGGCTGCCGGGCAATTTCTGGCGCCTGCCCAAGGGGTGGAGATGACCCGCTCCTTCAGCCTAGACCGCCTGCCGCCTCGCCCACCGGTTTTGCGGCTTGGATCCCTGATTGGGTTGGATACTGCCGCTGCCTATCGGGCCGGCCAGTCCCGCATTCCCGGCGCCAATATGTCTCCCATGCGAGTGCTTTTAAACGGAGTGGAGGTGGAGCAAATCCACTTGGGGGGAGACGACCTGCGCATCCCTCTGCCACTAGAGCATCTGCGCCTGGGGCTGAATACGGTTACCTTGCGCACTGGCAAAACGGTGATCCAGCCTGGCAGGATCGCCGGCGGATCCCGGATCAGTATCCCTCTTTTGGGTGGATCCCTGGATATCTTTGTGCCGCTGGGGACTGACACAATCGGCCAGGACGGTGGGGCTTGGGTGGACTATGACGATGTGCAGTTGGCCAATGTCACGATCGAGATCCCCAACTAAATGCCCAGGCTAACTTGCGCTGGCTAGGCCGCGGGGATTTTGTTGCTCAGAAGCTTGCCCGAAGCCTTTTCGACAGGCCTACTGGGCCCTGACGTGTTGACTTTGCGCAGCTTGGTCTTCGGTTTAGTAAACCTGTTTTTAAATTGTTATCCTGCTGGATGGAAAGCGACTGTGGAGCTTATTTCTAAAGCCGTTCCCAGAGGAGTGGAAAGCTCGAATTACTGAAAGTGTGCGGCGGAATTTTTGGGATTTTTCTGGGGTTGAGCCGTGTTGTCGTTTTTCTTCGCTATTTCAGCTTTTCCAGTGTTTTTAGTACTTCGGATCCCTTCAGCTCTAACCTCATCGATGATTACAGGTTTATTTGATTTAATTCCAGGTATTGGAGCCACTATTGGGACTAGCCTAATTGCTCATATTGTCTTATCACAGAGCGTATGGCTCTCTATCCAGTAATTTGTATCTCCCTACAACAAGTAGAAGAGAGCTTACTCCTGCTTCGCGTGATGCAGGGATCCGTCAATATCAACCCTGTGATCATGTTTTTCTCTTTGTTTGTGAGCGGTACTGTGGCCGGCTTGTTGGCGGTGTTCTTGGCCATTCCGGTGACGTGAGTGTTGATCAACTTACTTGAGTAAAAGGGCATCCAAAACGGTGATCTCCGCTTCCAGATTGCCCTTCAGGTTTTCCTCTACACCACCGGGGATCAGGAGCTGTTTTACCAGCGCTACGGCCAGGCCACCCAGGAAACGGTGATCCAGTTTCTGGCTTTTGATAGGGTTGGCTTGCTAAGTGTTGCTACTGTACCCCTTAATTAGGCTGTAGCACTGGGTTGAACAGCTTGGCTCTATCCTCTGATCTACTGCTCCACATGTTCTTTTAGGGCAGTCCATCTTTTACTTCCGTGTCTTGAAAACTGTTGGTCTTAGGTTTTCTCGGCTCAGCCAGCGATAAACCGTTAACGACTGACTTCGTAAATCTATGCGGCTATTGTCGGGCTGTCCCCTTCCTTAACATACCCTACAACTCTCTCCTAAGTCTGGGCTGTGGCTCGTGGAGTTGCCTCTTGGAGTCTGCTCCATGCCATCTTATCTCTAACAGCGTTCCACCCTCAGCCAAATTGGCTATAGCAAGTCAGGGTCAGCCCTATCCCACCTTTTTTATGAAGCCGATAAAAAAAGCCCCATAAAGGGGCTTGTCGCTCAGCGACTTATAAAACTCTAGAGCAATATAGGGAAGCGCTCCATTGAATCTGTTGCTTTAAACACCGTTTTGATCACAGTCACTAGAATCTCAGAAAAAAGGCCAAACTGCGGCAGATATCATTTTTTTTTTAGATTTTCGGGAGGCTGGCCCTACACCGATCGGGCTGCTGTTGGGCAAGCCCTAGCTTGAGGACGACTTGGGATCCGCTGTCTCCCGCCCCAGCCAGCGCCAAGTGGTGGGCAGCAGGGCTGCTGCTAGCACACACTTCAGCAGATCGCCGGGGATAAAGGGGAACACGCCTTTGGTGAGCACGGCCAAGACGGAAGTGGGGCCGACATTCTCGTTCAGCCACACCCCCAGCCAGGTGGCTCCCAAGACGTAGATCAAAACCGAGCAGGAGAGGATGGACGCGGCCATCTTCCAAGGGCTGCGATCCACCCCCCAGCGCTCCACAAACCAGCCCATCAGCCCTGCGGCCAGGGGAAAGGCCAGCAAGTAGCCCCCTGTCGGTCCGGTTAGGTGGCTGAGCCCGGAGCCGCCGCCGTTGAAGAAGGGCAACCCCAAAAGCCCCTCCAGCAGGTACAGCAGCAAGGCGAGAAAGCCCAACCTCGACCCAAAGCCTGCCCCCACCAGCATCACGCCGAAGGTTTGTCCGGTGATGGGTACTGGCGTAAAGGGCAAAGGGATCCGCACCTGCGCCAGGGCCGCTACCAACAAACTTCCCCCCAACACCAGCATGGAATCCCGAACCCAGGAAGGACGGGTCAGAAGGGTTTGCGCCAAAGGTGTGTGAACAAAAGTAGCAGTCATAGGATATTTGGGGCGCTGAGATACAAGAGATAACAGCTCTTTTCCGAGATCCCCTGACCCATCCCAAAAGCTTTTGGCCAGAGGCTGCAACTAACCGGCAAAGGGCCTTATCTGGGTAGTATATCGCAACCGGAGGATTCTGTACCTATGCACTACCTTGCTTGGCCGCGGCCATTTGTCTGGCGCATCCACTGAATCCGCAGAAGGGTGAGGCAAAAGATGAACCACAAAGCCCCCAGGCTATACCCCGCCAGCAGATCGCTGGGCCAATTCAACCCCCAGTCGGCCCGGCTGAAACCGATGAAGAATAGGATCCCCAGCACTCCTCCAGCGAACCAGCGCCGCTGAGCAGGATAATAGCTTGCCACCAGATAGCCCAAAAGGCCGTAGATTACCGTTGCTGCGATGACCTGTCCACTCCGACAGGATGGGATCCCAAAGATCTGGGCGGGGGCGAGAAAAGGTAGGCTGCAGGATCCCGGCGATCACGGCAGCTCCTAAGGCTGCAACCAACAGTCCCCAAGCCGTCCGTCTTTGTTGGCTGCGCCAGAGCAAAACCCATCCCCAGGCGGTCAAACCCACCAGCCCAATCGGATGCCCTAACCCCCACCCCACCCAAGCCAAGGGATCCAGCCAAGGGCTGGCCCGCTGCAGCCATTGCAAAATCCATGCATCGATGGCTTGACTGGAGGGCGCCAGTCCTTGCAAAGCCAGAGTCAGTCCCCAGAGGACCAGAGCCGAGCCGAGGATCCCGCCCAGGCCCACGGTTGCGCTCAGCAGGGTCAGGCTCGGCGAAACCCGTCTCACCCAGAAGATGGCGAGCTTTTCGGCGGAGTTGGGTTTCCGCACAGGCGGCGCGATGCACCTCGATCTGGACGGGGGTTGTGCCCACCACTTCTCCGTCGACAACCACCTTCTGGGGTGGGTTCGTCTCAACCCAGATGCGGGAAGCTTTGAAGGTGAGGATCCCTTTCAGCTAGAAACCGCAGGAGCCCCGCCCCCCTGCCCCCGTATACGGGGGGTTGGAGCGTGGCCAGGATCTCGGCAAGTTGCACCGGTAAGGGATCAGCTCTTGTTATTCTTCTTCTTCTTGTTCGGGTCGTCGGGATGCTGGCGATCTTCTTCGAGGAACATCAAACTGTGAAGACGAGCTGAGCGGTAGTCGGAGAGGCGCATCGCAAGGGAAGCCCAGGCTAATTTGCTGCCCAAGCCGGACTTCTGGTACAACAGGGAGGCGACGGGAGCGACGCCGACGGCCTTGGCATCGCGGATGGCAGCCAGATCGGCGCTCAAGAAAACAAACTGCCAGCCGTCTTTCTCTGTTTTTTCTTTGATCATCTTCTCGACTTGCTCTTTGCGGAACTCGCGGCTGGCGTTCTCTTGGCCATCGGTTACCACCACCATAACCACCCTCGCAGGGCGATCTGCTTCAGCGAGTTGGCTGAGGCCGCTTTCCAAGTCGGTGATGCCGCGACCCATGGCATCTAGCAAAGGGGTAGAGGCCCGCGGCACATAGGTCTCGCGGGTTAGCTCGGGAACTTCGGCGATGGGCTTGAAACGGTGGATAACTTCGTAGGGATCCTGCGAGTCAAACTGAACCAAAGTGAGGGTGGCAAACCCTGGCTCTGCCCTCTGCTATGGTCACCGGCCTCCTGTAGGAAATCTAACTTGGGACTTCTGCCAGCGACCCGTTTGTGAAGGATTCTGTGCAACTATTTGCAAAGGTTATCAGCTTGATGGGCTTTGATAAATCCTTGTCGGCGCAGAGCCCTGAGAGAGTATCTTGAAGCGTCAAACGGCAGTGAAACCGCTCATTGCGCGGATCCCTGCCTTCCCTTTCCCGGGGAGAGAGGAACTGGGAGACGGTCTCAAACTTGTCTGAAATGACCGCAAAACCCTCTAAAAGCCCAGCCCATCTGCTCCTGAGGTCACCGTGCCTTTTTCTGGGTCTAGGGTGACGATGGCGCCGTCGCGGATGAGGCGCGTAGCATCCTTAACTCCCACCAGCACCGGCACCCCTAACCGCAGACCGATCACCGCCGCATGGGAGGAGGCCCCATCTTCTTCGGTGATCACCCCGGCCGCCTGTTTGATCGCCTCCACATAGTTGGCATCGGTAGCGCGAGCAACCAGGATGTCGCCGGCAGTGATCTTGCTGGCATCGAGGCTAGATCTGAGGATGCGGGCCGGGCCGCTGACAGTGCCTTTGCCAAACCCTCTGCCTTTGGCCACCACTGCCTTGACTACCTCTACCTTAATCAGATCGGTGGAGCCGGATACGCCTGGCAAAGTGCCGGCGCTGAGCACCACCAAGTCGCCATCCTTAAGCAAGCCTTCTTCCTGAGCCACGTTGATGGCGGCCTGAAAGGTCTGGCGGGTGGTAGGCAAATCCATGACCAACAAGGGCCGTACCCCCCACACCAACTGCAGTTGCCGCGCCACCTCTACATGAGGAGTTACAGCCAAGATCGGGGTGCGCGGGCGAAACCGGGAGACATTGCGAGCCGTAGCCCCGGTTTTGGTCAGGGTCATCACCGCCACCGCATCCAACTCCTGGGCAATCTCCCCTACGGCGCGGCTGATTGAGTCGGTGACCAGGGTTTTGGGCCGGGGCGAGCCATTGCCACCGGGGCTGCCGTTATTTTGACTCAGCTCCTGCAGGGTGAGGGTGCGCAGGTGTTGGCGGCGATCGACATAGATCGGGCTGAAGTAATCCCGTTCGATGCGCACAGCAATGCGGGCCATGGTCGCCACCGCCTCGACGGGATATTTGCCTACCGCCGTCTCGTTGGAGAGCATGACGGCATCGGTGCCGTCCAAAATAGCATTGGCCACATCCGAGATCTCGGCCCGAGTGGGACGAGGGCTGTGGGCCATGCTGTCCAGCATTTGGGTAGCGGTGATCACCGGGATCCCCAGGCAGTTGGCCATGGCAATGATCCGCTTCTGCAAAATCGGCACCTCTTCCGCCGGCAGCTCTACGCCCAGATCTCCCCGCGCCACCATTACCCCGTCGCTGAGGGCCAGGATCTGGGGCAGTTGTTGGATGGCCTCGTGTTTTTCGATCTTGACAATGATAGGAACCCGCTTGCCGACAGCGGCCATCAGTTCCCGCAGCTCCAGCACATCCGAGGGATCCCGCACAAAGCTGAGGGCCACCCAGTCCACCCCTTGGTTGAGGCCGAAGTAGAGGTCTTCTTTGTCTTTTTCGGTAACGGCGCGGATGCTGAGGCGCACGCCGGGGAAGTTCACCCCCTTGTTGTCGGAGAGGGTGCCGCCGACAATGGTGCGGCAGAAGAGCTCCCCCGCCTCGGGATCCACCGCCTCCACCCGCATCTCCACCCGACCGTCGTCGAGGAGGATCGTCGCCCCTTCCGGCACCTCTTGGGCTAGCTTGTCGTAGGTGACCCAACTGCGCTCCTGGGATCCCAAAATGGGCTTGCTGGTCAACACGAAGGGATCCCCGCTCCTAAGGGTGATCGAGCCTTCGGCGAACTTGCCGAGGCGAATTTTGGGCCCCTGCAGGTCTTGCAAAATGGCGACCTGGATGCCGAGGTCCATAGCGGTTTGGCGGATGAGGCGGATGTTGCGGCGGTGCAGGTCGTGATCCCCATGGGAGAAGTTGAGGCGAAGGGTGGTTGCCCCTTGCAGGATCATTTCCCTTAGGATGGCGGGGTTGGAGCTGGCAGGGCCGATAGTGGCAACAATTTTGGTGCGTCGAAAAGACTCGCTCGAATGCATGGCAATCTTTACCAAGGGAGAGCAGCCCAGATTGTTTCCCCACACAGGGATCCCCTTGATACGATAACCCGTTTTGACACTTCCGGCCTTAAGTGGCGGGGATTTTCAAGCAGCCCGGAAACAGACTCTTAAAGGCGTTGTCAAAGCGCCTCTGCTGACTTTCCACAGACAAAGTCCAAAGGTTGCCGTTACTTCGTATTCGTCGCCGCATGGGCGTCGGCGTTGATGAGCCAACCCTCTGGGGTTCTAAACAGCTCACACTTACAGCCTTTTAATTTAAAATAGAGTACAGGTATTCAAGAGGAAGGAGAGAAAGGAATGCCGACTCATTCTTTGGATTTGCGGCAAAGAGTTGTAGCAGCCTACCAGGCAGGTAACACCTCCATCCGCCAGGTAGCTAAACGCTTCATGGTGACCAAAAGAACAGTACACCGCTGGGTGCGTCAGTACCAACAAACTCAAGATTTAGCCCCTAAGAAAGCAGGCACCAAGCGAGTGGGCATTTTGGAACAACATCGG
>NZ_AUMZ01000001.1:2529363-2542442 GCF_002760375.1 Synechococcus sp. 60AY4M2
CGAGGAAGGTTGTGATTATGGACAATTTAAATATCCACAAGAGTCGGGAAGTTGAGGAATTGATTAGGGGTACAGGTGCACGAATCCTATACCTGCCTGTGTATGCGCCGGAGTTGAATCCCATTGAGATGATGTGGTCGGTGTTGAAGCATTTTATTCGGCAGCTTTGCAGAATTGGGAAGTATAGCATGGAGCAGATAGTGAAGACTTCTTTACTACTGATCAATCCATCCTCCTTCCGAAGTTGGTTTGCTAAGTGCTGCTATTGTACCCCTTGAGCCCTTAACAGGCTGTACCTGCTTTTTCCAGCCTTTTTTACCGCTTCTAGGCAGAAAATGCCATCTTGGGCCTCGACTGGAATGTGTCGCTGCGCATCCGCGGAGAGCAGATCCTCCTCGTGGAGATGGGTGGCAGCATCAACTGGATTTCCCTGCCTCAGTCGCTCACCAGCCGCTGCCGAGAGTGCTGGCGATCGTGCCAAGTGAGAGAAACGGTCTCCATCTGGCCAGGGATCCCACCTGGCGGCTCAACCAGCAGCTCCGTTACTGCAATAACCGCCAGCTCCTCGCCCAAAGCGTGTCGGCCTTCGCTCATCTCAGAGACTCCAGATATTGGCTGAGGTCTTCTTGCAGGCGGGAGAACTCCACTTCAATAGAAAGGCGCAATGCCCCTGTTTTCAACATTACTAACACCTTGGCGGCGTGGGGGCCGGGCCAGATATTGGGATTGCAGAACATCTCCAGGTACAAGTTTGGGGCGGCATGGTGAAACTCAATCGGCGCCTGGGGCTGGCGTTGGGGGCCGCTTGCCCCCACTTTGAGCCGCTCCACAAGGGTTTGCAAAGCCCTGTGCCACTCCCGCGCCCCCTCTGCCGAAAGCGGGAAGCTGGCCGACCCGGTTGCGAAGTTGAGGGCAAACTGAGGAGAATAGGTAGTCATAGAAGCCCGTACCTTCGGCAAGCATTCTCTGGAGGGCAGCGTTGGACAATAACAGTATCTTACGTCAGCTCTTACTAATGGGCGTGGGCACCACCGCTCTGCTCGCGGAGCAGTTGAAAAAGGCTGCTGACGAGCTGGTGCAGAAAGGTCAGCTCAAGCCAGAAGAGGCCTCCAACGTCATCAACAACCTGCTCAACCAGGTGAAATCCGAGCAGAGCAACCTGGAGTCTTACGTGCAGCGGCAGGTGCGCAACGTCCTGCAGGATTTGGGTGTTCCTCGCCAATCGGAAATGGACGAGCTGCGCGGGCGGCTGGATCGGCTGGAGCGGCAGGTGCGCAACCTGGAAAACCAAGTTTACCGCCGCTAGCCGAGCTGGATGGTTCGTTTCTGGCGCTTGGCTTGCCCCCTCGGCCAAGCAGAGTTGGGCAAGGGATCCCAGGCTATACCCTGCAAAACTCTGAAGCCAATTCCCAGCTTTTGAGTCCAGAAGGTCACTGCAATTCCCATGCCAAGCGAAGTTTTGACCATCACGGGCCGCGGGATCCCGCTGGTGGGCAACGACATCGACACTGACCGGATTATCCCGGCCCGTTTCTTGAAGTGCGTTACCTTTGAGGGCTTGGGCCAGCATGTATTTGCCGACGACCGGGCCCAGAATCCCGGCCAGCATCCCTTTGACCTGCCTCAGTACCAGGGGGCAGAGATCTTGCTGGTCAACGCCAACTTTGGCTGTGGCTCCAGCCGGGAGCACGCCCCCCAAGCCCTGGCCAAGTGGGGGATCCGCGCCCTCGTCGGCGAAAGCTTTGCCGAGATCTTTTTCGGCAACTGCCTGGCCTTGGGGATCCCCTGCGTCACGGCGCCCGCCAGCGTGATCCAAACCCTGCAAGGGGCGGTGGCCGAGAATCCACAGCTCCGGTTGACGCTGGATGTGCTCAACAAACAGGTGTGCTGGGAGGATAGAACCGCTGCTGTCGAGATCCCACAGGGGGCCTGGCAGATGCTGGTGCAGGGGACGTGGGATGCCACCGGACAATTGCTGGCCGCCCGGGAGCGGATTCAAGAGGTAGCTGCTTCCTTGCCCTATTTGCGATGGCAGCGGGTCAGGTGAGCAGGTTTCTTCCCCCCACTACTCACCTGTGGCTGGGCAGCGCCGACCCCGATTTTCTGGATCTGGCGAGGCGGGAAATTGCGGCAGCGGATCCCGAGGCCGTCTTTCAGCCTTTGCCGGAGGCACCTGGCCTAGTGCGGGTGTGCAGCCAGCGCTCGTTTGCCGACCTTGCCCAGGCCTGGCAGGCTAACCCGCCCATTTTTTTGCGCCACATCTGCCCCATCCACCAAGAGCGACAGCTCGACGAGATCTCCCTGCTGCGCCTCGATCAAAACCTCTTGGCGGCCATCGACCCTGCCCTCAGCTTTTCGGTACAGACGCGCCGGTTTGGCAAGCTCAACGTCAAGCCCTTCCAGGTTAACGCAGCCCTGGCCGAACAGGTGATGGCGACGGTGGGATCCCCTCTGCAGGTCAAGGATCCCCAGCAGGTGATCTCGGTGGTGCTCCTGGCCAGCTCGACAGGGCTCCGGGCTTGGCTGGGCCTGTCGCTGGCGGCGCAAAACCTCTCCACCTGGGCCGGCGGCGTCCACCGCTTTCGCCGCGATCCCGACCAGATCAGCCGAGCGGAGTTTAAGCTGCTGGAGGCCATCCAGGTGTTTCGCGTCCCTTTGCAACCAGGGGGACGGGCCTTGGATCTGGGGGCGGCGCCGGGGGGCTGGTCGCGCATTTTGCGCCTGCATGGCCAGCAGGTGACGGCTGTGGATCCGGCGGAGCTGGACGAGCGCCTCCGCCACGATGCCGGCATTTGTCACCATCGCCTCAGCGCCCAAGCCTATCTGGCCCGCTGTCCAGGTCAGTTTCACCTCATCCTCAACGACATGCGCATGGATGGCCGTGCCTCTGCCCATCTGATGGCGGCTTTTGCCCCTCATCTGGAGCCGCAGGGGGCAGCCGTGATGACCCTAAAGCTCCCCCACCAGCATCGCCTGCGGGTGCTCCGCCAGACCCTAGACATCTTGGGCAGCGCCTTCCCGGTGGTGAGGGCGCGCCACCTGTTTCACAACCGCAGCGAAATTACCCTCTACCTGCAAAAAGGGATCCCGGCCCCTCACTCTTCCACCACCTGAATTTCCCGGCGCAGCACCTTCTCGCGAATGGACTCCAGCAAGCTCATCTCTTCCGGGGAGATTTTGCCATCGGCCCGGATGGCGGCGATGATTTGATCCACCTCGCTGCGGGTTAACTTCTTATCTTCCAGGGCTTGCTCCACCAGCACCTGCAGTTGGGAAAACTCCATAAAACCACTGCTCCTCTGGGCTTAACCGGTCTTCTCACTTCATCCAGGCTATCTGCGCTCATTCCGATCCCCGGCAGGCGCAAGATTCTCTTCAGGTCAGGTATTCTGAAGAAAATGTAAAAGCCTAGGAGAAAACGACCTCATGGCTGGCCCAACTCTCAAGAGCACTGAGCACGACTGCGCCACTCTTTGCCGAGATGGCTGTGTCTTGGGCGACGCCTGCCCCCACCGAGAGGCGGCTCGTCAAGCAGTGGCCTTCGTCATGAACACCGACTGGGAGACGCTGATGCGGATCGCCGAATCCAGGAACCTACCCAAGGATCCCCCCCAAGCAGAGGTGGATCCCCTGCAGTTTTTGGAGAACTACCGCCTGGGCGGCTAGCTAACAGCTCGGCAACAAATCCCAGTGCAGAATCCAGGTGCTTTGAGCCATACTTTAAATGGGGTCGAATGCCTGGGTTGTATGGTTTGGCCCTGGGTTGTCTTCGGCTTGGTTCTCATTGCTGCCGAGCTGTTTTTGCCGGAGTTGGTGGCCGGGCCGGCGGGTGTGGCTGCCCTAGGGGCTGCTCTTCTGGCCTATTGGGGGTGGCCAGTTTGGGCCCAGTTCTCGGCCTGGATTGTGCTCTCCCTTGGGTTGATCGTTCTCAGCCGGCGTCTGCTGCCCTCTACTTCAACTCAGCTGGAAGATCTCCTGAAGGAATCGCGAGAAGCGCGGGCAGTTACGGCCATTCCGCCGGGCAAGCGGGGTCGGGTCTCCTATCTCGGCTCCACCTGGAATGCCAAGTGCAGCGTCCCCGACCTGGAGATCCAGCCTGGGCAAGAGCTCTACGTGGTCGATCGCCAAGGCAATACCCTGATCGTGATGCCGATGCAGATGCTCAAGTCTTGAGGGGGATCAGAGGCTTGGCTGCGACTCACTGGACAGGCTCTTTTGAAGAAACACCTGAGGAGTCGGGGAATCTCTGCGAAGGCGAACAAGAAGCTCGCCCTCAGTCCACCGTACTCGGCTACCCATCCCAACAGGTCTAGCAGGTTCTAAGTAGAAGATGCCGTTGGCGGTGGGGGGATAGAGGGCGGGGCTCCCGCGGTTTCTGGCTGAACGCTGGGGAGGCCTTCCCTACAGGCGGCGCAACAATTCCCAACAACAGGCCGGTATCGGTTTCGGCCCAGGCCTTCCCGCTCCCCTCGACAAGGCCAGCCAACCCAGATCTCAGCCGACGGCCACGCTCGCAGGGGAGCGCGGGATCCCTTGCAGCAGCCGCTCCATCTCCGCCTGCAAATCCTGGGTTAGAGCTTGTACGGCTTGCCGGCGGTTGGCCTGGTAGGCGGGCCAGCGCTCCGAAACCGAGAGGGGATCGCCGATGCTGAAACGGGCCAGCCGCGGCCCCAACCTGGGGGGGGCAGCGCCGACGGCGTTTTTGCCTTTGATCCAGGCCAACAGGTTCCACAGCCGCAGGGCGGTTTCGGCCAGTTCCTCCAAACTGGGTTGCTCCGGCAGGGGACGCACGGCAAACACCATCAGGGTCTCCACCAGGCGCATGTGCCAGAGGTGGAAGCTGGCCTCAGAGGCGACGCGATTGGCCAACCCCTTCTCCACAGCCGAAAGCGCCGCAATATCAGGGATATCTTCCCGGTAGATCCAGGCCCAGCCTGCCTGTTCGATGCGATGCCGCCGCTCGATCAAGTCTCCCTGGGGCTGCAGGCCAAAGTGCTGCTCGGCCACGCGCAGGGCCAGATCCGATAGGCTTTGCAGACGTGCCAACAGATCCCCTCCCCCTTTCAGGCTGACCCGCGCCGCGTCGGGCAAAGCTGGGGCGTAGAAGCGCTCGTAAAAACGCTCCATCACCTGAATCAGATGCTCGGCCAGGCGGAGCAGGCGGGCCATCAAAAACCCTTTGCCGACATGGGCCGAGCGCGTGGCCGGGAGCTTGCAATCCGCCTCCATGCGGCGGAGCAACCTGTCCAGCGCCAGGCTGGGATCCCTCAAGTAGGAGTAGCGGAGGCCCACCGGCAAGATCAGCACCTCCTCCGGGCGCCCCGCCTTGTGCAGATCCTCCACCGCCCAGAAACTCATTTGGGCCACCCCCGGCTCCAGCGGGTTGAGCAGCCCACTCATGCCGTTGATTGTCCCTTCGGGAGCCACCGCCAGGGGGTACGGGCCTGACACAAACTGCTCGCGAGAGCTCTTCAGCCCTGCCCGATCCAGACGGCCCCGCAAAATCGGGATCCCGCCCAGCCGGGGAAGCCCCCAGCGGCCAATGAAGCCCAGCCATAGGGGCAGGCCGCGGTCGTAGACAAACAAAACATGGGGACGCTGCCGCAGGCGGATCCCCTGTTGTCGAGCTACCTGAGGCAGAAGATGGGAAAACAGGTACATCAAGCAGGGGGGATCGTCGAGGGTGGGGTGGCGAAAGGCTACCAACAGGCGAATCTTGCCTGCCTCAAATTGCTGATAAAGCTGGGCCAAACGCTCGCCCCCCTCCACCTCAACGCGCGGGATCCCCTTGGCCCAGCGCAACCACAAGGGCAAACCCGCTTGCGCCAAACGAACTACCCAAGGCGTCAATCGCGGCGGCAGAAACTTGAGAGGAGGTTGAACAGTCTGGTACATAGGGATCTTCAGATCTAGGGTTGGCGAAGTCAATAAACCCAAGCTTCGGATCCCATCTTAAGGAGGGTTTGGAAGAGAGAAAGCCCTGCAGTGACAGTTTCTCAACTGGATTCCCTTGCCCAACTCCAGAAGAGGTTCAAGCTCCTGTTGTTTTTTTCCTGCGGCTCCGCGTCTTTTTGGGGGCAGCTTCTTCGTTCGAGGTTGAGTCCTCCATCACCTGACCGTTGAGCACTTGCTTGAGGTGAATGTGCTTATAGCCCAACTGAATCTCAAACTCATCGCCGGGCTTGAGATTCATTTTTTCGGTGTAAGCGGACCCGATGATGATCTGACCATTCTTGTGAACGCTCACGCGAAAGGTTGGCTCGCGACCGCGCCTGTCACGCTTGGCAGTTGGACTGAGGCTCAGACCTTTTGCCGCCAGCACCGCATCATAAAACTCATTTAAGTTGACGCGGAGCTTGTTGGTCTTGGTCATGGTTACGTAGCCACAGCGCTTTGCCGTCTCGCGGCGCGGAAGATGGCTCAACGCTTCTACCTTCTGCAGGAGAGCCTTTCCGGTTAAAGGTTGTGGTGGTATGTCCAACATTTTCTAATGCCCTACAGTCCTCTCCAGGATCATAACCTCCTGGCGTACTTCTGCAACCAAAAGTTGGGGACTCTTTTCGAGGCCACATTTTTCTCCTACTACTTGAAGTGGTTCTCTAAAGGAGAAAGGCTCTCCTCAATAGGCGTTCAATCGGTGTTCTTGCCGTGGTAAAAGGTGAGGGGGGAGCAGGGACTCAAGCGCGGAGGGGGGCTGCAGCTTTTGTTTTGATGGCGCCAAAGGCTAGAGAATCGGTATGGCTCTTCGGCGCGCTGGGTGCTTCGGCAGAGAGGCCAGAGGGATCCGCAGAATCGGGGGAAGAGAAGTGGGCCAGGCCAGGATTGGCGATGATAAAGTCGCGCCAACCAGACTAGATCTGTTCCTCCGATTCCCACCCCTCTGCCGCCCTAAACCCCCAAGACAGCTTCTCCGAACTTCAGCAAAAGGGGCTGGAGTTGTTTTGCACAACGGGTCGGAAAGATAGCCAAAGCAAGCCTGCGGCCCAATGCCATCACCTACAGGGCCGGTAAGGGATTTCGGGCTTCTCGGCGGGAGCCGGCGACGCCACGGGCGTTTTTTTTTCGCCGTTCGACGGGCGCGGGCGACGCAGGCCGCTAGCAGCCATTTCAAGACTGGCCGATGGCAGTAAGGGCTGGAGCGAAATGGGAGGGACAACTCAGCCGGATCCCAAGCGCTTGGCCACCTGGGAAGGAAGCTGGGCCAGCGGGATCCCCTCTAGGATCTCTGCCGCAAAGGCGTAGGTGAGGAGTTGCCTGGCCTGGGCTTGGGGAATGCCGCGGCTTTGCAGATAGAAGATCTCTTCCGCCTCCAGTTGGCTGACGGTGGCTCCGTGGGCGCATTTGACGTTGTCGGCAAAGATCTCCAGTTGGGGCCGGGTATCCACCCGCGCCTTGGGGCTCAACAGCAGGTTGCGGTTGGTCTGGGCGGCGTCTGTCAGTTGGGCTGCTTGGCTCACCAGGATCCGCCCGCTGAAGACCGCGCGGGCCGCCTCGTCCACGATGCACTTGTGCAGTTGGCGGCTGCTGCCGTGGGGCGCTTGATGGAGCAAGCGGGAGTGGGTGTCGCTGTGCTGGGATCCCTTCACCAGGGTCAGCCCCTGCAGCTGGGTGTGGGCCTGGGGCTCCACCTGGACAAGCTCCAGGTTGTGGCGGGAAAACTGGGATCCCCACTGGATGGCCTGCAGCCGGTAGTGGCTGTCGCGGCCCTGGCGCACGGCAGTCTGGTTGATGTGAAAAGCCTGGGATCCCTGCCGCTGCAGGATCACATGGTGTAGACGGGATCCTTCGGCCAGGGCGATCTCGGTAACAGCGTTGCCGAAGGGGATCCCTGCCCCCCACGAGACGTGGTCTTCGATGAGGGTGAGGGAGCTGTGGGCCTGCAAAGCCACCAGACAGCGGGGCTGGGCCAGAACCGCCTCTCCTTCAGAGGCCACCGTCACCCAGAGCAGGTGCAAGGGCGGCAAAACTTCCTGCTGGGGTGGCAGCTCGATTTGGATCCCGTCGGCCAGATGGGCGGTGTTGAGGGCGCTGAAGACATCGACCTTGGCGATGGTTTGCAACAATCCAGGGGCAGACTGGCTCAGAGGAGCTATTCGCAGGGCCGACGGCAGGCCGCTCAAGTCAGAAAGCTGGGGGGCAAAGTAGCCGTTGACGAACACCGCATAGCTGTGACGGCTCTCCGGCCACAGCCAGGGCTCCAGGGTGGCCCGCTCCAGACCCAGATCCCCAGGGCCGGCCAGGCGAAAGGCATGGGCCACTAGCGGCGAGAGGTCGCTGTATTTCCAGTCTTCCTCGCGGGGGGTGGGGATCCCCAGCTCCGCCAGTTGGGCGCGGGCCTGCTGCCTCAGGGTGGTATGGGGATCTTCTACCTCCGGGATTTGGCGGAGGAGGTGCTCCAGAAAGGAGTGGCCAAAGCGCTCAGCCCTCTCGGAGGGGTTGCTCATCGCGCCTCCTCCTTGAGCCAGTCGTAGCCCCGCTCTTCCAGCTCCAGCGCCAAGGTCTTATCGCCGCTGAGGACGATGCGCCCGCCTTCCATCACATGCACATAGTCGGGGGTCACATACTCCAGCAGGCGCTGGTAGTGGGTAATGAGGAGCATGGCCTTCTCAGGGCCGGCCAGTTGGTTGATGCCCTGGGCAACGACGCGCAGGGCGTCGATGTCCAGGCCGGAGTCCGTCTCGTCCAAAATGGCCAGCGTCGGCTCCAGCACAGCCATCTGCAGGATCTCGTTGCGCTTTTTCTCGCCGCCGGAAAACCCTTCGTTGACGGAGCGCTCCAAAAAAGCGGGATCCATCTTGACAATGCTCAGCTTTTCCCGCACGAAGTCGTCAAACTCGAGGGGATCCATTTCCGGCTGATCCCGGTATTTCTGCCGGGCGTTGTAGGCAGCCCGCAGAAAATCCAAGTTGCTCACCCCCGCAATCTCAATGGGGTACTGAAAGGCCAAGAAGATCCCGGCCCAGGCCCGCTCCTCCGGCTCCATGGCCAAGAGATCCTTGCCCAAATAGAGGATCTCGCCCCCTGTTACCCGGTAGTCGGGGTGACCGGCCAAGATCTTGGAGAAGGTGCTTTTCCCAGAGCCATTGGGCCCCATGATGGCGTGGATCTCGCCGGCGCGGATTTCCAAGTTTACCCCCTTGAGGATAGGAGTGCCGTCGATCTCGGCCGTGAGATCGCGAACGGAGAGGATGACAGGGCTGTTTTCCCGGATCATGTCAGCAGTTGCTCTCGAATCGATGACAGCTTGGCGCCTAGGAGTTCCCCCCAGTGCCGCTCCCCAAAATCTAGCTGCGCCAGACCCCTCGGCAATGGACAACAGGCAGGATCCCTTGCCAAGGATCTAGCCAACGGATCCCTCTAGCTTCAGGCTCAGCAGCCGATCCGCCTCGACGGCAAACTCCATCGGCAGTTGGTTGAACACCTCGCGACAGAAGCCGCTGATGATCATGGACACGGCGTCTTCTGTGGAGATACCGCGCGACTGGAAGTAGAACAGTTGCTCTTCTCCGATCTTGGAAGTTGAGGCCTCGTGCTCGACCTTGGCGGTGTGGTTTTGCACCTCGATGTAGGGGAAGGTGTTGGCGCTGCACTGATCCCCAATCAGCAGGGAATCACACTGGGAAAAGTTGCGGGCGCCCTCTGCCTTCGGCCCAATTTTTACCAAGCCGCGGTAGCTGTTTCTGGAGTGCCCTGCCGAGATGCCTTTGGAGATAATTCTGCTGCGGGTGTTGCGGCCGATGTGGATCATCTTGGTGCCCGTGTCGGCCTGCTGGTAGTGGTTGGTGAGGGCCACTGAGTAGAACTCGCCCACCGAGTTTTCCCCCACCAACACACAGCTTGGATACTTCCAGGTGATGGCCGAGCCGGTCTCCACCTGCGTCCAAGAGATCTTGGAGTTGGCCCCCTGACAGAGGCCGCGCTTGGTCACAAAGTTGTAGATGCCGCCTTTGCCGTTTTCGTCGCCGGCATACCAGTTCTGCACCGTCGAGTACTTGATTTCGGCGTTGTCCAGGGCAATCAGCTCCACCACCGCCGCGTGCAGTTGGTTGGTGTCGAACATGGGGGCCGTGCAGCCCTCCAGGTAGCTGACGTAGGATCCCTCGTCGGCAATGATCAAGGTGCGCTCAAACTGGCCCGACTCGCTGTTGTTGATACGGAAATAGGTCGAGAGCTCCATGGGGCAGCGCACCCCCTTGGGCACGTAGACAAAGGAGCCGTCGCTAAATACCGCCGAGTTCAGCGCCGAGTAGTAGTTGTCGGCAATAGGCACCACCGTACCCAGGTACTTACGCACCAGCTCGGGATACTCCCGCAGCGCCTCCGACATGGAGCAGAAGATGATCCCTTCCTTGGCCAGCTTCTCCCGGAAGGTGGTGGCCACCGAGACGCTGTCGAAAATGGCGTCCACCGCTACATTGGCCAGTCGCTTCTGTTCAGACAGCGGGATCCCCAATTTTTCAAAAGTCTCCAGCAGCACCGGATCCACTTCGTCCAGGCTCTTTTTCTTCTCCCGCACCTTGGGGGCCGAGTAATAGACGATGTTTTGGTAGTCAATGGGGGGGTAGGTCACGTTTGGCCAAGTGGGCTCGCTCATCTTCAGCCACTGGCGGTAGGCCCGCAGCCGGAACTCCAGCATGAAGTCCGGCTCCCCCTTTTTGGCCCAGATTTGGCGAATGATGTCCTCGTTTAGGCCCTTGCCGATGGATTCTGAAGGGATGTCGGTAACAAAGCCGTACTTGTAGGGCTGGTCAACCAGGGCGCGGACGCTCTTAGACATGGGTGGCTCTCAAGTAGGGATTAGAAGCGCGCAAGAACAGACGGGCAACTAAAGCAACATAGTTGTTGCTTAACTAATCCTCAAGTTACTTTAGCAATGATCCCGTTGTCAAAATAGGCAGGAGGACAACGGTGAACCGAGCACGTAGGATCGCCAGCCAGGCTACCCAGCCTACTTCCAGTAAGCAGGCTATCTTGATCTACCTGCGCAAGGCAGGACAGGCTACTGCCCAAACCCTAGCAGAGCACTTGGGCATTTCTCCCCAGGCCATTCGCCGCCACCTCAAGGATCTGGAGGCGGAGAGACTGATCCGCCATGTCGCTCAACCCAGCGGCCTTGGCCGTCCCCAGCACTTCTATCAGCTTAGCCCCCAGGGGGAAGCGCAGTTCCCTGCCCGCTACGACGAGTTTGCCCTGGGCCTACTCAACACGCTGGCCGAAACCTTGGGAGCCGAACAGATGGGATCCCTGCTCCAGCAGCAGTGGCAACGCAAAGCCCAGGAGTACCAAGCCCAGATGGGATCTGGATCCCTGGCCGAGCGGCTAGAGCGCCTGGTACAGTTGCGCCAGGCAGAAGGCTACATGGCGGAGTACTACCCCTATCCCAACCACCTGGCTGCCCCCAGGCCAGCAGAAGGCTCTGAGCAGTATGTCGAGCAGTACGTCTTGGTGGAGCACCACTGCGCCATCGCCCAAATTGCCCAGCGTTTTCCCAGCGTCTGCGGCCACGAGCTGGAGATGTTTGCCGCCGCCCTGCCCGACTGCCGGGTAGAGCGCCTCACCTGGCAGGTGAACGGAGAACACCAGTGCGGCTACTGGATTGCCAGGATGGGATCCCCTCCTAGACCCAGCCACGAGTAGCAGTAGGTGGCGGCTTCGGAAGACAGGCAAGAGCAGCTATAGCTCTGGCCGTGCAAGGGCCATGGGTCAGTTGGCTCAAGTCCGCCTTTGAGCAGTATTTCCTAGCCAAGATGCGCTGGGGGTGGGCGGTGCCTTGGTTTGAGCGCCTCAGTTTGCAGGGGGTGGGGCTCTCATAGAGCCCATCTCCAAGCCATTGGGAGATTTGGTCTTTCCTTAGCCTCTTTCTCTCGTCACTCTCAAGTTACGCCTTGGACACTTGCACTATGGAAACTCAAGTCGGCAGGTTGCACCAACAAAGGTTTTCCGGCTGGAGCTGGGGCCACCTGGGCTGGGCGCTGCTGTTCCTCTCGCTAGGGGGGCTGGGCGGCTGGCTGCTGGGATCCCAAAGCCGGCCCGGTCCAGGGGTAGCCGCTTCGGAGCTTCCCGTCAGCGAGACGGAGTCCTTGGAAACCGCCAAGGCCGCCCCGTTGGCCACGATGGAGGTCAAGCCTCGGGAAATCGGCCAAGAGCGGATTCTGGTGGGCAGCCTAGAGGCTGTGGAGCGCACCTCCCTCAGCAGCCGCATTGTGGGCCGAGTTCTGGAGCTGCCGGTTCAGGAGGGGCAGCAGGTGGCGGCCGGATCCCTGATTGCCCGTCTGGATGTCAGCGATGTGCAGGCCGCCCAGCAACAGGCCCAGGCCCAGCGGCAACAGGCTGAGGCGCAACTGCAGCAGGCCCAAGCAGGCCTTCTGGCCGCCCAGGCAGGGGTGAGGGGAGCGGAAGAAGCCTTGCGCCAGGTGCAAGCCCAGAAGCAGCAGGCGGAAGCGGAGCTGCAGGAGGCCCGTTTGCACCAAGAACGCATGCAGAAGCTGCACGCCGAAGGGGCTGTGGCCCAAGCCCAGGTGGATCAGGCCAATACGCGGGTAGCCGTGCTCTTGGGCCGGCTGGCCCAGCTCGAGGCCGGGATCCAGCAGGCCGAACAGGGATTGACCCAAGCGCGGGCCCAGCTTGCCCAGGCCAAAGGCCGGATCCCTGAGGTGCAGGCGGCCATGGCCCAGGCGCAGGCGGGGGTGGCACAAGCCCAAGCCAACCTGGCCTACGGAACCCTGGTTGCCCCCTTTGCCGGCGTCGTCACCCGCAAGTATGTGGAGGTAGGGGCTTTGGCGGGGCCGGGCCAGCCGATAGTGGAGCTAGAAAGCAGCGAGCGGCTGCGGTTTTCCGTGGCTGTGCCCGAATCGCTGGCCGGCCAGATCCGGGTGGGACAAGGGGTGCCCATCAGCATCGACAGCCTCAACCAAACCGTGGAGGGAGCCATTCGCCAAATCATCCCCAGCGCCGATCCCAGCTCGAGAACCGTGGAAGTCAAGGCGGAGCATGACTCTAGTCAATAATAAGCTCAACTATACTGAAAATAATGTATAATATGTTCAGTACGGATTACTACCAGTTGATCTTTCTGTTTA
>NZ_AUMZ01000001.1:2542492-2547080 GCF_002760375.1 Synechococcus sp. 60AY4M2
AAGCCGCTGTTTACGCCGGTGGCGGTGGGATCCCGCTATGGGGATCTGGTGGAGATCCACGCCGGGCTGCAGCCTGGAGACGAGGTGATCCAGGAAGCGGCTGCCGTTCGGGCCGGATCCTTCTGAAGCCTGTTTTCTGGGACAGAAGCCCAGAGTCCTGCTGACTGTCTTGGTTTCCGCCGGGCTTGCGGGGCTTTCGCCGCTGCGGCCCTGTCAGGCTGAGGCAGCGGCAGGAAGTTCCTAGTTGCCCTGAAGCTTTTCTCCTCGCACCGCTTGCAACAGCGTCGCAGAGCGATGGCTACGGGGCGGGCAAGCCTCTTGAGCTGGGTGGGGGAAAGCCGTCCTCTGGGCTGCGCCCGGGGAACCCTGGGAGCGACCCAGAACCTGAGCCCGTCTTGGCAAATCCAGTTTCTTTTTGGGTATACTTCCGCTATACTCATCTCGTACAGATTCCGAGTTCCTTCCCCTGAAGATGATCTTGCGCGCTCCCTTTTTTGGCTACTTTACCTTTCCCTGGCAGCGACCAGGGCGGAAGGGTGGCGCGTAAACTATAAAGCCTAGGTTTACCTGAGTCAGTCCTGAAGCCCTGAGCCCAGTGCCAGGGCTTTTTTGATGGCTCGACAGCTCAATCCCTCACTTGCCCATCCCTTGGACACAATGAAGGACAGTTCTATGCCCCCCCAAACCGACAACTGCAACATCCAAGAGGTGACTCCCTTGATTGCCCCTGCTGCTGTCAAGGCCAAGCTGCCGCTGACGGAAACGGCAGCCCAAGTGGTGCTCTCCACGCGGCAGGCCATTCGCGACATCATCCACGGACGGGATCTCCATCGCCTGGTGGTGATCGTCGGCCCCTGCTCCATCCACGATCCGGAAGCGGCCTTGGAGTACGCCCACCGCCTCAAGCGGGTGGCCGACCGAACCCGCGAGCACCTGGTGATCGTGATGCGCACCTATTTTGAGAAGCCGCGCACCACCGTGGGCTGGAAGGGGTTGATCAACGATCCCCACCTGGATGGCTCCTGCGACATTGCCACCGGCTTGCAACTGGCCCGCTCCATCCTGCTGCAGATCAACGAGCTGGGCCTGCCCTGTGCCACCGAGATGCTGGATCCGGTGACCCCTCAATACACCGCAGACCTGGTGAGCTGGGCGGCCATCGGCGCCCGAACCATCGAAAGCCAGACCCACCGGGAAATGGCCAGCGGCCTCTCCATGCCCGTGGGCTTCAAAAACGGCACCGACGGGCGGCTGGAAATTGCCCTCAACGCCATCTTGTCTGCCAGCCACCCCCACAGTTTTCTGGGCATTGGCCAAGACGGCATGACGGCCTTGGTGAAAACCACCGGCAACCCGGATCGGCACATCGTGTTGCGCGGCGGCGGCGGCAGAACCAACTACGGCCCGGAAGATGTGGCGCGGGCGGCGTTGCTGATGAAGGATCAAGGGATCCCGCGCTCGGTGATGGTGGACTGCTCCCACGACAACTCACAGAAGGACTACCGCCGGCAGGGATCCGTCTGTCGGGCGGTGCTACAGCAGTACCAAGCGGGGCAGCGGGCCTTGATGGGGCTGATGCTGGAGAGCAACCTCAACCCGGGCAAGCAAACCTGGCAGGAAGGGGCGCCGCTCCAGTACGGCGTTTCCATTACCGACGGCTGCATTGGCTGGGAAGAGACCGAAGACCTGTTGCAGGAGATGGCGGCGGTCGTAGCAGGGAAAACCTTGGCTCTGAGCCATTGAGGCAGGGGCCAGCCTTCTGAAAAATCCCCGAACTCCCCTCTCCCTCTGGGAGAGGGGCCGGGGATAGGGACAACTGCTGCCAGAGCGTCAGACGGGATCCAAGACTTAGAAAGGGGTACGCCGGCAAAGCTAAGATCCGATTAACCCAGTTCCGTTCCCTGCTCCCGCAGCGGGCAGGGTGGGTCAACCTGGAAGCTGTTGATGCCTGAAACCTCTTCTGACCCTGTGCCGACGCTACAACTGGCCTCGCCGACTTCTGCGGCCTGGATCGACCAAGCCATTCGTCACCTCGACCTTATCTTGTTGGATCACGCCAACTGCGAGAAAAAAGCGGCGGGCAACGCCCTTAGTTTGCTGTTTCGCTACCCGGCCAACGGGCGGCTGGTGGAAGCGCTGTCGCCGCTGGCGCGGGAGGAGCTGCAGCACTTTGAGCGGGTGCATCGCCACCTGCAACGGCTGGGGATCCCGATCAGGCCCCTCTCGGCTGCTCCCTACGCCAGCCGTCTCAACCAGCACCTGCGCCGCTCCGAGCCGGAGCACCTTTTGGACGCTTTGCTGGTGGCCGCCATCATCGAGGCCCGCAGCCACGAACGCCTGGGCCTGCTGGGGATCCACGCCCCCGACCCGGAGCTGCGGCAGTTTTACCTCTGGCTGGCGGCGGCTGAAGAGCGGCACTGGCAGTTGTATCTAGACCTGGCGCTGGAGCAGTTCCCCGCTGACGAGGTGCAGGAGCGGCTGGACACCCTGCTGCAGGTGGAAGCGGAGATTTTATCGACCCTTCACCCTGAGCCTCGTGTCCACAGCTAACCCATCCCCTTCCCGCGCAACCCCCATGTTCCAGGCAACGCGGCGGTGGTTGGCCCTCTGGTACACCGTGGTAACAGGGGTGTTTTTGTTGCTGTTTGCCGGCAGCTTCTACTGGTATGTGCAGTCAACCCTGATCGAGCGGGTGGACGACACGCTGGGCCATGTGGTGGAAATTGTCGAGCGCTCCCTGGTGGTGGACGAGAGCCTCTTGGATCCACAGCAGGCCCGCCAGAGCTTAGAGGCCAGCTTTCGGGATGATCCCAGCACCCTGGAGGACGACCACATCGACCTGGAGTGGTTTGATCCCCAGGGATCCCTCATCTGGTCCACGGTGCCCGGCGGCATCCCTGCCCCCCTGCTGACCGAGGGATCCCTGCACACCGCCCGCATCGCGCCTGGGTATTGGCTGCGCCAGTTCACCGAGCCGATCCTGGCCGGTGGGAAGCTGCTGGGGTATTTGCGGGTCAGCCACCCCTGGTTTGAGGTGAGCAAGCCGACACGCCAGCTCATTCGGGATCTCAGCCTCTGGGTAGTGGCCAGTTTGGCCTGTGTGGGGGGAATCGGCTGGCTGCTCTCCGGTTTGGCCATGCAGCCCATCCGCCAGTCTTACCAGCAGCTCAAGCAATTTACCGCCGATGCCTCCCACGAGCTGCGCAGCCCCTTGGCCAGCATTCAAACCACGGTACAGGTGGCTTTGGCCGATCCGCACCTGGACGCCGACACCCGCCAGCGCTGGCAGATGGTGGAGCGGCTGTGTTTGCGGCTGGGCCGCCTGGTGGACGACCTGCTGTTTCTGGCCCGCCACGACAGCGGCATGGTGCCTTTCCAGCCCCGCTGCTGTGCGCTGGATGCTCTGCTGCTGCAGGTGGTAGAGGAGTTGCAAGGGCTGGCCAACCAGAAAGGGATCCACCTCAAGCTGGACATTGTCACCCCCGACGAGGAAGCAGAGGGCTATCCCTTCGCCTTTTGGGGAGATGAAGACCTGTTGGCCCGCCTGTTCACCAACCTGATCGAAAACGCCCTTCTCCACACTCCCTCTGGCGGCGAGGTGCAGGTGCGCCTTAGGCAGTGGCTGCGCTCCGGATCCCCAGAACTGGTGCTTCAGGTGCAAGATAGCGGGCCGGGGATCCCACCCCAGGCGCTGCCCCACCTGTTCGACCGTTTCTACCGGGTGGATCCGGCCCGCAGCGGGGATCCCAATCGGCGGTCGGGATCGGGTTTGGGGCTGGCCATTGTCAAAAGCATCGCCGAGCAGCATCGGGGGCAGGTGCAGGTGGAGAGCGAGGTGGGGCAGGGATCCACCTTTGAGGTGATTTTGCCCCAGCGACAATTGGAAACTTGCACTCCAGAAACCCTCTGAAAGTGCTCCAGAAAACAGACAATTCTTGGACAGTATGTTAAGTTCAAGCTAAAGTTCAATTGTTCTTTACTTAGAGAGCTTTACTTTGGGGCTTTAGGTCTTTTTTGTGGCCTTCTGTGTTTTCTGTTTGCGGATCTGAGAACTTCTTTTTTTTAAAACTCAGGATAGGCCAGACAAGGCGGAACTGGATCGCAGCTTTTGTTTTCTCTTACCAGTTGTCGGCAGGGTAATAAGCCAACTGATCAAGCCTGTCTATCTACCGGCAAATCCAGAATAGGTTCCTCTCCCTCTCCTTCGGAAAATGTATCGCTTTCAAGTTCGCGCCACCACTCAGCCCGGCGATCGAATTGCCCTGGTGGGATCCAGCCCTCAACTGGGCGCCTGGGATCCCTGCCGCTGTGTTTGGCTGCAGACGGATCCCGATCGCTACCCGCTCTGGTGGGTGGAGTTGCCATTAGGCCCGGCAGATGGCACTTCTAGCCCACTGTCCTCTGGGGAGGGACTCGAAGAAACCCCTCGACTGGAGCATGACTCTAGTCAATGATATGCTGGACTATACTGAAAATAATGTACAATATGTTCAGTATGGCTGCTTGGTATGGCTAGGTATGTAAAACCGAGAGAAGCGGCGGATTATTTTGGGGTGTGTCTCCACACCTTGAGGCGATGGGAACAGAA
>NZ_AUMZ01000001.1:2554135-2602368 GCF_002760375.1 Synechococcus sp. 60AY4M2
GGACTCCGTCCGAGTAGCGCGGTCGCGTCAGCGTCGCGTAGTGACAACGGAAACGGACAGAATGCTATCGCTTCACCGCTGAGCAGTAATGCTCAGCAGTGTTCAGCGTAAATGTATCAGTACCGGTACCTGCGCGTTCAGGCCGATGGCGAAGTTATTTGGGAAGCCACCGATAGGAATCGCTGGGTGCCGCTTGAGCCGGAACCTTTGCCGGCAGTTTTGATCGTGGAAGATGGCGAGTTTGGCCGGATCCCTTTCTATCCATACGGCTATTTTGCCTTGCCGGTGAGCGAGCCTGAGCCCGAAGATTGTCCGGGACTGAAGATAGTCGTCTTGGGCAGTTCGGTGGCCCTGGGGTGCAGCGCCTGGCTGTTGCGAGGATGGGCCTGGCTGTTGCAGAAAGCTCTACGAGAACGCTATGGCCATCAAGTGCGGAACCTCTCCGAATTGGGGGCAAACGTCAGCCGAACCCTGGCCCGATTTGAGCAGGTGGTGATCCCTGAACATCCCGATGTCGTTATTGTTGCCTTGTCTTTGGGAAATGAAGGCTTGGCCACGGCTCTGCCGGAGCATCGCCGTGCCGTCCAAAGGCGGTTTGAAAACGGCCTGCAGCGGTTAATTCAGCGAATTCAAGACATTGGAGCCTTGCCAGTTTTGGGAGGGGTTTACCCCCATGCAGACTACGGCCTAGAACAGCATCTGCTTTTGCAGGAAACTCAGCAAAGGATGCTCAGTTGGGGATGCCCCGTGTTCAACTGGCTGCCCATCTTAGACGATGGCCAGGGGCGCTGGAAGCCGGATCTGGCTTTTGACGCGGCCCACCCTAATACCAAGGGGCACCAACTCATGTTTGCGGCTATTGACCTCTCGATTTTTGATCCCAACACTGTGAAGTCAGCCCCCCTAAAGCTGGCATCATCCAAAGAAAAGCTGATTTTTGAGGATCCCTCTGGCTTTTGGGCGGCCTTGGAGGGTCAGAATCGATTCCGCCTTGTTAATATTACTCCTTATGATTACACCTTGACACCGACTTGGCAATCTTTACAAGCTGCTTTTCAAGAAGCTCGACTACAGCCAGGCTTATATATTGGTAAAAGCGGTGAGAAAGGGCAAGATCAACCTTTGTACTCCCTCTCCATTCATGAGAATGGCTTGATTCAAACAACCCTTTCCATTCCCCCAGATGCCGACCTTGTCTTTTCTCCGGCAGCCGATTTTTTCTCTCCGGAATCCTCAGAAATAGTCTTTAGTGACGGGACTCTAACACTCCTCAAACTTAGCTACCCATCCGCCGGCTTGGATCCCAAGCCCCGCCTGTGTGTGATTAACCAAAGCAGCTATGAGTACAACATCCACCCTATGTGGAAAGAAGTGCGGGCTGCCCTCAAAGCTCTGCCAACAGGCGTTTATGAGGATCCCCTCTATCGCGATGCTCCCTTTCGCACGTTGATGATTGGAGAGGGGGGGTTGGAAAGCCGGGTCAAGGCTGCTCCCAACTCGGTCATGCTATTGGAATACACATGCGCCTTATCTGATATTCATCGCGTTGCTGTTGTTCCCCTGGGGGATCGCTGTGCGGTGCGGATGCTGCTCTACAAGTTGGAATACGACGGGCCTGCCTTTCCGTTTGATCTAACCCGCACCAGCAACCTAGCGGATGTAGCCGATATGATCCACCACGAGTTTCAGGGCATGTGGGATCCGCAATATTTGCACTACAGCCCTGAAGACAGGCGAATTTATCACAGCAAGTGGACAGGTCTTTCTTTCGGCCATGAGGTGGAAGAGGGGGAAGACCCCCTGCAGAATATGAATCCAATCCATGAGCGGATGCGGACTCGTTATACAGCTCGCGCCAAGCGCTTTCTATATGTCTTGGAAAAGGCGGACAAGATCTTGTTCGTGCGCACAGGCGGCTGTCAGCGGGGCGCGGTGATCGACTTGATGGATAAATTGTCCGCTAAGCGAAAGGGCAAGCCCTTCCTACTCCTTATCATTTCCCCTCAGCCTTCAGAGGAGTTTGCCGGGATCCCCAATGTCATCCACTACGATATGGAGTTCAACCCCGACCGCATGTGTGCGGATCCCGAGCATTGGCGGTACTGCACAGAGATCATGAGAGAGATCCTCCATTCTCTGGGAGTTTCCAGCCGCAATCTTTTCTGGTGTCCTCCCCAGCCGGCTTAATTGCCTGAGATCCTACCTAGAATGCGATGCCGGTAGGATCCTGCTCTGCCCTACCTCAGCGGTGTTTGCTTGGCACAGAAAGAGCATCAGCCCAGAGGATCAGCCTTGCTTGTAGGTTTAGCCAAATCCCATCGTTCATTCGCAATAAAAATACGATATACAAGCCCAATATAAACAAAATGCACAAGTTCCCTAACCATTTGTAGGTCTGGATAATTTGGTCGGCACTCCAGCCAAAATCATCAACCAAGCGGTTCATATCCCCACCAGCATCCCCCTGGCCACACAGCAGAGTTCCCCACGGGATCGGAGCTAGCCCTTTTTGGATTCTGTGCCATTGCCAAAAGCTTCTCCAGAGGCTGCTGGCTGCAACTCCCAGAACGACGAATCGCCAAAAGTCCCACCGCCAGCGATCTGGCAAGCGAAGATAAAAGCAGGCCATCAAGAAGGTGCTGATGTAAAACTCGCCGCCCACGCCGCCAAAGGTAATTAGCATTTCTTTGGTGCGATTGGGCATTAGCCAGGTCATATAAAACTGCAGCAGCGCAAGAACAACAACCAATGCCTGTAGCCATCGAATCCGCTCCTTGCGGGTCGACCAGAATAGCAAGCTCAGCAAAAAGAGGATCCCAAAGTACACAAAGGGATCCTTTTCCGGACTGATGCTGGTCCAGCCAAAAGGTAAGGGCAAAGCTCGATGCCCGCTCCACCAGGCAATGCTGGCATGGCCCAGCTCGTGAATCCAAATGTGCCAAGGCAAATGTAACAACTCCAATAGGGCAATGCTGTTTACCAGCAGGGCTACCACAAATGCAACTGGGTAAGCCCAGATATTTATCGCCCAGCTATCAAAAGAAAACCGATCCCATCGCTTTTGGGATCTCAAACGCAGGCTGCGCTGCCAAAGCAACTGAGAGCCACAGAAAGCGCGGATTTCCAATTGCTCTAGGCGTGGAATCCGCAGTTGCTTCACCATCAAAAACAGCCGGGCCACAACAACCGGCGGAGAGGGGCTTTGGGACGGGGATCCCAGCAGGTCGATGCGCAAGGTGTTGTCGGCAAGATACACTTGCGCGGGCCAGCGCCACTTCAGGAGCTCTGCCCGAACCACCCGCAGGATCGCTTGGCTGTCCCCAGCGCGGGCCAGGGGGAGGGGATCAGGTAGGGGGGACATCCACACTCCAGAGGCAGGACGAGGATCCCTACCCATTGTGGCCTGGGCCGACTGGCAACGGCGAAATTGCGCTCCCTCTCAGGCCGCTCTGGGGGGAGCTTGGTATAGTTGAGGGCAGCAGGTGTGCCGGAGTGGGTGCAATTCATGCCTGGATTGGAACGGGAGCCCAAACTGTCTAGGCAGAGCTCTCTGTGGGGGGCAACGCTGCTGCTGGGCTTGGCCGGAGCAGGTTTATTTTCCCCCTTGCCCGCTCAAGCAGAGCTGACCGCCGTTCCTGGCTTGTCTCGCATCGAGAGTTGGCACTACGACCCGCAGCGGGGATGGCTAGAGGTCAACACCCAGGGAGAGGTGCGTCCTTTTCTGTTTGTGCTGCAAAACCCTCCTAGGGTAGTGCTGGATTTTCCCAACACTCTCTTTGGGCGGGAGCCCCAAACCCAGACCTTTCCGGGGCGGGTTACCTCGTTGGAGATCAAACAGTTCACCCCAACGATCACTCGCTTTGTGCTGCACCTGCAGCCGGATCAGCCTCTCAGCCTCGACCAACTGCAACTGCTCACGGCTGGTCCCTCCCGCTGGGCTGTCCAGTTCCTCCAACCCGAGCAGCCCTTGCCCGCAGCAGCACCGCTATTTCCCTCGGCAGCCGGCCCCAGGGATCCCATCTCACCGTCCCCGCCGCTGCCCCGCCGCCCCGAAGCCAGCCCACTCTCTCCTCCTGCAACCTCCCCTTCCAGCCATCGGATCTTGGCCATTTCTCCGCAAGCGGAGGGCTTTTTCATCCGCACTCAGGGTAGCCCTTCCACCACGGTGCGGCGCATCCTCGATCCGGATCGAGTGGTGGTGGATTTTCTCAACACCACCCTCAGCCCCGCCCTCACCCAGCGGGTCTATACCGTCAACCGCCTGGGGGTTTCGCGGCTGCGGGTGGGGCAATTCGAGCCCACCATCGCCCGCGTGGTCTTGGATGTGGATCCTTCCAGTGGCGACTGGGAGGCCCGCTACGACCCGCAGCAGGGAGGAATCTGGATCCAGCCCGCCGGGGGTGCTGCCCAGGCCAGCCTTCTGCCCGATCTCAGCTCTGCCGACTCCCAAGGGCCCCTGGCTACCTTGCGCTCTGTGGAGCTGCGGGGGAATCAGCTCATCATCAGCGCCGATGGGTTCATGTTCTACCGGGCCGGCTGGGATCCGGAAAGCGGCGGCTACCGCATCAACGTGGCACCGGCCCGCCTACCCGAGTCCTTGCCGGATCCCGGCTTGCCAATTGGAGGGCCGGTGCAGCGGATCCGCTTTGTGCAGGAAGATGCCCGCACGGTCAGCATTCTGGTGCAACCTGCCGAAGAGTTCAACGTCTTTGAGCCCAATCCCGGCCAGGGATCCCGCCGCATCACCCTGGAGCTGCGCCCCCTCCACGCTCCGCCGTCCGCACCCCAGCCGCAACCGCCTGCCCAAGCTTCCCTTCCTTCCCGCCGGGGCCGGACGGTCATCGCCATCGATCCAGGCCACGGCGGACGGGATCCCGGTGCCATTGGGGTGGGTGGGATCCAGGAAAAGGACATCGTGCTCTCCGTTTCCCACCAGGTACGACACCTGTTGCAAGAGCGGGGGTATGAGGTGGTGATGACCCGCACCGACGACCGGGAAGTGCTGCTGCAGCCGCGGGTGGATATGGCCGTGCAGGCCAACGCCACTCTGCTGGTGAGCATCCACGCCAATGCTCTAGAGCGCTCCAGCATCCACGGCATTGAGACCTACTACCTGCGGCCCGACAGCGCCGAGCTGGCTGTGGTCTTGCACCGCAGCTTGGTGAGGGCCAGCGGCGCCGCCGACCGGGGGGTGCGACGGGCCCGCTTCTTCATGGTGCGGGAAACGCCGGTGGGCATGCCTTCGGTGCTGCTGGAGCTGGGGTATGTAACCAACCCAACCGAAGGGCGAAAGTTGGCTACCCCCGAATACCAGGCCATTTTGGCGCGGGCCATTGCCGAGGGCATCGAGGCCTTTCTGCGTAGCCGCCAAAGATAGGGACTCGGTCGGATCTTTGGTTTGAGCCGTTCGCCCCTACGGCCCACTCCGTGAAGGGACGAAGTCCCAGGGTAGGGAAGCTGTCGCCGAGACTCTCGGAAGCAGGGTAGGATACAGCAGCTTCAGCCAAGGTGTTGAGGAGAACGGAGCATGCGTTGGGAGTGGGGATCAGATCCGGATCCCAGTTGGCCAATTGGGGTGTTTGACAGTGGCTTGGGCGGGCTCACCGTCTGGCGGGCCCTGCGCCGTCGCTTGCCCCAGGAGCGCCTTGTCTACTTTGCCGACACGGCGCGGCTGCCCTATGGGGATCGCTCCGCCGAGGAGATCTTGACTTTTGTGCGGCAGATCCTCCGCTGGATGCAGGCGCAGCCGGTGAAGGTGGTGGTGATGGCCTGCAACACCAGCTCGGCGCTGGCCCTGGAGCAGGTGCAGCAGGAGTTTGCCCTGCCCATTCTGGGGCTGATCCTGCCCGGCGCCCAGGCGGCCCTGGCCCAGGGATCCCGCATTGGGGTCATTGCCACGGCAGCCACGGTCAAAAGCCGCGCCTACTCCAAGGCCATTCAAGAGTACAGCGCCCTGGATCCCCGGCGCTTTCCCCAACCTGTCCAGTGCTGGGAGCAGGCCTGCCCGGAGTTCGTCCCCCTCATCGAAGCCGGCCAGTTGGACGGCCCCGAGCTGCGCCAAGCGGCTGAACGCTATTTGCAGCCGCTCCTGCAACAGGGGATCGACACCCTCGTCTACGGCTGCACCCACTACCCGCTGCTGGATCCTCTCCTGAAGTCCTTGCTGCCCTCTTCGGTCAGACGGGTGGATCCCGGCGTGGCGCTGGTGGGATCCCTGGCCCGGGAACTCAGCCTCTGGGGCCTGCGCCGACCCTCAACTGCTAGCCAGGCAGAACCTCACCGCTTCTATGTGAGTGGGGATCCGGAGCGGTTTGCCCAGTTGGCCACTCCTTGGCTGGGCTTTCGACCCCAGGTGGAACGGGTGGAATGGCCGGCCTTGGACGTCAACAACTCCCGCCGGCCCTAGGCGAGAGCAGCAGGCCAGCCCAGGCAAATTGGCCCTACTTGCCCCCCTGTTGCTGCAGCGATCCCACAGGTTCCCTGCCTGCAGCCAGGTCGACACGGAGCAAGGGACAGGGAAAGGCCCTTTGGGTGGCTTTGGAATTGGAAGAGTGCAAGGTTGCCCAGGGCCTGGCCGATTCTCCTTAACTTGATAACCCCGAGTTAGCTCTGCTAGGCTTTAGGCGAGATTCGGCTGGGGGGAGGGGATCTATGGCGGCACGGGTGGGTATCAACGGTTTTGGCCGCATTGGGCGTTTGGTGCTGCGGGCGGCTTGGGGTTGGCCGGAGCTGGAGTTTGCCCACATCAACGAGATCAAAGGTGGGCCTGCTACTGCGGCTCACCTGCTCAAGTTCGACTCAGTGCAGGGCCGCTGGAACACCGACATCGAGGCATCTGAGCAACGGCTGCGCATCCAAGACAAAACCCTTACCTTCAGCGAGTTCAAATCTCCCGGCGAAGTCCCTTGGGCGGATCTGGGGATCGACCTGGTGCTGGAGTGCTCGGGCAAATTCGTCAAGGCGGCAGAGCTGGATGCCTACTTCAAAGCAGGGGTGCGCAAAGTCATTGTGGCTGCCCCCGTCCAGGATGAAGAGGCCCTCAACATCGTCATGGGCGTCAACGACCACCTCTACGACCCCGCTCGCCACCATTTGCTCACAGCCGCCTCCTGCACCACCAACTGCCTGGCCCCCTTGGTAAAGGTCATCCACGAGGGGATCGGCATCCTGCACGGGGTGATCACCACCGTCCACGACGTCACCAATACCCAAAGTATGGTGGATGCCCCCCACAAAGACCTGCGGCGGGCCCGCTCGGCTCTGCTGTCTTTGGTGCCCACCACCACCGGCTCGGCCAAGGCCATCGGCCTCATCTACCCTGAGCTGAAGGGAAAGCTCAACGGCCTTGCCGTGCGCGTGCCCCTGCTCAATGCCTCTTTGACCGACGCGGTGTTCGAGGTAAAGCGGCCCACCACGGTGGAAGAGGTGAATCATCTCTTAAAAACGGCAGCCGAGGGGGAACTCAAGGGCATCCTTGGCTATGAGGAGCTGCCGCTGGTCTCGGTGGATTTCAAGGGGGATCCCCGCTCCAGCATTGTGGATGCCCCTTCCACCATGGTGGTAGATGGCACGCAGGTGAAGATCCTGGCCTGGTACGACAACGAATGGGGCTACGCCAACCGCATGGCGGAATTGGCCCGCAAGGTGGCCCTCAGTTTATAGAAGCGTTTTTTGAAGCATCCCCCTTGGAGGCCTGCCCATGACTGCTGTCTCGAGCGCCCAAGCTGCCGCCGTGCGCAACTATGCCCTGGTAACGGCTGCCTACTGGGGCTTTACCCTCACCGACGGCGCCATCCGCATGTTGGTGCTGCTCCACTTCCACAAGTTGGGCTTCACCCCGATTCAGATTGCCATGCTGTTTCTCTTCTACGAGATCTTTGGGGTGATCACCAACTTTCTGGGCGGCTGGATTGGATCCCTGTTTGGCCTGCGGCTGACGCTGTACGGGGGCATCGCCATCCAGATCTTCGGCTTGGTGATGCTGGGGGTGATCAACCTGCAATGGCCGGTCTGGGGCCAGGTGGCCTATGTGATGACGGCCCAAGCCCTGGCCGGGATCGCCAAAGATCTCACCAAGATGAGCTCCAAAAGCGCCATCCGCCTGGTGGTGCCCAAGGAGGCCGAGTCCCGCCTCTTCCGCTGGGTGGCCATGCTGACGGGATCCAAAAACGCCCTCAAGGGGGTAGGGTTTTTCGTCGGGGCGGCCCTGCTGCAGATCTTCACTGAGATCTACGGGGATCCCATGGGCTTCCGCATGGCCAATTTCGTCCAGGCGGGGGCGCTGGCTTTGATCTTCTGTTCCGGGATCCTGCTGCCGGCGGACATGGGCAAGGTCAAGGCCAAGATCCCCTTCAAGCGGCTGTTTTCCAAAAGCCGCGAGATCAACCTCCTCTCAGCCGCCCGCTTTTTCCTCTTTGGGTCGCGCGATGTGTGGTTTGTGGTGGCCCTGCCGGTGTTCCTCTACGACAGCCTAGGCTGGAGCTTTATGCAGGTGGGCAGCTACATGGCCCTCTGGGTCATTGGCTATGGGATCATCCAGTTCCTAGCGCCCCAGCTCCTGGGAGGAGGTCGCCCGGGTCGCGCCCCCAAGGCCCGCACCATCCAGATCTGGACGTTCACCTTGACGGCGGTGCCGGCACTCATTGCTACCGCTTTTATGGCCGGCCTGCCGCCGCAATGGGTGGTTACCGGCGGCCTCATCCTCTTCGGGATCGTCTTTGCCTTCAACTCGGCGGTGCACTCCTATCTGGTACTGGCCTACACAGAGGATGACGATGTCGCCCTCAACGTGGGCTTTTACTACATGGCCAACTCCGGTGGGCGCCTGCTGGGGACGGTGACTTCGGGGATCCTCTTCCAGCTTTACGGTCTGGAGGGCTGCCTCTGGTTTTCCACCCTGTTGATTTTGATGGCAGGGCTGTTTTCGCTGAAATTGCCCGATCCCAGCAAAACCCCCGTGGAGTGGGTGGTTAAGCCGGGGGATTGAGGTGTTAGTCAAGCAGGGCCAGGTTATCCCGGTGAACCGCTGTATCGACTCCCTCGTAGCCCAAGATGTAGGGGATCTCGGCGGTTTTCTTGCCTTTGATCCGCCGCAGTTCCTCGGCGCTGTAGTTGACCAGGCCCCGCCCCACCTCCCGTCCGCCGGGATCGCACAGGCGCACGGCTGCCCCTGCCTCAAAGTCGCCAGAAACGTCGGTGATCCCTGCCGGCAGCAGCGAGCGCCCCTGCTCACAGACTGCCCTTACAGCTCCCTCATCCAGAGTCAGGGATCCCTCGGGGATGAGGCCGTAGGCAATCCACCGCTTGCGAGCACTAACGGGCTGGGGAGCTGGCTCAAAGCGGGTGCCGATGGGCTCTCCGGCCAAGATGGCCGGGATCTGATCGGGCCGTTTGCCGTTGGTGATCACCACCGTCACGCCGGCGGCTGTGGCGATTTGAGCCGCCGTGAGCTTGGTGGCCATGCCGCCCGTGCCCCAGCCACTTTTGCCTTGGGCTTCCGCCTTTATCTGCAGCGGCATCCCGCGCCACACCCGTTCGATCGGCTCGGCGGAGGGGTCCCGATGGGGATCCGCCGAATAGAGCCTGTCCACGTCGGTGAGCAGGATCAGCCACTTGGCCTGTACCATGCTGGCCACGAGGGCAGAGAGGGAATCATTGTCACCAAACTTCAGCTCCTCCACTGCCACCGTATCGTTCTCGTTGACGATAGGGATAACCCCCATCTGCAACAGCTGGGCAAAGGTGCGATTGGCATTGACATAGCGGCTGCGCTCCACAAAGTCGCCGCGGGTAAGCAGCACCTGAGCAATGGGTTGGTTGAGAGCAGAGAAGAGATCATCGTATAGGCGAATTAGCCGTCCCTGCCCCACTGCTGCCACCGCCTGTTTTTCTGCAATTGCCGTGGGTCGTTGGCGCAGGCCCAGGCGGGCACAGCCTACCCCTACCGCTCCGGAGGAGACAAGGATTACCGCATAGCCCTGGCTGCGCAGCCGAGTCAGCACCTCCACCAGCGGCCCCAGCACGGAAAGGCGCAGCGAGCCCGTCTGCATGTCTGTCAAGCTGGAGGTGCCGATCTTCACCACCACTGTTCCCTCTGTTGCTGCCATCTTCTCATTCGATCCACTTGTTCGATCCAGCCAGGGTTCCCCATCCGTATCCCACCATAGCGGAACCGGGGCCCTTGCTTGCCCTCAGAGTCGCTGCAGGGGACAATAGAGGAAAGCAATAAATCTGCCTCAAGGTCTCTCTTTCTCTGCCTGTGAACCCTGTTCGTACCCTCTCCGCCACCAAAGCGGCCTTTTTCAGCGCCTACCCTCGTCCGATCAACGCCGCCTACCGGCGAGTGGTGGAGGAGTTGCTGGTGGAGCTGCACCTGACCACCGTCAACAGCGCCTTCGTCTACGATCCTTTTTTTGCCCTGGGTCTGGTTACTCTCTACGACAGCCTGATGGAAGCCTACCATCCCCCAGAGCAGCGCGAGGCCATCTTCAACGCCCTCTGCAAGGCGCTGCACCTGAAGCCGGAGGTGTTGCGCAAGAACGCCCGCGACCTGCTGGAGCTGATGCGCAGCGGGGATCCCGTCCAGCGATACAACCTGCTCTGTCTCAAGCCGGAGGCAGAAGATGTGGGCGGGCTGAAGGCGATTTTGCAGCGCATGACCCAGCCCCCCTACGCCTACAGCCGAGTTTTGGCGGTTGGCCTCTACACGGCCTACGAAGCGGTGGCCACCTCGCTCTACAAGGAGCCGGAAGAGCGCACCCGCCACTTTCTGGAGGACGTGATCGGCAACCTACCCTTTTCGCCGGAGCGAGTCAAAAAAGATCTGGAGCTTTACCGCAGCAACTTGGATCGCCTGAAGCAGGCGCGGGCCATCGTCGAGGAGATGGTGAAAGCGGCCCGGCGCCAACAGGAGCGCCGCCAATCCACCGCCTCGCTGCCCGAGACTCCCGCCGCCGATCGCAGGGAGTCCAGCGGCTAAAACCCCCTAGACCAAATAGGGGGCCCACCTGTCCACCACCTCAGGCGAGCCGTACCAGCGCCGCCCGCCTCGACCAGAATGGTGACAGTCGGGAAGGGTGAGGTTGATGGCCCCTGGCAGATGGGCGGCCTCGATGGGGGTGATGCCATCTCCCCACAGCTCCCCTTGGCCGGCGGTAAGCCGGTAGCTGTTGTAGGCCAGCCAAGCCAGATAATGCTCCTGCCGCCATAGCGATCCCAGGCCCACGCGCCGCCCTTGGATGGCCTTGCCCGCCACACAGACGTATTTGACCTGTGGCCAGAAGGCTCCCGGGTAGTGGGTGTTAACGAAGTCCAGGTTGCGCCTTGTCCAGCGCTCCCGGCTGGTGTGCGGGGATCCCAGGCTAATTAGGGTGGAAACGTGCTCCCGCCCCTGCCAGACCTGCCCCCCGTAGGGCACGGATCCCAGGTAGATGCGGGCAATCCAGCCGCCCGCGGAGTGGGCCACCAGGTTAACCCGGTCCACTTCAAACTCGGCTTGGGTACGCCGAATCGTGGCCTGCAGCGCCTGCAAGATGGGCGTGACGGGCCTTCCTCCCAGGGTAGGCAGCCAACTGCGCACCTGCAGCGGCACCACCCGAGCCGGGTAACCGCGGGCCTCCAGCTCCCGACGCAAAGGCTCATACTCAGAGGCGCCCGCCAGATAACCGGGCAAGATCACCGTGGGCAGAGCAGCCATGGGCTAGCGGGGGTACCAGAACATGCCCTTGATCCCCTCCGGGTCGGGCGTAAAGCCCAGCCGCTCGTAGAAGCTAACCACATCGCGGTCGGCAAAGAGGGTGATGTTGCTGATGTCTTGGGCGCGCAGCTCGTGGATCACCTTTTCCATCAGCCGCCTGCCCAGCCCCCGGCCCTGAAACTCAGGATGCACCACCACATCCCAGATGGTGGCATTGAAGGCGTGGTCAGAGGTGGCGCGGGCAAAGCCGATGAGGCGACGGTAGCTGCCCCGCTGCTGCCACATCGACACCACCAGAAAACTGTGTTGCAGGGCTTTCCTAACCTTGTGGATGGGGCGACGCGACCACCCTACTGCATCGCAAAGTTCCTCCAGCTCATACAGATCCAAGTTGGGATCCAGGCTAAAGACAATAGTCTCCCCCCCCACCGCCAACGTTTCCTGGCGACGGTCGGCTTTGGCTGTTTGCGCCGGCTCTTTGGTTGTAGCGGCCCCTGCTGCCCCAAACAGGCCTTTCCAAAAGCTCATCTGAATTTTTGCCGAGTAAAAGCCCACCTCTAGCCTGGGCGGGCGTGTCCTCAGTATAGCCAGGATCGGCAGCAGAAATGGTGCATCTGCCCAGGTGTTTCCGCGCAGGCTTGGGACGAACCTTATATCCGAGACTGAGAAATAATCGAGAAAGCTTAGCTCTGGGCACGTTGTATGGCTCCTCCCGGCACCGGCACCCTTGTCAATGCCCTCGCGATCCTAGTGGGCAGCGGCCTCGGTTGGGCGGCGGGCCGTCGCCTGCCCGAACGCATAAGCCAAACCCTGTTGCAAGCCCTGGGATCCCTGGTGTTGGTCTTGGGGATCCAGATGGCTCTCACCCTCAGCAGCGCTGCCCAGGCGGTAACGGTTTTGCTGGCCCTGATCGGGGGGGCTTTGCTGGGGGAAGGGATCGACCTCGAGGCCGCCTTTGAGCGGCTGGGACAGGGCCTGGAAAAGCGGGTGAGCCCCTGGCTGGGCCCCAGCCCTATCGCCCGCGCCTTCGTGACCACCACCATCCTGTTTGTGGTCGGCCCCATGACTCTGCTGGGAGCTATCCAGGATGGCCTGGGGGATCCCTCGCTGCTCTTGGTCAAGGCCGCCTTGGATGGCATTGCCACCCTTGCCTTTACGGCCAGCCTCGGCTGGGGCACGCTGTTTTCCGCCCTGCCGGTGCTCTTGGTTCAGGGAGGCGTGGCCCTGCTGGCGCGGCAACTGCAGCCGCTGTTGCGCCCAGACCTGCTCGCCGCCTTGGAAGCCACTGGCGGGATCCTCATCCTGGGTATTGGCATTAACCTGCTCGGCCTGGCCCGCCTGCGGGTGGCCAACCTGCTGCCCGCTTTGGTGATTGTGGAGCTGCTGGTGGGATTTTTCCCCCTCTGGGATCTCGACTTCTAGGGAACTGGAGGGGGCTCTCGCCCTGGGGGAGAAGGGAACCCAGCACAAGAGCGTCTGGAACCTCCCTCTCTATCCTCTAAGCCCTACCCTGACCGCCGTCCTAGCTGCTGGGGGCCAGCAGCAGTAAGGGTCGCGTCTTGAAAAAGCCTGATCCGGAAACTGACCCGGTGCGCGGCAAGCCCCGTCGTGCCGCTGCGCAGAAGTCGGCAGCCTGCCTCGTGGCACCCACCTACAGTTCAACTTTTGCCAAAGCTTCTTCCGGCCCCACCAGGGCAATGGCCGGGTTGACCAGGTAGGTTGTTGCGGCCTGATGGAGATGGGCAGGGGTGAGCTGCCTTACTCGCTGCAAATACTGCTGGTCGAACTCCAGGCCCAGGCCCAAAATCTCGTACCAACCGGCCAGTTGGGCCACTTGGGCGTTGGTTTGTTTGCTGAGGGCATATTGGCCCAAGAGCTTGCGCTGGGCCATCTCCACTTCCTCGCCGCTCAGGAGGGTGTCGTGGAGGCGACGGATCTCCGCTTGCAGGCGCTCCAGGGCCACCAAAGTGTTCTCCGGTGCCGTGCCCAGGTAGGCCCCAAAAGGGGCGGGATCCCGGCGGGTGGCAAAAAAGGCCGAGACCTCATAGGCCAGGCCGCTGCGCTCGCGCAGCTCCACAAACAGGCGGCTGGACAGGCCGCTGCCCAGGTAGGTGGCCAATAGCTTCAGGGCCGGATAGTCGGCGGAAGCGGCAGGGGAGCCGCGGAAGCCCATCAAGATCGTCGTCTGCTGGGTGGGCTGGGGCAGCTTCAGCAGTTGCGGCCTCTCCAAGGGAGACAGCGGCAGGGCTGGGTCGGGGGCGGGCGGGCCGGCGCTCACCCAATCTCCCAGAGCCGCTTCCACTTGGGCCGCCACTGTCTCGGGCGGCTCTGGGCCGATCACCGCCATCACCATGCCCTCTGGGCGGCAGTAGGTGGCGTGGTAGGCCAGCAAATCCTCGCGGGTCAGGGATCCCACTGTTTCCACTCCTCCCAGCTCTGGCAGGGCGTAGGGGTGATCCCCATAGAGGGCCCGCCGCACCTGATCAAAAGCCAAGCTGAAAGGCCGTTCCTGTCGGGCGCGAATGGCTTGCAGCATCAAGTCCCGCTCCCGCGCCACCTCTGCCTCGGGAAAGCTGGGATCGCGGAGGATCTCCGCCAGCAACTGCAACAGCTCCGGAAAATCCTCCGCTACACAGCGCAGGGCGACCTCGAAATGATCGGCGGCGCTGTCTACCGAAAGGGAAGCTCCCAACGATTCCACCCCAGCGGCAATAGCCTGGGAGTCGCGCTGCCGGCTGCCCTTGGTGAGGACAGCGGCCAGCAACTGGCTCAAGCCCGCCTGCTGCGGTTGCTCTACCCGGCTGCCGCCGCGAAAAAAACAGTGGGCAGCCAGGATCTCCACCGCCGCGTTCTGGCCCACCAGCAGCGTGATGCCGTTGGTCAAGCAGAGGCGCTGCAGATGGCCGCGTTGGGTGGTGGACAGGGTGGGGTGCATTGGGCAAGGGATCCAAGACTGAAAGGCCATCAACGGCAGGCCAGTTGCAGCTCCGAAGCCGCGGCAGCGTCAGAGGCAGCCGGCTTGAGCAGAGCGACCACGTAAGCCTGAGGGGAGAGATACTGCTGCGCCAGCTCGCGGATTTGCGCCGGAGTAAACGCTTGCAACAGCTCCAGGTACTCCTGCAGGCGCTGTACCCCAACCAGGGTCTCGTAGTAGCCGTAGAGGCTGGCCAGTTGACTGGGGGACTCGGCGGAGAAGAGCAGCTCGTGGGTGAGCATGCGCCGGGCGCGATCCAGCTCCGCTTGGCCAATGCCGTCCTGCTGTAACTTCTCGATCTCGTGCAGGATGGTTGACTCCACCTGTGCCAAATCCTCTACCTCCAGTTGAGCGCTGATGCAAAAGAGCCCCCCCTCCTTCAGCACCAGCGAAGAGCAGCCGATAGCCCTCACCCAGCCCCGCTGCTCGCGCAACAGATGCACCAGCCGCGAACTACGGCCCTCCCCCAGCACTACGGCCAACAGCTCTAGGCCGCACACCTGCTCCCAGGCGTCGAGGCTGACAGTGGGCCAGGCTAATTTCAGGCGGGCCTCTTCTGCGCGGGCGTGGGCGCTTTCGCGGCGCAGAACCCCCTGCGGGCGGGGCTGAGGAGAGATCGGAGGGGCAATCCAACCAGGGCCACCGGCGGAGCCGCCAAACTCCTTTTCCACCAAGGCCAGAGCTCGCTCAGGATCAATGCCTCCCGTCACCACCACCGTCATGAATTCGGGTCGGTACCAGCCGCGGTGGTAGGCGCGTAGTAGCTCTGGGGTCAACCCCATCAGGCTTGCCGGCGTGCCCAGCACAGGTCGCCCATAGGGGTGCTCCACCCCAAAGGCAGTTTCCATGAGGAGCTGATAGGCGGTGTAGCCCAGGTTGTCAGCAGCGCGGCGAATCTCCTCCAAAATCACCTGCTGCTCTTGCTCAAACTCCTGATCGGGGATCCCGGCCCGCAACACTGCCTCCGCCAGATAGGGCAAAGTCTCCGGCAGATCGGCGGCAGCTACTGTCATGTAGTAGTGGGTGTAATCCTGGCCAGTAGCAGCGTTGGCAATTCCCCCCCGGCCCTCGATGGCCCGATCCAGCTCGCCGGGGGCCAGTCGCTCGCTGCCCTTGAAGACCATGTGCTCCAGAAAATGGGAGATGCCTAGCCACTCTGGTGGCTCGTTGCGCCCGCCTGTCCGAACCCAGACATCGACAGTTGCAGAATCGGCAATTGGGATAGGGTGAAGAATGACGCCCAGCCCGTTGCTCAGGCAATAGGTATGGGCAGGCAAAAGACGGTGTGTGCGATTCAAAATTCTTAATCGATAGAGATCATCCTTAATCTTATTAAATCTTAACGACGAAAGCCGCTCAAGACAGTATGTGAGGTCACCTTTCATCAAAAACCTGCCACAGCCCCTCTCTCGTCACGCTTGCTGCTGTGGATTAGGGGATCCCTCGCCGGCGAGGTTTTCTTCTACCTGGAAGCCAGGGGGCCATTCTTCGCTGTCGCGCAGCCTCTGCACCACCTCCTGGGGCAGTACCACCCCCAACTCCCGCGCCGCCACCGCTACCACATCGCCGCGGTCGATCAAGCCGGCAATGGCGCCGCTGGGGGTGAAGACCAGAATGCGGCGCGGCTCTGCCTGGCGCATCATCTGAATCACCTGGGGGATGGGGGTTTCCTCTTGCACCCCCTGCAGTTGCTCCATCGGCTTGAGAATGGCTTTGAGGGTGAGGTGATCCCACTGGCTACGCTCGATGTCGTTGAGCAGTTCCGGCCTGACCAGGCCGCGGTAGCGGCCATCTTCTTCGGCAAAATAAACGTCCGCTGGCTGAGCTGGGGCTTCCGGCCTGAGGGAAGAAGGCACCAGGTAGCGATCGACAAACTCCCGCAGGCTCATGCCCGCATCCACCACCCGAAACCGGCGGGTCATCACATCCGCAGCTTTTAGGCGGGCCAGCACCTGCTGCAGTTGCGCATACTGCTCATAGCGGCGGGCGCTGTTGACGATAAATAGGCCAATCAGGCCTATCCACAGGCCGTTGAGGCTCCCTAAGAACACCACCCACAACCCCAGGGCCACCAACCCCCAGCCTACCCCTTGCCCAGCGCGAGCCGCCCACAGCATGCCCTTTTGCCGATCCCCTGTCCAACCCCAGATCGCCGCTTTGAGCATCTGCCCCCCATCCAGGGGCAGTCCCGGCAGCAGATTAAACAGGGCAATCATTAGGTTGATGGCAGCCAGGCTGGCGAGGGTTGAGGTCAGGGGCGACCCCGGCCCAGCCCAAGCTCCGGCCACGCTAAAGAGGACAAACAAGCCCAAACTGAGAAGGGGCCCTGCCAGGGCCACCCAAAAAGCGCCCAGGGGACGGGGGACTTCCCGCTCAATGGCCGCCATGCCGCCAAAGATGAACAGGGTGATGGAACTCACCCGTACCCCATAGGCGCGGGCCACCAGGCTGTGGGCCAGCTCGTGAGCCAGCAAAGAGAGAAACAGCCCCAGGGCCGTCACCACGCCATAGGAGAGCACCAGCAACAGGGCCGCCGGAAACCAGGTGTAGTCAAGGAAGAGGGGGATCCCCCACAGGCTACCGATGCGCAGGCGACTGGTCATGGCGATGCAACTCCTTACAAAGCTCTTACTTGGGAGAAGGCCCAGGAAGGTGCCATTGCAGACTTGACGTGGGATCCCTCTTTTCCACTGTAGCCCTTTTGCCTGGTCTTCCTTCCCCACCCGCCGCCGCCAGCCCAGGGGAACAGCGGGGGGAGGTAACCGAGCTTGCCCTATCCCTAGGGGATCCTGAGGAGTTGCCTAGAGAACACCACCACCTACAACACCAGGCTTCTGAAGATTGTGATAACGTGGTTGGGCATTGGCTCGGCAGGGTTGTAAACCGGCGCTCAAAGGAGCTTTCCCAAAGGCAGCTTTGCAGAAGGGGTGTAACTATGGTTCAGAGCAAGGAAGCACATTCTCCGGCAATCCAGGGACTTGGTATGGGCTCCCTGGGCGAATTTCCAGCCACGGCCCCGGCGGCTGCCCCCGTGTTCTACCGTACCTACAGTCGGCGTCGCCCAGATAGCAGCCGCGAGACCTGGAGCGACGTCTGCGATCGCACCCTGGCTGACATTGCCCGCTTAGGGCGTTTTACTCCCCAAGAGCGGGAGCTGGTGGAACGTCTGCAGCGGCAGTTGAAGGCCTTGATCTCCGGTCGGGCCCTGTGGGTGATGGGCACCGAGTGGATCCAGAAGCCGGAAAACTACTCCGGTGCCTACAACTGCACCAGCCTCACCGTGGTGGACTGGCGCTCTTTTGGCCTGATGATGGATTTGGCCATGATGGGCTGCGGCACGGGGGCGGTGCTGGAGCCCCAGTTCATCAACCGCTTGCCCCCCATCCTCAACCGCCTGCAGGTGCAGGTGGTGGGATCCATCGGCGCCACGCCGCGGCATTCTCGGCAGGAGCACACCCCCATCCAGCGGCAGGGATCCCGGGTGCACATCCAGGTGGGGGATAGCCGGCGGGGCTGGGTGGAGTCCTACCAGGCGCTGCTGGAGCTGGCGGCGGATCCCAGTTTTGGGGGTCAGGTGGAGGTGACGGTGGATCTCAGCCATGTGCGCCCCGCTGGGGAGCGGCTAAAAGGGTTTGGGGGCGTGGCCAACCCCATCAAGCTGCCCGGCTTGTACCAGCGCTGTGCCGCCATCCTCAACAAAGCCGTGGGCAGGCAACTGAACTCGGTGGAGTGCTGCCTGCTCATTGATGAGGCGGCCGCAACGGTGGTGGCGGGGAATATCCGCCGTAGTGCAGGTATGCGCCAGTTTGCCGCCGACGACGAGCTGGGATCTAGCGCCAAAGACAATCTCTGGCAGCAGGACGAGCAGGGCAACTGGAGAATTGACCCTGAGCGAGATGCCCTGCGCATGGCCAACCACACCCGGGTATTTCACCGCAAGCCAACGCGGGAAGAGTGCATTGCTGCCGTGCGCAAGCAGTTTTACTCCGGCGAGGGGGCTATCCAGTGGGCTGGGGAAGCCGTAGCGCGGGCCAACGCCGACCTAATCAACACCCCCGAGCTGAAGCGGGAGTTCCTCAACGTCTATGCCTCGGAGGGACCCGAGGGAGCTAGGCGCTGGATAGAGGAGCGGCAGGCAGCTAGTAGCTCTCCGTCTGTCCAACCGCCAACGTGGCATAGGGTGCAACGGTATGGGCTGAACCCCTGCGTTACCGCAGACACTTGGATCCACACGGGCGACGGCCCGCGCCAGGTGAAAGACCTTATTGGCAAGCAGCACAGCACCTACGTCAACGGCGAGCTATTCAGCACGACCCCAGAGGGGTTTTTCTACTCCGGCACCAAGCCCGTGCTCAAGCTGGTGACCCAGGAGGGATTTTCTCTTCGGCTGACGGGCAACCATCGTGTTCTCAAAGTCATTGCCCAGACTCCAAAGGCGCAATACACGGAATGGGTGCCGGCAGAAGGGCTCCGCCCGGGCGACCGCATTCTGCTGCACAACCATCGCGACCTAGCCCCCTGGGATGGTGAGGGGACCTGGGAGGAAGGCTGGCTCTTGGGGAATTTGCTGGGCGACGGCAGCCTTGCCACAACCCAGTGGAATGACACGGCTGTACTGCGCTATTGGCAGGATACGCAGCAGGAGATGAGCCTCCATGCGGCTCAGTTGTTGCAGGCTGCGGTAGGGTACGAACCTCGCCGGCCAGAGACCTATTATCACCCCAAGCTGAAGTGCCGGGTTATCCATTCCACCGGCTTGGCGAAACTGGCAGCTAAGTTCGGCATGGCTCCAGGACAGAAGCAAATGACTGCGGCACTGGAAGCCACAAGCTTTGATTTCCACCGCGGCTTTTTGTGCGGCCTGTTTGACGCAGACGGCAGTGTGCAGGGCGGTCAAGAGAAGGGAGTTAGTGTGCGGCTTTCCCAAAGCAACCTGGACACCCTCAAAGCTGTGCAGCGCATGCTGGCGCGTCTAGGGATTGTCTCGGTCATCTACGAGAATCGCCGTCCCGCTGGGTATCGTCTGCTGCCTGATAGCAAGCGCCAGCCAGCCCCCTACGCCTGCCAGGTGCAGCACGAGCTGGTCATTAGCGGGGACAACCTGCACCAGTTTCAGGCAGTGGTGGGCTTTCGAGAACCGCGCAAAGCTCAGAAGCTAGGTGAACTGCTCGGCAGCTACCAGCGCCGGCTCAACCGGGAGCGGTTTACGGTTACAGTTGCAGCCCTGGAGCCTGACGGCGTGGAACCGGTCTATGACTGCACCGTGCCCGGCCCAAGCTGCTTTGATGCCAATGGGTTGGTTGTCCACAACTGCGGTGAGATCATCGGATGCGACTTCCACTGCAATCTGGCCGAGATCCACCTCAACCGGCTAGATCCCCACAACCGCCAGGAGCAAGAGGAGGCCTTTACGGCAGGGGCCCTGTCGGCTGCGGCGCTATTGCACCACCGCTTTGTTGAGCCCCGCTTCCAGCGCTCGCGGGAGTGGGATCCCATCGTGGGCGTCTCGTTTACTGGTCTATTTGACTTTTGCGTCAAAGCCTTTGGGGTGGACTGGCTGCGCTGGTGGCAGGAAGGGAGGCCCGATACGCCTCTGGGGCGGGAGTTTAAGCAGCAGGAGCGGGAATACCTCAGCTTCTGGAAGGAGGTCGTTCACCGCGTGGTTTGGGACTACTGCGACCGTCACGGGTTGCGCCGCCCCAACCGCTGCACCACTGTTCAGCCCGCCGGCACCAAGTCCCTGCTCACCAACGCCTCCCCCGGCTGGCACCCGCCCAAGGCCCAGCGCTACATCCGCCGCATCACCTTTGCCAAAAACGACCCCGTGGCCCTCGCCTGTCTGGACTACGGCTACTCGGTGGTGCCCGCCCAGTCTGATAAGGATGAAAACGGCAACCTGCTCAACGACCCCTTTGATCCCCGCTGCACCGAGTGGCTGGTGGAGCTGCCGGTGGAGGTGGAGTGGGCCAACTTGCCCGGCGCTGAGGAGATTGAGATTGAGCGCTTTTCTGCCCTGGCCCAGTTCGACTTCTACATGCAGGTGCAAAAGTACTACACCACCCACAACACCTCGGCCACCCTCGAGCTGCGGGAGGACGAGATCGAGGCGCTGGGATCCCGCATTTACGAGGCCATCCGCGACGACGAGGGCTACATCAGCGCAGCACTGCTGGCCCGCTTCGACGCTCCCTTCCCCCGCTTGCCCTTCGAGAAAATCGACAAGGCCACCTACGAGCGGCTGATGGCCGAGGTCAAGCAAAGACGAAAGACCGACAACTTTTACGAGGCGCTGGCGCGCTATGACCGCAACCTCGCCCTAACCGCGGAGGGTCCAGCAGGGTGTGATGCCCTCGGCTGTCTGATGCCGGAGGCTAGCCCGCAGGGCGAGAACCCGTCCCGTTAGCAGAAGGGGGGATCCCGCCTCGGGCTCTGGCTACACTGTTCTTGGCCGGGAATCCGAGCACTGCGCGCCTTGGCAGCCCCCTCGGCAAGCTAGGGGCAGGGGGGGTTGGCACGGTCCGGTTTTCCCTGCTCGAGCGTTTGGTGGCTGGAGGATCTGATGCAGACAGGAGCGCAGCTCCCGAGGAAAGCCTGGACGGTGGAAATCTGGCGCAGGCTAAGGGGGCTGGTGCTGGCGCTGGTGGTGCTGCTGGGGATCGCCTGTTCTAGCCTCAAGGGCTCTGGGACCTCCCCTCCTGGATTGATCCCTCCTCCGCCTGAGCCGGGCAGCCGGTCGATTCCTCTAGCGGTGCGCACTCTGGGCACCAGCCGCTTTAAGTTGCTGGGCTTGACAGTGGGTGTGGCTGGAAGCGAGGCTGAAGTGCTTCTGGATACCGGCTCAGCGGGGCTGCGTATTCTGTCGTCGGTGGCAGGGCGCTTTGGCTTAGAGCGGACGGGGATCCCTTCCACGGTAACCTTCGCTGATGGCACGCGATTTATTGGCGTGCTGGCTCGCGCTCCCTTCAGCTTGGGTGGGATCCAGAGCCGAGAGCCGGTCACGATTCAGTTGATTGACCAAATCACCTGTGTGGAGCCGCTGGTGGCCAGCTGTTCCGACAGGCTGTTTGGACCAGGGCGGCCCTTTGCTGGGATCCTGGGCACCTCTTTGGACGAACGCAGCCCTGACCGCGACCTGTTTAGCCCTCTCACTCGCCTGCCGGGCAATTTTCGCTCGGGGTACATCATCCAAACCGGCGGCTTTGAGTCTGCTCAGGGCCTTTTCACCGTCGGCCTGACCGAGGCCAACACCGCTGGCTTCAGTTTTCGGCCACTGCCCCAGGTGGGTAGCTTTCCCGATGGCACGCCCATCTGGCGGGATGAAGCTCTGCAAGTGGCCTACCGCATCAGCAATACTTCTATCCAAAATGTCCTCAGCCCCACCGTATTTGACAGCGGCGCTTCCGACATCTTCCTCAACGTTCGACTGTTGGGATCCGCTCCTTTTCCCACCGCCACCCTACCCCCAGGCTCGGAGTGGCGAGCTGTGCTGGGAGGAGCCTTTGACTACCGCATCCGGGTTGGCTTTCCGGTAACGCCCAGCCGGGATCGGATCTTTGTCAACGGCAACCAGAGCGTGCAACTGTTGGGCATGCCCCTGTTTTTCAACGCCGACGTTGCTTTCGATAGTGAACGTGGTCGGATTGGCTTTCGCCTGCGTTGAGACGAAGTTGTTTTCAACATCCAAAAGCATTGGGATCACTTGCGGAGAAGAACTTGCCATGTTCGGCCGAGCCTTGAAAACCGGGAACAGCACGCTGCACAGATGGCCTTGGGTTTGGGGGCTACTGCTGCTCTGTTGGCTAGGGCTGAGCGGGCCGGCTTGGTCGATCAGCTTAGGGGATCCCTTGCCCGAATGGGCACAGCCCATGCCGGTGGGGCGACAGCGCTTGCGCGGGGTGGAGCAATACCGCGGCCAGGAACAAATCCGCGCCTATGGCAACGAAGCAGGACGGGTGTTTTGGATTCAAATCAACAGCAGCGCTGACTTGCCCCCGGATTACCGAGACTATTTGGGCGAATACCAACAATTTCTGGTAGAAGCTGTAGAAGTGGTGCCGTTGCGAGCCCGACGGCTGCGCTTCCGCCAGGGAAATCGCAGCGCCGAGTGGCAGGTGGTGGGCATGAGCGGTCGGTTTCAGGCGGAGGCGATCAGCAGAGATTTGGCTCCGCCAGGGTTGTTTGGAGATCCCTCGTGAAGAGCAGGAGAATTAGAGCTTATCCTAGAGATCCTAGAGAGAAACTTGAAACTAGAGTCTGCCAATGAATTTACTCCAGAAGAAAGTTGAGGTTACTCTTAATCGCTTCTTCGTTAAGAGGCTAACTCAGGAGGATCTCACCTTCTACGGATACCATTGCAAGCCAAACCCTCTCCCCGCTCCGGGGGAAGAGCACAAAGCCCTCGCAAGGGTTTGTAATCAGCTAGGTGTAGTGGCTGTTCCTCTAGAGGGCTGCATTATAGCCCGGGAAAAGGTTGACCCCGATAAACTTAAGACAAAGGACGGGGAACTAGAGGAAATTGGACAGAGAGTTCTAAACTGCACCAATGTCCAAGAAAAAGATGCCCTCGAAAGCTTTGAGCGTAGGAGGCTACGGCTGTGTCTCAAATCTTTGTACTCTGGGAAAACCGAAGTTGAAACATCAGGAGGCAGCTTACTTTGGTGGAAGAAGGAAGAAGTTGATTGTGGAGAGGGTTGGAAAATCCACGAAGGAAGAAGAATAGATGTTGTTGTCAACCAGGACAGTGAGCTGTACATAGAGATAGATGTTCAGTACCATTTCTACACGCCATGGACCTTGCATGAGTGGCTTGAGAACTATCCAGATGTCCCGATCCAGTGGGTCCAGAATACATACGATAAACGCCAGACTTGGGAATATCTGGGTATCCTTTCCAAACAGTCGCCGTGGGAGATTCAATTGCCAGAGCTGAACATGAGTCTAGCGGAGTATCATTTGCAGAAGCACAGTGCACCTAGAGAGGAAGTGGAAAGCTCCTGGGTAGTCAAAGTATCTTCAGGTCGAGGGTGTTTTCCCCATCTGTCTCGAAGGCTATCGCCTGTCTTAACTTTGGAGATGCTGGCCAGCATAGAAGATGCTAGAAATCCTGGTAAAAAAGTCAGTGCTTCGGTCATCGAGCATTTTAGAAAAAGTTTAGAATATAGACTTCAAGAGTCTAAAAAAGTTGCAGAGACTATCATAAGAAGAATCTACAAATCTCCCATTGCTCAAGAGAGAATTCAGCCTCTGAAAATAGAGGGCTATATCCTGCCAAGGCCAAGACTACTGGGTCGCAACAATCAAGCAATCGAGAACCCAGCCAGAGTTAGGTACAAAGGATGTGCAAGGGTTGGCGAGACAAAGTTTGGACTTCTAAATCTTGACGATAATAAACATGAGTATCCTACTGAGGTTCGCAAGTGCCTACTTGAAGTAGCTAAAAAGAGCGGAGCAAGAGTTGAAATAGACTTTTACGCAACCCGTCAAGATTTACCTGAAGGCGACCTTGCTCAACAGAGGTTTTGGCAAAGCTGGGCCGACAAAGGGATCAAAACTGTTCTGGTTGTCATGCCCTTGTCGCCTGATGAGCACAAGCAAAAGATCCGCTTGCAAGCACTTCGAGCAGGAATAGCAACTCAGTTTATGATTCCTGGAGCTGACCCCTACAAAGCTCTAAATGTCGTACTAGGACTTCTGTGTAAAGCTGCGTGGCAACCCGTGTTGCTTGAACCCCTCGATCATCCTGAGTGCTCCGAGCTTACCATTGGTTTTGATGTGGGGACGAATCGAGAGCTTTACTACGGAACCTCTGCCTTCGCGGTACTGGCCAATGGTCAAAGCTTAGGCTGGGAGTTGCCCGATATACAAAGAGGAGAAACTTTTTCCGGCGAGGCAATTTATCAAACCGTGTCCAAGCTCGTCAATAGATTCTACAACAAATTTCATCGATACCCTAGAAAGGTTCTTTTGATGAGGGATGGCTTAGTTCAAAGAGGCGAATTTGATAAAACAATTGAGGAACTAAGAAAAGAAAAGATTGCTGTGGATATTGTTGGAGTGCGCAAAAGTGGCGCGGGAAGAATGGGGATTCAAGAAGAAGGCAGATATAAAGATGCTGCAATGGGCACTGTCATTTTTGACCATGAACGAAGGTCATTTATGCTCGTAACAAGCCAGCCTATTAAGAAGTCCTCGGTGCCAATTGGCAGCGCAAGACCGCTGCGAGTTGTCCATGAACACGGCAACACTCCTTTGGAAGTTCTGGCTATACAAACTTACCATCTCTCCCAGCTTCATCCTGCTAGTGGGTTTCAGCCTTGCAGGCTCCCTTGGGTGTTGCACTTTGCCGACAAAAGCAGTAAAGAGTTCCAGCGCATTGGCAACAGCATTTTTAGTGTGCTGCAGAACATAAACCGAGAGAAGTTGATTGCCGTCTAGCCAAGGGAGGGGATCCCCACCTGCCGGCCTTGCTAGGATTGGGGGGGTGGTTGGTGTTGCGGCTATGGAGATGAATGAGGTCTGGAAGACCTTTCTGAGCAACCCTGTTGTCTTCTGCGGGGGCTTTCTCAGCGGCCTGCTGCGTTTGGATGTAAGGCAGGATCCGCTGCGCAGTTGGCTAGAGTCGCAGGGCTTGAGGGTGGAGGATCCGCCGGCCTCCACGCAAGGCCCCCAGTCTATTGCCATTGAGTAGGCATGGAGACAGGAGAGAGCCTCCCCATTCAGCAAAGTAGGCCAAGGTGAGCTGATGCCCCCCGGACAATCTGTAAGAAGGTGGCGACGGCAGGGATCCCTCTATGGCTATCTGGGCGGGGTTGTGCTTTTGCTTGCGGGGCTAGTTGGCTTACCCTCAGCAGATTTGGCTTTGGCCCAAGCGGAGCTCATTTCCTCGAGAGGCTCTGACCAGGATCCCCAGCTTTGGCTGGAGCGCTACAACGCTGCTTTGAAGCAACTGCCCCCTTTGCCCAACTTGCAGTACCGCCAGCAGGTGCGGGTGGAGGGATCCCAAACCTTTACAGCCACCTTGGATGTGCTCTATTGCCGCGACGGCAGTTGGCAGGCTTGGGTAGCCGAGGGGGATCGTGTTCGCCTGTTGGATTCGCGGCAACTGGAAGCGGTGAACCAATCGGACTTGCTCAAGCTGTATTCCGTGTACGTGAGCCGGCCCGAAGCGCTCCTGCCCTCGGTGAGCTTTCATCTAGAGGCTGATCCCAGCCGCTACCGCGTCCTCTCCTCAGAACGGGTAACTCTGGCGGGATCCCCTGTCCAGCATCTGCGTTTAGAGCCTCTCCAAGAGGGCCAGGTGCGGGAGCTGTGGCTGGATCCGGAGTCGGGGCTGCCGCGGCAGGTGCTCTTGTTTTTGTCGGGGGTGTGGGGACAGGCCTATGCCCTGATAGGGTTTGCGGCAGTGCCGGATCCCCAGGCAGGGGTTAGCTACTGGCTGCCGGAGAGCACCCGCATCAATTTGGCCTACGGGTTTTGGACGCTGGAGGGCCTGACCCGCCGCCTGTTCAGGGGATCCCTTTCCATCCGGCACGACTACCAGGACTACCGCATCCTGCCGGAGGGGGTGCAGCTGCGCTTTTTGCCCTCGCAGCCGCCGGTGGATGCGCCGCCGGTGGTGGCCGGCCTGCCGGAGAGCACGCCCCCAGTGGAGCTAGGAGATGTGCAGGTTTTGGGGGTGGATGAGCAGGGAAACCAGCAATTTAGCATTGGCCTAGGCCGACGCAGCGAGGCCAAGACCCCCTTGGAAGACCGCATCGCCGCCTTTAACCTCACCCGACCGGCCAGCCGCAACGCCCTTACCCAGATCGATACCCTAGCCTTCTTGCCTTTGGGGAGCAGCCAGTTGCCTATCTACCTCTTTCAATTCGACACGGGTCGCCCTCTCTATCCCCTGCAAGGGGTGGAGCGCCCGCGGGTGGATCCCAACGGGGTTTTCGATCCCAGGCCGCCCGCCATCAAACTCTTTGGAGACTAGCTCCCCATGCTGACCGATGCCGCCTACGGCGTAATCCCGATCCTGCCCCTCCCGCCCGCCCAGGGATCCCATCTCTACCTGCTCATCCAGCATCAGAAGGGGCACTGGGCCTTTCCCAAAGGCCACAAAGATGAGGGGGAAAGCGACTTGGCGGCAGCCCAGCGGGAGTTGCGGGAAGAAACCGGCCTAACCGACTACCAGCTCCTGACCCTGCCCGGCCAGTCTGACCCTTTGACGCTGCAGGAAGCCTACACCTTTACGGATCCAGAGGGGAACCGAGTGGCCAAAACCGTTACCTACTACGTGGCCTTGTTGCCGCCCCAATTTCCTCCTCCGGCCCTGCAGGTGCAACCGGAGGAGGTGGCCGCCTACCGCTGGTGCTCCTACCCCGAGGCGTTGGAGCAGATCAGCTTTGAAGAAAGTCGCCAGCTCCTGCGCCGCTGCCAAGCCCACCTGGAGCAGCTTTGGAAATTGGAGAAGACCTAAATTCCGTATTTTTACGGAAGAGGTTTATCGGGGTTACCTTTATCTTGTCTTGCAGGCTTTCCGTGGGAAGTTCCCGAGTAAGAAAGCCAGCAGACAATCTGAGGGCTAGCCTTCACCTTTAGAGATTGGCTGATGAGCAATAGTCATCGATCTCCCCAGGAGGAGAGTTTTTCTGAATACGAATTGAACGCTGAAACTGCCTTTGAGTTCGTGCAGCCTTGGCCGTCTTGTTGGGCTTGGCTCATCTAAAGATCTCGTCTGGGTCAGGGCTGGGCTTGAACTGTATTCTGGAAAGCATTTTTTCACCGGCTTGTGGGGTAGCTAAGACTTCAGTCGTGTCATCAACCTCAGCGCAGGAAATTGTCCGAGCACGTCCTCTCGACCCATGAACCGTCCCCCCGTCTGTACAGAAGTCTCGGCCCATCTGCTGAACGCAGAGGTCAGCTTCACAGGAGTTGTTCGGTATTTCAGTGCCTTGGACAAAGGGGAGGGGCTGGGCACTTGGTCATTGGTGTTTCACCAAGGTCGCCTGGGGTTTGCTCACCACAGCTTGGAGCCCTTGGAGCGCTTGGATCGCCACCTGCGTCGGCTCAGCCATCAAGTCTTTTCTCTGACTCGCCAAAATTGCCTACGCATCCATCGGCAGGTGGAGGCGCTATTGGCTCAGGAGACTGGGCCTCTACCTGCAGACCTTCTGGGGCTGAGTTGGATGGTAACGGAGCAACTGCTGCCTTGGGAAGCTGCGCGCAGGTTGAATGCTTGGATCGGCGAGGAGGTGCTGCAAAATCTGTTGCTGGTTCCAGGGGGCTTTCAGCAGGAGATCATCCCACTGGACAACGTGCCCACCCTGGGCCAGTGGGATGGGGGATCCCTGCTCGACCTGATCCAAAAGCGGCTACGGGCATGGCAATCTTTGGGGCCTGAGATCACCTCCCCCTACCAACGGCCCTACTTTGCCAGCCGGGCCCAGGCAGAACGCCTTCCCGCCGAGCAACAGGAACGGCTAGGCCGGTTACTGAAGGGGTTTAGCTTCCGCCAGTTGAGCGCCCTTCTCGATCAAGACGACCTCCAGATCGCTCGCCGCCTACATCCTCTGGTCAAAGCCGGTATCCTTGTCCTGCGGGATCCCCAGCCCCCCTTTGATCGGCTGCCCAAAACCTACTCGGCCAAGCTTGAGACAGAATCACAGCCCTCAGAAACTCCCACCGTCCCTCTTCACCTGGCCAACGGGCTTGCAGATCTAGGCCCATCTCCCCAAGCCTCGAAAACCTGGATTGTGGCCTGTATTGACGACAGCGAAGCCATGCTCAGCGAGTTGCAGCGGTTGTTGGAAGGGCACAACCTGGTCATTCACACCATCAGCGACTCTTTGAAAGCCCTGATGAAGCTGACCACCCTCAAGCCAGATTTGATCCTGCTGGACGTGGGTATGCCCAACGTGGATGGCTACCAATTGTGCAGCCTCATCCGCAAATCCTCCGTGTTAAAGGATGTGCCGGTGGTGATGGTCACAGGCCACAAAGGTCTGATCGATCGGGTGAAGGCGCGCCTGGCCGGTGCCACCGATTACCTGACCAAGCCCTTTCGGCAGGAAGAATTGCTGCAGATGGTGTTTCGCTATCTCAGCTAGGGATCCCTCTAAAGGTTCGTCGAAAAAGAGATAAGGAGATGTCGATCATGGTGAAAGTTCTTGTGGTGGAAGATGTGGCCTCGGAGCGACAGCTCATCAGCGATTACCTCCGCTCAGAAGGCTATCAGGTGGTAGCGGTGGCCAACGCCCAAGAGGCATTGCAGCAGATCCGCAACGACAAACCCGATGTGGTGCTGACGGACTTGGTCATGGAAGGCATGAGCGGGCTGGAATTGTGCCGCCAAATCAAGAAAAACCCGGAAACCCAAAAGTTGCCCGTTGTGGCCTGTACTTCTAAAAATCAAGAGCTGGACAAACTCTGGGGCATGAAGCAAGGGATCGATCTTTATCTGACCAAGCCTTTTACCCGCGAAGACATTTTGCGGGCCGTGAAATCAGTAGTGCTCAGCCCGAGCTCATGATTTTTGCCACTCCTGTCCTTGCTGAGCTGCGCCTCCAGTTAGGATCCCTGTGATTATCACGAATTGTTCTTAGGAGATGTCTTAGAATTGGCAGAGCGAGAACGGCAATGGCGGTAGCTTTCTCCCCACACAGCCCTACTTCTACCCGTACCGGCGAGCTGTACTTACATCTACAGTTGGGGGTAGACTGTCGGGCCCTTTTGCCCATGGCATTTGCCCAGGAAGCTCTAATTGTTGGCCCGCACCACTTTACCCTTCTCCCCAACCAGCCCGCATGGGTGCTGGGCTTGTTCAACTATCGCAATCGCATTCTCTGGGGACTGGATCTGCCGCAATTTCTCGGCCTAGAGCCCTTGGACTTTGGGCAGCCCGAACACCACTTGGTGGTGATGCGCCCAGAATTTGGGGGCTCTGCATCGCCAGTGCGAACAGGCTTGGGCCTGGCAACCCAACACGTGAAAGGAGTAGCTCGAGTGCCCGCCGAGGAGATCCAACCCTTAACAAAAGCCCAGGCAGCACAAAACAACTTTCGACTGGAGAACTTCTACGACTCTTGCAAAGGGCTGGTGTTGGAAGGGGATGAGCCTCTCTGGGTGCTCGACCCTCTTGCCATTGTCCAAAAGCTCAACTCAGTTGATTCCTCGGCAAACCCTTGATCTTGGCGACCTTTTCCCCGACTTACCCTCACTTAAAGGCAAAATTCTATGGTTTCCTTCCGTCCCCTCTTTCTCAGGCCTGCTCCATCTTCCCGGCCCCAACGCAAAGTCGCGGGATCCCGCCTGGCCCTGGCAATCAGTTTTCCTCTGGGCATCAGCTCCCTGCTGTTTGCCGTCTCTGCCGGCAGCGTAGCCCGCACCTATTTCGAGTTCGAGCCGGCGATCTCGCGGCAGTTCACCCTGCAAAACCTGAGCGATCAGGTGATCTATTTGGATGAAGTCTTGACCATGTCTGCCCGCATGGCCGCTGCCAGCGGGGATCTGTCCTGGGAAGAGCGCTACAACATCCATGTCCCTCAGTTGGATGAGGTGCTGGCGGAGATTCAGCAATTGGATCCCGCCTCTTACGAAGCCTATGCAGCCAAAACCACAGCAGCCAACATCAAGCTGGTGGAGTGGGAAGTGCAGGCTTTTGATCTGATTCGGGCCGGCGAGCAGGAACGGGCTTTCAACTTGCTGCACAGCCCTGAGTACGAAGAGCAAAAGCGCATCTACGCCGAAGGGATCAACCAAACCCTGGAGGCCATTCGCAGCAACATTCAGGCCAGCGTCCAGCTTTACGAGCAAGAGCTGCTGCAGGCTTTGATCTTTTCCGGCATCAGCTTCCCGATTCTGCTGCTGAGCTGGGGGATCATTTTGATCCTGGTGCGCAACTTTGTGCGGGAACGCAACGCCACCTACGAGCGACAAGTTTCCGACACCCGACTGGCCCAGCGGTTTGCCGATATTGCCCGGATTCGCCAAGAGCAAGAGCTGATCGATCCCCTAACTGACTTGTTGGGCGAGATGCGCCAGCGCTTCGGTGCCGAACGAGTGGCCTTCTATCGCTTGACCGCTCCCGAAGAGGCGCAGGTTATCGCTGAATCTCACGACAGCCGCCTGCCCGACACCTTGGGCACCCTCCTCCGCAGGATCCCGGCTCCGATCCAGCAGGCTCTCCACGGCGGGCAAGTTTACGCTTTTGGCCCGGTGCCTAGGCCAGATCTGGGCGCCGACTACCTGCAGAGGCTGGCCACAGCCCAACTGAAAGCCGAGATGATAGCGCCGGTGGTGCGTGGCGATGAGCTTTACGGTTTTTTGGCAATAGGCCGCGCCCAAAGCCAGAGCTGGTCTGACGAAGAACAGAAAACCTTGGCAGAGCTGGCCAACCGCCTGGGTCAAGCTTTGGGTAACCTGGGGGCGCTGGAGCAAAAAGCCGTGGCCGCCCAGGAACGGGAGCGGTCGGAAGCGCTGCAAAGAGAGCTGCTGCAGCTTATCAGCGAGGTCAAAGAAGCCTCGCGGGGGGATCTCACGGTGCGGGCGCAGCTAACAGCCGGACAAGTTGGCATCATGGCGGACTTTTTCAACGTCATTATCGAGAGCTTGCGCGACATCGTGATTCAAGTGCAGCAGGCCGCCGGTCAAGTCAACCAATCCATTGTTCGTGACGAGGCAGCCATTCGCGAGTTGGCCGAAGCCGCTCTCCGACAGGCCACCCAAATCGAAGAGACCTTGCGCTCTGTCGAGCAAATGACGCTCTCAATCGAGGAGGTAGCCGATAAAGCCCAACAGGCCGCCACCGTTGCCGAATCTGCCGCCGCCACGGCCATCAACAGCAGCTTGACTATGGATCGCACAGTGCAAAACATCCTGCAACTGCGGGAAACGGTGGCCGAAACGGCCAAGAAGGTGAAGCGGCTGGGGGAATCTTCCCAGCAGATTTCCAAGGTGGTGTCCTTGATCAACCAGATTGCGCTGAAAACCAACCTCTTGGCGGTGAACGCCAGTATCGAGGCAGCCCGTGCCGGCGAAGAAGGGCGAGGTTTTGCGGTGGTCGCCGAGGAAGTCGGGGCACTGGCGGCCCAGTCGGCAGAAGCCACCCGCGAGATCGAGCGCATTGTGGAAGGGATCCAACGGGAAACCGGCGAGGTGGTACAGGCGATGGAAACCAGCACCGGCCAGGTGGTGGAGGGAACCCGCTTGGTGGAAGCAGCCAAGCAGAGCCTGGGACAAATTGTGGAAGTCTCGCGGCAGGTGAACCAGCTCTTTCAGGCCATTGCCCGCTCCACCGATGCCCAGGCAGATGCATCTCAAACGGTGCGCCAGTTGATGCAGCAAATCGCCAACATTGCCGCCCAGACGGCGGCAGCCTCGCAGCAGGTGGCCAACTCTCTCCAGGCTACGGTGGCGGTTGCCCGTCAGTTGCAGACTTCTGTGTCCACCTTCAAGGTGGGGGAGGCGGTTTAGCATGGGGCCGAATCCCACTTCCCTCGACCCACGCGAGTGGCAGGTTAGGCTGCAGTTTTTGGACGAAGCCCAGGCTTACCTCGACACCCTGGAGGCAGGGGTGTTGGGCCTGGGATCCCAGAGTTTGGATCGCCCCCGTTTGGATCGCTTGCTGCGGGCTGCTCATTCCATCAAGGGCGGGGCGGCCATGATGGGCTTTCCGGTGCTTAGCGACTTGGCCCATCGCCTGGAAGATGGTTTCAAGATCTTGCAGGTGGATCCCCAAAAAGCCGACCCCGCAGTGGAGCGCAACCTCTTGGCGGCGTTGGATTGCATGCGCCAAATAGCCCAGCAGCACCGCCAGCAGCGGCTTTTGGACGAATCTTGGCTGGCAGAGCGGGTGCAGCCTCTTTTCGATCAATTGCGAGAGCAGTTGGGAGAGTTGCAGCCTGAGGACAACGTCCAAGTCCTGGCAGCAGAGGCCGGGGGCGATATGCGGGTGCTGCTGTTTGCAACCGAGGTGGAGGCCTGTCTGCAGCGGTTGGAAGGTGTGCTGGCCCACCCCGAGCAGCCCTGTTTGCGGGAGGAGTTTCTCATTGCTGCCCAAGAGCTGGGGGCGCTGGGGGAAATGTTGGATCTGCCTGCCTTTGCCACCCTGTGCGGCTCAGTAGTCCAAGCTCTGGAGACGCTGCCGCCAAATGCCAAGGAGCAGGTGTTGCCCGTTGCTCAGGCGGCTTTACAAGCTTGGCGACGCTCGCAGGCCCTGGTGCTAGTCGGTCAGGTCGCTCTTCTCCCCAGCTCCTGGGATCCGGCAGAGCCTCCAGTTTCCCCCCCGCCAGAAGCCCCTCCCCCTGCAATGGCAGGAGCCACCGAGCTGCCGGATTCGATTCCAGCCGGGGCCAAAAGCGCTGCCGAGATGCTACGGGTGCCGGCTCGCCCTCTGGAACAGTTGGGGGAGCTGTTGGGAGAGCTCATAGGGGAGCGCAACCGCTTAAACAGTCGCCTGCAACGGCTGCGGGAGCTGGTCAGCTTGTTCAAACGGCGGGTTCGCACTCTAGAAGAAACCAACAGCCGCCTGCGCAGCAGCTACGACCGCGTCGCTGCCACCGTGCCTGCTTCTGTGCTCTTGAAAAAAGAAGGGGATCCCGGCCTGACCTTGGCCGATACCTTTGACCTCTTGGAGATGGATCGCTATGGAGAGATGCACCTGCTGACCCAAGAGGTGATGGAAACCGTTGTGCAAATTGATGAGGTAACCCACGATATCGACACCACCCTGCAGGAGACCGAAGGCAGCGCCCGCCAGCTCAGCCGCCTCTCCAGGCAAATGCAAACCCGTCTCGACCAGGTGCGCATGCAGCCTCTATCGGATTTGACGGATCGCTTCCCCAGAGCGCTGCGGGAGCTGAGCTTAGCCCATGGCAAGCCCGTGGAGCTGCGGGTCTTGGGGGGATCCACCCTAATCGAGCGCTCGATTTTGGAGGCCTTGGCGGATCCCTTGTTGCACTTGGTGCGCAACGCCTTTGACCACGGCATCGAGGCTCCAGACACCCGCCTGGCCCAGGGCAAGCCGGCCAAGGGCCTCATCGAAATTGCCGCCAGCCAACGGGGCAACCGCACTCTGATCACGGTGCGAGACGATGGGGCAGGGATCTGTCTGGATAAAATCCGGGCCCGCGCCTTGCAGATAGGGTTTTCCGCTGCCGACCTGGCTGAGGCCAGCTCCCAGGAGCTGCTGGAGTTGATCTTCCAGCCGGGCTTCAGCACCGCCGAGCGAGTCAGCGAGCTATCTGGACGGGGAGTGGGTCTAGACGTGGTACGCACCAACCTGCAACGAATTGGCGGCCAGGTGCAGGTGGAATCTTGGCCGGGACGGGGCACGCTGTTTACCCTCACTCTGCCCGTTTCTTTGAGCGTCACCCGCGTGCTGCTGACAGAATGCCAGGGGTTGATGTTGGCTTTTCCGGCCAACGCAGTGGAAGAATTGCTTATCCCCCCGCAGTTGCCTGCCGATTCCTTTCTCTGGGAAGGGGAGCAGATCCCTTTAATTCCTGTGGGCCACTGGTTTCGCTTCGCGCGCTGGCAGCCTCGCCGGGAAATTGACGAGACCCCCCTTCTCGACCGACCTGTGGTGCTGCTGGTGGTAGAAGACAACCGGCCCTATGGCCTGTTGGTGGATCGCTTTTGGCGGGAGCAAGAGGTAACTCTGCGCCCGGTGGAGGGAGGTCTGCCTCTGCCGTCGGGATTCTCCGGCTGTACGGTTTTGGCCGATGGGCGAATCGCTCTTTTCGTGGATCCGCCTGCCCTCTTGAGCTGGCTGCTCGCCCAGCGGGATCAGCCCTGTCAGTCGGCAAGGGATCCCCTTCCCCAGCCCAGGTTTGCCGCCCAGCCCACCCTGCTGGTGGTGGAAGATTCGGTCAACGTGCGCCGCTTCTTGGCCATGACCCTAGAAAGAGCAGGGTTCCGGGTTGAACAGGCTCGCGACGGACAAGAGGCCCTCGAGCACTTGCAGAGAGGAATTCCCATCCGAGCGGTGATTACCGACATTGAAATGCCGCGGCTGGATGGCTTTGGCTTGCTGGCCCAGATTCGTGCCCACCCCCTGTATGACCAGCTTCCCGTGGTCATGCTCACCTCCCGCAGTGGCGAGAAACACCGCCAACTGGCCCAGCGGCTGGGAGCCAGCGCCTACCTCTCCAAGCCCTTCCAGGAACAGGAGCTGATCCAAAAGCTGCGGCAACTGCTGCAACCAGCCTCTTCGGCACCTTCCACCGGCGTTTTGATGGCGAGGTAGTCCATGCCCCTGCTTTCCCCTCTGCGCCTGCGTCGTCTGGCTCGGCAAGAACAACTGAGAAACCGGCAGACCTTGATTACTTTCCAACTGGGCTCCTACTGCTTCGGCCTCCCTGTTGATCGGGCGCGGCGAGTTTTTAGCTGGGCAGAGTTTCAGCTTGCTCAGGAGGGCGGCCCCCAGCTTTTGGATACCGGTCGTTTGTTGCTGGGCCGAGGGATCCCTTTTCAACCGGAAGGGGTTATTCTGTTGCAGCCAGGCAGTTCTGAGGACGGATTGTCCGACCAGATCGACAACCCAGAAACAGGGGCTCTGCCCATTCCCACTCAGCCCCTCCTGCGCCGTCTGCCCTCTTCCCAGTTGCAGCCTCTCCCCAGCCGCTATGCAGCTCAGGCCCGCCAACGGGGTATTGTGCAGTGGATCCCGCCAGCCGAAGGCCAGCTCCCCCTGTTGGTGTTCGACCCTCATCTCTGGCCTGTCTGTTCTTGAGCGGGGAGAGGGGGCAGTTGCAGTTCTGGATTCTCCACGCGGGTTAGCTCCCAGCGGAAGTGCTCCCCACCCCGTCGCTGCCAATTCAATCGGAAGGGTTGCTCCAAGGCGTTCACCTGATCCCGCGTCAGGTTGGCTAAGGGGCCGCCGGATCCCTCGATCACAAACCAGAGAGTGGCCTGTCCTTGGCGACTGGGATCCCCTGGGCCGAGCTGCACCTGCAGCGCTTGGGGTTGGAAGCGCAAGCGAAAAAATTGCCCGAAGATCTCGCGGCTGTAGGCCAGCGCCCGCTGCTTATCCAGGCCCCAACCATCGCTATAGGCCTCAGAGACCAGCATCTCCACCTGATCCCAGTTGCGCTGCTCCACCGCCCGCAGCAATTTCTCCGTGTGGACGCGGATTTGTCGCTCAGGCCGCCCGTATTGCCAAAAGGCTCCCACCCCGATAGCCAAGACGACGGATCCCACCACCCCCCAGCGCAGCCAGGGGGGAAGGGGTGAAGGGGGAGAAGAGACAGAAGCAGACAAGGGATCCCTCTTGGGCAGTAGGGGGATTGCTCCCTCTAGCCTACGGGATCTACATGTGAGAAGATCAAAGCCTGACCCCGAAATCTGTGCAGCCTCTGCCGGTCACAGCACGCTCCCGAAATTTAGCCAACCGGTCATGACCAAGTCCAACGACCGCCTACTGCTGGAGTTTGAGCAGCCTGTTGCCGCCCTCGAACAGCGCATCCAGGAAATTCGCGCCTTGGCCGAAGAAAACGACATCGACGCCTCTGAGCAGATTCGCCAACTAGAGGCCAAAGCCGAAGAGCTGCGCCGCGAGATCTTCAGCCAGCTCACCCCCGTAGAACGGCTGCAGGTGGCCCGCCATCCCCGCCGCCCCACCACCTTGGACTACGTCCAGACCATCTGCGACGACTGGTTTGAGCTGCACGGGGATCGCCACGGCCAAGACGATCCGGCCATCGTCGGCGGCCTGGCCAAACTGGGGGATCAGCCGGTGATGATCCTCGGCCACCAAAAAGGCCGCGACACCAAAGACAACATCCACCGCAACTTCGGCATGCCCAACCCCGCCGGCTACCGCAAAGCCCTGCGGCTGATGGAACATGCCCACCGCTTCGGCCTGCCCCTATTGACCTTTATCGACACGCCGGGGGCCTACCCAGGGGTTAAGGCAGAAGCCGAGGGCCAGGGGGAAGCGATCGCCACCAACCTGCAGACCCTGTTTCGGCTGGAGATCCCCATCATCTGCACCGTCATCGGCGAAGGGGGATCCGGGGGGGCTTTGGCCATTGGCATTGGGGATCGCATCTTGATGTTTGAGCACGCCGTCTATTCGGTGATCTCGCCGGAAGGCTGTGCGGCCATCCTTTGGAAAGATGCCAAGAAAGCGCCGCAAGCAGCGGCAGCCCTGCGCATTACCGCCCAAGACCTGCTGCAGCTAGAGGTCATTGACGAGATCTTGCCGGAGCCGGTTGGCGGCGCCCACCGCGCCCCCCTGGAAGCTGCCCAGACGCTGAAAGAAGCTCTCCTGCGGCATCTCAAGGAGCTATCTGCTCTGAGCGGGCGGGAGCTGCGGGAGGAGCGCTACCAGAAGTTTCGCCGCATGGGGGCCTTTCTGGAGCTGGCTCAAGAGAGCTAGACCGGATCCCTACCAGGTGACCCGATCCCGCAGTTGCTCAATCCGGGCCGGCCCGATGCCCTTGACCCGCTGTAGATCTTCCAAGGAGGAAAAGGGACGGGCCTCGATGATGCGCTGCGCCAGGGCCGGGCCAATGCCGGGCAACTGCTGCAGCTCTGCTGCGGTGGCGGTGTTTAAGTTCACGCGGGAAGCTTGCGGGGTAGCCGGCTGGGAAGGGGATCCCCTGTCAGGAACGGAGATCACCTCGACTTCCAGCAGCTCCGGCTCTGCTTCAGATGAGGAGAGGGCGACGGGGACAGGGCTGGGGCAGAGGCGGGCTCTCTCTTCCGCCTGTTGCTGCAGGCGGCGGCTGGGGCCAAAGCGGGCCTCGGCAATGAGCCGCTCGAACTCGCGCACAAAGTGATCCACCACCCGCTCATTACGGATGATCAAAAGGTTTTCGTCGTTGATGTGGTTGGCCGCCATTGACCAGTTGTGGGATCCGGTGATCACCGTGGCCTGAGGAGTGCCGGGATCGACGATGGCGAACTTGTGGTGCAGCTTGTCTCCCGGGGCGAGGTTGGGCACGCCCACGGATGAAGCGGGCACTGTCCAAGGCAGGCGGGCCGCGTCCACCCGGCAGTTTTCGTCCGGGAGCAGCAGCCCCCACATCTCCAGGGTGCGGCTGTAGTCGCGAAAGGCAAAGCCGGGATCGAACACGCCGCGGATCAGCACGTTGCGCTCCTGGCGCAGTTGCCTGAGCTGGTTGGCAATGCCTGAGTCCGTAAAGACCAACAGGGCCAGATCCACCTGCTGCTGCGCTTGGGCCAGGGTGGCCGCGATGATGCCGTTGGAAGTGGCCTCGTAGGGCAGGGAGCGGCTGCTGGGAGAAAAATGTACCCCCACGATGGCATCGCCAAGGTAAACCGTCTCCAGGGGACGCTTGAGCTTTTGCACCCCGAAGCGGCTGTCGGGCAACCCTCCCGGCCCATCTCCCCACATGAGGTTGAACTCCTCGGTGTAGAGGCGAGCCAGCTCGGGGCTATCCAGCAGCAGCAGGTGGTTGGCGTTGCCCACACTGCCGGGGGCATCGAAATCCCCGTGGATATCGGAGAGGGTAAAATTGGCCGATCCGGTCAGCACCCGCTGCCCGTCGATAATCACAAACTTGTGGTGCATCAGGCCGCTGCCCTTGGAGCCGTCGGCAGTGTCGTCCAGCCAGGGCACCTGCCCCCCATCGAGCAGGGCATAGACATCCCGCGTGGCGATCTCTTCTGGGGAGAGGCGCCCATCCCGGTTCACATCCACCAAGTTGCGGTACTCCTCGTACTTGCGGCGGCTGCGCTCGTCCAACGCCCGCACTTCGGCAGGGGTGAGCTGGTGCCAGGCCCGCACATAGGTATTTTCGGTAATCACCCGCACCGGGATCCCGGCCTGGCGCCGCTCGGCCAGGGCCTGGGCAATCAGGGGCAGGTTCAACTCTTGCACCGCCACATCCAGCGACTGCTGGGCGGAGCGGATCTGGGAGAGGATCAGCTCCTCCAGGTTGTAGCCGTAGCGATAGACCTGGCGATAGGGATCCCGATAGGTGCTCTCGCGGCTTTGGTTGAACGCCACCCGGATGCGGGGGTGCTGCGGCAGAGGGGCCAGGGTGGGCAGCTCTGGCTCTTGGGGATAAGGCCGAGGTCGGGGGCCCACCCAGTAGCCAATGGCCACCAGGAGCAGCAGCAGGGCAGCCCAGGGCAGCCAACGACGCAGTTGCCGCCGCCAAGATGGGATCCCGATCCCGTTCATCCCCTTTCTCCCCTCCAGCAACCACACCCAGAATACCGAACTTTACCGTAGCCACTTCTACGCAAAAGTGACCCCTGCTCTGCTCTAGGGCCACCCGTGCGAGAACGGCTTTTGACCCTAAGATGGAGACGAATGTTTTGAGTTATTAACTTTTGTTATGAATCGCAAAACCCTCACCCTTGGACTGACGGCGGCCACCTGCTTGGCCTTGGTCGGTTGTGACAGTTCCAGCAACGATACAGCCATTGCCCTGCCGACGCCCACTCCGACTCTCTCTCCCAGCCCTACGCCGCTGCCCAATATCGTCGCCGTTGCCGCTGCTAACCCTAACTTCAGTACCTTGGTGACGGCCCTGCAGGCAGCGGGCTTGGTGGGGGCTTTGCAGCAAGAAGGCCCCTTCACGGTCTTTGCTCCCACCAATGCTGCCTTTGCCGCTTTGCCCCCTGGCACGGTGGAAGCCTTGCTGCGGCCTGAGAACCGGGCAGAGCTGGTGCGCATTCTCACCTACCACGTGGTTCCCGGCTTGGCCCCCTCCAGCGCCCTCAGATCCGGCCAGCAGGTGACGACTTTGCAGGGATCCCCTGTCACTGTCACCCTTCTTGAGGGCGGACGGATTCGCATCAACAACGCCAACGTGATCACCGCGGATATTCAAGCTGCCAACGGCATCATCCACGTCATCGACACCGTCTTGATCCCACCTCGCTAAGGCTTCAGGCATTATTAATCCGGCAGTGATTGGGAGGCCCAGCGTGGAACGGCCCAAGTGGGTAGCCATTATGACGGGAGCTTTGGCCATTGCCCTGGGGGTGGGCTATTTGTTGTTGGTGCAGCTATTGGACTACCGGGGGGGCGAGTTTTTGCCAGCGCCGCTGGAGCCGCCGGCGGTTTTGCCAGGGATCCCTGTCCTTTTTGGCCACTTGGGCTGAGGGCGATCTCGATTGGCGTTTTCTGTCTTCAGCTTCTGGTTTTGCCGGTGGGTAGCTGTTCCTAAACAAAGCTTCTTGCAAAAACTGTATGCCCAGCTACAGCTAGCCCTATGCTAGAGAAGCGGCTGCGGAGCCCGCTTGCGCCGGGGTTGCCAGCGGAGAGGGTTCAGCCGTCCTAAATTCGCGAACGCTTCTCTCGCCTTTGCAGATCTCTAGACTAGATAGATCTTCAGGGTTTGCCTGGGGATCAGGATCTGTTCCCGATTGGGCATTTGGGCAAGCTGTGGGTTGGCATGGTGTTGTCGCGCTCCACTTGGCTGTGGTTGTTGACGGGGCTGGGCTTGGCGGCTCTCAGCCAATACCTGCAATGGGTTGAGGGCATCTACAGCTTTGTGGCTCCCTATTCGGTGCCGCTGGCGGATCTAGCGGTGGCCGGCATCCTGGGCGGAACAGTGGCGGCAGGGCTGGTGGCACGCCATTGGTGGCAACAGGTTCGCCGACCGCAACAGGATCCCACCCCAGCGGCTAAGCCGCGGCGGCGGGTTAAGTTGACGCGGGATCAGGTGCAAGCAGATCTGCAGGATGTCGATCGCCTTATCCAGAAGCTGCAGGACGACATTAGCCGTCGCGCCTTGCAGGCCAAGGCGCGGGAGATCGATCGACGGCTGGCCCAGGAAGAATTGCACCTGGTGGTGTTCGGCACCGCTTCTGCCGGCAAAACCTCTCTCATCAACGCTCTGCTGGGGCAGCCTGTGGGGGAAACCGCTCCCACCCTGGGCACCACCCAGCAGGGATCCATTCACACCTATCAACTGGAGGGCTGGAGTGGCCCCATCTCCCTCACCGATACCCCTGGCCTGCTGACCATCGGCGGCGCCGGCGAGGCGGAGGCCCGCGCCCTGGCCCAGAAGGCGGATCTGTTGATTTTGGTGGTGGCCGGGGATCTGCTGGCCTCAGAATATGCCGAGCTGCTCGAGCTGGCCCGGCTGGGGAAATCCACCATCCTGGCCCTTAACAAGACGGATCAGATGTTGCCGGAGGAGGTGGAGATCATCTTGGCCCACCTGCGCCAGCGCACCGCCGGCGTCATTCCCCCTGAGCAGGTGGTGGCCATTGCCGCCGACCCGGAGCCCTTGAAGGTTCGCTACTGCTTCCCCGATGGCTCCAGACAAGAAACCTGGGAGCCGCAGCCCCCCGATACAGGCGCCCTGGTCCAGCAGATGGCCCGCCTGCTGCAGCAAAAGGGATCCCATCTGCGCCTGGCCAACGCCCTGTTGCAAACCCAAACCTTGAGCGAGGCCGTCCAACAGGCCCTGCGGGAAGAGCGCTACCACCAGGGTCGCCAGATCGTGGAGCGGATGCAGTGGGCCACCGCTGCTGCCCTGGCCGTGACCCCCCTTCCGGCTTTGGATATGCTGGCGGGGGTGGTCATCCAGGCGCGCATGATCGGGGAGCTGCATCAGGTGTTCGATCGCCGCATCACCCTGCAGCAGGCTCAACAAATGGCCCACAGCCTGGCGCAAATGATCGTGCAGCTTGGGGGACTGGAGCTGGCCACCCAGGCCCTGGGCTCTGCCCTCAAAGCCAGTCCCTGGATGCTCATGGGGATCCCGCTGCAGGCGGCCAGCGGAGCCTATCTGACGCGGGTGGCGGGGCTGAGCTACCTGGAGTGGCTGCAATCGGGGGATCCCTGGCAAGAGGAGCTCCTGCAAGAGCGGCTCAAGCAGCAGCTTCACAGCCGTTATCCGCTGGCCTTTCTCAAGCAATTGGCTCGCCAAGCCCACTCCAGCAGCTAGCCGAACAGCCCAAGCTCAGCTAGGGCCATTTCAAAAGCAAAAAACCCGTCGCTAGCCCAAAGCAACCCCCTCGGCGGCATGGCCATTCGCCGGCAACTGGTTGAGATCCAACTGCCAAAGCTGAAATTGCTGCGGCTTCCCGGCCTTGGGCACTTGCAGCCAGACCAGTCCCCTTTGCCCCACCTGCAACACCTCGGATCCGACGGGCACGGCCACCTGGGCCAAGGGATACCCCCCCTCGCTATACAGCCAGAGGGAAGAGAACTCCTCCCCCTCGCGACACAGGAGCAGCACGCCCCAAGGGGCCTTGGCCATTTGCAGGGGCCACCCCTTCAAAAACCAGCGGCGCAGCCGCAGCGGGTTGACCTGCACCGAGCAAAGGTGGGGGCAGCATCCCTGGCCTCCTCCATCCCCGCCGGCAAAAAGCAGCCGCTCCCCCAAGCTGAGCACTCTCCCCCTGGGATCCAGGGGTAGGCGATAGCGCAGCGGCTGGGAGCCCGTCTGCGGAGGCCAGGCCGCCGGATAGGGCAACACAGTCATTTCCACCCACTGCCGCCCCAATCCCGCCAACAGCACCAGATGCTCCGAGAGAGCCAGCAAGCGGAGCAGGGATCCCGTTGGCACCTGCCAAGGCCAGCGAAAGTAGCAGTGGAACTCCGGAAAAGGTTGAGCTACGGTTGGCCCAGCCGGCAGCCATTGCACTGCCCCAATTTCTTTGGCAGTGGCCCAGACCAACTCCTGCCGCTCCGCCAGCCAGGTGGCTCGCCAATCCTCCGCAAAACTCAGCAAGGTACGGACGCGCGCGGGACTCAGGTGCAAAAGGTTGCTTTTGGAAAAAGCCAAAGCCTCCGGGAAGCTCGGCAAGGGCAGCACTTGCTGCAACGGTTCGGCCAAGGAGAAACAGGCCAGAGGCGGCGCTCCTGAGGCAAGGGTCTGCAGATCCAGCCACTCCAGCCGCTGAGGGGTTACCCGCAGCAGCAGCGGGGATCGGGAGCCGCTCGGATCTTCACAGATGCAGAACTTTTGCTCAGGCAGGGACTCCCTCCCGCCCTCGCCAACAAAACCCGGATCCGGCAGATCCCAGACCTGCAGGCCGGGAGGTGACCGCCTGGACAGGCGAGGGCCGACCCAACAACCGGCTGGCTCCTGCCACTCCCGGGCAAAGGTTGCCAGGGCCGAACGCATCTGGGCCGCGGTGCGAAACCGCCGCAGGGGCAACTTGCGCAACGTGATCTCCAGCAGTTCCTGCAGCGGGGCCGGGATCCCTTCCGGACAGACAAACGGCTGGTTGAGGTGGGCGTGCATCAACTGGCTGGGGGAGCCGGAAAAGGGTCGCCGGCCCGTCAACAGCTCCAGGAGGATGATCCCCACCGCGTAGAGGTCAGAAGCGGGGCTGAACTGGCCGTAGAACCGCTCTGGCGCCATGTAGGCGGGGGAGCCGGTGGCAGAGATCTCGCCGGGAGCAGGCTGGGGGTGACGAGCGATGCCAAAGTCCGTCAGCTTCAGTTGCCAACCCTGGGGCGTGGGCTTGAGCAAGATATTCTCTGGCTTGACATCGCAGTGGATTACCCCCTGTCGATGGGCATGATCCAAGCCGGCCAAGATCTGATCCACAAAGCCCAAAACCTGCTTGACCGGCAGCCACAGCCCCCGCTCCACCTGGTCGATCAGCTCCCGCAGCGTGCCCCCTTCGCAGTACTCCAACACCAAATAGCGCCCCTCACGGGCATGTTCGAGGGCGTAGCAGCGGGTGATGTTGGGGTGGTTCAATGTCAGCAGGTAGCGCAGCTCCCGCAGCAGGTTGGGGGTGGGAAAGCGCTCTGCCGGCAGCTCCTTGAGGGCCACCAGATCCCCCCCGTGGCGGGGCCGGGCACAGAACACGCGCCCATACTGCCCTTGGCCGGCCAAACCCAAAATTTGGTAGCTGTCGTGAATCGACTTGGTGGTACGGGTGCGTCGGGACACGGCCCCAGGGGAATCCATACCGGCACCTTGTATCGTTATATCCCCTGCCCGCTCTCTTCTTGTCCTAATCTCGGCACGGGAACGCTGGACACCTAGGCACCTTTGCCGACAGGGCTGCTCCCCCTGCACCCCCCAACAGAGAGCTTAGGAGCCGGTTAACTGCTTGAGCAGCTCCGCCGCGTGAGCCTCCACCTTGACCTTGGTGATGATGGCCTCGATCTTCCCCTCCGGATCGATGACAAAGGTGGTGCGGTGAATGCCGTTATAGACTTTGCCCATGAACTTTTTCGGGCCATAGACGCCGTAGGCGCTGGCCACCTTGGCCCCCTCGTCCACCAGCAGCGGAAAGGGAAGCTGCAGTTTTTGGGCAAACTTTTGGTGGGAACGGGCGTCGTCGGCGCTCACCCCCAAGACGTGGATCCCGTGCGCCTGATACTCGGCGTAGGCATCGCGAAAGCCACAGGCTTCTCGGGTGCAGCCGGGAGTGTTGTCCCGCGGGTAGAAGTAGAGCACCACCCGCCGGCCCCGCAGCTGGCTCAGGCTGACCAAATTGCCCTCGGCATCGGGCAGGGTAAACTCCGGCGCCGGATCCCCAACAGCAAGAGCCATAGACGGGATCCCTCCTCAGGTGGATTTTTTGGGGGAGAGGATCATCGTGATGTTTCGCCCTTCCTTTTGGGGGGGCTGCTGCATTTCCGCCACGCCTTCTAGGTCTTTGAACAAGCGCTGCAGCAACTCTTCCCCCAACTCGGCGTGCTGGGCCTCGCGACCGCGAAACATCACCGTGGCTTTTACCTTGTCTCCATCCCCCAAAAACTGCTGAGCGCTGCGCAGGCGGACGTGGTAGTCGTGCTCGCCGATGTTGTAGCGAAACTTCACTTCCTTGATCTCGGCGGTGTGTTGTTTTTTGCGGGCCTCCCGTTCTTTTTTCTCCTTCTCAAACTTGAACTTGCCGTAGTCCATGATGCGGCAGACGGGAGGATCCGCCTTGTCGCTGACCAAGACCAAGTCCAGATCTTTTTCTTCGGCCAGGCGCAGGGCTTCGCGCGGGCTCATGATCCCCAACTGGGTGCCATCGGTGTCGATGAGGCGAATTTTGGGGAAGCGGATGCGCTCGTTGATGGCCGGCAGCTCTGCGCGCTGCTTGCGGGGCAAGCGGTCAAGTGGACGTTCTACGGACAAGTTTTCCTCTCTGTGAACAACAACCTAGATGGTAGTACTCAGAGAATAGCAGCCTCTTTTGCGCCCTTGCTGGCCGACGGACTTGCACCCCCAAGTGGTCTATCGGCCAGGAGGGCAAGGCATGCTGCACCTATACTAGCCGGCATTTTTTGTTTTCTTCTAGGGGTTCGCCGACCCACTGGAAGGAAGAAGGATGCTGGATTGGGGCAGCAACCGCGGTAGGATAACCAAAGTGGCGCTCCTGCCGGTGAGAGGGCAGGGGGGGGCTTGTTTTCCGGTTAGCAGGGAGGGCAAAAGTGGTGCAGCTCGGTTTAACGGAACGGGAACTGAAAGAGTTGGCCCAAAAGTCGGTGCAACTGATCCTGAGCCCGCGAGAAGGAGATAGCGAGGCGCTGGCTCAGTACAAAGCCTCGGCCGAATTCCGGGCAGGAGTTCATCTGGCCTGCGCGGCCATGGTGCTCGTCTTGGCGGAAAACAACGAGCGGATTAGCCAGCAGTTGGCTGCTCTCCAGGAAAAGGGATCCCTACCTCTACAGGAACCTTCCCAAAAACCTGCCAGCTAGAGCTGTGCCATGGTTCCAGAGACAGACCCACTGCAAGTGCGCAGCGAGCGGGACGCGATGGGGGAGCGGCAACTGCCGCAGTCGGTGTACTACGGCATCCAAACCGCCCGCGCCCTGGAGAATTTTCCCATCAGCGGCCTCAAGCCGCTGCCGGAGTACGTGGAGGCCTGCGTGCTCATCAAAAAAGCGGCGGCGGAGGTCAACGGCGAGCTGGGCTGCATTCCCCCCGACGTGGCCAAGGCCATTGTCCAAGCGGCAGACGAGATCCTCCAGGGATCCCTGCGGGATCAGTTTGTGGTGGATGTGTACCAGGCCGGGGCGGGCACCTCCCACCACATGAACGTCAATGAGGTGTTGGCCAACCGCGCCCTGGAGATCCTGGGAGAGCCCAAGGGGCGCTACGAGCGGGTCAGCCCCAACGACCATGTCAACTACGGCCAATCCACCAACGACGTCATCCCCACCGCCATTCGCCTGGCGGCCCTGCTGCGGGTGCGGCGGGATCTTTTGGGCACGCTGGACAACCTGGTGGCGGCGCTGGAGCAGAAAGCACAGGAGTTCCACGGCATTCTCAAGGCGGGCCGCACCCATTTGCAGGATGCTGTCCCCATAAGGCTGGGAGATAGCTTCGGCGCCTATGCGGCCATCTTTGCCCAGCACCGCCGCTGGATCGAGGAGGCCAGCCAGGCTCTGGGCAGCTTGGGGCTGGGGGGCAGCGCCGTCGGCACCGGCCTCAATACCCATCCCCAGTACCGGCAAAAGGTGGTGCAACGGCTGGCAGAGTACACCCAGTTGCCCCTTACCCCGGCCCCCCATCCCATGGCGGCGATGCAGAGCATGGCCCCCTTTGTGCACCTGTCGGGATCCCTGCGCAACCTGGCCCAAGATGCCATCAAAATGGCCAACGACCTACGCCTGATGGATTCCGGCCCCAAGACTGGCCTCAAAGAGATCCAACTGCCGCCGGTACAGCCCGGCTCCTCCATCATGCCCGGCAAGTACAACCCGGTGATGGCCGAGATGCTGAACATGGTCTGCTTTCAGGTGATCGGCCTGGACACCGCCATTCTCCTCGCCGCCCAGGCAGGCCAATTTGAGCTCAACGCGATGATGCCGCTGATTGCCTATAACCTCCTGCATAGCTTGCAGATCCTCAACAACAGCCTGCGCGTCTTTACCGAGCGCTGCGTCCGCGGCATCACCGCCCAGGCGGATCGCTGCCGCAGCTATGCTGAGGGGACGCTGGCTTTGGTGACTGCCCTCAATCCCTACATTGGCTACCTGCAGGCGGCAGAGGTGGCTAAGATCTCCCTGGAAACCGGCAAGCCCATCCGCCAGATCGTGTTGGAGCGCAACTTGATGAGCCCGGAACAGGTGGCCAAGGCGTTGAATCTGGAGGCGATGAGCCAGATGCGCTCTTAGCCCCTCCGCGAAAAGGGCAATTAGCCCTCTCGCCTGCCCCTTCCCCCTAGACTAAGTAAGACTCTCCTTTGCCAAGGCAGGCCATGACCGGAGAACGACTGAGCTTGCGGACGAAGCTGGCCTATGGGGTGGGGGATCTGGGCACGGGCATGACGGCCAATATCCTCATCTTTTTCCTGCTGCCCTTTCTCACCAATACCGTCGGCATGGCGGCAGGCTTGGCCGGCAGCATCTACGCCATCACCCGCTTTTGGGATGCCGTCAACGATCCCATCATCGGCATCCTCAGCGACCGCACCCGCAGCCGTTGGGGCCGTCGCCGCCCCTGGCTGCTGTTTTCGGCCATCCCCTTTGGCCTGACTTTTGCAGCTCAGTGGTGGATCCCTTTTCCCGGTCAGATGGGCCCCCTTTTCGCCTACTACCTGGCGGTGTCCCTGCTGTTCAACACCTTTTATTCTGCCGCCAACATCCCCTACGCCTCCCTGACGGCGGAGCTAACCCAGGATTACGACGAGCGCACCCGGCTCAACCAATTTCGCTTTGCCTTCTCGGTGGGGGGCAGCATGGTTGCCGTGGTTACCTTTCCGCTGCTGTTTAACCTGCTGCCGGATCGGGCTGCCGGCCATCTGCTGGCGGGGGCTTGTTTTGGGGCCATCTCGGCTGTGCCCCTGCTGCTCTGCTTTTGGGGAGTACGAGAACGTTTTCAATCCCAACGGGATCCGCTGCCTCTGCTGCAGCAACTGCGGGTGGCCTTCAGCAATCGCCCCTACCTGTTTGTCAGCGGCATCTACCTGTGTTCTTGGCTGGCCTTTCAGTTCACAGCCACGATCATCCCCTATTTCATCGTCTTCTGGATGGGCCTGCCCGAGGTGTGGATTTCTCTGGTGGTGTTGGCGGTTCAGAGTGTTGCCGTGCTGACCCTGTTTGCCTGGACATGCCTGAGCGCTCGGCTGGGCAAGCGCGCCATGTACCTGATCGGGGCGGGGTTTTGGCTCATCTCGCAGGCGGGCCTATTTTTCCTGCAGGCCGGCCAGGAGCGGCTCATGATTGCACTAGCCCTGTTGGCAGGGATCGGGGTTTCCGCCACAGTGTATCTTGGCCCTTGGTCAATGCTGCCGGATGTCATCGACCTGGACGAGCTGCACACTGGGGAGCGGCGGGAAGGGATCTTCTATGCCTTCATGGTGTTCTTGCAAAAGGTGGGCCTGGCGCTAGGGCTGTTTTTCGTGGGACAAGCTCTGGATTGGGCCGGCTTTATCCCTTCGGTGGCCGGAGAGGCCCCACCCCTCCAGCCAGAATTGGCCTTGCTGGCCATCCGCCTCGCCATCGGCCCCCTGCCGGCAGTGGCTTTAATCGGTGGGATCCTGCTGGTGTGGCTGTACCCCATCACCCGGCAGCGCCACCGGCAGATCCTAAGGGAATTGGAGGCAAGACGAGCGGGAGCATGACTCTAGTCAATGATACGCTGGACTATACTGAAAATAATGTACAGTATGTTCAGTATGGCTGCTTGGTATGGCTAGATATGTAAAACCGAGAGAAGCGGCGGATTATTTTGGGGTGTGTCTCCACAC
>NZ_AUMZ01000001.1:2609273-2653827 GCF_002760375.1 Synechococcus sp. 60AY4M2
AGTATCGGAAGCGTACACCAGCAAAACCTGTACCAAGTGCGGGCACATCCACACCAAGTTGGGTGGCGCAAAGGTGTTTAGATGCCCAAAGTGCAACCATAGGCTACCACGAGATTGGCAAGGCGCTCTGGGTGTTATGCTCAGGGCTTTGCGGGATACCGCCTTTCTGTTCGGACTCCGTCCGAGTAGCGCGGTCGCGTCAGCGTCGCGTAGTGACAACGGAAACGGACAGAATGCTATCGCTTCACCGCTGAGCAGTAATGCTCAGCAGTGTTCAGCGTAAATGTATCAGCTGCTCCTGAGGGATCCCCTTAGACAGGGGGCCGCTTCCCGTCTGTCAGTTGAGGATGATGCGCAAGCCACTGCCGGAGGGCTGCACCGGCTCGGAGTTGGGCAGAATCCGCAGGCCGCTGCCGGAAGGCTGGATCACAGGGTTGTCAGTATTGACGAAGAAGGTGTTGGAGCGGCCATCCCGCTCGTAGACCACCACGTCGTTGGGGTTGAACTGGGAACGGCAGATGATGGGAGAGTTGTCGGCAGCGGTGGCGGCGCTGCAGCGGTAGCCAGGGGCAGAGACCACTTGGCCCTCTGCATCGAGGGAAAAAGGAACTCCCCCAGGCGGGATCGGAGCCAAGAGCGGCTGGTCGGGGTTGAGGATGACCGAGCCACCGGTGCTGGGTTCGACCAGGATCCCGCGCCCGTCGATGACGATCCGCTGGGCTTGTGCAGGGACGACCGCCCCCAAGAGCAGAGCCAGGCTCAGGCTGAGTTGGAGGGGAATAGACAGCTTCATCGGATATCTCCTTTGGCCCAGGGCCATCCCACTTTTTGGGATCCATCGGCCATCCCCGATGGGATCCTGACTTGATCTTGGCCCAGGCAGAGGGAGCACCCCAGGGCGGAAGCCGTCACCTCGGTTGCCAGGATGGGCACTTTGGCCTCGGCTCGACTACCCCAGCCCCAAGCGGCCCAGCGCCAGCCCCACCACCAGCATGCCCAACACCAGAAAAGGCTGAGCGCTGGCCTGGTATTTGACGTCGTTGTTGAGGGGATCCCGCAGCAGGTACATGTCTTGGAAGGTGATCTGCGGGATAATCAGCAGCACCAAAATTGCGGCGTAGAGCTTTAGGCCAGCTCCCAGCAAAAACGAGGCCATGCCGAACTGAAACAGGTCGATCATCAGCGCCGCGATCCAGGCCGCCCCCATCGCCCCAAACATCACCGGCAAGGAGGCGAGGCCAAATTGTCTATCCCCCTCCATGCTTTTGAAATCGTTGACCACGGCGATCCCCAGGCCGGCCAAGCTGTAGATCAGGGTCAGAATGCAGATTGTCCAGTTCAGCTCGCCAAAGAGGGCATGTCCCGTCCACCAGGGCAGGGCGATGTAGCTGGCCCCCAGGGCGTAGTTCCCCAGCCAGCCGTTGCGCTTTAGTTTCAGGGGCGGCGCCGAGTAGATGTAGGCAATTAGGGCTCCCGCCAGGGCAATGCAGGTGATCACCGGAAAGTCGTGGCCGGTGTACCAATCCAGGGCATAGGCCAACGCCAGCCCCAGGATCAGCAGCACCCAGATTTGGATGACCACCCGCCGCAGGGAGATGGCCCCGGAAGGGATGGGGCGATAGGGCTCGTTGATGGCGTCGATGTCGCGGTCGTAGTATTCGTTCAGGGTCTGGGTGTAGCCCGTCATCAAGGGGCCGGCCAGGATCATGCCCACCAAGATGAGGGCCACGTTTTCCCAAGTCCAGGTGAAGTGGCCGGAGGAGGCCGCTCCCGGAATCAGGCCCCACACCAGCGGGATCCAGGTCACGGGCTTCATCAGTTGCAGGTGGACTTGCCAAACGGAGCGAGACTCCACCTCTGCCCCTTTCATGCCCAAGAGTTGGCGGACACGCCGGGCGGCGGATCCCTTGTCGGCTTCAGGAGCCGGGGCGGTTTCTGCGCCAGGACCCACAGCAGGGGCCATTTCGTCTGCCGTCGGCGCCCAAGATGGCTCTTGAGAGGTGCTTTCGCTCATGGTGGGGTGCGCAATCAAACTTCAACAACGGGGATACCCACCCCCATTCTGAGGCATCTTCCCACATTCCTCAAAACTTTCCTCTACACAATCTGCGCTGCCACGAATAGGGAGTGGTGCTGGGCCGGGATCCGCTCTTTCTCGGCTGCCGGGATCACCAGGGGGGGCTGTCGGGTATAGTTGACGGGATCCCGGAACCAAGGTCGGCTGTAAGTGTTGTAGAGGAGGGGCCGGGGAGCAGCAGAACGATTGGCCCGGCCCAGGTGAATCAAGCGGTAGTCGAACAGCAGGCAGGATCCCTTGGCCAGCGGCGGATCGACAAAGGGCATCTGCCGGGCCAGCTCGGTGTAGTGGGCCTCGAAAACAGCGTGGCTGCCAGGCCAGAGGCGGGTCATGCCGTTCTCTTCGTTGACCTCCACCAGCGGGATAAGCAAATTCAGGGCATAGCAGGGGACGATGGCATCTAGAATTGCGTCGCCGAAGAGGTGGGAGAGATCCCGGTGAACCTGTTGGTCGGCGGATCCCGGCAGAGAAACTACCACCCCCAGCCCGCTCAGGATCAGGCTTGATCCCAAGATTCGCTGCAAGATAGGCAGGATTAAGGGATGGGCATAGAGCAGGGGATCGTTAAAGGGCCCCTCCAGGCGCACCGTCACCATCACTCGTCGATTGCCCACCAACAGGGCGTCGGGGTGGTTTTCGTGGGTGCAGTAGCGGCTGTAGGTGGTCAGAAAGCTACTGTGTAGCTTGTCGATGAGCGCCGTGGGGAAGATCTCCGGCAGCACCAGGTAGCCCTCGGTGGAAAACAGGTGAAACGCCTGCTCTACGGTCTCTGGATCCGGCTGCCGGCGCTCCCGCTCGGCATGGCTAAAGTGCACCTGGGCTAACACGAGCCTTTACTCCTTCTGCAAGCTGGCCACTGCCATGAGCATGCCCCGCGCTTTGTTCAGGCATTCTTGGTACTCCCGCTCCGGATCCGAGTCGGCCACGATGCCCGCCCCGGCTTGGATGCTCACCTGGTCCCCCTGAACCAGCAGGGTGCGGATGGTGATGGCGGTGTTCAGTTGGCCGGCAAAGTCGTAGTAGCCATAGGCGCCGGCGTAGGGGCCGCGGCGACACCCTTCCAGCTCGTGGATAATCTGCATGGCGCGGATCTTGGGAGCGCCAGTAACCGTGCCGGCAGGAAAGGTGGCCCGCAGCAGATCCCAGGCGCTGTAGCGGGGATCCAACTGCCCCACCACATTGCTGACGATGTGCATCACGTGGCTGTAGCGCTCGATCTGCATCAGGTCGTCCACCTGCACGGATCCCAGGCGGCAGACCCGCCCCAGGTCGTTGCGGGCCAAGTCCACCAGCATCACATGCTCTGCCCGCTCCTTGGGATCCGCCAACAGCTCCTGCTCCAACTGGCGGTCTTGGGCGGGGGTGGCGCCGCGGGGGCGGGTGCCGGCGATGGGACGCACGGTGGCGATGCGCTCTTCCCCTATCCGAGTGAGCTTGACCATCACTTCTGGGCTGGAGCCGACAAGGCAGAGATCGCCAAACTGGAAAAACGCCATGTAGGGGGAGGGGTTAATCAGCCGCAGGGAGCGGTAGAGCCGGAAAGGATCTCCAGCAAAAGGGGTGGTGAAGCGCTGCGAGAGCACCACCTGAAAGATCTCGCCAGCCCGGATGTAGGCTTTGGCCTGCTCCACCGCCTGGCAGTAGGCGGCGCGGCTGAGGGTGCTGGGGGGAATGGCATCGGGCAGTTGCGGCTTCCAGTCGAGGCTGAGGTGGGCAAGAGAAAGGGGGGCGCTGAGCTGTTGCACCAACTGTTCCACCCGCCGGCAGGCTTGGGCGTAGGCCTGCTCCGCCGGCTGCTGGCGTGTGTCGGCAAAGGCCACCACCCAGATCTTGCGCTTGACCTGGTCGAAGATCAGGATGCTGTCCACCTGCATGAGGATAGCGTCGGGGGGATCCCCCGGCTGCAGGGGGTGAATGGGCACCTTGGGCTCGATCCAGCGAATCAGCTCATAGCCCCAGTAGCCAAAGAGCCCGCCGATGCTGCTGGGCAACTCCGGCAGGTGCACCGGCTCATAGGGCTGCAGGCAGCGGGCCAAAACGGCAAAGGGATCCCCTTGGTGCTGCTCTCGATGCCCATCGCGGTGGATCTGCAAGGCCTGATCCCCGCGCACCTGCAAAACCCACAAAGGGTCGCAGCCGAGGAAGCTGTAGCGGGCCACCTGTTCCCCTCCCTCCACCGATTCCAGCAGAAAGTTGTAGGGCCGCCCGGCACAGACCCGGTACCAGGCAGAGACAGGCGTTTCCAAGTCCGCCACCCATTCTTGGTAGACCGGGATGAAATTGCCCTGTTGGCTGAGGGCGAGGAACTCCTTCAGAGAAGGGGAGATCATGGCCTGCACCTTCGCTTGCCCCTCTGACTTTACCTTAAGGGGGGAGCTCCAACAGCACCGCCACCGATTAAGCTGAGGGGGGCCTTTCTCTGAGCAACCTTGCCATGCACACCCCATCGCAGATCCTTCGCGAGCGCCTGCGCTTTCAAGGCCACAAGTACACCTTTGTCAGCCAGCGCTTGCGCTTTCCCAACGGCACCGAAGGGGAGCGGGAGTACCTCCTCCACCCCGGCGGCGTGGTGGCCGTGCCGGTCACTGCCGAAGGCAAGTTCGTCTGCATTCGCCAATATCGCTTTGCCGTCGCCGCCTACCTCTACGAGTTTCCCGCCGGTACCGTCGAGCCAGGGGAACATCCTGATGAAACCATTCGCCGCGAGCTGGAAGAAGAAACCGGCCTGCGCGCCCACCGCTGGGATCCCCTCGGCCAATTTTATCTGTGCCCCGGCTATTCCAGCGAGATCATGTACGCCTACCTGGCGCGGGATCTGGAAGTGCTGGATGCTCCACCGGCCAAGGATGAAGATGAAGACATTGCGGTGGTGGAGCTTTCGCCTGCCGAACTGACAGAAATGGCCCGTTTTGGCCTGGATTTCGACAGCAAATCCATCACCTGCTTTTGGCGGGCCCAGTTGTTTTTGGCAGCGGAAAATGCGGCCTTTGCGAGCAGGAACAAGCCCTAGGCATGGCCATCCTGCGCCTTGCCCAGCCCCCCTCTCCCCCTGGGAGAAGGGAGCGGGGGATCCCTGCCGCCAACAGGCTTAACCTCTACAGCAAAGTGGCGGCATAGTGGGCAGCCCCTATCAAGCCCACCTGGGCGTTCACCACCACCTGCACTGACAGTTGCTCCAGCAGAGTGCGCATCCGTCCCTTATCCAAAAAGGAGGGCAAAAACTCTCCCTCCCGCAACAGGCGCAGGAGCTTGGGCGCGATCCCGCCGGCGATGAACAGGCCCCCACGGGGCAGCAGGTGCAGGGCAAAATTGCCGACAGCGGCCCCATACAAGCTGGTAAACAGCCGCAAACACTCCACCGCCAAGGGATCCCGTCCCTCCAGGGCGGCATTGGCAATTTGGGCGGCTGGGTCGACGGGGCTGGCTCCCCTTTCCCAGGCGGCAATTTGGGCCAGCAACTGCTCCTCTCCCTGGCCCCAGCGGCTATCCCGCAGAAATTGATAGATGGCCACGATCCCCTGCCCCGAGACCACCCGCTCGGTGGAGACGCGCCCATGTCGTTGTTGCAGATACCGCAGCAGCTCCCATTCCAAAGGGGTCCGTGGAGAAAAATCCACATGCCCCCCCTCGCTGGCATGAACCTGGTAGCCGCCTTCTCCCCAGGTGAGGTAGGCCTGCCCCAGCCCTGTGCCCGCCCCGATGACGCCGATGGGCGCCTGGGGCTGCCGCTCTCCTGTCTGCAGCGTTTCCAGATCCTGATCTCGCAGGGCCAGCACCCCATAGCCTACGGCGCTGAAGTCGTTGATCAACGCTAGGCGGGGGATCCCCAGCTCCGCCGCCAACTGGCTTGAGTGCAGGCTCCAGGGCAGGTTGGTGATTTTGGCCCTCTGTCCCCCGGCTCCTGGACTGCTTTTTTCTTCCACTACGGGGCCGGCCACAGCAAAGCAGGCGGCAACCGGTTGGGGATCTCGCCCCAGCTCCTGCCGTGCCTGGGCCAGAAACTCCAGCACCACCGGGGTGAGGTTGGGATAGCTCTGGCTGGCGTAGCGGCAGTGGTAGAGGCTGTGATCGGGATCTTGGGCATTGAAGAGGCTGAGGCTGGTCTTGGTGCCCCCGATATCTCCCGCCAACAGCAACTCCATAGTGTTTTCCGGGCAGCGCGTTATTCTCACCCTGACATTTTCGGCAGTACCCTGGCAACGCCGGCCCCTCTCGGCCGGGGCGGGAAAGGGCAGGGAAGATGCTATGTTAACTGATGTAAAAGTTTCTAAGATTGCGTTTTGTTTCCTACCTCTTGTTCGCCGCCTCTCCAAGAAGAGCCTTCCCTGGCCTCCCAGGGCCCAGTCGGACGGGAGATTCCCCGTTCTTCTCTGCGAAGGCGGTTTCCCTCTCACCACGCCATCGGGGGAGCGGCGGCTGTGCTGGTGTGCCTACCCGTTTTTGTGGCAGCGCCCCTGGTGCGCTATAGCCCTTGGCTGAGCTTGGCGATGACTCTAGGCTGGCTGGGCCTTAGCTGGCGGCTCTACTCGCGGCCCCGCACCCGCATCTGGGGGGATCTGCTCTACGGCTTCACGCTGACTTGGCTGGCAGGATCCTTCTACTGGGGCTGGCTGCGCTGGGAGCCCCTCTGGCACATGCCGGTGGAAGCTCTGGGGATCCCGATGGTCTGGTGGGGGGCACGGCAACGCTTTGCCCGCATCGGCACCTGGTTCTATCTCGGCTCCTTGTGGGGCACAGCGGTTACAGATCTTTACATTTACTCGGTGGGGCTGTTGCCGGAGTGGCGGCAGGCGATGCGGTTTGACCGGCTGGATCAGGCAACCGTCCCGTTTATGGCTGCGCTCGACAAAATGGCCGCCCCTTGGGGGGTAGCTTGGGGCATCGGCTTAAGCCTTCTGCTCCTTGGGGTTGGCCTGTGGGTCATTCAGGGATCCCGTCGCTTGCACCACTGGGCCTTTGCCGGAGCAGTGCTGAATACCCTGTTGGTGGATGGGCTCTTTCTGTGGGGGGCGGCCTTGCTTCGCTGAGCCAACCACCTCTGCGGTGCTGACCCAGAAAATGGCGGCGCAAGGGACAACATTGAGGCCTGCAGAGGAGCCTGCCTACCGTTGTTTGGAGTTTCTACGTAGCGCTTTGTTGTGGCCAGGTAGCCGCGAAGGATCTCTTCCTCCCCAGGGAAGGTAGCTGACTTCTCCGGTGGGAGCAGTCCTCCAGCCTAGGAAAGAGTTCTCTGGCTTACCCCTGGGCGAAAGCCAGCTATAGGGGCGGGGAGAGCGTCAAGGTCAGTCGGGTGTCGGTACGCCTGTTCGGCAGGAGGCAGCTCCGGCAGCGGTGCCGGCTGGGGGAAAAAGTCGATGACCTCCCAGCTCTTGGCATCGGGAGAGGAATGGGCCAGTAGCCACCGTTCGGGCAGGGTTTTGGGCTGCGCTCCCCCAGGGGAAGGGGAACTTTGCGCCTTCTGGTGGGCCAGGGTGAGCTGGAAGGGATCCCCCTTGCGGCGGTAGGGGCGGCGGGATCCCGGTGGCTTGACAATTACGGTATAGGTGCCGCTGAGGTGGTGGCCTTCCAGTTTCTCTCCTGAGGCCAACAGCAGGGGTTCACGGCGATCCTGACGAATTTGGACATCCTGCACTTCCAAACGGCCTGCTAAGCGGTCGCTGCCCACCAGCGAGGCAACCGGCTCAGCCGGGTGGGAGATCTGGTAGGCCAGAGCCTGCTGCACAACCGACTTGGGAGGTCGGGGGCCACAGCCCCCCAGTAACCCCAACAGCCCAATGGCCAGGAGGCTCATCAGGCAACGCAGGCTATTGCGCAGGGCCTGCCCCCTATGGCGCCGGCTTCTCTCCGGTTTTGCCATGGCCTCCTCCCTAAGCAATCTCTGTTGGCATCGTGGCCAAGCCCCTCAGACGACTGCCACGGTGGGGTGCTGCTTCAAGTACTCGGTATTGACTCCCGACTCGCGGGTGAGAGCTACCAGGCCGGTGCGGGCAATCTCCCGAATGCCGAAGCTGGTTAACATCTTGATGATGGCCACCATTTTGCCCGGATCCCCTGTCACTTCCAAAGTTAAAGACTCTTCCGCCACATCCACAATCCGGGCACGGAACATCTGCGCCACGTCCATGATGGCCGAGCGAGTTTCGATGCTGGCGTTGACCTTGACGAGCATCAGCTCCCGTTCTACACAGGGGACATGGGTAATGTCGGTTACTTTCAGCACGTCGATCAGCTTGTAGAGCTGCTTGGTCATCTGCTCCACATCGTGCTCATCCCCCTGCACCACCATGGTGATGCGGGAGATGCCAGGCCGCTCGGTGGGGCCAACGGTGAGGCTGTCGATGTTGAAGCCCCGGCGGGCAAACATGCCGGCGATGCGGGTTAAGACCCCGGGCTGATCCTGCACAAGAGCGCTGAGGGTGTGTTTCACGGCAGCCACAGAAGGAGGTGGGAAAAATCCAACTGCAGATCAGGGGAATTGAGATGGCGATAAGCAAATTTTACGCCAGTTTCGCGGCAATGTTCTGAGGGGATCCCTTCGACCTCGCTAGCCAAAGGCTCCGGGATCTCCGTCCAAATCCTGGAGCTGCCGCAAAGATCGATGCGCCTGTTCCTGCAAAACTAGGTTGTGGTGTTGGCGGCTGACCTGCAAAGCGGCTTGCCAACTGGAAATAGCCGTTGCCCTATCTCCCATATTTCCGTAAGCCAGCCCCCGACCGTACAAGCCGTACTCGTCGGTGGGATCCCCGAGGTTGCCGTCGGCTTCCAAGCGAAAGGCCTGGTCGTAATCGTCGAGGGCAGCTTTGATCTCCCCCAGCTCGTAGAGAAGATTGCCCCTGATGTAGAGAACGTGGGGTTGGCAGGGTTCTGCCTCGAGGCTGCGGCTGAGGTCGGCAATGGCCTCGTCATAGCAATCGGCCCAAGCATAGGCAACGCCCCGCCCATAGTGGTGGGCCGGACAGGGATCCCAGCGGATGGCCTGGGACCAATCGGCCACAGCCGCCTCCCATTCTCCCAGGTAGCCGTACACCGTAGCGCGGCAGGCATAGGCAGGCGCCGAGGTGGGATCCCGACAAATGGCCTCGTCCAGGTGAGCTAGAGCTGAAGGCAGGGATCCCTGTTGCCTGAGCAGGTTGGCCAAGCGGAGGTGGTGGGGGGCGCTGGGATGCCGGCGTACTACCTCGGCAAGCTCGGCTATTGCCCCCTGCAAATCCCCCTGCAACTGAAGAAGGAGGCCGCGGTAGAGATAGGACTCTGGCCGGCGCGGGGCCAACCGGGTGGCTTGGTCGAAGTCCGCCAGCGCCTGGGGAAGTTGGCCGAGTTCGAGGTAAACCTGGCCGCGCAGAAGGTGGGCGTTGGTCAGACAGGGATCCTGCTGCAGCGCCAGGTTGAGCTGCTCGACAGCCCCTATCAGATCCCGGTTCAGCCACCGTTCGCGACCCCGGTTGTAAGCCAAGATGGCGGGGCGGGTGAAGGCTGAAATGGCTGCCGCACTGGCCAGACCCATCACTGCCGAGAGGCGATCCTGCCGCCAACTGGCCAAGCCCCCCAACAGCAGGGCAGCCGCGAGCAACAGGCGCAAACCGGCCGAGTCGTGGGCTTTGAGCATGGCATCAACCCGGAGCTGGTTTCTCTGATTCTGCCTGATTGGGCAGCGAGAAACACCCATCCGCACGAATTTGGGGAGTCTCTCTTGTTCAGGCTGGATCCGCATAGGAAGGGGATCCCTGCTGTTCCCCTTCCTTCTCCCTTTTGGGTGGAACGGACATTCTAGGCCCAGAGCATCAGCCGCAGCTCATAGGGATCGTGCATGTCAGGATGAAAGGGCAGCAGGCGGATGGCCAGCCCCTGCAAGCCGCTGGCCTCGTAGCGAATCTGGCCGGAGAAGATGGCCCGATCCTCCACCGTCTCCACGTAGCGCAGGGGGGTTGCTTGGCCGTTCCGGATCTGGCCGTTGTCGTCCACCGGCCCCTGGTAGGCCTGGACGATGACATCCTGGGGTTGCAGGGATCCCAGCCGCACCTCAACGGTCACCGTGAGGGGATCGCGGGCCATCACCACTTGGTCGTTTTGCGCCGAGGGGAGGCCGGCGGCGGAAGCTTTCTTGGGGGGTTCGACCTGGACATTGACAACCCGAATGTTGTACCAGTTCTCCTGCAGATGGCTGCGCCAGCGGGTAAACTGGCGAGCCGACTCGAAGTTATCGCGGCGCATGCGGTCGAAGTAGTTGCTGAGGGGAATGTAGGCCCGCTCGGCATACTCCAGTACCATGCGCTGGGTGCTAAAGCGGGGGCAGTTGAGCTGAATGGCCTGCTTCATGCGCCGAATCCAGGCGTGGGGCAGGCCATCGCTACCGCGCTGGTAAAACAGAGGGGCAACCTCCTGTTCCAGCAGGTCGTAGAGGGCGTTGGACTCCACCTCGTCTTGGTAGGCGCGATCCTCGTATTCCTCGCCGCGGCCAATGGGCCAGCCAGTCTGGTAGTAATCTGCCTCATCCCACCAGCCGTCCAAGATGCTCAGGTGCAGTCCGCCGTTAGCCGCTGCCTTCATGCCGCTAGTACCGCTGGCCTCGCGGGGGCGCAGGGGGGTGTTCAGCCACACGTCCACCCCGGCCACCATTAAGCTAGCGATGTACATGTCATAGTCTTCGATAAACACCAGCCGCTGGCGGAACTCTGGCTGGCGCGACACTTGCACAATTTGCCGGATCAGCTCCTTGCCGGGGTTGTCGCGGGGGTGGGCTTTGCCGGCAAAGATAAACTGCATCGGGTAGCGGGGATGGTTGAGCAAGGCTTTGAGCCGTTCCAGGTTGTGAAACAAGAGGGTGGCCCGCTTGTAGGTGGCAAAGCGGCGGGCAAAGCCAATGGTGAGCACTTCCGGGTTGAGGGCTTCAGAGGCCCACTGAATTTCCACCGCTGAGGCCGCCCGCTTTTGCAGTTGCTCCACCAGGCGCTCGCGAACGAAGTTGATCAGGCGCGAGCGGCTGCGCTCGTGGGCCCGCCACAGCTCCCCATCCGGGATCCGATCCACTTTCTGCCACAGGGGATCCGAGGGGGGAGCCTCCGCCCAATCCGGCCCCAGGTAGCGGTCGTAGAGAGCTTGGTTTTCCTCCCCCACCCAGGTGCGGACATGCACGCCATTGGTGATGGAGGTAATCGGCACCTCCTCTTGCGGGATCCCAGGCCAGAGGGGGCCAAACATCTTGCGGGCGACCGCCCCATGGAGCTTGCTGACGCCGTTAACAAACGAGGCCATGTTGATGGCCAGCACCGCCATGCTGAAAGGGGACTGGAAGTCGCCTGGATTTTCTCGACCCAGGGCCAAAAAGTGCTCCCGACTTAGGCCCATCTGGCGGTAGTAGGAGCCCAGGTAGTAGTCGATTTTGTCTGGCGGGAACAGGTCGATCCCGGCAGGTACCGGCGTGTGGGTGGTAAACATCTGGCTGGACTTGGCCACCTGCCAGGCTTCTTCAAAGCTCAACCCCTGCTCCACCATCAACAGGCGGATGCGCTCCACCGCCAAAAAAGCCGAGTGCCCCTCGTTCATGTGGTAGACGGTGGGATGGATGCCGAGGGCGCGCAAAGCCCGCACGCCGCCGATCCCCAACATGATCTCCTGGTGGATGCGCACATCCTGGTCGCCGCCGTACAGCTCATCGGTGATGTCCTGGTCGTACTGGCTGTTGGGCTCGATGTTGGTGTCCAGCAGGTAGAGGGGCACCCGCCCCACCATCGCCTTCCAAATGCGGGCAAACACCTTGCGTTTGGGGTAGTCCACCTCGATGCGAATCTCGCGGCCCTCCGCATCTCTTTGCAGCTCCAGGGGCATATTGAAAAAATCGTTAACGGGATAGCGCTCCTGCTGCCAGCCGTCGGGGTTGAGGTACTGGCGAAAATACCCCTTCTGGTAGAGCAGGCCCACCCCCACCAGCGGCAGGCCCAGGTCGCTGGCCGCCTTGAGGTGATCCCCGGCCAAGACCCCCAGGCCTCCTGAGTAGAGGGGCAAACAATCTGCCAGACCAAACTCGGCTGAAAAATAGGCGTAGCACTCCCCTTCCACCGCTTGGGCCGAGCGATACTTGCGATACCAGGTGTCTTCCTGCAGGTAGCTCTGGAGCTGTTGGCTGGCCCGCTCCAGGTGGGCCAAAAAACCAGGATCCTCCGCCAGCTCGTCCAGCCGCTCCTGCCGAATCTGCCCCAACAAAGCCACCGGATTGTGGCCACAGGCATCCCACAGATCTGGATCCATGCGCCGAAACAGGCTGCGGGTTTCCACGTTCCAACTAAAATGCAGGTTATAGGCCAACAAGCGCAGACTTTCCAGAGCAGCCGGCAGGTAGGGAGTGACCTTGAACGTGCGTAACGGCTTCATAAGTATCCGGGACGAGCGTGAGTTGCCACTGTCAGGCTACCCCGGCCTTCACCGGGTCGCACGGCTTTTTATAGCTTTTTCCGACTTCGGGGAGGCGCGCCAATAGGCGCAAGAGACCTCTGCAGGGGATCGGGGAAAGCCGATGGGGAATCCAACAGTTGCGACAATTCAAGCCGGGCTTTGTCGAGGATGGATCTGACTGCGCCCTTGGCCGATACCATTGCTGCCATTGCCACGGCAGTGGTGCCCGAACAGGGCAGCATTGGCATTGTACGCCTCTCCGGTTCGCGGGCTTTGGCCATTGCCCAGGCTATCTTTACTCCCGCCCGCCGCAACGCAGTCTGGGAAAGCCATCGCCTCCTCTACGGCTGGATCCACGACGAGAAGGGCCGGCGGTTGGACGAGGCCCTGGCCGTCTGGATGCAGGCTCCCCGCTCCTACACCCGCGAGGACGTAGTGGAGCTGCACTGCCACGGCGGCATCATGGTGGTTCAGGCCACGCTGCAGCAGTGCCTGCGCCAGGGGGCACGGCTGGCGCAGCCGGGGGAGTTCAGCCTGCGCGCTTTCTTGAACGGCCGCATCGACCTCACCCAGGCCGAAAGCGTGGCCGATCTGGTGGCGGCCCGCTCCCCGCAGGCGGCCCAAATGGCCCTGGCGGGGCTGCAGGGCAAGTTGGGGCAGTCCATCCGCGCCCTGCGCCAGGAGCTGCTGGGTTTATTGGCCGAGATCGAAGCCCGCCTCGACTTTGAAGAGGATCTGCCCCCCCTGGACGTCCCCGCTTGGCAGGCCCGGCTGCAAGCCATCCAGGCCCAGATGCAGGCCCTGCTGGCCACCGCCGAGCGGGGGCAATTGCTGCGCACCGGGGTCAAGGTGGCCATCGTCGGGCGGCCCAATGTGGGCAAGTCCAGCCTGCTCAACGCCTGGTCAGGCCAGGATCGCGCCATCGTCACCGACCTGCCCGGCACCACCCGCGACGTGGTGGAATCCCAGTTGGTGGTCAGAGGGATCCCCGTCCAGCTTTTGGATACCGCCGGCATTCGCGCCACCGACGATCCGGTGGAACGGCTAGGGGTGGAGCGCTCCCAACGGCTGGCTCAAGCTGCCGATGTGCTGGTGCTGGTCATCGACGCCCAGGCCGGCTGGACGGATGCCGACGCCGCCATCTACGCGTCCATCCGCCACCGCCCCCTCATCCTGGTGATCAACAAAACCGACCTCGCCCCCGCCGACAAGATCCGCCTCCCGCCCGAGATCGCCTACCGCGTCCCCGCCGTCGCCGCCCAAGGCCAAGGGATCCCGGAGCTGGAAGAGGCCTTGGAGCAGCTTGTGACTCAGGGGCGGCCCCAGCCCAACCTGGAGGTGAGCCTCAACCAACGCCAGGCCGCCGCCCTCCGCCAGGCCCAAGCCAGCCTGGAACAAGTCGTTCAGGCTATGCAGGCGCAGCTCCCCCTCGATTTTTGGACCATCGACCTGCGCGGCGCCCTGCACGCCCTTGGCCAAATCACCGGCGAGGAGATCTCCGAAGCGGTGCTGGATCAGATCTTCAGCCGCTTCTGCATCGGCAAGTAAGCACTTGCTAACTCATACTCATTCCGAGTTTGTGTTAGTATGGACTCAGTCGGGAATCAGCAGGCCCCAGAGCCGAGGCGGATCCCAGATAATGGAAACACAACTTAGGAGGTTGGCTATGGTTACCGCCGCAAAAACCCGTCTCTACCCCACCCAGATCGACTTGCCGGCGGAGGCCCGCGCGCAACTGGTGGAGCTGCTCAACCAGTCCTTGGCGGACACGCTGGATTTGAAAACTCAGGTGAAGCAGGCCCACTGGAACGTCAAAGGCATGAACTTCATCGCCCTGCACGAGATGTTCGACACCTTTGCCGGCACTCTGGAGAACTACGTGGACATGCTGGCGGAGCGGGTTACAGCTTTGGGGGGCATTGCCCGCGGCACGGCCCGCATCGTCGCCCAAACCTCAGCCTTGCCGGAGTACGACCTGACGGCTGAAGACGGCCGGGCTCACCTGCAGGCTTTGGCGGCCCGCTACGGCCAGTATGCCGCTTCGGTGCGCCGCAACATCGACCGCAGTACCGAACTGGGGGACGCCGATACCGCCGACCTGTTTACCGAGATCTCGCGCCAGATCGACAAAGATCTTTGGTTGATCGAGGCTCACCTGCAGGCGTAACGCTGGCAAGGCAAATCTGAAGAGGCAAGCGGGATAGGCAAAATGGGCGTCAACGCTCCCCTCCTGTACCTGGTGGCTTTGGCCGGTATCCTCAGCGTGGTGGGCTACTTCGTCCTGCGCGAGGTGCTGCGGATACGGGCCCAGGAAAGAGTCATCCGGCAGCTCCAGCCCCGCCTGAGCAAAGGCAAGGGATCCCCGCAGGAGCACTACGAGTTGGGCAGCGTCTATCTGCAAAAGCGCCTCTACGACCAGGCCATCGTCCAGCTTAAAAAAGCTCTAGAGGTGGCTGGGGAGAACATTCCCCCCGTCTGCAACGCCCTCGGCTTTGCCTACTTCAGCCAGGGGCAATACGACTTGGCCATCCGCTACTACAAAGACGCGGTGGCAGCGGATCCCGGCTATGTAACCGCTTGGAACAATCTGGCCCATGCCTACGAGAAGAAAAATCTCTACGGCCCTGGCCTCGAGGCCTACGAGACGGTGCTGCAACTGGATCCGAAGAATGCCATTGCCAAGCGCCGCGCCGAGTCCCTGCGCAAACGTTTGCGGCCCAGCCCCCGCGGCTGACCGTGTTTTATCTGGGTAGATGTCTGCGCAGATATGTATAAATACTTATGGCAGCTCGCCTATCGATTGGCGGTAGCTGCTCAATCCCGACTATTGGAGTTGCTTCTTTTCCCCTCACAAGAAAGGTGAAATCTTGAGAGGGAATGGAGGATTCGGTATCGTATTGCCTGGGCTGGTATTATGTCTTAAAAAACGAGAGGCCATTTCATGGATGCACAATCGGTGGCACCTGTGGTTCTGGTAATCCTGGATGGCTGGGGTTATCGCGAAGCCCCTGAGGGCAATGCGGTGCTGGTCGCCCGAACCCCTGTCGTGGACAGCCTATGGGCTACCTACCCCCATACCCTGCTGCAAGCTTCGGGGCGAGCCGTGGGCCTGCCGTCAGGGCAAATGGGCAACTCAGAAGTGGGCCACCTGACCCTGGGGGCGGGGCGGGTGGTGCCGCAGGAGTTGGTGCGTATCAGCGACGCCATCGAGACGGGATCCCTTTTTCACGAGCCCCTCTTGGTGGAGGTTTGTCATCGGCTCAAGGAGCAGGGGGGCCGTTTTCATTTCATTGGCCTCTGCTCTGAGGGGGGGGTTCACTCCCACATCGACCATCTCTACGGCTTGCTGAAGCTGGCAGCCCAGGCGGGGATCCCTGCCTATGTCCACGCCATCACCGATGGCCGCGATACCTTGCCCCGCGATGGAGCCAGGGTTCTGGCCGCTCTGGAAAAAGAGCTGCAATGGCTGGGCAGCGGCGTCATCGCCACCCTGAGCGGCCGCTACTACGCCATGGATCGGGATCGCCGTTGGGAGCGCACCCAGAAGGCCTACGAGATCCTGACGGAAGACGGCCCTGGCTGTGGCCGCAGCGCCGCCGAGGTGATGGAAGACTTTTACGCCCAGGATATTACCGACGAGTTTATTCCCCCCACTCGCTTGGCTCCGGGGGCGGTGCAGTCGGGAGATGCGGTCATCTTCTTCAATTTCCGCCCGGATCGCGCCCGCCAGCTTACCCAAGCTTTTGTCTGTCCCGACTTTTCCGGTTTTCAGCGCCGTCTGATTCCGGATCTCACCTTCATCACCATGACCCAGTACGATCCGACCTTGCCGGTGCAGGTGCTTTTTAAGCCGCAGAACCTGGATCACCTGCTGGGCCAAGTGGTGAGCGAGGCCGGCCTCAAGCAATTGCGCATTGCCGAGACGGAAAAGTACGCCCACGTCACCTACTTTTTTAACGGCGGCATTGAGCAGCCCTTCCCTGGGGAAGATCGCATCTTGGTGCAAAGCCCGCTGGTGGCCACCTACGACCAAATGCCGGAGATGTCAGCGGTGGAGGTGACCGACAAAGCCATCGAAGCTATCGCCCGCCGCGAATACAGCCTGGTGGTGCTCAACTACGCCAACCCCGACATGGTGGGCCACACCGGCAACTTCAAGGCCACGGTGCGGGCGCTGGAGACGGTGGATCGCTGCCTGGGCCGTCTGCTGGCGGCGGTGGTGGACGTGGGGGGAACCACCTTAATCGTGGCGGATCACGGCAACGCCGAGCAGATGTGGGACGAGCAGGGCAACCCTTGGACGGCCCACACCAACAACCCCGTGCCCTGCATCCTGGTGGAGGGGGAAAGGCGCAAGATCCCTGGTCGCGGTGGCGATGTCAAGCTGCGCTCTGGCGGCACCCTGGCCGATGTCGGCCCCACCCTGCTCGAGATCCTAGGCCTGCCTCAGCCCCCCGAGATGACAGGGCAATCTCTTCTGCAGCCGGCAGAATACACCATCCTGCAGCGCCAGCCCAGTCCAGTGGGGCGCTGAGACCGGGAATTGCTCACTCGGCCACGGGGATCCCTTCTTGGATCAGCCAAGCCCTCAACTCCTCCCAGGTTCGGTAGAGGGCCAAAACCTGCGAGCGCTCAGGGTGATAAGGAGCGCTCAGGCGCTCCAGTTGCAAAAAGCGAGCCTGGGGAGGGATCACCGCCACTTCTGGATCGGGGGGCGTAGCCCGCTGCAGGGAGCAGCTATAGCCACGGTAGATCAACACCAAATCAGCTTCCCCCTCGCTTTCCACCTCCACCCGCAGCACCTCCTGGGGGTGGGCCTGGCTGTAGCGCTCCAGAGCCAGCGGCCAGGGCAGAGCACTCATGCCAGCTCCCCCCTGTCTGCGCCAGGCCGCAGCCGCCAGACAAAGTAGACGCTGTAGAGCAGGTAGGCCACCAAGCCCCAGGCCCCCACGCTCCCCAGCAGCTCCGGCGGCACATTGGGATGGAAAATTTCTCGAAACCCCAGCGGCGGCTCAAACCAAGCTCGACACTCTGCCGATAGGGAAGCCCGGAAGGCACAGGGCACAAAGGCCCCCGAAAAGAGGATCCCAATCCCCATGTAGCCAGTCAAGATCCAGCGCCAGAGCAAAAAAGCTCGCGCCGCCCCGCTTCTCGACTGCTCAAGGGCAGTGCTCCAATCCTGCCAGAACCACAGACCCATTGGGATCAACAGCCGCGCCATCGCCCCGCTCAAGAAACTGATGGGCAGACCGCCGATCATCAAATACACCGTCACCGCCAATAGGCTGGATACCCGCCAGTAGACGATCAAGAGCTGAATCAGAGGACGCAACCCCACCGCAAAGGCCCAAATTAGGAGAGCCAACGGCAGCACCACCGTCAGCGCTACAGCCAAGCTGTAGTCCACCCAGATCGCCTTGACCAGCCAACTCACTGGGATCATCCTCGCCCTTTCTTCTCACTGCCCCATAGTATATAGAGCAACAGAATCGGCGGGATCCACCTCAAAACAACAGGAGGTAACAGAAGATTGCAGCTTCTCAGCCACCCCAGGCAAAACTTTACATCCGCGGTCTTTCAGAAAGTTTTCCATTTTTGCCGTTGCCGATCCACGAAGGTGGTAAATTCTTAGAGGAACATCTCCATCTGTCGAAGGGCTAGTCGTCTTTCGAGGCGATAGTTGCAAGGTTCCATCCCGCCCTGGCCTCGCCCAACTCGTTAAGTATTGTTACTTAGTCGTGTTATTTTGGGTTAAGGCCAGATCCTCAGAGGTGGTGACCTCATTCCCATGGCACGTTCTTCCCGACTCCTCTCCCACAGTCCTGCCCGTTGGAAGGCGACCCCGTGGAAGCCTAAGCCTTTGCCGCCCCTGGAGGAGGCGGCGCCTCCGCCACAGCAGGAGGCGGGTCTGGGCTGCCAGAGTGCGTTGCAGCCGTCGCTTGCCCCGGGCAAAGCGGATTTGCGGGAGAAGGCGACAACGGCTGGCAGGAGCTATGAAGCACTGCAGCTATGGTTGGTGCTGGTCACCTTGGGGGTGAGCCTGGCCATTGCGGTGGGGGTGGCTTTGGTTTACTCGCCGGCGGTGGCTGCCAATTATTTGCTGGGGGCAATCGTCGGCGTAGTCTATCTGCGCATGCTGGGCCGCGGCGTCGCGGAACTGGGCAAAAGTCGCAGCCGACTGGGGGTAACGCGTTTGGCTTTGTTTGTCGGGCTAATCGTCCTGGCCACCCAGGTGAAGTCTTTGCAGATTTTGCCCATTTTCTTGGGGTTCATGACCTACAAGGTCACCCTGCTGATTTATCTTGTTCAGACCTTGACCCGTTTATCTTCTTCTGCGTGATGCTCATGAACCTGTTCTTCTCCGCTCCTCCTCTGGTAGCAGAACTTGAGGTTGGTCATCACCTTTACTGGCACCTGGGCAAATTTACGGTTCACGGGCAAGTTTTGATTGCCAGTTGGATTGCCATCGCCCTGATCTTGACCGTGGTGCTGTTGGGGACTCGTCAACTGCAGCGGGAGCCCGCTGGTCTGCAAAACTTTATCGAGTACACCCTGGAGTTTGTCCAAAGCATTGCCCGTGCCCAGATTGGTGAGAAAAACTTCCGGCCCTGGGTGCCCTACGTTGGCACCTTGTTCCTGTTTATTTTTGTCTCCAACTGGATGGGCAATCTCTTCCCCTGGAAGTTGATTCCCCTGCCGGAAGGAGAGCTGGCCTCTCCCACCAACGACATCAACACCACCGCCGGCTTGGCGCTGCTCACCAGCGTCATGTATTTCGTGGCCGGTATCAGCAAGCGAGGGCTGTCTTACTTTAAGAAGTACATCGAGCCCACGCCAGTTCTGTTGCCCATCAACGTCCTGGAAGACTTCACCAAGCCCCTCTCCCTGAGTTTCCGTCTGTTCGGCAACATCTTGGCAGAAGAGCTGGTGATTGCGGTGTTGGTGTTGCTGGTGCCGTTGTTGATCCCGGTGCCGGTGATGATCCTATTTCTGTTTACGGGGGCCATTCAGGCTTTGATCTTCTCCACCCTCTCGGCCGCTTACATTGGAGAGGCGCTGGAAGGTCATGGGGGTGGGGATCACCACGATTGACCTGCGGAGGGAAGGTGGGGACTTCTACCCAGTTCAACGCCCCCTCTCCTTCAAAGGTCGTCGCAAGGGATCCCTTCTCTGGTAAGGTTTGTTGGGGCCGAGGGCTTGAGCCTGGAGGCCGCCGACAAAGAGGCGATCGGCTCGACTACTCCGGTCAGATCACCTCAAGCTCAAGACGCTGTTGCGTTCGTGTCAACATCTGTTTTGTAACGACAAGGAGCATCTTGCTATGGATCCGTTAACCTCTGCTGCTTCTGTGTTGTCTGCCGCTCTGGCAATTGGCCTGGGATCCCTGGGCCCGGGTCTGGGCCAGGGGAATGCTGCTGCCGCTGCCATGGAGGGGCTGGCCCGTCAGCCGGAAGCAGAAGACAAAATCCGCGGCAACCTGTTGGTTAGCCTGGCCTTCATGGAAGCCCTGACCATCTATGGCCTGGTGGTGGCGCTGGTGCTCTTGTTCGCCAACCCCTTCGCCTGATGTCTCTGGGGGCGGCCCGGATCAATAGCTCTGTTGCGCCGGTTCGCCCCCTGCCTTGTTCGATGTTGGATCCCGTTTCTGTTGGTGCGGCCCCATGATCTGTCCAACCCTGTTGGCCGTTGAAGCTGCCGAGAAAAATGGCCTCTTCGATCTCGACGCCACCTTGCCCATCATTGCCGTCCAATTTCTGTTGCTGGTGGCCGTGCTCAACTCCCTCTTCTACGAGCCGGTTACTCGGGTTATCGACAGCCGCAACGACTACATCCGCACCACCCAGGCGGAGGCCCAGGAGCGGCTGGACAAGGCGATGGCCCTGACCCGCCAGTACGAGGCTGAGATCGGCCAGGCCCGCCTCCAGGCGCAGCAGGTGATCGCCGAGGCGGAAGCGGCTGCGGCCCGTATCCGTTCGGAGAAGCTGGCGGCGGCCCAGGCGGAGATCCAAGCTAAGCTGGAGGCGGCGCGGCGGCAAATCGAGCAGGAAAAGCAGACGGCGCTCGAACAACTGCAGCAGCAAGTGGATGCCATTGCCGCCCAGATCACCGAGAAGCTGTTGGGCAGCGCCCGTTAAGTGGCCAGTTGAACATTCCTTTGGAGTAGCGCGTGATGCTGGTGTGGAGCCTTGTGCCCGCTTGGCTTTTGGCCGTTGCCGAGCCGGTGACGGAAGCCACTGAGGGTTCTGCAGAAAAGGGGATCCTGGATGCGATTCTGGAAAGCAACTTAATCAACATCGCCATCATCCTCAGCCTGCTGTACATTTTGGGCCGCCGGGTGGTGGGGGAAGCTCTGGCCAAACGGCGAGAAGGCATCCTCGAGGAGCTGCGCCAGGCGGAGCAGCGCAAGCAGGAGGCGATCGAGAGGCTGGCGGAGGAGCAGCAAAAGCTGGCGCAGGCTCAGCAGGAGGCGGAGCGCATTCGCAAACAGGCGGAGGCCAATGCGGAAGCCCGCCGGCAGGAGCTGTTGCAGCAGGCGGAGCGGGAGATCGAGCGGCTGCGCGCCAACGCCGAAAGGGATCTCTCTGCCGAACAAGAGCAAATTCTCCAGGAGCTGCGCCGCCAGATCGTGCGCCAAGCCCTGAGCAAGGTGGAGCAGGAGCTGCCGCAACACCTCAACGAGCAGGTGCACCAGCGCCTGATTGAACGGGGGATCCAGATGATTGCCCGCTAGGAGGAAAGGGGAAGTTATGATCAGCAGCACCATGGCCGCCAGAGTGGTGGATCCCTACGCCGAAGCCCTTGTTTCGCTGGCCTCTGCGCAGGGATTATTGGATACCTTTGAGGCCGACATCCGTTTCATTGCCGCGGTTGTGCAGGCCACGCCGGAGCTGGGCCAATTCCTCGCCAGTCCCCTGGTCAAGGCGGAAGCCAAGAAAAACCTGTTGCAGCAGGTGTTTGCCGACCAGATCCACCCGCTGCTGCTGAACGCGCTCAAGCTGTTGAGCGACCGTCGCCGTATTATGTTCCTCGGGGCCGTCTGCCAGCGGTTCTTGGAGCTGCAGCGGAAGCTCAAAAATATCGTCCTGGCCGAGGTGACCACAGCGGTACCTTTGACCGAGGCGCAACAGCAGTCGATCCGCGAGCGGGTGAGGGACTTCACACAAGCCAGCGGCGTGGAGCTCCAGACCAGCCAAGATCCCACGTTGCTGGGTGGAGTGATCATTAAGATTGGATCCCAGGTGATCGACCTTAGCCTGCGCGGCCAGTTGCGCCGGCTGGCGCTGCAGTTAGCCTAGATTGGCCGAGCGTTTTTCCTTAATTTTGGATCCCTTCCCATTCCCTCGAGAGGACTGCCATGCCTACAATTCGCCCAGACGAGATCAGCACCATCATCAAGCAACAGATCGAACAGTACAACCAGGAGATGCAGATCTCCAATGTCGGCACCGTCCTGCAGGTGGGGGACGGCATTGCCCGCATCTACGGCTTGGAGAAGGTGATGGCCAGCGAGCTACTGGAGTTCGAGGATGGCACGGTGGGCATTGCCCTCAACCTGGAGGAAGACAACGTCGGCGCGGTGCTGATCGGCTCCGGGCGCAACATCCAAGAAGGATCTATCGTCAAAGCCACGGGCAGAATTGCCAGCATCCCGGTGGGAGAAGCCCTGCTGGGCCGCGTGGTGGATCCCCTCTGCAATCCCATCGATGGCAAAGGGCCGATTCACTGCACCGAGACGCGCCTCATTGAGTCGCCGGCCCCTGGCATCGTCGATCGCCGCTCCGTCTACGAGCCCCTGCAGACTGGCATCACCGCCATCGATGCCCTGATCCCCATCGGGCGGGGCCAGCGGGAGCTGATCATCGGCGACCGCCAAACCGGCAAGACCACCCTTGCTGTCGACACCATCCTCAACCAAAAAGGACAGGATGTCATTTGCATCTATGTGGCCATCGGCCAGAAGCAGAGCAATATCGCCCAGGTGGTGAACATCCTGAGCGAGCGAGGGGCGATGGACTACAGCATTGTGGTGGCTGCCGGCGCCGACAGCCCGGCCCCGCTGCAGTGGCTGGCCCCCTATTGCGGCGCCACCATCGCCGAGTACTTCATGTACCAGGGCAAGCATACCCTGGTGGTCTACGACGATCTGTCCAAGCAGGCGGTGGCCTACCGGCAGATGTCGCTGCTGTTGCGGCGCCCACCTGGACGGGAAGCCTACCCAGGAGATGTGTTCTATCTGCACTCGCGCCTGCTGGAGCGGGCCGCCAAGCTGAACAGCCGGCTGGGCGAGGGATCCATGACGGCGCTGCCGATTGTGGAAACCCAGGCCAACGACGTGTCGGCCTATATTCCCACCAACGTTATCTCCATTACCGATGGGCAGATCTTCCTGGAGTCGGATCTGTTCAACGCCGGCATTCGCCCGGCCATCAACGTCGGCATCTCTGTCAGCCGCGTCGGCTCGGCAGCCCAGACCAAGGCGATGAAGAAAGTGGCCGGCTCGATCAAGGTGGAACTGGCGCAATATCGCGACCTGGAAGCCTTTGCCCAATTTGCCTCCGACCTGGACGAAGCTACCCAGAAGCAACTGGCCCGCGGCCAACGGCTGCAGGAGATCCTCAAGCAGCCGCAGTACTCGCCCCTGTCTTTGGATCAGCAGGTGGCCATCATCTACGCCGGGACGCGGGGGTATTTGGACGACATTCCGGTGGAGAAAGTCTCCAGCTTTAAGCAGGGCCTGCTGTCCTACTTGGGCACCGCCCATCCCAAGTATGGCGAGATCGTCCTCTCCACCAAGCAGCTTACCGACGAGGCGGAAGAGATCTTGAAAACCGCCATCGCGGAGTTCAAGCAAAGCTTCCTGGCCAAGGCGGCCTAGTTGCCGGGGATCCCCATCCAGTGACCACAGCAGAGAGGATCGGTTATGGCAAACCTAAAGCGGATTCGCGACCGCATCAAGGCGGTGAAGAACACCCGCAAGATTACAGAGGCCATGCGCCTGGTGGCCGCGGCGCGGGTGCGACGGGCTCAGGAGCAGGTGATGGCCACCCGTCCCTTTGCCGATCGCCTGGCCCAGGTTTTCTACCGCCTGCAGACGCGGTTGCGGCTGGAGGATGTCGACCTGCCCCTGCTGAAGCAGCGGCCCATTGAGACCGTGGGCCTATTGGTGGTGGCTGGGGATCGGGGCCTGTGCGGCGCTTACAATGCCAACGTTATCAAGCGCACCGAGGAGCGGGTGCGCGAGCTGCAGGAGACGGGGCAGCAGGTGCGGCTTTACCTGGTGGGCCGCAAGGCGGTGCAGTATTTTCAGCGCCGCTCTGCCCCCATCGCCAAGACCTACGTGAATCTGTCCCAGATCCCCACTGCCGCTGAAGCTGCTCAAATTGGGGATGAGCTGCTCTCCGCTTTCCTCTCCGAGAAGGTGGATAAGGTGGAGCTCATCTACACTCGCTTTGTCTCGCTGATTAGCTCGCGGCCAGTGGTGCAGTCGCTGCTTCCTCTGGATCCCACGCGCCTGGCTGCCCGCGACGACGAGATTTTTAACCTTCTGGTGCGCGGGGGAGAGTTCACCGTCGAGCGCAGCAAGATCGTGGCTGCTGTTTCCGCTCCGCCGCCGGACATGATCTTCGAGCAGGATCCGGTGCAGATTTTGGACGCGCTGCTGCCGCTGTACTTGAATAACCAGTTGTTGCGGGCTTTGCAGGAAGCAGCGGCCAGCGAGTTGGCGGCCCGCATGACGGCCATGAGCAACGCCAGCGACAACGCCACCGAGCTTATCCGCACACTGGGCCTTGCCTACAACAAAGCTCGGCAGGCGGCCATCACTCAGGAGATCCTGGAGGTAGTTGCCGGGGCTGAGGCCCTGTAAACTTCCCTCCAGTGACCCACTCCTGCACTCAAGCTGACGCATAGAGGGCAGCCTTCTCTAGCCCAGAAAAGCCAAGCGCCTCGCGCCGCGACCCTCACCCCCAACCCCTCTCCCTCTAGGAGAGGGGAGTAGGGAGACGTTTCATTTCATTTGAGGAGCCTAGATTGCGTCGCTGGGCTATCTGGGCGTTGAGCAGGATCACCGGCAAAATCCCCACCAGGACAATCGCCAAGGCAGGAGCGCCGGCCTCGGCCAGCCGTTCGTCGGCAGCCATGCGGTAGGTGTGGACGGCCAAGGTATCGAAGTTGAAGGGGCGTAGCACCATCGTTGCCGGCAGCTCCTTCATTACATCCACAAACACCAGCAGCATCGCCGCCAGGATCCCGCCTCCCATCAGGGGCAGGTGCACCCGTAGCAAGGTGCCCAGGGATCCCTGCCCCAAGCTGCGGGCTGCTTCATCCAGGCTGGGAGGAATGCGCGCTAGCGTCGCCTCGACCGTGGCCAGGGCAACGGCCAAAAAGCGCACCAGGTAGCCAAACACCAACGCCACAATGGTGCCGCTGATCACCAAGCCGGGCGGCTGTTGCAGTACCACCTGCCGCAAGTCGCTCAGCAGTTGATCCAGCCGCCCTAGGGGAATCAGAACCCCCACCGCGATCACCACCCCGGGCAGCGCGTAGCCCAGAGAAGACAGCCGCACCGCCAGCCGCAGGCCCCGGACAGATCTCGCCTGCTCGAACCCTTGCAGCCGCAAACCGTACAGCACCACCACCGCCACCAAGACGGCAATCACCGCCGTGATCGTCGAGAGGAGAAAACTGTTCTGGGCGTAGCTCCAAAAGCGGCGGCCCAACTCTCCCTGGCGCAGAGTCATGTTGAGCAGGATCAGGGCCGGCACGACAAAGCCCAGCCCAATCGGGATCCCACAGGCCAGCCACGCCCCCACCGCCCGCATCCCCTGCAGACGGTAGCGGGTGAGGGACGGCTTGAACCCTTGGCGATAGTAGCGCGCCCGCCGGCGGGAAAATTGCTCCAGGGCCATCAGCAGCAGCACCAACAGCAGCAGCAGCGCCGAGAGCTGGGCGGCAGCCACCGGATTGCCCAAGGCCGTCCAGGTGCGGTAGATGCCGGTGGTAAAGGTATCGACCCCAAAGTAGCTGACCGTCCCAAAGTCGTTCAAGGTCTCCATCAAAGCCAGCAGACAGCCGGCCACGATCCCCGGCCGCGCCAGCGGCAAGGCCACTCGGAAAAAGCTGGCCCACGGCCCATAGCCCAAGGAGCGGCTCACCTCCAAACAGGCCACCGACTGTTCCTGGAAGGCCAGCCGCGCCGAGAGATACACATAGGGGTAAAGAGTGAGGACGAGCAGCAGGATCGCCCCCCACAAGGAGCGAATGTTAGGGAACCAGTAGTCGCCGATGCCCCAGCCGGTGACCCGCCGCAGCCAGATCTGGAAGCCGCCGGTTACTTGCAAAAAGTCCGTGTAGGCGTAGGCCAACACATAAGTAGGAGCTGCCAGGGGCAACACCAGCATCCACTCCAGCCAGGCCCGCCCCCAAAACTCGCACATCGTCACCAGCCAGGCGGTGCCGCTGCCGACCAGGATAACGCCCACTGCCACACCCACCATCATCACCAGGGTATTGCGCACATATAGCCCCAAGACCGTGTCGGCCAGGTGCTGCCAAACCTGCCGCTCATCGGCAAAGAGGCTGAGCAGCACCGTCAGGACGGGAAGGAGGATGAGGCCGCTGAGGGTTAAAGTCAGGAGTGCCCATCCGCTGAGAGGGGGGAAGCCAACTTTTTGCAGAGATTTGCTCAACAACTTTAGCCCAGTTCCTGTGTGCATCTCAATTTTTCAGGGACACCTGCTCCGGCAAGCTCTGAGAAAAAAGGGAAATCCGTAGGGAATTTCCCCCTTTTGACAGCTAGGTTCTCTTTCAAAACAAACCCTTTGGCAACTTAACAAAATAGACAATGTTCTCGTCTAGCTTGTTGTCTAGGTAGGGCATCTTTTTCTCCTGAACCACGCCTTTTTCCGAGACAATGCCGAAGTCGTCATCGTTCACTATCGCCAGAGTATTTGCGTCGAGAATGACCAATCCCTCTGGCTTATCGTGGAGATAATTGGGGATCGACGTGATGTCAAAGACTTCTTCTTTGGCAACAGGCTTGATCCCTGCTGCGGCCTTTTCCTCTTGGGTCAACTGCTCCAGCGTTTTGCCGTCGACCAACCGGCCGTTTGGGCCAGGATCAAAGACATCGGTAGCGCCAGAGATGTCAATTTTGTAGATTTTCTTGGTTACGTCTTTGTCGGCTCCCGGAGTTTTGCCGTCCCGCTCGAGGACTAGGAAAGTCGTGTCTGTGATGGCGGCAATTTCGCTAACGGCCGTGCCTGTTCCCTCCAGAGGGTAGAGGTATTCCCTAAACTTGCCCGTGGTCAGGTCATAGAAGAGTATTCTGCAAACGGTCGCAGTCTTTTGAACGTCTTTGTTTGGGTTCAAAAGCGGCGACTGCATGATGCCAACCAGATAGTTCTGATTGGGCGTCAGCGTCAGCCCCTCCATGCCGCGATTGGGGCGCCGATGTTTGTAGACTTCTGGCAGCTTTTTGCCACCGACTCCGCTCCCAAAAGGATTTAGCCACTCGATGGCCTTGCCGTTGGCGTCGAAGTGGATCAAGTGAGGTCCATATTCGTCGGCAACCCAAAAACTGCCATCTTTGGCCACCGCAATGCCTTCTGGATCGATGCCCTTGAGATCCGGCGCTATCTGTTTGCCACTGAGATCGTAAGCTTTTTCTCCTGTTCCCCCCAAATCAGATGGATTGGGGATCCCCGTGAGATTTTTGCCGGTTTCGTCTTGCAGCAGGATGACTTTGTCTAACTTGAAGCCCTCGCCCTCCAGGGATAATCTGGCAACTTGAGGGGTAAAGTCGGGCTTAGGAAAGATCTTGTCGTTGGATTCAGCTCCGTCGATATTGGGGCCGCGATCGGTGAGAGCATAGAAGTACTGGCCATCAAAGGCAAGGCCAGAGCCAAACCCGCCATTATAGATTTTGACGCCGTTTTCCGTGGTTAAAAGCAGATCCCGCTTGGGAACGGGAGCCTTTTCGGGGAGGCTTTCAATGGCCTCTGCCGGGCTACTGCTGTAGGAAGAAGTTAAAAAAGGGAGGAGCAAAAACAAGACTGCAGTGCGCAGTTGCTTCATTGGCTGAGCCTCCAGAAACCTTGAAAAAGTATAGACAAAAGGCCCGAGCGGCCTCGAACGGAGGCAACGCCGTCCTAGAGTATCAACGTTTGGCCAAAAACTGTCAAGCTGCTTAACGTTTGCGGCTCTACCAACGGGAGGCTGCGCTCAGGGCCTGTCCTGGAGGCATGATCTACTTCCAACCGGCCCGATCCATAACCATCAGGGCATCGGGGGTCACGCGACCGATGCTGGCGGCGTTGATCGTGTCTCCCTTGAAGGTGCCAAAGCTGGCCACCACCGAGTCGATCTCAGCCCCCGGCAGCACCGGGTACTCGTTGTTGCTTTGGGCAAAGATAGCCTGCGCTTCTGGGCCGGAGAGGAACTCCAGAAACTGGATGGCCGCCTCTTTGTTGGGAGCAGTTTTCAAAATTCCGGCGCCGCTGATGTTGACGTGCGTGCCGCGATCTTCTTGGTTGGGGAAGAAGACGCCCACCTTTTCCGCTACGGCCCGATCTTCAGGATTGTCGGATTTGATCAAGCGCGCCAGGTAGTAGGTGTTGGCTAAGGCTACATCCCCCACGCCAGCAGCTACGGCTTTGATCTGATCGATGTCTCCCCCTTCCGGCGGGCGGGCAAAGTTGGCCACTAGGCCGCGGGCCCACTTTTCGGTTTCCGGGATCCCATGCGCCAAGATGATCGAGGCCGTCAGAGATTGGCTGTACACATTGCTGGAGGAGCGGGTGAGCACCTTGCCCCGCCATTTGGGGTTTGCCAAGTCCTCATAGGTGGACAACTCCTTGGGATCCACCTTGTCTTTGTTGTACATGATCACCCGCGCCCGCTTGGTGAGGCCAAACCAGTACCCCTCTGGATCCCGCAGAAACTCGGGAATATTTTTGGAGAGCGTCTCCGACTGGATGGGTTGAAACAAGCCCTCGTTCTGAGCGCGCCACAACCGGGCAACATCCACCGTCATGAAGATGTCGGCGGGGCTGTTGGCTCCCTCGCTGCGGATGCGCTGGACGATCTCATCGGCGTTGCCCTGCACCCAGTTCACCGTAATGCCCGTTTTCTGCTTGAAGAGGTCGTACAATTTTTCGTCTGTGCCGTAGTGCCGAGAGGTGTAGAGGTTCACCTCCCGGTTGGCGCCGCGGGCCGGACGCCCCAACGAGCCTGCCGCCAAGGCTACAGAGCCCAGAGCGGCCCAGCTGACAAATTGCCGTCGCGATAAGCGCATACCCAACTCCTAAACTCAAAAACATTTCAAGAAAGGCTGCTGCATTGACCCAGTCAGCAATGCCTTTACCCGAGAAAGCACTTGAAAGTCCCTCCCCTGAAAGCAGGGGAGTTTTCCCAAATGCCGGCCTTTTGATCTTTGTCTAGGCCAAGCTTATTGAGATTTTTATTCAAGAACTTTGCTCTGGGGCAATGATAGGGGATCCTAAGTACCGAGTCAAGCTGTTGGGAGTTGTTCTCATCTTTGAACCGTTTGGCCTCAGATCCGCCAACTCTCGCTGGAAACAAGAGCCAAGGTCGCTCCTCATGCGGCTGGCCGGGCAAGGGGATCCCTTACTGGAATATTTTGGGTAGGTCGGGGTTTTAGAGCTGCCTTGGGTATAAAGGGAGCAGGGTGGATGGTGGAGTATGGTGGGCTCCCCTTCTCAAGGGCCGGATGAGCAACTGCAAGACAATGGCCGGGATCCAGGTGCTTTCCTCCTAGTCTGTGGCTACAACGACTTGGCAGCGTTGACGCTGCAGATTCTGGAAGACTTTGGACAGCGCGCGGTGGTGGTGGCTCCTGGCCCGCGGCCTTCTTTGTTAAAGGAACCGTGGCAATACGTAGAGGGGGATCCCCATCAGCCGGAGGTGCTGCGCCGGGCTGGGATCGAGCGGATCAAGGTGGCGCTGCTGCTGGAGGACAACGACCAGGCCAACTTCGAGCTGGCCCTCTTGATTCGAGATCTCAACCCGCAGGCGCGCATTGTCTCTCGTCTGTTTAACACCGGCCTTGCCCGCTACCTGGACTCGATTTTGCCGCAGCATTTTTCCCTATCGGTTGCCGGCTTAGCGGCTCCGGCCTTTGCCCTCAAGGCTGTCTCGGACGAATTTGTCGGCTACTTCGAGCTGCCCCAGTTGGAGGCTCAGCCGGCCACGCTGCCGCCGGAGCTGGCCGATCCGCTTTATTTGGGCGCCCCCCAAGAGACCACCCTCTGGAACGTGGTGGAGCTGACCATCGGCTACAACTCCCGTCTGCTGCACATGCCCCTCGCGGAACTGGAGGAAACCTTTGGGGCGCGGGTGCTGTTCCACTACCCGGTGGACGGGCTGTCCGACTTTTCCGAGTCTCGGGTTTTCGACGATTTCGACCACGAGGCAGAGCTGCTGGAGGGGGATCGCATTTTGGTGATCTGCGACCCCAGATCCTATCTGCAACTGTTGGAGCGCAACGGGCGGCGCGGCTCTTCGCGGGCCCAACGCTGGGCCAGCGGACAGGCGCAAGACAGGCGACAACAACGGCGAGGCAAGTCGTTCGGGCGGGGCCTCCTATCTTGGCTGCGCAGAAGCCTGCAGGGACTGCTGCAGGTCAAGCCCATCGTGCATACCCTCACCTTCACCTTGGGGGCGATGTTGGTGCTGGGGGTCATTAATTTCAGAATTATCGGCAAATCTGTGGTTGACGGGCTGCTGCTGACCATCGTGGTGTTGACAGGGGGGTATGGCGACATCGAGGCTTTTCAGCAGGCGGAGACGCCGCTGGGGGTGAAGGTGGTGGCGGTGGTCATGACCTTGGTGGGAGCTGCCCTGGTGGGGTTGATCTACGGGTTGGTGACCGACAAGTTGGTGAGCAGCCGCTTTGGCTTGGGCCGAGCCGCCCGTATGCCCAAAGCGGATCATGTGGTGATTGCCGGTTTGGGGCGGCTAAGCTACTTGGTGCTGCAGTTGTTGCGGCAGATGGGCTATGAGGTGGTGGTGGTGGAGCCCGACAGCGACAACCCTCTGGTGGAAGCGGCGGAACGGGAGGGGGCGGTGGTGATTCGGGGCAACTACGCTCTGGCCAGCACGCTGCAACAGGCTCGCATCCAAAGCAGCCGCTGCCTGATCTGCACGACGCCTGACGATCTCACCAACCTCGAGACCGCCCTGACCGCCCACAGCCTGCAACCGGGGATCCGCACCATCTTGCGGGTTACCGATCCCCAGGTGGCGGCGCGGATGCAGCGGCATCTGCAGACGCTGGGAACCAGCTACAGCACCACCGCCCTGGGGGCGCGCGCTTTTGCCACGGCAGCGCTGGTGGGATCCGTTTACGGCACCTTAACTTGGGAGGGGGAAACGCTGCTGGTGACGCTGCTGGAGGTCTCGCCTTCCAGCCCTTACCTGGGGCTGTCCCTGCGGCAACTGGCCCAGGATTACGACCTGGCAATTTTGCTGCATCACTCCCGACCGGGCCGGCCCTGTGTTTTCCCCAAGATCTGGCAGAAAGAGGGCGAGACGGTGTTGAAGCGGGGGGATCGCCTGTATGTGATGGGGACGGTGGGATCCCTGATTCGCCTGGCCCAGGGACGCCCTCTGCCGCCGGAGCTGTATCAAGTGCGCCTTTTGGAATGTCGCAACCCCTACTTTGAAGACGAGATCCTCTCCACCTTGGCGTTTTATGCGCGGCTGCCCAAGACGGCCCTGAAGCCGCTGTTGCGCTGTCTGCCGGCGGTGGTGAGCCCCCCTCTCCCCCGCGACAAGGCGATTAAGTTGGCCCGCCAACTGCGCAAAATGAGCACCGAGGTGCAGGTGTTTGCCCAGGTGCAGTCCGGCGAGCGGCGGATCCTTGAAGTCCTCTAGGGCTTTTCGGCCACAAGACGCACAAAGCGATTTTGCCCGTAGAGCTCCTGGGCCACGACTCTTAAACCAACCTTCTCCAACAGCCAGGCCAAGTCCTCGGCGCTGAAGCGGTTGTGCTCGTAGAAGTGGGTAAATTGATCCACCAAGGTATCTAGGGGGGTGTCCGGCTGAAACAGTTGGGCCTCGGTGGCGGCATCGAAGTAGAGGCTGAGGGGGGCGCGCACCCAGTCCACTAGCAAAAATCGTCCCCCTGGCTTGAGTAGACGCCGCACCGCTTGCAACAGGCGCACCGGCTGCACCATCTCGTGGATCACCACCACCGCCTGGGCCGCGTCAACGCTGCTATCGGGCAGGGGCAAATGGGGATCGTGGAGGTCCGCTTGCAGCAGTTGGATGCCGGGGATGTCTTTGAGGTCGGCTTTAGCCCGCTCCAACATGTAGGGCATCAGATCTACGCCGATCAACTGTCCGCCGGGGTAGCGCTGGGCCCACTGCCGGAGGACATACCCCGGCCCCGTTCCCAGATCCAGCAGGCAGGGCGCAGCAGGCAAGCAAGGCTCAACGTGCTGCTGCCAAAACCGCCAAAAGGCCTCGTTGAAGCGCCCAGGAGCCGTGGCCAGCATGCGCTCGCAAAAGCTGGGGCCACGGTGGTGCTGGTAAAGAAGCTGAAAGGTATCGAGGCCGGTTTGGGGCATGGCTGAGCATTCTCAACGAATCCTGGGAACCAGGTCAGCAGCGCAGGAAGGGCATCGAAGCAAATCAAAAAGGAATGTCGGCCTAGCGAGCGGAAGAAGCGGTGGAGAAGTTGGCGATGCCCGTCTCTAGGTCGTCAAAACAGGTCAAGACCTTTTCCATGGAGGTGAGGCTGAGGACAAGGGAGACACTTTCGGGAACGCAACAGAGGCTGAGGTTGCCGCCGGCAGCCCGGCACTTGCGCAAGGCCGAGATCAGCACTCCCAGGCCGGAGCTATCCATAAAGGTAACCGCCGACATGTCGATCAACAGGTTGTGGTAGCCAAAATCCAAAACCTGCTGCAGCAACTGCCGGACTTCAGAAGCGGCTTTGGCGTCAAAGCGACCCTCTAAGGGCACGATTGCCAGCTTTTGCCCCTGGGGGGTTTCGGCAGTACGGATGCGCAGCTTAAAATCCATCGTTTCCAGTCAAGACCTCATGCCCCACCTTAGCACCATCGGTTGCTGCTATTACCCCCTCGGCAGGAAATCCCTCTTATGCAGAAAGAGAGGGTATCCCTCTTTGCCATGGCAATTTCCAACTGGTTGAGATTGTCTGCGGGGCCCAGCGTTGAGGCAGCTACCCTCACTTCCTCTTCAGACGGGGAGCAATCCCTCACCCCCTACCCCTCTCCCTTTGGGAGAGGGGAGCTAGCCGCTCCGCCTGCAGGCAGAGGGATCCAACCTTGGCTCCCCATCTCAGATCCTGGCCGGATCGAGCGCATAAGTCGGCTCGAGGGCGGGAAGGGACATACGCAGGCGAGGACGGTGCATGGCCAGCAACTGGGCCAGGCGCCTGCGCAGCTCGGTTCGCGGCACAATTGCGTCGATGAGCCCGTGGGCCAGCAGATATTCGGCCGTCTGGAAGCCCTCCGGCAGCTTGCCCTTGCCGATGGTTTGCTCAATAACATTGGGCCCGGCAAACCCCACCTGGGCGCCGGGTTCGGCCAGGATCAAATCCCCCAACATGGCAAAGCTGGCAGTCACCCCCCCATAGGTGGGATGGGTGAGCACAGAGATGAACAATTGCCCGGCCTCGCGGTGCCTTTGCAGAGCGGCTGCCGTTTTGGCCATTTGCATCAAGCTGAGGATCCCTTCCTGCATGCGGGCTCCCCCCGAGGCGGAGAAGATGACTAGGGGCAGGTGATCGCGGGTAGCTCGTTCGGTAAGACGGGTGATCTTCTCGCCCACCACCGAGCCCATGCTGCCGCCCATAAAGCGGAAGTCCATCACGCCCATCGCCACTGGGATCCCTTCCAAGCTGCCCAGCCCGGTCAAGACGGCATCTTTAAGTTGGGTGCGCTCCTGATAAGAGGCCAGTCGCTCGGCGTAGGGCTTTTGGTCGAAAAAGTGCAGCGGATCGGTGGGGGCCAGGTGCTCGTCAAGGGGCTGCCAGGAGCCGGGATCCAAAAGCTGCTGCAGCCGCTGCGGGGCCGTGATGCGATGGTGATAGCCGCAGCTCGGGCAAACCTGCCAGTTCTGCTGCAGATCCTTGGTGTAGGTGAGGGCGTCGCAAGCCGGACACTTCTGCCACAGGCCGTCGGCGATCTCCCGCACTTGCCGCTCTTTGTCGAAGGGGCTGCTGCCGGTCAAGTTAAGGGAAGTCTGCTTGCGCCGCTCGGCAAACCAATCCAGTAAAGACATAGCCGCTGAGGTACCCCCCTAGCTAGGGATGGCCAGAGCTGAATCTGTAAGCCCTGCCGGTGAGCTGCGAAACTCATCTTAACGTTCTCAAGCTATCAAAGAATCGCCAAGCTGGAAATAGAGACTTGCAATAGCCCATGACCGCAGAAACCCAGTGGCAGGTGTTGACCACAGGGGATGGATCCCTGACCTTTTTCTCCCAAGAGTTCGGGCAGGCTTTCCATAACACCAGCGGCGCTGCCCAGGAAGCGCTGGAGAAGTTTGTCCGCCCTTGCCGGCTGGATCGCCTGCCGTTGGAGCGGGATCCGGACGATCCCATTCGCCTCTTGGATATTTGCTTTGGCCTCGGCTACAACTCCGGCCTGGCCTTGGAGACGATTTGGCAGGTGCGGCCCGATTGCCCTGTGGAAGTCATTGGCCTGGAGCGATCCCCAGAGGTGCCCCGCCAGGCCTGGCAGGTGGGGGTGGGATCCACCTGGAGCTTTGGCCAGGAGTGGCAACACTTGATCGAGCAGGGATCCTGGCAATCGCCGCGCTGGCGGGGAACCCTGCTGTGGGGAGATGCCCGGCAAACCCTGCTCCAGGTGCCGCCGGGATGGGCGGATGCGGTGTTTTTGGATCCCTTCTCCCCTTCGGTTTGCCCGGAGCTGTGGACGGTGGACTTCTTGCGGGCAGTGGCCGAGCGAATGCGCCCCAGCGGGATCCTGGCCACCTATTCCTGTGCGGCGGCGGTGCGGGCGGCCTTGCTGGAGGCGGGGCTATTCATTGGCTCGACGCCGCCGGTGGGCCGCCCCTGGCCGGGCACGGTGGCCTCGCCCCAACCGCATCACCTGCCGCCCCTCTCGCCCATGGAGTGGGAACACCTGAAAACCCGCGCTGCCGTGCCCTATCGGGATCCCACCTTGCAAGGAGATAGAGCGCAAATCCGTCTGCAACGCCAGCAGGAACAGCAGGCCTCCTCTTTGGAGCCCACTTCCGCTTGGAAACGCCGTTGGCCCGTGCAAGCCTAGGGAGCGGCAATACCTGGCCGGAGTTCAAATCAGGGCAGCCGTTCTCGGGATTGCCGTCCGGGTGTATACAAAACATCTGGGCCATTTCCATACCCCTACGCAGGCCATCATTTCTTGACAAAGTTAAGCTGAGATGAAACTTCTCTGCTGTCAACTGCCATGTCTTCTGAGGAGTCCCTCCCGCTGACGCGAGCAACCTCTGCCGGTACGCTGATCGCCCTCTGTGCTGAGCAGCACCGCGTCATCCTGCAGTTTTTGACTCGCCTGTCTCGAGCGCCGGAGTTGGATCTGGAGCAGCGACGCCTCTGTGTACAAAGGTTGCGACAGCGCCTCTCCCGCCACATTCAACTGGAGCGCCATGTTCTCTACCCCCTGCTCAGGTCGGCTCTCCAGGGGGATCCCCACCTTAGCGACCAAATTGAGCGGCTGGAGCAACATCTGCGGGATCAGATTCCAGAGCTGACGCGCTTTTTGCACCAATCAGAGCGCACCCCGCAGCAGGTGGATCCTTCTGCTGCCCTTCACTTCTATCGGCAATTGCGGGCTCAGTTTGATCAGGAGGAGAAAATCTTGCATCCCCTCTTTGCCCAGCATGTTTCTCCCGAAGCAGAGCAGCAGCAGTTGCGTCTGTTCCGCAAACGCCTGCAAGCCAGCGCTGCTTCCAATCGCTCTGCACATAGCCGTCGCGTTGCTTTGAATGAGCTGGAACGGCAGGCGATAACCCGCCCTGTCTTGCCCAACGAGCGCTTCTGGTCGCTGCAGGGCAACGCTGTGCAGATGGCCGCTCCCTAGCCAACGACGGTCTTGTTGTTGGAGGCTGCCTGGTGGTGTTCGCAGGCGAGCTTGTGGTATCTTTGCCGCAACCGGCCTGCTGACCCTAGAACCATGCAACCCTGGGATCCGGAAACCTACGTCGACCAGATGGCCCAACTGCTGCAACTGCCCCTGCATCCTGAACACCGAGCAGGGGTGATCGAAAATTTTGCCCGCTTTCTGCCCATTGCTCAACAGGTGCTGGAGTTCCCGTTGCCGCCGATAGTTGAGCCAGATCCCACCTTTGACCCTCAGCCATGACCGGGGATCCCTACCTTCTCGGCAGCGCTGACGCGGTCTCTATTGCCAGGGCTGTCCGCCAGGGATCCGTGAGCGCCCAAGCGGTGGTGGCCGCCTGTCTGGAGCGGATTCGCCGGCGGGATCCCCAGCTCAATGCCTTTACAGCTGTCTTGGAGGAATCGGCCTTACAAGCGGCGGAGCAGGTGGATCGACAGGTGGCTCAAGGGATCCCGGTGGGCCCGCTGGCAGGGGTGCCCTTTGCCGTCAAGAACTTGTTTGACGTGGCCGGCCTCACCACCCTAGCTGGCTCGGCGATCAACCGCGAGAATCCCCCGGCCATCCAAGATGCAACGGTGGTGGCTCGTCTCAAGCAGGCAGGGGCGATCTTGGTGGGCACCCTCAATATGGACGAGTACGCCTATGGCTTCGTCACCGAAAACAGCCACTACGGCCCCACCCACAACCCCCACGATCTCAACCGCAGTGCGGGGGGATCCTCTGGCGGCTCGGCAGCAGCGGTGGCAGGAGGTTTGGTGCCCCTTGCCCTGGGCAGCGACACCAACGGCTCGATTCGGGTACCGGCCTCTTTGTGTGGCGTCTACGGCCTCAAGCCCACCTATGGCCGTCTGTCGCGGGCAGGGGTGGCTCTGTTTGCCCCCAGCTTCGACCACGTGGGCCCCTTGGCCCGTTCGGTGGCCGATATTGCCCTCAGCTTCGATGTTATGCAAGGGCCGGATCCCCAAGATCCCGTCTGTACCCGGCGTCCTGTGGATCCCACCTTTGGGCAGTTGGGGCAGGGGATCGAAGGCTTGCGCATCGCGGTGGCGGATGATTACTTTGCCCGAGGGGCAGAGCTCCCCATCTTGGCCGGAGTAGAAAAAGTGGCCCAAGCCCTGGGGGCCCGCCAGACTGTGCGGATCCCGGAAGCCCAGCGCGCCCGCGCCGCCGCCTACCTGATCACGGCTGCCGAGGGAGCCAACCTGCACCTGCCCAACTTGCGAACTCGCCCCCACGACTTCGATCCGGCCACCCGGGATCGCTTTTTGGCCGGAGCTTTGCTGCCCGCCAGTTGGATCTTGCAGGCGCAGCGCTTTCGCCGCTGGTACCGCCAGCAGGTGCAGACCATTTTTCAGGAGATCGATCTGTTCATTGCCCCCACCACCCCCTGCTCTGCCCCCTTACTTGGCCAAGAGAAGATGGTGATCGATGGGGTAGAAGTTCTCACCCGGCCCAACCTCGGCCTCTACACTCAGCCCCTCTCGTTTATCGGCCTGCCGGTGCTTTCAGTGCCGTTGCGCGAGAGCGGATCCCTGCCCTTTGGCGTACAACTGGTGGCCGCCCCCTATCAAGAAGCCAAACTGCTGCGGGCAGCCGCCTATTTGGAGAAGCTAGGGATCCCGGATGCGCGGCCTGCCTGAGCCAGGAGATGCTCCCTCTAGGCGCGTTTGAACCATATCTAGTGTTTTAATTTTGAATCCTTTGCTCCAGACGCTAAATTTATAATCTCCTCGATAGGGGTAAAAATGTGCCACTCTTGAGGGCCGCTTTTGCCCCTTTGTTTTTGCCAGAGAGTTTGAATCTTGTCGGGGCAGGACGTGAGCTGTTTGCCCAGAGAGAGGAAAATCTTAAAGTAAAATTAATCCCACGGTTGTTGTAGCGAATAACCTCTTTTCCGGCTTGGGTCGATAGAATGAGCGGCATAAAATGGACATGGCACCCCCACCTGGACTCTGCATTATGGATCACCCTACTTTTCTGGCCCAGCGCTACACGAAACTGTGCGAGGCTTATCTCTCGCTCAACGAAGCCTTCGCCAAATTAGATCACTCCCACAGCCGCCTGCAGAAGAGCTTCAGGAGGCTTCTGGTCACGGCCCGGAAAGCTTTGGATGAACTGCCTATCCTGCGGCAGGACGTCGAACAGTTACAACAGGGCGTCGAACAAAGGGATCGCTTGGTCCGTTCCCTGCGAGAAGAACTTCGGGAGAGAGAAGCTCGGCTGGGCGAGCTGATTGCCAACTATGACCAAGTCTGTCACGAGCTGGAGTCCACCAAAGCAGATCTGTTGAGCGGTCAGGCGTTGATTGAAAAACTGGAAGCAGAGAATGCCCAACTTTTGCAACAGTTGAGTCGCCTCACCAGTTTGGAGGAGGAATTGGCAAGCTTGACAGAACGGCTGAACCAAGCAGAGGCAGCCCGCCAAGCGTTGGAGGCCCGCAACCGTGAGCTGGAAGCAGCCCTGGGAGAGCGAGATCGGCAAGTGGATAGCCTGCAAGCGCGGCTGGCGCAATTGGAGCGAGAGAACGCCTCGCTGAAGGCGCAACTGTCGCAGGTGGCTGACCTGCTTACCGAGGACTCGATCAATCTCCTGCAAGAAACCGAGAATGCCGTCAAGGCCGATGAGGAGGTGCTGCCCCTGGTGCTGGCCTCGCTGCCAGAGACTGAGCGCCTTATGCAAGAGGCCGAGCAACTCCTCTCCTCTTGCTCAGAGCTGGTCCAAGTGAAACCACAAGCGGCTTGATCTGAGGGTTAGCCTTCCAGCCAGGGCTGACAACTGCACACCAGGTGACGATCCCCGTAGGCGTTGTCAATGCGGCTGACGCTGGGCCAGAACTTGCGCTCCTTGACCCACGGGAGGGGATAGGCGGCTAGGGAGCGAGGGTAGGGGCGATCCCAGTGGTCGGCGGCCACTACCTCGGCGGTGTGGGGGGCAAGTTTAAGGGGATTGCGCACGGGATCCATCTCGCCCCGCTCGATGGCAGCAATCTCCTGGCGAATGGCGATCATTGCCTCACAGAAGCGATCCAGCTCTTCTAGGGATTCGCTCTCGGTGGGCTCCACCATCATTGTCCCCGGCACCGGCCAGGAGATGGTGGGGGCGTGGAAGCCGTAGTCCATTAGCCGCTTGGCTACATCCTCCACCTCAATGCCGGCGCTTTTCTTGAGGGGGCGCAGGTCCAGGATGCACTCGTGGGCCACCCATCCCCCCGGCCCTTTGTAGAGCACCGGGTAGTAGGGATCCAGCCGCTTGGCGATGTAATTGGCATTGAGGAGGGCCACTTGGGTAGCTAGGGTAAGGCCGGCGGATCCCATGAGGCGGATGTAGGCCCAGGCAATGGGCAGGATGCTGGCACTGCCCCAGGGGGCGGCGCTGACCGGGCCGTTGCAGCCGGGCAAAAAGGGGTGGCCGGGCAAATGCGGCAGCAGATGACGGGCAACGGCAATGGGCCCCACCCCCGGCCCGCCGCCGCCGTGGGGGATGCAGAAGGTCTTGTGCAGGTTGAGGTGGCAGACATCGGCCCCCAGCTCCGCAGGACGGCAGAGGCCCACCTGGGCGTTGAGGTTGGCCCCATCCATGTACACCTGCCCCCCCGCCTCGTGGATCATCTGGCAAATCTCGCGGATCCCCTCCTCAAATACCCCATGAGTGGAGGGGTAAGTGATCATCAAAGCCGCCAGGCGTTCCCGGTGCTGCTCCACCTTGGCCCGCAGGTCTTCGAGGTCGATGTTGCCGGCCCTGTCGCAGGCCACGCTCACCACCTGCATCCCAGCCATGACAGCGCTGGCGGGGTTGGTGCCATGGGCAGAGGTGGGGATCAGGCACACCTGCCGCTGGCTTTCCCCTCGCGCCTGGTGGTAGCGGCGAATGGCCAGCAAGCCGGCGTATTCCCCCTGAGATCCGGCGTTGGGCTGCAGGGAGACGCCGGCAAAGCCCGTGATCTCCGCCAGCATCTGCTCCAACTGGGCAAAGAGGGTTTGATAGCCGCGAGCTTGTTCCAGGGGCACAAAAGGATGGAGCTGGGCAAACTCCGGCCAGGTCATCGGCAGCATCTCGGCTGTGGCGTTCAGCTTCATGGTGCAGGAGCCCAAGGGGATCATGGAGTGGACAAGGGAGAGATCCCGGCTCTGCAGGCGGTGGATGTAGCGCAGCAGCTCCGTTTCCGAGTGGTGGCGGTTGAACACCGGATGGGTGAGGTAGGGAGTGGTGCGCAAGAGCTGGGGGGGCAGGCTTTGGTTGGCATCCAAACCCAGGCCCTCGACATCCCAGGCTGGCTCTTCAGAGCCGGCAAAGATCTGCCAGAGATCGCGCAGATCCTGAGCGGTGGTGGCCTCGTCCAAGCTAATCCCCAGGGTCATCTCGTCGATCCGGCGCAGGTTGATGCGCCGCTGGGCGGCCCGCTCTTGGATCTGCCCAACCTGGGCGGGGGACTCTGCCCTTACCCAAAACGTGTCGAAGAAATACTCTGGCCCCACCCTGTAGCCCAGCTGGCGAATCGCGGCCGCTAGGTGATGGGCCTGGCGGTGGATGCGTTCGGCGATTTGCCGCAGGCCTCGGGGGCCGTGATAGACGGCATACATGGAGGCCACCACGGCCAAGAGCACCTGGGCGGTGCAGATGTTGCTGGTGGCCTTGTCGCGGCGGATGTGCTGCTCCCGGGTTTGCAGAGCCAGGCGCAGGGCCGGCCTGCCCTGAGCATCCTGAGAGATCCCCACCAGGCGCCCCGGCAGCAGCCGTTTGTGGGCCTCGCGAGTGGCAAAGTAGGCGGCATGGGGGCCGCCGTAGCCCAGGGGCACCCCAAAGCGCTGGGTGGATCCCACCACGATGTCCGCCCCCCATTCTCCCGGCGGCTGCAGGAGAGTCAGGCTGAGCAAGTCGGCAGCTACGGCCACCACCATCCCCCTTTGGTGGGCCCGCTCCACCAGCTCGCGGTAATCCCGGATCTCTCCATAGGTGTTGGGATACTGCAAGAGCAATCCAAAGCCGTTCTCCAGCTCCAACTGCGAAGGATCGGCCACACGCACCTGGATCCCCAAGGGCTCTGCCCGCGTCTGCACGACGGCAATGGTCTGGGGATGGCAGCCGCGATCCACCCAAAAAACTGGGGATTGCTTGCCCGCTAAGGTGTAGGCCAGGCTCATCGCTTCGGCGGCGGCAGTGGCTTCGTCCAGCAGGGAGGCATTGGCGATCTCCCTGCCTGTTAGATCGATCACCATCGTCTGGAAATTGAGCAGGGCCTCTAGCCGCCCCTGGGCGATCTCCGCCTGGTAGGGGGTGTACTGGGTGTACCAGCCGGGGTTCTCCAGAATGTTGCGCTGAATCACCGGCGGCGTCAGGCAGTTGGAATAGCCCATACCCAAAAAGGAGCGCCACACCTGGTTCTGGGCCGCCATCGCCCTCAGCTCCGCCAATACTTGTTGCTCGCTGCAGGGGGATCCCAGGCCCAGGGGTCGGCTGCTGCGGATGGCCGCCGGTACCGCCTTATCCACTAATTCCCGTAGAGAGCTCAGCCCTAAGGCGTGCAACATCTGACGGATTTGCTGGGCGTCCGGCCCGATGTGCCGCCAGAGGAAGAGTTCTCGCTGCTCTAGCAGCTCCAGCTCGGCATCGACGGCAGAGAGGGGTTGAGGCGTCTCCCGTCCAGAGGGGCTGAGGGGATGGAGGATGGTGGAGTCGGACATGGGGCAAAACAAAAGCGATGGAAAGTCGGTCAGCCGCCAAAAGGCTATTCCCCGATCATAGTTGTTAAAAATTGTTTCTGTCGGGATCCAAATTTGAATCTGGGTCTCGATTCGGGGGAGCGGGGATGAGACACTAAATGGTCGGAGAATGTTAGCGACCTATCCCCTGAGCGTTGTCATGACTGCTTTCAACTCTGTCTGGAGAGGTGGTGCTATGCGTCGGCTCCTGTCCGCCTTGGTGTCTATCCTGTTGCTGCTCTGTCTGTGCTTGGTCCCCTTGGGGATCCCGGCGGTGGCGGCGGAGCTGCCGCCGGTGAAACATCTTGACACTCCCATCGACGTGAACAACACCATCCTGCGCAACTACCGCCAGTTGCCCGGCTTCTATCCCACCCTGGCCCGCATCCTAGTAAAAAATGCTCCCTACAACAGCCTGGAGGACATGCTGCAGATCCCAGAATTGACGGAGCAACAGAAGGCCTTGATCAAGGCGAACGCGGAGAACTTCGTGTTTGGGGAGTACCAAGAGGGAGCCAACCAACTGGAAAACCGGATCAACCAGGGATACTACGGCTGATCCTGGCAGGGTCTGCAGGGGAGAAAGCTTTCTGCTTCTCTGCAGCTTTTATGAAGCCTGCGTCGACATACCCCCCATCCCTAAAGGGCGGGGATTCTTGTTCTTGGTTCCACAACAGCACTTACTAACTAGTGGCTAGTGGTTAGTAATTAGTGACGGGCCACTAACTTCTTCACCTACTTGTCACTACGCCAGATCTCCCCAAGCGTTCCCGAACCCCCCTCTGTCCCCTCGTACACGGGGGGATGAAAGGGGGGCCCAGTAGTTCCCCAATGGCCTTGGGAATTCCCCCGCTAGTTGTGAGACCCAAGGGGAGCTGCCCTCCTCAGTCTCTATCCCCCGTCGCCAGAGTACCCCGAAGGTTTTGATGGGCTTAAAATAGCCCATGGTGCTCATCGAGCCAAGTGGATGGAGCCAACTTCGAGAACATTTCCAACTGCTGTCTCGTCAGCCCAGGGAGATCCCCGCATCGCCGAGATCACGCAGCGGGGAGTGGCCGAGGTCTTCCCAGGGGGAGCGGCAGCCTTGGCGGAGCGCCTGGCCACCACCGATCGCCCCTTGCGGGTGAAGCTGGGCATCGATCCCACGCGGCCAGATCTGCACCTGGGCCATGCAGTGGTCTTGCGCAAGTTGCGCCAATTCCAGGATGCTGGCCATGTGGCCATCCTCCTCATCGGGGATTTTACAGCCCTGGTCGGGGATCCCACTGGCCAATCGGAGGCGCGTCCCCGTCTGACGCCGGCAGAAGTGGAGGAAAATGCCCGCACCTATCTGGAGCAGGCTGCCAAGATTTTGGACTTTGCCACCCCTGGCCGGCTGGAGGTGCGCCGCAACAGCGAGTGGCTGGCCCGCCTTACCTTGAGCGAGCTAATCGAGCTGCAGGCTCAGATGACGGTGGGGCAGATGTTGGCCAAAGAGGACTTTGCCCAGCGCTACCGCTCGGGGACGCCAATTTATCTCCACGAATTTCTCTACCCCCTCCTGCAGGGCTATGATTCGGTGGCCCTGGCAGCCGACGTGGAACTAGGGGGGACTGACCAGCGCTTTAACCTCCTGGTTGGCCGGGAGCTGCAACTGTGGAAGGGCCAAACCCCTCAATTTTGCCTGACGGTGCCCCTGTTGGAGGGCTTAGATGGCTACCAGAAAATGTCCAAGTCCAAAAACAACTACGTGGGCCTGACCGAGGATCCCCTCACCATGTACTCCAAGCTAGAGAAGGTGCCGGATCAGCTGGTGGAGCGCTACTTTGAGCTGCTCACCTCGGTGCCCCCCTCGGAGCTGCCGGCGGATCCCCGCCAGCGCCAGATCCTCTTGGCCAAGACCCTCGTGGCCCAATTTCACTCTTCTGAAGCCGCAGAAGAGGCGCAGCGCACCGCCCAAGCGCTGGTGTTACAAGGCAATCTCGTTGAAACGGGATCCATCCCCACTTTTGCCATCCAGTGCTTGTCTTACCCGGTAAAACTGAGCTACATCCTGCGCGAATCCGGCCTCTGCAAGAGCGCTGCCGAGGCCCGTCGGCAAATCCAAGGGGGCGCCGTGCGGCTGGACGGGCAAAAGGTGGAGGATCCCGACCTGGAGTTTGCCCAAGCCTCTGAGCTGGACGGGCGGGTTTTGCAGGTGGGCAAGAAGGCCTTCTGCCGCTTGGTGGTCGGCACAAACTAGTCAGCTTTGGTTTTCTCCCCTCACCCCCAACCCCTCTATGAGGGGAGCTCGATGGTTCCACAACTATTCAACAGGTGGGGATGGGCTTAAAGCCGAGCCCGGCTTTCTTCTGCTTGGTCTTGGCTGAGGGGTTAAACAGCGGCGAAGCTAACACGGGCTCTGGCCGGGGCCGGATCGATCTTGCCTCCGCCACAGCTTCGGCGAGCTTTTGCCGCACCAGCTCTTGGGTCTCCAAAATATTGGGATCCGCCGCCCATTCCGGGGCTTCTTTGACCGGATCGTCTTCGGAAGTGAATTCCAAATCGTAAACCTCGTTGCGGTAAGTGGGGCTGAAGCACTCCCAGGCGCGCAGGCTGTAGAAGTAGGGGAATAGCCGCACCATGCGCTCGATATCCAAGTGTTCGGCAAAGCGCCGAAAGGCTTCTTCTTCGGAAACCGGAAAAGGCGCATAATGCTCGGAAACAAACCACTGCAAAAACTTTCGCGCCTCCGGAACGATCTGCTCTGGGGCCATGGATCCCAGCGCTGCCGCGTTGAAGCAGTTGACCAAAAGGTGCTCCAGCAGCACAGCGTTGTACTCGGCAAAGCAGGTTTGCTCGCGGCTTTCTACCGGCTGCCAAGGCATCTTGCCGTTGGCGGCAATGAACAAGTGAACCAGGTCATGCGAGGGATTGGTTTGGATGGAGCCGTGCCCCTCCAGCTTGGCCCCGTCACAGCTAAAGATCTGGTACTGAGGGCTCCAGTAGAACTTCAGTTGCTTGGCCGCCATGTTTGACCGTCCTGATACATTTACGCTGAACACTGCTGAGCATTACTGCTCAGCGGTGAAGCGATAGCATTCTGTCCGTTTCCGTTGTCACTACGCGACGCTGACGCGACCGCGCTACTCGGACGGAGTCCGAACAGAAAGGCGGTATCCCGCAAAGCCCTGAGCATAACACCCAGAGCGCCTTGCCAATCTCGTGGTAGCCTATGGTTGCACTTCGGGCATCTAAACACCTTTGCGCCACCCAACTTGGTGTGGATGTGCCCGCACTTGGTACAGGTTTTGCTGGTG
>NZ_AUMZ01000001.1:2660757-2665019 GCF_002760375.1 Synechococcus sp. 60AY4M2
TTTTACATACCTAGCCATACCAAGCAGCCATACTGAACATACTGGGCATTATTTTCAGTATAGTCCAGCATATCATTGACTAGAGTCATGCTCCTCACCCAGAGGGATCCCTATTAGAGCTTACACCTGTGGACGGGTTCCCATGCACCTCAGGCGGCGTCTGCCCGCCTTCGGGAGAGGAGATGGGGGCAAAACTGGACTGCCAAGCTTTTTCTAGGCTGGCCGGCAAGCCTCTTGAAGCTCCCCAACCCCACGGGCCATGCTTCTAAAGCCAAAGTTAAACAAGGACGCTTATTTTAAAAAAACTGTCACCTCTGAAAGCCATCGCCTGAGGATCGACAAGTTTTTAGTATCTTTTTTTTACTTGCAAGTGTTTCTTTCTACGATACTCTTTCGGCTCTCCCTATGGTAGCGTTACATCGCGATTTTGCCTTTTCTCTCGACCTTGTCTGTGCTTCCAGTCAATTCCCGCCAGGTCTTGACAATGCGACTTAACAGACCAGAAAACCGAGAAACTAGCTGGGTGATTGCCCTGATCCTGCTAGGGATCTCTATAGCCGGCTGTGGCTCTTCCAGTAGCACGGGGATCGACCCTGCTTCTTTGGGATCCCAAGCTCGCCTGACATTCAATGGGGCTCTGACCCGCTCCTTTTCTGGCACACAAGGGGAAATGGAGTTCAACATCGCCCTCCTGCAAGGCGGGGATCCGCCCCAACCAATAACCCAGCTCTCTGCCAGTCAGGTCAGCCTGCAGGTAAACCAGGTAACCGACTTGCTAGGGATCCCGCAGCCGGTAGCCTTGACCCTGACACCCACCCGGATCGAGAACCCCCCGTCGGATCTGCCTCAGCGGCCTTTGCTCATGGCAGTGCTGATGGATGGCTCAGGCAGCCTGTTGGTCTTGGATCCCCAATCTCGGCGCTTCCTGGCTGTTTTTCGGCTCCTGGATCAATTTCGCCCTGCACCCCTGGATCTGGGCGCCATTCTGCGCTTTGACAACCGGGGAGCAGGCTTTGGCGTTACAGCCCTGGGGCAGCCCCTGCGCACAGCTCAGCTATTGCAGGACTTCACCGGCGACAGAGAGCTGCTGAGACGAGGCGTTTTGCGTGCTGTTCCCGGAGGGAACACCGCCCTTTACGATGCCACGGTAGAAGCCGGGCGTTTCTTGAGCGACTTTCGGCTCACCGAGCGTTTCAACCGCCGCTTGGTGGTATTCACCGATGGGATTGACAACGAAAGCACCCGCTCCATCAACCAAGCTACTCAGGAGCTGACAACTTTGGCCAGAGAGCGAGGACAAAAACTCACCGTGTATGTGGTTGGGTTGGGGGTCGATTTGAATCTTCTGGAGTTACAGCGTCTGGCTGCAGCTACTGAGGGGACTTTTGTGCTGGCACGGTTTTCTGAAGGGCTGGAAGCTCCCTTTGCCAACTTATTCCCTGCTGCCATTGGGGAGCACCGCCTGCAAATGAGGGTGCAAAGCAATGTTCCGCTATCTGCTGGTTCTTATCTTCTCAGTGGCGAGCTGAGAGTTGAGAGAGAAGGCAGCCGTTTTGTGGCGCCCTTCAGCGACGCTGTTCTCACGGTGGGATCCCGCTAGAGTCATTCCGCAGGCTGACAACATCCCTAATCGAGAGCGAGGCGATAAGCAAATGTTTCGACGACTCGGTATACCCAGAAGATTTTGGCAACCGGCTGCGCTTGTCCTGGCGGCAGTGCTTACAGGTTCCCTAACGGTTTTCCTGAAAGGTTGCGGTGGTGGTACCTCCAGCAGCCCCTCGACCGTGGGGTCGCCGCCAAGGGATCCCAGCTCCGCCTTTGCCTCTGCCATTTTGGGGTTGGTGGTGGATCCCTTTGCTCAGCTTTGCCCTTCAGGCTCAACAGCCGCCCTTTGTTCGGGAGGGCCGCTCTTTTCAAGAGGCAATAAGGTTGAGTTGTTCAACCTAAGCTCAAGAGGGGACATTTTGTTGCCTGCCTTGTCAACCACTGCCTTGGAGGGCAACTTGCGGTTCACCATCCCCTTTTCCGGATCGATTATTCAACCGCCGGGGAAATTGGTATCGGTTCAGTCCAATCTCCTGGGCCAAGGGCGTCAGTCCGGCCAGTCTATACCCCTGCGGGGATTTGTTTTCAGCGCAGCCGTGGATGTTTCCCCTTGGAGTGAAGCCCTTTATCGCATCTTGCTGCGGGAGCGGGATAGAGTACCTTTCTCCAACTTAGCTCCCCCCGAAGTTAGGGATCTGGAGAATATTCTGTTTGTCAGCGTACCTCTTTCCAGAACAGCCCGAGACCTGGAGGAAATCATTACGGACATTATTCGACAAGCGGATCAACTTAGTTTTAATCAGCTCCGCTTTGTGGAGGATCTTATTCGCGTTTGCTATGCCCCAGAAGGTAATCAATCGGATCAGCCCTGCCGCCTCCGCATTCCCGTACCCCTACCGCCGGCACCTACGCCGACTCCATTTGTGCCTGCTCCTGAAACTCCCGCTCTTCCCACCATTATTACCAACAGAGCCGTGGTTCGTTCAGCATCGGGCTCATTGCTCTTTAGCAACACGGTTTCGGTGAGGGTAGATAACTGATGGTTGACTCGTTTTAGTCAAGTTTGATGTGAGCTGATTTTGTGTTTCAAGAGAACGCGCTGAGAGAGCTGAGGAGTGTTGAATGCTGACCTCAAAACCGTCTTCATTTCGTCCTGGTCAACTGGAAAGATTGCTTTGCTTTTTTAGTCGCAGCTTGGGCACCGTTTCCACAGCCCTGCTAATGGTTCTCTTGGGGGTAGAGCAAGCTAGCTTCCTCCGACACCCACGCCCACTCCAACACCCACACCCACCCCGACACCGACGCCCACACTCACTCCGACGCCCACACCCAGCCCAGCACCTCCCCCAGGCGAAGGGATCCGACTGGTCAAGCGGATTACCGCTCTCAACGGAACTCCTATCCCCGAATTCTTCGACGAGCCCACCGACCCCAACGACAACCCAGGGATCCCTTGGCCAGGCGGAGCCACCACCTTCCTGCAGGGGGCCATCAACCTGCCGGTGCGCCCAGGAGCGCGGGTGCAGTATGCCATCTACTTCCTGCTGGACTCGCCCGCTTCCACCTTTGTGGTGTGCGATCCCCTGGCGCCTGGCTTGCAGTATGTGCCGGGCAGCCTGTCGGTGAGCACAGGGATAGGGGATCCTTCATTCCGCCGGGTGGGGCCGTGCCGCCTGCTTGTGGGGGCATCAGCAACCCCAACGGTGTGGTGGTGGTGAACGTGGGGGGAGGCAGTTCTGGCTCAGCCGGTGTCGTCCGCTTCGAGGTCGCCGTTCCTAGGTGAAGCCCATTCCACACCTTGCCCCTCAACCGGGAGCAGCCTCTCATCCCGAGGTGAGGCCATGCCTTATCGGCTGGCGAAAGGGAAGTGGGAGTGGAATGGGAAATCCACTGCAGCCAGCGGTAGATTTAAGGAGAGGAGGTCTTCGAGGTTAGCCGATTGCCAAGCCCCTCTCCCTGTCTATGGCTTGTTGCCGCAGGTGAGCAGGTGTGGATCCTCTTACTAGGCCATCTTGATTGACAGAGAGGCAAGGTGTGGGCAAATACAGTTCTAGGTTCGTATTGCCCCTGGTGGCTTGTGCGGCAGCGGCAGGTTTGCAGTTGCCTTCGCCGGCACAGACTACGATCATCGTCACCACCCCAAGGGATGCCATAGACAACAAAGACGGGGAGTGCTCTCTGCGGGAGGCCGTGATAGCCGCAAACACCGATTCAGCAGTGAATGAATGTCTTGCGGGCCCAGGTGCGGACACGATTGTGCTGTCGGCAGGGAGGACCTATACCTTGTCGATAGACGACGATGGGTCGGGACACCAAACCGACTCTGGAGCGGACAACGACGATTTGGACATTACCAGCACCATCACCATTCAAGGCAACGGGGCGACGATCCAGCGGGATACTTCGATAGCATGCGATCTAGACGGTAGGGCAGCCAAAGGCGAGTTTCGCATTTTCCATGTCAGCAGAGGAGGCAAGCTCAATCTACAAGGTGTAGAGATCAAAAGTGGCTGTGCGGATGGAGACGATCCAAATACTGCCGGTGGCGGTGTTTTTGTGGGGGTCGGCGGTCAGCTTGCAGTCTCCAAGGTTCAGATCTCCAGTAATGGGGCTTTTTCTTTCGGGGGCGGCATCTACAACCTGGGCACAGTAACCATTGACGCAGCGGGCATTTCCGACAACGGTGCCGGCCAGGAGGGAGGCGGCATCTACAACGG
>NZ_AUMZ01000001.1:2670099-2693214 GCF_002760375.1 Synechococcus sp. 60AY4M2
TTACCAACGCCGGCATTGTCAACAATGGTGCTGGCAAGGAAGGGGGCGGCATCTACAATTTAGGCACGACAAACATCAGCAAAACAGGGATCTCCGGCAATAACGTTAGTGAAAAAGGGGGTGGCATTTACAACGGCAACGGCGGCAAGGTAACCCTCAACGCCAGCGAGATCTCCTTCAACAACGCCAGCAAGATCCCCTTCAACAATGTCAACCAGGAAGGGGGAGGGATCTATGTTTCCAGCAGCAGTACAGTAAACATTACCAACAGCACCCTATCAGGAAATAGTGCTGGCACAAAAGGCGGTGGCATTTACAATCTCGGCACCAGCAGTCTAAGCTTTGTAACAATTGCATCGAACTCAGCTTCAAAAGGTGGAGGTATTTTCAACGGTGCCACAGCCAACCTTAGGAACTCAATCGTCGCAAACAGTACAAGCGGAGGTAATTGTTCCAACGCTGGCACTCTCACCCCCAGCGGGGCGAATCTCGACACCGATGGAAGCTGCCCAGGACTTACGGCTGTGACCTCAGCAGCTTTGAACCTTGGGCCACTGGCCAACAATGGTGGGCCGACCCAGACCCATGCCCTTCTGGCAGGCAGTGTAGCCATCGACGCTGTGCCAGCCGGGCAGTGTACCGACCTGAACAGTAGCCCTGTCAACCAGGATCAGCGGGGTTTTTCCCGACCTGCTGGAGTTCGGTGTGATGTAGGAGCATATGAGGAGCAAGCTCCGCCCACCCCCACCCCAACACCGACGCCAACACCCACTCCAACACCGACGCCCACCCCGACACCGACACCCACACTCACTCCGACGCCCACACCCAGCCCAGCACCTCCCCCAGGCGAAGGGATCCGACTGGTCAAGCGGATCAGCGCCCTCAATGGCCTCTCCATTCCCGAATTCTTCGACGAGCCCACCGACCCCAACGACAACCCAGGGATCCCTTGGCCAGGCGGAGCCAGCACCTTCCTGCAGGGGGCCATCAACCTGCCGGTGCGCCCAGGAGCGCGGGTGCAGTATGCCATCTACTTCCTGCTGGACTCGCCCGCTTCCAACTTTGTGGTGTGCGATCCCCTGGCGCCTGGCTTGCAGTATGTGCCGGGCAGCCTGTCGGTGAGCACAGGGGGATCCCCTGTGGCCCTTAGCGACGCCCAAGATGGGGATAGGGGGGCCTTCATTCCGCCGGGTGGGGCCGTGCCGCCTGCTTGTGGGGGCATCAGCAACCCCAACGGTGTGGTGGTGGTGAATGTGGGGGGAGGCAGTTCTGGATCAGCCGGTGTCGTCCGCTTCGAGGTCACCGTTCCTAGGTAGGAGAGCCGTGTAGTCATGCCCTCTGAGAACTCCGTCTTTGCTATCGCGGTTGCAAAAGCGTTGCGTAGCGATAACGGCTTTCCCCCAGGTGGAGTGAGCCAGTCGTGGAGATATCTATCGAGGTTTGACAGCGCTTGCCGCCTGTGACGGTGGGGTGTCAGGCTGAGACAGGAGTGGTTTTGCAGTCGGTAGGAACCATGACGCAGCGTGCCCAAGGATTTTGGCAATGGGGATCCCTTTGCCGGCTTGGCCTCTACGTAGCTGCTCTGCTCTGCGGGGTGGCGCTCTGGGGGATCCCGGCCCTGGCGCTGCCGCAAGGGGATGCCATTACGGATCCGCGAACCCTCTTGCGGCGGGCGCTGCCCATCCAAGACAGTCGGATCTGGGAAATTGACGAGGCCATCACCAAAATCGAGGCCGACCTGAAGTACAACCGCTGGTCGGCGGTGCGGGGGGATGTGCGCCAGGTGGAGCGGCTCCTGGATCGCTATGCGGATCCCCTGCTGGCGGAGTTGCCCCCCGAGCAGGCTGCCGCCGCCTCTGAAGCAATAGCCGCCCTACGCCAGGAGTTGCAGCTCATCAGCCAGGCCACGGAGCGCAAATCCAAGGGCAAGGAGGAAGCCCGCGCCGCCTACGACCGCCTCATAGACGACTTGGGATCCCTGGAGAACAACTGGGTGGGGGCCTTCCCCTACGAGGTACCTGATGAGTACGCCGACAAGCCGCAGCTCCTGGGCCGGGCAGAAGTGGAGCTGAACACCACCGCCGGGCGCATGGTGATCACCCTGGATGGCTATAGTGCTCCAATAACTGCTGGCAACTTCGCTGACCTAGTGCAGCGGGGCTTCTACGATGGCCTGACCTTTGACCGAGTGGAGAAATTCTTCCTAGTGCAAGCTGGAGATCCCCCTGGCCCTGCCGACGGCTATGTGGATCCGGCCACCGGCAGAGTCCGCACCATCCCCATGGAGATCCGGGTCAAGGGTGAGGTAATGCCCCGCTACGGCCAAACCTTCGATCAACTGGGCCTGTGGGATGTGGAGCCGGCCCTGCCCTTTGCTGCCGAAGGGACGGTGGCCATGGCCCGCTATCCCGAGGATCCCAACAGCGCCTCTTCTCAGTTCTTTATCTTTATGGCCGAGCCGGATCTCACTCCCGCCGGCCTCAACCTCATGGATGGCCGCTACGCCGTGTTCGGCTATGTTACCGAGGGCACCGAGGTGCTGCGCAAGATCAAGCTGGGGGATCAGATCCTGAGCGCCCGGCTGATCTCAGGCCAAGAAAATCTGAGGAATGGGGCGTAGGGATTTTGCATCACTATCTCCTACCTTTGCCCTTTTGAGTGGCTAGAAGGCGCGGCTGAGGGCAGTTCCCGGGCCCTGAAACGCCAGCCAAGAGATCAGAAAGTTGGTAACAAACACCCCCAGCAACGCCGTCACCACAGCATCGGTGGTGGAGCGCCCCACCCCCTTGGCGCCCCCGCTGGTGGAAAGGCCCCAGTTGGAGCCGACAATGGCGATCAGAGACCCAAACACCATCGCCTTCAAACAACAGACGATCAAGTCCCAAGGGGCCAGGAGATTCTGAGCCGAGGTGAGAAACACCGTGGAAGGAATGTTGTAAACCGACGCGCAGATGATCATCCCCCCCACCAACCCCGTCAACAGGGAGAGGATGGTGAGCACCGGCAGCATCAGCCCCGCGGCCACTACCCGTGGGATCACCAGATAGTCCACCGGATCGGTGCGCAACAGGTAAAGGGCGTCGATCTGCTCCGTGACTTTCATGGTGCCCAGCTCGGCGGCAAAGGCGGACCCCACCCGTCCAGCCAGGATCACCGCCGTCACCACCGGCGTCAGCTCGCGGGCCAGGGCAATGGCCAAAACCCCGCCGATGAGGGAAGAAGCTCCAAAGTTGATGAACTCGCGCGCCAACTGAATCGTGAAAACGCCGCTGATCACCACCGCTGTGATCAAAACAATCAGCAGCGACTCCAGCCCCACCGCTGCCAGTTGCTCCAGCGTGTTGCGACGGTGAATGCGGCCCCGCAGCAGGTGCAAGGTCACCTGCCCGGCCAGGAGAAAACTGCTGCCCACCCGTTGGAACCAGTTCATGATCTCTCAAGAGGCCGATACGGCTGACGGCTCCGCCTCAGGTTCTGCCGGAAGCTGGAAGCTGGGGACAAACGAGGCCCGCGTCAAGGGTTGGTCGATCATCAGCCCTTCCCCCCCCAATACCTCGAGGGCACGCCCCTCGACGGAGATCCACACCCGCGCGCCGGGGTTCTGGCTGGTGGCCGTGTAGAGCACCTGCGCGATCCGGCTCATCATCGCCGTGGATCCCCCCCCTTGCGTGAATTCAGAAGAGAAATTGAGGAAAATATCGTTGCCTTCCACCCGCACATCCAGCAGCCGTGTCTGGGGAGGGATGGCGGTGGTGAGGTGGGGATCCCGGGGCCCGGCGATCAGCTCTTCCAAAGCCACACGGATGGCCTCTTGGGCGTCGAAGGCGCGCACGGAGCGCTCCTGCTGCACGTAGTAGATCGAGTTGTTAGCCGTGGTCAGCCAGTACAAAGAAAGGGTTTGCCGCGGCCCAATGCTGTACCACCAGGCTCCCCCCATCACCCCCACCCCCAGCAAAAAGCCCAGGATCCCCAGGGGCAGGGCCTGGTCGCGCCGTGGGCGGGAACGTCGCCCCCCCAATTTGCCAGAGCCAAGCTGTGCGGTACGCCCTCCGTAGTGATCCATCGCTGCCATTCCCCTGTCTTGCTTAGCTCTAGGGTAGCGAAGAAAGGCCCACCCTGCCGGGGATCCCCAAACCGGCACAGGCGCAAGCCAGCTTGAACTGGCTTCACGCTGGCCACAGCCATTCGCGACAACCAAGAGGCGGCGCGGCTGCTCTCCCGCCTGGACGAGGCCCGCATCGAGAAGCTCCTGGCAGAAGACGACCCTATCGACGAGAAGATTTAGCCCCAATGGGCGGGGATCCCTGCTAGGGAAGGGCGGCTCGCCGGGATCCCATCAGGGTCTCCAAGCTCTCGACCCGCACAAAGCCGATCACCTGCACCTGATCAGACCCTATCTCCAGGCTGAGCACCCGCACCAGGAGCCCCAGATCTTCTAGCTCTTGCAGATCAAACACCTCGTTAAGGCCGCCCAAAAACGCTGCCGAGATCTCATCGGGAACCCGCACAGAGCCGATGACAAACTCCGGATCCTGAAGCTGCAAGCGGCGCCCCTCCTCCACCTGGATCCCGGCGTTGAACACTACATCAACTGCTCGGGTCAGCGGGACGGAGTCTTTTTGCTCGCTGCCGCCTTCCTGCTCCACCAAGAGGGCAGAAAGTCGAAGGCGGTCAGGAGCCAAAAACTCGACCCGGGGTTTGCGCAGATCGAAGCGGCGGGGTTCGTCCCTAAGCCCGCCAAAGGGCAGATCTGCTCGGATATCCTGAAACTGTCTCAGCACCTCTGGCGAGTTGAGGGCAGCATTCAAGTCTTCTTCCCGCACCACCACCCGCACCGCCGCCTGCAGAGGACGCTCCAGCCGCAGAGGAGCCCCGCGGAAAAAAGAGGGGTCAATGGCCACCGGATCTGTTTCCAGCTCCAGCAGCTCTATGCGCGGAAACGGAGCCCTGTACAGCCCCCGCCCGGCAACCAACAACCGATCCGCCTGGCCGCTCAAAAAACGATAGTTAGGGCGGCTTTGGATGCGCACCTCCAAAACCTCTACCCCATCGAGCTGAGCGAGCAAAAGCTGCCGAGCCGCCTGATCTGCCAGGTAGCCTGCCCCTCCTCCCAAGCCCGCCAGCAACCCCACCAAAGCCGCCAGGATCTCCATATTTGCCGCTGTCACGTCTCCCCCACTCAGGTTAGCAGGGGGATCCCTGGCCCTCGTCAGGGATGCCGGCTAACGCAACACCTTAAGGGGACTAGCCTCAATAGGGCGATTTCCCAGGAAAGTTTTGGCAATTTTCAGGCCGTCCGCCATCACCGGCCGGTTGAGGGTTGGGTCATGGACAAATTTGACGCCGGAAGCCACCGTTGGGCGCCCCTCGCCCCAGGTATCCACAACTTTCAGAGTGGCAGCAGCAACCGGACGGCCATCGGCAAAGTAATCCACTACCTTCAGGGTGGAAGCTCCCACCGGGCGGTTGTCGATCTCGATCTTGCTGAACTTGACAGGGCTAGGAAACACCGGCGGGCCGGACCTCTCTCCTGACCCTAGAGCAGCCGGCAGGATCGGGTCGGCAGGCCGAGGAGCCAAGTTCAGACCGTTTCCTTGTCCCGTAGAGGTTTCTTGCTCCGGCAGCGGGCTGGAAAGACCACTAGGAACGGCCATAGCAATCTCCTAAGTTACAGAGGGAGCTGAAGGGAAAGGGGAGAAGAAACGACGGAATAAAACCGCCGAGCTGGGCGTCTTTAGGATCCCCGCAACCTCAGACCAGATTCTAAAAATATTCTAAACCATCGTTGGGCCTACGATCGGCTGCTCACACTCTGGCTTTATCCGTCAACTGCCGCTGAGGCACTCAGCGACGCTACACCTTCCCCGGTGCCATTGAGTCCGTATACACATTTGTAAACACTGTGTTACCCTTTGAAAGGACTTATCGGCAACTGAGGAGTGTTCGAGTAGCTGTGGTGAGTCAGCCAACTGTGGCTACGGATGACGCAGGCCAAGGGTGGAAAAAGCTTTTGGCGCGCTGGCGCGGCGACCTTATGGGCGGCTTGACCACAGCAGTGGTGGCTTTGCCGCTAGCGCTTGCCTTTGCCATTGCCAGCGGCGTTGATCCTAAAGCGGGGCTTTACACAGCAATTGTAGCTGGATTTAACACTCCCACCGCCTGAAGGCGGGGGATTCTTACGCAGTCCACAAAAGAACCCGTAACGGCGTTGTCAAAGCGCCTCTAGACAGTTCCTTCACGCAAAGCTCCAAGGTTCTGCTGACTTTCTTAAGCAGGTTGGCGACAGCATTTGCCTCAGCGTTAACCAACCACCCCTTTGCCGTTTGGTACAGGCCCCGCTTGACACGCTTTCCAGAGGGTTTCTACCCGTCGGGTTTTTCACCATAAATTAGGTACAGCCTTTTAATTTAAAATAGGGTACAGGTATTCAAGAGGAAGGAGAGAAAGGAATGCCGACTCATTCTTTGGATTTGCGGCAAAGAGTTGTAGCAGCCTACCAGGCAGGTAACACCTCCATCCGCCAGGTAGCTAAACGCTTCATGGTTACCAAAAGAACAGTACACCGCTGGGTGCGTCAGTACCAACAAACTCAAGATTTAGCCCCTAAGAAAGCAGGCACCAAGCGAGTGGGCATTTTGGAACAACATCGGCAGGAAGTGATGGCAATTATTACAGAACACCCAGACTTCTACCTGTGGCAGTATCAAGAACTGTTGCGCGAGCGCTTAGGAATCAATGTAAGCATCGTCACGATACATAATTTCTTGAAAAAGCAAGGAATGACTCTAAAAAAAAGACCTACCGCAGTGCAAAAGTCAAAGAAGAGGAGGTGCAAAGGGAACGACTAGCTTATAGTCAAGAAGTCAGGAATATTCCAGCGGAGGATTTGATTGCCATCGACCAGACGGGAGTCTGGGAGGGAATGGAGCGGAGAGTATCTCGGAGTTTACGTGGTCAACGGGCTTATCATTACCGTCAAAGATACAAGGGGGAAAAGTATACGGTTATTGGAGCTATTTCCTTGAGAGGTGTAGTTGGCTGTCGTGTCATCAAGGGTGGGATGAAGAAAGGAGATTTTTTGGAGTTTTTGAGAAGCGAGCTATGTCCGAAGCTAGATGCGAGGAAGGTTGTAATTATGGACAATTTAAATATCCACAAGAGTCGGGAAGTTGAGGAATTGATTAGGGGGACAGGAGCACGAATCCTATACCTACCTGTGTATGCGCCGGAGTTGAATCTCATTGAGATGATGTGGTCGGTGTTGAAGCATTTTATTCGGCAGCTTTGCAGAATTGGGAAATATAGCATGGGGCAGATAGTGAAGACTTCTTTACTACTGATCAATCCATCCTCCTTCCAAAGTTGGTTTGCTAAGTGCTGCTATTGTACCCCTTGAGTCCTTAACAGGCTGTAAGCTCAACCACTTTACGGTCATTTCGGCTGATGGAGTTTCTCTTTCCTGACAGAAGCCAAAACCAGTGGTACACTACCGCTACGGTGAGTTGGTCAGATTGATGGCAGGGATCCCTCATTTCTATTGGCGTTGGGCTAGGTGGGCTACACCGGCTCTGTGGGCGTTGCTGCTGTCGCCTGCTCCTATGGCTTGGGCTTCTGCTCTGGAGGTGCCTCAATTTGATCTGAGTGTTGTCCGCTCTCGTTCTTTGCCGTGGCGGCACCCGCTCCCTTGGCCAGAGATAGGGGATCCCAACCCATCTGAAGCTGAGGTCGAGGCGGCGGAGCATCTTTTCTTGGAGTTCACCCTCGAAGAGAGCAACGCCGCCATTGCCCTGTTCGGGTGTGATTGCCCAGCCCATATCAACCAACTGCGACGACTGCGCGGCCTGCCCTTGCTGTGAACGGGGGAGAGCTGACGGCCCCTCTGAACAGCACAGTTTGTATATTGCTAAGGCTGAGGTTCTCCCCCTGCTCAGTAGCCTGCTTCCGCGCTTCAGTTCGCGGATGGTCTACATAGCCCTGAGCCGGTGGAGTTTTGTCAGGCAGGGAGGCAAGCTGTCCCTGGGCATAAATCCAGTCAGGGCGTTGTGGGGATTGGCACAAGACAAGGGCTAAGCGGAGGGATCCGGTAGGGGCCTACGGTCTACCGGTTGCGGCTCCTCTTGAGGGGTGAGGGTTTTCAGTTCTGGCAGCGCCGTTCCTGCCGGCGCGTCAGCAGCAGGGCTCTCGGCAAAGTTGCCCGGCAACGGTGTCGGCGAGCTGGAGCCGGCGCGGTTCAGCTCCTGCAGAGCAGCTTGGGCCGGCTGAAACTGGGGATCCAGTTCCAGGCAGCGCTGCAAACTGGCCTGGGCCGCCTCCCGCTGGCCGGCCTGTAGTTGGATTAGCGCCAAGGTATGCCAGAAGGCGGGCCGCTGCGGCTCCAGTTCTGTGGCCCGTTGGGCGTCGGCTAGAGCCAGCTCCAATTTCCCCAGCTTCAGGGCCTCCCAGGCGCGGTTGTTGAGGGCCACCGCGTCTTCTGGGGTGAGCTGCAAAACCCGCGAGTAGGCCTCCACCGCTTTTTCTGCCTCTTTCAGGTCGCCATACACTAGCCCTAAGGCAAACCAGCCCCAGGGATCCCGTTCGTTGAGGCGGGTCATCTGTTGGGCGGCAGCAAGGGCTTCTTCCAACCGGCCCAAGCGCCGCAGGCTGGTGATCTGGCCAAACCAGCAGGCAAAGCTGCCGGGACGCTGTTGCACCAGGCGCCGGAACTGCTCCAGGCTGGCTTCATATTGCCCCAGCTCCTGCTGGGCCACCGCCAGGGCGTAGCGAGCCGGGAAGTCCTCTGGCCGGATTTTCAGGGCTTCCTCGAAGTGAATGCAAGCCTCCCTCAGGTAGCCCAATTTCTGGAAGGCCACGCCGCGGGCATACCAGCTTTTGGGGTTGTCGGCGTCGTAGCGCAGAGCACGTTCCAGGGCCTTGCTGGCCAGCCGATACTGCCCCAGGCGCAGCAGAGCCACCCCTAGGTTGTGGAGCGTAATGGGATCCCGGCGGCGCAGCCGCAGCGAGCGCTTGTAACACTCGATGGCCGAGCGCAGCCGCTGGCAGTGGAACAGGGCATTGCCTTGGTAGCGCCAGACCCGGCCACTTCTGGGGTTGAGCTTCAGGACGCGGGCAAAGCTGGCCGCCGCCGAGCTGGGCCGCCGCAGCCGCCGCAGCACGATCCCACGCGCCAGCCAGGTGCGGGGCTGTTGGGGGTTGTAGCGCAGCGCCTTGTTCAGGCTGTTGAGGGCCAGCTTGGGCCGCTTCAGTTGCATGAGGCGAATGCCGCGATTGTGCCAGGCCAAGGCATCTTCGGGGTTGCTCTCCAGCACCTTGTCGTAGTTGACCACCGCCGCTTTGTACTGACCCAGGCGCCCCAAAATCAGGGCCAGGCGCAGCCGCGTCTCCTCGTCGTAGGGGTTGATGCTCAGGGATCCGTTGTAGCTGTCCACCGCCTCGCGGTAGCGGGCCAACTGCACCAGCACATCGCCGCGCCGGCTCCAGGCCAGGGCAAAGTTGGGATCCATGTTCAAGGCACGGTCGTAGGCGGCCAGCGCCTCGCTCAGGTTGCCCCGCTTGCGCCACTCCTCGGCCCGCTCAAATTGAATGTCGGCGCTGTTCCACTGAAACAGCCGCTGAATAAATTGCAAAATGGCAATCTTGCGTGCTCCTTCCTCCGGCGTGGCAGAGGGCATTTCGCCGGTGGCAATGCGCAGGATGGCCATTTGAATGGCCCGCAAAAAGGCCTGGAACCCCCGCACCTCCTCATCTTCAGGGAGTTCCTCGCGGCGACGGTATTGCAGCCGAAATCGCTGCAGATCCCCGGGGGCGGGAAAGCTGGGATCCAAAAAGTGCATCAGCTCCCGGGCCCGGTACTCGAACAGCACCGGATCCTCATCGGAGCCGCTAAAGTCCAGCAGCGGCGCTTCTGCCAGGGGGCGGGGCAGCTCGGCGGGCGTGTGCAGCAGCGTCAGCAGGCGCTGGTTCTGCCGGGGCGGGGCGTGGGAGAAGCCGCTGTAGAGCTCATCTCTGGGCCAGGGATTGGCGACAAACTCCGGCGAGGCCACCACCCCGACCCAGCGGCACTGTTCGATGGCCAGTTGCAGCTCCAGCCGGCGGTCGTCTCCTGGCTGTAGCATCCAGCGGTCAAACCAGACCTTGAAGCCCTCCCGATCCAACCGCTCCGCCAACTGCCGCGCCCAACGGGCCTGGGCCCGGTGGTAACGCAAGAAGAGGTCGAACTTGTAATGCTCGGAAGACATGAACGCCCGCTCGCTGCTCTTTTCCAGCTTATCTTTGCCACCGCCTCGGCGGCTTGGGGCATTGCCCTTCCCCGGCTGGGGGATAAGGCACCAAGTTTCTGTCAACCCTTTTGCCGTTTGCGCCAGCGGGACGGAGTCCTTCGATGGCCAGACCAAGATCGGCGATAGTTGAGGAAGGGTTGGTCAGGAGGGGGAGATGGTAAGCGGAGCGCTGGCGATTGGGGCTGCAATTGGCTTGGTGGTTTTGCTGTTGGAAGCGATTCGCTATCGCCGCTGGGGATCCCTTCGCCGTTGGCAGCCGGCAGTGGGGCTGGGCTTGGCAGCCTTGGCGGCGCTGGGGGCAGGGCTGGGACAGTTGTCGGAGCCGATCCCGCTAGCGGTGTTGCTGGGGGGACTGGTGGGGTTGGGTCTGCTGGGCTTGAGCGGCTGCGGGCGGGCCGGGCAGGGGCTGGCGGTGCTGCTGCTCAGCTTGGCCAGCGTGTGGGGCCTAGCCCGCGGTGCTTTCGAGGAATCTGAGGCGGGAGCTGCTTTTTCTCTGCTGCTGTGGGGCTGCGGCCTGGGGATGGGCTTGGTGGGGATCCCGTTGCTGGGCTGCTTGGCCGAGGCGGAGATGCTGTCTGTGCTGATGGGTCTGGGCCAGGGCTGGAGCGGCATCGCCGCCTTGACCTGGGGATCCCGCCTGCTGGAGATGGGCTCCCCCCAAGATCTCCCTTGGTCGGTGCTGCTGCCGGTGGGGCTGGCTGCCCTCAGCCTGGTGGCGGGCACGCTGCCCCTGCTGATCCTCCCCGTTCCCGCCAGCGGGACGGAGTCCTCGCGCGACAGCGAGGTGGGCTCCAACCGGCTGCTGTCGGCCCTGGGGCACGGTGTGGGATGGCTGGTGGCGACGGCGCTGGCTTTGGCCCTGGTGCGCAACGGGCTGTACCAGGATCCCTTTTGGGCGCTGCTGTACGGGGCGGGGGTGCTGCTCTCGTGGGCTCTGCTGGCTTTGGAGGGCGGGATCCCGGCACCCGAGGGAAAAGAGGCCTTGCTCTGGCGGGCCTGTGTGAGCCTGACGCTGGTAGGCGGTGGGGCGCTGCTGGCGCTGCGGCTGGGGGGATCCTACGGGGCGGCGCTGCTGGGGCTGGGGTGTCTGGCTTTTCCCAGCCGCTGGGGGGCAATGGCCGCCCTGTTTTTGTCGGCCCAACCCCTGCTGCAAAACCTGCTGCACCAGTTCAACCTGCAGGTGGCCGGGATCGACCTCACCCAGCCCTATGTGGCGGCGGCGCTGTACCTGGGCATGGCGAGCATGGGGCTGGCAGCGCTTGTCCACTGGGTGTACGGGCAAGACAGGCCGCTGCCGACGGGGATCGGCCTGACGCTGGCCAGCCTGCTCCTGCCGCTGGGGGTGGGCTATTTCGTCCACGCCCAGCCGCAGGCGGCCTTCTTGCTGGCAGCCTTGATCACCGCCTTGATCTTGGCAGCGCTGCAGCCCATAGCCCTAAACCAAGAAAGGGGAAGGGCACCTTGGACAGGGACCCAAGCTTTGGGCCTGGCTATGCTTGCCATTTTGGGCTCCAACCTCAGCCGCAACTGGACGGTGACGGGGTTCTATGCCACCCGCCTGGAGCGGGCCCTGGTGCTGGTGGTTCTCGTCGGGATCCTGGTTCTCTGCCTCTTGCTTGGGCAGGGCTGGCGCCTGTGGCAGTCCAGGACTGCATCCCGCTAAATGCCCACCCTCGCCTGTTGGGGCTCCCAGACCGTGAAACCTGTTCCTCTCGGCACCCGCGGCACCTGGCAAGGGATCCCCGGCCCCGAGCAAACGGCAGAGGCCCTGGGCAACCCCGGCGTGAGGGTGATCGGATCCCCGGCGCTGTTGGCGCTGATCGAGCGGTGCGGCCACAACACCTTGCAGCCCTTCTACGAGGGGGAAGAAGCCGTCGTCGGGATCCGCTTTGCCCTGGAACACTGCTCGGCAGCCGTGGTCGGGGATCCTCTACACGTTCAGGTTGAGGTTGTGCAAGCGGTGGGAAGGCGCATTGAATTTCAGGTGAAGATCACGCAGCAGGGGCGCTTGGTCATGCAGGGATCCTATACCTGTCAGGTGGTCGATTTGCCCCGTTTTCTGGCTCGCTATGGGCTGGCCTGAGGTCATCCAGCGCCTGGCAGGGCTGTTGCTGGTCACGGGGTTGGGGCTGTTTTTGTTCTGGCCACAACAGCTCCTGCTGCGCTACCGCAAGCCTTGGCAGGGCCCCCTCGCCTGGGTTGGGGAATGGCGCGGGTGGAGGGGCTTGGCTCTGCGGGGCAGCCGTCGGGGTTGGGAATGGCGCTGCGGGTCCCTATACGTTCGCGGGCATTGGCCAGCCTGGGTGGGCTGCCGTCTCTCCTTTGCCGACTGGCCTCGCTTCTGGCCCCTTCTGAGGCGGTTGGCCGAGGGGATCCAGATCCAGTCCTGGCGAGGCGGCCTGGAAATCGGCTTTGCCGACCCGGCCTTGACGGGGCAGTGCCTAGGGCTTTTGGCAACCCTCCCCCCCTCGCTGGCTTGCCACCTGCGCTTGACCTTCGCCCACACCGGCTGGCACGGACAGGGATCCCTGCTGCTTTGCTTTCGCGCCTGGCGAGTGCTGGGGCCGGCCTTGGAATTGGCATGGCTCATCCTGCGCAGCAGCCGCTCGAGGATCCGATAGAACTCGTCAGCCCTCTCTTGGGCTCTTGCAGCAGCCCAACTACCAGTCATCATCGATGTCTAGAATTTTCCCGGCTCTGCCATCGATTTTGACCTCAATGTCGTTGGCAAACCCCACCTTCCAAACCCAGCGCCCATTCTCCCGCTCCAGTTCGACTTCTTCAACGGAAGCAGCGGGAACAACTAAGCGAGCAATCCAATAGTTTCTTCATCGATTGCTGAGACAGAAGACTGGGCAAAAACCGGCTCTGGGCCGGTCTTGAGGCCAGCCAGCGGGTTGCCGACCAGCATCGCAATCATCAAACCTAGATAGATAACAGCAGGTTTTAGAGAAGTAGGGGAGCTCGAGGGGCAATAATCCCCTCAATAAATATTGAGGGGAGGATGCCATCAATTTCAGGTTCAACCCTCTGAGAACCGGATGGTCTCACGTCGGCCTGGGCAGGTTTTGCAGCGCAGGATCCCCAGGGCAGCGGATCCCTTCTCATCTAGAGCCACCTCTGCTGGGGATGCGACAGCTCAGCCTTAAAGGGCTCTCCAAGGCAAAAGCAGGGTGAAGGAAAAAACCGGTTGCCACCCCCCAGGCAAATCTCAACCCTGCGGAGCAAACCCCTGCTAGACTGTTGAATTAAATACACAACCTAAAAAGCCGGCCAATAGCTGGCTGGTCTTCTAGCTCAAACCCTTCAGGTTGAGCGCTCGGTCGTCTTCAGTGGGGAGAAGATATCGTGGCAACAGGGGCCTATGCACTGGTGGATAGCCTGCATCGACATGGGGTGCAGCACATTTTCGGCTATCCAGGAGGAGCGATCTTGCCCATCTACGACGAGCTGTACAAGGCCGAATCCCAAGGGCTACTCAAACATTTCCTAGTCCGCCACGAACAGGCCGCTGCCCATGCTGCCGATGGCTACGCCCGCGCTACCGGCAAGGTGGGGGTGTGCTTTGCCACCTCGGGGCCGGGGGCAACCAATTTGGTGACAGGCATCGCCAACGCCATAATGGACTCCGTGCCTCTGGTGGCCATTACTGGCCAGGTGCCCCGCCATTTGATTGGTACTGATGGCTTTCAGGAGACTGACATTTTTGGCATCACCCTGCCCATTGTCAAACACTCCTACGTGGTGCGCGACCCCCGGCAGATGGCCCGGATTGTGGCCGAGGCCTTCCACATCGCCAGCACGGGGCGACCCGGTCCAGTGTTGATCGACATCCCCAAAGATGTGGGCCTGGAAGAGTTCGACTACCAGCCGGTCAGCGAGGTCAATATCCCCGGCTACCGGCCCACGGTGCGGGGCAACCCTCGCCAGATCCACGCGGCGGCCAAGCTGATCCTGCAGGCCAAGCGGCCCCTGCTCTACGTGGGGGGCGGGGCCATCATCTCGGGTGCCCATGCCGAGATTGCCGAGCTGGCCCACACCTATCAGATCCCGGTGACCACCACCCTCATGGGCAAAGGGGCCTTCGATGAGAACGATCCCCTCTCGGTGGGGATGCTGGGCATGCACGGCACCGCCTACGCCAACTTCGCCGTTACCGAGTGCGACCTGCTGATTGCCGTGGGGGCCCGCTTTGACGACCGCGTAACCGGCAAGCTGGACGAATTTGCCAAGCACGCCAAGGTTATCCACATTGATATCGACCCGGCAGAAGTGGGCAAAAACCGCACTCCGGACGTGCCGATTGTGGGAGATGTGCGCACCGTCCTGGTGGAGCTGTTGGCGCAACTGAGCAAAATGCCCCACACCCCTGGCCAGACGCAGGCTTGGCTGGAGCGGATCGAGCGCTGGAAACGGGACTACCCCCTGCAGGTGCCCCGCTATGAGGGCGTGATCGCCCCGCAGCAGGTGATCGATGCCTTTCGTCGCCATGCTCCCCACGCCTACTACACCACCGATGTCGGTCAGCACCAAATGTGGGCGGCGCAGTTTCTGCGTAACGGGCCGCGCCAGTGGATCTCCAGTTCTGGCCTGGGCACCATGGGCTACGGTTTCCCGGCGGCCATGGGGGTCAAAGTGGCCCTGCCCCACGCCGAGGTGATCTGCATCAGCGGCGACGCCAGCTTCCAGATGAACATGCAGGAGCTGGGCACGGTGGCCCAGTACGGCATTGCCACCAAGGTGGCCATCATCAACAACGGCTGGCAGGGCATGGTGCGGCAGTGGCAACAGGCTTTCCACGGCGAGCGCTATTCTCACTCCGATATGGCGGCGGGCATGCCAGATTTTGTCAAGCTGGCCGAAGCCTTTGGTATCAAGGGCATGCGCGTCGATCACCCCGATCAAGTGGACGACGCCATCCAAGAGATGCTGCGCCACGAGGGGCCGGTGGTGGTCGATTTTGTGGTCAAGCGGGACGAGAACTGCTACCCGATGGTGCCCGCCGGCAAAGCCAACTACCAGATGATCGGCCTGCCGGAAAAGCGGCAACTGGAGCAAGCCGCCGAGCTGATTTACTGCCCCAATTGCGGCACCAAAAACCCCAGCCTGCACAAGTTCTGCGCCGAGTGCGGCACCAAGCTCTAGAACCGGCAGGGCTGGCCATCAGGGCAGGGAAGTTGGGATCCCTTCGCAACAAGGCCCGCCCTCGGCAGCGGAAAGTCCGCAGGGATGCCGATGATGGCTATTTCAAACTGCAGTCGTTTCAAACCCGATTGAAGAAAACACTTCCCGAGCGCCCCTCTGCTGCGACCAACCCCAGCCCATCGTCCAAGAGGAAGGGGGGGAGTGAGGCTCAAGTAGTCGGAAATTCTTTTTTCCACGCGGTGCGGGTGGAAGTTGCCAAAAGGTTCCGGCCTTACCCAATGGTCAGAGGGGCCGGTAGACACGGTAGTTGAGGTTGGGGAAGATGTTGTCCATGTATTCCACCTTGGCCAGCCACTGCTCGTCTTCAGGGGTGGCTTTTTCTCGCCGAAACTGGCCGGCTTGGATCTTCTCGTAGAGGTGATTGAAGCGCAGCAGGTGGGATTTGGTGCGGCGTACCGCATAGGGAACCATCGTCCCCGTGCGCATGATGAAGGCCCAGTCGGAAGATTGGGCCAGGAGCAATTCCCGCGCCGCCTGGTTCAGGGCCCGCCACTCCAGGTCATCGGCAGGCTCGCGGCGGCTCAGCTCGATCATCCGCTCGGTAGCCTTGTGCAGGTGGGGGTAGATCCAGGCGTTGGTGGGGTTGAGCCAGTACTCGTGGAAGCCGCGCGCCCCCCAACTGGACTGGGCAGGTTTGCACACCTGGTGGGTGGGGTTCTCCCGCAAGTACTCCGCCAGGTGAGTCATGCGATAGGTATTTTGGTCGAAGTAGCTCTTGCGAATGAGGAAATCCAAAAACCAGGGGCCCTCATACCACCAATGGCCGAACAGCTCGGCATCATAAGGGGCCACCACCAGCGGCGGACGCCCCATGACGCTGTACAAATACTCGATCTGCCGCTGGCGGTTGAACATGAAGTTGCCCGCATGTTCTGCCGCCTTCTCCCTGGCCCAGTAGGGATCGTAAAGTTGCTTCTGTCCCAGATCGAGGTTGCGCCCCGTGATGCGGTGGTACTTGATGCCGGTGTTTTTCCGCTGGCCGTTGGGCATGATGTAGGGCTTGATGTACTCGTAGTCGGCCTCGTACCCCAGGTCTTTGTAGAACTCGCGATAGACGGGATCCCCAGGGTAGCCCACCTCCGCTGACCACACCTGCTGCGAAGACTCGTGATCCCGACCGAAGACGGCAACGCCAGTCTCGGTGAAGATGGGGGCGTACATGCCGTAGCGGGGCCGCGGCTTGGCATAGAGCAAACCGTGGGCGTCGGTGATCATGTAGCGCAGGCCGGCATCGGCGATCATCCGCTCCAGCCCCTGGTAGTAGGCGCACTCCGGCAGCCAGATCCCTCTTGGCCATTGGCCAAAGTGTTCGTTGTAGTGCTCGCAGGCCACGATAAGTTGGGCCCATACCGCCTGCGGGTACATCTGCATCAAGGGCAGGTAGCCGTGGGTAGCCGCGCAGGTAATGATCTCCAGGTTGCCGCTGTCTTGAAACTGTTTGAAGGCCCGCACCAGATCCCGGTCGTAGCGCTCCCAGAGATCGCGCACCATGGCAAATTGCTTGATGTAGTGCTCGGCCAGGTAGCGAATGTGGCCGTTGGTGGCGTTCTTGTCGTATTCCAGTTGGGCCAGCTCTTCCAACTTGGTTAGGTAGTGGTCGTAGCGCTCCTGCAGCAAGGGATCCCGCAGCATCGACACCAAGGGTGGCGTCAGGGACATGGTGAAGCGAAAGTCGATGCCATCTCGCCGCAGCCCCTCGAACATGTGCAGCAGCGGGACATAGGTCTCGGTGATGGCTTCGTAGAGCCATTCTTCTTCCAGCACGAAGTCCTGCTCAGGGTGGCGCACAAAGGGCAGGTGTGCGTGGAGTACCAAGGCGAGATAGCCCATCATAGCGGCCAGGGATCCTCAGGTAGGAGAAGATAACCGAGCAAGCTCCCCTTCCCCGGCAATAAATCTGTAGGGAAGGTTAAGAGCGGCATTGCTACCTATCGTCCAGCATTTCCCCCTTGTGGTCAAGGGCTGGGATCGCTGGGGATCGCTCAGCGGTGGCGAATGAACTCGTAGATCTCCAGGTATTCTTTGCCGGGGTAGTTCCAGGAGTAGTCGTAGCTCATGCCCTGGACTTGCAGTTGGCGAAACTGGTCGGGAGCGGTGTACCACAGGTCGATGGCCCGATCCAGCGCCGACTCCAGAGCCGCGCGATCCGTGTGGTAGAACACGTAGCCATTGCGCTGCTCCGGCAATTTGCGAGTGTCGTAATCGCGGTCGAAAACGGTATCCACCAGGCCGCCCACGCCCCTCACCACCGGAACCGTGCCGTACTTGAGGCCGATCATCTGGGTAAGGCCGCAGGGCTCGTAGTGGCTGGGCACCACAAGGATGTCTGCCCCCGCATAGATGAGGTGGGAAAGTTCTTCGTTGAAGCCCAGCTCGATGTGAACATCGGGGTTGTCGTTGAGGTAGCGTTTCTCATGGGCAAACCAGGCGCCGATCCCCGGCTCCGTGGCGGATCCCAGCAGCACGAATTGGGCATTTTTAAACAGGGAGCGGTAGATGGCATGATGCACCAGATGCACGCCTTTTTGCTCGTCCAGCCGCCCAATATAGGCCACAATGGGCTTATCAACATCTTGTAGCCATAGCTGATCCCGCAGTGCTTTTTTGTTTTTGGCCTTGTTTTCCAAAGTTTGCGCCGTGTAGTGAAAAGGAATAAAGCGATCGATCTCAGGGTTCCAAATATCGTAGTCGATGCCATTCAAGACGCCGCGAAACTTGTGCTGGTGCAAGTAAAGAGTGTGTCCCAGTCCATAGTTGTAATTACCAAATCGCGCTTCCAGGGCATGGGTGGGGGAAACGGTGGTCACGAAGTTGGAAAAGACGATCCCGCCCTTCATAAAGTTGAGGGCAAAGGGGTTAAAGTTATCTCGCAGGCGGTCGTAATGAAAGTAATAGGGCTCCCGGTTGAGGCCGGTGGCCCAGAGGATTTCCGGGCCGCCAAAGCCTTGGTGTTTAAAGTTGTGGATGGTGTAGCATACCCGCTGGTTTTCCATGCCGTGGTACTTGTAAATCTCAAAGAGCAGCACCGGCACCAATCCTGTCTGCCAATCGTGACAATGAATGATATCGGGGCGCTTATTGCTTTTGAGAAGAAACTCCAGAGCCGCCTTGCTGAAAAAAGCAAAGCGCATGTTGTCGTCCGGGCAGCCGTAGTAGCAGCCACGATTAAAAAAGTTGTCGCCGGAGTGGGGCTCAATAAAAAAGCAAAGGCGGCCATGTACCCAGCCGCAGTACACCGAGCAGTGAATAGCTCCCCCATACCAGGGCACCCAGAGGTCGCGGTAGGCATCGTGCAAGCCCCAGATCTGGTCGTAGCGCATGGTGTCGTACTTGGGCAAAACCAGCTCGACACAGTGCCCCCGCACTTCCAGCTCTCGGCTGAGGCCGTACACCACATCCCCCAGCCCCCCCGCCTTGATGACCGGGGCACATTCCGACGCAATCTGCACGATGTACATTTCGCGCTCTCCCGTAGCACCGCCTTACTTTTCTTCACAAAAGATAATCTCTTTTGGCTTCTACAGCCCATCCCCCGCCTCAGCGAAAAGGGATCCCTGTCCGGGGATCCCTTCCTTGCCTAACAGGTGGCTAGCTCAATCTCTGGCTGCGCTGCCTACGGGTTTGGCTGGCGGCTCAGGCATCTGCCTGGGATCGCTCAATACCACTGCTGGGCATAGAGGCGCTGCACCAGATAGAACACGAACAGGGGCACATCGACGCGACGCTCGTCGATCATAAAAGACTCAATGGTGCTGGCCGGGGATCCTTCAATAGCGCAGCGGAAGAACTTGGGCCCATTGAGGGATCCCTCGGCAAAGAGGACGCTAAACTGCTTTTTGCCGCCGGCAAACGAGCCAATCAGCGTCTTGCCCTCCAGCCGCAGTTGCAGATCGGTGACGCCGCGTTTCTGAAAAGCGGCGATGGTTGCCGGGATCACATCTTCTGCAATGAGTTGCTCGAAAGGCTTCTCTTCCTTGGCTGGTTTTTTTGCTGCGGCTTTGGGCGAGGCTTGGGCAGTGTCAGTCTCCTTGGGAGCAGGGTTGGCGGCCTCAACCCGGGCCGGCTTTTCGACAGCGGTTTCCTGGGCGGGGGTAGGTTCTCCAGACATGGGCTGATACTCCGATAACAGGTCAACGATTGGCGTGCGGGCTGGCAGGCCCAGAGTCAGGGATGGAAGAGAGGCTAACCTTTGGGGATGTACTGGCCGACAATTTCTTCAGCAGGGATCTGGGGGAAGCCCATGCTGTAGTTGGGGGTACGCCCCTGCAGGTTGTAGGCAATTTCCCCTTGCTTGAGGAGAGAGCGAATGAAGTGTTCCAGGTCAGAGCCGATGCGCCGCAGGTTGTACTCAGTCAGATCCCGGCCCCTGTACTCTTCTACCAATTCCTCAAAACGAGCATAGACCTTCTGCAAGGCGGCATCGTTCCAGACCAGCTCGTTGTCGGGATCCACATCGAGGGTGAGCAGATCGTCGCGAGGCACAAAGTGGTTATCGGCGGTCACCTCGCCAGCAAAGATGTGAACGTGGCGGGTGGTGCATTTCAGCATGGCTGTCGCTCCGGTCGAGATCCTACGCCTTTCTTCAAGGTATCATTCCTGGCGCCGAGGTGGGATCCCTTGTCGTCCAGATCCCAGAAAGTTGCCCAGGCCAATCTCCCCACCCAACAATTCTGGGGAGAAGCGGGATCCCTCTGGCACAGAAGAAGCCTAAAAGTACGGCTGTCGGCTGCGTAGCCGGTGTTACTGGAAAAATTTAAAAAGCCGGACTACCTTCCCCAGGGAAACCTAAGCTTGTTTATGAGATAACCCATGGTTGTTCTAGGCAGACTGGATCAAATCAGCGATATTCTGCTTCATCCTACTGCAAATCACATCAAGGGGCAGGTCGTTCGGATCCCGTCCAAAGGGGTTCTCAATTTCAATGCCGATCTCCTCGACGCCAAACAGCATAAAGGCCAGCAGCCCGACAATGGGGCCGGTCATCCAGCCCAATCCCTCCACCATCTGAAAAGGCAAAGACAAACAATACAGCAGCAACAACTGCTTCAAATGTAAGGCGTAGGCCATGGGCGTTGGGGTCATGAGAATGCGCTCGCAGGCGCCCAGGACATCGACCATGTTATTGAGCCGCTCCACCATGATCGTTAGCTGATAGACTTCAACGCGGCCTTTTTGGTATTGGCGCTGTAGGTAGTCTCCAATCCAAAAGGCAATTTGCAAGGAGGGATGGTTGAGGTTTTTAAGACGTTGCAACTGCTCTGGGCTGAGGAGGGTCTGAAGCTCATCTGGCAAAAATTCTTGGCGCAGATGTTGCTTCATGGCGATGGCAAAAGCAGGCAGGAGATAGAGGATTTTGATTTTTTCTTCCCGATCGTCTGGCTGCTTCTCTTCAATGGCTACCCAAATCAAGCGGGCTAAGTTGCGCACGTTGCTCACCACGCATCCCCAAGCTTTTCGCCCCTCCCAAAACCGCTCGTAGGCAGTGTTTGTCCGAAACACCAGCATCAAGCCAAAAACGATGTTGGGCACGAACGCCACCAACGAGGACAGCGCTATGGGCAACCCCAGCTTGTAGAGAACGGAAACCAGCACTCCCAGGAGACCACAGATGAGGGTGCGAGGCAGCACTGCCGGCACAACCGATCCGTGCAACTGCAGGGCCAAGCGAAACCAACGCAACCCATTTCCCGATAGATACTGGCGAATCCTGGTGTGGCGTCGGCAAGCCTGCCCCCTGATCCTACTACCGTCATGGCAACGGTTGTTGACCGAAACCTTGGCGGCGCAGGCCCCCCTCTTCCCCGCCGTATACGGGGGGATGAATCCCTTGACCTGACGGGGCAACTTCCAGGGTCTCAGGAGTCATTTCAAGCTAGTTTAAGAGGTTCTCTTTGCTCTCCTCAGGTTGAGAGGCAGGGATCCAGAAGTTGCTCTGCAGCAGAGGGGCGCCAGTGGGGGATTCGCTCCCGCCTGCCGGTTCGAGGGTAATCCAAAGGCGGGTCGGCTGCTGTGAATGGGTGGGCTGGCTGAGCCATTGCAGGGATCCCTCGGCGTTGACGGTGAAGGTGCCGGCGCTTTCCAGGCGCTGCCCAGCCGACTCCAGCCACAGTTGGTAGGTGGTTCCCGGGGGGGCAGGGGGCATTTCTGAAGCCAAGAGCAACACCTGCTTGGCGCGGGGCGACCAGAGAGCTTGTACCAACAGGGGGTTGCGGAAGCTGGGGTCGCGCAGAAGGGTTCGCCGTACCTGCGGTTGTCGTTGCCACTCCTGATAGAGCCGTTGAATGGCTACCGACTCCCCCTGCCAGCGCAGCCGCCAGTAGGCTGCTGTTATGGCCACTGCGTAGATCCCTAACCCTACTAAGCTGCCCCAGAGGAGGCGCCGCGGCCACCAAGGAGGTGCGACCCGGATGGAGGCAGGGGCGGGCAACCAGCTCCAGCGCCGCAAGCGTTCTTGGGCTTGAAAGGCCGTCAACTCGTAAAGCCACAGGGCCACCGAGCGATCCCGCTGCAGGTCAAAGGCCTCCGCATGTTTCCAGCAGAACTCAAACACCTGGCGCACCACCTCTTCGGCCTGGTGAGGCTGCTTGAGAGTGGACAGCGCGATCTCCAGCAGGCGCTTTTGGTAGCGATCCTTAAGTAAAAAGTGGCTGCGGCGATCCCGCAGTTGGATCTGGCGCATCAGCTCGAAATCGGTCGGCTCCGCCATAGCCCCCCATCTGCTGCGCCTGTCCAGCCCGGCTTTGGGTCAAGCGGTAGCGCCAGGCCGGTAGCTTTTTCAAAAATATACATCAGCCCTGGATCCAGCTCACCGGCAAGCCGACTTCACTTTGTTGCGGCTGGTGCAGATGCCGGCCGTGCAACTTGCGGTATCCGCTTTTACTCGCACCTATCTCCTACAAAACGAGGAGCCGACCCAAGACACCATTTTTTCAGTGCAGATGCCCTCAGGCGGCATCTTTCTCGACCACCTTCTCCGCTTCTACCTTCAGGGACTCCGTCCCGCTGACGCGATCGGCACCGGCGGTGGGCTCGTCATCGCTGCTGGGGTTGTTCATCTCTTGCTTGAAGCTGCGCAACGCTTTGCCGAAGGCGCTGCCCAACTCCGGCAGCTTCTTGGGGCCGAACACGACCACTGCAATTATCCCAATCACGGCCAGCTCTGGCAGGCCCATGCCGAAGATGCTCACGGCCAGGATAGGTTCGCTCGACAGCAGGATAGCCATAAGTCCCCAAAACCCCAAAAATAGAACAAGCCAACCAACCTCGCTGGCAAGGAGGGGAATTATCCCCTCCCAACTCTAGCAGGTTTTCCCGGGGGCAGAAAGGTTTGGCTGCTACTGCCATGGCTCTGGAATCCATGAGAACCTCCGGGGTACTCCCTCCACAGCGCAGCTTGGCGGGCTGGAGGATAGGCGGTGAGACGAAGGGGTTCAATGCCCCTGAGTCTCACAATCTGGGCGTTGCCTGCTGCTCGACATACTTCTTCAACTCCTCAACGGTGACCCCACCACAAGAGGCAACAAAATAGGTCCCTGCCCAAAATACAGGCTTGCTGTAGAACCGTGCCACCTCTGTGGCGAACTCTTTGCGAATCAACCGGCTGGAGACTGTTTTCAGGTTGTTCACCAGC
>NZ_AUMZ01000001.1:2694621-2735471 GCF_002760375.1 Synechococcus sp. 60AY4M2
GGGCGGTGGGACTGCCGCTCTCTGGCTGTGGAGGATCCTGGTTTACCAGTCCGTTGAAGCAGCAACTCCGGGAAGTGATTCTCGGAAGCTCCCGTCTACAGCCCGTCAGGGCTTAGCGGGAGAGGATGTCACGAGCTGCCAAAAGCGGCAGCCGACGACCGCTAGACTGAGATTGTTGCTTTGTTGAAGCTTGCCGATGGGCTTTCTCCTGTCTGCCGAACAAGTGCTTCAGTTCGTCACCAACCAGTGGCAGGATCCCTATGCTGTTTTGGGGCCGCAGCAGATAGAGCAGGGGGAGACGTCCTTCTGGCTGGTGCGGGCCCTGGTGCCCAATGCCAAACAGGTTTGGTTGGTAGAACGCGCCACTGGGCAGGCCTACCCCATGCAGCCGCTGCATCCAGAAACGTTGTTTGAGCTGTGCTTTGCGCCTGGCACGCCGGTTCCAGACTACTTTCTGCGGGCGCAGCGGGTCTGGGATCCGGAGGGCCAGCACTTGGAAGAGTGGGAGGATCCCTATCGCTTTCCCCTGGAGAAGGTCAACCACATCGGCGAGCTGGATCGCTACCTCTTCAACGAGGGCAACCACCACCGCATCTACGAGAAGTTGGGCGCTCATCCCATCAGCGTAGATGGGGTTCAGGGAGTCCACTTTGCCGTCTGGGCTCCCAACGCCCGCAATGTCAGTGTCATTGGCGACTTCAACCACTGGGATGGCCGCCAACACCAGATGAAGCGGCTGGGCGAAAGCGGCATCTGGGCGGTGTTCATCCCTGGTGTTGGGCCAGGAGCCGTCTACAAGTACGAGGTGAAAACTGCCTGGGGGGATATCTACGAAAAGTCAGATCCCTATGGCTTTCAGCAGGAGGTGCGACCCAAAACTGGCTCAATTGTAGCCGACCTCCACACCTATACCTGGCACGACCAGGAGTGGCTGGAAAAGCGGGCTGCCACCGACCCCCTGCGCTCGCCCATCTCGGTGTACGAGGTGCATTTGGGATCCTGGATGCACGCTTCCACGGAAGACCCCCCCGCTGATGGGCACCTGGTGCCGGTGGAGCAAAAGCCCAACACCCGCTTTCTTACCTACCGGGAGCTGGCGGACAAATTGATCCCCTATGTCAAGGAGCTGGGCTTTACCCACATCGAGCTCTTACCCGTGGCCGAGCACCCCTTCGACGGCTCCTGGGGCTACCAGGTTATTGGCTACTACGCGGTAACCTCCCGCTACGGCTCGCCCCAAGACTTCATGTACTTTGTCGATCGCGCCCACCAGGAAGGGATCGGCGTCATTGTCGATTGGGTGCCGGGGCATTTCCCCAAAGATGGGCATGGGCTGGCCTTTTTTGACGGTACCCACCTCTACGAATATGCCGACCCTCGCAAGGGCGAGCACAAGGGCTGGGGCACTTTGGTTTTCAACTACGGCCGCAACGAGGTGCGCAACTATCTAATAGCCAATGCCCTCTTTTGGTTTGACAAATACCACATCGACGGCCTTCGGGTGGATGCGGTGGCCTCAATGCTCTATCTGGACTACGACCGCAAAGAATGGATCCCCAACTGCTACGGCGGGCGAGAACACCTGGAGGCCATCGACTTTTTCCGTCAGCTCAATACCCTTATTTTCAAGTACTACCCTGGCGTTCTTTCCATTGCCGAGGAATCCACTGCCTGGCCAATGGTAACCTGGCCAACCCATGTGGGTGGTCTGGGCTTTAACCTCAAGTGGAACATGGGCTGGATGCACGACATGCTGAATTATTTTCGCATGGATCCCTGGTTTCGCCAGTTCCACCACAACCTGGTAACCTTTAGCCTCATGTATGCCTTTAGCGAAAATTACATGCTCGCTTTTTCCCACGATGAGGTGGTACACGGCAAAAGCCACATGCTGGGCAAAATGCCAGGGGATATGTGGCACAAGTTCGCCAGCTTGCGGGCTCTCTACGGCTACATGTTCACCCACCCCGGCAAGAAAACTTTGTTCATGAGCATGGAGTTTGGCCAGTGGAACGAGTGGAATGTTTGGGCAGATCTAGACTGGGAGCTGCTGCAGTATGAGCCCCACGCTAAACTGCGCCACTACGTAGCCACCCTCAACCAGCTGCTGCGCTCGCAACCGGCTCTCTACACCCAAGACACCAAGCCAGAAGGCTTCCGCTGGATCGACTGCAGCGACCATCGGGGCATTATCTCTTTCATCCGCTATGGGGAGGATCCCAAGGAGTGGCTGGTGGTGGTCTGCAACTTCACCCCCGTGGTCTGGCCAAACTACCGCATTGGGGTGCCGGAGCGGGGGTTTTACCGGGAGCTCCTCAACAGCGACGCGGTGGAGTTCTGGGGCAGCGGGGTTGGCAACCTAGGGGGCAAGTGGACGGATGACTGGCCCTACCACAACCTGCCCTACTCGCTTGAGCTCTGCCTGCCCCCTCTTTCAACCTTGGTGCTGAAGTGGCAGCCGCCCCAGCTGGCGGAGGATTCAGGCGAAAACAAAGCTATGCTGGAGTGAGTACGGCCTTCCCTGCTCATTGCCATGCGAGATCTCCTGCGCGACATCCTCCGGGATTACTCCGGCTTTGTGGAGCTGCGCTACCACAGCAAAGTCTTTCGCAGTGTCACGGCGGAAAAGGGGCGCATTGAGCGCACAGCGGTTCGACGGCGCTCAGGTGTGGGGGTGCGGGTGCTAGAAGCCGGCACCTGGGGCTTTGCCGCCGCCGGGGATCCCTCGCCAGCAGCCATTCGCAAGGCCATTGCCGAAGCTCAGCAAGCGGCCCGCGCCAGCGCCGACTGCCGCAGGCAGAAGCTGAAGGCTTTGCCCAGCGTATCCCTGGCCCAGGGGGAGTTCTGCGAGCCCGGCGTGGAGGAGGTGGTCAACAAACCCCTGGAGGCCAAGATCCAGTTGGCTCTGGAAACAGAAGCCCAGGCGCGCAAGTCTTCCGCCCGCATCACCTCCGCCAGTTGCACTTACAACGAGATCTACGAGGAAAAAGCCATTGTTACTACGGATGGGGCGGATGTGGCCTTCCGGCTGGTGCGCCCTGAGCTGCGGATCCAGGCGGTGGCCGAGGCGGATGGCCAACTCAGCAGCGGTACTGAGTCCATTGGCGTGACGGGGGGGTGGGATTGCCTTTTTCGGGCGGATCCCTTGCAGATGGCGGAGAAGGCGGCTGCCACAGCCGTCGATCTCCTCTCTGCAGGCTATGCTGAGGGGGGATGGGCCACGGTCATCTTGTCCCCTTCCATCGTGGGGCTGCTGGTGCACGAGGCCATTGGCCACACGGTCGAGGCGGATTTTGTCTTGGCCGGCTCGGTGGCAGCCGGCAAGCTGGGGCAGCGGGTGGCCAGCGAGCTGGTTACTCTCAAGGACTCTGGCCGTTCTGAATTGATGCCGGGGGCAGGGGGAACGCTGCCTGTGGACGATGAGGGCGTCCCCACCCAAACCACCACCATCATCCAGAACGGCATCCTGGTGAGCTACCTGCACAACCGCGAAACGGCTGCCCACTTCGGCGTCGAGCCCACCGGCAATGCCCGCGCCTGGGAGTACGCCGACGAGCCGCTCATCCGCATGCGCAACACCTACATCGAGCCGGGATCCCAGACATTGGAGGAGATCATCGCCAGCACTCCCGACGGCTACTTCCTGGATGGGGCCAGAAACGGGCAAGCCGACTCCACCGGTGAGTTCATGTTTGGCGTGGAGCGGGCCTACCGCATTCGCAATGGCAAGCTGGCGGAGCTGCTGAGGGGAGTTACCATCACGGGCAATGCCTTTGAGGTGTTGCAGTCGGTGGATGCCGTGTCGCGGGATTTCCGGTGGGACTTGGGATCCGGCCACTGCGGCAAGGGTCAGCCGGCCAAGGTAGACGCCGGAGGGCCCTACATTCGCTGCCGTGCCATTGTGGGGGGCCGACAGCCTGCTTAGCCCTCACCCCCAGCCCCTCTCCCAAAGGGAGAGGGGAGTTAGGGAGCAACTCTTAGAACCAGCCGGTCGGCTTCCCACTGCTGGAAGAGGCGGAGGACGTGGCCGGCTCTCTCGCGATGGTCGGCCAAGATCTCGGCGCCGGAACGAGCTTGCTTGGCCAATGGCAGCAGCAGCTCCACCACCTGGTAGCGGCTAGAAGCGATCATCTTGCCCGGGATGCGGGCGATGGGCCAGAAGATGTCCATCTTTTGGGTCACGATCTGGGCCGGATCCACTTTGCCCAGCAGATCCGAAAAGGGGATCTTTTGATCCCAGTAGCGCACCTTGCCGTACTGGAGAAAGAGGGGGTTGAGCTGCCAACGGGAGCTTTGGAAAAACTCGGGAGTAAAGGGATCCCAATGGGCCAACTTTTTGCCCTGGTGGCAGCACCAAAAGAGATTTTGCGTGTGGTAGAGGGGCTCCAGGTACTCGATGACCCGCAGTTGGTCAATGCGGGCAAGGGCCTCGTAGCGGCGGTGGAACTCCGGGTGGGTGGCGGCAATCAAGGGCCTGGCGTTCCAATAGTCCAAGTAGGGGGCGACATCGATAAACTCCAGTCCCGCCTGGGCCACCAGGTCGGGGATCTCGCCAATGTCAAAGGGGATGTCGTTGGCGTGGAAGAAGTTATCGACGATGTTTTCATCTGGTAAGTAGTACTCTTCGTGGGCCTTGGCGTGCCGGGCCAGCAGGGAATTGGGATGGGCTGCCTTTAATAATTGCCGCACAAATTCGATCTTTTCCGGCGTGGCCGGTGGGGTAATCCCCAGCAGCTCCAGAGCGCGGCGAATGCGGTAGAGGTGCCAACGACCAGAACGGTTGTAGAGCATCAGGGCCATTACCCCGTCAGGGGCCAGGCGCGAGGCCAGGTTCTGCAAAGCCTTGACCGGATCGGCGGTGTGGTGAATTACCCCATAGGAGCTGATCATGTCGAAGCTCCCCTCCGGCCAGGTGGAGGGATCCATGAGATCGCCGTAGTGCACCGAGCAGTTGCGCAGGCCGTGGTACTTGATCCGCTTCTGGGCAATCTCTAGGGCCGGGCGACTGAGGTCGATCCCGACCACGGCGCCATAGCCGGGGTTGCTGGCGGCAATGCCGTGCACCTCCCAGCCGGTGCCACACCCGGCCACCAAAAACCTGGCGCCCGTCGGCTCTTGTAAGGTGCGGGTGCGGGCATATTGGGCCAACGTATAGCTGCCCAGGCTGGAGAAGCCCTCAAAGGGTTGGTCGTAAGGCACAGGCGGGTAGGGAAACGCCTCGTACTGGGCCTGCACTGCCTGGGTGATCTCCGCTTCGCTTGCCAAAGGCACGTCCTCCCACCTCTTCCCCCCTATCCTAAGAGTCTTTGTAGATTCTTAGACCGGTTTTGGCCGTCAAGTCGGCCCGTGTCGGTCGGCAGCAGGGCAGGGCTAGGCCGCCGTCAAACTGTGGGCAGCTCGCCGGTAGGCCTCCTCCAGCGTCTCTGCCAAGGTGGGGTGAACGTGCACCAAGCCGGCCAGTTCTCGCACCGTGGCGCGGCGGGCGATGGCCTGGGCTGCCTCGTGGATGAGATCGGCGGCATGCGGCCCAAAAATGTGGGATCCCAGCAAGAGGCCCGTCTCTTTATCAAAGACCAGCTTCACCATGCCCTCAGTCTCGCCAGCAGCAATGGCCTTGGAGTTGCCGCCAAAGTAGGTGCGCACCGTGCCTACGCTATAGCCCTCGGCTTTGGCCTGCGGCTCGGTTAGCCCCACAAAGCCCATCTCCGGATGGGTGAACACCGCCGCCGGGATGCTCAGGTAATCCATGTAGGCAGGGCGGCCACAGATGTTTTCCACCGCCACCCGCCCCTGCGCTGCCGCCGCGTGGGCCAGCATCATCTTGCCCGTCACATCCCCAATGGCCCACAGGTGGGGCAATTCGGTGGCCATGCGGCTATCCACCGGCACAAAGCCGCGCTTGTCCGTAACAACCCCCAGCTCCGCCAGGCCCAGCCCTTCTGAGACCGGGATCCGCCCAGCGGCCACCAGGCAGCCATCCACCTGCAGCGTCTCCCCGTTGGAGAGGTGGATCGTCACCGGCTGGCCGGGGATCACCTGCTTGGCCAGCACGCCCACATAGGTCTGGATCTGGCGGGGTTTAATCAGCACCCGCTGGGCCAGGCGGGCAATGTCGGGGTCAAAGGCCGGCATCAGGGTCTCCAGCGCCTCGATGAGAATAACTTGGGATCCCAGCGCCGTGTAGACGTCGGCAAATTCCTGGCCGATGTAGCCGCTGCCGATGATGGCCAGCCGCTCCGGGATCCACTCCAACCGCACCGCCTCGTCGCTGGTAAACACGGTGCGGCCATCCACCTGGATCCCCGGCGGCACAAAGGGTCGAGAACCCGTGGCCAGGATCACATCCCGCGCCGTGTAGGTCTGGGATCCCTTCTCTTCCTGGACTTCGACCGTTTGTGGCCCCGCCAGCCTGCCCCGCCCCCGCAGGATTGTTACCCCCAGCTTCTCTAGGGAGCGGGTCATGTCGGTGCGGATCTTCTCCACCACCTGGGCAGCATGGGCAGCAATGGCTCCTCGGTCGGCCTGGACGGATCCCACTTGGATGCCCAGCTCAGGGGTGTGTTGCAGTTCCCGCAGGCGTCCGGAGGCGGCCAGGAGAGCTTTGGAGGGGATGCAGCCGCGGTTGATACAGGTGCCGCCCATTTCCGCACCTTCGACGATGGCGGTTTTGAGGCCGGATTCGACGGCATGCAGCGCCGCGCCATGGCCGCCGACGCCAGCACCGATGATGATCAAGTCAAAATCAAAGCTCATGGCGAGACTTGGATAACCGGTGCCTCATTTTCTCATCTTGTTGGCCTTCCCAGGAACCTGGCTGAGAGCATCCAAACCATGAGGTAGCATAGGGTCGCTTGCCCAGTTGACAAGAGGCTGGCGGGGTGGGAACGGGGGATGCGCATGGAACTGCAGGCGTTCATTTTTGATGTGGATGGCACGCTGGCGGATACGGAGCGGGATGGGCACCGCGTGGCTTTCAACGCCGCCTTTGCCGAGGCAGGGTTGGACTGGCACTGGTCGGTGGAGCTCTACGGCCAGCTCCTGGCCATCACCGGCGGCAAAGAGCGCATTCGCCACTTCGTCCAGACCTGCCAGCCGCCCCTGCCTGCCGGCGAAGACCTGACCAGTCTAATAGCCCGGCTGCACCAGGCCAAGACCCGCCACTACACAGCTCTGTTGGCCCAAGGAGGGATCCCTTTGCGCCCCGGCGTCAAGCGCCTCTTACAGGAAGCCAGAGCCGCCGGGATCCGCCTGGCCATCGCCACCACCACCACGCCCGAAAACGTGACGGCCCTTCTGGAGCACACCCTGCCAGAAAGCCTGAGCTGGTTTGAGGTGATCGCTGCCGGCGATATTGTCCCCGCCAAAAAGCCAGCCCCCGACATCTACTGCTACACGCTGGAACAGATGGGGCTGCGCCCCCAGGAGTGCCTGGCCTTTGAGGACTCGGAGAACGGGCTGCGCTCGGCCCAGCAGGCGGGCGTCCCGGCCGTGGTGACAGTAAACAACTATACGCGGGAGCAAGACTTTTCGGGAGCGGCTTTGGTGTTGGATCACCTAGGGGAGCCTGGGCTGCCGTTTCAGGTGTTGGCGGGAAGGGCGGGATCCCACAGCCACTTTACTCTGGAGCTGGCTCGCCAAGTCCACGCTCAAGCCCTCGCCGGACAAGAAAAGTGACCCGAGAGCCCAATCTGCAACAGCGCCTCCGGGAGCACCTGCAGCAAGTAGCTCAGCCCCGCGATCCCGACTGGTCGCCTTTGGGCCACCGGCAGGTGGAGCAGTATATCCAAAAACAGCTTTCCGAGTGCGGCCCGGTGGAGCCCTTCCCCTTTGAGGCCAATGGCTGCCAGCACCGCAACTGGATCTTGAAATTGCCGGGATCCCAGCCTGGCCGCAGGCCCATTTTAATCGGGGCCCACTTCGACGCCGCGCCTGCTACCCCCGGCGCCGACGACAACGCCAGCGGCGTGGCGGTGTTGCTGGAGTTGGCCCGCCATTTTGCCGCCGAGCCCGCCCCTTCCCCCCTGTGGCTAGTGGCCTTCGACCTAGAAGAGCGGGGCCTGCTAGGGAGCAAAGCCTACGCCCGCTTTCTCAGACAACAGCGCCAACCCCTGCGGCTGATGCTCTCTCTGGAGATGCTGGGCTACCGGGATCCCACCCCCGGATCCCAGCGCTACCCCGCCAGCCTGGAGCGGCTCTACCCCGACCGGGGAGATTACATCGGTCTCATTGGCAACTGGCCCGCCCTGGGGGATCTGCTTAGGCTGCAGCGCAGTTTTCAGCAGGTGGGGATCCCGTGTTGCTGGCTGCCAGCCGGCCAGCGGGGTTTGTTCCTGCCGGTTACCCGCCTCAGCGACCACTCCCCCTTTTGGGATGCGGGCTACCCTGCGGCTATGGTGACCGACACCGCCTTTTTGCGCAACCCCCACTACCACAAGCTGAGCGACACCCTCGAGACCCTAGATCTTGCCTTTTTGAGTGGGGTCTGCCGCGGCTTGAGGCAGGGTCTTGGATCCCTCTAGGCCGTGAGATCCCTCGATTCCCAACTCCCCTCTCCCTCTGGGAGAGGGGCTGGGGGTGAGGGTGCCTCTGGGAGAGGGGCTGGGGGTGAAGGCCAGCGGCGCGGGGCGCTTGGGCAGGCCTCCTCAGTACGGAGATCGCTCCAGGAGTTTCGCGATCCCTCGACTCCCGCTTGGGCGACAGAGGGAGATAATAGGCGGCATAGGCAAAGAGGGGAAAAGTTTGCCAAAAAACCTCCCTTAGCCTTTTGGGTCAAAACTTTCACAGGAGCCTTTTTCATGAATACCTTCGCCCAAGCCCCCAAAAAGTGCGTCTCTGCCGTTTTCAAAGAAGAAGCCAAAGTCCAAGAGTGCATCCAGCGCCTACTCAACCGCGGTATCCCCAACGACCGCATCTCCATCATTGGCCGCAACTTTCAAACGGAAGCCAAAATTAGTGGCTTTATCACTCGCAAAGATGTGGTTCTCGATGGCTTGACCAGCGGCGCCATCTACGGATCCCTGTTTGGATCGCTGCTGGGGCTCCTCACGGGGGTAGGGGTGCTGTTTATTCCCTTTTTGGGGGCGGTGGTGGCCGCCGGGCCACTAGGAGCGGCGCTGCTGGGGGCAACCGGTGGCGCTCTCTACGGGGCGCTGGGAGCGGGGCTGGGATCCGCCCTCATTGCCCTGGGCATGCCACAGGAGAAGGCCGCCATCTACCAGACGCGGGTGCAGGCGGGCGAATTCCTGTTGGTGGTGCAGGTGCCGGAGGAAAAAGCGGGCGAAATCTACTTGCTGCTGCAAAGTGCCGGCGGCGAAGAGGTGGCCACTGCCGACTTGAACTTGCCCAGCGAGCCAGAGGGATCCCTGACTCCCGAAACCATCTCCCCCGAGATCCGCGCCGATCTCTCAGAAGAAGCCCAGCAAACCTTTGTGGAAGCCTATAACCAGGCCAAGGCAGAGGGCAGCCCGGTCACCCAGGCGCTGCTCAAGGCTTGGGAAAAGGTCAAACAAGTTTTCACAAGAGACGACAAGGGGATTTTCTCCAGGCGCAAACCCTAGGGGAGTGCTCTCAGGGGCAAGGACAGAGCTAAGTGTTTCTCCCTCGCTCTGGGTTTTCCGATTGCACCTCTAGCCTGAAGGTATCCTAAAAGCCTTAACCTGATTTCGTAGGGGTGAGCTTATGGCTGCGAGCGATTTCAAGGACTACTACCAGATCCTGGGCGTCAGCCGAGATGCCTCTTTAGAGGAGATCAAGCGCGCCTATCGCAAGCTGGCTCGCCAGTATCACCCCGACGTCAACCCCGGCAACAAGGCGGCCGAGGAGCGCTTCAAGCAGATCAACGAAGCCTACGAGGTGCTCTCGGATCCCGACAAGCGGCGGCGCTACGACCAGTTTGGCCAGTACTGGCAACGGGTGGGCAGCGGCGCGGCGGCGGGGCCGGGCATGGAGGGATTTGCCCAGTACGCCAGCTTCGAGGACTTCATCAACGAGCTGCTGGGCCGCATGGGATCCCGCCGCGGCGGCTTCCAGGGCTTCACCACGGGGTTTGGGCCGTTTGTCTCGGTGGATCTGCCAGGGCAAGACGTAGAAGCCACGCTGGGCCTCACCTGGGCAGAGGCCTTCCACGGCACCCAAAAGCGGCTGAGCGTGGATGGCGAAACCCTCACCATCCGCATTCCTCCCGGCGCCAAACCGGGCAGCCGCATCCGCGTCAAGGGTAAAGGCCAATATAGCCCCTTTGGCGGGCCGAGGGGGGATCTCTACCTCACCCTGGAGCTGCCCCCGCACCCCTTCTTCCGCTTCGACGGCGACAACCTGCTCTGCGAGCTGCCCATCACCCCTGACGAGGCGGTTTTGGGCGGCACAGCGGAAGTCCCCACCCCCACCGGTCGGGTGCAACTGAAGATCCCCGCCGGCGTCGATAGCGGCCAGACCCTGCGGCTGCGCGGCCAGGGCTGGCGGGATCCCCAAGGGCAGCGGGGCGACCTGCTGGTGCGGCTGAAGGTTGTCACGCCCAAATCCCTCTCCCCCACTGAGCGGGATCTCTACGAGAAGCTGCGGCAAAATCGGAGCTGGGATCCCCGCGCCTACTTGCAGGAGGTGAGGCTATGAGCTTGGCCATTGTGCGGGTAGAAGAACGGCTCTACACCTTTGAGCAGGCCAGTGAAGTAGCCGGGATCCCGACCCACCTGCTGGAGTGGCTGCTGTTGCAGGGGCTGGTGGAAGCGCAAAGCAGCTACCTCACCCCCCAACAACTGCGGCGCCTGCTGCAGATGATCCGCCTGCATCGGGACTTGGGCCTCAACTGGGTTGGGGCGGCCATGGTTTTGGATATGGCCCAGGAAATTGCCCGCCTCAGGGCGCAGCTACACTACTACCGCGGAGGCTAAGCAGCCCAAGCCTCCATCTCCCTTAAATCCCGCAAGTCAGGAGAACTTCTCTATGGAACAAGTCGTCCGACGCAGCCAAGTGGTGGGCCTGCTGGCCCTGGATAGCAGCACTGCCACGGCCCTGGGCACTGTCGAAGAAATCTGGGTCGATGGACAAGGGCGGGTCTGCTACTTCACCAGCCAGCAGGGCTACACCCCCCTGGAGCAAATCTCTCTCATCGGGCCGGACACGCTGCTGACCTACTCCACCGTCTTCGCCACTCCGGCAACGCCGCTTAGCTCCCTCTACCGGCGAACCGTGCGTATTGGGGATCAGCCGGTGGGCTGGATCGAGGATTTTCTCTTCGATTGGGAAACCGGAACGATTGCCGCCTACATCCTGGGGGGCAGCATCGCCGAGCCCTGGGGAGGGCGCGCCGTCCTGTTGCCGGAGGATGTAGAGGCCATCGACGTAGATGCCGTGGTGGTCAAGGAAGATGCGCCGCAGCGCCTCAAATCAGAAACTGAGGGCCTAAAGAACTTTTGGAGCGAAAAGTCTCGCCAAGTCAAGCAGCTCATCCAGCGCATGGGGGATCGCCTCAAATCCCTGGTCGGCCCCCAGGATCCGCCGGAGGTGGTGCGCGTCAAGGTCAAGCAAGTGCGGGACGAGCTGGCCAAAGGGGGCAAGTTCGACCTCTCCCTGCTCGATGAGGCGGCAGAGTTTTTGCAGCAAAAATGGACAACCTGGCAGCAGCGCCTTAGCCGCGCCGCCCAGCGCATGCAAGCTGCCCTCCAGGCCGCCTGGGAAAAGCTGACCGAATGATGCTCCAACTCCCCTCTCCCAAAGGGAGAGGGGATGGGGGTGAGGGAATAGCCCTAGCTGACAGAGGGCAGGTTTTTCCGCTAGGATTAAAAATCGCTGTCAATGCTCGGATCAGGTTGCAAGACCCCTAGGGGCACCTGTACGGCAAGGAAAAGGCATGACCTACGCAATTGTGGAAACCAGTGGCAAGCAGCTTTGGGTAGAGCCAGGGCGCTTTTACGACGTCGATCGCCTGCCCGGCACAGAGGAAAACAGCCCCTTGGCCCTGTCCCAGGTGTTGTTAATCAACCACGAGGGACAGGTGACGCTAGGGCATCCGTATGTTCCCGAGGCAGTGGTCAGGGCACGGGTCTTGCAGCACCGCCGCGGCAACAAAATCATCGTCTACAAGATGAGGCCGAAGAAGGGAACCCGCAAAAAGAGAGGACACCGGCAGCCGCTCACCCGCGTGCTGATCGAGTCCATCGAACTCAACGGCACAACCCTGGCCACGGCCCAGTCTGCTCCGCCATCCACTTCTGAGGCGACCACTGACACCACAGGGATCCCAGCGGCGGAGGAATAGATCCTAAACTCAGGATCCCAACTTATCTTTGGCGACGACACAGTTGCAGAGGAGGCGTTATGGCTCACAAGAAAGGAACCGGCAGTACCCGCAACGGTCGCGACTCCAATGCCAAGCGGCTGGGGGTGAAGTGCTTTGGCGGCGAGCTGGTGCACCCTGGCTACATTTTGGTGAGACAGCGGGGCACCAAGTTTCATCCAGGGGTGAACGTGCGCCGCGGCGGCGACGACACCTTGTTTGCGGTGGCCACCGGCATTGTTACCTTTGAGCGCTACGGCAAGTGGCGGAAAAAGGTGAGCGTCTACCCGGTTGAGGCGGCTGCCCAATAGGCAGTGAGCTTCCCGTTCTGGCTGGGCAACTGGGCAAGACAGCTCAACTGGTTCCATTCCTCAGCCTGCAGCTGGGCAAAGGGGGGATCCTGGCTTGGCCCAATCCCAATCCTGTGTGGAGCGCCTGTGAGATCCAGGGCTGTGCGGGTGTACTTGTTTCGGGGAGTGGGGTTGCTCCACCTTATCGCTGGGGTGGCGTACCTCTACTGGCGCATCAGCGAGGGGCTGACCGGTCTGGGATCCCTTCTGTTTTGGGGGGCAGAGCTGTACGTTTGGCTGGCGGCGGTGGGCTTTATCCTCAGCCGCTATCCCCAGGTGCCGCAGGAGGGGGTGCCCGCGCCCGAGGTGCTGCGGCGGGCGTTTTTTCAACTGCCGCGGGTGGACGTGCTGGTGCTGCGCCAGCGGGATTCCGTGGAAGCGACCCGGCAGACGGTGCTCTCGGCCCTGCGCCTGGATTACCCCTGGGAGCGGCTGTTTGTCCATATTGTGGATCGGGTGGAAGATGCGGAGATGGCTAAAGTGGCGCGGGCCATCCCCTGCGAGTACTGGTCTTGCCCAAGCCCCACGACCGATCCCCTAGCCTACATGCTGGGATCCGGCCAGCTCCAGGGAGAATATCTGCTCCTGCTGCATCCCGGCCATTTTGTCGAGCCGGATTTTTTGTGGCAGACGTTGCCCCTGTTTTACGACTTTCCGGAGCGGGCCCCGATTGCCAATGCCACCGGCTTTGTGCAGGCAACGCTGCGCACCCTGGGCCAGCCCAGGGCGGTTCACCCGCTGCAGCAGCTTTTGGCGGTGGGATCCCAGGGCTACCAGGCGGCGCCGCTGCTGGGATCTGGCTGTCTCATTCGGCGGGCAGCTTTGGAGGGGATCCCGCAAATCGACATTCGCCGCCCTGTGCAGTTGGGGTGTCAGATGCACTGCCGCGGCTGGCAGTCCCACCTAGTGCGCCCAGCCCAGGTCACTGGCATTTTGTTGCCGTTGCGCAACCGCCGCGTCGCTCTGCTGGCGGTGTTTTCTGCCCTGCGGGAAAACCCCTTCTGGAGCAAGCCCACCACGCAGCAGCAGCGCTTTCAGTACCTGTGGCTGGCCCTCTGGGCTGCGGGCGGGGTGGCGGAGCTGGCCTATTTGGCGGTGCCCATCCTCTTTCTCTGCACAGGCTGGATGCCGGTGCCGGCCTTTGATAGAGTCTTCTTTGCCTGGTTTCTTCCCTACGCCCTGCTGGGGCGCCTCACCTGGCTGTTGGCTTTTCCCCCGTCGCTGTGGGGAGCGGCGTGGCAGTCGGAGCGGCAGACGGGCAGCCAGTTTTTCCAGTCCATCCAGGCGCTGGTGCAGGCGGTGCGGGGGGTGCCCCCCTACCCCGAACAGCCGTCCCAGCTTTCCCTCGGCCCGCAGGCGCTGGCTATTGTGCTGACGTTGTTGGCCATGGGGGTGGGATCCCTGCGCTTTGCCGGCAACTGGGATCCAACCTGGCCAGAGCTGCTGTTTGGCCTAGTCTGGGCCTTCTACAACCTGATGGTTCTAACGGTGCGCCCGGACGATCACGATTTTGCCGGCTTTGCCTTGCGTAGCCACAACCCGGCAGCGGAAGAAACAACAGATGCGCTCTCCAACTCCTAGGGCTGCCAAGCCAGGCACACGGCAAAGCCAAATCCCCCTATTATTCCGCTGTTGCATGGAGAGCATAGAGAAAATGGCCGGCTGCCCCGGCGGAAGTGGTCAACAGCTATGCTGGAAGAAGGATAGGATAGCTAGATCGGCAGAGGTTGCCCCTGCCTTTCCGGGAGGTGTACGGAGGGGGAGGGGCGATCCCTGGCCGAGCCGCCCTTGTGGTTTGCAGGATTGAGCGTGGTCTTCTAGCTTAAAAACTCTGTGGAGTCAGAAAGACCCCCCCTTCGACTGTTTCCCCTGGGCACGGATCCCCGCCGGCAGGGCTGTGCCTACTGGCTGGAGATGGGATCCCACCGCTTGCTCCTCGATTGCGGTTTGCCTGCTTCCTCCCTCTTCAAGGCCCTGCCAGGGATCCCCGATGCTGTTATCTGCAGCCACGCCCACTTTGACCATGTGCAGGGGCTACCTGGCTTTTATCGCCGCTACCCACAGGTGCCCATCTACGCCACCCCGGTGACGGCTCATTTGGCCAGCGGCCTCTGGGAGCGCGGCATCTGGCCAGACTACGACCGGGAGATTCGCTTTCCTCCTTTTCGGGCGCTACCTTTTGGCCAGGCGCGGGAGATCTTGCCTCACTTAATGCTCACCTTCTTTACCGCCGGGCACCTGCCGGGGGCAGCGGCAACCCTGTTGCAAAATACCCAGACTACTCCAGCTCAAACCTGCCTGTACACTGGCGACTGCTCCCTGGCCTCAACTCGCTTTGCCCCTGGCTTGGATCTGAGCGCCTTGCGCCATTGGCAGCCGGATGTGCTGCTCATCGAGGCCTCCCTGGGCTCTACTCGCCATCCACCCCGTCGCCATCTGGAAAACCGCCTGGTGGAGCGTCTGATCAGCGCCTTGGCAGCAGGGCAGACGGTGCTGTTTCCGCTGCCGGTGTTGGGGCTGGGGCAGGAGCTGCTCTTCCTCCTCAAAGCCCACCACCGCTTTACCCAGGCTTCCCAAGAGCTGACCGTGTGGGTGGCGCCGGGGCTGGCGGCAGGCTGCAACCTCTACGAACGCTTGCTCCCCTACCTGCCGGAGCCGGTGCGCAATTTCGCCACCTATCAGCCCTTGTTCTGGGAAGACCGCCTGCAGCCGCGGGTGCAGCCCCTCACGGAGGCGGATCCCCTGCCCCAGGGCCTGTTGCTGTGCGATGCCGATGCCGGGCCTGAAGCCTGGGATCCCATCTGGTCGCGCTTGCTGGCCCAGCCGCAGCGCTCCTGTCTGCTGGTGCGGCTGCCGGAAGTGGAGCTGGCCACCCCCTTTGACCAATGGCCAGCGCCGCTGCGCTCCCGCATCGGAGTGGAGTGGCTGGCTTGGCACAGCCACAACGACGTTGGGCATCTGACCCAGATCGTCCACACCTTTCGCCCCCAACATGTGGTCTTGGTGCACGCCAGCCCCCAGCAGGCGCAGGATCTGGCGGATCTGCCGGAGCTGTGCAACCGTTACCATGTCCACTGCCCCCAACCCGGCCATTGGTTGGAGCTGCCCGACGGCCGCCTGCAAACCCAAGTCAAGCCGTCAGAATTTCCCAGGGATCCCGCCTTGCGCTACGAGGGGGAGGTGGAAGAGATCTGGCAGGAACAGGGCTCGCCCCGCACCTTGGCTGGGGTTCAGGTGCGCCTACCCCCCCAGATTACCGAGGATCCCCGCTGGGCCGCCTGGGCTGAGACTGGCTTGGTGGAGGCCCGCTGGCAGGGATCCGAACTGGTGTTGCGCGGCCTTTCGCCGCGGGAGCTGATCCGCCCGGCAGGGGCCGCCCCCGCACCAGCAGGAATCGTGCCGCGTCCAAAACAGCCTTCTGCCTCCACCGATAACGGTGGCAGAAAGTGCCAGAACTGCCGCTTTGCCCGCCAGATCTTAACCTCACAAGCCCAAGCCTTTCGCTGCGACCAAGAGCGCTCCCCCCTCTACCGCCTCCGGGTGGATCCGCAAGGAAGCTGTCCCTACCATCAGCCGCTGGAAATCCGCTCTTCCGGTTAGTCAGCCCCCGAAGCCCCAGCAGCCCAAAGGCTAGAATGGGGCCAGTCGCGGTACCCACCATGCTTGAGCAACAACCCTGGGCAGATCGTCGCCAGGGGCTGGTCGGATCCCTGGAGCGCCCTACCACACCCCACCTGCCCGTGGTGCAAATGGTCGGGGTGAACAAAGTCTACCCACTGCCGGAAGGCAGCTTTCAGGCCCTCTACGATATCGACTTGGCGATCGAGGCAGGGGAGTATTGCGCCATCATGGGGCCCTCTGGCTCCGGCAAGTCCACCCTGATGAACCTCATGGGCTGCCTGGATCGGCCCAGCTCAGGGCGCTACTGGCTGGACGGCGTGGAAGTCTCTACTCTGACGGATCGGGAGCTGGCCCGGATTCGCAACCAAAAGATTGGCTTTGTCTTCCAGCAGTTTCACCTCCTGCCCCTCTTGACGGCTCTGGAGAACGTGATGCTGCCCCTGGCCTACGCCGGGATCCCGGAGCCAGAGCAACGCCGGCGGGCCAAGCAAGCTTTAGAACAAGTGGGCTTGGGGAGCAAGCTGCACCAGCGCCCGGCTCAACTCTCCGGCGGCCAGCAGCAGCGGGTGGCCATCGCCCGTGCCATCGTCAACCGGCCACAACTGTTGTTGGCTGACGAGCCTACAGGAGCCCTGGACAGCCGCACCGGCCAGGAAGTGCTCAACCTCTTTGCCGAGCTGCACCGCCAGGGCATTACCCTTGTCGTGGTTACCCATGACCTGGAAGTGGCCCAGGCCGCCCAGCGCATCATCCGCGTTGCCGATGGGCATTTGCTGGTCTAGGCTGCGATCCAACGGGGGCCTATCGGGAACGAGCCGGCTTGCGCTAGCCTAAACGCAACTGAGCGCTCGGCCAGTGAGGATCGGCCCATGAAATTGATCGAAGATATCATCCGATTTTTGGAGACCCGCCTAGAGGAATTCCTCAAAGCCCACCCAGAGATCGAGTTGCAAGCCCTCGACGAGCAGTTGCGCCAGCAGGAAGAAGAAACTCGACGGCTGCGGCAGGAAAGCTTGGCCCAGAAGCAAGCCCTGAGCGAAGCTCTCGCCAAGCTGGGCGAGGAGATCAAGACCTGGCACTTTCGCATCGAAAAAGCCGAGCGGGCCAACCGCCCCGACCTGGCCGAAGGGGCGCGTCGACGGGAAGCCGAGCTTTTGGAGAAAGGAAGCCGGTTGTTCAACCAAGGGAAGGCTCTGGAGGAGAAAATCCAGCAACTGGAAGCTCTGCTGCCGCAAATTGCCCGGCGCCGCCAAGAGGTGAAAACCAAGCTGCAAGAAGTCAAGGCCGCCCAAGCCAAAACTGCCGCCGAGCCGGCTTGGGGCTTCAGCCCCTGGGGAAAACCGTTTGAGGAAGATAAGTTGGAGGAGGAATTTCGCCGGCTGGAGATGCGGCTAGAGGTAGAGAAGGAATTGCATGACATGAAGAAAAAGGTGGGGGAACAGCAGCGGCGGTAGCAGCCTGGCCTGTGTCTAAAAAAACTCTGTTAACCTCGAATCCAGTTGCAACAGCCGAACCAAAATCAAGCTGGGTGGAACCTACGATTTGCGCTCTCGGTCTCAAGAGCCGGAGCGAAATCGTTTCGGCAACTTTCTCGGCCACCGAACGAGAAGGAAAGCCCCTCTTCTCCACCAAGAGTGGTACGCTATTGGGCATGAATGAGCTCTATCTAAATCACCCCACATTTGGTCTGCTCTACGGCCTGTGTCAGGTTAACGAAGGGGAGGCCATCTTCACCACCCTTTATGCCCAAAGGCTGTTTTTTCGGGTCTACTTCAAGCCCCCCGCTGACGACGACCCCTCTGCTGTGGAAGAATTGGTCTTTGACCCGATTAGCCGCAACGAAGCCCGCCAAGTTCTCGAAGAGCAGATGCGCTTGCTGCGCCGCGCCAACCGCAAAGACGAGCTGGAACATCTGCAGTTGGTTTACAAACGCACCTTTTCCTAAGCCGCTCTAGAATTGCGACAGAAAGCGCAGGTCGCTGCTGTAGAACAGCCGGATATCCTGAACGCCGTGCAGGAGCATGGCCACCCGCTCGACACCGATCCCTGCCGCAAAGCCGGTGTAGCGCTCTGGGTCATAGCCAACTGCCTGAAACACATTGGGATCCACCATGCCGCAGCCAAAAATTTCCAGCCACTTGGAGCCAAAACGCACATCCATCTCGGCAGAAGGCTCCGTGAACGGAAAATAGCTGGGCCGGAAGCGGGTTTCTCGCTGGCCCAACAGGCGAGTGACAAACTCCTTGAGGGTGCCCTTCAGGTCGCAAAAGGTGAGGTTCTGGCCCACCGCCAAGATTTCCATTTGGTGAAACACAGCCGAGTGGGTGGCATCGACACTGTCGCGGCGCATCACTCGCCCGGCATGCACAATGCGCAGGGGCGGCTGGTGTTGCTCCATATAACGCACCTGCACCGAAGAGGTTTGGGTGCGCATCAGATAGCCCTTTTCCAAATAGAGGGTATCCTGCATGTCCCGCGCCGGGTGGTCGGCGGGGGTGTTGAGGGCCTCGAAGTTGTAGTACTCTGTCTCGATCTCCGGGCCGTGGACCACCGTGTAGCCCATCCCCACAAAGATATCGAGCATGCGGTCGATGGTGGCCTGCAAAGGGTGAATCCGCCCTAGAGGCCGGCGCGGCCCCGGCATAGTGACGTCCAGCCGCTCCGCCTCCAGGCGAGCCTGGAGCTGAGCTTCGGCCAGGGCCCGTTTGCGCTCATCCAGCCTAGATTGCAGGGCCTCTTTGAAGGTGTTGGCCAAAGCGCCAATGGCAGGCCGTTCTTCCGGGGGCAGCTTCCCCATGCCCCCCAAGATCTTGGAGAGCTTCCCCTTCTTGCCCAGATAGTCGATGCGGATCTGCTCCAAGGCGTCCAGATCGGCGGCCTGCGCCACCTGGGCAAGCGCCTCACCTTGGAGGGTGAGAAGCTGTTGGCGAAGCGTGTCTCGTTCGTCTTGCATGGGGAAAGTTCATTCGCACATTCGCGTCAGCGTTGCCGAGCAGCCGGCAGACAAGGATCCCTATTGGACATGTAGCGGGCCGCAGTTGCTTTCTCCCAAAGTATCATCTTTCACCGACGGCGCCGAGATTGGCAAGGGATTCTCTTCCCACCTACTGCAGCAGCTCCGCCTGCCAATCGACAACCTTGCGAAAGCGAAAAGGGCCGGCCACAGCTCCCCACACCTGGCGGTGGGTAACCGGATCCATGCCGCGATCGTGGCTGCAAAACTCGTTCTCGCTCAGGTGCAAGGTGGTCTGCAAATAGGTGGTTTGACCGTTGCGCACCACGCAACAGCGGCAACCCGGCTCCGTCACGCCGACAAAAAGGGATCCCTGCCTCTTCACCTGCACATCACACCCCGGCAGGTAGGCCAGATCGGCAGCGCTCAGTTGGCTGAGTTGCTCCGCCCTCCCCCGAGCACACCCCCGCCACCGCTGCGGCTGCAGAGGACGGTAGTTGCGGATCACGATCCCGTCCCCCACTTGAGTGAGTTCCACCACTGCCTGACGATAGGGCTCCTCCAAATGGCCGCTGTAAGCCTGCTCCACATAAAAGCCGATTCCCCCCAGCACAGCAGTTGGCAAGGGGCGATAGGCCACCCGGATCGAGGCAAAAAAAGGTGGGTTCTCCCAGGCTTGCTCTTGGTTGCTGAAGTCTCCCGCCAGCCAACGTGCCATCTGCAACAGCTCAGGGGAAGAGGTGGACTCCAACCAGTTCGACATAACCACGCATCCAGAAATACCGTAGGGACTTATACCGAAAATCCCAGGCGGTCGATGAAAACCTGCTCAGATTTTCCCCTAACCTCTGCTCTGCCGAGGAGGTTCCACAAATGTTAAATTATGTATCCTTTATGAGAAGGTTTGCGTGGATACTGAAGCAGGCTTGCCTCTTGGCCGAAAGCCACAATCACGGTTTATATTTTTCTTCATGTCGTAAAGCTGTGTAAAGTAACGTTTTTTTCTGTAAAAACTAAGGCCCTGAAGGATGGAGAGAAGAGGGCGGGATTGCCCGTCTGGATGAGGATCCAAGACTTTTTGCGGCAAGTAAAGTCCCTTTACATTTTTTGATTCAATCGCTCCCTGTCCTCGCGATAGAAAAAGACTGGAAACAAGGCGAGCCAGATTTTCCTCATCTGTCCAGTTCAGGTTGTCGGCAGTGGAGGATCTTTAAGAAGCGGGATCCGTTGACATGTGTCGGCAAGCGGCTTCGCCTGCGAGGCCGTTTGACTGGAGGTGGGTCGAGGATTAGCTTGCCCATCTTGTTTCTACGGGCTTTGATCCCGTGGGCAGGTCTGTTGGGACAAGGAGCTGTGCCAACGGTGCCGGTCGGCATCAGGGATCGGGGCATTGCTGCATTCCTGGCTGGCGGGAGCTTCCACTTCCGCGGCAGGGAGTGACGATTCATAACCTCTTTTGCTTTCGCTAGGAGATTTAAAGCCATGAACGATGTATTTGGCAAAGTTGTTGCGCAAGCTGATTCCAAAGGCGCTTTCTTGGGAGAAAACGAGTTTGCGGCTCTGCAGCAGGTGATTGCCGAGGGGAACAAGCGCTTGGACGCCGTGAACCGCCTCACCAGCAACGCTTCTAAAATTGTGACCGATGCCATCCGTCAGTTGTTTGCCGAGGAGCCCAATTTGAACGCTCCCGGCGGCCCTGCTTATCCCAGCCGCAACGTGGCCGCCTGTATGCGGGATATGGATATCATCCTCCGCTACATCACCTATGCGGTGGCAGCCGCTGACCCCAGCGTGCTGGACGAGCGCTGCTTGAACGGCTTGCGGGAAACCTATCAGGCGCTGGGCACCCCTGGCAGCTCTGTGGCCAACGGCATTCAAAAAATGAAAAAAGCTGCGGTGGCGGTGGTGAGCGATCCCAACGGCATCACCCGGGGTGATTGCAGCGCTTTGATCGCCGAAATCGAGTCCTACTTCGATCGCGCCGCTGCTGCCGTGGTCTGATAGGGCCGGAATCTCCATCGCTTTGCCTGGAACAGTCGGATCCTAGGGTGAAGGCCGCCGTGGAGTTCAACTCGGGTTGGCCTGGGATCCCTGAGAAGACAACCTTTTTTGCAGTCATTTTGCAGTTAAGCCGCTTTTGCAGTGTTGGATTTTTGCGTTGAGCTTAAGTAAAGGAGCGTTTTGAATCATGCAAACCCCTATTGTCGATGCCATTGCTACCGCGGATAGCCAGGGGCGCTATCTGAGCAACAGCGAGTTGCAGGCCATCAACGGCCGTTTTCAGCGGGCTGCCGCCAGCATGGAAGCTGCCCGTGTCCTGAGCAGCCGTGCCGAAGAGCTGGTGCGCGGCGCCACCGAGGCCGTCTATGCCAAGTTCCCCTATACCACTCAGCCTGGGGGACAATGCCACACCCAAGCGGGCAAAGACAAGTGCGCCCGCGACGTGCGCCACTACCTGCGCTACATCACCTACTGCTTGGTAGCCGGTGGCACCGGCCCGTTGGACGAGTATCAGTTGGCCGGGATCCGCGAGATCAACGCCGCTTTTGAACTCTCCCCCAGTTGGTTTATCGAAGCGCTACGCTACATCAAAGCCAACCATGGCCTGACGGGGCAAGCGGCCACCGAAGCCAACACCTACATCGACTACGCCATCAACGCGCTCAGCTAGGTTCTGCAGCTTGGGATCCCCCAAAAAGGTGGCCAGCCCGGCGCTTGAGGGGGATAGCGAAGAAAGGTTGTCGAGGGCAACGGTGGCGAGAAAGGGATCCCTTTGGCCGGTTGGGTCTGAGGATCTCTCCCCCAGAGGGAAAAGCGCCGCTGTTGCTCTCGCTTCAACCCCATATTTGTGCTGCTGAGGGTTGTTGAGTTGAGAGGTGAACCCAAGCAGCCTTTTCAAGCTTTTTTCAAAGTTAATCCAGCCAGTTTCATCATGAGGAATTAACATGAGTGGAATCACAGCGGCAAGCCGAATGGGGATCCGGGGCATTACAGAGACGACTCCCTTAGAATTGCGCCCTAATGCCAGCCAGGATCAGCTCAATGCGATCCTGCGGGCCATCTATCGCCAGGTGCTGGGCAACGATCACCTGTTTGGCGCAGACAGGAAGGAGCTGGCCAGTGCGGAATCGCTGCTACGGCGGGGCAGCCTGACGGTGCGGGAGTTTGTGCGCTTAATCGCCAAGTCCGAAGCCTACAAGAGGCGGTTTTTGTACCCTAACTCCCAGACCCGCGCCATCGAGCTCAACTTCAAGCACCTGCTGGGGCGAGCTCCCACCAGCCCTAAGGATATTGCCCGACACCTGGACATCTACCACGCTGGGGGCCACAGCGCGGAGATCGATTCCTACATCGACAGCCCAGAATACCTGGAAGCCTTTGGCGACAACATCGTCCCCTATCCGCGCGGGTTTGAATATCGCAAGGCCCATACCACCCGCGACTTCACCAACCTTTTTGCCCTCTACGGGGGCTACGCCAACAACGACCGTTCCCAGGGGCGCAGGCCGCGCTTGATGGTACCCCTCGCCACCGGCTTTACCCCGGCCATCCGCCGCATCGGGGTGCGGGGGCTGCTGCCCCCCAGCCCCATTACCAAACACTTGGGGCCGCCAACGGGCCAGTCCGATCGCATGTTCTGCATTGAGGTGACGCGGCTGCTTAACCCGCCCTCGGCCCTGGCCACCTCCAGCCGGGTGCGCAAATCCAACCAGCAGATCTTTGTCTCTGCCGATCAGCTCTCGGCGACGATGCAGCGGCTGCTCAAGTCGGGCGCCAAGATCGTCAGCGTCCGCAGCGCTTGAGGCCTCTGCAGGCGCTCTGGCCTGTTGATGCTATGACCACGGCTGTTCCTTCAGATCTCCCTCCGGCCGCCGACCTCACCCCCGCTGGCCAGATCGCCAAGCTGCGCCATGGGGATCCGGGGGAACGTTACTACGCGGCTTGGTGGCTGGGGCGCATGCGCATCCCCGAAGGGATCCCGGCCCTGATCGAAGCCTTGGCCGATGAGACAGATCGCACCACGCAGGGGGGATATCCGCTGCGGCGCAACGCCGCCCGTGCCCTGGGCAAGGTGGCCTCCCCTGCTGGGATCCCGGCTCTGAAAGAGGCTTTACGCTGCTCCGATGGCCAAGTGGTGGCAGCAGCAGCCCAGGCGCTGGTGGAGATCGCCCTAGCCAATAATCTGGATCGGGATCCCAGGCAAGCCGAAGAGCTGGGAGTGGCGTTGCTCGAAGGGCTGCGCTGGGTGGAGCAGGGTCTGCAGACAGAAGCGCCTGCCGCCTTGGAGGCTTTGATCGAGGCGCTTGGACAGTTGCAGGTGGCTGCCGCCCTGGGGCAGATCCGCCCTTACCTAGAGCACCCCTCAATTCGCCTCCAATGCGCGGCAGCGCGGGCCTGTTACCGGCTGACAGGGGATCCCACTTTTGTCCAACCGCTACTGTCGGTGTTGAGCCACCCCAACATCCATCTGCGGCGGGCTGCCCTGCTGGATCTGGGGGCCAGCGGCTATCTGCCGGCGGCCCAAGCCATGGCAGCGGCAGCGGTGGAGGCCAATATCAAGCTGCTCGCCCTCAAGCAGTTGGTGGAGCTGAACCTCAGACGGGGAAAAGAGGCCGGCACCGACCTGCACCAGGTGCTACGGCTAATCGACGAGCTGCTCTAATTCTCTGGATAGGGAGACGACCTCGACCCAAAGTTGACACCCAACTGCTTATTTTGTTAATTTCGATACAGAATAAAATTGGGTTTTACCCTCTGAGCTGCGCCGAGGAAGCCGAAGCTGTTGTCTAACGGCTCTCAACAAGCTGGCTCAGGGGCGTCGCTTTCTTCCTCAGCTCTTTAAAGATCGCCGCAGTCTATTTGGGGGAGTCTTCCTATGCAACTGACCTACCGGGGCATTGCCCACGACTTTGTCCCTTCTGCCCCCGCAACCTGCCAGCGGCAGGAGGTGCCAACGCGCTACCGGGGCCTGGCGTGGAGCTGGCCAGCCCAATCGGCGGTTGTGTCGCTGCCACAGTTTTCTGCCTTGAGGTATCGAGGCCTTGTCCTCAATCCGGCGGCGAAGGCAGCGAGCAGGGTGCCGGCGGCTATTTCCCCGCGCAAGGACTTTATAACCTTGGTCGAAGAAACCCATCGGCAAAACCTGCTGCGGCGACTACAAGAGCGCATTCGCGCTGCCCAGGCCCGCGGCGACGAGCATCTGTTGCGGCAACTGGAGCAGGAGCGACAACTGCTGGCCTGAGCTCTGCCTTGCCCTCCCTCCAGAGGTCGGGAGAATCCGGGATAATGGTGCTGCCCTATGCCGAAGCGAGGGGGGTAGCGGCTGTGAGCCTGTGGGTGAATCCTGGGAAGATTAGGGCATCCCGACAGTTGCCCATTGCCAAGGCGGCGGTGGGGAGCTAGGGGTATGAAAGAGTCTGCCCCGCGAATCCCATCCGCCGCGTCTTCTCCACCCCGTTCCTTGCTCTCGGTAGCAGGGCTGGTGGCAGGGGCCACGCTGCTCAGCAAGGGCATGGGGTTTATCCGTCAGGCCCTAATCGCGGCAGTCTACGGCTCGGGGACAGAGTACAGCGCCTTTAGCATAGCCTATGTCCTGCCTGGCTTTTTGTTGATCTTGCTGGGCGGGATCAACGGCCCCTTTCACAGCGCCATCGTCAGCGTGCTCAAAAAGCAGCAGCCGGGAAGAGAGGATCCGGCCCGTTGGCTAGAGTCCATTTCTACCTTGGTGGGCTGCCTGCTCTTAGCGGTGACGTTGGGCCTCTGGTGGGGAGCCGACTGGGTGGTGCGCCTGAGCGCACCAGGGGCCAGCCCCGAAGTGCATGCTCTTGCCGCCGAGCAGTTGCGGATCATGGCGCCGCTGGCCTTGCTCTCGGGCTGGATTGGCATTGGCTTTGGGGCGCTGAATGCGGCCGAGCACTACCTCTTGCCCGCCCTTAGCCCGTTGATCTCCAGCTTGTCAGTCATTGGGATCCTGCTCGCGTTGGGATGGACGGGGATCCCGACGTTGCTGGCCTGGGGGGTGCTCATCGGGGCCATCGCCCAGTGGTTGGCGCAGGTGCCGCTGCAGCAGCGGCTGGGGCTGGGGCGGCTGCGGCTGCGCTTTGAGTGGGGATCCCCGCCGGTGCGGGCGGTGGGCCTGCTGCTGTTGCCGGCGGTGATCTCCTCCGGCATGATCCACATCAATGTCTATGTGGATCTCTTTTTTGCCTCCTTCGTGCCCGGGGATCGCACCATCGGCAACTTGGGCTATGCCCAGCTTTTGGTGCAAACCCCCCTGGGGATCCTCTCCAACATGGTGCTGGTGCCCCTGATGCCTCTCTACGCCCAGCTGGCGGGGGATGGATCCCGCTGGCCGGAGCTGCGCCAGCGTATCCGCCAAGGGCTGATGGTGACGGCCATCCTCACCCTGCCCCTGGCGATGGTGCTGGTGGCCCTGGCCGAACCTATCGTTCAAGTAGCCTACCAGCGCGGTCGCTTTACGCCGGAGGTGACCCAGGAGGTGGCGGCCCTGCTGATGGCTTATGGGCTGGGGATGACCTGTTACCTGCTGCGGGATGTGCTGGTGCGTATCTTCTACGCCCTGGAGGATGGGGCTACGCCCCTGCACATCAGCGGCCTGGCCATCGGCCTCAATGCCCTGCTGGACTTCCTGTTTTTGCCAACCTTTGGAGCACCGGGCATTGCCTTGGCCACGGCAGGCGTTAACCTGATGGCTCTGATTGGGCTGGGGATCCGCCTCCACCAGCGCTTGCCGGAGATCCCCTGGCAGGAGATGGGGCAGGCCCTGCTGCCGTTGCTGGGGATCACCGCCTTGGCCGGGGGCCTCAGCCATTGGCTGTGGACGCAACTGCGCTCCCACGAGATTCTCGGCTCTTCTCTAATCACCGCCGCCCTCTGGGCCGGTCTGGCCGCCGGCATCGGTCTCAGCTTGTTTGCGGCAGGGGCCCTGTATCTGCGGATCCCGGAAGTGAACTGGCTGGCAGCCCAGATCCAGACGCGCCTGAGCAAGATTGCCAGCCAGCGATCTCCATCCAGATCCTAGGCAGGCCCGACTAGCTGATGGCTTCGAGGTAGTCTCGCACTCGGTTGCGCCGCTTCGGCTGCCGCAGCTTTTGCAGGGCTTTGGCCTCGATTTGCCGTACCCGCTCCCGCGACAGATCCAAGGCGCGGCCAATTTCCGCCAGCGAGTAGGTGCGCCCATCCCCCAACCCAAAGCGCATGCGGATCACATCCCGCTCGCGGCTGGTGAGATCTGCCAGCAACTGCTGTAGATCGCGATGCAGGGCCTCCCGCATCATCGTCTCTTCGGGGGAGATGTCGTCGGTTTCCAGCAGATCCCCCAGCTCAGTGTCCTTGTCTTTGCCCACCTTGGTTTCCAGAGAAACCGAGCGCGGCACCCGCACCAGCAGCTCCCTGACCTGGGGCACCGTCATCTCCAGCTCGGAAGCAATATCCTCAATGGTGGGGGTACGGCCTTTCTCCTGGGAAAGCTTGCGCTGGGCTTTTTTGATCTTGTTCAGCTTCTCGGTGATGTGAACGGGCAAGCGGATAGTGCGGCTCTGGGTGGCGATGGCGCGGGTGATGCCCTGCCGGATCCACCAGTAGGCGTAGGTGCTGAAGCGATAGCCCTTCTTGGGATCGAACTTCTCCACCGCTCGCTCCAGGCCCAGCGTGCCCTCTTGGATCAAGTCCAGCAGCTCCAGGCCGCGATTTTGATATTTTTTCGCCACCGACACCACCAGGCGCAGGTTAGCTTTGATCATGTGCTCTTTGGCGCGCTTGCCAATTCGCTGGATCTGCTGTAGCTTCTCGGGGGTGAGGTTGGCCCATTCGGGGTACTGGTTGGCCCTAGCTGCCCACTCGGCCAGAGTTGGCTCCCGTCCCAACTCTTTCTGCAGGCGCAGGCGCACATCCAAAAGCTTCATGTAGTCTTGGACTCTTTGGGCCAGAGCCACCTCCTCATCGCGACCCAGGAGGGGAACACGACCGATCTCCTGCAAATAAAGGCGCACCAGATCGGTGGAGCGGCGAGCTGGCTCCTCTTCTGCAAACTCGCTCTCGGCCAGATCTACCTCTGCTTCCTCAGCGGGATCGAGGAGATCGCCATCCAACAAAATGTCGTTGAGCTCAGGTTCGTAGTTAGACATGTAAGGTATTGCTGAAACAGCGACAGAGGCAGGCAAACCAAAAGGGCAGGACTGGGAGGAAATCTCTAAGGCTGGTGTCTCCCTGGAGCGGTTGCTTTGCGCCGTCATCGCTCGAGTGGGGCAGGCACCCTCCTCCTCAACCCTCGCTGCAGAGCTCTGCCCTCTTAAAGGAGGCTACCCTGGAAAGGGAGAGAGACAAGAGTCAGTAAAGCAGAAGCCTCTTATCATAACTTAATTATTATTATAGTTGCACTTCCCAGCCGAGAGGCACGAGATCCGGCGTAGCCTCCCCTCCTCTTGAACTGCCACTGAGGTTGCTGAAAAGCGCACTGCCCTCCGAGGGGTTTTTTGCCCATGCGAGCTACAAAGCGATAGAGGTGGCAACTCGGTTTTTCTTTGGAGGAGGGGGCGGCCAGCTCCTCTGAGAAGTCTAAACTGGTCAGCAGGCGTGTAAACTAGCATTCCATGAACTGCTTTCTTGCCAAGTCTCCTTCTTTCTGGTCAGGAGAGAAAGCCCCGATCGCAGTTGCGCCGCCCATCAACTTTGGCTCTCTATCCGAGGCACGTGCGGCAGTAGCCGCCTCTTCTTCCTTGCAAGGGGAGACAATTTCAACGCTACTGCTTACGGTCTTGCTGGCCATCGGCCTGTTCTTTTTTCTGCGAGCCTCTGGCAAAGACCGCGTCGAAGCTCGTCTCTATTTTAGCAGTCGCAACCTGGAAGAAATGGGATCCCTTCTCCGAAAGCACCTGGAGGGGCGCGCCTATCGCTTGCAATCTGCTGACCCGGAGGGGATCGCCACCTTTGTGGGTCAGGCGCGGGCCAGTGTGGGGTTGGCTGTTTTTTTGACGGGGCTGGCGGGGGCAGGGCTGGCCTGTTTGGCCCTGGTGCTGCAGATGCTGCAGCCGGCTTGGGGAGCCTGGCCTTGGACGCTGCTGCTGGCCTCTCCTTGGGCGGGCTGGTACTACTGGCGGCGCAGCCACCGCCCGCAGCAGATCCGCCTGAAGCTGCAAGAGGCCGCTCCGCCCCCCGGATCCCACCTCTGGGTGGAGGGGCAGCGGGAGGAGCTGGAGGTGCTGGCCGCCACCTTGGGGCTGGAAGAACGGGATCCGGAGCGAGGATAGACCTAGAGCTCCTCGGGGTAGAGGGAGGTCGGGATCAGGGATAGTTGATCCCCAGCCTTGGCATCGCAGTCGGGTATCCCGCGGGAATTGGATTCTTGCTTGAACCGTTTCTTGGGGTTGTTTGAAGAAGGGCGGCTTTTCCCTTGGCTGTGCAGGCCGAGGCCGATGCGGCTGTGTTGTTCCACTAGGGCCAGCACCTGCTTGGCCCGCTCGATCACCGGCTGGGGCAGGCCGGCCATGCGCCCTACCTCGATGCCGTAGGAGCGGTCGGCCCCCCCGGGCTGCACCTGGTGCAGGAAGATGATGCGATCCGGCAGCTCTTTCACCACCACCTGGAAGTTGGCCACGTTGGGCAGCAGGGTTTCCAGTTGGTTGAGCTCGTGGTAGTGGGTGGCAAAGATCGTGCGGGCGCGCACCTGGGTGGCCAGGTACTCGGCTACGGCCCAGGCGATAGAAAGGCCGTCGAAGGTGGCGGTGCCGCGGCCAATCTCGTCCAGAAGCACCAGGGAGCGCTCGCCGGCGTGGTTGAGGATGTTGGCCGTCTCGTTCATCTCCACCATGAAGGTGGACTGTCCCGTGGCCAGGTCATCGACGGCGCCGATGCGGGTAAACACGCGGTCGCACAGGCCCAGCTCCGCCCGCCGCGCCGGGACAAAGCTGCCCATCTGGGCCAGGATCTGGATCAGCCCAATCTGCCGCAAGTAGGTGGACTTGCCGGACATGTTGGGGCCGGTGAGGACGATGAGATCCGGGCCGTGGGGGGATCCCAGACGCACCGAGTTGGGGACAAATAGGCCCTGGGGCAAAGACTTCTCCACCACCGGATGGCGCCCCTCTTCGATGATCAGGCGGCGATCGGCGGTGATCACGGGACGGGTGTAGCCCTGCTGCACGGCCACCTCGGCCAGGCCAAAGAGAGCATCGACAGCAGCCAGGGTCTGGGCCACCTGGCGGATGGCGGCAGCTTGGGATCCCGCCTCCTGGCGCAGTTGTACAAACAGCTCGTACTCCCGCTGGTTGATCTCGGTTTGGGCGGTGAGGATGCGGGCCTCTTTTTCTTTGAGCTCAGGGGTGATGAAGCGCTCTTCGTTGGTTAGCGTCTGCTTGCGGATGTACTCCTTGGGCACCTGCTGGGCCTTGGCGCGGCTGATGCTGAGGTAATAGCCAAAGGCCTTGTTGAAGCCCACTTTGAGGGTGGGGATGCCGGTGCGCTCGCGCTCGGTTTTCTCCAACTGGGCAATCCAGTGGCGGTCTTGCTCCACCTGCTGCCGCAGCCTGTCCAGCTCGGCATCTACCCCAGGCCGGATCAACCCCCCTTCGGTGAGCACAGGGGGCGGCGAGGGCAGGAGGGTGTGCTCGATGCGGCGGCCCAGGTCAACCAGAGCGGGATCCACCTGTTGTAGGCTCTGCAGGAGGGGGGTTTGGGCTTCGGCCACCAGCTCGGCCAACTGGGGCAGTTTGCCCAAAGAGGATCCCAGGGCCACCAGCTCGCGCGGGTTGGCGGTGCCGGAGGCGACGCGGTTGGCCAGCCGCTCCAGGTCGTAGAGAGAGTCCAGCAGGGATCCCAGGCGGGTGCGCAGGGAGGGGCTTTCCAAGAGCTCCTGGATGGTGTCCTGGCGGAGGCGGATTTGCCCTGGATCTCGCAAAGGCTGCAACAGCCAGCGGCGTAGGGTGCGTCCCCCCATGGCGGTGCGGCTGCGATCCAGCACCCAGAGCAGGGATCCGACAAAGGCCCCCTCGCGGATGGTCTGGGTCAGCTCCAGGTTGCGACGGGTTTGGGTGTCCAATATCAGGTAGTCGGTGAGCTGGTAGGTGCGGGGCGGGCGCAGGAGCGGATGGCCCCCCTGAGGGGAAGGCTGCACCAGGTTTTTTTGAGTTTCTTCCAGGTAGTGGAGCAATCCTCCCGCCGCCCGAATGGCCAGGGGCAGCCCCTCGCAGCCCAAGCCCTCCAAGGAGCGCAGGCCGTAGGTCTGCAGCAGGTTTTCCCGCGCCGTGGCCAGCTCAAAGGGTTCGGCTGGCCGCAGGGTATAGGTGTACTGGCCGGGCAGGCCCAGGGGGGCTTGGGGATCCCCGGGCCGCATCAGGCCCAGGCCCAGCCCCTCTTCGGTGGGCAGCAGGATCTCCGCCGGCTGCAGCCGCGCCAGCTCCTGTTCTAGCTGCTCTTGCCCCTCGCCCTGGCAGACCCAGAACTCGCCGGTGGAAATGTCGGCATAGGCCAGGCCCCAGACCGTTTGCTTGGAGCCTCTCAGGCGGACAATGGCCGCCAGGTAGTTATTTTGCCGCGCCTGCAGCAGCTCCTCTTCGATGACGGTGCCGGGTGTGATCACCCGCGTCACTTCCCGCCGCACCAGGCCTTTGGCCTGATCCGCCGGCTCCATCTGGTCGCAGACGGCCAGGGCGTAGCCTTTGGCCACCAACTGGGCGGCATAGCGGTCGAAGGCGTGGTAAGGGATCCCGCACATGGGCACCCGGCCAATGGCCCCTGCCTCTCGCCCGGTGAGCACCAGCTCCAGCTCCCGCGACACCAGTTGCGCGTCCTGGAAAAACATCTCGTAGAAATCCCCCAGGCGGTAGAGCAGAATGGCGTGCGGGTATTGCCGCTTCAGCTCCACGTAGTGCTGCATCATGGGGGTGAGCAGGGCGGGATCCACCTGCAGGGCATCCCAAGTGGTCTCAGCAGAAGAAGCCATGGCACCAATGCTTGCAAGAGGGGGCCAAATTCAGGGTCCATCCAACCCAAGCTAACCGGCTTGGGCCATTCTATTTGATTTGAGATCTTCCCCCCTCTCCCTCCGGAAGAGAGGAGATTACCAAGCGGCGCCATAAAGCCCCGCCCTTTAGGTCAGGGATATAAGGCGCAGATTGTTTTATCTGATAAGACCCAGAATAAAATAGATTCATGTTAGTCAGGGAAGCCAAACTCCTCAACGGGACGCCAAAGCAGTATCAAGCTTTGGACGAAGCCATCCGCACCGCACAGTTTGTGCGCAACAAATGCCTGCGCCATTGGATGGACAATCGGGGGGTAGGGAAGAAGCATCTGTATGCTTTCTGCAAAGACTTGGCGAAGGAGTTCCCATTTGCGAATAAGCTCAACTCTGCTGCTCGGCAGGCGAGTGCGGAGCGAGCATGGCTATCGATTTCCAACTTCTACAGACGGTGCAAGCAGGGCGAAAAGAAGAAAGGCTATCCCCAGTTCAAGAAGCATTGCCGGTCTGTGGAATACAAGCAATCGGGCTGGAAGTTATCTGATGATGGCCTGTCTATCACCTTCACGGACGGGTTTGGAGCAGGGACCTTTGCGCTGTACTGCAATGGAGAAGCAAGACAGGATATCCTGAGCTCCAAAATCAACCGTGTGCGGGTGATCCGAAGAGCAGATGGGTACTATGCCCAGTTCTGTCTGGATGTAGACCGCAAGGAGCAAGGACAATACACAGGCAATGTTATCGGTATTGATCTTGGGCTCAAGCATTTCTACACCGACCAGAACGGCAATACCGTGAATTGCCCGAAGTTTTTGCGCCGCAGCGAGAAGCGGCTAAAAAGGCATCAACGCAAGTTGAGCAGGATGTTCGCAAAAGGGAGAAAACCGCAATCAAACAACTACCACAAACAGAAGAACCGAGTAGGTAGGATTGACCTCAAAGTCCAGCGCCAGCGTAGAGACTGGGCGATTAAGCTAGCCCGGTGCGTAGTGATGTCTAACGACATCGTGGTGTATGAGGACTTGCCGGTGAAGAACTTGGTCAAAAATCGTCATCTTGCCAAATCGATCCAAGATGCTAGCTGGTCGCTATTCACTCACTGGCTAGACTACTACGGCAAGGTGTGGGGCAAGGCAATCGTAGCAGTGCCGCCTCAATACACCACGCAGGATTGTAGTGGTTGTGGGCATAGAGTGGTTAAGACTCTGTCTACGCGAACTCATATTTGCCCCAAGTGTCTGCTTGTGCTGGATAGGGATCAGAATGCAGCTCTGAATATCCTGAAGAAGGGGCTAAGCCTTTTGGGGCTCAGCATCTTTAAGTTAAGCGTCTTAGGGTTGAAATGGCAAAACGGTACCTTAGGGCATAAGGGAACCGCTGCCCCCCGCCCCCCTGTGTCCCCCCGTATACGGGGGGATGTAGGGGGGCCTGGGGGTCGGGAACGCTTGGGGAGAGATGCACCGCTGCTGTAGAGGGGCAACCCGATACGGTAAGTGCGCCCGTAGAACCAAGAACAAGAATCCCCTGCCTTTAGGTAGGGGAGTATGTCAAGGACTTCCCATTCCACGGCTGCTGGGAATGACCCTACCCGGGGCAGTCGGATCCCTGGCAGGTTAGGCCTGAGTAGGTTGGGTGTTGCCCGATCTCACGCCAAAGGGTTGGCACTCAAGGGGGGGACGCGGGCAGAAGCTTATTAGAACTGACTTGCAATAACCCAGAAAGCCTGTTATTCTGGCAGCTACGTCTTTATTGAATCTAAGTCTCAACAAGCTGGAAAGCTTGGCGGGGTTGGGCTCGCTGCTCTGGCGAGCCGGTCGGAGCTGTCTTGCGGCTCTCCCCCTCTCAAAAGTCCTGAGGTTTGCGATGTTGGCCAATCAAGGGCGTCTGTCATCAGGAGTTGACTCGGAGACACGCTGGGGGCAGGCCAGGCGGATCCTCTCGCCGGTCGGCTTGGCGGTTTTGCTACTGAGTGTCATCCTCTTGCTGCTTTGGATCTCGATTGCCTTGGGATCCGTTCCCATGACTTTTGCGGAGCTGTGGCAGGCCCTGTGGGGGCAAGGGGATCCAGTCCGGCAGACCATTGTCTGGCAGTTGCGGCTGCCGCGGGCACTTTTGGCCCAGTTGCTGGGGGCGGCCTTGGGGATGGCGGGGGCCCTGCTGCAGGGGATGTTGGGCAATGGGCTGGCGGATCCCTACCTGCTGGGCATCTCGGCGGGGGCGGGCCTGGCGGCGGTGGGGCTGCTCACCTGGGGGGAGTGGACGGCTTGGGTGCCCTTGGCGGCTTGGGTGGGCGGGGTGCTGACCACGGTGTTGGTGTATGGCCTGGCGCGCACCCGCTCCGGGCTGGCGGTGGAGCGGCTGATCTTGGCGGGGGTGGCCGTCAGCGCGCTCTTTGGGGCCATTAGCTCCACCTTGTTGTTGATGGCCGATGAGCGGGTGCAGGTGGCCCTGACGTGGTTGATCGGCAGCCTGAGCGGGCGGGGCTGGCCGGAGGTGCGGGTGGCCGGGGTGTACATCCTGGTCGGGCTGGGGCTGGGCTGGGCGCAGGCGCGGGCTTTGAACCTGCTGGGCCTGGGAGAAGAGATGGCGGTGAGCTTGGGGATCCCGTTGGCGCGGACGCGGGTGGCCATCGGCCTGGTGGCAGCTTTGTTGGCGGCGGCAGCCGTCAGCGTGGGGGGGTTGATCGGCTTTGTGGGGTTGGTGGTGCCCCACATGGTGCGCCAGGGGGTGGGATCGGATCACCGCTGGCTGTTGCCCCTTTCGGCCCTCGGGGGGGCAGCTCTGTTGAGCGGCGCCGATCTCCTCACCCGGCTGGGGGCTGTGGAGCTGCCGGTGGGGATCGTCACGGCGTTGATGGGGGCGCCGTTTTTCGGCTGGCTGCTGCGGCAGCAGGGGGCAGAGCGATGAGGGAGGGCCGGCCAATTTTGCAGGCCGAGGGGCTGAGCGGGGGCTATGGCTCGCGGCAGGTGATCCATCAGGTGAGCTTCAGCCTGCAGGCGGGGGAATGGCTGAGCATTGTCGGCCCCAATGGCTCCGGCAAATCGACGTTGCTGCGGCTGCTGAGCCGAGTGTTGATCCCGCAGGCGGGGCGTGTGTACCTGAACGGTTGGGATCTGCACACCCAGCTCAGCCCGCAACAGGTGGCCCGGCAGTTGGCCCTTTTGCCCCAGCAGCCGCGGATCCCGGCAGGGCTGACGGTGTGGCAATTGGTGAGCTTGGGGCGTTCTCCTCACCAGCCCTGGTGGGTGTGGCAGTTGCCGCGGGCAGATCGGCAGCGGGTGGAATGGGCGCTGGCGCAGACGGGACTGGGATCCCTGGCCCTGAGGCGGGTGGAGACGCTCTCCGGCGGCGAGCGGCAGCGGGCTTTCCTGGCGCTGGCCCTGGTGCAGGAGCCGCAGGTGCTGCTGTTGGACGAGCCCACCACGTTTTTGGATCTGCGCCACCAACTGGAGCTGCTGGAGCTGTTGCGACGGCTGCAGCAGGAGCAAGGGCTGACGGTGATTACCGTGCTGCACGACCTGAACCTGGCCATTCGCTACAGCCGGCGGGTGGCCCTGCTGGGATCCGGCCAGTTGCAGGCCCTGGGATCCCCGCAGGCGGTCTTGACCCCCAGCAGGGTGCAGGAGGTGTTTGGCCTGGAGGTGGAGTGGATGCCAACGCCGGTGGGGCCGCAGCTTTGCCCCCTGCGCAGCGCAGACCCAGCAAGGCCCCTCTGGCTGGGAGGAAAGGGTGTTGAGGCGAAGGTTTGACTTGGTTTTTTGTGGGTTTTTGGGAGAGTGAAACGTTATGCGAGTAACCGGTTGGGGCTGGAAGGCGGTGAGCTTGGGGCTGGGCCTGGGGCTGAGTTGGGGATCCCTGGCCCAGGCGCAACCCGCGGCTCGGATCCCTGAGACTCCTTTGCTGGCCCAGGCCACCCCTCGGGGAGCCACCACCATCCAGGAGCAGATTCGCGAGCTAGAAGCCCAGATCGAAGCTGCCCGCCGGCGGGGGGATCAGGCGGAGGTGGAGCGGCTGCAAGCGGATCTGCAAGTGCTGCGGCAGGGCACCCCCGTCTTCAACCTGCAGCAGGTTACGGTCACCGGCACCCGCACCGAGCGCACCCTGGCCGACTCCCCGGCCACCATCACCGTCATCGACCGGGAGCGCCTGCGGCAGGAGCTTATCCAGAACATCCAGGATCTGGTGCGCTACGAGCCGGGGGTGAGCGTGCGGCGAAATGTCCGCTATGGCCTGCAGGACTTCAACATCCGCGGCCTCGACGCCAACCGGGTGCTGATCCAGGTGGACGGGATCCGGCAGCCGGAGCGGTTTTCCTTCGGCCCCTTCAACATCGGGCGGGACACCTTTGAGCTGGAGACCCTGAAGACGGTGGAGATCATCCGCGGCCCCGCTTCCACCCTCTACGGCAGCGATGCCTTGGGGGGCGTGGTAACCTACACTACTCTAGACCCGGCGGATCTGCTGGGGGAACGGGACAGCCATGTGGGCCTCTCCAGCCAGTACGACAGCAAAAACCAAGGCTTTGTCAACACCCTCAGCTTGGCGGGCCGGCAGGGGAACTTGGAAGCCCTGCTCATCTACACCCGCCGCGACGCCAGGGAGCCGGATATCAAAGCGGATCCCAGCTTTAAAGATCGACAAACGGTGGATGGGGACAACGTTTTGGCCAAGCTGGTTTACCGCTTCAGCCCCTTGGAAAGCCTCACCCTGACCGGCGAGTACTTCAACAGCCGCACCACCACCACGTTCTCGCGGCGCAACCTGGATCCCGGCATCAGCTTATTTAGGGAAACCATCGACACCGAGCGCAGCCGCCTCAGTTTGGAGTATCGCTACGCCAACCCTGAGAATCCCGCTTTTGAGTTGGCCACCGCCCAGATTTACTACCAGCCCGCCCGCACCCGCGAGCCCAGCGTGGAAGAGCGCACCATCACCGTGCAGGGCCGACCCGTACCTGTGCGGCGAGATACCTTCAACGAGCTGGTCAGCAACATTTTAGGAGCCAGCCTGCAGGCCCAAAGCCGCTTCCAAACCGGGGATCTCTCCCACCGCCTGGTGTATGGCATGGAGATTTCCACCACCCGCAACGAACGACCCCGCAACCGTTTTCAGACCAACCTGCAAACCGGAGCGGTAACCCAAAACATTCCCCCAGACACCTTTCCCACCAAAGATTTTCCCGACTCGGACACCGTCCGTTTTGGGCTGTATGTGCAGGATGAGATCGATTTCGGCGGCGGCAACTTGACGTTGATCCCCGGCATCCGCTACGACACCTACAACCTCACCCCCAGTCCCGATGAAGCTTTCCTCAAAAGTGGGTCAGAAGCGGCCAGCCTCTTTGCCGATGCCGTTTCCCCCAAGCTGGGCCTGGTGTGGAGGATAAACCCCAACCTTACCTTTACGGCCCAGTACAACACCGGCTTTCGGGCCCCCCAATACAACGAGATCAACAGCGGCTTCACCAACTTGGTCAGCCCCTTCTTTCGCTATCGCACCCTCTCCAACCCCGACTTGCGCCCGGAAACCAGCCAGGGTTTTGAAGTGGGTTTGCGAGGGATCTACCCGCAGGCCAGCTTCAGTTTGGCCGCCTACTACAACACCTACAACGACTTTATCGAGGCGTTCCGGCGGGTGGGATCTGAGCCCTCGCCCCCCGGCCCCCCCGGCAGCCCGCCGCCCCCGCCGGTCATCCTCTTCCAGAGCCAAAACGTCAGCCGCGCCCGCATCTACGGCGTGGAAGCGACAGGGCAATATTTCTTCAGCCCCGACCTAACCGGCTGGAGCCTAAACGGCAGCTTTGCCTGGGCGGTGGGGGACAATCTTACAGAAAACAAGCCCCTGCTTTCGATTGAGCCGCTGACGGCGGTGCTGGGGCTGCACTACGACGATCCCAGCCAGGTGTGGGGGGCGAGGCTGGTGGCCACGCTGGTGGCGGATCCGCGGGATCCGCAGCGGGAGGTGGTGCAAACCAACCCCAACGCTCCCCCGCAGATTCCCTTTGTGCCCAGCGGCTATACGGTGGTGGATCTGCTGGGCTACTACAACCTGGACGACAACTGGCAGCTCAATTTCGGGGTGTTCAACCTCTTCGACGAGAAGTATTTTCTCTACTCCGAGACCCGCACCCTCTTTGTCGGCCCTGAGGTGGAGCGGCGGGCTCAGCCGGGGCGCCATGTGGCCCTCAGCTTCTCCAGCCGCTTCTAGGACTCCCCGCCAGCCGTGCCCATCGAGATAGCCCCGAGCCATGCTCGCCGAACCCCCCACTCACACCAACCGGGGATCCGCTTCTTCGGGGAGGGGATCCCACCCTCGGCTTTTGTGGCGCCTGCAGATGGGGTATTGGCAGCAGGCAGGCATGGCCTACGGGGTGGGTCTGGCCTGGCTGGAGCTGGGGCTGTGGGCAATGGGGCGGCGCCAAAGATCTGGAGGACTGCGTTGGATCGGCTGGGGGGAGAAGCTACTTAGGGAGGCGCTGCTGGCGGGCTATTGCTCCCTTGCCCTCTCAGTTGCCTGCGCCTCGCTGGAGGATCTCCCTGAGTTGCCTGGGCAAAGTCGGGAGCCCCGCCCGCTGCGCTGGGAGACTTTGCTCTCGCTGCTTCTGCATCTGCTGGGGCTGCTGGGATGGGTTGGGTGGGGATTTCGACCTCTGCTGGAGCCCGAAGTGCGGATCCCGGTCACGCTGTGGCTGGAGGATCCGCTGCCGCCGCAGCTTGCGGCAGAGGCAGATTCGGCCTTGCCCAAGCCGGCAGGGGAGCCGAGCGACCCGGCCCCGGAATCACCTCCCGCGGATAACCCACCCCCACCGGCTCCTGCGCCTCAGGAGAGAGTAGAGACCACTGCCGTTCCCAAGTCTGAGCTGGCTTTGCAAACGCCGCCCCCCACCCCTACGCCTGTTCCCACAGCAAAGCCGGAGCCGACCCCTCCACCCACGCCGATGGCCGCACCAACCCCTCCTCCGCCCTCCCCAACACCGACGGTCACCCCCTCACCACAGCAGCCCCCTCCAACTCCGGTGGCTACCCCCACGGCTGCACCTGTGGCCGACAGGCCGCCCCCCGTGGCTGCTACGAGCGCTCCCATTCCCCGCTTCACCCCCCTCATCCAAGGGATCCGTTCGGGTGGCGGGGGCACTGCTTCCCCCGGCGGGAGCGAGGGATCTGGATCCAGCGCTCCTGGGACGGGTGGCCTCGGTGGATCCCAAGCGCAGGGTTCTGCGCCGACAGCGGCAGAAGGGGCCGGGGAGGCATCCTCCCCCACCTCCTCGCCCGCAGCAGTGGCTGCCAGGCCGGACATCCTGGCCCGCCCCATCCCGGGGCGCAACCCGCCGCCGCAGTACCCTCCCCAAGCCCGCCGCCTCAACCAGCAGGGGCAAGTGCTGTTGCGGGTCAAGGTGGATGCCCAAGGGCAGGTGCAGCAGGTGGAAATTGTCTCTTCCAGCGGCTTCCCGGCCCTGGACAGGGCCGCACAAGAGGCGGTGCAACGCTGGCAATTTAGCCCCGCCTTGAGGAACAACACCCCGATTGAGTCGTGGGTAACGGTGCCGATTCAGTTCACCCTCAATTGACTGTTTTGGAACTGTTTTGGAGATCGTCCATGCCGTCTTGTCTTTCTCGCCGTCAACTCCTTGTCTTGGGCCTGGCCAGCCTGGGGGTTTGGGGAATGGGTCGCTTGGCCCGCGCCCAAAGCCAGATCCCGCCAGCTCCGGTTCGGCGAGTGGCCAGCCTCACCACCTTGACAGCCGATATTCTCTATCGCCTGGCTCCGGACAAGCTGGTGGGGATCCCGTCCGGGCGCTTGTTGGAGGCGGATCCCCGCTTTCAGGGCATAACTCGGCTGGGGCTGGGCAACCAACCTAACCTGGAGCAAATCGTGGCCCTGCAACCGGACTGGGTGGTGGGGGCCAGTGGCTTTCACACGGCTTTGGCAGAACGATTGCAGGCATTGGGGATCCCCACCTATCTCACGCAGGTGGACAGTTGGGCTGCCCTGGAAGCAACCATCGCCACTCTGGCTGCTGCCTTGGGGGCGGATCCGGATCCCTTGCTGCGGGAGTACGGATCGCTTTTGCCCCAGGAGCTGCCCCCAGTTCGCCCCAAAACCCTGCTTTTGGTGGGCACCCAGCCGATTCTCTCTCCCAACCGGCAAAGCTGGGCCGGGGATCTGCTGGAGCGCTTTGGCGCCGATAACCTGACGGCTGCCCTGCAAAGCCAAGGGCAATTTCGCGGCTATGTCACCCTTGCGGCAGAGCGCATCCTGGAAGCCAACCCCGAGGTTTTGTTGGTGGTCAACCCGGAGGCGGCGGATCCCTTGGCCTTTTTCCGTTCCCGCCCCTTTTGGAATCAACTGCAAGCTGTTCAAACCCAGAGGGTCTATGGATTTGACTACTACGGCTTGGTCAACCCCGGCACCCTGGAGAAGATTAGAGCGGCCTGCGAGCAGTTGGCCCGGATTTTTTCGGAGGGCTGACCCAAGGGAACGCGGGAGATAGCCTTCCTGTTTGAAATATCTTGAAATATCTTTCTAGTCCAAGCTGTAGCGGGTGAGGCGCTGCACCTGGTCGGGGGTGAGGCCCAGCTCTTGGGCAATCTGGGCGGCCACCCGATCCGGATCCAGCTCCGGAAATTCAAATTCCAGCTTGCGCAGGTGGGGATTGGTGGTAGTCACCTCCACCTTGGTGTAGCCACGGGAGCGGCGGATCTCCGCCTGAATGGAAAGAATATCCAGAGCCAAGGTGGCTTGTTGCTGGCTGCGAATCGCCAAAGGTTGCTCTAGCCGGCGAGGACGGCTCAGCGCTTGGCCCGTCACCCACTCTCCCCCCGCCACAAAAAGAAGCCCTGCCAAGGGCAGCACCAGCCAAAAATCAAACCCCAGATCTTGCCACCGATGGATTTTGGGCCACCCCACCGTTGTTCTCTCCCTTGCAGAGGGCTATTTCCGTGATCCATCCTAGCCTGGGCAGTGGGAACTGGCCGTCTTGGTCAACGGCGCACAGGACGATGCGAATTTTGCTGGTGGAGGACGACCCGGAACAGTTGGAGCCTTTACAGGCTGCCCTGTCCAAGTGCGGCCACGTGGTTGACTGTGCCAAGGAAGGGGAGATGGCTGCCTGGCTGATGGAGGAGAAAGCCTATGATCTCCTGATTTTGGATTGGATGCTGCCGGGGCCAAGCGGGATCCAGCTCTGTCGGCAATACCGCCAATCGGGGGGATGTGCGCCGGTGCTGATGTTAACTGCCAAAGACGCAACATCGGATGTGGTGCAGGGGTTGGATGCGGGGGCGGACGACTATTTGGTCAAGCCGGTGGATCTGGTGGAGCTGCTGGCACGGGTGCGGGCTCTGGGACGCCGTTCCCCCCAATGGCAAGGAGACAGCCTCAGCCTGGGATCCCTGCAGTTGCACCTGGCCAGCCTGACCCTGGAGCGGCAGGGGCGGCAAGTGCAGCTTTCGGGCAAAGAGTTTCAGTTGATGGAGCATGACTCTAGTCAATGATATGCTGGACTATACTGAAAATAATGCACAATATGTTCAGTATGGCTGCTTGGTATGGCTAGGTATGTAAAACCGAGAGAAGCGGCGGATTATTTTGGGGTGTGTCTCCACACCTTGAGGCGATGGGAACAGAAGGGCTGGATCCATGCAGTACGTACACCATCTGGTAGAGCGAGAAGGT
>NZ_AUMZ01000001.1:2735526-2751121 GCF_002760375.1 Synechococcus sp. 60AY4M2
AGTACCTGATGCGCCACCCCCACCAGGTGCTCAGTCGGGGCCAGATCGAGCAGGCGGTGTGGGAGTGAGGCTGTGAGCCGGAAAGCAATGCCGTGGCGGCGCTGGTGCGGCGGTTGCGGTTACGGTTAAAGGAGGTGGAGGCCCAGGATTGGCTGGAGTCGGTGTACGGCCAGGGGTACCGGCTGCGCATCCCCTCCCCGGAAGCAGACCCATAGAAGCAGTTCCCTAGAGGTGGCATGAAGGCCAAAAGAGCCGGGCCAAAGCATTCTCTCCCGCGGCTGGGCTGGGACTGGGTTTCTCTGAGGCCAACTTTTCAGCAGCACCTGAGCCAGAAGGCCGCGACAAAAGAGGCGGAATTGTTTCACCACAGCCGCCGTCGCTTGGCCCGCAGCTTTGCCGGCGTGATGGGCGGGATCCTGGTGGTGTTTGCTGCTTTCTTCTACCGCCTGCAAGCGGAGAACCAATTGCAGGCTTTTGACGAGGAACTGCAGGTTCAGGCCCGAATCATGGCGGCGGCCATCAAGTACGAGCTGCGCCAGGGGCAGTGGCGGCTGGTCTTGAACGAGGTGCCTTTTCTGGGCGGCAAAACCCAGCCCCTTGAGCATCACCTGGCCTATGTGCGCTGGTTCGATGCCGCCAATCCCGGTGGGGCAGAGCCGCTGGGATCCCTGCGCCAATACACGGGATCCCCTCCCCCTCTGAAGTGGTTTGCCTTAGATAGCCCTCCCCACCACCTGTCTTTGGGGTTTGAGACGGTAGCGGCGGAAGAGGGCAGGCTGCTGCGCCAGCTCACCCTACCGGTGCAACAGGGGGATCAGATCCTGGGCTACTTGCAACTGGCGGTGCCGCTGGAGCCGCTGCAACTGAGCTTGGGCCGTCTGCGCTGGGGGTTGGGGATCGGGATCCCGCTGACGCTGGGGTTGATCGGCGGAGCAGGCTGGGTTTTTGGGGGGGTGGCCATGCAGCCGATTCGCCGCTCCTACGAGCAGTTGCAGCGCTTTACCGCCGATGCTTCCCACGAGTTGCGCGCCCCCCTGGCCGCCCTGATGAGCAATGCCCAGATGGCTCTGCTTGCCCCGGAAGAAGCGCAGCCCCGCCTAGAAAAGGTGGTGAGCAGCGCCCGCCGCCTCAGTGAGTTAATCGATACGCTGCTGCAGTTGGCCCGCCAGCAGGGATCCCTGCCTTTGGAGGATCTGCCCCTGGTGGACTTGCGGGAGCTGGTGCAGGAGCTGGGCGAACAATACCAGCCCCAAGCGGAGTCCCTGGGGCTGCGCTGGCAATGCGACCTGCCGGGGCCTGCCGGGAAATGGCTGGTGCGGGGGGAGGCGGCCCTGCTGCGGCAGGCGGTGGAAAACCTGCTGCGCAATGCCCTGCAGTACACCCCCGCCGGCGGCACGGTGCAGGTGAGCCTGGAAAGCCGGCCTCCCTGGGTTAGCATCCATGGGTTAGCATCCACGTGAAGGATACAGGCATCGGCATCCCTCCTGAGCACCTGCCCCACCTGTGCGAGCGGTTTTACCGGGTGGACACGGCCCGCGCCCGCCATACGGGGGGATTTGGGCTGGGCCTGGCCTTGGCCCACCAGATCGTTACCGCCCATCGGGGATCCCTGCGGGTGGCCAGCCGGGTGGGGGAGGGGTCGGTGTTTACGGTGGAGCTGCCCTTGTCATCTTCACGTCATTTTCTTTCGCCATTCTCAAGATAAGCCGCAAGGGAAAGCCCCCAGAACTCCGCCCAAAGAGCGCGAACGGGCCAACCCCAAACCGGCTTGTCCTGTCGATTGGAGTTTGTAACCATGACGATGCGTGCTTCCTTCACCCGTACCCTCGGCTGTTCCCTACCGATTTTGGTGCTCCTCACTCCCCTGGTGCTGGGATCCCCGGCGCAAGCCCAGCGGGGCCGGCCCTCGGCTCCTGGAACTGCAGCCCCCGTGCCAATGCAGCCGAGTTGGCAGAGCCCGCGGGAGCTGGAGCGAGTCAACCACGACCTGGCCAAAGCGCAGCGGGACCTGGCGGAAGCCAGCTTCTTCGCCCAGCGGGGATCCTCTCCGGAAGCGGCCCGTCTTCTGGAGCTGAGCCGCCAGAGCTTTGCCGAGGCCCAGAAGGCTCTGCAAGGGGGGAATGTCTTTGCCGCCCGCGAGCAGGCCAAGGCGGCGGAAAACCTGGCCAAAGCCGCCAAAGCTCTGTACGAAGCGGAGCTAGGCTTTGGGGGCCCTCCTGGCCGTTCCTTCTTCGAAGCCCCCCTCCGCGCCCAAGAGTCCCTCAGCCGGTTGCAAGCGGAGATGACCTTCGCCAACATCACCTCCGGCCCTGTAGCCGAGCTGCAGCAGCAAGCCCAACAGTTGTTGGGCAGGGTCAATGCCGATCCCGCTAGCTACACCTTCGCCGACTACAGCCGCAGCAAAGCCGCCTTCCACTCGGCCCGCGCCGCCTTGCACCTGTTGGCGGCTGAGCGCCTGAGCGGTCTGGGATCCCTGAGCAGCTTCTGAGTGGGTCTGCTGACCCCGAGGCAGTTGCGTTAGAGTAAAAGCCCCCGCCGCGGGGGCTGTTCTTCTGCCCAGAAATCCAGAGCCAAGAGCGCACGGCTGTCGAGTGTACCTGCGTTTTCTGCACCTGTGGCACTTTCGCAACTACCGGGATCAAAAGATCTCCTTCGAGGCGCCCAAGACCATCCTGGTGGGGGAGAACGCCCAGGGCAAGACCAACCTCTTGGAGGCGGTGGAGCTCTTGGCCACCCTGCGCTCGCGGCGGGCCGGTCGGGATCGGGAGTTGGTGCAGCAGGGGGCAGAGAAGGCCCGGATCGCCGCCACGGTGGAGCGGCTGGGGGTGGCCCACGAGCTGGCGATGGAGCTGCGCAGCCAAGGGGGGCGATCCCTAAGGGTTAACGGCCAGGGGCTACGGCGACAATCGGACTTTTTGGGGCAGGTGAGTGCCGTGGTGTTCTCCAGCCTGGATCTGGAGCTGGTGCGGGGAGCTCCAGAAGCGCGGCGCACCTGGCTGGACGGGGTGTTGCTTCAACTGGAGCCGGCTTACCTGGGCCTGGTGGAGCAGTATCGTCAGATCCTCAAGCAGCGCAATGCCCTCTTGAAGCAGGATCCCTTGGCTGCGGGCGACAAAGTACCTCAGATGGCCTTTTGGGACGCGCAACTGGCCACCCTTGGCAGCCGCATCCTGCGCCGCCGCGCCCGGCTGTTGCAGCGGCTAGAACCCCTGGCCGCCCGCTGGCACCAGGCCATCAGCGGCGGACGGGAGACCCTCAGCCTCACCTACCGCCCGCAGGTGCCCCTGCCGGATCCCCAGGCCGATCCCAAGGTGGTTCAAGCCCAATTTTTGGCCGCGATCCGCGCCAAGGCTGCTGCCGAACAGGCCCTGGGCACCTCTCTGGTTGGCCCCCACCGAGACGAGGTGGAGCTGGGCATCGACGGAGTTGCCGCCCGCGCCTATGGATCCCAGGGGCAGCAGCGCACCTTGGTCTTGGCCCTCAAATTGGCGGAGCTGGAACTGATCGAGCAGGTGAAGGGGGATCCGCCCCTGCTGCTGCTGGACGACGTGCTGGCAGAGCTGGATCTGCACCGCCAAAACCAGCTCTTGGAGGCGATTCAAGAACGGGTGCAGACTTTGGTTACCACCACCCACCTGGGATCCTTCGACGCCGCTTGGCTCCAAGGGGCGCAAATCCTGCAAGTGCACCAGGGGCAGATTGCTCCCTCCCCCGCCTCGCTCCCCTTGGCTTAAAGCAGGCCAATCCCATACCATACTCCCCTCTCCCTCTGGGAGAGGGGCCGGGGGTGAGGGAATCACTCCCTCTGGGAGAGGGGCCGGGGGTGAGGGCTCAGGGCCGCCCGCGATCCAGGCTGCGATACTGGATGGCCTCGGCGAGGTGGGTGGGGGCGATGGCCTCGGCACCCTCCAGGTCGGCGATGGTGCGGGCCACCTTGAGGATGCGGTCGCTCCCCCGCGCAGACAGGCCCAGCTTTTGGATGGCGCTCTCCAAGAGTTTGCGACAGGGCTCGGACAGGGCACACCACTGCCGCAGGTGGCGGGGTTGCATCTGGGCGTTGCAGTGGATCCCTGGCTCGTTTTGGAAGCGCTGCCGTTGGCGCTGCCGCGCCTGTTCCACCCGCTGCCGCACCGCTTGGGAAGATTCGCCGCCCTGGAGGCGGACAATTTCTTCTGGCTTGAGGCGGTTGACCCGCACCTGCAAGTCGATGCGATCCAACAGCGGCCCGGAGAGCTTGGACCAGTAGCGCTCCCGCTGCTGCGGCGTACAGGTGCAGGGCTGAACGGGATCTCCATAGAAACCGCAGGGGCAAGGGTTGGTGGAGGCCACCAGGGTGGTTTGGGCGGGAAACTCCAGAGAAACGCGGGCGCGGGAGATGGTGACCTTGCCATCTTCCAAAGGCTGGCGCAGCACCTCCAACACCTCCCGCCGGAATTCCGTCAGTTCATCCAGGTACAGGACACCGTGGTGAGCAAGGGAGATCTCGCCAGGCTTGGGGTAGGGGCCACCACCCACCAGCGCCACCGCCGAAGCCGAGTGGTGGGGAGCCCGAAAGGGCCGCTGCGTAATCAGGGGAGTCTGGCGCCCCAGGTGGAGATTTTGCCGCAACAGGCCGGCTGCCGAGTAGATGCGGGTAATTTCCAACATCTCTTCCCACTGCAGCCGCGGCAAAATGCCGGGCAGACGACGCGCCAGCATGGTCTTGCCCGCTCCCGGGCTGCCCACCAGCAACAGGTTGTGGCCGCCGGCCGCCGCGATCTCCAGGGCCCGTCGGGCGTGCTCTTGCCCCTTGACATCGGCCAAATCCAGCAGGGGTTCCGTTTCGGTGGGCAGCATCTGCTCCCGCTGGATCCGCACCGGCTCAACTCCCTGGGGGTTTTGCAGCCAGCTCACCACTGCCGCCAAAGAGGGCAGCCCATACACCTGGATCCCTTGCACCAGCGCCCCTTCCGGGCCGTTTTCTCGGGGCACCACCAGGCGGCGGATCCCCATCTCGGCGGCGCTGGCGGCGATGGGCAAAACTCCCGCCACAGGACGCAGGGTGCCATCCAGGGCCAATTCCCCCAGCAGCAGGGTGTTGGCCAGCGCTTCCCGCTCAACTACTCCTGCGGCTGCCAGGATGCCGATGGCAATGGGCAGATCGAAGCTGGGGCCCTCTTTGCGCAGATCGGCGGGGGCCAAGTTGACGATGATCCGCCGCTGGGGCAGGGCAAAGCCGGAGTTCTTGATGGCCGCCCGTACCCGCTCTTTGGCCTCCTGAACGGCTGTATCGGGCAGCCCCACCAGGGTAATCTGGGGCAAGCCACCGCCCACATCCACCTCTACCGTGACCCCCACGGCCTTGAGTCCCACCAGGGCAGCAGCAGTGACCTGAGCAAACACTCCAGTTGCCTCCCCGAGGAAAGTCTTTAGCTTAATCCTGGCAGAAGTTTTGGCCTCTGCCCTGGCCAGGGATCCCTGCGCTCTGGCTGCAGGGGCTTGGGGAGAATGTCACAATCGTTTCAGGCTTTCCCTGCCCCTCAAAAGGGGGCACTCCCCTCAGCCGACAAGGCAATGGAGGGAGGGCCCTCATCGCTAGGAGGCTATCCCAGTGGTCTTTCCTACTTCCGACCCTCCCTTTGACCATTTTTCTGGCCCCGGGGAAGAGCCCATCCCAGCGTGGGATGAGCTGGAAGAGCAGGTACAGCAGTTTGCCCGCTGCTACCGAGGGCAAGTGGCCCAGCTCAGCCCACCAGAGCTGGGAAAGGCGCTGCAAGTCTTGTTGCAGCTAACACAAGCCCTGGCAGCTCACCTTGCAGAGGGCAGGGAAGGGATCCCGGCTACCCCTGTTCAGGCCCCAAGCTGGCGGGATCTGGAACGGGCTATCTCCCTGCAAAGCCACTTGCTCTTTTTCCCCCTGGAGCTGCAGTCCCTGTTGGCTGTCTCTCCCGACGAGCCTGCCGCCGAGTTGCCGCCCGAGCCAGAGGAGCGGCGCTTGGATCTTTTGGCTGCTGCCTGTGCCGATCCAGGGCTGCGCCCCTTTCGCCAGTTTCTGTGTGGCCTCCTCCAGCAGCGAGGTCACCAGCAGGCGGAGCCTCTGGAACGTCTACTCCACCAGCAGCGCCTGGCCGGACGCTTGGCCTGGCGGCAGTTGTGGCAAGTCACCCTTAGCTCCCCCGCTCTCCCCCAACAGCAGTCGACTGAAACCCTTGCCCACCTGCAGAGCCTGCAAACCCACCCCAGCGCTGAGATCCGCTGGGCGGCCTACCAGCGGTTGGGCCAACACCTAGAAGCCCATGCAGAGCTAGGGGGATTTATTCTCAGCGTCCTCATCCGCGACCACCTCTGGGAAGCCCAGTGGCGGGGCTACGATTCTGCCGCCGAGCTTTACCTGGCTCGCCATGGCCTCGGCCAGCCCTTTTGGGAGCAGCTGCTGGACGGGATCCGCGATCGCTTCGACCTGTTCCAGCGCTACTACCGCCTAAAAAGCCGCGCCCTGGGCCGTTCCATCCGTACCTGCGACCTCTATGCGCCCTGGGGGGATCCGGCTCCTCCCCTCACCGCCGCCGAGGCTACCTCCCTGGTCTGGGCGGCCCTGCAAGAGTTCTGCCCCGACTGTGCAGCCCAGGCCAAACCCTGGTTACCGGAAATCCGCTCCAACTTGGAAGCACCCGCCGGCAAGCCAGAGACGCCATCGTTAGGGGGTGAACCCCTCGCCTTGCTGCTGCAAGCCCTTGAAGCCCTCAGCCGGCGGCTCCGGCCTGAGGGGCCTCGGGTTTGGCTGGATCTGGAGGAGCTGCAAGGAACTGTCCAGCCCTCCTGGGAAATTCGGGTGCACACCGCGTTTTTACAGCAGATGCTGCTCGACTACCTGCTGGAGGGGGCGCGGGGCACGCCGGCGCCACCTCGTCTCCGCGATCGGGGAAGCGGGCCGGAGGCCTTGCGCTCCGGCAGCCTTACCTTGGCCCAGGCCCTGTTGATTCACCACCTGGAGGCGCAGTTGCAAGCCGTGTTCTACCAGAGCTTGATTGCGCGGCTGGAGCTGCTCCTCTACCGGTCGGAGATCTCGCAAGGCGACACCGCTCCACTGGCCCCATCCGAGGCTGGCCCTACCTACTGGGTCGGCGAAGAGTGGCTGAAGCTGAGCCAGGAGCTGTGCGGCGATGCGGTGGAGCTGTTGCCGGAAGAGCAGTTCCGCTGGGTGGGGATGCCGGAGCTGTTTCTGCGCCCCTTCAGCGCCCCTCAGGTCAGCTTGGCCAGCCTGGTTGCCCTGGCCTGTTACCGCCAGTATCATCTGTCTCCGCGGACCTTTTTGCCCAGCTACCTGAATTGGCTGGCCAGCCCGCCCGGATCCCTAAGCTGGGCAGAATCGGCCCAGCTGCTCCAGGTGGAGCTAAGCGACCCAGAGGCAGTGTTGCAGGGGTTGGAGGAACTGGAGCATTGGATCGAGGTGCTGGAAGAGCTGCTGGAAGAGGATCAAAACTAGGGGACTGCGGCCAGCTGACCTTTGGCGTAGCGAGAAGGAGACAGCCGCGCCATCAACTGCCACGGCCGCAAGCGCGGCTCCGTCACTGAGGTGCTGGTCTTGTCAAAATAGCTGGCCCTGGCTACTCAATCACCACATTCTTGGGCGCGCCGTTCACCTCGGGGCGCCCCTGGTTGAAATTGGCCAAAAAGGTATCCGGATCCTTGAGGCTGAAGACCAGCTTTTTGCAGGGTACTTGCAGCCCCAGCGGCCCCAGCAGAGGGATGAAGAGGGTCTTTTCCTGCAGCAACGGAATGGCAACCACCCCCTGGGTGCTGGTTACCGCGCCCACCAACCCCTGGAAATCGGTGCGCACACCCAGGCCGTAGAACCAGGGCCAGGAGAAGCGCTCCCCTCGTCCCAACTCGCTTAGAGAAAAGGTTTCGTTGAACAAGTTGCCCACCCGCACCATTAACTTGTCCTGCAGCAGATCGACGTATGCCGACTCGCTGCCCACCCCAAACAGAGCCAGCGGCAAACTTGCCAGGGGATTGGAGTCGATGGCCATGTAGTAGCGCATGAGAAATCTCCGAGTCACAAACAGAAAGACCAGGTAAGCCGCGGCTCCCAGCCCTGCTAATTATAAAAAATCTTCCCCGCTGCCGAACGGACAAAAAGGCATTCCATCTGCCCTTAAGCTAAGTGGGTATGATGGGTTGCGTTCTTTCGGCAAGCCACTGGCCAGCGAGGAAAACAGGATGGATTTGCGCGCCTTCATCCGCTTGGTGCCCGATTTTCCCAAACCCGGGATCCTCTTTCGCGACATAACCCCCCTGCTGCGGGATCCAGCAGGCTTTCGGGCGGCAATTGAACAGTTGGCTGCCGGTACTGCCACTATGGGATCCCTGGACTATGTGGTGGGCATTGAGTCGCGGGGGTTTATTCTGGGGGCTGCTTTGGCTCAGCATTTGGGGTTGGGATTTGTCCCGGTTCGCAAACCCGGCAAGTTGCCACCGCCGGTGCTTAGCCAAAGCTATAGTCTAGAGTACGGCCAAGACCAGCTGCAACTCCATGCCCACGCCCTGCGCCCCGGCGACCGGGTGGTGATCGTGGATGATGTCATCGCCACCGGGGGCACTGCTGCCGCCACCGCTCAGTTGGTGGCCCAGAGCGGCGCTGAGGTGGGAGGGTTTGCCTTTCTAATTGAGCTGGCTTTCTTGTCGGGCCGCAAGCTCCTGCCCCCTGAGATCCCCACCCATGTGGTGATGGTGGACGAATCCAACTAGGGGATCCACACCTCACCGCAGGCGCAGCGGCTGGCGGACGGCCACCTCTGTTGCTTTAGCTTTGGGCAGGGGTTGGGTCAAGTGGCTGAGCTGAGCCTGGGCCTGCAGCTGCTCCTCAATCCAGTCGGCCAGCTCCCGCATGTAGAGGGCCACATGGAGGGCGTGGTCGCGCCGCACTGGCTCCACCCCCTTTTCGGCGAGGCGGGCCAGGATAACCGGATCGCTGAGCTCTTCCAGGGCAGCAAAGTCCTCTGGCCGGTCAAACCCCAACTCTGCCATCTTCTCAAACACATACCCCAGCCGCAGGCCCGTGGCCTGGCACCGGGCTTGCCAGGGATCCCTCAGGACAAAGGCAGCGGTGCGATAGGCTGTTTGGGCAATGGTGCGCCAAGTGCCGCGGTGGATGTGTAGGCTAAGCTGCTGCTGATTCCAGCCCAGAGCTTCTCGCACCAGCAGGCCGCAATTGCAGCGGGTACTATCCCGCCAGCAGTACTCGCGATCCCAAAAGCCCCAGTGCTGGGCCTGCAAGCGATCGGCGGTGCGGCGCAAAAGGGCCGCCAGCTCCGGTGTAGGACGCATCATCAAGGCGGCAGAGGAGATCCCTTCCAGTCTAGGCAGGCGGGCGGCTGGGAACAACCCAGGCTTAATCCTTTTTTGAATTAACTGAATCTGTTGCTTGAACCTGGGTATCTTCAGCAGCCAAAGACCGTTGCCGCTGACGGTGGCGTTGCCAGGCCCCCCAGCTTACTCCCGCCAACAGCAGCGAGGCCCCGCCCAGATAGGTACCCCCTGCCGGCAGGCCGGCCAGGGCCAAGGCCAGGGATCCCCCCCAGAGGGTCATGGCGTAGATCAAGAGTACTGAATGCCGCTGCGACAGGCCGGCTTTGAGCAGGCGATGGTGCAAGTGGCCCTTGTCGGGATGAAAGGGGGACTTGCCTCTAGCCAGCCGCTTGAGGATCACGGCAGACATATCCAAAATCGGCACGGCCAGGATAAAAAACGGCAGGGCCACCGCCAGCGTGGTTACCCCCTTGGCCACCCCAATGACCCCGATCCCGGCCAGGGTAAAGCCCAGAAAGTAGGCTCCCCCATCTCCCATGAAGATCTGGGCCGGGTTGAAGTTGTAGCGCAAAAAGCCCAGGCAGGCCCCGGCCAAGGCTGCCGCCAGCATGGCCGCCGCCGGCCGATCCAGGAGCAGCGTTACCATCAGCATCACGACTGCTGCGATCCCCGACACGCCTGCCGCCAAGCCATCCAGGCCGTCCATGAAGTTGATGGCATTGGCCATCCCCACCAGCCACAGCAGGGTAACCAGCAGGCTCAGCCATACCGGAAAGGGCCAGATGCCGATCCCCGGTAGGTTAATGAACTCGATGCGCACCCCCACTCCCCAGGCGGCGGCAGCCACCCCAAACTGCATCGCCAGGCGGGAAAAGGGCGACAACTGGAACAGATCGTCGGCCAGGCCGATCAAAAAAAACAAAACGCCGCCAATGGTTACCCCCCAGATCTCGTACTCCTGCTCGGTGCGCAAGCCGGCGAAGGCTCCGGCTCCCCAGAGCAAGAGTAGTGCCACCAGGTTGCCAAAAAAGATAGAGACCCCCCCTAGGCGCACCATCGGCTGCCGGTGGATCTTGCGTTCATCGGGAAAATCCAACTGGCCGCTGCGGATCCCGACCGCCTTCACCACCGGGGTTGCCCAGAGAACCACACAGGCAGCAGCCAAAAAGGCAACCAAGTAAGGCATGGCAAGCCGTAGCGAGGAGGGGGGTTATCCCAAGTGGGGGTAGAGCGGAAAACGGCGGCAGAGCTCGGCCACTCGCCGGCGACAGGCTTCGAGCACACCCGGATCCCCTGGCTGGAACAGGCAGTCAGCGATAATTTCCCCAATTTCCTCAAATTCTGCCGGCCCCAGGCCGCGGGTGGTCAAGGCCGGGGATCCCAGGCGCAGGCCGCTGGCCACAGAGGGCGGCTGCGGGTCAAAGGGGATGGTGTTTTTGTTGGCAGTAATGTGGATCTCTTCCATCAGGCGATCCGCCCGCTTGCCTGTCATCACTGGATCAGCAGCCCCGTTTTTCTCCAGCACTGCCGAGACCGAGCGCAGATCCAGCAACACCAGGTGGTTGTCGGTGCCCCCTGAAACCAGCCGGATGCCCCGCCGCTGCAGCGTTGCCGCCAGCGCCTGGGCATTGGCAATGACCTGGGCTGAGTACTGGGCAAAGCTGGGCTGCAGGGCTTCTCCAAAGGCCACCGCCTTGCCGGCAATGACATGCTCCAAAGGCCCCCCTTGGCTGCCGGGGAACACCGCCTTGTCCAGCTTTTTGCCCAATTCCGGGTCGCGGGTGAGGATCAGCCCGCCGCGTGGCCCCCGCAGCGTCTTGTGGGTGGTGGTGGTGACCACATCGCAGATAGGTACCGGGTTGGGGTGGTGGCCGGTGGCCACCAGGCCGGCAATGTGGGCGATATCGGCCATTAGATAGGCCCCCACCTCGTCGGCAATGGCGCGGAAAGCGGCAAAGTCAATGATCCGCGGATAGGCCGAGTAGCCGCAGATAATGAGCTTAGGCCGGTGCTGCCGGGCCAGATCCCGCACCTGGTCGAAGTCAATCCGCTCCGTCTGGGGATCCACACCATAGTGCACCACGCGGAACCACTTGCCGGAGACATTGACTGGCGAGCCATGGGTAAGGTGGCCGCCGTGGGCCAGATCCATGCCCATGATCGTGTCTCCCGGCTGCAGCAGGGCCAGGAAAACGGCAAAATTGGCCTGGGCGCCGGAGTGGGGCTGCACGTTGGCGTGGGCCGCTCCAAAGAGTTGCTTGGCGCGGTCGATGGCCAGTTGTTCGATCTCGTCGATAAACTCGCAGCCGCCGTAGTAGCGCTTGCCGGGCAGCCCCTCTGCATACTTGTTGGTCAGCACCGAGCCCTGGGCGGCCAGGACAGCCGGCGAGGTGAAGTTCTCGCTGGCAATCATCTCCAGGTGATCCCGCTGCCGGTTGAGCTCCTGCTGGATGAGGCGGTAGACGACGGGATCCGTTTCCGCCAAAATGGCCAGGTTGTCCCGGGGAGTGGTCAAGCTTTGCGGAGCGGCTACCATGGTGACGCCAAGAGCGAACGTTGCAAAGAAAAAGATCCAGAATTGCCCCGCTGTCGCGACAGCGTTGCGGAGCAACATCGTAACACGATTGGGGCCGGGCTGGGGGATCCCGCAGCGGCCAAACCCAGAGCCAAAGGCCGCTTTGTAAAGAATATTTTTAGGCCCCAGGTCTGGTCACCAGCCGGGGTAAAGTGAGGAGCAGGTTCACAGCACTGGGTTTTAGGGAGTTGGCTATGACCGACGCGCAAGTTTTCACCATCCTGGCCATTGCCCTGGTGCCGGCCGTGATGGCCGCGCTCCTGGGATCCGCCTTGGCCCGCAGCTAGTTTCCATCTGGAATAAGGTTGCTCTGGATCCCTGGGCCTGTCCTACAGAGCAGGCCCTTTTGAGTTGAGGCGCAGAGGCCGCGCCTGGGGCTCTTTGCCATTGGCTAAAGTTGGATTAGAGAGACTACCGGCAGCCGACCCAGAAGCAACTTGAGCCAGGTGGATCTACAGCGGCTTCAGCGCGCCCTTTCTCTAGAGGCGGAGTTGGGATTTACCGACCTGCGGGGGCGAGAGCAGACCTTCTCCCAGTTTTTGCAGAGCGTGTTTGGCCAGGATCCCCCTGCGGGTTGGACGCTGGATGGAGAGGAGCGACGGCGGTGGAAAGAACTGGGATCCCGCTATCGCCTCTACCCCCAGTTGGAGCTGGCGGAGCGGCAGCACCTGGTGGCGGAAACCCGCCGCTGGCTGGATCGGCTGCGTCGTCAGCAAGAGCAAGCCCAATCTGGCCCACCCAGCCCTGCTTTGCCCCCGCCCAAGGGCCTCAGCTTGGAGCAGCCGCTGCAATTTCTCAAGGGCATTGGCCCCAAGTCGGCGGAGAAGCTGGCACAACTGGGCCTGCACACTGTGCGCGATGCCCTCTACTACTTCCCACGGGATCACCTGGACTATTCCCGCCGGGTGCTCATCCGCCAGGCCAAGGTGGGGGAGACCGTTACCCTGGTGGGGACGGTGAAAAGCTGCAGCTGCTTCACCAGCCCCAAGAACCCCTTGCTGACCATCTTGAACCTCAAGATTGCCGACAAAAGCGGCATAGTCACCCTCAGCCGCTTCTACAGCGGGCGGCAATTTGCCCAGCGCAGTTGGCAGGCGGCCCTGGAGCGGCAGTACCCCAAGGGGGCAGTGGTGGCGGCCAGCGGCCTGGTGAAAAAGGGCCGCTTGGGCCTGACGCTGGACAACCCGCAACTGGAGGTGCTGGGGGGAGAGGGCGAGGATCCGGAGAGATTGGGCAAGATTCTACCCGTTTACCCCCTTTCAGAAGGGATCCCCGCCGATCTGGTGCGCAAGGCCGTCCAGCTCGCCCTGCCGGCAGCTGCCTTGGTGGAGGATCCCTTGCCGGAGCCCCTGAAGCGGCAGTTGCAGCTGTTGGACTTGCCCCTTGCCCTGCAGCAGATCCACTTTCCCAAGACGCAAGAGCTGCTGGCCCAGGCCCGGCGGCGGCTGGTGTTCGATGAGTTCTTCTACCTGCAACTTAGCCTCTTGCAGCGGCGGCAGCGCTACCGCGCCCAAGCTCAGGCTGTACCTCGCTACCAGCCGGCCAGAGGAGAGCTCTTGGACCGCTTCTACCAAATCCTGCCCTTCCAGCTGACCGCTGCCCAGCAGCGGGCCATTGACGAGATCCTGGCGGATCTGCGGGATCCCTTGCCCATGAACCGCCTGCTGCAGGGGGATGTGGGATCCGGCAAAACTGTGGTGGCGGTGGCGGCCTTGCTGGCGGCGATTCAATCCGGCTGGCAGGCGGCCCTCATGGCCCCCACCGAGGTCTTGGCCGAGCAGCACTACCGCAAGCTGGTGGAGTGGCTGAGCCAACTGCAAGTGCCCGTTGAACTCTTGACCGGCTCCACCCCCCCCGCCAAGCGGCGCGAGATCCTGCGGCAGTTGCAGACCGGGGAGCTGCCCCTAGTTGTTGGTACCCATGCCCTCATCCAGCCGGCGGTGCAGTTTCGCAACCTGGGCTTGGTGGTTATCGACGAGCAGCACCGCTTTGGCGTCGAACAGCGGGCTGCCCTGCAACAGAAAGGGGATCACCCCGATGTCCTGACCATGACGGCCACCCCCATCCCCCGCACCCTTACCCTGGCCCTGCACGGGGATCTGGATGTTACCCAAATTGACGAGTTGCCCCCGGGGCGCAAGCCGGTGCATACGGTGGTGGCTCGACCCGGGGATCGCCTGCAGGTGGTGCGGCTGATGGAGCGGGAAATTGCCCAGGGACGGCAGGCCTACGTGGTGCTGCCCCTGATTGAGGAGTCTGAGAAGCTGGATCTCAAGTCCGCCATTGAAGAGCACCAGCGCCTGCAGGAGAAGGTCTTCCCCCAGTTCCGGGTGGGCCTGCTGCACGGGCGCCTAACTAGCAGCGAGAAAGAGGCTGTCATCGAAGCCTTTCGCCGGCGGGAGCTGGATATCCTCGTCTCCACCACAGTGGTGGAAGTAGGGGTGGATGTGCCCAACGCCTCGGTGATGCTGGTGGAGCATGCCGAGCGCTTTGGCCTCTCCCAGCTCCACCAACTGCGGGGGCGGGTGGGGCGGGGATCCGACCAGGCCTACTGCATTCTAATGACGGGATCCCAAAGCGAAGAGGCCCTGCGCCGGCTAAAAGTCCTGGAGCAGTCCCACGATGGCTTTTTCATTGCCGAGATGGACCTGCGCTTCCGCGGCCCTGGGGAGGTGATGGGCACCCGCCAGTCGGGGCTGCCCGACTTTGCCCTGGCCAGCCTCATGGACGACCAAGAGGTGCTGCAGTTGGCCCGCCAGGCGGCCGAGCAGCTCATTGCCCAAGACCCGGAGCTGCAGCAGTGGCCCCGCCTGCGCCGCATACTGGAAGAACGCCAGGCCCGCCTGTTGGGGCCGGCTTTGTTGACGTGACATACTCCCGTCCCTCACCCTAAAGCGCTCCGCGCCGCTGACGCGAACGGGTAGAGGGCGGGCTTCTCGGTGACTCCTGCTACCGCATAGGACGTTTTCCGAGCTTTAAGAACAGGATGCCCCACCGCTCTGGATTTGATTACCCTTGCCGAGTTGTGGTCCCGTGACAGCCTTAGCCCACAGTAGGGGCAATCGTGCCACCTTTCGTGGAGTTTTTTGGGAACCACCTGACCACACCCGGAACACTCTTGACTTGTGCCGTTTGGATTCACTGCAATCGTTAACAGCCCAGCTCTTTCAGCCTTGACCTTAAGGATTTGCAGGAATTGTCCCCACCTGGCATCATAAATAGACTTGGCTAGTCTGGTTCTAGCCAGACCCCCAATAGTAAGCGCCTCATGAGCAATATGCTTCCCCCTACTTAACAACTCCTTTGCCGTCTTGTAGTGAAAATCTTTGCGCTGGTTGGCTACCTTCTGGTGCGCTTTGGACAACCTCTTTACCGCTTTCTTGTAGCGGTTTGACTCTTTCTTTTTCCGGGATACGGCCCTTTGCAACCGCCTCAGCTTCTTCTCCGTCCGGCGATACAGTCTGTTAAGGGCTCAAGGGGTACAATAGCAGCACTTAGCAAACCAACTTCGGAAGGAGGATGGATTGATCAGTAGTAAAGAAGTCTTCACTATCTGCTCCATGCTATATTTCCCAATTCTGCAAAGCTGCCGAATAAAATGCTTCAACACCGACCACATCATCTCAATGGGATTCAACTCCGGCGCATACACAGGCAGGTATAGGATTCGTGCTCCTGTCCCCCTAATCAATTCCTCAACTTCCCGACTCTTGTGGATATTTAAATTGT
>NZ_AUMZ01000001.1:2751761-2804148 GCF_002760375.1 Synechococcus sp. 60AY4M2
TAGGCTGCTACAACTCTTTGCCGCAAATCCAAAGAATGAGTCGGCATTCCTTTCTCTCCTTCCTCTTGAATACCTGTACCCTATTTTAAATTAAAAGGCTGTACTTTTCGTCGGGGAAAGAGAATCGGCTCATCAGGGCACTGTCAATCGGCAGCGAGCTTGCTATTATACATTGACCTCACTGAATCCATTTTTTGTGCTCTTGGATACAGAGATCCCATCTGTCCCGGTAACGGGAGGGATCGCCTGGCGGAGCTGCGCTCGGCAAACCTGGCTTACTGCCTCTTGGCTTAGTTGCCGGCCAGATCTTTGCGGAAGCTCTGTAAGAGTGTTAAGAATGATTACACTAGTCTGTCATCCTCTCAGTTTTCCCACTTGTCCTTCTCAGCGCTGTGAAACGACTATGCTAGATCCCATTCCCCCTCCTGTCCTTGAAGAATACCTGTTGGAAGCGGGCATCATTGACCGCTCGCAGCTGAGCTTGGCCAAAAAGCTGCAGCATCGCCAGCAGGGGCCGCTGCTGATGATCCTTTTGGAGCTGAGTTTCATCGATCTCGAGCAGCTCAGGCGCCTTCTGGATTTGGGCCGCACCTACGACCATGCTCCAAACGCTGGATAGCCTTGAGCCCGATTGGCAACAGCATCTGGCCCGCTGGTCTGCGGCTGGGCAGGGATCCCTGCTGCTGAAAAGTTGCGGGAAGAAGGATCCGGCGGAGCTGCGTCGTTTTTTACAGCAGGTCTGCGCCCCTGTCCAAGCGTTGACCTTGCTCACAGAAGACTTGCAGATAGTGGGCGGCCCCCTGACGCTGCAAAGCTGGGATCCGCAGGCCACAGGCTCTTTTGCCCATCTTTATCTGGAGCGCTCTGCGTCTGCACAGCACCTCAGCCGCTTGGCGGCAATTGTGGCTCAGTTGCGCGCCCCCGACGGCTGTCCTTGGGATCGCGCCCAAACGCCTGAGTCGCTCACTCCCTATATCCTCGAAGAAGCCTACGAGACGGTGGCGGCCATTCGGGCCGGGGATCCGGCAGCGATTGCCGAAGAGCTGGGGGATCTGTTGCTGCAGGTGGTGTTGCAATCCCAGATCTTTGCCGAGCGAAACCACTTCGACCTGGAAACTGTAGCCGCGCGGATTGCCGATAAGCTGATCCGCCGTCACCCCCATGTATTTGGGGAGGCTCCGCAGTCAGATAGTTCCAGCCTTTCTGAGTTGCACCGCTCCTGGGAAGACATCAAGCAGAAGGAACAGCCGCAGCAAACCCTCGGCCAGAAACTGCTCCACTACGCCGAAAGTTTGCCCCCCCTGATGGCCGCCCTGAAGATCTCCCAAAAGGTGGTGGGAGCAGGATTTGAGTGGCCGACGGTGGAGGGGATCTGGGCCAAGGTGCGCGAGGAAGAGGCCGAACTGCGCCGAGAGCTGGAACGGGATCCCCCTGACCCGGCGCGACAAGAAGCCGAGTTGGGGGATCTGCTGTTTGCTCTGGTCAATTTGGGCCGTTGGTATGGGCTGGATGCCGCACAGGCCTTGACCCAAACCAACCTGCGCTTTGCCCGCCGCTTTTTGCGCCTGGAAGAGCTGGCGCGGCAACCAGCAGAAGCGGCATTGCCTAGCAGCGGCCAAGCCTCCCCTCTCCAAAGACTCACCCTCGCGGAGTTAGAGGCCCTCTGGCAACAGGCAAAGCAGGAGCACCCCTAATCCCTTCATCTAGAAACCGCAGGAGACCCGCCCTGTACCCCCCTATATCCCCTCCGTATACGGGGGGAGTGGGGGGCCGGGGGCCGGGCCGGTCAGGGCTGGGAGGAATGCGTTCCCATAAGGTACAGTAACAGTATGACCCAAACCCTGACTATCTCCTGCAAGCTCAAGGTGTCTGAGGCGCAGGCCGCCAAGTTGGATGCGACTCTGGACGCCTTTGCGCAGGCACTGAACTGGGTCAACCAAAGCACACCAGAGAAAGTCGTTAACGCAGTCAAACTCCATTCCCTTTGCTATTACGAGATACGCGCTCGCTTTGGGTTATCCAGTAATCTGGCGGGGCAGGTATGCAGGCGGGTGGCGGGGTCGCGCAAGGTTGCCAAGCAAAAGAACCGTCCAGTCAAGGCGTTCAAGGCGGGCTTCGTCACCTACGATGCCCGCATCTTCTCGTTCCGTGAAAAAGACTGGACGGTATCGCTAACTACGGTTGAGGGGCAGGAACGGTTTGAGCTGGCCATGGGTAACTACCAACGGGGCATGCTGGCCGGCACCCACCCAAAAGCGGCCACCCTGGTCAAACGGCAGGACGGTTCCTACTACATCCAGATTTGCGTCGAGCATGACCTGCCGGAGCCCCAGAACACCCCCAAGGCGATTGGAGTGGACTTGGGCAGAACAGATATTGCACACACCTCAGAGGGGGATAACTGGAGTGGACAGCAGTTGAGCCGGGTCAGAGACCACTACTCCCGGTTGAGAGCGGTTCTCCAACGCAAGGCCAGTAAGGGCACAAGGTCTAGTCGGCGGCGGTGCCGGCAGCTCTTGCAACGGTTGTCTGGCCGGGAGAGACGCTTCCAAACCTGGGTTAATCACTGCATCTCCAAAGCGATTGTGTCGAGGGTGCAGGCAACCCACAGCTTTATTGCCTTGGAAGACCTGACCGGGATCCGGGAGCGTGTCAACCAACAGCCGCGTAGCAAGACGGAGCGCCGGCGGTCGAATAGTTGGGCGTTCTACCAGTTGCGGCAGTTTGTGCAGTACAAGGCAGCAAGAGCAGGGATCCGGGTTGTGTTGGTGCCGCCTGCCTACAGCTCACAGACCTGCCACCAGTGCCTGTGGATTGGGCAACGGGAAAGGAAGCGCTTCCGTTGTGTCAACCCGGCTTGTGGTTGGGAAGGGGACGCAGACTACAACGGGGCAAATGTAATTGCGCTTTTGGGGGCTGCTGTAAACCAGCCCCCCTCAATCCCCCCGCCCCCCTGCCCCCCGTATACGGGGGGAGTGGGGGGCAGGGGCAGGGGGCTGGAAGGGGGGCGGTCGGAGCCGGGTAGTTTACTTATGTCTGAACCGGGAGACCTGCCCGCGGGATCCCTCAGCGATTGTTAGGCAAATTCTGGATGGGAACGACCAGCTCTTGCACAGGCAGAGCCAGCGGTTGGGCGGTGTCGCCGATCAAGGAGCTGGATGGCACAGGAGGAGAAGAGGCTGGAACCTCGCCGACGGGGCGCAGTTGCCAGCGGATGATCTGCTCGCCGCGGTAAAAGGTCACCAGCAACTGATCCCCTTGCGGTTGGATCTGCCAGGTGCCGTCGCCGCTGGTAACCGAAATCTGCCCGCCGGAAAAGGGCGCATCCAACGCCGGCCCCGACTGCGTCCAAATGCGTCCGCCACCGGTTTCCAGAACCAGTTGCACCGTGGCCCCTTGCCCCTGACCGCTCAAGATCTGGCCAGTGCCACTCCAAACTTGGGTCTCTGTCTGAGCCACGGCGGGCTGCCCAAGCTGTAGAGCCATGAGCAACAGCCCTGCCCAGCTCCCCTGAGCTCGTAGTGCCCTCCTCCAACCAGGAGAGAGGAAAGAATAGCGAGAGAAAAAGGCCATTGCACTCACGTCAGTACCACACGCCGCGATAGAACTGAAACACAGCAGAGCGGGAGGAAGCTCGAGGAAGCAATTTTTTACACTGTCCCTCTCACAGTCTATCGAAACCGTCGGGATCCCTTCGCGTTCTCTTGGGCTTGGGTTGAGCTGGCTGCCGGGATCCTCAGTTGTCCTGATCCCAATTTAGGCAATCCCCGCCCCCCCAGACAGGCTGCAACCTGAGCCTCTGGCTGCGGGGATCCCTAGCAACCGCTTCGCCAATGCGCAGAGCCAAGTCCGAAACCATAACTCAAAGATGGCAATGTTGTTATTTCGATTTAGACTGAGGCACTGCGCCCGCCCCGTTTCCTCTTTTGAGGGAGTCGTGGGGGCTTTTCCTTTCTAGGATCGATGTCTCCTCTCAATTGAGATGAGATTAAGAATTGCTGCGATCCAGAGTTGCAGGGGAGTCTGCTGACAGCTCTTCAACGCAGAGAAAGGAAGCGCTCCAGGGCTGCCACCATCGCCGGTGGCCAACGACGGACGGTTTTCACCCACTCCAGGTCGGCATAGCGGGGATCCAGCCCTTGCACAGCCACCCATTGGCTTTCTGCTTCTCCCTGCCGGCCTTGCACCCAAAGAACAGCGCTGAGGGCAGCCCGCATATCCGGGAACTTCGGGTACTTGCGCACCAAAGCCCGCATCAGGCGCAAGGCAGCTTCCGTTTCTCCCACCTGATAAAGGCAGAGGGCGTAGTTGGCCTGGGCAAAGGCGTAGTCAGGAGCCAGCTCCGTGGCGCGACGGTAATCGGCCAGGGCCTGCTGCCACTCTCCCAGCGCTGCCTCGGCATTGCCCCGGTTGTTGTAGGCTGCCGCATCGTTGGGATCCAACTGCAACACCCGCTCGTAATCGGCAATGGCCTCCTGCCAGCGCCCTAGCCCCTCCAAAGCCGTCCCCCGATTTAGATAGGGATCTGGTGCGTTGGGAGCCAGGCGAATGGCCTCAGCATAGTCCTCCAAAGCCTCCTGCAAGCGGTTCTGGCTGACGCGGGCGTTGCCTCGGTTGCTCCACAGGGCCGGGTTGTCGGGCTGGCGCTGCAACAATTGGCTCCAAAAGGCCTCTGCCCGGGCAAAATCTCCCCGGTTGGTGGCAGCAAAGGCTTCCTCAAACAGCCGGTCAATCTCAGGATCGATCTTGGCACTCGCCGCCGCTGCCCCATTCGCTGACTCAGATCCAAGGGGGATCCCAAGCCAAAGCAGCACCAACAGCAGGGCAGCTAAAAGAGGGGATACTCTTGCCTTCATCGCCATTGCCAGTTGGCTCACTAGGTAGATGCTCCCCCATCTTAAGCCGCCGCCCCAGGCTTAGTTGTTCATCTCCCGTTCCAGCTTGGCCAGCGCGATCTGGCTTTCCAGGCGAGAAATGCCTTCGCGGAGGGTTGCCGCCTGCGCTTCAACTTCATCCAAAGATTTGCGAACCGCCTCTGCAGCACTCATGTGTTGGTTCCGCTGCACCAAAGCCTGGCGCGCCAGCTCGTCCTGGTCATGTTGGCTGGCCTTTTGGGCTCTGACAAACCAATCCTCGGCCTTTTGCAGCAGTTGATCGTACTGCCGTTCCAGTTGCTTGCGGCTGGCCAGCGTTGTGGCCAGGCTGCGCTGCAGTTGTTTGAGATCCCGCTCCATCTGGCGGATGCTCACCCTCTGCCGGCTGGGCTTTCTCCACAGCAGCTTGCTCAAGCCCACCATCACCACCGCGGTGGCAATGCCCACGCCCGCAGCCGCTGCCAGGTTTTCCCGTAGGAAGGAGCCGTCCAAAACGTTGGATCCCGCAAAGGCTGAGGTTTGCGCGGCTGTCTCCCGAAACTCCCAGGGCATCACCGGATTGCGTTGCTGCCAAAAACCTCGTCGCGCCGCCTGGGCCAATTCTTGAGCTTCCAAGTAGCGCTCCCGGTTGGCCCCGTACAAAAAGCGCTCATAAACCACCGCCTGCCCCTGGCGCAACATCTCCAAATTCACCAAACCCTCGGCGTTGTACACCTGGGCAATGTGCAGCCCTTCTGGCGTGACGTAGAGAGTATCCACCTGCACCAGGGATCCCGGCGGCAGCAGGCTTTGCAAAGCTTCCTGCGAGAGCCGCCCCCAGCGCCCTTGCGTCAGCTCTGGGGCATCCACATAGGCAAGACGAAAACGGGTTGGCCTGCCGTTCAAGTCTGCCCAAAAGGTGTCCCCATCCACCACCGACCGTACTCGCGCTGTCCCAGAAGATTGGGCCGCTGCAGGGAGGACAAACCAACTGCCCGAAAGGACAGCCGCCATCATCAGGAGAGAAGTTCTTGAGGCCATGGGGATCACTCCTATTGTGCAGAACAACAAAAGTTAAGAAATAATAAGAAATGGGGAAGCTGCGGGAACTTACCGAAAGCCTGGAGCGTCTTCACGAACCGGAAGCAAGAACGATAGCCGCCCCTTCTTCGAGGAGAGGCAGCGGGAGCAACACTTCGCTTGCGCCAGAGAGAGCAGATTCTCTGACGCAGGGATCGGTCCTGTGAAGAAGACGGCTTCCAGGATGACAATTTGGGTTAGAGTTTAGCTCACCTCTTGGGGCAACGTCACAACCCTAGAGCGCAATCTTTGCCCAGTTAGGGGATTGGAATTACAGGCGCAAGCGGTAGGGCTCTTCCTCGGGAAAATCGGGCAGAGGAGGTGGGAGAATCTCGATCTCGCCGGTGGGCAGCGTCCGCAGCACCGTCCCCAATTGGGTCAGTTGTTCCAGAACAAACTGGCGGGTATCCCGGTCGCTGGTGGCATTGAACACGCTCAGCCAGACATCGAAGCGGGAACGGCGGCTGAGGGGGCTGCGGGCGATGTTGTCCCCCAGTTGGCGAAAGTCGTCGCCGGGCAGGCCCACCTGTTCCCGCCAGGCGGCAGCTTGGTAGTAGTCGCGGCGGCCCGCTTCCGCATCCCCCAAAAACATGAAGTTGATCAAGGCGCGATCCACGTAGAGCCGCCAGGCGTCGGGATTGTTTTGGGGGTTAAACTGCTGCAGGCCGCGATCCAAAATCTCGACAGCTTTTTCCGGCTGGCCGGCCCGATAGGCCAACACCAAGCTAGACAGCCGGTAGCCCAAGAAAAAGTTGGGATCCAGTCGCAGCATGTGGTCGAAGTACTCGTAGGCGAGGCCGTAGCCGGTTTGGGCACGAGCAGGGGCGTCGCCGTAGTACTGGATCAGCTCCAGCCACAGCCAGGAGGCGCCCAGGTTGCGGTAGCCCAGCCAGCCCAGGGTGGTGGCCAGGGCGATGTTGCGGTTTTTGCGGGCCTCGGCATTTTCCAGGGCCTCTAGGTTGATCCGCTCCAGCATCGGCACCTGCAGCCGCACCACCAGGATCCCGCACAGCAGCGCCCCGCCCACGGCGGCCAGGGTGCCTGCCAGGGAGAAACGGGAGCGGCGACGGGGCAAAGCAGCAGCAGTCATAGCCAGTTCTGAGCGGATCCCTCAACGGCTACACTCAATCATAAATTCATCCTGCCTTTGCATCGACTGCTCTCTCGCTCTCTGTTGAGCTTTTCCTCTGCGTATGACCAGATCCGCCCTCTCGGCTGCAGACCGGGCCCTCAGCCTCTACGAGGCTCTGCCCTACCCCAACGTGCCCCTCTCGCAGTCGGCCCGCAATGCCCTGGGGGAGATGTTCAAGATGAGCTATACCACCGCCCAGTACCTACGCACCCACGCCCTCGTCCCGTCCGAGGGCAAGGTGATGCTCAACGCCGGCTGTGGCTCCGGCTGGGAGACGCTGATGATGGCGGAGGCCAATCCGGGCGCCCAGATCGTGGCCTGTGATCTGTCGCCGGCTTCGGTCAAGCTCACCGAGGAACGCCTGCGGCACCACGGCTTCACCGATGTCCAGTGCTACGTCCTCAACGTGCTGGAGCTGGATCGCCTGGGGATCCAGTTCGATTTCATCAGCCTGAACGATGTTTTGTATTTGTTGGCGGATCCCACTGAGGGCTTGCGGGCGATGAAAAAAGTCCTCAAGCCCGAGGGCATCATTCGCGCCAATCTCCACAGCCGCCGCCAACGCCAGGTGTTTCTCCGCCTGCAGGCAGCTTTGCAAAAGGTGGGGCAATTCGACGTCCCGCCGGCGGTGGGAGCGCAACATGTGCGGGAGTTCATGGGATCCCTGCAGGAAGAGGTGGCCAAGGCGGTGCTGTGGAACCCGGCCAGCTATACCGAAGATGCCGCCATCATGAACAACTATCTGCTCTCCAACGACAAGGGATTCACGATCCCCGAGGTGTTTGGCATGTTGCAGCAGGCGGGGTTGGGCTTTTTAAGCCTGGTGGATATGCCCGACTGGTCGCTGGAGTCTCTCTTTAAGCAAGTGCCGGAGTTTGTGCGGCAACGGCTGGAAACCCTCAGCGTCATGGAGCGGCTGCACCTCTACGAGCTGATCCGGCCTGCCCATCGCCTCATCGACTTTTGGGCCGAGCACGCCGGCTCTTCCCTGGTGCTACCTTGGACGGATGCAGATTGGTTGGCGGGATCCGTGCAATTCAACCCCCTGCTGATGGACAACGCTCGCTTCCACCAGGAGTACAACAAGGCCCTGCAAGAGAACTGCACCTACGAAATGCAGTGGACAGGGGCCACCCACGGGCGGATCCGCATCCCTGCCGAGAAGGTGAAATGGCTGGCCCCGCTGCTGCAGGGGCCAACTCCGGTGGCAAAGCTGATTCAGCGGGTCGTCGAGTTGGGATCCCTGACGGAAGAACAGGCAACTGACGAGGTGCTGACCTTCCTGACGGCGTTGGAAGACTTTCTATTCGTCATGCTGCAGTAGAGCCGTTTTCCCGTTCCCGACCAATCCCAACTCCCCTCTCCCTCTGGGAGAGGGGTTGGGGGTGAGGGCAGTGGCGCGGAGTGCCTGGGAAGTGTCTTAATCTGGTTTGAGAGGTCGAAAACTGTACGACTCGGATGTCTGCCTGGCCGGCACGTCGCTTCTATGCAGCTCTGCAGCGAGGGCTGACCCAGCCCCTGGATCGCTGGGTGGCCGGGATCACCCTCTGCAACTTGGCGGTTGGGGTGATCTTATTTTTGCTGGGCAACCACACGGCCCCCTATGTGCGGGACTTTAACTGGCAACAGCAGCGGGTGGGATCCCAGGAACTGCAGATGGTGCTGACCTTCAACCGCCCTATGGATGCGGACAGCGTTGCGGCCAACCTGGAGATCCAGCCGCCTCTGCCGGGCCGGATGCGCAAGCTGGGCCGCCGCTTTTTTTGGACGCTGACAGAGCCGGCCCCCTACGGCCAGACCTACCGGGTGCGCCTGCAGGCAGCCGTGGATGAGCGGGGCCAGCCCATGGCGCGGCCTTTTGAGGGCGAGTTTCGCACGCCGGATCGGCAGTTGTTGGGGATCGGCACGGAAGCAGACCAACGGGGGCGGCTGTTGCTCTTTAACCTGGAGACGGGATCCACCACTTTGCTGACGCCGGCGGGGCTGAAGGTTACCCAGATGCAGCCCAGCGCCGATGGCCGCTTCGTCTACTACTTTGCCACCGCCAGCACCATCCAGCAGCAGGATCTCTACCGCCTGGATCTGGAGGATCTGTCTTCCCGGTTGCTGCTGGACCACCAGGGCTACCAAAACCTGCGCTTCCAGGTCTCGCCGACGGGGGAGCTGGTGGTAGCGGAGCGGATCCCCCTGCAACGGGATCCCCTGGCTCCCGTCCAGACGGAACTGGGGATCCAGAAAAGGAGCCGGGATCCCTTTGAGCGGCTGGATCTGGATACGGCTTTGGGGGGAGACTTTTTCATCAGCCCTGATGAGAGCAGCCTGCTCATCTCCCAGGGGCAGGGGGTGGGGATTGTGCCCTTGCAGCCGCGGGCGGCAGCGGAGAGCTTTTTGGCCCAGTTCGGCCAAACCTTGGCCATCCGTCCCGATGGGGCTTTCGGGGCTTTGCTGCGCTTCAATCCCGACTACACCCGCAGCCTCTTTATCGTCAGCAATACCGGCACCAGCGAGGAGATTTGGGTTACCGAGGGATCCGTAACCAAAGGAGCTTTTTCGCCGAGGGCACCCGTCTTTTACGGCTTGGTCAGCGAGGCCGAGTTTGTTGGTGAGGGCGCGTTGGCATCTCTGGCCTACACCGAGTCCCCCCGCTTGCTGGCAGTGGTGTTCGGCAGCGGCGGCGCGGCCCCGGCGGGCAAGACCGTAGAGGTGGGGCGGGCCGACTATCCCTTTGAGCTGGACTTCAGCCTTTCCCCTGACGGCCGCCTGTTGGCCTACACGCTTTTGGAGCCCTTGCAAGAGGAGATCCCGGATCCCTGGGCCCCCTTTAGCCGCACTGGGCAAGCGATCCGCAGCGGGCAAGTGTGGCTGGTGGACTTGCAAGATGGGCTGCCGATCCCCAACAGCCGTCGCCGCCTGCCGCTGAGCAGCAGCGCACTGGCCTGGATCCCTTAGTCAGGAGGAGTTCTAGGCAAGCAAGGCCTAAAACCCAGGCCAGATGCAGAGCAACTCCCCTCTCCCCCTAGCGAGCCGAGGTTCTCAGTTTGGTTAGGATAATCACTCCCACCAGCGCCAGGGTTACCGTGTTGGCAAGCAGGATGACCGCATCTTGGCGCAACAGGCCGTACAGATCCCACATCAGGATCCCTGCCCCAAACAGCAGCAGGTAGCTCCAAGAAAAATCGTCCGCCTTTTGGCTATGCCAAGTTTTCCAGGCTTGCGGGAAGAAACTGGCAGTGGTCAGAGCAGCAGCCGATAGGCCCACCCAAAAGGTGAGGTTCATAAGTGTAGCTCCGGCTCGACAAAGCCCTGCAGCGGCTGGGCCGCTTCCGCCTCGCTCAAGCCCTTGGCCTGCAGCAACACCCCAAAGCTCCCCAACCCCAGCGGATCCAGCAGAGCGTGAAGGGCATGTCGCCGTTGCAACACCTGGCCCAGATCCCCCCCCTCGTCGCCAACTTGGCCGAGGGCGGCCAGCCTTTCCGCCAATCCCAGGTTCACCAAAAAGCAGCTCTGCTGGGTGAAGCCCAGGCACTTGAGCCCCAGAGACTCCCCCACCTGCTGCAAGGTGGTAAAGTCCACGTGGGCAGTGAGATCTTGGGATCCCACCCAGACATAGGGATCCGCGTAGGTGCCGTGTTGGCGGTAGGCCAGGAGCGTGCCCTGGAAGCGCTGGGGGCTGTAGTAGCGCTGGGCGGTGTGGCCGTAGTCAAGGGTGAGCACGTAGCCCCGCCGCAGCTTGCGGGCCAGAAGCTGGAGCCACTCTAGGGCCTTGAGGTTGACCTCCGTTTGGTAGCCGGAGGGATAGGTGGCAATCGGGATCCCCAGGCGGGCAAAGTACGCTTCCAGCGCGGGCGTAGAGAGATCCCCTAACACTTCTCGGAAGCCCTCCCCCTCCGCCCAATCCACGTAGATTTCTCGCAAGGCCCCCGCCTGCACCTGCACCCGATGGACTGGGAAGGCGTCCACCAGCTCGTTGGAAAAAAAACAGCCGGTTACCGAACCATCTGGGATCTCGTCCCACTCTAGCCAGCGCACCTTCTCGCCATAGCCGGCCAAGCGCTCCTGCTGTAGCCGCCGCAAAAAAGCAGAGCGCTCGAGGATCCCGTACTCCAGGGCTTGCCAGAAGTCGGGCCAATTGGAGCACACATAGGCCAGCCAATCTTCGGCCAGGCGCCCGCTGCCCGCCCCCATCTCAATCACCGCAAAATGGGGAGGGGATCCCAAAATGTGCCAGAACTGGAAGATCTGCTCAGCCAACAGTTGGGCAAAATCCGCCGCCAAGTGAGGGGAGGTGCGATAGTCCCAGCCGAGGGGGAGATGCTCCCGCTCGTAGTAACCCAGACCTGGCTCGTAGAGGGCCCACTCCATGAACTGGGCAAAGGTCACGGGTCCTCGGGCGCGAATGCGGCTGCCGATCAGCTCTGGCAACCTCCGGTCGGCCTGCGAGGGCGACAAGGGCAAATCCGGATTGCCCAAGCCTAAGTCTTGCCTAGAAGGGCTTACCAATGGGGATAGACTCACTTGTTCAAGGGACGACGCCAATTTTGGCGAAACTGGCGGTTGGTCAAGAGCAGCAGTGGCCAGAGGGCCGACACCGCCCACTTTCCAGAGCCTGAGTAGATGCGATCCGCCTTGCGGGCTGAGTACCAAACTCCCCCTGCGTAGATTGCCAAGAGCAAAAAAGGCCACATTTCTCTCACGTCCTGCGAACGCTGCTCAGCCGGTTAAGGGATCCCCCCTAGTAAGCGTCCTGCAACTCATAGAAGTCAGGCGTGATATAGTCCTTGCGCAGCGGCCACCCAATCCAGTCTTCCGGCATCAAGATCCGCTTCAAGTTGGGGTGTCCCTCAAAGATGATGCCGTACATGTCATAGGTCTCCCGCTCCTGCCAGTCCGCCGACTTCCAGATCCAGTACACCGAGGGCACCCGCGGATCTTGGCGGGGCAGCTTCACCTGAACCCGCACCTCCTGCGGCCGATCTGCCCCGTCCGCCAGTTTGATCAGGTGATAGAGGCTGACCAGGGGTTGCCCTGCCCCCAGGTCGTAGCCGCACTGGCACTCCAGGTAATTGAAGCCGTAGGCATAGAGGGCAGTACACACAGGCAAGAGAAAATCCCGCTCCACCTCCAGCAGCTCCACCCCGGCGGCATCTCTGCCCAGGTACTGATGGTCAAAGCCGTTATCGGCGAGGAACTGGGAAACCGGCCCCCGTTCCAGCGTCGCCAACGGCTCTGTCGGCTCGGCTGTCCAGGACGGCTTTTGCTGGGCTTTGTCCTCTGTCATCTCACATCCCTCCCCGCAAAGCTTTGAGCTGCTGTTCCGCCTGCTTGAAGTCGGCAGTCTGCAAGGCCGGAGGCACCGGCAGGCCAATAGCCGCCGCCAGTTCCGGTGGAGGAGCTTGGCGGGTCTCGCTCTCCAGATACTTGCCGGTGATGATCTCCGGCACCGGCTTGAGGTTGTGCTTGACCGTGTAGTAGCGGTGGGTTTGTTGCAGGCGGCCCCGCTCCCGCATGTCTTCGGCGGCGATCTTCTTGCGCAGCTTGACAATAGCATCCATGATCGCCTCCGGACGCGGCGGGCAGCCGGGAATGTACACGTCCACAGGGATCAGCTTGTCCACCCCTCGCACCGCCGTGTAGGAATCGGAGCTGAACATGCCGCCGCTAATGGTACAGGCCCCCATGGCGATCACGTACTTCGGCTCAGCCATTTGTTGGTAGAGCTTGACCAACGCTGGGGCCATTTTCATAGTGACCGTGCCCGCCGTGATGATCAAATCAGCCGTGCGCGGCGAAGAACGGGGCAACAGGCCAAAGCGGTCGAAATCGAAGCGGGAGCCCAGCATGGCTGCAAACTCGATGAAGCAGCAGGCAGTGCCGTAGAGGAGCGGCCAGAGGCTGGACATCTTCGCCCAGTTGTACAGGTCGTTAACCGTGGTGAGAACGACGTTGTTCGAGAGGTCTGTGGTAACTTGCGGGGCAGACGCCGGAAACAAGACTTCCGGCTCCTGAGAGGTCATGACCATTCCAGCGCTCCTTTTCTCCAAGCGTACACAAGGCCCACCACAAGGATGGCGATGAAAATCAGGGCCTCCACAAAGGCCAGCAGTCCCAAGCGATGAAAGGCCACCGCCCAGGGATAGAGGAACACGGTCTCCACGTCGAAGATCACGAAGACCAGGGCGAACATGTAGTAGCGGATGTTGAACTGGATCCAGGCCTGGCCAAACGGCTCCATCCCCGACTCATAGGTGCTGCGGCGCAGGGATCCCCGCCGCTTTGGGGCCAAGAGCGCAGAAGCTCCCAGAGCCAAGACCGGCAGCAGAGCGCAGACGATCAGAAAGACCAGCAAATACTCGTAGCCGGATAAGACAAACACGACGCCAGACCGCCTCAGGTGCTCAACATTTAGATACGTTTTCAGTATAGAGCCAGTCTGCCGCCTCCCGGCGCTGCCCGATCTTTAGTTCTGCTGATGGTCTCGATTGCGGGAGTGGCGTTTCTCCAGCCAACCCCACACCCCACTCAGCAGGGCTCCAGCCATCAGGATCCCCAGTGCCGGCTGGAACAAAGGCAACCACAGCCGCAGCCAAAGTTTGTAGCCCAGCGGGATCCCGATGAAAGCTCCCGTTACCGAGAAGACAAACCAGACAAACCCGGCAAACACCAGAAAGACCAGGGCAATGAGAAAATGATCCAGCCAGCGTTTCCAGTCTGAGACGGTCATAGGGAGCAAGCCAGAGCAGGTGAAGTCTCTCAGATCCTACTACTGGAAACCCTGCCCTCTTCCCTCCAACCCAGCATAAGCCCCTGCCCCTCACGAGGGTTGACTTGTCAACAGGTAGTGGTAGAAATTTAGTTGTACACAACCCGTAGCGTTAAGCCGATGTCCACCTCCTCTGATTCCTCCTTTGCCGACCGTTTGCGACAGGTGATCGGCGATGAGGCCATTTATGCGTTTGGGCGGCGGGCCGGCATTAGCGATACAGCCTTGCGCAGTTACCTCAAGGGATCCGTGCCCGGCATCGACAAGGCCGTGAAAATTGCCCAGGTGGGGGGGGTGAGTCTCAGTTGGCTGATTACGGGGGAGGGATCCCCGCGGCTGGAGGCTGGCGACGCCAAAACGGAGTATGTATACGTGCCTCTGGTGGATGTGGTCGCCTCGGCAGGGGCGGGGGCGCTGGTGCGGGAAGAGTCCATCGAGTCGGTGCTAGCTTTTGAGCGTAACTGGCTACGGGCCCATCTGAAGGGGAACCCGGATGGGCTCAGTTTGATTCGGGTGCAAGGGGACAGCATGTCTCCCACCTTGGAAGATGGCGACTGGATCTTTGTCGAACGGCAAAAAGAGCTGGGGGGTGAGGGCATCTACGTCTTTCAGAGGGATGGCGAGCTGTGGGTCAAACGGCTGCAACGCCTGTCAGGATCCCGAGTAAAAGTTATCAGCGACAACCCTCGCTTCCCGTCTTTTGTGGTCGATTGTGCGGATCCCGTCAACGGCCTGATCCTCATAGGACGCTATCGGGGCCGTCTCAGCTTCGACTAGGCTTTTGCCGAGGATGGCGGGAAGGGGTAGCCTGAGCAGCCCCTAATCCCCTTGGCAAGCTGCGGTCGCCGGATAGGATCGACTCTAGGCGTTGAGTTGAGCCCGGTTTTCGCTCCTCGCCTGCGCCCATCTGGCCAGAGGTTTGCCTGCGATGCCCCGCCCATCGGAACGTGCAACGGTCTTTCTCAATCTCTCGAGTGGGATCCTCCTGGTCGGCAGCGGCATCTGGGCGGGAATGGTGCTCCCGCAGCCGCTTCAGACCCAACCGCTGCCAGTTCCCCAGCCGCAGGCCAACACGCCGCCGCTCCTGCCCACCCTGTCTCCACCCCAGGCCAGTCTCCCAGCGGTGAGCCCAGATGCAGATTCACCAAAGGGGAATCCAAATCACGGCGGCTCCACGGATCTGGAAAGGGAGATTCGAGAACTCCGCCAGCAGGCCATCCAGCTTTTGATCCGCGTTGAAGAACTGGAGTCGCGGCTGCAACGGCTGTCTTCCCCAGCAGCGGCCCCTGAGCCGAGGCGAGAATCGGCCACCACTGCCGAGATCGCCCCGGAGGGAGCAAGCGTCCCTGCCCCCACCGCAACGCCGACCCCTACCTCTTTTCAGGTGGGAACCCGAACCATTAGCCTGCCGGGCGATCTGCTCTTCGACTTCGACAAGGCCGAGATTCGGCCTGAGGCGGCCTCCCTGTTAGCAGAAGTGGCCAAATCTTTGCGGGAAATGCCCGGCGCCCGCGTTCAAGTCAACGGCCACACCGACAACATCGGTTCCTTGAACTATAACCTCGACCTTTCCCTGCGCCGCGCCAACGCTGTGAAAGACTACTTAGCTAACCTGTTGCCGGAAGACCACCCCATCAGCTGGACAACCTCTGGCTTTGGCCCCACCCTGCCGGTGGCCGACAACGATACGGAGGAAGGGAGACAGCGAAACCGCCGCGTGGATCTCATCATCGCCCCCTAGTGGCCCCCCCCAAAGTTGGGGGTTGGCAGGCTTGAACAGCGCCTTAGTCTAGAATCAACTGGTCCGATCCCTGGTGGGGGCGAGGGCCCAGGCAACAGTCTGAGCTTTGGGGTTCGATTTTGAACGCGGCAGGGATCCCGTCGGGGGAAAAGCAGACCTTTGCGCTGAGAGTAGACACAACCCTGGATGCTCTCAGCCAAGTTTTGACGTGGTTTGAGTCTTTCCGCGACGCCGGCATTCCGGGCCCCATCTGGTTGGAATGCCAGTTGGCCTTGGCGGAGGGCTTTACCAACGCCGTTCGCCATGCCCACCGCACTTTGTCTCCCAGTACACCCATCGATATCGAGCTGGTTCTGATGCCCCAGGAGCTGGAGCTGCGCATCTGGGATCAAGGGCAGGAGTTCAACTTGGAGGAATTCTTCCAGAACCGAGCAGCCAGCAGGCCCCCCGACGCCGAGGTCGAATCCGAGGGGGGACGGGGTATTCGGCTGATGAAGGCTCTCTCCACCCACCTGAGCTATACTCGCCAGGCAGATGGCCGCAACTGCCTGCTGATCAGCAGGCGCTTCGACGATCCCGCCCCCCTCTCCCAGCGGCCGGCCTAGGCCAACAGGCCAGCGCTCAACTGGCGAATGGCCGAGCTGGCCACATCGCTGTAGCGCAGCTCACCGGCCAAGATCTGGCCCATGCGCCGAGTGGCTCCCGGTCGCTTGACGCCTACCCTGTAGCCGACGCCCGGAAAGCGGTAGAACAGCGCCGCGATCCGCTTGGCCCAACGCATCTCTGAGCCCCACTCCTGCTGCACGCGGGCGGAGTAGTTCGCCAGGGCTTCGGTATCTCCCGCCAGGGCTTGGTCGATGGCCTGCGCTGCCAGCATGCCAGTGAGGAGGGAGGGGCGGATCCCTTCGGCGGTAAACGGATCGACGACACAGGCAGCATCTCCCACCAGGAGGGCATTTTGGCTGTGCAGGGGTTGATCCCCCTCCCAAAGACAGATGGGATGGCCAAACTGCCTGACCGATTTCAAGTCCACACCAAAGCTTTGGGCATACTCGGCGGCGATTTCCCGCAAGTTTTGTTTTTCGCCACCCCGAAAGGTGCCTGCCCCGATGGAGTAGCCATCGGCTTTGGGGAAGTTCCAAATGTAGCCGTTGCTCACGGCGCCAAAGTCGAAATGGGCGGCTGCGGTTTTTGGCTCTGAGACGGGCACTTCTGCTTCCAGGGCGGCAGCCAGGCGGCGCTGCCGGTTTTGAAAGCCGAGCCACTTGGCCATCGAGCCTTTGGCCCCATCGGCCCCGATCACATACCGACCCCAGACCGGGCCGGTGGCTGTCATCACTTGCCAGCGGTCGCTCTGCCACTCAATGCCGGAGACGGGACATTCCGTCTGGAGTGCTGCCCCCTGCTTTTGCGCCTGCTGGATCAAGTAATGGTCGAAGACCTCCCGCCGCACCATCCATACCGGCTCTTTCAGATCCAGGTCGGCCACGACCGGATCCCCGCCCCGCCAGGTGTAGCGAATTTGCCGGATCTTCAGCGAAATGGCGGGACTGAAATCGAAGTCAAACCAGGCCGCCACCATGGGAGAAACGCCGCCGCCACAGGGTTTGTAGCGGGGCAAAGGATCCTTCTCCAAGACCAGCACTGAGCGCCCCCGCTTGGCCAGGTGATAGGCGGCCGAGCCGCCGGCAGGGCCAGCGCCGACGATGACACAGTCGTACACTTGGGACATGGCTCTCGATCCCCAACCCCTTCTCCCTGAATTTGGGCTGTCGGCTCCTAGCCTACCGCATCCTTTTTCCCTCAAGAAAACAAGGGGGAGGGGGCCGGCGGATCCCCCCAACGGCGTAGGCTCAAGTGGGCCAATTCTGCAATGGGATCCCCTTTCCATCAGCTTGTTCAGGCTGAGGGGTGGCCGGGATCCCTGCCGGGTTGTTACAGCGATACACCTTGGCCCCAACGCTGCGCAGCTTTTCATCGATAGCTTCGTAGCCGCGGTCGATGTAGTGGAGCCCGTGGATAGTAGAGCAGCCCTCAGCCGCCAGGCCAGCCAACACCAGAGCTGCCCCCGCCCGCAAGTCCGTGGCCACCACCGGCGCTCCCGACAGCGACGGCACCCCCCGGACAATGGCCACCCGGTTCTTGAGACGAATATCCGCCCCCATGCGGTTGAGCTCGGGAATGTGGTGCATGCGGTTTTCAAACACCGTCTCCTCGATGGTGCAACTGCCCTCGCTCAGGGCAGCCAAGGCCATGATCGGCGCCTGCACATCGGTGGGAAAACCTGGATAGGGCAAGGTTTGGATATCGGTTGCCTGGCAAAGCCAGCCCGAACTGAGTTGAGCCGGGGCAATGCGCAGCCGGTTGGGGCCTTCTTCCTCCACCCGCAGCCCCATGTCGCGCAGCTTGGCAATCACCGCTCGCAGGTGATCCGGGATAACAGGGCCAACCGTGAGTTCGGAGCGGGTGATGGCCCCGGCAATGAGGTAGGTGCTGGCCTCGATGCGGTCGGGAATGACCGTGTACTCGGTGCCGTGCAGGCGCGGCACCCCTACCACCACAACCGTATTGGTGCCCACGCCACGGATGCGGGCTCCCATCGCCTGACAAAAACGGGCCAAGTCGGCCACCTCCGGCTCTTGGGCAGCATTTTCAATCACCGTTTCCCCTTCGGCCAGCGTAGCGGCCATCATCAGCGTCTCGGTGGCGCCGACGCTGGGATAGTCAAGGTAGATGCGGGTTCCCACCAGCTTGCGGGCATAGGCATGAACCACGCCGTGCTCGATTTGAACCGTTGCCCCCAACGCTTGCAGGCCCCGCACATGCAGATCCACCGGACGCGAGCCGATGGCACAGCCGCCGGGCAGAGGAACTCTGGCCACTCCCAGCCGCGCCAGCAGCGGCCCGATGATGAAGAAGCTGGCCCGCAACTGGCTGACCAACTCGTAGGGCGCCTGGGAAGTTTTGAGGGAGCTGGCGTCCAGGTCAAGGGTATTGCCCACATGGGACACCTTAACCCCCAGGCTGGTCAGGATCTGCCCCATGCGTTCAATGTCCAGCAGGCGCGGCACGTTGTGAATTCGGCAAGCTGCAGGAGCCAAAAGGGATCCCGCCATGAGCGCCAAAGCTGAGTTTTTCGCGCCGCCGATGGGAATGTGGCCGCTCAAGGTCTGCTTGCCGACAATTTTCAGCACTGGCCCCATCATCTCCGGCGGGGCTGCCACTCTGGTCTGGGCCGGCGACAGGTTAGGCGCTAGGGATTCCGTCCTGCCGACGCGATTGTCAAAAAAATCTCTCAATCTTCCTCCTCACCCACCAAAAATAGAAAGGCTCTTTCCAGAGAATACTCCGGGGATCAAAGCAGCAACTAAACTTGCAGGCCAAAACTTAGGGTGACGAAGGAAGAGAAGCTCCAGTGGCTATGCCTCTATCCTACAGCGGCGGATGGGCAATTAGCTATGTCAGCTCTTTGTGGCGCGAAAACCCCTGGCTGATCGCTGTGGGGAAGCAGGCCCTGGGCGTAGAGAGTATGTCAACAAACGCAGGTTCCTGCCGCGGGCGGCTAGGGGGATAGCCTGGCAGCAAGGGGCAGTATGATGGATGGTCATGAGAAGCGCTTGCCAGTAAGACAGGAGACACTCGATGACCGCGACCCAAGTTTCTGCCGAAGAGTTGTTTCGGGCCGCCTACGAAAATCGCTACACCTGGGATCCCGACTTTCCGGGCTACAGCGCCGAGGTCACCTACTGGGATGGGGAGCGCACTTTTGTGGGCCAGGTGCGAGTGGGGGCAGACCTAAAAGCGACGGTTACGGGCGTGGAGGATGAGGAAGCCCGGAAAGCCATTCACAATCAACTTTGGGAGATTGCCGTTCACCGGGTGCGCCGCAGCTTCGCCGAGACCCACGGGAACAACACTTTTCGCTATGGCCAGATCCTACCCGATGGCACCGTGGAGATCCTGGTGGGCGGCAAAGCCGAAGGGGATCGCTACCACGTGCGCGACAACCAAGTTACCATGGTGCATCGGCATATTCACGGTATGGTGGTTACTATTCACACCTTCAGCAGCCACGACACGGGCGAAGGCTACCTCTCCCACCGCTACGACTCCGTCTATCACGACGCCAAGACTGGCGAGCAGAAGGGTGGGCGCAGCCAATTTGAAGATCTCTACACCAAAGTGGGCAAGTACTATATCCTCTCGGAGCGGCGCATTCAAACAGAGACGGAAACCGGCCCTGTGGAAAAGCGCTTTACCTTCCGCAACCTGGCGTTGCTGGATGCGGGGGCCTGATTGGCCAAAGGCCAACGGAAAGCCCGATAATCTCATTTGTGGCAGCAACGCCCCCCTTAGATAGAAGAAGTGGGGGATCCTGAGCTATGCTTTGAGTATTCTCCCGCCCACACTTTGGCATGGACAACCCTGCGGAAAAGCCCAACCCGGATTCCAAAGCTCCTAAGGAGGCTCCCGAACTGATTCTCCGCCCGGCTCAACTGGGTGATCTGGAGGCGGTGGAGGAGATTTTGGCTCAAGCCTTTGATGAAGAGTACAGCGGCCGCTCGGTGGACATTCGTCGCCAGGTGCGGCGGCTGCGCCAGTGGTATGGCCCCCTGAAAACTTTGAGCCTGTTTCCCAACCGTTTTCAGCACATGTTTACGGTGCATGTGGCGGAGCTGGAGGGCAAAATCCAGGGGGTCATTCAAGTTTCTCCCTTTAATCATTCCCGCAGCACCTGGCGGGTGGATCACATTGCTGTGGTGCCCTCCGCCCGGCGGCAGGGAATCGGCTCTAAGTTGCTCAGACACTGCATGGAGCACTTTCGCGAGGCCCGCACCTGGATCTTGGAGGTGAACATCCACAACAAGGGGGCGATGGCCCTCTACCGCCACAACGGCTTCCAACCGCTGGCCCAGATTACCTACTGGTCGATCCGGCCCGAGATTCTGGCCGCCCTCAGCCAGCACGAGCCCATGCTGCCCAACCTGGTGCCGGTGACCAACCGGGATGCCTACGCCATTTACCAACTGGATACGGGATCCATGCCGGCCACCGTGCGCCAGGTATACGACCGCGACGTGAGCGATTTTCGCACCAGCCCGCTGGATTGGCTCCTAGATCAGGCCAAATGCGTCATCAGCCAAACGGAACGGGTGGAGATGTGTGTCTATGAGCCGGAGCGGAAAACCGCTATCGGCTATTTCAACCTGAAGTTGGACCGTACCGGGCAGCAGCCGCATGTGGCCAAGCTTACGGTTCACCCCGCCTACACCTGGCTCTATCCTGAGCTCATGGCCAAGATGGCCCGGCTCACCCAAGCCTATCCGCCGCAGGCTTTGGCTTTGGCCTCCACCGATTACCAGCCGGAACGGGAGGAATTTTTGCTCAAGCTGGGAGCCCGGGACGTGGAGCGGACGCTGTTGATGTCGCGCTCGGTGTGGCACAAGGTGCGAGAAGCTCGCTCCCCATGGTACAGCGAGTATCTCGCTCTGGTGCTCCAGAAATTGCCGGTGAAACAGCCGGTGCCGGAACGCTTCGAGGGGCTGGCAGAGGGCTGTCTGGAGCATCCCTTTCATTCCCTTCACCCAACTGGTCTGGATTCCCATTCCGTTCGGCCGGAATCCTCACTAGGACAGGCCAGGGATCCGCAATCGGAAGCTCCTCCCCCTCCCGGCTAAAGTCTCGGCTGGCACCTGCGCACCCCTATGAACGAGTTGAAGGATAACCCGGCTGGGGATCCCTCTTGGCGGACGTTGCTGCAGGCGGCCTTGCACCGCAACCGCAGCGACGCGGGTGTGCGCTATTTGCAGTTGGCTACGGTGGATCCTTGGGGGCACCCGCGCAACCGCACGGTGGTCTTCCGGGGATTTTTGGGGGATACCGACCGCATTCAGTTGGCGGTGGACAGCCGCAGCGAGAAGATCTGCCAGATCGCCCACTGCCCACTGGCCCAGATCTGCTGGTACTTCTGTAAAACTCGCGAGCAATTTCGCATTGCCGGCACTCTCGAGGCCATCACCGCCGACCACCCGGATCCTCGGGCGCAGCAGCACCGACAACAGTTGTGGCAACAAATCTCGGAAAAAGGACGGCTGCTCTGGTTCTGGCCGGAACCTAAAGGCCCTCTTGCCCCACCCGAGGCTTTTGTTGAAGAGCTGCCCCCCGAAAAGGCATCTTTGCCACCGCCGACATTTGTCCTACTGCTGTTGGATCCAACGGAGGTGGATCACCTCCAGCTCAAGGGAGATGCGATCTATCCCCAGCGACGGACTCTGTATGAGCGCAGCCCGCAAGGGTGGAAATGCCGAGCGGTCAACCCCTAGAAGGATCCCAGCCGACTGCAGGTGGGAGGGGGGAGCGGTTTTCGCCTTCCGAGAGAAGGTTGAATGAATATTGAAGAACAGACAAGGATAGAGGTGTTAGCGTGGCTGAACAACCGTCCTATTCTGAGCGCGACGCCGCCTGCGGGCTGGATCTGCTCACCAATGGCGAGGTCACGGTCGCTCAGCTTCTTTCTCAATCCGGCATGTAGCACTCCTGGTTGCGGTAATCTGATGTCTGTTTCCATCCGCTCATTTCCTGCCTGTATCACCCAAGCTGTTGCCGCTCTTGTTGCCGGCGGGCCGCCGAAAGGGACCTTGCGGGGCAAGCTGCGCCAGAGATCCCTGGGGTTGGCTGCCGCTTTGGTTTGGGGTCTGGCTCTCGTTCGGGGGTTGGCAGCCCAGCCGATGTTAAAATCCCCACAAGGCTCCTTCGAGGGGAATGCAGCTCCTGTCCTGCCCTCAGAGTCTGCCTTCCCCACCTCCACCCGCACAGGAGCCTTTCGAGTCGGCAATCGCACCCCTCACCCGATTCGGCTGGTGATCTTGATGCGCAGCGGTGGACGGCTGCTCAACCCGGAAACGGCCCACTGGGACTTTGCGCCCGGAGAAGGGGGCAGCGAGGGGCTGGTGCTGAGTTTGGGCGAGGAGCCATTGCAGATCGGCCCCGGCGATATTGTGGTGGCTTTTACCCTGGATGGAACCGCTCGCTACTGGGGGCCGAACGTGGTGGGAGAGTCGCTGGCGCCCTTTTGGAATGAAGAGAGCGGCTTTTGGTCGATGATCCTGCAGCCTTAGAGGGCTCTGCGGGCGGCCTAGAAGCCCTTTTCAACCATTTTTGAAATTGCAGCCATTTGGGTTGGGGACAGGATGCTGTACCCATGGACAAATCTCTGCCCAGGGCAAGCCACAACCCTTAAGTCAGTTTAGACCTCCTCCCAACCCCGAAAGCAGCCCCAAGTCCGGCTTCGGCGCTTGGCCCCTGCCGTGGTACCCCTGGATCCTCTGCCTCTCAAGCGCCGGCCCAGTGCCACCAGGCCCAGCCCAGCCCCACCAATAGCGCCGTTAGCCCATAGAAGCACCCCACCACCTGCACCTCCGACCAGCCCCCCAGCTCCAGATGGTGGTGCAAGGGCGACATGCGCAGCAGCCGTTTGCCTTGTCCGGTTTTGCGTTTGGTGTATTGGAAGTAGCCCACCTGCAGGATCACCGACAGGGCCTCTGCCACCAGCACCGCGCCCATCCAGGCCAGGGCCCAGAGCTGATCCCCCAACAGCGCCAGCCCCGCCAGAGCGCCCCCCAACCCCAGGGATCCGGTATCGCCCATAAACAGGCGGGCCCGGTGGTGGTTGTGCACCAGAAAGCCCAGACAGGCGCCGCTCAAGGCAAAAGCCACGAGCGCCAAAACGGGATCCGCTGCCGTCAGCCCCAGCCCTGCCAGGACAAGGGCCACCATCCCTGCCGCCAGGCCGTCCATGCCGTCGGCGAGGTTGACGGCGTTGTTGGTGCCCACCAGCACAAACAAGGCCAAGGGCCAGAACAGCCAGCCCAGGGGGAGGGCGCCTATTCCCGGCAGGGTGAGAACGGTGGGGATCCCTTGCCAGGCCAGGTAGCCACAGAAAACCAGGCCGATCCCAACTTGGAGTAAAAGCTTCGATTTGGCAGACAACCCCTTGTTGGAGCGCTGCCGGATGACCAGCCAATCGTCCAGCCAGCCAACCACGGTGTAAGCCAGGGTCAGTAGGGCCACCGCCAGCGATTGGGGATCCCAGCCGCTCCCGATGCCGGCCACCAGCAGCCCTACGGGCAAAAAGCTAAGGCCACCCATGGTCGCCGTGCCCGCTTTTTTGTGGTGGGACTGGGGCCCCTCCTCGCGGATGACCTGGCCTGCCTTCCAGCGCCGCAAGACCGGGAGAAGCAGGGATCCCAGCAGGGCCGAGCCCAGCACGCTCAATCCAAAGGGGACGGCCACCTGGGGCCGGATCCCGATGACCAGCGCTGAGAGGGCCAGGCCGAGAACTAAGGAGAGGGCCATCCCTCCCCAGTCCGCCTCTTCCAGCCGGGGAAGGGTATCCGCATCCACCCGTTCTGAACCCCTCACATTCTCAACCTCCAGCACAACCGCCCAGAACGCTCCGGCAGGAGAGCCCAAGAAAACTCTACCCTGCCGGCGGCTAGAGGTGAAAGTTGGGGGAAGGGGGATCCACTAGTAGGGCCACTTCCAGTTGCGCACCTCGGGCAGATCCTCGCCGTACTTGCAGATGTACTGCTTGTGCTCCACCAGCTTGTCCCGAATCAACTGCTGGACGTGATCCCGCCGGTATTTGAAGCGCTCCACCCGCTCCAACACGTCGTTGGCCAGGTTGAAGCGATCCACCTGGTTGAGGACGCACATGTCGAAGGGAGTGGTGGTGGTGCCTTCCTCCTTGTAGCCGCGCACGTGTAGGTTGTGGTGGTTGGGGCGGCGGTAGGTGAGGCGGTGAATGAGCCAAGGATAGCCATGGAAGGCAAACACGATGGGCTTGTCAGGGGTGAAGATGCTGACAAACTCCTTGTCGCTGATGCCGTGGGGGTGTTCGCTGGGCGGCTGCAACTTCATCAGGTTCACCACGTTCACCACCCGGATCTTGATGTCCGGCAGGTGCTGCCGCAAGAAGTCCGCCGCCGCCAGGGTTTCCATCGTCGGCACATCGCCGCAGCAGGCCATGACCACATCCGGCTCCGAGCCCTGGTCGTTGCTGGCCCACTCCCAGATCCCCAAGCCCTGGGTGCAGTGCTTGATGGCGGCATCCATGTCCAGGTACTGCAGGGCCGGCTGTTTCCCCGCCACGATGACATTGACGTAGTGGCGGCTGCGCAGGCAGTGATCCGCCACCGAGAGCAGGGTGTTGGCATCCGGGGGCAGGTAGACGCGGATAACATCGGCTTTCTTGTTGACCACGTGATCCAGAAAGCCGGGATCCTGGTGGCTGAAGCCGTTGTGATCCTGCCGCCACACGTGGGAGGTGAGCAGGTAGTTGAGGGAGGGGATGGGCCGCCGCCAGGGGATGTGGCGGGTGGTCTTCAGCCACTTGGCGTGCTGGTTGAACATGGAGTCCACCAGGTGGATGAAGGCTTCGTAGCAGGAGAAAAAGCCGTGGCGGCCTGTCAACAGGTAGCCCTCCAGCCAGCCCTGGCAGACGTGCTCGCTCAGGATCTCCATCACCCGCCCATCGGGGGAGAGGTGCTCGTCGTAGTCGTAGATAGGCGCCACCCAGGTGCGGTCACTGGCCTCAAACACGGCGTCCAGGCGATTGGATGCAGTTTCATCGGGGCCAAAGAGGCGGAAGTTGTGGGGGTTGAGCTTCATCACATCTCGCAAGAATTGCCCCAGCACCTTGGTGGCTTCGGCTTCGAGGGTGCCGGGGTGCGGCACGTCCACGGCGTAGCGGCGGAAATCCGGCATTTTCAGCTCCCGCGTCAGCAGGCCGCCGTTGGCATAGGGGGTGGCGCCCATGCGCTTTTCCCCTTTGGGGGCCAGCTCCTGCAGCTCGGGCCGCAGGCGGCCGTTTTCGTCGAAGAGCTCTTCCGGTCTGTAGCTGCGCATCCACTCTTCCAGGATCTTGAGGTGCTCTGGTTTCTTGGCCAGATCCGCCAGCGGCACCTGGTGGGAGCGCCAGAAATCCTCCACCTTTTTGCCGTCCACCTCTTTGGGGCCCGTCCAGCCTTTGGGGGTGCGCAGGATGATCATCGGCCACTGGGGACGGCTGGGATCCCCCTTGGTACGAGCATGCTGCTGGATTTCTTGGATCTCGTGGATTACCGTGTCCAAAGTGGCGGCCATCAACTGGTGCATCTGGGCCGGATCGGAGCCTTCTACGAAGTAAGGCTTGTAGCCATAGCCCACAAACAGGCTCTGCAGCTCTTCACGGCTGAGGCGGCCCAGGATGGTGGGGTTGGCGATCTTGTAGCCGTTGAGGTGGAGAATCGGCAGCACTGCCCCGTCGTGGATGGGGTTGAGGAACTTGTTGGAGTGCCAGGAAGCAGCCAGAGGGCCGGTTTCCGCCTCTCCATCCCCGACTACACAGGCCACCAACAGATCGGGGTTGTCGAAGGCCGCCCCAAAGGCGTGGGCCAGGGCATAGCCTAGCTCTCCCCCCTCATGGATGGAGCCGGGGGTTTCTGGGGCCACGTGGCTGGGCACGCCGCCGGGGAAGGAGAACTGTTTGAAGAGCTTGCGCATCCCGTCGGCATCTTGGCCGATGTTGGGGTACACCTCGCTGTAGGTGCCCTCCAGGTACGTGTTGGCCACCAGAGCGGGGCCGCCATGGCCGGGGCCGGTGATGTAGAGGACGTTGAGGTTTTCCCGCTTGATGATGCGGTTGAGATGCACGTAAATAAAGTTCAGCCCTGGAGTAGTGCCCCAGTGCCCCAATAGGCGCGGCTTCACGTGTTCTGGCTTCAAGGGCTCCCGCAGCAGCGGGTTGTCCATCAGGTAAATCTGCCCCACCGACAGGTAGTTGGCGGCCCGCCAGTAGGCGTCCATTTTGCGCAGTTCGTCGTCGGTGAGCGGTTTGGTTGAGAGCTGTTCTGCCAAAACCATAGCCGTACCCCCTAGGTATCTCTACTCTCATGCTGCTCCAGGTTGGGGCGGGGGCTTGGGGATCTTGGGATTCCTTTGGATTTGGCAGCGGTGGTCAGCCTACCACCACCAGGGCTTGAGGGGGGTGCCGTCGGGGAAGATGAGGCCGGCAATCTGGGATCCGCTGTGTTTGAGGCCCTCGATCTGGGCGCCTTCCAGGTTGGCCTGAGTCAGGTTGGCGCGGCTGAGGTCAGCCCGGCGCAGGTTGGCCCCCTGCAACTGGGCCTGGCGCAGCTCGGCGCCGCCGAGATCGGCCCCCTCGAGGTCGGCATTTTGCAAGTTGGCCCCCCGCAGATCCGCTCGCTGCAGGTTGGCCCCCCGCAGGTCTGCTCCCTCCAGGTTGGATCCGCGCAGATCCACGCGCTTGAGGTTGGCCCCCCGCAGCCGGATCTGGCGCAGCCCCAGCCCTCTCAAGTCGGCCTTGCTCAGGTCTTGGCCGGAGAAATCTTGCCCTTGTCCCCCCCAGTTTTGCAACTGCCAGATGTGGCGCAGCCGCTCCTCCAGGCGGGTCTCTTCCGAAAGCCGGGATCCCCGCAGGCTGGTGCCGCTGACTTTCGCCCCCCTCAGATCGGCTCCCCGCAGATCCGCCCCCTGGAGGACGGCGCCACTGAGCTTGGCCCCTTGCAAGTTAGCTTGGCGCAGATCTGCCTGGTGCAGGTGGGCGCCGTTGAAGTTGCAAAGACCCAGGTTGGCCTTTCTCAAATTAGCTTCGTAGAAGTTGGCACCCCCCAGCCGCGCCTCTTGCAGATCCACTCCCTCCAAGTCGGCGTAGGCAAAGTTCCGCTCCCCGCGCCGATAGGCCACGATGACCCCCTGGGCACCCCCCACCGGGCGAAAGGGGCTGTAGGTTCGACAGGCTTCCTCTGCCTCCGGCTGCTCGAGCTGGGAGAGCAGCCGCCAGGCCTCTAGGCGCACCGCCCAGGAGGTGTTGCCAGCAAGTGCTTCGATCAGTTCGGCCAGGCCTGCCGGCCGGTACTGCAGCAGCTGGGGCAAGGTGGCCAGACGCACCGCCTCGTCGCCCTGGGTGAGCCGTCGCCGCGCCCCCTCAAGCCCCCCCAAAACTAAGGCGTGGGCCGGGGCACCGCCGGCTGCGGCTCGTCCTCCCAACACCAGATCCCAAGGGCGGGGCCGGGATCCCTCACCTGTGCCCACCAAGGGTCGGGAGTTGCTGAGCATGAGCGGATGCCAATGGGCCCGGCTACACCCAGCGCCCCACCACTACGCGGATGGTGCCATCCTCTAGATGCTCCTCCGCCTCGATGGCGAAGCCCTGTTGCCGGGCAGAGCGCAGCAAGCTCTTGTGGGCGTAGCGCTGCAAAATCGGCTCCAGAAAGGTCTGGGGATCGATGCCCGCCCCCCACAGATCCACCACAAGCTCATAGTGATCCCCGTTGCGGCGAAAGCCGATGTCGAAGCCGTTCTTTTGCCGGATCACCAGATCGGCGCGGGTGCGGTTCCAGAGGTAGCCGCGCAGGCTGGCGTTCCGCTCCACGGTGTAGCCCAATTCCTTCAGGGTCTCTTCCAGCAGGTCGGCATCCTTGATTTGCACTTGCAAGGTGGTGAAGTGGGACATGGCGGTTCCGATCCTTGGACGGATGGAGACGGGATCCTCACTATAGAAGCGCCTCTGCAGTTGTGGAAGAAATGTGAAGGAGGATTACGTTTCCCGCGGCTCCCGTAACTTCTCTACCCTCACGGCAGCAGGATGGCGTTCTCGTTCTCCGGCTGCAGAGGCTTCCGCTTCTCCTGGGAAGCCGGGATCCCATCTCCCTTGGCCAGGGGCAAGGGGCGGGCCCGGGATCCCTGCCAGGGATCCAACACATCCCGAATCAGCACCTCCTGGATCCACACCTGCAGGATGGCCGCCAGCGGCACAGCCAAAAACAAGCCCAGCACGCCGAAGAAAAAGGCCGAGGTAACTTGGGCCACCAAAGTTAGGGCGGGCAAAAGCGACACCTGCCGCGACATGACGATGGGGGTGAAGACGCTGCTTTCGAGCTGCTGGATAAGGACGTAGAGCCCCAGCACCGCCAGCGATTTCCAGGGGGCATCGGTGAGGGCCACCAGCATGGGGGCAACCACGCTCAGGGTGGGGCCGATGTTGGGGATGAAATTAAACAGTCCCGCCAGCACCGCGTTGGCCAGGCTCAGGGGCACACCTAAAATCCAGAGGCCAATGCCGCTTAGCAGCATCACCAAGCTGCTGGTGAACAGGATCCCCACCAGCCACCCTCGCAGCGCCAGCTCGCAGCGCTTGAGGATGTAGCGGACGCGGGGGCGGTAGAAGGCCGGGAAAACCGAGACAAAGGCGCGGCTATAAGCCTGGGGATCCACCAACAACAGGATGGTGAGGATGATCACAAACAACAGATTGAGCAGGGTGGCGAAAAAGGCGGTGAAGGACTCGGAGAAAAAGTCGCGCACCTGGCGCACCAACTCGGTGGCCTGGGGCACCAAGCTATTGGCCAACTCCCGCAGCGTCGGCAGCTCGATATCCGTCGGCAACGAGAGGATGAGGCTCTCGAACAGCCGCTGCGCCTGCACGATCCCGGCGGGCACCCCATCGGTAAACAGCCGCCGCAACTGATCCGCCAAGGGAGGCACCACGATCAGCCCCACCAGAATCGCCCCCACCAGAACCGTCAAACCGGTGATGAGGAGCGAGGGGCCGCGGCGAAAGCCGTAGCGCTGCGGGATCTGGGCTAAGGTATCCAAAGCTACTGCCAAGACGATGGCCGCAAACACCAACAGCAGGATCTGCCGGATCTGCCAGAGCAGAACCAGCAAACCCAGCAATGCTGCCAGCCCCAGCCACTGGGCGAAGGTCACCGCAGCTCGCCTCCTCTCTCGCCCTGTCGTCGCCTATTCTAGATGGGATCCCGAGCATTTCCATGGGGCAGCCCGTATGCGCGATCTGGATCCGCAAGCAATGGCTCTGGCCTTTGATGGCCTCGACTGCGGGACAGAATCCTTTCTTGCCGAGGAAGTCCCCCTGCTCTCGGTGGGGGGAGTGTCCGGCTACTTGAAATCGCTGCTGGCCGGGGATCCCTACCTGGCCAGGCTGTGGGTGGTGGGAGAAGTCTCCAGTTGCCAGCGCAGCCGCAACGGCCACCTGTTCCTGACCCTGGTGGATCCGGAAAGCGGCGACCTCCTCAAGGGGGTTGTGTGGCAAAGTCAGACTGCCCGGCTCAGCTTCTGGCCAGAAGTGGGGCAACGGGTGCTGGCCCTGGGTCAACTTGGCATCTACAGCGGCGGCAGCTACTACCGCCTGGTTATCTGGCAACTGCTGCCGGCGGGCGAGGGGCTGTTGGCGTGGCGGTTTCAGCAGCTTAAGGCCCGCCTTGCCGCCGAAGGCCTGTTCGACAACCAGCGGCCCCTGCCCACCCACCCTCAGTGTATTGCCGTCGTCAGCTCTCCCGACGCCGCTGGCTGGGGCGATATCCGCCGCACCCTCAACCAGCGCTACCCCGGGCTGCGGGTGCTGTTTGCGCCAGCCCAGGTGCAGGGGGAGGCGGCCCCGGAGTCGATTGTGCGGGCCATTCGCCGGGTGGAGCGGGACGGGCGGGCGGAAGTGCTGATCGTGGCCCGGGGGGGCGGATCCGGCGAGGACTTGGCCTGCTTTAACGACGAGCGGGTGGTGCGGGCCATTGCCGAGTGCTCCATTCCGGTGGTGACCGGGATCGGCCACCAGCGGGATGAGACCTTAGCTGACTACGCTGCTGACTATGCGGCGCACACCCCCACAGCGGCCGCCGAGCGAGTTGTGCCCGATCTGCGGGAACTGCAGCGCCAGGCATTCCAGTTGCGCCAGCAGCTTGTCGAGCGCACCCTGCATGCTCTGGAAAAAGCTGAACAGCGTTGGCACCACGCCCAGCGCCGCCTAGCCCAGGTGCATCCGGAGCGGCTGCTGCAGCAGGCCCAGGAGCGCCTAGCCCAACAGCAGCAGCGCCTGGTCCAGGCCGTGCGCCACCGTCTCCAGCAGCAGCAACAGCGCCACCAAGCTCTCCAGCAGCACCTGCAAGCCCTCGATCCTGCCGCCGTTCTCAGGCGGGGCTATGCCCTGGTGCGCGACGAGCGGGGATCCCTGGTCCGCAGCCACCGCCTGCCGCCCCAGACCCGGCTGAGGATACAACTGGCCTCGGGCAGCCTCTGGGCCCGAGTGGAGGAGAGCCATGAGCCGCCGCAAACGTGAGGATCCCTGGCGCTACGAAGCAGCCATCGCCGAAGTGGAAAGTCTGATTGCCCAGATCGAATCGGGAGAGCTGGATCTGGCGGAGGTGGTGGAGCGCTTCCAACAGGCCGCCCAGACCCTGAAGCGCTGCGCCGAGTTTTTGGAGGAAAAGCGGCAGCAGGTGGAGATCCTCATCGAGGAATTGAACCAAGACGACGAAGACTGGCAAGCATTCTAGGGATCCCGCTCTGCCGTCGCCTCTTTGCTGCGCCGAGGCTTGACGGACAATGCTCGACCCGTAACAATCGTCAAGTTGTCAAGATGTCTTCTGGGGCCCCCATGTCTGCCAAGATCCTGGATGGCAAAGCCTTGGCTGGCCGGCTGCAAGCCGAGATGGCCGCTCAGGTGCAAGCTTGGCTGCCGCGGGTGGGGCGTCCGCCGGGATTGGCGGTGCTGCGGGTGGGGGAGGATCCCGCCAGTGCTGCCTATGTGCGCGGCAAAGAGCGGGCCTGTGAGCGAGTGGGCATTGCCTCCTTTGGCCGCCATTTTTCCGCCCAAGACTCCCCCGCCCATCTGCTCGACGCCATCGCCCAACTCAACCAGGACGAGCGCGTCGACGGCATCCTCGTGCAACTGCCTCTGCCCCCCGGCTGGGATCCCATCCCGCCCCTTCTGGCCATCGACCCCGCCAAAGACGTGGACGGTCTCCACCCCCTCAACCTGGGCCGGCTAGTGCGCGGCGAGCCCGGCCTGCGCAGTTGTACGCCTCTAGGTGTGATGCGCCTGTTGCAAGCGGAAGGGATCCCCATTGCCGGACGAAAAGCGGTGGTGGTCGGCCGCAGCCTCCTGGTGGGCAAGCCCCTGAGCCTGATGTTGTTGGCCGCCGACGCAACGGTTACCGTGGCCCACTCCCGTACACCCAACCTGGCCGAAGTAACCCGCAGTGCCGACATTGTGGTCATGGCTGTAGGGCGTCCTCGCTTGCTCACGGCAGACATGGTGAAGCCGGGCGCCGTGGTTGTCGATGTAGGCATTAACCGTATCCAAGACCCTGACGGATCTGAGCAGTTGGTGGGAGATGTGGACTACGAAGCGGTCAAAGAGCGGGCCGCTGCCATCACGCCTGTACCAGGCGGCGTGGGGCCGATGACGGTGACGATGCTGCTGGCCAACACCCTGGAAAGCTACAAGCTTCGCAGCCACCTGTAGCCTGGAAGCTGTCCTCAAAATCCATGAACAACTGCCAATGGCCGGCCACCAGGAGGGAGCCTTGGAGACATCAGTGAGGCTTTTTGTATAGCTTGTTACTCCGAGTGGCAGTGAGATCGGGTCATCTTCGGGCTTGCTCAAGAGTCTTCGCTGGGGGAACGCAAGAAGATTGCTAAGCAATAGTTATTCGCCGTCAAATTTTTGTCCAAGTCCTTTACGTTGACAGTCGCAGATCGGGGATCGCTGTAACGTATGGATATGAACTTAGGTTAACTAGCAGCCCGTCTCCCCAGAACTGAAGCTCCGAGGGCGGGCAAGGAGTAGGGTCTCATGCTGCCGAGTGGCTCCAAAAACGCCTCTATGCCGGCGGCCGAATCAGGGCAAGGGGATCCGGCTCCCTTTTTAGCTGATGCTAGCTCTCCGCCTCCGCGAGCTACAACCACCGCTCCCTACGTGGTGCTGCACGGTCATTTCTACCAGCCGCCGCGGGAGGATCCCTGGCTAAACCGCATTGAGCGCCAGCCCAGCGCTGCCCCCTTCCACGACTGGAACGAGCGCATTCTGGCGGAGTGTTATCGTCCCAACGCCTTTGCCCGCATCCTGGACGAGCAGGGGCGGGTGGTGCGCATTGTCAATAACTACGAATTCTTGAGTTTTAACTTTGGCCCCACTCTCCTCTCCTGGTTGGAGGAGCACGATGTTGAAGTGTACCAACGCATCTTGACTGCCGACCGCCTCAGCGCCGAGCGGCTGGAGGGGCATGGCAATGCCATCGCCCAGGTCTACAACCACGTCATCCTGCCCTTGGCCAACGAGCGGGACAAGTACACCCAGATCCGCTGGGGGATTGCCGATTTCCAGCATCGCTTTGGCCGCTTTCCCGAGGGCATGTGGCTGGCGGAAACCGCCATCGATGCGGCAACGGTTAAAGCCTTAGTCGACTGCGGGATCCGCTTTGTCATCTTGGCACCCAGCCAGGCGCAGCGCATTCGTCCTTTGGGTCAAACGGAATGGATCGATGTCAGCCAGGGTCAGATCGATCCCAGCCGGCCCTACCGCTGCTTTACCCCGGATCGCAGCGGCTACCTGGACATTTTCTTTTTTGATGGCCCTATCTCCCGGGATCTTGGCTTTGGCGATATCGTCTACAGCACCCAGTCGCTGGCGGAGCGGATCCGGCTGGCCATCCGCCCTGACAGAAAAGGGGAACCCTATCTGATCAACTGTGCTACCGATGGCGAGACCTTTGGCCACCACAAGCGCAGCGTGGAGCGCACGCTGGCCTACGCCTTTTGCGAAGAGTTTCCCCGGCGGGGGTGGCAGGTGGGCAACTACGGCCACTTCCTCAGCCACCATCCCCCCACCTGGGAGGTGCAACTGAAGCCGGTCACCGCCTGGAGCTGCGCCCACGGGGTAGGACGGTGGTCGCGCGACTGCGGCTGTGGGGCGGTTCCAGGCTGGCACCAGCGCTGGCGGCAACCGCTGCGGGAGGCCCTCAACTGGCTGCGGGATCAGTTGGCCGAGATCTACGAGACGGAGGCCAAGGCCTACCTGCGGGATCCCTGGCTGGCCCGGGATCGCTACATCGAGGTGATCTTGGATCGGGAGCGCTGCGAGGCGTTTTTGCAGGAGCACCAGAGCCACCGCCTCACTGCCGAAGACCGAGTGCAGGTGCTGCGCCTACTGGAGATGCAGCGCTACGGCCAGTTGATGTTTACCAGTTGCGGCTGGTTCTTCGAGGAGCTCTCGCGTCCTGAGGGAGTGCAGATCCTGCGCTACGCGGCGCGGGCCATCGAGCTGGCGGCAGCAGTGGCGGATGTGGATCTGGAAGAAGAGTTTCTGGGCCGCTTGAGCAAGGCTCCCAGTAACCTCGACCTATACAGAGATGGCAAGGGGGTTTACTGGGCTTTGGTGCGCCCCGCTTTGATCAGCCCACAGCGGCTGGTGGCCCAGCACGCCCTGCTTTCCCTGTGCAACGGCATGCCCCGAGCCCCCGGATATATGCTGGAGCCGGTGGATCAGGAGCGCCTGGCTATAGGGGGATCCACACTGCTCGTCGGGCGGGTGAAGCTCGCCTTTCCCAACACCGGCGAAGAGCACGACCTCATCTACGCTCTCCTCCATCTGGGCGGCTGGGACTTTCAGTGTGGGGTTAAGCCGTTTACAGGGCGGCGCAGCTACGAGCAGTTGAAAGCCACCCTGCTATCTGGATCCCGCAGCCGCATCCAGCTAGTCCTAACCCTGCAAGAGCTGTTTGGCCCGGAAACCTTTGACCTCAACGCCCTGATTGAGGAAGACCGGCAGCAGATGCTGCGCTGGCTTACCCAAGACACGTTAGATCGCCTGGCCCAGCTCTATCGCCAAACCTACCTGGAAAATTACGGGGTTTTGATGGCTTTTCGGGCCGATGGCCTGCCGATCCCGGAAGAGCTGTTGGCTGCCGCGCAGATCACTCTCAACCAGCGCCTGTTGAGCAGCTTGCGGGCGATGGAAGTGGAAGGGGGCAAGCAGGATCACCTGCTGGAGTTGCGGGCAATCGCCCGCGAGGCGGAGCAGTTGGGGTGTCAGTTGCGGCGGGAGGAGGCGGCCCGGGTCTTGGATCGGCTCTTGCAGCGGGGGATGTGGCACCTTGCCCACGATTTTGAGCCGGAGAGCTTTGGCGAACAGCTCCACAACCTGGAGGAGTGGCTAAAACTAGCTGACGATCTGCGCCTGCCCATCAACCTGGATCGCCTCCAGGAGCTCTACCTGCTGGGTCTGGAACGGCAGAGAGAACTTCAACTGCATCTGGCTGAAGGGAGCGCGAGCGGCCCAACCCACCTTCGAGAAGAAGGCCAGGAGATCCCTGGCGAAACCTTGCGCCGCCTCTTCCAGCTTGGGCAGCGGCTCCGCGTTAACGTCAACGCCTGGCTGCGTCACCTACAACCCCACCAGTGATCTGAGTGCCGCAGGCTGCGCTTTTGCCCCTCTGCTGCCCAAGGGGAAGAGGGCCTTAGGCTCGAAGGATGGCCGTTGCCCCACATTTTCCTGAATCTATCGGGATGACAGGATTCGAACCTGCGACCCCTTCGTCCCGAACGAAGTGCGCTACCAAGCTGCGCTACATCCCGAGGAGCAATCCAAATCCAAGGCTTTGTAAGTATAGCATGCCATGCATGGCATCTTCCCGCGGGCGGGAGTCGTTCTGCGCTAAGCTATGGGGATCCACCGTTGCCCTACTGGAGTATGAGTCAGCCCAAGGGTTTCAGCCAATCCAAGCCAGAGAAGAAACCGGCCAAGGCCAACACGGCCAAGCGCAAGGAAGCCGCCAAACGCTACGACGAGCTGAAAGCCAAGGGGATGCCGGAGTTCGCCATTTTTGCCCGGCGCCGCCAAGCTGAGCCCGGCAAACCCAACCCCTGGCTGCCCGTGGGATCCCTGGCGGTCAGTCGCTCCAGCGCCATCCACCAGGCCATCTTCCAAAACGAGGAAGAGCTCAAAAAAGCAGCCGTCCGCCTCTTTCCCCGTCTTAGCAAAGTCAAAGACGAGCTGGAGTTTGGCTTTCGCCTTAAGGACAAAGAGTTTCAAGACGAGCCCATTCAGGTGGCAGTTCGGCCCCAGCCTTCGCCCCTTCAGAGCTGGATAGACAGGGTGCGCAAGTGGCTGGGCCTGGGCAAAAGAACTACCCAAGCCTCCAAGAAAGGCTAAGCCGTGGCAAAGGCTTTGGGTAGCCAGCTCAAAATCAAGGGGTTGACAATCTCTGGGCGCTCGTCGTGGGGGCAATGGCCCGTATCGGGAAGAGGGAAAAATTGGTAGTCGATCCCCTGCACATGGTTTTGAAAGCCGCGACCCCGCTGAATAGGCGTCCAGGGATCCCGTTCCCCCCAAATCACCAGCAGCGGACAGCGCACCTGGGGCAGCAACGCTTCCGGCGTAGGGCCAGGGGGAGCCGTGAGAACAGCGGCAAACACCTGCTGCGCTCCCGGCTCACAGGAAGGGGCGTAGAGGATCTCCACCAGCTCGTCAGTGATGGCGGCAGGGTTGCAGTACACCTGTTTCAGAGTGGCGCGGATCCGCTGCCGCTGCCGCACCCAATCAAACAGAAGGGGCCCCGTGACCGGCGAGGCCACCAGAGCAGTGAAGGTGGCCATGAAAAGGCGGGCCAGCGGGCTGAGCTCGTGGGAGCGGTGGTTGAGACCGCCGGCACAGTTGAGCAGCACGGCTCCAGCAACAAGCTGGGGATAGCGGGCAGCCATGAGCAAGCTGAGCAAGGCGCCGATAGAGTTGCCGATGAACACCGCCGGCTGCCGCACATGCTGCCGCCAAAAATCCGCCAGCAGCTCGGCCCACAGCTCCAGACTGTAGGCAAGGGCCGGCTTGGCCGAGCCGCCAAACCCCAGCAAATCCAAAGCATAGACCCGGTATCCCGCCGCCGCTAGCACAGGGATGTTGTGCCGCCAGTGGCCAATGGAGGCCCCAAAGCCATGCACCAAAATCAGTGGGGAGCCAGATCCCTGGACGACGTAGCGAATGGCGTGACCCCGCCAGCTCCAGGTTTGGGGAGCAAAAGGGGCAATGGGATCGGCTGCCAAACTCGCAGGAGGAGCAGTGAACACAGACAGAAAAAAGATGTGGAGGCGTTGTGGAAGGGTCCCCACCTCCTCATCCTACCGCCACTCTCGAGCGTCTTTCTCTGCCGGCCATTGCCCCCAATCCCTCCCCCCAGAGAGATCTAGCTTCTCGGCAGAACTCTCAGGTGATCACATCCGGCTGCTGCCGACCGGTGCGGGCGCGGATCTGGGCGAAGTGATCCGCCAGTTGGATCAGCTCGGCCAGGGCCACCTGGGGATCCAGGCCGTGCCGGCTGGGATCCGGCTCAAACCGCTCCAAGTACACCCGCAGGGTGGCCCCGTGGGTGCCGGTGCCGGAAAGGCGGTAGACGATGCGGGAGCCGTCCTCAAAGCCGATGCGGATCCCCTGGTTGCGGCTGGTGCTGCCGTCCACGGGATCGGTGTAGCTGAAGTCATCGGCATAGGCTACTGTTTGGGAGCCAAAGCGCTGCCCCACCCAGCTTGCCACGGAGCGCCGCAAGTGCTCCATCAGCTCCTCGGCCACCTCCACCGGTAGCCCCTCGTAGTCGTGGCGGGAGTAGAAGTTGCGCCCGTAGGTGCGCCAGTGGTCTTCCACAATCTGCCGCACCGACTGGCGCCGCACGGCGAGGATGTTGAGCCAAAAGAGGACAGCCCAGAGGCCGTCTTTTTCCCGGATGTGGTGGGAGCCGGTGCCGAAGCTCTCCTCGCCGCAGAGGGTAACTTTGCCGGCATCCAGGAGGTTGCCAAAAAACTTCCAGCCCGTAGGGGTTTCGTAGCAAGGGATCCCCAGCTTGGCCGCCACCCGGTCTGCCGCCTGGCTGGTGGGCATGGAGCGGGCGATCCCCGCCAGCCCCTCCCGGTAGCCGGGCACCCGGTGGGCGTTGGCGGCCAACACCGCCAGGCTGTCGCTGGGGGTCACGTAGAAGCGGCGGCCCAGGATCATGTTGCGATCCCCATCCCCGTCGGAGGCGGCGCCGAAATCCGGCCCATCTTCTCGAAACAGCAGCTCCACCAGGGCGCGGGCATGCACCAGGTTGGGATCCGGGCGGCCGCCGCCAAAGTCCGGCAGCGGCTGGCCGTTGAGGACGCTGCCCTGGGGCGCCCCTAGAGCTCCCTCCAGGATGGCGTGGGCATAGGGGCCGGTGACGGCGTGCATGGCGTCGAAAGCGATGCGAACCCCGGAGGCCAGGTAGTCGCGGATGGCGTCGAAATCAAACAGGCGCTGCATTAGATCCAGGTAGTCGGCCACAGGGTCGATAACGCAGACCGTCAGGGATCCCAGCCGTTGCTCCCCTAGGCGATCCAGATCTACGTCCGGGGCCTCTAGGATGCGGTACTCGCGGATCCGCTGGGTGCGGGCGTAGATGGCCTCGGTCACCTTCTCCGGGGCAGGGCCGCCGTTGCCGATGTTGTACTTGATGCCAAAGTCTCCTTGCGGACCGCCGGGGTTGTGGCTGGCTGAGAGGATGATGCCGCCGTAAGCTCTGTATTTGCGGATGAGGCAGGAGACCGCTGGCGTGGAGAGGATCCCCCCTTGACCTACCAACACCCGCCCAATGCCGTTGGCTGCCGCCATCTTGAGCAGGATCTGGATGGCTTCCCGGTTGTAGTAGCGGCCGTCTCCGCCCACCACCAGGGTTTGGCCGGCGGATCCCTCGAGGACGTCAAAGGTGGATTGGATGAAGTTCTCCAGGTAGTGGGGCTGCTGGAACACCTGCACCGGCTTGCGCAGGCCGGAGGTGCCCGGCTTTTGGTCGGGAAAAGGGATGGTGGCCACGGTGCGCAGGATCATAGGCTGCCCAACTCTGCTCGCCCCTCTACTATCTCATCGTTGGGGCCTCTAGGGAGGATCCCTGGGCAGCTTCAAGCTCAGGGCAGGACTTTGAGCGCCTGGCCAGCGCTGCGGCCATAGCGGCTGGGATCGTACATCTCCTCGACAAGGGCAGGGGCCACCTGGAATTGGCCAGGGATCTCGGGACGGAAGAGGTAGACGAACTCGTGGCGGCCCCGCTTGAGCTCGGTGCTGAAGAAGGCCACCCGGTCGTCCCGGTTCTCTTGATGGGCCCAAAACCAGTCCCACCAGTAGTCGGCGGCAAGCCCTCGCGGATCCCGGGAGGTGATCTCGGCGCCGCTGGGCAAGGGATCCTCGATCACCACGTAGTGGCTATCCCGCTCAGCTTCCACCGTCAGCCGGGCCAGGAGCACCTCGCCCGCCCGCACCGCCTCGCCGGGGCGCAGGAGCTGTTCCCGGTAGCGGATCTCGCCATTGGCTTGGGGCTGGGGCTGTAGGCGGAAGTAGCGGCGGCTCACCGTGAAGCCCTGGCTGTCGGGGGGCGGCAGCTCCGGCAGAAAGGCCTCTCCCCGCAGGCTGTAGTAGAGGGGGCCGGGGCCGGATTTTTCCAGGCGCAGGCGGCGCAGGTTACTCACTTCGGCGTCGTCCCAGTCCAGCACCTGGCGAGGATCCTGAGGACCGGCCTGCCACTGGGCCAGTTGCGCCCCGCTTACCCCATCTTGCACCCGCACCTGGCGGGGGCCAGGCTGTTGCTGTTGCTGGGCTTGGTAGTGGGCCACCAGGCCCAGGAGGGCGTCGGCGGTGGCTTTGGTGGTGCGCCAGCGGTTGTCCTGCCGTTGCTGGAGAAGGGCGGTGGCGATCTCCCCGGCGCGGCCATCCTGGAGGCGCACGGCCAGTTGCAGGAGGGGCCCGGCCACCTCCAGGTCGTCGTAGGTGGGGCGTTCCCCGGCTGGCGGAGCGGAGGCGGCAGGAATAAACCAGCGGCCCTGGGGATCCCTTTGTCGCCGTTGCAGACCTTCCTCCAGAGCCGCCTGGGCGAGATCCCGCTGGCCCCGTTGCAGGGCGGCCAGGCCGCGGTAGGCCAGGCCAAAGGTGGAAAGCTGCGGCGGCGGCGGCAGCTCGGCAGTCACCAGCGCCGGATCCCAGAGGGCCAGGCTGTAGGCCACAAAGGCCCGCAGATCGGGGGAGAGGCGTTGGAACGGCTGCCCAGCCAGATACTCCAAAGCCCGCCGCACCCGCCACTCCTTGAGGGCGTAGCCGGCGGCCTGGGCGAGATGATAGCCCTGCAGGATGTAGGCGGTCAGGTAGGGGTTGCTGGTGTCGTAGGCCCACCAGCCCCAGCCGCCGTCGTAGTTCTGGGATTCCTCCAGCCGCTGCAGGCCGGCCCGAACCACCCGCGGCAGCCGCTCCAGGGTGGGCAAGCGCAAGCTGAGGCCCAACTGCTCGCCGGCCTGGGCCACCGCCAAGGCGGGCAAAAAGCGGCTCAAAGTCTGCTCGGTGCAACCGTAGGGGAACTGCACCAGGTAGTCCAAGGGCCCCAACAGCTCCGCTGCGGGGCTGGCGGCCAGTTCCAGATGCAGGTGTCGGGATCCCGGCACCCAGGTGGCCGGCCAATCCAAAGGCAGCTCAAGGCCATCCTCCTGCAGCCGCCCCGTTTGGAAGAAGCGGTGCACTGCCCCTAAGGGCTGACTGGGGATCCGCAGTTGCAGCGCATCCTGCAGCCCCTCCCCTTGTGCCCAAACCCGCAGGGGGGTCTCGCCGGCCCCCAGCACCCGCAGGGGCCATTCCACCCGCTCCGCTCTCTGGGCCGGCACGGTAAGGCGTTGTCGATCCGGGCCTTGCAACGCCAAGTTGGCGGGCACTTCCAGCCCCACCTCCACCGCCTGGGCTTTTGTGGTGCGATTTTGCACAACAGCGGCCAAGGTGAGTTGATCCCCCACCCGGAAAAAGCGGGGAGCGGCCAAGCGCACCAACAGGTCTTTGCTAACCGAGACTGTGGCAAGAGCGGATCCCACCTGGGTGTCGGCGGTGGCGGCGCGGGCAGTCAAGCGCCAGGTGGTCAGGTTATCCGGCCAGCGCACCTCTACCTGGGCCAGGCCATCGGCGTCGGTAACCAGATCCGGGAACCAGGCAGCCGTGTCGCGAAAGTCTTCCCGCACCTGGCCGGCCAGCTTGTCGGCGCCGCCGGGATATTGTTGCGGGAAAGAGGTGGTGGTGGTGACTTGGTTGTCCTGGCGCCCGTAGAAGAAGCGGCGGATATCGGGGGTAAAGTCGGGCCGGAGCAGGTAGAGGGCATTGTCCACGATCCCCAGCCCCACCTCGGCGCTGACCGGCTGCCCTTGGGCATTGCGGGTGCGGATTTGAATTCGGGCCGTCTCCCCCGGCTGGTAGGTGGGCTTATCCGTCTGCAGCTCCACCTGCAAAAAGCGATCCAGCGGCGAGACCCGCAGCAGCGCCTCGTTCTGGTACAGCCGCCGCTCTGGGCCAACGACAGTGGCGGTGACGTAGAGGTTGGGGCGATACTCCTCCCGGATGGGCAGGCGCAGGGTGGCCGTATGCCCCTGCAGGCGCAGCAGTTGTACCTGGTGCAGCCGGGATCCCTCCAGGCCCACCAGCACCGGCAGATCCGGCAGCGGCGAGGCGATCAGGATCTGGGCCTCTTCCCCCACTTCGTAGATCTGGCGATCCGCCACCACCTCCAGGCTGGGCAGGGATCCCCAGCTTTGCAGGGGGCTGCCCGGCTCCACCACCCAGAGAGAGGCGACCTCCTGCACGCGACGGCGGCGGGGATCCCATGCCGTCAACCGCACCCGGTAGTCTCCCGGCTCCAGGTCGGCGGGCAAGCTGAGGGTGAGGCTGCCCTCCCCGTTGACGATCTGAAAAGGCTGCCGCAGCAGGGTACCTTGCCGTTGGTAGGTGCTGCTCTTGGGATCCCAGCGCCAGCGCTCCAGGCTCAGCTCCCCGGCGGTGCTGACGGGGCGGCCATCGTAGTCGCGGGCTTGCAGCCGGTAGGTGACGACGTCCCCCGGCGCGGGCAGGTGGCGATCGGCTGCGGCAAAGAGGGCCAATTCGCCGGCTGTCACCCAGGCCCGCGCCGCCCCGGTCACGCTGCGGCGGCTGATATCGGTCACCTCCACCTCAATGCGCAACTGCTGCACCTCCTGCGGGCCCCAGTAGCTGTCTTCCTCCCAGTCCAGATCCGCCAACAGGCGCTCCAGGCGCAACTCGGCCCGTCCCTGAGCATCCGTCACCCCTTCTCCTTCCGCCACCAACTGGCCGTAGCCGCCGTAGTAGCCCTGCTCCTCTCCCAGGTCGTCGGCGAAATAGTCTTCCTCGGCAGAACGGGGCAACAGCCCATAGCGCAGGCTCCAGTCGGGGCTGCTGTAAACCCGATAGCGCAACTGGGCCTGGGCCACCGGCGCGCCGAAAAGATACTCGGCCTCCACCTGCACCTTCAGGGATCCCCCCCGCACCAGCCAAGGCCGGTCGGGCGCCACCGTCACCTCAAACTCCGGTTTGCGGTAGGCTGCCACCCCAAAGTCGGTGGACTCGCGGCTGGATCCCTGGAACTGCCACTCTAGGCTGTAGCTGCCCAGGGGGGTTTCTTCCGGCAATTGAAACTGCCCGTGGACGCTGCCGAAAGCGTTGGTGGCCAGGGTCTGCTCCTCCAGCACATCGCCGTTGGGAGCGGCGAGGGTTACTTGCAGCAGCTGGCCTGCCGGGGGCGGGGTGAGGCGGCCTTGCTCCCGCACCAGGGCGCGAAAATAGACCGTCTGGCCGGGGCGGTAGAGGGGGCGGTCTGGGTAGGCGTAGATGCGGTACGGCTGGTTCCAGCCGTAGGTGTAGCTGCGGGACAAAACCTGCAACGTGTTGTCGGCGCTGCGGCCATAGACCACCAACGAGGATCTCTCCCCCGCCGGCAAGCTAAACTGGGCCAGCCCCTCCTCGTCGGTGGTGGCCGTCAAGGGATCCCCCCACTCCCCAAAAACTTGGATCTGGATCCCCGGCAGAGGACGCAATTCCTGCAAATGCACCGCCTGCACCACCAACTGGCTGGCATCCTGTTTCTGGATTAGGCCCAGGTCGCTTACCAAAAGCCACTCCTCAGAACGGGGCAAAGGTGCACTCGGGTTCAGCGGCTCCTGTCCTTCCGCCTCCAGCCAGTAGGCCCCCGGCGGCAGGATCCCCAGATCCAAGGTGCGGGTCACCTCTTCTCCCCCCAGCGGCTGCTGCCAACGGCGCAGCAGCTCTCCTCGCAGGGTGGAATACAAATCCGGATCCAGGGATCCGTAGCCGAGGGCCAAATTCCGCAAGCGAGGGGATCCCTCCAGATCGGCCAGGGAAAAGCGGTAAACGGCAAACTGCACCGCCCTCAAGCCACTGGCCCTCCACTCCAGCCGCGCCGGCTCGGCGGTCGTGAACACCTGGCTGGTGCTGTAGAGGTAGAGGCTGGGGGGCAGAAGCTGCGGGCGCAGGAGAGGAGCAGAAGCTACTGACCCTTCCCGCACCTGCACAGGCCTCTCGCTGAAGACGGTTTCCAGGCCGGATCCCCGCACCGTCACCCGGTATTCCCCAACGGGCAATTGATCCAAGCGATACTCGCCCTCCGCAGACGGGCTGACGCTGCGGCTCACCGGGCCGGCGGCAATCACCTGGACGTTCCCCGGCGCCACCCCTGCCGGCAGCTCCACCCGCCCCGTCAGGGATCCCGTCGGCGGCTCCGACAGCAAAACCGCCAGCCCCACGGCCAAGAACACCCCCAGGGCCACCAACCAGCGCCGCAGCATGGGATCCCTTCCTCCTCCCTATGTGTCCTGGTTGCCCTGGGGACGGGGTCGCTACTTCACCAGCTCGAACACGTTGAACATCGGCAGGTACATGGCCACGATAATGCAGCCCACCATCCCCCCCAAGATCACGATCATCAGCGGCTCCAGCAGGCTGGTGAGGGCGCGTACCGCCTCCTCCACCTCCAGCTCGTAGAAATCCGCCGTCTTCATCAGCATGGCATCCAGCTCCCCCGTCTCTTCGCCCACGCTGATCATCTGAATGGCCATCAGGGGAAACACCTTTGCCTTAGCTAGGGCAGGGGCAATCTGCCCTCCCTCTGAGATGGATTGGCGGGCGGCGTCGATGGCGTTGGCCACCACCTGGTTGCCGGAAGTGTCGCGCACAATTTCCAAGGAAGTCAGCACCGGCACCCCAGAGCGGGTCAAGGCCCCAAAGGTGCGGCAAAAACGGGCCACCGCCGACTTCTGGATCAGATCCCCGAAAATGGGCAGCTTGAGGGCCAGCGCGTCGATGGTCTCCTTGCCGGCGGGGGTGCGATAAAAGCGGCGGAAGGCAAAGAAGACCGCCACCAGAAAGCCCACCAGGCCCAAGCTGTACTGGGGCGTGCGCAGGAACTTGCTGACGTTGATGAAAAACTGGGTAAAGCCGGGCAGCTCCCCACCCAAGTCGTTGTAGATGCTCTCAAACGTGGGCAAGATGAAGAGCACCATGCCCAAGAAAATCAAGACAGCCAAGATCGTCACCACCACCGGGTAGGTCATGGCTGACTTGATCTGCTTCTGCAGGCGATCCATGTCCTCCAGCAGCTTGGCCAGGCGGTTGAGCACCTCATCGAGCACGCCGCCCACTTCCCCTGCCTGCACCATGCTGCAGTAGAGGCTGTCGAAAGCATCTGGATAGGGGCGGATGGAGTCGGAGAGGTTTTTCCCTGCCTCCACCTCTGCACGGATGGCCCTCAGGTATTTTTTGAGCTTGCGGTTGCCAGTCTGCTCCTCCATGATGGTGAGAGAGCGCACCATCGACACGCCGGCGTTGATGAGAGCAGCAAATTGCCGGGAGAACACCGCCTTGTCGCGAATGTCGATGGATCCCAGCATCGAGAAATCAAAAGAGGTCTCCAGCGAGAAAAAGGGCTTTTCTTCCTGAATGTCCTCTGGCTTGGCAAAAACGCCCTCTCGGCGCAGCCGTGCACGCGCCTCGGTCAAGTTGTTGGCCACCACCGTCAGGCGTACCGGCTGACCGGCCTTTAACCCCCGAACCTTGTAGCGCGGCATGGCTTACCCCCGATTCAAACTCATGATGAGAGGGTTCGAGTTGTGGGATCCAGCCCCCGAACTTTGGGCAACTAACTTTCTCAGCTAGAGCTTAGCCACAAATTGAGGCGGCGGCCAGAGATCGGCAAGAAGACCTCACCCCGGGACGCGGCGCTGCGGCTCAACGACGGACGGCAACCCCCGCTGGACGCTGCTGCTGAACTGCCGCGGCTGGCGAGGGCCCGGCAACGTTGCCCAAAAGCCGCTGCAACTCCTCAGGACGAGAGGTCTTGGACATGGCCGTCTCGAAGTCGATCTTGCCCTGCAGGTAGAGGTTGGCCAGATCCTGCTCCAGGGTTTTCATGCCCTGCTTGCCGCCCGTCTGGATGGCCGAGTAGATCTGGGCGGTCTTGCCCTCCCGAATCAGGTTGGCAATGGCCGGCGTCACGACCATGATCTCTTGCACCAGCACCCGCCCGGGCTCTCCCGGCTTGGGGTTGAGGCGGCGGGCCAAAGTTTGCGAGAAGACGGCCTTGAGGGAGTTGGAGAGCTGCACGCGGATCTGCTGCTGCTGCTCCGGCGGGAACACGTCCACCAGGCGATCCACCGTCTGGGCGGCAGAGCTGGTGTGGACCGTGGCAAAGCAGAGGTGGCCGGTCTCGGCGGCGGTGATGGCCAACTGGATGGTCTCCAGATCCCGCATCTCCCCGATCAGGATCACATCCGGATCTTCCCGCATCGCCGCCCGCAGGGCATTGGCAAAGCTCTTGGTGTCTTCGCCCAACTGCCGCTGGTGGATGATGCTGCGGATGGGAGTGTAGATGTACTCGATGGGATCCTCGATGGTGAGGATGTGCTCGGCCCGCTCGCGGTTGATGAAGTCGATGATAGCGGCCAAAGTGGTGGACTTGCCGGATCCCGTCGGGCCGGTCACCAACACCAGGCCCCGAGGCAGACGGGCCATCTCCTTACACACATCCGGCAGGCCCAGCTTGTCGATGTTGGGGATCTCAGAGGCCAGCGCCCGCATGGCGCAGGCGTAGGTGCCGCGATCCCGGTAGACGTTGACGCGGAAGCGCCCGATCCCGCGCACGCCGTAGGAGCAGTCCAACTCCCAGTTCTGCTCCAGGTGTTTGCGCTGGGTGTTGTTCAACATGCTGAAAATGAGCCGCTGCACCTCCTCAGGGGTGAGGGGCTCGTGCTCGGTTGGCTGGAGTTCGCCATTGATGCGGAAATAGGGGGGCAAACCGGCTGAGATGTGGATGTCAGAACCGCCCCTGCGGACGATTTCTTCCATCAGGTCTTCGATCATGAGTTGTGGCATAGGGCTGGTGTCTCCAATCGGTAAGCTGAGTCAGGCTGGGTTCGACCTAGGAGTTGTCGATGAAAAACCCTTCTAAAGCCGGGCTAGAGGCAACCCTCCAGGACTCGTATAGGACTGTTATAATCAGCACCTTGGCGGCGTCAAGAGCCAGGCGCCTTGCCTAAAACTTCGGCGTCAGGCAGTAGGGGCAATCCATCCAGTCTACCTGCAGGGCGGCGCCACAGTTGCGGCAGGTGCTAAGGGCCTTGGCACGGGCCTTCAGCTCCGTTTCCAAACCCTTGTCGGTGAGGATAACCCGATCTACCTCCTCCAGCGTGGTCAGGCCCTGCTTTACCAGCATCAAGCTGTAGGCGAGCAGGGTTTTCATGCCGCTTTCGACAGCGGCTTCCTTGATGACCTCCGTGGGAGCCCCCTTGTTGATCAACTCGGCCAGGCGGTCGTTCATGCGCATGAACTCGTACACCCCCACGCGGCCTTTGTAGCCCACGCCCCCACATTTCTCGCAGATGGGCTTGCCGGTGGCTTTGCGCTGCTCGATCTCTTTGGGGGAGAGCTTGTTGGCTTTGTAGAAGGTGAGCTGTTCGCCGTCGCCGCTGAGGCTGAGGCCATAGCGGGCCAACTCCTCGGATGTGGGGTGGTACGGGATCCGACACTCGGTACATACCCGACGCATCAAGCGCTGGGCCAGCACCCCCAACAGCGAGCTGGAGATCATGAACGGCTCGATCCCCATCTCCGTCAGACGGGCGATGGCACCGGGGGCATCGTTGGTGTGCAGGGTGGTCAACACCAGGTGGCCGGTGAGGGAGGCTTCGATGGCGGTTTTGGCCGTCTCGTGGTCGCGGGTTTCCCCCACCAGGATCACATCCGGGTCTTGCCGCAAGAAAGCGCGCAGGATCATGGCAAAGTCCATGCCCTTTTCTCGGATCACCTGCACCTGGGTGATCCCCGGCAGGGAGTATTCGATGGGATCCTCGGCGGTGCTGATGTTGATGCCGGGATCGTTCACTTCTGCCAGCGCCGAGTAGAGGGTGGTGGTTTTCCCGGATCCGGTGGGCCCGGTTACCAAGATCAGGCCAAAGGGTCGCCTGACAACCTCCTTGAAGCTGGCCAGGGTCTCTGGGTCGGTGATCAGCTTGTCCAGGCCGAGCTGGGTGGCGGAGTTGTCCAGAATCCGCAGCACGATCTTCTCCCCGTAGCGGGAGGGCAGGGTGCTGACCCGGAAGTCCACCTTGCGCCCCTTGAAGACCCGCCGGATCCGCCCATCCTGGGGCATGCGCCGCTCGGCAATGTTCAGGTTGGACATGATCTTGAAGCGAGCGGTGAGGGCGGGGACGATCTTCTTGGGAAAGTTTTCAAAAGCCTGCCGCAACACCCCATCTTTGCGGAAGCGGATGCGCAGGTATTCTTCTTGTGGCTCGATGTGGATGTCGGACGCCCCGTCCTGCAGGGCCTTGACCAGGATCTGGTTGGACAGTTTAATAATCGGGGCATCATCTGCCGATTTGACCTGCTGCTCCAGGGATCCCTCGCCGGCCTCATCGGCAGCCACATCCTCAATAGCATCCAGATCGATTTCGGCAGTGTTGACCACCACCTCTTCTTCTTCTTCCTGTTGGGCAGCAGCCGCGTCGTTGATCCCCTTGATGGCCAGCAGCTCCGCCTGGGCATCCATGTAGCGGTTGATCAGGGCGTCGAAATCCCGCTGGGTGAAGACCCGCCGCTGCAGCTTCAGCCCCTGGATGCGGAAGCGCCGCTGGATGTCGTCCAGCGCCTGCAGGTTGTCCGGCCTGACCATCGCCACCAGCACTTGGTTGTCTTGGCGGCGGATGGGCAAGAACTTGTAGCGGTTGCAGATGTCGAGAGGCAAGAGCGAGTCGATGAGCCCGATCATCTCCGAGATCTCCACCGGCTCCAAATCGATGTCGAGGGGGGGGATCCCGTAGATGATTTTCAGCTCAAAGAGCTGCTGCCGCTTGTAGGCCCGCTCCAGGTCAGGGGTGATCTCTTTGCCGACAATCTCTTTGACCACCAGGGCTAGGGCCTTGCTGCCCCCTTCGCGATCGGCTTTGAGGGCGTTTTGGATGTCCTGGATTTGCTTATCGTCGGCAAAGCCCAGCTCTTTGAGCTTGCGGCCGAAAGGAGTGATGCTGACGTTGGCAATGGCCAGGGCTTTGCTGGCCGCAACGCTGCGACGGGTTAGAGGAGTAGGAAGGTCATTCATGCTGCCGGGCCACCCAGGATGTATTCACATAATGACTGCAGTTAACCGCAGGGATCAACGGTGGGGACATGCAGGCCTGCGCGTCCCAAAGGGCGCTGCCCATGGCCTTACTATGCCCCAACTTGGTTGAAACTTAAATCCCCCTTCCTAGTTCCGGCAGGGTGGTGACGCCTGTCTGGTCAGGCCGGGATCTTCGCCGGATCCACGGGGCCGGTTGGGGGCCTGCTTCCAGAGAGGGATCAGCTTAAGATGGGGAGCAGGCCGGCGGCTTGCGAGCCTTTCCGACGGGAGAAGCCTGCTAACTTGTCCCCTTTCTCGAGACAGCTTCTGCCAATGGCTGAGATCGGTCGAAAATAGGGCGGGCAACGCCAAGCTGATGGGAAATTCGGGGGACAAGCTAAGCTCAAAGGGACGGAGTCGGCCCAACTTGTTCAGGATTACCTCGCTGCAACTGCCCATGCGGCTCTACGTCGAACCCTTTACCGTTCACAAGCGCTATGCCCTCACCCTCAGCCGCGGCACCTATACCGAGGCCACGCTGGCCTGGGTGCGGATCGAAGAGGAGGGGATCGAGGGCTGGGGGGAGGCCTGTCCTTTCTCGGTGAGCGAGGACTGCCACCAGTCTTTGGAGGATATCTTGGTGGGTTTGGAGGTGGCCAAAGGGATCCTACGCCGCCACTCCCCCTGGGAGCGGCAGGCCATTGAGGCGGAACTGCTGCGGGCCGGGATCCCTTCGGCGGCGCGGGCAGCAGTAGACATGGCCCTGCACGATTGGATGGGCAAACGTCTGGGGATGCCCCTGTGGCAGGTGTGGGGACTGGATCGCTCCCGCATCCCGCCCACCACTTTGACCATTGGCATTTCCACCCCTCAGGCGGCCCGCCAGCGTGCCTTGGCCTGGATGGAACAGACCCAAGCGCGGGCCTTCAAGATCAAGCTGGGCAGCGACTCGGGGCTGATGGCGGATCAGAACATGCTGATTGCTGTACAAGAGGTGATCCCGCTGGGATCCCTGATTACGGTAGATGCCAACGGCGCTTGGACGGTGGAGCAAACCCTGAGCATGAGCAACTGGCTGGCGGGGCAAGGGGTGAGCTACCTGGAGCAGCCTTTGGAGAGGGGGCAGGAAGCAAAGCTGATCACCCTCTGGCACGAGTCGAAGCTGCCCATTTTTGTGGATGAGAGCTGTATGGACAGCCGCGATATCCCCCCTCTGGTGGATCGCGTCCACGGGATCAACATTAAGCTGATGAAGTGCGGAGGCCTCAGCGAAGCCTGGCGCATGATCCACACCGCCAAAGCCCACGGCCTACAGGTGATGTTGGGCTGCTACAGCAACACAGCTCTGGGGAATACGGCGGCAGCCCACTTGGCTCCCCTGGTGGATTACCTGGACTTGGATAGCCACCTCAACCTCACCGACGATCCCTTCGCCGGGGCCATCCTGCAGGAGGGCTGCCTGCTCCCCACCGACCGACCGGGCTTGGGGGTAGAGCTGCGGGAGGAATAATGGGAAGGCCGGAATCCCTGTCCAGCGAAAGTCGCGTGGCCATCCTGCTCCACGGGGGATTGCTGGGGGAGCATGGGAAAACGGGGCTGGGGCTGCTGCGCTACGGCTCCTTCCCGGTGGTGGCGGTGATCGACCGGGAGCAGGCGGGGGGATCCCTGGCCCATCTGACCGGAATTGCCAAAGACATTCCCATCGTGGCCTCGGTGGAGGAGGCGCTGGCCCACCGGCCTGAAATTCTGGTGATTGGGATCGCCCCTTCAGGGGGGCAGTTGCCGCCAGCCTGGCGGGAGGAGTTGGGCCTGGCCCTGCGAGCTGGCCTGTCTCTGGTGAATGGGCTGCACACGCCTTTGGCCGAGGATCCCCAGTTTCGGCAGTGGTTGCAGCCGGGGGCCTGGATCTGGGATATTCGCCGCGAGCCCCCCAACCTGTCGGTGGGGAAAGCCCTGGCCCGCACCCTGCCCTGTAAACGGGTGTTGACGGTGGGCACCGACATGAGCGTGGGCAAAATGTCCACCAGCCTAGAGCTGCACCGGGCCAGCCTGAAGCGCGGCCTGCGCTCCCGCTTTTTGGCCACCGGACAAACCGGGATCCTCATCAGCGGCGATGGGATACCCCTGGATGCGGTGCGGGTGGACTACGCCAGCGGCGCTGTGGAGCAACTGGTGTTGCGCTATGGATTTGACCACGACATCCTGCACATCGAAGGCCAGGGATCCCTGCTCAACCCCGCCTCTACAGCAACCCTGCCCCTGTTGCGGGGATCCCAGCCCACCCACTTGATCTTGGTCCACCGAGCTGGGCAAACCCACATCAAAGGGATGGACTACGTACCCATCCCTCCCCTGCGTAAGGTCATCGAGCTGTACGAACAGGTGGCCAGAGCTGCCGGCGCCTTTGCCCCCGTGCCGGTGGTGGGGGTGGCCCTCAATACCTTCGGTTGGGAGGAGGAAGCCGCCCTGGCCCAGATCCGCCAGGTGGAAGTGGAGACCGGGCGGCCCTGTACCGACGTGGTGCGCTTTGGGGCGGATCCCCTCTTGGATGCCATTCTCTCGACAGGCTAGCCTCAGGGATCTCCCTTAGGGCGAGTTTCGCTGTCGAGCACTTCCAGGATGGCCTTGGCGGCGCGGGCCAAAACTCCCGGCTCCCCCAGCGCTGCCCGCATAGCAGCATAGTCGGCCTGCAGTTGGGTGCGGCGCTCGGGCCGAGTCAGCAGCTCCAAGGCCAGTTGGGCGACTCGCTCTGGCTGGGCCTCCTCCTGGAGGAGTTCCGGCACAATGGGGCGCATCAGCACCAAGTTGGGGGGAGACATAAAGGGCACCGACACCTTCAGCCAATGGCGGGCCAGCCAAAAGGTAATTGGGTTGAGGCGGTAGATCACCACCTGCGGGATCCCCAAAATGGCCGCCTCCAGGTTGACAGTTCCCGACTTGGCCAGCACCAGGTCGGCGGCCGCCAACAGCAGGTGATGCGCCTTCGGAGGCGAAGGGCGAGGCAAGAGAAGGGTGAGATCCTCCAGCCCATAGCGGCGGGCGGCTTGGGCAATCGGGGCGGCAAAGCGGGGCGAGGCCAGCGGCGCCCAAAACCGCACCTGGGGCAGGCGAGCCCGCAACAGCCGCGCTGCCTGGAGCAAGATGGGCAAAACCGAGCGCAGCTCCTGGCGGCGGGAGGCCGGCAGCAGCGCCACCACCATCGCTTCCTCAGGGATCCCTAACTCAGCCCTGGCCTGAGCGCGACCGGGTACACTCGCCAAAATATCCAGCAGGGGGTGGCCCACATAGCAAACCTGGGCACCTGCTGCGGCGTAGTAGCGGGCTTCTTCAGGGAAAATCGCCACCATCAGTCGCATCTGCTGGGCTAGCCGGTAAGTGAGGCGGCTGTTGGGCGACCACACCCATTCTTGGGGGGCAATGTAGTAAACGGCAGGGATGCGTCGCCGCTGCAACAGGCGGGCGATGCGGCTATTGATGCCGATGTAATCCACCAGGATGGCCAAATCAGGCGGGTCTTGCGCCAGGAAGCGGCGGATCTTCCACTCCGTCCATAGGGCAGGGCCGACGAAGGGGAGAGCCTCCAGAATGCCGATAGAGCTGATCTCCGTGGTGCGGTGCAACAGATTGGCCCCCGCAGCGGCCATCTCCTCTCCCCCAACTGCCGTGATGCGTAGGTGCGGGCGTTGGCGCAGCAACTCGCGGATGAGATGGCCGGCCTGCAGATCCCCGGAGACTTCTCCGGTGCAGATAAACAGATGGCTCACAGGTCGTCCTCTTCTCTGCTGCGGCGCAAGGCCGGCAGAGGGCCGCGCCGTTGGGGTTGGGAAAGGGAATCTTCCAAAAATTGCAGCAGATGGAGCAGGGATCCCGTCTCGTCCACCAGCTCTTTCCCCTGTAGGGAGAAGATGCTAGAGCCCCCCTCGCTTCGCAGACTCTCCCGCAGCGTTTGCAGCGCTTTTTCCAGGGGCAAACCGGAACGGTAGAGGAGCCGGTAGGCCTGCCGCAAGGCCGCCAGGGATCCCTCCATCCCCTTGGCTCGCCGCAACCCCACCAAGTTAAGGCCCCGGATGCGGGCCGGGTGCCCCTCCACCAACATGTAAGGCGGCACGTCGCGATCCACCCGGCTCATGGCCCCCACCATAGCCAGGCGCCCCACACGGGTAAACTGGTGGATCCCGACCATGCCGCCGATGCGCGCCTGCGACTCAATGTGAATGTGGCCAGCCAGGGAGACAGCGTTGGTGATCACCACCTGATTTTCGATGACGCAGTTGTGGGCGACGTGGACGTAGGCCATCAGCAGGTTGTGATCGCCGACCACCGTCGCTTCCCCTTCATTGGTGGCTCGGTTGATGGTGACGAACTCGCGGATGCGGTTGCCCTTGCCGATCACCACCTGAGAGGGCGCGCCGCTGTACTTCAGATCCTGAGGCTCCGTGCCCAGCACCGCCCCCGGAAAAATCTGGTTGTCCTCGCCAATATCTGTCCAACCATCGATCACCACGTGGGCCCCCACCACCGTACGGGCGCCAATGCGCACATGCT
>NZ_AUMZ01000001.1:2806418-2814627 GCF_002760375.1 Synechococcus sp. 60AY4M2
CGACAAAACATCTTGCCGATGCGTTTTTGCCGGATGGTGAGCAAATTGGCTGACAGCAGCAACTGATCCCCCGGCAGCACGGGGCGGCGGAAGCGAACGCCATCGATGCCGGCAAAGAGAGCCAACCGCCCAGCCACATCCGGCAACTTGGTCAACACGATCCCCCCCAACTGCGCCATGGCCTCGACGATCAGAACGCCGGGCATGATCGGTCGGTTGGGGAAGTGCCCCTGGAAAAAGGGCTCGTTGAAGGTGACGTTTTTCAGGCCCACCGCCCGTTGCCCTGGTTGATACTCCACCACGCGATCCACCAGCAAAAAAGGGTAGCGATGGGGCAGGATCTCCAGGATTTGATCCGTGGTGAAGACGGGGGGAGCGGTTGCCAACTGGGCAGCTGCTTCAGCCGAGAGAAGAGGTGGAGGAGAGACATCAGAGGACATAGTAACCCACAGAGCCAGAAGACAAACCGTGAAACCGTGACGTACTCCCGCACTCATGCTGACGCATAGAGTGCAGGCTTCATGGCTTACGCCACGCTTCGCCAACAGTGACTCCTGCCCAATGGCAGGACATTTCCTGAGCTTGAAGAACGGGACGCCCCACCGCTCTGGATTTGATAACTCGCGCCGAGTTGTGATCCCGTGACAGCCTTAGCCCGCAGGAGGGGCAATCGTGCCACCGCTCATGCAGCTTTTTGGGCACCTCACGACCACACCCCGAGCACCCTTGACTGCTGCCGCGGGGATCCCCTGCAATCGTCAACAGCCCAGCTCTTTCAGCCTTGGCTGCCAGAATTTGCAGGAACTGCCCCCACCCAGCATCATGCACAGATTTGGCCAGTCGAGTCCTCGCCAGACCTTTGATGTCCAACGCCTCATGGGCTATGTGCTTTCTTGTCTGCAAAAGTTTGCGGGCAGTTTTGTGGTGAAAATCTCGGCGCTGGTTGGCTACTTTCTGATGTGCCTTGCTCAACCTCTTGACCGCTTTCTGGTAGCGGTTTGGCCTCTTCTGCTTGCGCGATACAGACCGTTGCAGCCGCTTGAGGGGCTTTTGCGCCCTACGGTAATGCTGAGGAACCTCAACCGCCTCACCCTCATCGGTGACCAAGAAAGAGCTTAGCCCCAGGTCTATCCCCATCGTGTTTTCCCACGTTGGCGGGTCAGGGCTCCATTCCGGGACAGACGAATCCTGCAAACTCAAGGTGACGTACCACCCATCCACCTTGCGGGTGATGGTGGCCGTTTTGATAACAAACCCCTCAGGCAAAGGACGGTGTTGGACCAGCTTGACCGGCCCAATTTTGGGCAGATGGATAAACTGCCCTCGAATGCAGTCCTGCTTCATCTGAGGGAAGGTGAAGGAGCGATACCGCCCAACACCCTTAAACCTGGGCCTGCCTGCCCGCTTGCCGTTACAGTCACCTTTTAGCCATCGGTCAAACGCTCTTTGCACTCGTTCTACACAGTCTTGGAGCACCTGGGAATGAATCGCTTGGTATTCGGGGAAGAGAGCCTTTGTGTTTACCAAGTCTCGTTTCTGTGAGTCGAAATCGGGCTTGTCTTTCAACTCAGGCAGATGGCAGACCGTCAAGGAGCAGGCATGGATATTGCAGCGATTCTGCTCCCACCCGTTGAACCGTTCTGCCAGGCGATAGTTGTACTGCTTACGCAGCAGCTCCAGCCACTCACCCATCAGGGCGACTTGGCTAGCAGTAGGGCGCAAGCGGTACTGGTAAGCGGTTCTCATGATGAATGCATTGTACCTGTTGAACGCTCCCGCCTCTCATCCTGACTCTGACCGGCCCGCCCCCCCTATATCCCCCCGCCCCCCTATATCCCCCCGTATACGGGGGGACTGGGGGGCTGGGGGGCTGGGATATAGGGGGGTACAGAGCGGGGCTTCCAGGACTACGTCCCGCTAGCGCGAACGGCGGATTAGCTAAAGCCCGCATGGGCGGGCATTGAACCCAAAGCAAGGCCGCACAGAGAAATTGCAGCAGGCCAGGAACTTTTCACCCATCCCAGCAGCCGGGATCCCCCTCAAAACGAAGAGCGAGATTCCACCCCACCGAGGCAAAGGGGATCCCTTGCTTGCTCTTGAGCTGGCTCCACCTGCAGGGATCCACTCTTGAGCAACTGCTCAGCCAAACGGTGGTGGAGGGCGTGGCCCGCCTTGTAGGCCACAATGTGCCCCTGCAAGCGGCAGCCCAACAAGCTGAGATCTCCTAGTAAATCTATCAGCTTATGGCGCACCGGCTCATCCGGGAAGCGCAACGGCCCCAACCACTCGGTTTTGCTGCAGACGATAGCATTTTCCAAGCTGCCCCCCTGAATCAGCCCCTGTTGGTGGGCCAGCTCCGCATCCTGTTGGCGGGCGAAGGTGCGGGCCGGGGCAATGGATTGGACAAAGTCCGCCCTGTTCTCCCGCCAGCTCAGCCACTGTTGGCCGATAGGGCAGTCGGCAAAATCGATGCCATAGGTAAAGCGAAACCCGGGGTAGGGCACGGCGCTGACAAAGGCTTCCCCTGCCCAGACCGTGACCGGCTCCTGGATCACCCCCAGCAGGGCCGGCTGCTCCTGGGCCAGGATCCCGGCTTGGGCAACGGCCTCCACAAAGGGCAGGGCGGAGCCATCCAGAATCGGCAGCTCCGGCCCCTCCACCTCGATGCGGCAGTTGTCGATGCCCAGCACGTAAAGAGCGGCCAACAAGTGTTCCACCGTCTGCACCTGGACAGGGGGGGATCCCTGCTGTAGACGGGTGCAGAGAGCGGCAGGGGCCAGGGATCCCAACCGAGCGGGGATGGGAGGGGAGCCCCGCTGATCCACCCGCACAAAGACTCGACCGCTGCTGGCAGGGGCCGGATGCAGGCTACAGCGAACCGGCAGGCCGGTGTGCAGGCCCACCCCCTCTAGGGAAATAGAGCTGGCCAAGGTGTGTTGTTGTTCTCTCATAGGTCTCTATGGCCAACGCTCTTGGCCCCGGTCGAAAACGCGATAGTAGAGTTCCCGATAGCCAACGCGCAGGCTGCTGCTGGCGTCTGCCAATTTGCCTTTGCGACTGCCGTAGGCGCTGAACACCTCGTAAGTATCTCCCTCAAAGAAAAACGAGGAGACATCGGAAACCTCTTCCCCCCCCAACAACTGCCAACGCCCCCCCCGAAATCGCAGCCGGTAGTGGGCCCTGTCCAAGCTACCGGAGGGGCGGTCGATGGCGGCGTCGATGCGGCCCTCGTACTCCGGCGGCTCGGCTCCTGCTATGGGTCGAACCTCGACGGAGATATCGCGGTAACGGCAGTTGGGGCGGCTGCATAGGCGGATCGAGCGCATGGCCTCGGCAATGGCTTCCAGCCGCTGTCGCGCCTCGGCCAGAGAAAAGTGCTCCGCACCGCTATCGCGAACGAGCTGGGGCGACACCTGAGTCGGCTCTGCTGCTGGGGAGAGCGACGAATGGGCAGCCAAGGCTGGGGATCCCCAGCAGCACCCCAGCAGCAATAGGCACATCCAACTCAGCCAACGGCGGTAGGCGGATCCCATCGGCGCAATCTATGACAAGATCTAACTCCTCTACTTTAGGGGATCCCTATCTGCGATTTCTGAGCAATGCCGGCATCGTCCAACTGGGCTCAGGAGCGATTGGCGCAGGTACGCCTTGTGTTAGTGCGGCCGGCAGGGCCGCGCAATCTCGGGGCCATTGCCCGCGTGATGAAAAACATGGGCCTGCGGCAGTGGGTGTTGGTGGATCCCCAATGCGATCCCCTCGACGCAGAAGCAGTCACCATGGCCGTGCATGCGACGGACTTGCTCCGCCAAGCCCGGCAGGTGCCAACCTTAGCCGAGGCCCTTCAGGGATGTGTGCAGGTATTCGGGACAGCAGGCCGCCGCGAGCCCTACCCGCCCGAATGGCAAATTCAGTCTCCCCGCCAGGCTTTCCCGGAGCTGCTGGCTGCCGGCCCTGCCGCTCTGGTGTTTGGCCCTGAAGATCGGGGCTTGAGCAACGAAGAGCTGGCCCTCTGCCATCGCCAGATCCAGATCCCCACCGATCCGGCCTACCCTTCCCTGAACTTGGCCCAGGCAGTGGGCATCTGTTGCTACGAGCTGCGCACCCTCCTCTGCCAGAATCTTCCCCCGCCAGTGACCAGCTCTGGGATCTCAAAGCCGGCTCCCTTCGAGCTGCTGGAGGGTTTTTTCGGCCACCTGGAGGCGCTGTTGCTGCAAATTGGCTACCTGCACCCCCACACCGCTCGCCGCAAGATGCTCAAGCTGCGCGCCCTCTTTCACCGCGCCGGCCTGACCGTGTCCGAGGTGGCCCTGTTACGCGGGATCCTGCGACAACTCCAGTGGAGCCAAAAATCTTCTCCTCGAGAACCCCCAAAAAAAGAGGATCCTCATCCTGCTGAGAGTGGATCCTAGCTGCCGCGGCCTCTGGCCGGCTGCCTCTGAAAACAAACCTCTGGGAACTGAGACAAGGGAATCCAGCTAGGTCTGGATGGTCTCCCTGCGGCAAACTTGATTTGACGGAGAGGGTGGGATTCGAACCCACGGTGGCTTGCGCCACGACAGTTTTCAAGACTGCTTCCTTAAACCACTCGGACACCTCTCCAGAACCTATCTTAGGCTGTGCAGTTGCCGCTTGTGCAGCTCGAGGGGTCCTGCTATCCCTGCTAACGGGTTGTGGGGAGGAATGGGGATCCGCTATAACCCACTGAGGGATCCCTGGCTATGCGATGAGAGGACATTTTTGCCCAGGTCAGGTGCAACTTCTGGCTTGGCTGTCGCTAGCGTTGTTGGCTGCCTGTCGCCCTTGGCCAGACGCATCTCCTTCCGAAGCTGCCCCCCCGGATCCGGTGCTGCGCCACATCGGCGAAGATGGCACCCATTTTGAGGCTTCCGTGGGCGATACCCGCGCTCTCCCTCCCCACTTCCCGCACCAGTTGCGCTTGCCCGACGCCACCGTCATCTCTTCGGGGCAAATTTGGGATCAGGAAGGAGGGCTTGCCTCCCTGATTTTGCAGACCTCTCAACCTCTCTCGGAGATCGCCGCCTACTACCGCCGCACCCTCTGGGGCCGGGGCTGGGATCTCCTCTCCGATCTCGAGCAGGCCGGCGGCATCCGCACGCTGGTGTTCGAGTCTCCCCCTCGCCCCGACAGGCCGCCCCAGCAGGCGGTCATCCAAGTGGGATCCCCCCGCCGCGGGCCGGATCAGGTGGAGTATCGCGATATCCTGATTTTGCTGAGTACCGTCGTCCCTGGCGGCGAAGCGCAGCCTGCCGCTGCAGCCGCTCCCTAGAGCATGCCCGTCTATACTCAAGCGATTGAAATTGCCGCTGGCGTGGCCCAGGTGGAGCGCTGTCTAATCGATCCAGCGCTGATGCGGCGCTGGCTCAACCCCCTGTTGGGCTGTGAGGCGCTGGGATCCCCCACTGGGCAACTGGGCAGCCGCTACCGCTTTTTCCTGCGCCTGCCGCTGGTTTCCCCCAGCCTAGACTGCGTGATCGCCGAGCGGGCCGAGGGCCTGGTGCAGTGGCAGTTTGAGGGTTTTTTTCAGGGCACCGACCGCTGGGAATGTTGCCCCCAGCCGCTGGGAACGCTATTGGTAAACCGCTTTGAGTTTTGCATCCCCAACCCTTGGGTGGCGGCAGGGTTCTATCTGGTGGCAGCGGAGCTGACCCGGCACGACATGCGGGCACAACTGCGACGGCTAAAGGCAGTGGCCGAGGCTTTGGGTTAGGCTGGTGGCAGGTAGTAAAGAAACGTAAAAAATGGCAATGACCAGCAACAGCAGCCTGTTCAACCGTCGCTTTTTCGACAACTTCATCCCCCAGCCGGCCAACAGCCCTCTGCAGATTGGCGAGCTGGCCCCTGACTTTGAGCTGCCCAATGTGCACGGGGATCCCGTGCGCCTGTCGGACTACCGCGGCCAAAAGCCGGTGGTTCTGGCCTTTACCCGCATCTTTACAGAAAAGCTCTTCTGCCCCTTCTGCTACCCCCACATCCAGGAGCTGAAGGCCCGCTACGAGGAGATCCGGGCTCTGGGAGCAGAGCTGCTGATGGTTACCAGCACCGACCCGGTGCAAAGCCAACAGATCCAAGCCGACCTGGAACTGCCCTATCCGCTGCTGGTGGATCCGGAGTGCAAAACCTTTCGGCTCTACGGCGTCGGCCAAGCCCTGGGGGCGCCCCTGCCAGGCCAGTTCATCGTGGATCGCGAAGGGAGGCTGCGCTATAAGCACCTCTTCTCCTTTGCCGAGCCCAACGCCAGCACCGACGAGGTGCTGCGGGTCTTGCGAGAAGGGCTAGCCAGCGGCTGGGATGGAACCCGCCGGGTGGCTCCCGTGCCCTTTTTCTAAGCCTTCCTAGGCAAGCCCGGAAGAGGAGAGGAAAGAGGTGGTCTTTGCGCGGCTGGCCCAGAATAGCGCCCGTCAGGCGGAGATCCTAGAAGTAGTCCTGCGCCACGGCTGGGACTACATGCGGCGCTTGCTCTCTTTGGGCAAGGCGGAAGAGCCGCAACTGCCACCACCCCTGGTGCTGCGCAACATCCTGGTGGATCTGGGGCCGGTCTATGTGAAGCTGGGCCAGTTGCTGAGCACCCGCCCCGACCTGCTGCCGCGGGAGTATATCGAGGCCCTCAGCACCCTGCAGAGCAATGTGCCCCCCGTGCCCTGGAACGCGGTGGAGATCCTGCTGCGCCAGCAGTTGCGAAAGCCGCTGGAACAGGTATTCAGCAGCCTCGACACGGAAGCGGTGGCGGCGGGATCCATTGCCCAGGTCCATCGCGCCCATCTCGTCAGCGGCGAAGCGGTGGCCCTCAAGATCCAGCGGCCCGGCGTGGAGGCAATAGTAGAGCGGGATACAAGGCTCATCCGCAGCATTGCTGAATTGGTGGCGCAAACAGAATTTGGCCGGCTGGCAGACGTGGTGGCCTTGGCGGATGAGTTTTGCCGGGCCATTCAGGCGGAGCTGGACTTTACCCAGGAAGCCCGCCACACGGAGCAGCTGCGGCAACGCCTGCAGGCTGGCCGTTGGTTTGATCCCAACCAACTGGTGGTGCCGCGCGTCTATTGGGCTCTTACCACCCCCAAGGTGCTGACCCTGGAGTGGATCGAAGGAAAGCCACTCCTGGAGGCGGATCGCAGCGACGCCGAGCCGCAGCAGCTTGCCCGCCTGCTCACCCGCGCCTTTTTCCAGCAGATCTGCATCGACGGCTACTTCCACGCCGATCCCCACCCCGGCAACTTGTTCTATTTGGGATCCGGTCGCGTAGCCCTCTTGGACTGCGGCATGATTGGGCGGCTGGATCCGCGCACGCAGCAGATTGTGCTGGAGCTGATTTTGGCCATCGTCAGCCTGGATGCCCAGCGCTGTGCCGAACTCACCCTGGAGCTGGCCCTGCCGGAAAGCCCCAGGGGCCGCTTGCGGGATCCCGCCGTCAGCCTGGCCCAGTTGCAGCGGGAATACGAGCGTCTTTTGCGGCAGTACTACACCCTAACTGTGGCCGAGCTGGATTTTAGCCAGCTTTTCTCCGAGATCCTGCAAGCAGCGCGGCGCAACCAGATCCGCATCCCCGGCAACCTGGGGCTGTGCGCCAAGGCCCTGGCCAATCTGGAAGGGATCGCCCGCCAGCTCACCCCAGACTACAATCTGCCGGAGCAAATTCGCCCCCTGATGGCGGACGTGTTTCGGCAGCAGTTGCTGGGGGAAGCTCCCCTACCCTCGCTGCTGCGCACAGCCTTGGACCTGAAAAACCTCTCGCTGCAGTCGCCGCGGCAATTGGAAGTGCTGCTTAGCCGCATCACCTCGGAAACCCAACGCTGGAACCTCACCATCCAAGAGCTGGAAGACCTCCGCATCAGCCTGGATCAGTCGGCCAACCGCCTCTCCTACAGCATCCTGGTCGGATCCCTGATTATCGGCGCCGCCATCATCTCGGCGCAAACCCAGCGCTTCCAGGTCTTCTGGCTGAGCGAGCTGCTTTTTGGCGCCGCCAGCCTCTTGGGACTGTGGCTCATCCTCAGCATCCTCCGCTCCGGTCGCCTGCGCAATTAGCCCCTAGCTCGGACTTGCCAGGGATCCCGATCCTAGCCATGTTGCCAAAAGCACATAAAAACGGTATCAACGCTTCTGCGAGCGCCTCGCCAAAACCCGCAAAAGCCGATTTTTTCGTTGACCCGCTCGATGCCTTGCGCCACAAGGCTTTCAGGCCTCTCACCCC
>NZ_AUMZ01000001.1:2814643-2824800 GCF_002760375.1 Synechococcus sp. 60AY4M2
ACGCGAAGCCCATGTTCCCCCTTCGGGGGGATCCCTAGAAATTGGAAACACCGGCAGAGCCTCCTCCAGCTTACTCTTCAGATCGCGTTCCCCCTTCGGGGGGATCCCTAGAAATTGGAAACTTGTAGAAACGCCACGGGCCCAACAGCTTGATTCGCATAGTTCCCCCTTCGGGGGGATCCCTAGAAATTGGAAACAAAAGAAAACCTGCTACCCAGTGAGTAGCGGGTTAGTGGCTCTCCCTTCAGGGAATCTCCAGAAATTAGGAAGGCGGCTAAGGAACTCCGAGTAGATCTCGGTATAGGCCTTGACCCACTCGGGATCGGGCTGGATGAGGCGTTCCACCTGCACCAGCCGATCGGCAGCCTGCTGCACCGAGCAGCACCAATAGGCCGAGGCGGCCAGGACAGCTGCCCCTACGGCGGCCTCGGGGTGCTTGACCACTGCTAAGGGGCGGGCAAGGAGGCTGGCGCGCAGGCGCAGCCACAGAGGGCTTTTGCAGCCGCCGCCGGTGGTCAACAGCGTTCCCTCTATGGGGATCCCGTGGGCGGCCAAGGTCTCCAGCCCCAGCCGCTCCACCATTGCCACCCCTTCCAAGAGAGCTGCATAGAAGCGAGGGGATCCCACTTCCGCCTGGGGCAAGAAGCCGGCAAATTCACTATCCAGGATGGGAAAACGCTCGCCGGGTCGGCAGAGGGGATAGCTGACCAAGCCCGTGGGCAGATGGGCTTCCGCCTGCCGATCCAGGGCAGCAAAGTTGCCGCCGGGGAAGAAGTGGGGCAAGACCCCGCCGCCGCAGAAGGAGGCTGCTCCTGGCCACCAACTGGTTCGGTCGGGGTGCAGATGGGAGTAGAGGCTTTGCGTTTGCACGGGATAGGACTCCGTCCCGCTCACGCGAACAGCACTGTTGGCCTTGAAGATGAGGGTTGTGCCCAGGCTGGTGGCAACCTGCCCCAAGCGAGTAGCCCCTGCGGCCAACTGTCCGGCGCAGCCATCGGTGATCCCGGCAGCAATCAGCACCTCTGGCCCCAGCTCCCACTCCGCCCGCACCGTTCCCAGAACCGTTCCTGGCGCCACCACCTCAGGAAAGCGCTTGGGGTCGAGGCCATGGCGAGACAGCCACTCCCGCGGCCACGTGTAGGTTTCCAGGTCGAAGCCGCTTTTTAGGGCATGGGTGTGATCGGTTACCCGCCGGCGGCCTCCCAGTTGGCTCAGGAGAAAGTCCGCCGGGTGGGCCAGGTAGCTGTCCCGGTATTGATCAGGATGGGCTTCTGCCCACCACAGCCAGCGGCTGAGCCCCCAACTGGCCGGGATCCCCAAGCGCCGGGCCTGGGCCTGTCCCCGCAGGTCGGAATACAGCCAGGCCTGATCCAGCGGCATGCCCCGCCCGTCTACCGGCAAAACCGTGCCAGAGGTGCTACAGGCACTGAGGGCAACGATGGCGTAGCGATCCCCCAGTTGGGTCTTCAGGTGTGCCAGCAGCGTCTTCAGGGTGCGCAGCCAGCGGCCCGGGTTGGTTTCCGGTGGATCCCAGGAGCGCTCGCTTTTGCCCACTATCTCGCCTGCCTCCGAGAGGGCCACCACCCGCATCCCCGAAGTACCCAGGTCGATCCCAAGAAACACAGGGTTCATAAGGACTTGCTAGCAGAGTAAACTACCCGGCTCCGACCGCCCCCCTTCCCCCCAACCCCCCGTATACGGGGCGCAGGGGGGCGGGGGGATTGAGGGGGGTACGGTGCGGGGCTGCTGCGGTTTCTAGCTGAACTAGCGCGAAGAGCTTCCCTCAAATGGCTAAAAATCTCGGCTGCTGAGGGCCAAGGCCTCTTGGATATCCAGATCCAAATTCTTCACCGACTCCAGCACCGAGCGCGTAATCAGCTTGCCCGCTTGCACCAAAACGGCGCCAGTTACTGGGTGCAAAAGGGGCTGCTCCGCCCGCCGCCCAATCAACACCTCGATATCCTTAAAAGCGTTGATGTACATCCCCACCGGCAACTCCACCACCACCCCTTCCCCCAGAACCCGCGCTTGACAAGCTAGGCGGGAATTGGTCTTACGAGTGGTGATCACCTCCAAGGTGCGCTGCTCCCGGGGGGTCATGGCCGAGAGCGATTCCATCCCCTCTTTTACATACACATGACAGGTGGCGCAGAGGCCGCGCCCGCCGCACTCTTTCAAGACATTCAGCTCTTCCCGCAACAGCACCGAGAGCAAGTTGCTGTTGGTGGCCACTTCCGACACCTGAGCAATGGGATCCAACCGCACCCGCTTGACCATTGTCTCTCCTTCGTTGTTACATCCCTTAACGTTAGCTTGTCCTGGCAAGGGATCCTAGTCACACCTATACTGTATTATTTTTTACTCGCTCTGGGATTGGGAAGGAGCGGGCTGGGCAGGCTAAAGTAGATCCTGTCCTTGTTTGGGTAGCCGTCGAGCTTTTCCAAGGTTTTGGCGGCATGAGCTCTCCGCCCATCCAGTGGTATCCCGGCCATGTGGCCAAGGCCATTGGCCAGTTGCGGGAACAATTGCGGCTGGTGGACGTGGCAATTGAAGTGGTGGACGCGCGGATCCCGCTGGCCAGCCGTCACCCTGAGCTGGACAAGTGGCTGGGGGAAAAACCTCGCCTCTTGGCGCTTAACCGAGCCGATTCCATTGCGGCAAGGGATCTCAAAGCGTGGCAGGAGCATTTTTCGCAGCAAGGGATCCCGGTCTATCCCACCAACGGCCAATCGGGAGAAGGGGTGCCCCGCCTCAAGCAAGCCATCTTACAGATGGGGCAAGCGGTAAACGAGCGGCGGCAACGGCGGGGCATGCGGCCGCGGGCTGTCCGGGCCGTGGTGGTGGGCTTTCCCAATGTGGGCAAGTCTGCCTTGTTGAATCGACTTTTGGGACGGCGAGCCGTCGAGAGCGCCGCGCGCCCTGGGGTAACCCGGCAACTGCAGTGGGTACGGCTGGGAGGGGAGTTGGACTTGCTGGACTCGCCGGGCATCCTCCCGCCTTCGCTGCCGGATCAACAGGCAGCCTCCCTGCTGGCCATCTGTGATGACATCGGCGCCGCAGCCTACGATCCTGAGCAGGTGGCCGCCTACTTCGTGGATCAACTGCTGCAGGTGCAGCCCCAGGCCCAAGCCCTGCTGCAACAGCGCTACGGCTGGCCCGACCCGATCCCCCCTGGCAGCGTGGCAGTGCAAGATCTCGCAGAGCGGCGGTATCGAGGGGATGCCGAACGAGCGGCAAGGCAAATTCTCAACGACTATCGCAAGGGATGGCTAGGGCCTCTAGCTTTGCAACTCCCCCTAGCTGCTAGCCCTCCAGCAAGAGGCTAGTCCACTAGATTTTGGTATATCTTGCTCCGGAATGCTGCAAAGTGAGGGATAGGATAGGCGCAGAGCGTTAAGCTTTTCCCTGCACTTAGGGGCAGGTTTATTGCGCAGCTTTTTTCTTCAACCTGCCTGCAGGCGGCTTGAATCAAGGATAAGCTGTAAGGAACTCCAGTGATCGATACTAGAGGTAGCAGTTAAACCATCCTTTTTGCGGACTCCCATGGGTCAGCCTGCTGTTGCCACCAGCTTAGAAGGAGGCTTTGACCTAAATAGCCTGGATTTTGAGGTGCCGGGATGGCTGCGGGCTTTGCTTTCAGGCGCTGAAGATCTCGGCGATGGGCTGCGATCCTACACGGCGGAAGAGGCAGATTTGCTGCGCCGGGCCTTCGAGTTTGCCTACTGTTTGCACAAGGGCCAAAAGCGGAAATCAGGGGATCCCTACATCGCCCATCCGGTGGCCGTGGCCAGCCTGTTGCGGGAGTTGGGGGGTGACGCCGTTACCGTAGCTGCTGGCCTTCTGCACGATGTTGTCGAAGATACGGAAGTTACCCTGGAGGCCCTAGAGGCCGAATTTGGCCCTGAGGTTCGCCTGCTGGTGGAGGGGGTAACCAAGCTTTCTCAGTTTAATTTCTCCAGCAAAACGGAGCAGCAAGCAGAAAACTTCCGCCGCATGTTTGTGGCCATGGCCAAGGATATCCGGGTCATTGTGGTCAAGTTGGCGGATCGCTTGCACAACATGCGCACGCTGCAATATCTGCCCCCCCACAAGCAAAAACAGATTGCAGCCGAAACTATGGAGATCTTCGCCCCCTTGGCCAACCGGCTGGGGATCTGGCATTTCAAGTGGGAACTGGAAGACTTGGCCTTTAAGTACCTGGACTACGAAGCCTATCGCCAGATTCAAGAGCTGGTCAACGCCAAGCGTAGCGAGCGAGAGGCAGAGATCCAAGCGTTTATTGAAGAGCTGCGGAAGCACCTCATTCAAGGGGGGCTAGAGCACTTTGAGATTAGCGGGCGGCCCAAGCACCTGTACGGCATCTACCGCAAGATGCAGCAGCAGCGCAAAGAATTTCACGAGATCTACGATCTCCTGGCCGTGCGGGTTATCGTGCAAACCGTGAGCGAATGCTACCGGGTGCTGGCGGTCGTTCACAACTGTTTTCGCCCCATTCCGGGTCGTTTCAAAGACTACATTGGCTTGCCCAAGGCCAACCGCTACCAATCTTTGCATACGGCTGTGATCGGCCTACAGGGCCGACCGGTGGAGGTGCAGATCCGCACCGAAGAGATGCACCGCGTGGCCGAATACGGCATTGCCGCCCACTGGAAGTACAAAGAAGCCGGCAGCACCCCCGTAAAGCCCGAGGAAGAGCGCTTTACCTGGCTGCGGCAACTGTTGGAGTGGCAAAACGACCTCAAGGACGACAAAGAATACCTGGACACCATTCGCGAGAACCTATTTGAGAGCGAGGTTTACGTCTTTACGCCCAAAGGAGACTTGCTGGCCCTGCCCCAGGGATCCTGCCCGGTGGACTTTGCCTATCGCATTCACTCTGAAATTGGGGATCACTGTGCCGGGGCGCGGGTGAACAACAAGATCGTGCCCTTGAATACCCGCCTGCGCAATGGCGACATTGTCCAAATCATCACCCACAAGAACGCCCACCCCAGCCTGGACTGGATCAATTTTGTAGCCACCAGCTCGGCCCGCAACCGCATTCGCCAATGGTTTAAGCGCTGCAATCGCGAGCAAAACATCGCCCGGGGCCGGGACTTGCTGGAGCGGGAGCTGGGCAAAACGGGGTTCGATGCGCTGCTCAAGTCGGAGCGGATGCAAAAGGTGGCCGAGAAGCTCAACTACACCAGCGTGGACGACCTGCTGGCGGCGCTGGGCTATGGAGAGGTCACCCCCACGCAGGTGCTCCATCGGCTGCAGGAGGTGAGCAAGCCGGCAGTCTCTCCCCCGCCAGAGGAGGGATCCCTTGAGGAAGCCAAGCTGCTGCTGCCGCGGGCCGATGGGAGCCGAGGTTCCAGCCGATCCCAATCTCCCATCCTGGGGGTGGAGGGTCTGAAACACCAGTTGGCCAAATGTTGCAACCCGCTGCCAGGGGATCCCATCCTGGGCGTGGTTACCCGCTTCAAGGGTATCACCATTCATCATCGCGATTGTCCGCGGGTGGCTCAGGTTCCGGGCGAGCGGCTGGTGCCGGTGCGCTGGAACGAGGAGCAATTACGGCAGAGCACCCAGATCTACCCTGTGGAACTGCGCCTGGAGGTCATTGACCGCGTTGGCGTGCTGCGGGACATCCTTTCCCGTCTTTCGGATCAGAGCATTAATGTGCGCAATGCCAGGGTGCAGACCTTTGCCAACCGTACGGCTCTGATCGATCTCTGTATTGATGTGCGGGACAAAAAACAGCTCGACCAAGTTCAGAGTCAATTGCGCCAGCTCTCGGATGTGCTGGTGTTGCGCTCCCGCCACTACCAGAACGGATCCCGCTGAAGAACTTCTAGGGTCTTTTTTTCGCTGGTTCGAGAGGAGGCGCCCATATTAGGATGATTGAGATGGGTAACCAATCTGAGCGGAGGATCCCGGCATGTCAGCAGCACAAGGTGGGCATCTTGCCCGATTCGGACAGCGGCTCTCTGGGGTGTTGTTACTGCTCTGTGTTTGCCTCAGCTTGCTCACCGGTGCCTGCTCCGCAGGCTCTAACTTGCGCGCCTACAGGGATCCTGGCGGAGCCTTTGCCTTTGCCTATCCCAACGGCATGGTGGCAGTGAACTTGGGGCCAGGGAAAGGGCCAGCGGTGCTTCTGCGCGACTTGGTCTACGAGACGGAGAACGTCAGCCTGATGATTGCCCCCTTTGATAAGGGAGAGACGATTGCCGATCTGGGTGGCCCGGACGAGGTGGGGCAATTGGTGGCGGAGAAGATCATCGCCCCGGAAGGCTCTGGTCGCTCGACCAAGCTGTTGGCCGCCGAAGCTTTTGAGCGGCAAGGCCGGCCCTACTACCTGTTTGAGTACCAAACCGATATCGGATCCCAGCTCCGCCACGAGGTAGTGACGGTAACCGTGCGCCACCATCGCCTCTATACTCTGACTGCCTCCACCCAAGAATCCCGCTGGCCGCAGGTGCAGGCTGCCTTCAGGAATGTGGGCCATTCTTTGAATGTCTCTTAAGACTTTTCTCCAAGATTTTTTGAGAATCTTAGCTGCTCTAGGAAGCCTCAGCCAAGGCAGGCCTGATTGCAGAAATTGCATCAATGCCCAATCCATATAAAGGTTGTACCAATTGAGATCGATTTGGCTCTTCAGATCCCAGGCGAGACATCTGCTGCTAAAACGGTAATGTTTTAAATCTGCAGAGATGGGCTTCTATCCCCCTTCAGTCTGGTCTATGACCGTATACGTGGTTCAGATCAGCGACCTGCATCTGTTTGCCAAGCCGCACCAGCGGCTGTTGGGGGTGGACACGGAGACCTCTTTCCTGCAGGTGCAAAAGGCCATTGCCGCCTTGGATCCCTTGCCCGATCTGCTGCTGCTCACCGGGGATCTCGCCCAGGATGGCAGCGCCGCCGCCTATGCCCGTTTGCGGGAGCATCTGCGAGCTCTTCCCATCGACACCTATTGGCTGGCGGGAAACCACGATCGCCTTCATAACATGAACTCAGAGCTCTGCGCCGAGCGAGTACACCGGGAGAAAAGCTTCAGCCGAGAGAACTGGAGCTTTATTTTGTTGAACTCTCTGGTGCCGGGCAAAGACAGCGGCTACCTAACGGATGGCGCCTTGCTGTGGCTCCGCCAGGAGCTGCAGCGCAGCCAGGCTGCCCAGAACCATGTTCTCTTGGCCCTGCATCACCCCCCCTTCTCGGTGGATTCCGACTGGCTGGATCAGAGTGCCCTGCAGCAGCCGGAGCGGCTGTTTCAGGTTTTGGACGAGTTCGACCACATTCGCCTGGTGATCTTCGGCCACATCCACCAAGACCTGCACCGCCGCCGGCAGGGGGTCGATTACTTTGCCTGTCCCTCCACCTGTGTGCAATTTCGCCCCAAAAGCTCTCGGTTTAGCCTGGACGTGATCCCCCCGGCCCTGAGGCAGATATGGCTGGAGCAGGATGGCAGCTTCAAAACCCAGGTGCAACGGGTGGAAGCCGCCCTGCAAATGCCCAACCTAGCTCTGAAAGGGTACTGAAAGATCCCCCTCTCAGCCGACGGCAACCCTCCCCCCTCGAGCGCCTTTGGGCTCTCTAAGCTATTGATATTGATTGGCGCTGTGGCCCCTCTGGGAGGGAGATCTGCCCAGACCCTTGCCATCTTTTGAAGGCGATGGAAAGAACTCTAGAAGAAATTAACCGGCGCATTGCCAAAGGCCAGGTGCGGGTGTGGACGGCCCTGGAAGCCAAGGCCAAGCTGGCCACCCTCAGCCTTGAGGAGGCCTTTGAGCAGGTGGATGTGGTAACCACGGGCACCTTTGAGCCGATGGAGTCGTCGGGGGCCATCCTCAACCTGGGCCATACGGATCCGCCGATCAAGATTCGCCAGGCTTGGCTAAATGGGGTGCCCGCCTATGCCGGCTTTGGCGCCGTGGATCTTTACCTAGGGGCAGCCCAGCCCAGCGAGCAAGCCGATCACCCCTACGGGGGCGGCCACGTTATCGCCGATCTGGTGGCCGGCAAGCGGGTGCACCTGCGGGCTGTTGGCCAGGTAACCGACTGCTATCCCCGCGCTGACTACGAGACCACCCTGACGCGGGATCAGCTCAACCAGTTCTACCTGTTCAACCCCCGCAACGCCTACCAAAACTTCATTGTCGGCGTCAACGGCGGGGATCGGCCCCTGTACACCTATTTGGGCCTGCTGGAGCCGCACCTGGGCAATGCCGTCTATTCCAATCCAGGTGAGCTCTCCCCCCTCCTCAACGACCCCCTCCTGCGCCGGGTGGGGATCGGCAGCCGCATCTTTCTGGGGGGCGGCATCGGCTACATCGCCTGGGAAGGCACCCAACACTTCCCGCGGCAAAAACGGCTGCCCAACCAAACCCCCATCGGCCCTGCCGCCACCTTGGCCCTCATTGGCGACGCCAAACAGATGCAAGCCGAATGGGTGCGGGGCTGCTACTTCCGCAACTACGGCCCCAGCTTGATGTTGGGGGTTGGGATCCCCATCCCCATCCTTTCCCCCGCCGATCTGGAGCCCATCGCCATCCGGGATGAGGAGCTGGTGGCGCCGGTGATCGACTTTTCCATCCCCCGGCGGGTGCGCCCCACCTTTGGCCTGGTGAGCTATGCCCAGCTCAAATCCGGCCACATCACCCTCAACGGCCGCAAGGTGCGCACCGCTCCCCTGGCCAGCCTGCGCCGCTCGATGCAAGTTGCTGAGATCCTCAAACAATGGATTGTAAGCGGTCAGTTTACGCTCACCCAGCCGGTTGCTCCCCTATCCTTGGATCGGGAGTTTCTCGCCCAGAACCCCCACCCATAGTAGGAATCCCCATCTCCCAAACCGGCCATCGGATCCCTGGCAAGGGGTTGTCTTCCAGGCAGTTGCCGCTACCATTACGCCTTAGGTGTTGCCGACAAACGCTCCCTGGGGGAGGGGAGCCGCTATCCGCAAGGGGGAAAGACATGTTCCGGCGTATTGCTGTTGGCTCTGCGGTGTTGGGATGGCTCTTGGCCCTGCCCGGCCACGGCTTTGGGGAGCGGCGGGTCGTGCCCGATACCCCCTTCTACTTCGACAACCACTACTTTGATCGCTACCCGGATGCAGTGGTGGTGAGCGTGGTCAACGGTGACACGCTGGTGGTGCAGGTCGAAGGGGAACAGAAATTGCGCCTCATCCGCCTGGCCGGGATCCAAGGTCTTAGCCCGGAGGAGGATCCCTTTTACCAGCAAGCAATTGAGCTGATGCGGGAGCGCATCCTGCACCGCACCGTCAAGCTGGAAGGGGATAAGCTGCTGCGCAATGTGGATGCCACCGGCTTGGTGGAGGCCTACGTCTGGCTGGAGGGCCAGCAGATGAACGCTATGCTGGTGCGCAACGGCCTGGCCCGCATCGCTCCCTACAGCCACAACATCAAATACGACAGCTACTTCGGTGGCCTGCAAAAAAGAGCCCGCCAAGAGCGCCTCGGCATCTGGAGCCGCCTCTGACGCCTTGGATAGCTCTAGACTGGGTTTACTGGGCACTCTGAGAGACGTCTGCCTGCTTTGAGGGTTAAATCCACTCCGGCTTCCCGGGATCCCAATCGCTGGCTGAGGCGGCTGCCTTTGGTGACCGGCCTTCTGGGCAGCGTCCTTGTGCTGGCCAATCGCCTGCTGTTTACGCCGGAGTTGCTGGCCAGCCAGTCCCGCTCCGACGCCTTGGGGATCCTCCTCAGCGCTGTTTTGATCTTGACCGGCCTGCTGTGGCAGCAGATCCAGCCGCGTCCTCCCCAGGCTGCCCCCCTGCAGGGAAGTCCAGGTTGCGACTGGCACCCGGATCTGTCCGAGAGGGAAAAACTGGAGCTGGCCTGGGCTTCCCACACCCTGCTCAGCACCACCGCCGCCCGCACCGTGGTGATCTGGGTGGAGGGGCGCACCCTGCTGCAGCGGGGGATCCTGGCCAGCCCCGGCCACTTGCCCTCCCTGCAGCTTCAGGGCACCCTGCAGCAGGTATTGGAGACACGTCAGCCCCTCTACCTGGGGGATCTGAGATTTTTCCCCGCCCGCGCCGAGTTCGACGGCCTGTTGCCCCCCGGATCCCAGGCAGTTCTCTGCCAGCCCATCGGCCAGAGGGGATGCCTCATTTTGGGCAGCGACAGGCCGCGCAGCTTCAGCCGCCAGGAGCGGGCCTG
>NZ_AUMZ01000001.1:2826390-2874083 GCF_002760375.1 Synechococcus sp. 60AY4M2
GCTGACTCGGGCGTACAAAACGACTCGTTTGTCCTTCTTGGGCGCTCTGTTCGCGTCAGCGGGCCGGAGGCCAATGTAGCTGTCGAGGTCATACCTTCTCGCCCTACCGGATGGTGTACGTACTGCATGGATCCAGCCCTTCTGTTCCCATCGCCTCAAAGTGTGGAGACACACCCCAAAATAATCCGCCGCTTCTCTCGGTTTTACATATCTAGCCATACCAAGCAGCCATACTGAACATACTGTACATTATTTTCAGTATAGTCCAGCGTATCATTGACTAGAGTCATGCTCCCCTCTCCCAGGGGGAGAGGGGCTGGGGGTGAGAGCTAAGCGGCGCTCTCCAGGCTCACCTGAAACACCTCGCTAAAGGCCTTCTCGACCTTGTAGCCGGAGTCGATGGTTTCCAGCGGATCCTTGCGCAGGCGGTGGCGCAAACACAAGCTGATGACCCGGCGAATATCGGCAACGGTGACCTCGCTGCGCCCCTCCAGAGCTGCCAACGCCTTGGCTGCCCGGTTGGTGACGATATCGCCCCGCAGCCCATCCACCTCCAGCGCCGCACACACGCCGGAGATCTTCAGGCGCAACTCAGGATCCACCATCACAGTCGGCAAGAGGTGCTGGGCCTTTTCAATGCGCTCCCGCAGGCGCTGCTGGGCCTCGGCGTATTTGGCCAGAAAAGCCTGGGGGTCGGCGTCGAACTGGCTGCGCTCCTCCACGATCTGCACTCGCAGGGCCGGATCCCGCACCGTCTCGATGCGGACAAACATGCCGAAGCGATCCAAGAGTTGGGGCCGCAATTCTCCCTCTTCAGGGTTGCCGGATCCCACCAGGACAAAGCGGGCCGGGTGGCGAATGGAAATCCCTTCCCGCTCCACCGTGTTCCAGCCAGAGGCCGCCGCATCCAGCAAGACATCCACCAGGTGGTCGTCCAGGAGGTTGACCTCGTCCACGTAGAGGATGCCGCGGTTGGCCTTGGCCAAGAGCCCCGGCTCAAAAGCCTTCACCCCCTGAGACAAGGCGCGCTCGATGTCGAGAGTGCCGCAGACCCGGTCTTCCGTGGCTCCCAGGGGCAGATCCACCATCGGCACCTGGATCCAGGTGGTTTCCAGGGTTTCCCCCGCCTGCAGGCGCTCCCACACCTGGTCGCTCATCAGATCCCGCTGCCGCGGGTGGCTGTTGAACGGATCCCCCTTGACAACCTCGATCTGGGGCAGCAGATCGGCCAAGGCGCGGATGGTGGTGGACTTGCCCGTGCCGCGATCCCCCATGATCAGCACCCCGCCGATGCGGGGATCGATGACGTTGAGGAGCAGGGCCAACTTCATCTCCTCCTGGCCGACAATGGCGGTAAACGGGAAAACCGGGCGACGTTCCAAGTTCATAGAGGCAACAACGAGCATCTACCCCCATTATCCCAGAGGCCACTCCCCCTGGGCCGTCGAGATGGGCAGGAAAGAGATGGAAAGGCCGCACCAGGAACCTCAAGGCCGCTTTTCGGTCAAATAAAAAGCAGGCTCTGGGATCCCTGGCCTTTTGCCGGGAAAAACAGATAGCGTCAGAGCCTATACCCGGAGTGGGTTGAAGCTGGCTAAAGGCGAGAGCTACACCAAAGTAGGGAGGATCCCAAAAGCGCCAGCAACCCTGTTGAAGACCAGTTATCGGGTGGGGAGATAGCAGCGGTGTCAGGTCAAGCAAGTCGGAGACGGTGGACAGCATTCTCCATGCCCAACTTGGCCCAAAAAGGGCTGGTGGGCCTGATCTGGGCCTGTACTTGGATCCCTGTCTTGGGCATTTCCCTTGCCGTAGCCCAAACCCCGGCCACCTCTCTGGTTTTGACCGATGAACAGGTCGCCAAGTACGCCCGCATCGTCCTGGAGATGGAGCCCCACCGACAACAGGCCCAGCAGCGCTCCCAGGCCACCGCGGATCCGGCCAGCAAAGATCAAATCCGGCGGGAGTTCATTCGCACCGCCACCGAGATCATCACCCGCCACGGCATGACCGTGCCCGAATACAACCGCATTACCTTGTGGATTCGCTCCGAAGAAGGCAAAACCCTCCGACATCGCATCGAAGCCGAAATCCTGCGCCTGCAAAGCGGGGATCCCAGCGTGAGCCCTAGCCCCAAACCCTAACCCCCCTTGGATCCCCTGCAGCGCTTTGGCCTGGATGTGACGGAGGACGGAAGATAGCGGTAGGCTGGAAGCGGAGGTCAGTGCTCGTCCGTAGAGAGCGGGGGGAGAGCGATGAACGAGCCTATGTCGCCGTCAGTACGGGTGGCTGTCGAGCGCATGAAGTCTCGCTTGCGCCTGACGCGCCGCTTCGGGTTCTGGTTTCAGGCGGTTCTGGGGGCAACAGCTCTGCTGCTCTGGCTGGGATTTTTGGTTGGCCAGAATACCCTCTATCGCGACGACTCGACGGGGGCCTTTATCGCCTTCTGGTTTACCCTGTTTACCCTTCTAACCCTGGCAGCCGGTCTCTTCTTTAACTGGCGCTACCTGCTCCAGGCGGAGCGCCGCTCAGTATCCGCCGCTACCCCAAGCCAGTTGGATCTGCCCAAGCAGTTGCAATGGGTTACCTATGTCAGCCTGACCGGCGCTTTCTTGGCCCTCATCGCTATGGAGGCGCAGGTGGGAGAGCTGCTGGTGCGGCTGTTTACCCGCACGCTGAGCACCCAGACGGCAGGAGTGCTGCTGCTGGCTGCCAATATCAACGTTACCTTTGCCCACTTCGTCTGCTTGGCAGGGGTGCTCTGGATTACCGGCGCCCTCGACCGCGAGCCCTGAACCCCAGCCAGCCAGTCTCAGCTTTGCAAGGCAGAGAATCAGGCCTGCGGCGCAGCGGCCTGCCCCAAACCTGCCCCAACTAAAACTATCCCCCCGCCAGAACAAGAGGGGTAAGCAAAAGCAGTCCCAAAGTCCGTAGTTGCCAATCGCAGATTCCGAGGGCTTCACTTAAAGCCCACCGCCGCCTGCCAAACAAAAGCCAGCAGGAAAAACAAAACGGGGATAATCGGCAAAATGTCGATCAGGGGATCGAACAACTCATAGCCTTCTGGCAAAGCCGCCAGGAGCATCATCGCAGGCATGACAACAAACCTCGACAAGAAGGAAGTGGAGCTGGAGAAACTGCTCTTTTTCAGGATTGATAGAGAGTTTAACATTGCCGGGCGGAGATTCCCGCTAAGGTCAAGAAATGTAAACGGAAAATGCCTCAGAGAACCCCCATATTGGAGAGGCCCAAGATCACCCCCACGCCCAGCAGATGGCCGAAGCTGGCGACCCCCAGCACTTCCGGCCAGGTCATCCCCAACACAGGCCCGGTTTCTGAAGCCACACCCGAAGAGGACTTGAAGCTTAGGTAGGCCAGCCCTGTGCAGAGCAGGATAATCACCGCGCTCAGGGGAGACCAAGGGCTGGTTTGGGCAGTCATAGCCAACGGCGCAACAATGGGCAGCATGGTTTTCCTCCTCAGCTCAGGTTAACCGCCCCCTAGATTACCCCCATTCCGCAACTCCCAAAGGGATCCCCACATGAATTGCAACAGAGGCCGCAACAAAACCTCACACTGTGGCTTCTTCTGGCCTCATGGCCGATCTACCCCTCGCCGGGAACGGTCGAGACGGGCTGGAGTTGGCAAGAAAAATCCGGCCTGGGCCAACGAGGGGAGCAGCTCTCTGCCGTATACTAACGAAAGTTAACAAATTGTTCTCTTCCCCCGCTTTTGAGGTGATGACCTGGCTTTGTTGCCTTAATCCATCCTCACCGTCTGCGCTGTGCACACCCAAGGATGGCTGCCGATGACTGCTGCTGCGACTCCGCAACCGGATCCCAAGCCTTTTGCGTTACCCCGTGAGCTGTTGGGGCCGCCGCCAGAATTTTGGAATCCCACCCTGCTGATGTTTTTGGCGGCGGTGGCGCTTTCGGCCTCTTGCTTTGGCGGGTACGCCTTTTGGCATTGGCCCCGCTGGCTGGTGTTTTGGCTGAATTTTGTCGCCCTGTATGTTCTGGGCACAGTGATCCACGATGCCTCGCACGGCTCGGCCCACCGCAACCGCTTTTTAAACGAGGCGCTGGGCCATGGCTCTGCCCTGTTACAGGGCTTTGTCTATCCGGTCTTTAAGCGGGTGCACATGCAACACCATGCCCACGTCAACCATCCCGAAGACGATCCCGATCACTATGTGTCTACGGGCGGGCCGCTGTGGCTAATTGCGCCGCGCTTTTTCTACCATGAGGTGTTTTTCTTCAAGCGGCAGCTCTGGCGCAAAGGTCGCTGGGATCTGCTGCAATGGGGGCTGAGTCGGCTGGTGGTGATCCTAACGTTTGCGCTGGCCATTCACTTTGGCTACACCGACTACATCATGAACTATTGGCTGCCCCCCGCCTTTATTATGGGCTTCTTGTTGGGCCTGTTTTTCGACTATCTGCCCCATCGCCCTTTTCAATCCCAAGAGCGGTGGTACAACGCCAGGGTTTACCCTGGCTGGCTGACCAATATTCTGCTGCTGGGGCAAAACTATCACTTGATCCACCATCTCTGGCCCTCGGTTCCCTGGTACAAGTATCAGGCGGCCTACTGGGCGGCCAAACCTGAGCTGGACGCGCGTAACTGCCAGCAAACGCTGGGGATCTGGGAGAGAGGGGAGTTTTGGAGCTTTTTGTACGACGCGCTGATTGGCCTGCACTGGCACAAGCCCAACGGGCCAACCCGTTCCGCTGCGCCAGCCGATCCAGAATCTGCGGGATCCGCTGCGGATCTGAGGCTTAGTTAACATGGTCTTGCCGACGCTGCGGATCCCTCAGTTGCTGCTGTTTGTGGAGGCGGCCAGCTTGCTGCAGGACACCAGCCAGGTTCTCTTACAGGCCGGTCAGGCGACGGCGGATTTGCCAGAGGTGATTGCGGAAGCGCAAGCGCGGGCGGAAGCCCAATTGCAAACCCTTGGGATCCCGGCAGAGTTGCGGGCGCAGGCCCGAGGGATCCTGAGGCTGACTTCGCCGCCGCAGGTGCTGGCCTACCTGCAGGATTTGTTGGACAGGGGATCCGGCCCCGATTTGGAAGCCTTTTTGGAGCAGGCGGGATCCGGCTCTACCCTGTTGCGCTTTCCGCCCCTGTTGGTGGGGGCTGTGGCTTTGCAGGTGTTGCTGGAGCGGCTGGATTTTTCTCCGCAAGAGAAAGCTGTGTTGCAAGCCCAACGGGATCAATGGGAACAGGCCCTGGCAGAATTGGCCGCTCGCCACAAGGTTTCCCCAGAGCCGCTGCGGGCTGCTGCGGAGACAGCGCTGCGGGCTGCCTCAGCAGAAGAGCTGCTGCAACTGGGGCAGGATCTCTTTCAAGATCTCCAGGATCTCGCCGGGGCCGATTCTGAGCCGGAAGCCGAGTCTCAGGTGGAGCTGGCGGGGCCTCTGGTGTTCCTGATGGTGGCCGATCACCTGTTGGCCCAGACAGAGCATCCCCTCACCCCGGAGCAGCGGCTGGACTTACAAATCAACCGCGCCGAGGCAGAAAGCCGCCTTTTGGCCATGCAAAAGTTGGGCCGTCTTGAAAACTTGGCGGAGCAGCGGGCTTACATTCGCTCCTGGATTAACCAAACTTCTGTACCGGATTTGCTGCGGGCCTTGGATCGCTTTTTTGCGGCGTCTGAACCCAACGCGTGAGGCCTGCAGATCACCAGAGGTTCCGTATCCTCTATGCTGGAGGCAAAGGGATCCCGCTTGAGGCGCGAAAGTGGACTGGGGCAGCCTATTTTGGATTTTTTTGATCTTCAGCTCGTTGCAACCCCTGTTGAACCGTCGCGCCCAGGAGTTTCGCCGTTTGTTGGCGATCCGGGAGTTGGAGCAGAAGCGGGGCAGCCGGGTGATTTTGCTCATCCACCGCCAGGAGTCGATTAGTTTTTTGGGGATCCCGGTTTCCCGCTACATCAGCATCGAGGACTCGGAGCAGGTTTTGCGGGCGATCCGCCTCACCCCGCCCAACACCCCCATTGATTTGATTCTGCACACCTCTGGCGGCCTGGTGCTGGCCACCGAGCAAATTGCCCGCGCCCTGATCCGGCACCCGGCCAAGGTGACGGTGTTTGTGCCCCACTACGCCATGTCGGGGGGGACGATGCTGGCCTTGGCCGCCGATGAAATTGTCATGGATGCCAATGCGGTGCTGGGGCCGGTGGATCCCCAGTTGGGCGGCTATGCTGCGGCCAGTATTCTGCAGGTGGTGGCGGAAAAGCCCATTGCCGAGATCGACGACCAGACTCTGATCCTGGCAGATCTGGCCCGCAAGGCGATGCACCAGGTGCAGAACTTTGTGCGGGAGCTGCTCAAGGACGATGTGCCCAAGCGCAAAATTGCCCCCGAACGCATCGAGCCCCTCATCCAGGCCCTGACCAGCGGGCGGGTGACCCACGACTACCCGATTACGGCTGAAGAAGCGCGGGAGCTGGGCCTGCCCATCTCCACCGAGTTGCCGCCCCAGATCTACGCCCTGATGGACTTGTACCCCCAGGCCAGCATGGGCCGTCCTTCCGTGCAGTACATTCCCACCCCCTACGATTCCCGCCCCTCTCCACCCGGCGGCGGGTCTCGCTAGGGCGAACTCTGGGCGTAGGTGTCTATGGCTTCTCGACGCAACCCTTCCGCCCGCCGAAACAGCTCTTGCCCAGTGTGCAGGTGGCGATCGTCAAAGTTCAGCGGGAAATAGCTCAGCTCCTCCAGGGCATCTTCCAAGTGGTTGAGGGCATAGTAGAGGCGAGAAGCCACCCCCCCTAGGCTGCTGGGATTGGGAAGGCGGCGAAAGATCTGCTGAGCTTGGGCCAGTTTCTGCGTACACTCCTCCAGATACAGGCCAAAGGCCTCCAGCAAATCGGGATCAAAAGGATCTGCCGCTAAGGCATTTAACTGCGGCTTGAGAGAAGACAGTAAAGGCCCCAAAACTCGGTTCAGAGGAGTGTAGACCTGCCGAATCCAGGCTTCGCGGGCAATAGCCTCCTGGCTGACCGTCTCCGAGGGGGAGCCCGTCGGCTGAGGGTGGCGCGAGGCCCAGCTAGCGCGCAGTTGTCGGTCGTACTCGCGGCGGGCTTGCGGATCCTTGAGCACCGCGTAGGCGGCGTTGATCTGGCGAATGCGTTCAGCAGCAGCCCCGTCTTTTTTGGCCAGCAGGCTGTCGGGATGGTGGTACTTGACCAAACGGCGATAGGCAGACTTGATCTCCGCTGCCGTCGCCAGCACCGAAACCCCCAACACTTCGTAGTGGGAAACTGCTTCAGACCCGCTCCCCATCATTTCGTTCTCAGGACAAACGCTCATATTGTACCTGGAGCCTACAATAAGGGTGAGTTTTCCGGTGCTGCCCCATGCCGTCCTCCCCCCATCCCCTCAGCGCCCTCTTGGGGGCTGCCTTTGCTGCCAGTTTGGGCTATGGGTTCCTACAATTGCTGCTCTCGATGCTGGCCAAGTTGCCGCCCATCGACCTGGAAAGCGGATCCCTGGCGCGGGGGATCAGCATTCTGGTGCGCTACCTGCTGGTGGGATCCGTTTCCCTGATCGCCTTCATGTTTTTCATGGTGGGCTTGGGGCTGGCGGCCTACTCGGTGCAGTTGCTGGGGGAAAGGCTGACCTCCTCCCGACGCTAGCTCTAGAAGAGCTGTGAGCCTGCTGGCCAACAGATCGCGCCGGAGGCTACCCTCCAGCCTCTCGCTCAGGTTGGACACTAGTTTGACCAAAACCTTGGCGGCGCAGGCCCCGCGCCCTCTTTCATCCCTCCGTATACGGGGGGGAAAGAAGGAGGCGTGCGGTGGCAATCTCACCGGTACGTCTGCGTAGCTCGCGATGAGCAAGAAAGAATTCCCGCCCCTTGGGGCTGGGGAGAACGTCAATCATTTGACAGGTGCGGTTGCAGGCGCTGGCTGACCAAGGTGCGCCCCTCTTGGGTGTAGAGCTGCCAGTAGTTCCAGTAGTTGCCAAAGACAGACTTGACATAGCCACGGGTTTCGGCGAAGGGGATCTGCTCCACAAATTCATCGGGATCCTCAAAGCCGAAGCGGCTCAGCCACCTGGCCACGTTGCCGGGGCCGCCGTTGTAGCTGGCCAGGGCCAGGAGGGTGTTGTCTTGGTAGGTGCGGTGGGTGTAGTCGAAGTACCAGGATCCCAGGTGAAGATTGTCGGCGGGGTTGGTGAGGCTGTACTGGGCTAGGCCGATTTTTTGGGCAATCCAGCGGCCGGTGGCAGGCATCACCTGCATCAGGCCCAGCGCTCCCGAGGCCGAGACGATCTCTGGCTCAAAGCGGGATTCCTGGCGGATCAGGGCCGCCACCATCAAGGGATTGAGGTTAAATTGCCGCGACCAGCGGGCCAGGCCGGGCTGGGCGTAGGGATCCCTTTCCCAGGTGTTTTCTGGGCTGGCGTAGTAGTGCAGCGGGTAGATGGCCTGCCAGAAATCCTGGCGCTGTCTCAGGGTCGGCAGCAGCGGGTCGGGCTCGGCGCTAAAGCGTAGGGCAGCCACCTGGTTGATGCCCCGCAGGTGCTCGCCGGCGTTGTTGCGCAAAATGCCGCTGGCAAAGCGCTCGGCCACGCTCATCTGGCCGGGATCCCGTTGCAGCAGAGCCATTTCCCCCTGCCAGCGCTCCCAGGCCAGTTGGCCAGCGCCAATGAGATGCAGGGTCTGGGTAGCCTCGGAAACGGCGGGCAAAGGTTGGCGAACGGGCTGAAAATCCACCTCAACCCTTTGGCGGCCGCTGGAGAAATCTCCTACTGGCCAGCCCAGTTGCGCCGCCGCCCGCCAGGCGTAGTAGGTGTGGGGAAACTGCCGCAGCACCTGCTGATAGGTTTGCCGCGCCGCAGCCACCTCCCCCAGCCGTTCCCGCCATTTGCCGGCCCAGTAGAGCAGTTGCGCCCCCATTTCCGTATCCCGCTGGGCCAAGCCAATCTGCTGGGCTAGAGCAATGGCTTGGCTGAGATTGCCCGTTTGCGCCTGGCGCCAAGCCACCGTCCAGGCGGCGGTGGCCGCGGCTTCGCTGACTGGGAAGCGCTCCCAAAGGGTCTGCCGCACCGCCTGGGCCGATTGCGGGCTGCCGTTGCGGTCATACAGTTGGCTGAGGCTGAGCAACGCTTCTGGAGCTTCTCTATCCGAGCCGGATCCCACCTGGCGAAGCAAGTCGATCGCCGTCGGCAGGTCGCTCAGTTCCGCCAAACGGCGGCGGGTGAGAGAAGCCTCTGGCCCATCGGGAAACTGTGCCAGCAGCGCTTGGTAAGCCGCTTTGGCCTGGGGAAACTCCCGCGAGATCTGGTGGCTGCGCCCCTGGCGGTAGAGATTGCGAGAGGTGGTGGGGGCACGCCCGTAGGCGCGGGCGGCTTTGCCGTACTCCCGCTGCTCCCAATAGGCATCGGCCAGGATCTGCCAATCGGAGGCCGTGAGGGATCCCTCTTGGGCTTGCCGCCAGCGATCCAGCAGCGGCGTTAACCCAGGGGTTTGCGGGTGGTGCAAGGCCAGATCCCGCAGCAGGTCATACCGGTCAGGATCCAGCTCCAGCAGGTGCTTGAGGGCGCGGGCCGTCAGGGGGTGGGTGGGAAATTGCCGCCGCAACTGATCCACCTGGCCCATTCCCCAGAGGGCGTAGGCGGCCACCGGGCTGTGGGGATACTCCTGCAAGATCTTGGGCCACCAGATCTGGCGGGCTGTTTCTCGATCCCCCAGCTTTTCATAAGCCTGAGCCCTGAGCTTCCAGATCTCGTCGGTGAGAACTGGCAGCTTTTCTTCCAAGCCCTGCAGGTGCTCCAGGGCCGCTTGCGCTTGGCCGGCCTGCAGGGCTTTGTAGGCGCGCAAAAAGGCGGCGCCAGAAGTCGAGCTCAGGGGTGCTGGAGGCGCCGCCGCCATCTCGACAGGTTCTGCCCAGGAGGAGGCGTAAAAGCCCCACAGGACGCCGCCCAGTACTCCGCCTGCTGCTAAGGTCGCGGCAAGCCATCGCCTCCAGAGTTGCCGGTGGCTTGTTCTGCTCTGCATGCCTCCCTTCCCCAGCGTCCTTGACTAGGATACCCAATGGGGAGGCGCTGAGCCAGGACAAGTAACCTCAACGAGGAGGAGGCCAGTTGGCAATGGGAACCGGCTCGATAAGCTCCGCCAAGGGAAACCCTAGGATCTGGGCGTAGAAATAAAGCTCTGCCTCCAGGGCCCGTTTGAGGTTGGCTGCCTGGCGAAAGCCGTGCTGCTCACCGGCAAAAGGGACATAGGCCACCGGGATCCCCTTGGCCTGCAGGGCAGCCACCATCCTCTCTGCTTGGTTGGGAGGGACGATGGCGTCCTCCAGGCCTTGAAAGAAGATAACGGGGCAGTTGAGACCCTCCAGGTGGTGGATGGGAGAGCGCTCCCGGTAGAGATCCCGCCGCTCCGGGTAGGGGCCAATTAAGCTGTCCAAGTAGTGGGACTCAAACTTGTGGGTCTCCTGGGCTAGGGCCTCTAGATCGCTCACCCCGTAGTAGCTGGCGCCGGCCTTGAAGACGGTGTGAAACGTCAGGGCCGCCAGGGTGGTGTAGCCGCCGGCGCTGCCGCCGCGAATGAGCAGCCGCTCCCCGTCCACCTTGCCCTGGGCTGCCAAGAATTGGGCCCCAGCGATGCAATCTTCCACGTCCACAAGGCCCCAGCGGCCCTTGAGGGCCTCCCGGTAGGCCCGCCCATAGCCGCTGCTGCCGCGGTAGTTGACATCCAAAACGGCAATCCCGCGGCTGGTCCAGTATTGGATCCCCAGGTCGAGCACGGCTGCCGTCGCCCCTGTGGGCCCACCGTGGCTTTTCACGAGCAGGGGCGGTTTTTCGCCGGCAGGGGCCACGAAGTCGCGGTTTTTGGGGGGATAGAAGAAACCGTAGGCCACTGCCCCGCCTGAGGTGGGAAAGGCGATGGGTTCGGGGATCGACAAGTACTCCGGCTCTACCGCCACGCTGCTAGAACGGGCCACCACCTCCACTTGGCTGGAGGGTAAGTCTAGGCAGACCAAGGCAGTGGCTTCCGTCGGGGATCCGGCCAGGAAAGCGGCTTTTTCCCCACTTACCTGCAGATTGTGGATCTCGGTGTAGGGCAAAGGGATCTCTTCCTGTTGCCCCGACTGGGGATCCAGGTAGGCCAAATGGCACAGACCCCCCTGTTGGTAGCAGGCCAGAATGCGCCCATCCCCAGCAAAGCCGTAGGTGCTCAGGCCAAACACCCACTGCGGCTCTCCAAACTCCGCTTCCATAGGGCAGAGGGGAATGGGGCCCTGGGGATCCCAGCGATAGAGGTTCCACCAGCCGCTGCAATCGGAAACAAAGTAGAGATCCCCTTGCGGTGACCACTGGGGCTGGAAGATCGACTCGGCAGGGCCACCGGCCAGCTTTTGAGGTTCTCCCAAGCTGCCGTCAGGGTTCACCTCAGACCGCCACAGCTCTGTGCCGTCCCAGGGCATTTGGGGGTGATCCCAGGTCAGCCATACCAAGGTCTGGCCATCGGGGCTGAGGCGAGGGTTGGCATAGAAATTGTGCCCAGAGGCCAAAACGCGCTGGGATCCGCTTTCCAAGTCAATCGAGACAAGGCTGTTTTCCGGCTCTCCCTGGCGGCTGTGATCTTCCCGCACACAGAGGATGCGTCCACGCGCCCGATCCACCACCCCATCTGCATAGCGATAGGGGCCTGCTTCCGTCAGGGGCTGGGGATCTGAACCCGGCAGCAGGCGGTAGAGCCGTTGGTCAGCGAAGTTGCAAAAATACACTACCCCTGCCGACACCCAATAAGCTCCACCCCCATACTCATGCACTCGTGTCCGCACATTGAAAGGTGCCGGTGTCAGCTCCACCAGGATCCCGTCGGCAGAGCGCCGCATCAACACATTGCGCCCTTTTTCTTGCGGGCGACCCTCCGTCCAGTAGAGATCCCCCTGATCCCAAACCATCTGTCCCAAGCGCAGGGATCCCGTCACCACCAGGTCAGCGGTAATCGGGGATCGCCAAGATCCATAGCCGGCCTGCTGCACCATAAGCTGTTAACTCTCAACTAATTCTCGACCCCAGAACCCCTATTATGCCGGCAGCAAGGGATCCCTGCCTTTGCCTACAGCCTGTGGGGAAAGGGCTCGGATTCTGGGAAAAGGTATCCCGCGATACAATTCTCTCCGGGCTGAATGGGTTTGATGGAACACGTTAAGGCAACAGGGATGCACAACGCTTTCTCGACTGCAGGATTAGCCTTTTCCTCTGTTGATGTTGGGAAGGCATTCGGTGAAAGCCTCAGCCGACTGCAGTTGGGCAAATTTAACACATGGGCGAGGTGATGAGCTAAGTGCTTCCCTCTGTTGGCCGGGCTGCTGCAACAACTGGACTTCTTAATACCCTTTGCACTCACTTCGTTTCGGAGATCACCGATGGCTCTATCATTTAATCGTCGTCAAGTGCTGAAAATGGGCGCTCTGGCCGGAGCCGGGGCTGCCCTAGGGCCGCAGATCTGGGTGAAGCGATCCGTGCCCGCCTACGCCCAGGGAGAGACCATCCGCGTTGGCATTTTGCACTCCCTTAGCGGCACCATGGCCATTTCGGAAACCAGCGTGGTGGATGCGGAAAAGCTGGCCATCAAAGAGATCAATGCCGCCGGTGGGGTTTTGGGCAAGCAGATCGAGCCGATTATCGAGGATGGGGCTTCCGATTGGCCAACCTTTGCGGAGAAAGCCACCAAACTGATCGATGTGGACAAGGTGGCAACGGTGTTTGGATGCTGGACTTCGGCCAGTCGCAAAGCCGTGTTGCCGGTGTTTGAATCCAAGCAGCACCTGCTCTGGTATCCCGTGCAGTACGAAGGACAAGAGTGCTCCAAAAACATCTTCTACACCGGCGCTGCCCCCAACCAGCAGATCGAGCCTTCGGTGGAATGGCTGCTCAAGAACAAGGGCAAAGAGTTCTTCCTGGTGGGATCCGACTACGTGTTCCCCCGCACGGCCAACACCATCATCAAGGCCCAGTTGGAAGCCCTGGGGGGCAAGGTGGTGGGTGAAGACTATCTGCCTTTGGGCAACACAGAAGTTACTCCCATCATCAGCAAGATCCGGGCCGCTCTTCCCAATGGCGGTGTGATCTACAACAGCTTGAATGGCGACAGCAACGTGGCCTTTTTCAAACAACTGAAAGGGGCAGGGCTGGGGCCGGATCGTTATCCTTCCATGTCCGTCAGCATTGCCGAAGAAGAGGTGCAGGCCATTGGCCCCGAATTTTTGGAAGGGCACTTTGCCGCCTGGAACTACTTTATGACGGTGGATACGCCTGCCAACAAGAAGTTTGTGGAGGCTTTCAAGGCAGAATACGGCCAAAACCGCGTCACCAACGACCCGATGGAAGCCGCCTACATCATGGTTTACATCTGGAAGCAGGCGGCAGAAAAAGCGGGAACGGTGGAGATCGACGCCGTGCGGCAGGCAGCCTACGGCCAGACCTTCGATGCCCCTGAAGGCTTGGTAACCATGAACACCAATCACCACCTGACCAAGTATGTGCGGATCGGCCAGGTGCGCTCTGACGGTTTGTTTGATGTCATCTTTTCTACGGATGCCGTGGAGCCGCAGCCCTGGAACCAGTTTGTGGCAGAGACCAAGGGCTTTGCCTGCGATTGGTCAGATCCGGCCAAGGGCGGTCGCTACAAAGTCAGCTAGTCCTGGCCAGGGCTGGGATCCCTTGCCGTTTGGATAGGGTCGGGGATCCCGCCTAGATGCTCGGTTAGCCTCCCTAGTTTAGTTGGAAGGAGGATCCCCTGCCGATGACCTTGCTCTTGGATAGCTTGTTTAACGGCCTTAGCATCGGCACCGTCTTGCTGATAGCCGCTCTGGGCTTGGCCATTGTTTTCGGCCTCATGGGGGTCATCAACATGGCCCATGGGGAGCTGATGATGTTGGGGGCCTACACCACTTTTGTGGTTCAAAATGCCTTTCGTCCCCTAGGGGATCCCTGGCGGGATCTGTACATCTTTCCAGCTTTGGTAGCTGCCTTTGCCGTCACGGCTCTGGTGGGACTAGCCCTGGAGCGGGGGGTGATCCGCTTTTTGTATGGCCGACCGCTGGAAACCCTTCTGGCCACTTGGGGTGTGAGCCTGATCCTGCAGCAGTTTGTGCGCAGCGTCAATTGGGTGCTGGCTTTCCGCTTGGGGGCCTTCGCGGTGCTCTTTTTCGGCGGCTGGTGGCTTTTGTCCAGGCGGGCGGATTGGCCGCGTCTCAAGGGGTGGACGCTGGCGCTGCTGTTGGTGCTCTCCACGGCCATTGCATCGGTGGGGGGGCGGGTGCTGGCGCAAACCTATGCTTTGGCGGTTACCCAGCCTTGGTTCGGCGCCCAGAACAAAGACGTGACGGCTCCCCGGTGGCTGGGGGGTGGGATCCCGGTGGGCAACCTGTTTTTGCCCAATACCCGCCTGTTTATCATCGCCCTCACTGTCTTCTGCATCCTGGGGCTGTACTTCTTCTTGCAACGCACCCGCTGGGGGCTGCGCATCCGGGCGGTTACCCAGAATCGGGCCATGAGCGCCTGTGTAGGGATCCCCACGCAAAAGGTGGATGCCCTTACCTTTGCCATCGGTTCGGGTCTGGCGGGAGTAGCCGGTGTGGCGGTCAGCCTGCTGGGATCCGTTGGGCCGAACACCGGCCAGAACTACATCGTGGATACCTTTATGGTGGTCGTCGTGGGGGGTGTTGGTAAGCTCTTAGGCAGTATTGTGGCGGCGCTTGGGATCGGGATTGCCAACTTTGTCATCGGCTCAGGGACGCTGGCTTTGATTTTTCCCAACGTGCCCATCCTGACCGATACCCTCAACTTTTTTGCCACCACGAGCATGGCCAAGGTGATGGTCTTTGCTTTGATCGTGGCCTTTTTGCAGGTGCGACCTCGGGGCCTTTTCCCCGAAAAAGGTCGTATGGTGGATGCCTAGGGAATGATCTCGCTTGGCGAAAACTCTAGGACCAGACTCTCCATCTTCTACTCCCTCACAAAGCCCATGAAACTGGTTCATTCCCCCCGTGCTGATCATGAAGTGGCTGCTCCCGTCGCGGGTGGGGATCCCAATTCTTCTCGCAAGCTTCTGTGGGAGGCCGGGATCCTCATCGTTTTGGTGCTGGCCTTGATCTTTGTGGCCCCAACTGTGCTGTCTGGCTTTCGGCTCAACTTGTTGGGGCGGTTTCTGGCCCTCAGCATTGTAGCTTTGGGGATCGACCTCATCTGGGGCTATACCGGCATGCTCAGTCTGGGACATGGGGTGTTCTTCGCCTTGGGGGGCTACGCTCTGGGGATGCACCTGAAATTGCAATTGCCGGAAGGTCAGATACCGGAGTTTTTCAGCCTCTACGGGGTAACGGAATTGCCCTGGTTTTGGTATCCCTTTTATTCGTTTCCGTTTACGGCTGTTGCTGTGGTCTTGATCCCGGCTTTGGTGGCAGCAGCCCTGGGATATTTGGTGGTGAGAAATCGCATTCGAGGGGTTTATTTCTCCATTCTAACTCAGGCCACCACGATCATTTTCTTTAACTTCTTCAACGGCCAACAGCGCTTAATCAACGGCACCAACGGCCTGACCAACTTCCAGACTTTGTTTGGCCTAGATGTCAACTCGTCCGAAATGCGCTTTGCTGTCTATGTCACTACAGTTCTGGCGGTGGTTTTGGCTTACCTTCTCTGTCGTTGGCTCACCAGCGGCTTATTCGGTCGGATCCTGGTAGCCATTCGAGATGACGAGCCGCGGGTTCGTTTTTCCGGCTACGATCCCACCGGCTTTAAAGTGCTGGTGTTTGCCGTGTCTGCTGCCCTGGCGGGTGTTGCCGGAGCTTTGTTTACCTTGCAAACTGGGATCATCTCTCCCAATGCGATGGCCGTTCCCTTTTCCATTGAGATGGTAATCTGGGTGGCGGTGGGCGGTCGGGCCAGTTTGGTGGGGGCGGTGCTGGGGGCTCTGTTGGTTAACTTTGCCAAGAGCTTGCTGAGCGAAAATTTTCCCGAAATTTGGTTGTTTTTCCAAGGGGGATTGTTCCTGCTGGTGGTGCTGGTGTTGCCGGATGGACTGGTGGGTTGGGTGCGCACCCAAGGCAGGCAGCTTTGGGTCACTGTCCAGCTTTGGCGCAGGCGCTTGGCAAATACTTCTCCAGCCTAAATCTGGCTTTCTCTTGAGGATGTCAGTTATGTGCAAGATATAAGTTTAAGGTAAGAGGATCCCATGGGTGAGCCAGCGATGCCAAGTTTCCTCTCCTATTTGATGGGTTTATTTGATGGGTTGAGAATCCGGTTTGACCTTTGGCCTTTCCGTTCTTGGATGTGATCCCTATGCTCACTGCAGCTCCCACCGCTACCCGACAAATTTTACAAACTCAGGATCTCACCGTCAGCTTTGATGGCTTCAAGGCTTTGGACAGGCTGAACTTCTCTCTGGAGGAAGGGGAGCTGCGGGTGGTCATCGGCCCCAATGGGGCAGGCAAGACTACGTTTCTCGATGTGCTGACGGGCAAGGTTAAGCCTACTCGAGGCCGGGTGCTGTTTAAAGGAAAAGATCTGACCAAGCTCAAGGAACATGAGATCTCGATTTTGGGTGTTGGGCGCAAGTTTCAGACGCCGCGGGTCTATCAAAACTTGAGCGTGCGAGAAAACTTGGAGCTATCCCTCAACCCTGACAAAAGGGTTTTTTCCACCCTATTGGGCAAAAAGCATCTGCGAGAAAAAACGGATGCTCTTTTGGAAACCATTGGCCTCAGCCGTAAGGATCGGGTTCCGGCAGGGCTGCTTTCCCACGGAGAAAAGCAATGGCTGGAGATCGGCATGGTGATTGCTCAAGATCCGGATTTGCTGCTGCTGGATGAATGCGTGGCCGGGATGACGGACAAAGAAACAGAAGCTACAGGAGAGTTAATTCAATCCTTAGCCCAAAGCCACACCATTTTGGTGATCGAACATGACATGGTGTTTGTCCGGCAAATTGCCCGCAAGGTTACCGTTTTACACCAAGGCTCGGTGCTGTGCGAAGGTACCTTTGAGGATGTGAAAAACGACCCGCGAGTGATTGAGGTCTATCTCGGATCCCACAAGGGGAAAAACTAAGCAAAGAGGCTATAGTTCTGTATCTAATCGACTCATGCGCAGGCCTATGAATACGGAAAACGCGACCGCAACACAAAACTTATCCCGAGATGGATCCGGGCCTCTCCTGGAGGTCTCCAACTTGAGGGTTTACTATGGTCAGAGTTTAATTGTGAAGGATCTCTCTTTTAAGATCTTTCCCGGCCAAGCGGTTTGCCTTCTGGGCCGCAATGGTATGGGCAAAACTACCACACTTAAAGCCCTGATGGGACTTCTGAAAGATTGCACAGGCAAAATTGCTTTTGAGGGCCGTCCTATCAACCATTACCCTCCCAATTGGCGAGCCCGCGCCGGTATTGGCTATGTGCCCCAAGGTCGAGAGATATTTCCCCGCCTAACGGTTGAGGAAAACCTGCTGGTGGGGCTAGAAGCGGCACCGGACAGAGAACGGATCATACCTGAGTTTGTCTATGACCTATTCCCAATTCTGCGTTCTTTTCTTAAACGGCTGGGTGGGGATTTGAGCGGTGGGCAGCAGCAGCAACTGGCCATCGCCAGAGCTTTGGTGGCAGAGCCCAAACTTTTGCTCCTGGATGAGCCTACAGAAGGGATCCAGCCCTCTATCATTATCGAGATTGAAGAAGCCATCAGCCGCATTCAAAAGGAGCGGGGCGTTTCGGTGTTGCTGGTGGAGCAGTATTTTGAGTTTGCCCAAAGTCTGGCCGATTACTTTTATCTTATGGAAAATGGATCCCTTATCATGGAGGGGCAGACCAACCAGATGGATGAAGAAAAAGTTCGGGCTCACCTCTCCATTTGAGGGGAAGCCATGTCATATTCACTGCTGATTACTTACCAAATCACTTAATGCTTAATGTCCGCCCATCTTGTGGCCAACTTCTTTGAGATCCACGCTGCTGATAGGACTTTCATAGACGATCCGACCGCCCGCCATCACCAGCAAACGATCGGAGAGCTTGAGAAGCTCGTCCAGATCTTCGCTGATCAGCAAGACGGCAACTCCTCGGTTACGAGCATCCACAATCTGCGAGTGAATGTAATCTACTGCCGCAAAGTCCAGACCAAAACAAGGATTGGCGGCGATCAAAATTTGTGGATCTCCGGCGAGTTCCCGTGCCAAAATGGCTCGCTGGACATTACCCCCCGACAGGTGGCTGATGGGAGTTTGGGCTGAAGGCGTTTTCACCTTAAATTGCTCGATTAACGCGCGGGCATAGCGCCAAATCTCTTGCCAGATCAACATCCAACCTTTGGCCATAGGATCCCGGTCATAACGACGCAGGGCCAAGTTTTCGCCAACGCTCATGTTGGGGATCGAGGCATTTCTCAGAGGTTCCTCCGGCAAACAGCAAACCCGGTGGCGCACCATTTCTGCGCGGGTGGCCCTGTACAGTTGCCCGTTGATCTTGATCTGCCCGGCTGTAGCCATCCGCTGCCCGGCCAAGACTTCCATCAACTCCCGCTGGCCGTTGCCGGAAACGCCGGCAATTCCCACAATCTCACCTCCATGAACAGTCAGGGTCACCCCCCGCACAGCGGGCAAGCCATTGTCCTTGTCAGCCTGGATCCCTTCAATTTCCAGCAGAGGGGATCCCCCTTTGACCAAGGCTTTCTCCAACTGGATCTGCACCTGTTGCCGGCCCAGCATCATTTCGGCCATTTCTGCTGTGGATAAATCTTTCACTTGTCCATGGCCGGCCACCTTCCCACGTCGCAACACCGTCACCTCATCGGCAAAGGCATTCACCTCGCGAAACTTGTGGGTAATGAGCAATACACTCAGGTCGCCAGCTTCCACCGAACGACGCACAAGGCCCAAGACTTCGTCGGCTTCCTCTGGCGTGAGCACAGAAGTAGGCTCGTCCAAGATCAGGATCTTGGTGTTCAAATAAAGCTGCTTGAGGATCTCGACCTTCTGCTTTTCTCCTGCCGATAGTTCGGAAACAAAAGCCCGCAAGTTGACTTGGAAAGGGGCTGTTTCCATAAAATCTGCCAGCTTTTTTTCCTCTTCTTTCCAGTCAATCACCAAAGGCAAATCTGGGCGGGCCAAGACCAAGTTTTCCGCCACAGTCATGGCGGGTACAGAGGTGAAATGTTGGTACACCATGCCAATGCCGTAGTGATAGGCATCCCGTGGGCTGTGGATGGCACGAGCTCGTTTATCAATGCAAACATCGCCAGAGTCAGCATGATAAAAGCCCATCACGCACTTGACGAGGGTGCTTTTCCCGGCTCCGTTTTCCCCAAGTAAGGCATGAAGGGATCCCGGCTTGAGTTTCATCGAGACGTGGTCTAGGGCCAACAGGGATCCAAATCGCTTGGTGAGGTTGACGACCTCCAGTTCCGGGGGGGCTTTCCGTGCTGTTGAGATTTCAGTTTGGGCAGTGGTAGTCATGGTTGGTCAAGATCTCCTGGTTTGGGTGTCTCACGTAAACACACGTAAAGAAACGAGGTCTAGTCGGTTTTGAGTTCCTGAAGTACTGCTATCAGGGCACCTGAATCGGCAACTGCCCCGAAAACCCCCCCTTGCATCTGGATCATCTTCAGAGCAGCGAGATAATTTCCGTAGTCTGTGGCACCTGTGCAATCGGATAGCAACAAACATTCATAGCCCCGGTCGTTGGCTTCTCGCATGGTGGTGTGGACGCATACATCGGTGGTGATGCCCGTCAAGATCAGGTTTTGGATGCCTTTGCGCCTCAGGATTAAGTCCAGATCGGTGGCATAGAAAGCGCCTTTGCCCGGCTTGTCGATGATCACCTCCCCTGGCAGAGGAGCCAGTTCCGGGATAATTTCCCAGCCGGGTTCTCCTCGCACCAGGATGCGCCCACAGGGACCGGGATCCCCAATGCCTGCCCCAATGCGTTGACTGCGCCAGCGCTTGTTTTCCGGCAAATCTGATAGATCGGGGCGATGGCCTTCGCGGGTATGCACGATGAAAAAACCCAGGGCTCGCATTGCCGCCAAAACCCGTCGGATCGGCTCTATGGGGGCACGGGTGAGGGAAATGTCGTAGCCCATTTTGTCTACATAGCCACCTACCCCGCAGAAATCGGTCTGCATATCGATGACGATCAGGGCGGTGTTCTCAGGCCGTAAGTCACCGTTGTAGGGATAGGGGTAAGGTTCTGCCGCAATATAGGATCCCATAGCACCTCTGGCAAATCAATTCAATAAAGAGCAAAGAAAGAGCAAAAGCCCAATCAAGAGGGATATCCAACCCAAGCCTTCGGGTCACCCTGCGCTTGACCTCGGCTCTCCCAAGTTAAAGCTGGGGCGGTGAGCCTTGGCCAGAACCCTGCCAAGATAGAACACAGCTTACCATTTCCATCCACAGGTTTGTGTCTCCTCCGATTCACTTCACTGCAGAGCCCTGGCTGCACACCTACAGCGAGATTATCGATGTGCGCTCGCCGGCAGAGTTTGCCGAAGACCATTGGCCGGGGGCCATCAACTTGCCCGTGCTCGACGATGCAGAACGGGCAGAGGTGGGCACCCTCTACAGGCAAGTGGATCCCTTTACAGCCCGCAAGCGGGGGGCCAGCCTGGTGGCCCAGAACATCGCCCGCCATTTGCAGACCCACTTTGCCGACAAGGGCCGGGACTACCACCCCCTCATCTACTGTTGGCGGGGCGGGCAGCGCTCGGCCAGTCTGGCGCTGGTGTTGTCCCAGGTGGGCTGGCAGGTAACCGTCTTGCAAGGGGGGTACAAAACCTACCGCGCCTGGGTGCGCCGACAACTGCAGACTTTGCCCCAGGAGTTTACCTACCGAGTGCTCTGCGGGCCAACAGGGAGCGGCAAAACCCAGTTGCTTCACCATCTGCGCCAACAGGGATCCCAAGTTCTCGATCTGGAAAAGCTGGCCTGTCACCGGGGATCCCTCCTGGGGGCCGAGTGGGGGGTGCCACAGCCCAGTCAGAAGAGCTTTGAAAGTCAACTGGTGCAGGTTTTTCTCCAGTGGGATCCCGCCAAGCCAGTCTGGGTAGAAGCTGAGAGTGCCAAAGTGGGCCAGCTCCATCTGCCGCCTGCCCTTTGGCAAGCCCTTACCCAAGCCGACTGTGTCGAAGTGCAGTTGCCTCTAGAGGAGCGGGTGAAGGGGTTAATCGCCCACTATCCCCACTGGATTGCTCACCCCCAAGCGCTGAAGGAAAAATTGCTGCCTCTGAAGTCCCGTCTTGGCCAGGCCCGCCTGCAGCGTTGGTTTGAGCTGATCGACGCCCAAGACTGGCCGCAGTTTGTGCAGGAGTTGCTGGAGCAGCACTACGACCCCACCTATCGCCACGGCCTGCAGCAACACTTTAACCGTATCCGCGCTCGCCTTGAGCTGCCTGACCTCTCCGAGAGCAGCCTACAGGAGGCCGCTGTCCGACTCAGGGGGATGTCGTTTTGACCTGCGCCAGCCCTCGCCGGGCAAGCGCGACCAAGTCTGGCGGCGGAAATGTCAAGCAAAGTCCTGTTTGCCCCTCTCAGAGGGGAACTAGGGACTTCGAGGCTGACTGCTGCAGCTCCGACAGCAACGAGGCGGGGTGCTCCTTGTAGGGCCAGGCAAAAGCGTGACGAAAAGCCGCCTCCTGACAGCGCTTGAGCTGGTCGAAATCGATAATGTCGTGCGTGAGCAAGTTTTCGTACTCAAACGGCAGGCGCACGTTGTGCAGGCCGGCGTTGTCGGTGCAGATGGCGATATCTACCCCCGCGTCAAAGCAGCGGTCGAAGACGATTTTGAGGGGCTCCAAGCTGGGCAGCGTCCCCGTCTTCAGGTAAGTGGTGGGACAGACCTCCAGGCATTGGCCGCGCCGCGCCAGCTCTGGCAGCAGCTCTGGGTAGTGGAGAGGGATCTGGATCCCGTGGCCAATCCGCGAGACATAGGGCAGCAGCTCTGGGTAACAGCCATCCAAAGTCTCATAGAGATGGGCAGTGGTTTTGAGGCCACGGGCCAGGGCATATTTGAACAGCTCAATCCACTCGTCCATGCGTTCGCCGTAGGCCTTATCTCCCCCCGCCAGGTCGATGGCAGACACGTATTCGGACTCGGCGGCGGCCTCCACCATGGCGCGGTTGATATGGCTGGGCAGGCGTGAATGCAAACAGACGATCTGGGTGGTGACGATGGGATATTCCCGCTGCTGGCTGGCTTGCCCTACCGTTTCGATAACTTGGCGCATCTGCTTGAGGCGATCCGCCTCGTCCAAGCTGGGATCTGTGCGCAGATAGGGGGTGTAGCGAATCTCTAGATAGGCCAAATCCTCAAAAACATAGGCCCCCCGCAGCAGACGGTAGATGAAATAAGGTAAGCTTTCCAGGGTTTGCACCTGTTCCACTAGCGTGTGCAGCTCCAAGTAATCTTCAAGGGTGTTGCGCGGGCGGGTGTAGAACTCCTCAAACTCGGCGTAGTCAGGAAAGCGTGCTGCCAGAGGGGATCCCTGGCGATGCAGGTAGCGCCACAAAATCCTAGGAACGACCGAACCGCCTAGGTGGCGGTGTAACTCCGCATGCAGTGCCATACTTCAAAGCTTCCCCCAGAGGCTCCCCTCACCGCCCGCCAAGGGCGGACCTGGCTTGGTTGTTAAGTACTATTTCTACTGTTATCCAACAGCGGCAGTCCTGTCCAGGCGCAATTGCGCAGGGTCGGCTAGCCGGGGGCCAGGTGATGAGGTTTCTAATAGCCAGGTTTGATGACCAGGTCAATGCTTGAGTCCTGGTCGAGCCCGGCCAGGGATCCCGGCAAACTAGGTAAAGAGCCTTAAGATAGTTCTGGAGGTTTGCTGAGCAGAGATACTCAGGAGCGATTCTGGTAAAAGGCTGTTGGCTGTAGCCGACGGCAATCCCCCTGGAAGGGTGTGGTATGAACTTAGCGTAACGAGGTTATCTTCATGGCGCTGCCCAGCTTGCACGAGTTTCCCTGGCTGACCACGGTCATCGTCTATCCGGTGGTGGCCGCCCTCTTCATCCCCTTGATCCCGGCGCCCGCTGGGGATCCCACTACCCGCGTCTACGCGCAAAAGTTGGCAGAACGGGTTCGCTGGTTTGCCCTCTTCATCGCGGTTACCGACCTGCTCATTTTGCTGGCTGGCTTCTATGTCGGCTATGACCCCAGCCAGACAAGCTTACAACTGCTGGAGCGCTACACCTGGGTGCCGCAGGTGGGGCTGAGCTGGTCGGTGGGGGCCGATGGCCTTTCCATGCCGCTGATCCTGCTCACGGCTTTTGTGACCACGCTTGCCATCTTGGCCGCCTGGCCGGTCACCCTCAAGCCGCGCCTGTTTTATTTTCTGATGTTGGCCATGTACGGCGGGCAGATCGGGGTGTTCGCCGTGCAGGACATGTTGCTCTTCTTCCTGATGTGGGAGCTGGAGCTGATCCCGGTGTATTTGCTCCTCTCCATTTGGGGGGGGTACAACCGCCTCTATGCGGCCACCAAGTTCATTCTCTACACCGCCCTCAGCTCCCTGTTTATCCTGGTGGCGGGCCTGGCCATGGCCTTCTACGGGGATCCCATCAGCTTTGACATGACGGATCTGGCCCACAAGGCCTATCCGCTGAGCTTCCAATTGCTGCTGTATGGGGCCTTCCTCATCGCCTACGGGGTGAAGCTGCCCGTCTTCCCTTTGCACACCTGGCTGCCCGATGCCCACGGCGAAGCCACGGCGCCGGTTCACATGTTGCTGGCCGGGATCTTGCTTAAGATGGGGGGCTATGCCCTGATGCGCATGAATGTGGGCATGCTGCCGGATGCCCACCTCTACTTTGCGCCGGTGCTGATCGTGCTGGGGGTGGTGAACATCATCTTTGCCGCCCTCACCTCCTTTGCCCAGCGCAACCTCAAGCGCAAGATCGCCTACTCTTCCATCAGCCACATGGGCTTTGTCCTCATCGGGATCGGATCCCTGACCGAAATCGGCATGAGCGGCGCCATGCTGCAGATGATCTCCCACGGGCTGATCGGGGCCAGCCTGTTCTTCTTGGTGGGGGCCACCTACGACCGCACCCACACGCTGGAGCTGGAGGAAATGGGCGGCGTCGGCCTGAAGATGCCCAAGATTTTCTCCATGTTCACCGCTTGCTCGCTGGCCTCTCTGGCTCTGCCGGGGATGAGCGGCTTTGTGGCGGAGCTGATGGTGTTCATCGGCATGGCCACCACCGATGCCTACTCCCTCCCCTTCCGGCTGGTGGTGGTCTTTCTGGCGGCGGTTGGGGTGATCCTGACTCCTATCTACCTGCTGTCGATGTTGCGGCAGATCTTCTTTGGCCCGGAAAACAAAGAGCTGACCGAACACGAGGAACTGGTGGATGCCGAGCCGCGGGAGGTGTTCATCATCGCCTGCCTGCTGATCCCCATCATCGGCATTGGGCTCTATCCCAAGCTGGTCACTAGCCTCTACGACCAGTCCACCAATGCCCTGGTGGCGCTGCTGCGCCAAGAACTCTCCTCTATTGGAGCGACGGTTGCCCAAGCTCCTGCTCTCTACAGCGCCGACTGAAATGGAGGCGAGGGAGGCTGGGGCAGCTTGTCAGCAAGGCGTGCCACTGGTCCAGCCGGTCTCGGCTTTTTTCTCACTGGGCACCGGAAGGGCTGGGGTTAGGTGAGTGCCCCGCCTGTGTATCTCCGCTGTGCTTGCCGCTCTCGTCAGCTCGAACCCGCATCCAACCAAACAACGTTTCGACCGTCAGTTGGATCCCTTGGGCAAACGCGGGAACGGGGATCAGCTCTTGCGGATCCTCATGCACGGTTGGCTGCTGTCCGGCAGGGTAGGCGAAAACGAGCCTTTCTTCGGGAGCTACGATCCACCCCATCTGGCAGCCGTGGGCCAAGCCGATCAAAATTTTCTTGACCAGCTTCATTTGATTTTGATCGGGAGAGAGAATCTCGATCATCCAATCTGGGCAAAAGGGAATGAGATTTTGAATGGTGCCATCTTCATCCACAGGGATCCGATCCCAGGCGATCACAGAAATATCGGGCACAATCGCATAGCCGGCAAAAGTGCAGCGCAACTCTGGAAATGCCCACCCGAGGCGTTTGGGTTTGAGGTTTGCGTTGATAAAAGAAGTTAGCTCCCCCTGGAGTAGGCTGTGCTTTCCCTGTGGCATGGGCTTCTGGATGATCTCTCCCTCGATGAATTCACTGGCGGGTTGAGCTTCTGGCTGCTGCAGAAACTCTTCCAGGGTTAGGGGCTTGGCAGACAGACGAACCATGATTTCCTCCTCTCAAGTTGGTCTCTGACACAAAAAGGATTGAGGTTCAATCAGAACAGGTCCCTGTCGGGCTGTCGCCAAGCGGCTTGGCGGTCATAAGGGCTTTTGCCAGAAAATAACCCCATCAGCGGCCCCAAGATGGCCCCAAACACAAAGCCGCCCGCGTGGGCCCAGTAGGCGATCCCTCCCCCCTGCATGCCGATGTTGGTGGGCGTCTGCAGGCTGGCGATGCCGTAAAACGCCTGCTGTACAAACCAAAAACCCAAAAACACCCAGGCGGGAACGTAGACGGTTGTGATAAAAATGCCCAGGGGTACCAAAGTCAGGATCTCAGCTCGCGGGAAACGCAAGATATAAGCTCCCAACACCCCGGCAATGGCCCCACTTGCCCCCAGCGAAGGAATGGTGGATTCCATATCGAAAAACCACTGGGTTAGGGCGGCCAAGGCTCCACAAGTCAGGTAAAAAATGAGGTAGCGCACATGCCCCAAGCGATCCTCAACATTGTTGCCGAAAACCCACAAAAAGAGCATGTTGCCGCCAAGATGCAAAAAGCCCCCGTGCAAAAATTGCGAGGTAAATAGCGTTACCCATTCGGGGCGCAGCGAAGAGGTGGCCTCCCCCCGAAAGCTGGCCGTCAGTTCCGCTGGCACCACTGCCCACTCTCGGAAGAAAGCCGCCAGCTCTTGCGGTGATAGGGTAAGCTCATACACAAAAACCAGGATGTTGATAAGCACCAAAGCATAGGTAACGTAGGCAGTGCGGGTGGTTGGGTTGCGATCTTGCAGGGGTACCACAGTCGGGATCCGGTTAACATCACCCTCTAGCCTACCCTGCTGCGCCTTCTCAGGCCCAACTTGGGGCTACACTAGGGTAGTTTGTCGGTGGGATCCCTAAACTGCAAAGGGGTTTTGGCCGTCCCCCCGCAGCCGACGCTGGATTTGGAGGAGTGGATCGATGTTTGAGGTCGAGAGCCGAACTGCCCCGCTCAAGTTCTTGATTGTCGAGGATCATCCCGAGGTCGCCCAAAACAATTGCGAATGGCTGCAACGGCTTGCAGCCGATGCTCAGTGCATCACAGTCTCCAACCCGATGGACGCCATCCTGCGCCTGCAGCGGGAACAGCCGGACTTGGTAGTAGCCGACTTGCTCTACGGCCAAACCAGCGGCGAACAGTCTGCCGAGCCGGGCCTAGAGTTCTTGCGCCATATTTTCGAGAACTACCCCACCCTGAACGTGATGGTTTATTCCAGCGAGCCGCTGCTGCTAACTCCCCTGGTGGGCCTAATCAGCAAGCACCAGGGCGGATTTGCCGCCGTCAACAAAATGGAGCGGCGCAGTGTCTTCTTGGAAGGAGCCAAAAGTGCCCTCAATGGGGAATTGCGCATGCCGCGAGAGTTGCGCGGCTTAACAAAGCTGACGGAGCGGGAAATCGAGGTCTTGAACCTGCTCTGCAAAGAGGCCCTCACCGACCAGGCCATCGCCGACCGCATTCACACGAGCAAAAAAACCGTACAAAACTGTATTCAAAGGCTCAAAGAGAAACTGGATATCTTTGGCTCTGAAGATGAGATCAACGCTCGCGTTGCCATGTGTATGGCAGCCGTTCAGAAAAAGCTTATCCAGTGGTAGTTCATTTAACCTCGCGTAAGAGTAGACAGAGAGGGTAGAATATCTTCTCGAAAGGGAACCTCGTTTTGATTTACCCTCTCCAGCTCAGCCAACATGAGAGGGTTGACGCGATTCAGATAGGGGATTAGCACCTGCTTTAGCCTGGGGCGGTAGAAACGGTGGTAGCTATACACAGGAGTGGCTGGAAATCCCCGCCGAATCTTGTGGGATCCTCCAGCTCCGGGATCAAAGTTGCGGATCCCTTCGCGGATGGCTAGGGCAATCGGCTCGTAGTAGCACACATTAAAGTGCAAGAACTTCACCTCTTCTCGGCAGCCCCAGTAGCGCCCAAAGAGGCGATCCCCTTTGCGGACGCAAAAAGACATCCCCACAATTTCTGTATTTCGTTCCCCGGCCACCAGCACCAGCCGCTGCCGGTAGTTGGGATAGAGAGATTCGAAAAAGCGGCGGTTGAGATATTTGCTCCAGTTCCAAAATTGGGCGCAGGTGTTGCTGTAAAAGTCGTACATGAGAGAGAGAAGGCGCGGCGTGATCTCCTCTCCGGTGTAGATCTTGAGTTCTATGCCGCTTTTTTCCATGGCGGCCCGCTCTCGCTTGATGTTGCGCCGCTGGTTGGCGTTGAACTGGCTCAAAAAGTCTTCGTAAGAGCGATAGCCGGGATTGTGCCACTGGTAGTTGTGGGTAATTCGGGGAGTCAATCCATCGGCCTCCAGTTGGGCCCGCCAGTCTAAGTCCACATAGAGCAGGCTGAACAGCGAAATATCATTGTCCTGGCAGAAGCGATCGATAGCAGCCAGCATCGACGGCCACACCTCTGCTTCCGAGTAGTCGGGATGGACGAGAATGCGATAGCCGGTGGCCGGCGTAAAAGGGGCCATGCCGATCAGCTTGGGGTAGTAGCGTTCTCCCAGTTGGTTGGCAACCGCAGCCCACTCTTGGTCGAAGACAAATTCGCCCTGGCTATGGCTTTTCAAATACAAGGGGGCAGCGGCGATGAGTTGCCCATCCGACTCCACCAACAGGTGACAGGGCAACCACCCCGTGTTGCGGCTGGCACAGCCGGAGGCTTCTAGGCTGTGCAGCCACTCGTACTCCAAAAAAGGAGAGGTGCGCTCCGTCTGCAGCGCTTGCCAGGCAGATGCTGGGATCCCGCGAATATCGTGGCACCAGCGCAATTTCAAACCGGTTGACATTTGCCTGTCCGGATAGACCAACTTGCCCTGCCGCGGCTGGGAGGGGATCCCCCCTCTAAGCTCAACCTAGGATGGAATCCCTGCGCCTCAAGGGTCCCATAGACGAAAGCCAGGCAACTGCTCTTTGCCCAGCCCAAAGCTTTCCCAGCGCTAGACCGTGCTTTTGTTAAGTTATTTTATTCGGGATCCCTGGGCTCGTAGTAGCGGTTGGCCAGCTCGAGAGCCATCTGAAACTTCTGCTCACGGGTGAGGTCGGCTCGCCGGGCGATCTGGGCAAAGCGGTTGACGTCTGGGGGCAAGAAGTCGAAAGGACGCTGTTCCCGCACAATATCCACGACCAAATCGCAAAGGGCCTGCTGGTAATCGTTGTAAAAAATTTCTCCCAAAGCCTTGAGGCGGCCATCGGGCACCGGATTGTTAAAGTCAATGGCCTGTAGCTCCCCTTGTTCGTCGATAAACAGCTCCACCGAGTTCATTTCATAGCCCAACGCCCGATTGATGATCCGGCAGGTGTCGATAACTTTTTTGCCCATCTCCGGCGTGAGAAACTCTGGATCGAACAGATATTCGCTGGCATCGAACTTGCGAAAGATGTATTTAATTGGGATGATCTTTCGGCCAATACAGAGAGCGCGAATCTGCCAGGGATAAGGACTTTTAACCTTCTCCTGGAGCATCATCACCTGGGATCCGGAGCGGTCGTAAAAGTAGAGAAGCTGCTCCATGTTGTAGGCGATTTCGACTCCGATGGCCTCCCGTCCCTCTGCCGGCTTGATCACGATTGGCCAGCCGAGATCTTCTGCCATCCCCTGCCAATCGAAGAACTTGTGATACTTAAAATCTTCGGCTTTCAAAGCTGGGGCCTCCTTGGGGGGCAGAATGTAAGTCTTGGGGATGGAGATCCCCAGCTCTTTGACCACCATGTAGGCGGCATCTTTGTTGCGCAGGTAGTAGTAAAAGCTGAAGGGGTTGTTGATGATGTACACCCCCCTGAAGGCAAAGCCCATGAACAGGCCGATGGCCTGGGGGTAAAGGTAGCTGAAGCGGTCTAGGATGAGGCGGTACTTGGTGCGGTAATCCAGGTTCACCTCGTGAATGGTGACATGTTCCGCCCGGATCTTGTAGGCTTGGCCGTTGCGGGCTTGAATGGGGGGAAGGGCGTTGAGACGGGCCAGGGTGTCGTCCCCAAAAGGCTCGCTGAAGTGCAGGCTGCCAACCCAGTAGTCTTCGATCATCCAGGCTCTCTCATCAAAAGCTCTCTGACTCCTCTGCAAGGGATCCTAGGCGAAGGCGCGGATTTGCGCTTGCCAGGTGGGCCAGTCGTGATCCCCTTCCCATACCTCCAGGTGATGGGGGATGTCGTTGCGGCGGAGGACTTCTGCCAGGCGCAGATTGTCGTTGAGGCAGTGGTCGCGGTGGGCGGTGAGCAGTTTTAGCTCGGTGTTGCGCCCGCCCAGCTGATCCCAGAGTTGTCGGCTCATGTTGGACAGGTAGGCCAAGGGGTTGATGAAATACAGCTCCTGTTCCGCCTGTTGGGGATCCCAGCCGGTGACGGAGCCGAGGGCCGCCACATCGTAGGGCCCCCCCAGCGCCAGACAACGGCGCACCAGGCCAGGGTGCCGGCAGGTGAGGTTGACGGCGTGGGTGGCCCCCAGAGAGAAGCCTGCCACCACCAGAAAGTCATTTTGCGCTTCTGCTTTGGCGTAGGGGATCAGCTCTTCTACCCAGTGTTGCTCCAACAACAGCCAGCGATCCCGCCGCTGGGGCACGTCCAGCTCGCAGTTGAACAAGGTCTCCCAATCGAGGGTTTCCACGCAAAAGGCCTGCAAATAGCCCTGCTCCAAGTGATGGCCGAGGCTGGCGATAATGCCGCGATCTTCCAGATCGAAAAAACGCCCATTGCTGGTGGGCAGGCAGATGAGCGGGTAGCCGCGATGCCCAAAGTGGAGCATCTCCATTTCTCGGCCCAGAACCCGGGAGGCAAAGCGCAGATAACGGCGAGGGTAGGACATCGGATCCCTGGACAATCACTGAACCTCAGCCGGCTTTTGCAGCCGCCGTTGAGACGGGTGGCAACGCGAGCGCCAGAACGGCTGACAACTCCCCCGTGGCCTGCGTCTTTCAAGCGATCCCAAGAAATTTTAGGAGATTTCGGAGAACAAATCCTTGAGGGCAGTGCGGGCGGCCAAGTGCTTGCGGGTGGACTCGAGGATCTCGGCTTCCCGCCGCAGGCGATTTTCGGTGCTGACCATTTCCAGCAGCGCTTGCTGCTCCCGGGGAGCCCCGTGAAAGTGGCTGGCAACCCAGTAGGATAACTCTATCGGGGTAGTGGGCAGTCGCTCCGGCAGCTCCGTCTCCCGCTCCATTAGCTTGCCGGAGAGGCGCACCACATCCTGAAGTAGGGTGGAAACCTGCTGCACCAAGCCCTGCAAATCCGCAGTGGTCGGCTCATCCTCAATCCACTCCACCAGCCCCACCCGGAAGGGCTTTTCCCGCACGTAGTTCAACACCCGGAAGCGCTGCTGCCCCAAGGTCAAAATGTCCATGCGGTCATCCGGCAACCGCTGTACCTGCAACACCTCGGCACAACAGCCCACCCGCACCGGGGATCCCGTCTGGGGATCGAACATCAGCACCCCGAAACGGCGATCCGTCTCCAGGATGGTGTTGATCATCATGCGATAGCGGTACTCGAAAATGTGCAGCGGCAGGGGGCGGCCCGGAAACAACACCACCTCTGGCAGGGGAAACAGGGGTAGCTCACGTACGTCCACAGAAGAGGAAGGCATAAGGCTTTGCTTTTTGCGCTACTGAGTCTAGTTTAGCGATCTCGACGGAGCCACACCGACCGATTCCTAAGCAAAGCGGTGGTGCCAAAGGGTGATGGCGATGGCCAGGGCATCGGCAGCATCGTCGGGGCGGGGCAGGCTGGGCAGATTGAGCTCGCGGGCCACGGCGGCTTGCACGGCCTGTTTGTCAGCGCGCCCGTAGCCCGTCAGGCTTTGCTTCACCTGGGCAGGGGTGAACTCCACCGGCACCAGATGATACTGGGCCAGGACGAGTAGGATCACCCCCCGCGCCTGGGCGATGGGGATGGTGTTGCCCATTTTGTAGAAGAAGAGCTTTTCCAACCCCACCTGATGGGGCTGAAACTGGCGCAGCAGCTCCTTTAGATCCTCGTAGAGGGTTTGCAGCCGTTCCGGGATTGATTGCTCCCCAGGGGTGCTGATGACTCCGTAGTCCAGGGGGCGAAGTCCGCCGGCACCTGCCAGGATGCAGCCAAAACCCACCGTCCCCAACCCCGGGTCGAGGCCGAGGATACGCTGCTCAGGGGTGGGGTCTGAGGACTCCGTCCCGCTGACGCGAGAGGACTCCGTCCCGCTGACGCGATCAGGCAGGGGGTCTCTCCTTGCCGGCAGAGGCGTCCGGCGTGGCATGGTCGGTGTACAAATAGGTCAACCCCGAGATCAGAGTGAGGGCCACCGCCACCCAAAAACAGGGGATCCCGATAGGCCAGTTCAGGATCAGCAGGGCGATGGCCAGGATTTGGGCGACCGTCTTGGCTTTGCCCCAGAGATTGGCGCCGCGGATTTGGCTTTGGTTGGCCCGCCAGCCGGCGATGGCCAGCTCTCGCCCCACCAACAAAAACACTCCCCAAGCGGGGATCCGCCCCAGCTCCAGCAGGCTCAGCAGCGGGGCCAGCACCAGCAGCTTGTCCACCAGGGGATCCAGAACCTTGCCCACATCGGTCACCAGCCCATAGCGGCGGGCCAAGTGGCCGTCCAGCCAATCAGTTGCCGCCGCCAGCAAAAACGCCCAGAAAGCCAGCCCTTGCCCCAGCGGGGATCCCAGGCCCAGCCCCAGCAGAATCAAAGGGATCCCTCCAAGGCGCAGCAAGGTGATGGCGGTGGGCAGGTTGAGCCACGCCGGCTTGGGAACTAGGACTGGGCTGGTAGGGTTCACCTCGACCTCCTTGACGACCTCGACTACCGATAGCGGCCTAAGCGCTCGGTGAGCAGGCGGTAAAACTCCTCGGCATCCACCCCAAAAGCTACCTGCACATTGGCGGGGCGGCCACTCAGCCCCCAGCGATCCACCACCGTCCGGCCCAGATTGAGGGGGCTAGCCGTCTCCACCTCCACGTAGCAGGGCTTGAGCTCGAACAACTGCGGCTGCAGCAGGTAGGCGACTACACAGGGATCGTGCAGCGGCCCCCCCGGCAGGCCGTAGCGCCGGATGTCGAACTTGCCGTAGAAGGCGAGCATGTCGGCCACCGTCTGGCCTACCCGCGTGCCGAGGGCGCGGATCCGCTCGATCCGCTCCGGCGTACTGAGGACTTGCTGGGTAACGTTCAGGCCCAGCATCACCACCTCGGGGATCCCGGCGCTGAGCACGATCTGAGCAGCATGGGGATCGGTGAAGATGTTGAACTCGGCGGCCGGGGTGGTGTTTCCCTCAAGGGCAGATCCCCCCATGAACACCAGACGTCGGATGCGCTCCACGATGCGGGGCTGCTGCACCAGGGCTACTGCCAAGTTGGTCATCGGGCCCAGCAGCGCCAGGGTAACCGGCTCCTGCGCCGCCATCAAGGTCTCGATCAGGTACTGCACGGCGTGCAGGGATCCCAGCGGCATCTGGGGCTCCGGCAAGTTGGCCCCGTCGATCCCGCTTTTGCCGTGCACCTCTTCGGCAGTCTGCAGCGGGCGCAACAGCGGGCGGGGACAGCCGGCATAGACTGCCATCTGCGGGCAGCCGGCCAGCTCGCAGATCTGCCGGGCGTTGCGGCTGGTTTTTTCCACAGAGACATTGCCGGCCACCGTGGTAATGCCCAGCACCTCTAGCTCCGGCGAAGCCATCGCCAGGAGCAGGGCCACCGCGTCGTCTTGGCCGGGGTCGCAATCGATGATCAGGGGCACCATAGGGCTCCCAGAGGCCTTTCACCCCTAGTGTAGGCGGCAATGGCACGCTCTCTTTGAGTCTCCCTTGGCTGACTCTGAAGGCCAAGGCAGATTCCGGTCAGGTTTAAGAAGATTTAAGATTTAAGATCGAAGGCGGTTCTTATCGTTTTCTATCCTTATTGAAGCCCGACACCCACCCACTGCACATCAGCCTTTTGCTCGACTGGGAGCCGCCTGCTGGAGAGCCGCTGGCGGCAGAGGCTTTGTTGTCGCCAGAACGCTTTGTGGCTGAGGTCTTCCAGGATCCGGAAGCCTTTCTGGAGGCTCTGCGAGGGGAGGAAAACCATCCGGACTGCCTGGTGCTGCTGGTGGAAGCGACGCGGCTGGACAAGCTGGAGGCGTTGGGCTGTCAGCTTTGCAAGCAGGGACTGTTGCTGCCGACAGTGGTGGCCATTGTGTCGGAAGAGCTCAAACCGGAAGGCGGCGCCAGCCGCTCCGGCGAAGCGTCCTCCCCCCCTGTTCCTCCGGGGGCGAGAGCTCTGCTCAAGCGGGAGCGGTTTTTCTACCACAACGCCACTCTGGTTCGCCTCGTCTCGCCGTCAGAGCTGTTGCCGCCAAAGGGATCCCAGGCCACTCCTTCTGCTTCTCCCTTGGAGCTGCTGATCAACCGAGCCATTGCCCTGTTTCTCCAGATTTCCCCCACCTGCAGCCTGCCTGCAGCAAACCCTCACCCCAAGGATCAGCCCTACCTGCTCTACACGCACCAGCAGCAGCGGCGGCTGGCGGAAAAGCTGCGGGAACGCCTCGGCTACGCCGGCGTGTACTACCATCGGGATCCGGAGCTGTTCTACCGCCACCTGCCCCCCGACGAGCAGCAGGCCCTCATGCGGCGGCTGCGTAACCTCTACCAGGCTATTGTCCTGGAGTATTTTCAATCTCCTGAGACCGTCAATGCCCGCATCGACGAGCTGGTGGCCCTTGCCTTTTTTGCCGACATCGGCGCCGCCCAACTGTTGGAGCTGCACATGAACCTAATGGAGGATTTTGCCAAACAACTAAAACTGGAGGGTCGCAGCGAAGAGATCCTGCTGGATTACCGCCTCACTCTCATCGACGTGATGGCCCACCTGAGCGAAATGTACCGCCGCTCCATTCCCAAATCTGCCCCAAGGGATCCCTAGGTTATGTCCACTCGCAAAGCCTATGTCCTCAAGCTCTACGTGGCGGGCAATACCCCCAATTCTCTGCGCGCCCTCAGCACCTTGCAAGACATTCTGGAAAAAGAGTTCCGCGGCGTGTACAGCCTGAAAGTCATCGACGTCTTGAAAAATCCGCAACTGGCAGAGGAAGATAAGATCCTGGCAACACCGACCCTGGCCAAAATCCTGCCGCCGCCGGTGCGGAAGATTATCGGCGATCTGTCCAACCGAGAGAAGGTGCTCATCGGCCTAGATCTGCTCTACGAAGAATTGGACGAAGAGGCTTAGGACAGGTTTTAGGGGAGAGAGGGGCATGAACCAACCATTGGAACCTTCTGAGTCAGAAAAGCTGCAAGGTAACGCCGCGGAGGGGATCCCATCGACCTACTTCCTGGGCGGGCCCGAGCCGCGGGGGATCCCGAAAAAACAGACGGGTATCGAGGGTTTTGAAGACATCAGCCACGGCGGGCTGCCCCTGGGCCGCACCACCTTGGTCAGCGGTACCTCCGGCACCGGCAAAACTCTGTTTGCCCTGCAGTTTCTCTACAACGGCATTGTCAAGTACCAGGAGCCAGGGATCTTTGTTACTTTTGAGGAGACCCCTGCCGACATCATTCGCAACGCCGCCAGCTTCGGCTGGGATCTGCAGGCCCTCATCGACAAGGGGCAGCTCTTTATTCTGGATGCTTCGCCGGATCCGGAGGGCTACGAGGTAAGCGGCAATTTCGATTTGTCGGCCCTCATCGAGCGCATCCAATATGCCATTCGCAAATACAAAGCCAAGCGGGTGGCCATCGACTCGGTAACGGCCATCTTTCAGCAGTATGAGCCGGCGGGCGTGGTGCGGCGGGAGCTGTTTCGCCTGACAGCCCGCCTCAAGCAGGCCAACGTCACCACGGTCATGACCACCGAGCGCACTGAGGAGTACGGCCCCATCGCCCGCTATGGGGTGGAGGAGTTCGTCTCCGACAACGTGGTGATCCTGCGCAACATCCTGGAGGGGGAGAAGCGGCGGCGTACCATCGAGATCCTGAAGCTGCGGGGCACCACCCACATGAAGGGGGAATATCCCTTCACCATCACCAACGAGGGGATCAACATCTTCCCGCTGGGAGCGATGCAACTGACGCAGCGCTCTTCCAACGTGCGCGTCTCTTCCGGCATCGAGAAGCTGGACGAGATGTGCGGCGGTGGCTTTTTCAAAGACTCGATTATCTTGGCTACCGGCGCCACCGGCACAGGCAAGACCTCGCTGGTGAGCAAGTTCCTCGAGCGAGGCTGCCTAAATGGGGAGCGCTGCATCCTGTTTGCCTACGAAGAGTCGCGGGCCCAGCTTGCCCGCAATGCCTCTTCCTGGGGCATCGACTTTGAGGAGTTTGAGCGGCAAGGCCTCCTTAAGATCATCTGCGCCTACCCCGAGTCCGCCGGCCTGGAAGACCACCTGCAGAAGATCAAAACCGAGATGATGGCCTTCAAGCCCTCCCGCATGGCCATCGACTCGCTGTCGGCGCTGGCGCGGGGTGTGAGCCAAAATGCTTTTCGACAGTTTGTTATCGGCGTAACCGGCCTGGCCAAGCAGGAGGAGATCACCGGCTTTTTCACCAACACCACCGATCAATTCATGGGATCCCATTCCATTACCGAGTCGCACATCTCCACCATCACCGACACAATCATTCTGCTGCAGTATGTGGAGATTCGCGGCGAGATGGCACGGGCGCTCAACGTCTTTAAAATGCGGGGATCCTGGCATGACAAGGGCATCCGCGAGTACCTCATCTCGGATTCGGGGATTCAAATTCGCGATTCCTTCCGCGGCTACGAGCGGATTATCAGCGGATCCCCGACCCGCATCAATGTGGATGAGAAGAACGAGCTCTCTCGAATTGTGCAAAATGTCCAATCTTTGGACGAGTAGGGGCTTGGGCTTGACCGGCGCCAACTGCCCCTAACATTTTGCAACCATAGGTTTTTGGCTGCGTGCATCCGCCAGGGGCTCCTTTGTTCAGCGATCTTCCCGACTTTTTCCCTCAACCCAAGAGCAGCTCTTCTCCCACGCCCATCTCGGCCATCGGCGAGGCGGGGCTGTTGCAGATCGTGCAGCGCTACTGTCCTGCCCAGGTGGTGGGAGACGACGGGGCGGTGTTGCCCGCTCCTGAGGGGCAGTTGGTGGTGAGCACCGATGTCTTGGTGGAGGGGGTTCACTTTAGCGACGTGACAACCCCGGCCCACGCGGTGGGCTGGCGGGCGGTGGCGGCCAATCTCTCGGATCTGGCAGCGATGGGATCCCGTCCGCGGGCGTTGGTGGTGGGCTTGGGCCTGCCGGGATCCACGCCGGTGGCTTGGGTAGAGGAGCTCTACGAAGGGATGCGGGCCTGCTGTGCCCGTTGGGGAGCAGAATTGGTGGGGGGGGATCTGTGTCGGTCGCCGCAGCGGTTTGTGGCGATCACGGCCCTGGGATCGGTGCAGCCGGGGCGGGCGATTGAGCGCAGACGGGCTCAGCCGGGCGATTGGCTGGTGGTCACAGGGCCCCACGGCGACGCGCGGGCCGGCCTGGAGCTGCTGCTCCATCCCGAACAGGGATCCTCAGCCACGGCAGCACAGCGGCAGCAGTTGATCAGAGCCCACCAATACCCGCGCCCGCGCTTGGATGTTCTGTCCCTTTTGGAAGCGCTCCCCGGTCCTCTGCGCCTGGCCGGCATGGACACCAGCGATGGCTTGGCGGACGCCCTGGTGCAGGTGTGCCAGAGCAGTGGGGTAGCGGCGCGGATCGCGGCGGAGCGGATCCCGATTTCGGTGGCTTTGCGCCAGGCGTTCCCGGCCCAAGCTTTGGAGTGGGCGCTTTATGGGGGCGAAGACTTTGAGCTGCTTCTCAGTGCCGAGGTGTCGGTGGCCAAGCATCTGTTGGAAAAGTTGCCAGGAGCCGCCTGGATTGGGGAAGTAACCGGCTGGGATCCGCAGGGGACGGTGCGGTTGCAGGACGGGCAAATCCTCAGCCGCCAGCAGGCCTTCCAGCACTTTTGAGCCTGTCTGAAAAACTCACTGGCCACCTAGGCCGCTCAAAACTGCCCAAAGTTGAAAACCAAGCTACTCGAGTCGGAAAGGAAACCGGAACTGGGATTGGGTAACCTGGAAGTGTAGAGAAAACCGCAAAAGGACAAACCTCGGCCCGAAAAGGCCGCGGGCACGTGCAGAACTTCGGAGAATTGGAGACTTCTGGATGAAAGCTATCTTAGCAGCAGCCGCGATCGGTTTGGCAGGGATCCCTCTGCTGGCCCCCTTGCCAGGAGAGGCCCAGCCGCTTTTCCAATTGGGTGCCTACCGCCTTGAGCAGGGGACGATTATTCCCGTCGGCAGCCTCAGCAGCGAAGGGCCGCAATACTTTTACCCCGACACCATCTACCCGCTGGAGGTGGCCGTCACGCAAAACATTTTCGACAACCAGGGGCGTTTGGTGATCCCGGCGGGCAGCCGCGTTTTTGGGCAAATGGAACCGGCACCGGGCGGATCCCGCTTTGTTGCCACCTCCATCGTCCTCGGCGGTCGCACCTATAGCCTGCAGGCCTCTTCCGGCATCCTCCACGACGAGAAGGATCCCCGCCAGTATTCGGCTGAGGCCATCGCCCAGGATGCAGCCATCGGGGCAGTCGCAGGCACCCTTTTGGGAGCCATCAGCGGCGGCGTCTCGGCGGGCAATGTTCTAGGCGGGGCAGTGGCTGGCGTGGTGGTGGGCAATGTAACCGCTCCCCAGGTGGTGGTGCTGCGCCCCGGCCAGTCGTTTAATCTGACTTTGGAAGCGCCGCTCACCCTGTAATCCCCGGCTTCTGTTCCAAGGCAGGGGTGGAGATCCGGCAACTTGTGATTCACTGGATCAGCAAGTTGTGGATCCCGTGTCTCTATGCCTGCAGAATCCAAGTCCACTCCTGTCCTGCACACCACGGAGCACACGTTCAACGCCGGGGGAAAGTCCTTCCCCTACAGGGCGGTGGCCGGCTGGCAGACCCTCTTCCGGCGGGAAAAGCCGGTAGCCGAGATCTTCCACGTCGCCTATCTGAGGCAGGAGGTTGACTCCCGACAGCGGCCTCTCACCTTCGTCTTCAACGGCGGGCCGGGGGCGGCCTCTGCCTATTTGCACATGGGATCCCTGGGGCCGAGACGCCTCCGCTTTGGGCCCAACGGCAGCTTGCCGCCCTCGCCAGTGCAACTGGTGGATAACGGCGAAAGTTGGCTGCTGTTTTCTGATTTGGTCTTTGTCGATCCGGTGGGGACGGGGTTCAGCCGCGCCCTGCCCAAGGAGTCTCAAGACGCCAAAAGTTCTCAGGAAAAATCCGATCCGGCGGCCAAGCCCACCCAGGCGGAGGAAAAGGAAGACGAGCCCCCCAAGGAGGCTCCCTTTTGGGACGTGGAGCGGGATTTGCAATCCTTGGGCGAGTTTATCCAGGGCTTCCTCTCGCGCTACAAGCGCTGGCTCTCTCCCATTTTCATTGCCGGCGAGAGCTACGGGGGCTTTCGGGTGGCGCGGCTGGCCAAGGAGCTGCAAGCCAAGTTTGGCGTGGGCCTGTCGGGGGCTATTCTCATCTCGCCGGCCATCGAGTTCGGGCTGCTGGAGACCACCGATTACAACCTCAGCACCTGGGCAATGCTTTTCCCCTCCTATGTCGCCACAGCAGCCTATCATGGGCGGTGTGGCTGGGGGGAGGATTTGCAGATCCTGCTGCCCAAAGCAGAAGGCTTTGCCCGCCAGCGGCTGTTGCCCCTCTTGGCCATGGGAGAGGCGATGCCAGAAGCGGAGCGGCAGGCCATCTACGCGGAGATGGCGGCAGGGATCGGACTCTCGCCGGAGTATGTGGCCCACAAGGGGGGGCGGATCGACCCGGCCAGCTTTGCCCGCGAGCTGTTGCGCTCCCAGCGGCTGGTGCTGGGGCTCTACGACGCCTCTGTAACCACCGTGGATCCCTTTCCGGATCGGCCTACCTTCGAGGGATCCGATCCCACCTTAGATGGGGTAGATCGCCTGTTTACTGCCGCCATCAACAGCCACCTGCGGGAGACCCTGCAGGTGGACACGGAGCTGACCTATCACCTCCTGAACCTAGAGGTGTTCAAGTCCTGGCGCTTCGCCCCCAAGGGGGAGCTCAAGCAAGGGTTCATCGGCGCCATGGACGAGCTGCGCAGCAGCATGGCCCTCAACCCCCACATGCGGGTGAGCATTCACCACGGCTTCTACGACCTGGTCACCCCTTACTTTGCCTCCAACCACCTGGTGGATTTGATGAAGCTGGATCCCCGCCTCAAGGCCAACCTCACCCTGCGCCACTACCGCGGCGGCCACATGTTCTACACCTGGGATCCCTCGCGGGCCGAGTGGTTTGCCGAAATGGCTGAGTTTTACCGAAAGGCCGTTTCCAGCTCGGGGATCCCTGCGTGATGGGCAATCCCAACCCCGCCTGCCTACTGCCGCAGCCAACGGGTGGTGCCGTCTTTTTGGTCGATAAGGGTGATCCCCAGAGCCTTTAACTGCTCCCGAATGCGATCGGCTTCGGCAAAGTTTTTCGCCTTGCGGGCCGCCGTGCGTTGGGCCACCAGCTCTTCAATCCGCGCGTCTTCAAGGGGTGGAAGCTTGGCCAGTTCCCCGTTGGCGGCAGCTTTCTCGGATCCCTGGGCAGGCTGGGGCCAGCAGAAGCCCAGCGTGGCCAAGATCTCCAGCAGGGCGGCGCCCTTCTGCCTCAGCAAGTGCGGCTGCAGGTGGGTGTGGCCCTGGTGGGTCAAGAGGTTGTGCTCGCGGATCAGTTCCTTGGCCAGCTCAAAGGCAAGAGCCAGCGCCCCAGGGGTGCCGAAGTCGTCGTCCATGGCCGTCTGGAAAGCCCTCATCGCCTCGGAATCGGGGGATCCCCCTTGGCCAAACTGCTGGGCGCAGTGGATCCCTTTTTGGAGAGTCTCCCAGCCGTGGCTGGCCGCCTCCATTGCTGCTTCAGTGAGGTCAATCGGGCTGCGGTAATGGGTCTGCAGCAGGAACAGCCGCAGGGCCATGGGGTGATAGAGGGCAAGGGCCTGTCGTAGGGTGGTGAAGTTGCCCAAAGATTTGGACATCTTCTGGCCGTTGACGTTGACAAAGCCGTTGTGCAGCCAGTACTTGGCCAGCGGCTTGCCGGTAATTGGCTCGGATTGGGCCAGCTCGTTCTCGTGGTGGGGAAAAATGAGGTCTGCCCCACCAGCGTGAATGTCGATGTGATCCCCCAGAGTCTCTCGCACCATGGCCGAACACTCGATGTGCCAGCCCGGTCGCCCCCAACCCCAAGGGGACTCAAACCCCGGCTCGGAAGGGGGGGCCGCCTTCCAAAGGGCAAAGTCAAAGGGATCCCGTTTGCCAGCGCCCTCTTCTCCCACCCGGCCGCTGGCCCCTGCCTCCAGCTCCTCCAGCTTGCGACCGGAGAGCTGGCCGTAATCCGGGAACTTACGGACGGCATAGTAGACATCGTAAGCAGGAGTCTCCCCCTGAGGGGCGAGGGGATCCCGTACCCGGTAGGCAAAGCCCTTGAGCTCCAGCGATTGGATCAGCTCGAACATGGCCCGCAGCGATCGGGTTGCCCTGGGGTAGAGATCGGCCCGCTTGATGTTGAGGCGATCCATATCTTGGAAATACTCGGCGATGAAGCGTTCCGCCACCGCCTGCATCGACTCGCCCCGCTCTAAGGCCCGCTTGAGGATCTTGTCGTCCACGTCGGTAAAGTTCTGCACATACTTCACCCGGTAGCCGCGGCACTCCAGGTAACGACGCACCATATCCCACACCACATAGGTGCGCGCGTGGCCGAGATGGCAGAGGTCGTAAACCGTGACGCCGCAGACGTACATCCGCACCAGCGGCTTCTCCCCGCCCGCCGCCTCGTCGGCAGAAATGGACTCAGAGCCACCGAAGGGTTGAAACACTTCCTTACGGCGAGTCAAGGTGTTGTAGACAACCAAAGTCATGGAGAATCCTGGTTTGTAGTTTCAGCTACAGCAAAGCGGGCTTTATCTTCCAGATCGGCACGGTGGCACACTCTGTTCTACATCGGATAAGGCTCGACAAAATCTCACCAGGCCGAAGGCTGAAATCATTGTGGGACAAGCATTTTAGCTGAAGTTACCTGCAAAGACTTGTCTAGATTTATTAACTACGGTACTCTAACCTGAGTGCGAACCAACGTATTCATTATCGAACTGCGCTTGGGCTTCACCGGCCTCGGTGGAGCTTGCAGCAAGGGGCCGCTGGCCTCAATTTTGACATCTTCTCTTTCACTCTAGTGTCAGCCTGTTGGTGTGAGGATGCCCCAAAGATTGACGTTCTCAGATGCCCAGGGGAGGGAGCTGGACATCCATAGCGCTGCCGTGAGCACCCTTTCTCCGCCCAAGGATCCGGCAGGGATCCCGACCGCTCAGGAGCGGGCTGCCGAGGGGGGAGAGCCGGCACTTCTGTCTGCCCCGTCAAGACTCCGGTGGGCTGGCTTAGCCCTTTCTCTCAGCTTAACGGGCCTGGTGTGGCTCCTGAAGCTGGAGGCCGATCCCCACGCCGATGCCCTGGAAGAGTCGGGGCCAGCCCCCTCCGATGAGCCAGCCGAGCTAGAAAATCCAGATCCCTCGACCTTGGCTCCGGCGCGACGGGGCTACCCGAGGTGGGCCACCGGCCTCTTGCTCATGCTGGGCTTGGCGGGGGTGGCCACGCTGCATCAACGCCAGCTTTCTCGTCACCCTTGGGGATCCCGGCTAGCGGAGCCGATTCCGCCCTCGGTGCACACGCTGTCCGGCGCCCTGCAGCAGAACTACGAGCAAAAAAAAGCCCAACTGCGGCAAGCCTTCGAGGCGGGCCAGATCCCGACTGGGGAAGGGCCCCGAGGCATTCTCGAGCATGAGGTGCAGCCGGGGGAAACCCTCTGGCATCTGACCCAGATGTACCAGCTCGATGCCGCCGCCATCACTGTCTCCAACGGCATTCAAGCCAGTACGCCGCTGCGGCCAGGGCAGAAGCTGCTGATCCCCAGCCAGCCGGGATTGATCTACAGCGTCAAGCCGGGAGATACACTGGAAGACATTGCCAACCGCTACCGGGTTCCGCAGCAGCGGATCATCGAGGCAACTCCCCTGGATCGGCCTGAGTATCTGCGCATTGGCCAACGACTGCTCATCCCCGGCGATGTGGGCGAGCTGATCCGGCGCGAGAACGAGATGCTCGCCCGCCGCGAGGCAGAAGAACGCCGCCGCCAGGAAGAGGAAGCCCAGGAACAAGCTCGATTACAGGCCGAGCAGCAACGCCAGGCCCAGCAGATGCAGCAAGAACGACAGGCCCTCTTGGCCGGTGGCTCGCTGGTCCACACGGTGGGAGCTGGCGACACCATCGAGCGGATTGCCGCTCGCTATGGGGTGACGCAGCGGTCGGTCATCCAGGCTAACCACTTGCGCAATCCCCACTGGCTACGCATTGGCCAACGCCTGACAATTCCGGCGCCTGGCACGCAGCCCGCCCCGCCGGCCCCCGGGCGACGAGCCCGGAGCCAATCCCAAGCTCGGCCAGCGCCGGCAGCTCCTCCTCCAGCTCTTCCTCCGGCCCGCAGCAGTGGCTTCATCTGGCCGGTTGCGGGGCAAATCACCTCCGGCTTTGGCTACCGTCGCGGTCGCTTCCATGCGGGGGTCGATATTCCCGGCCCGGTGGGATCCCCCATTGTAGCCGTTCAGGAGGGGGAGGTCATTTTTGCCGGCAATGCCGGGGATGGCTACGGCAATCGCGTCGATATTCGCCATCCCAACGGGATCGTTACCCGCTACGCCCACGGTCACCGGATCTATGTGTCCAAGGGCCAGTATGTGCAGCAGGGCCAGGTAATCATGAGCCGGGGCAATACGGGCCGCAGCACAGGGCCACACTTGCACTTTGAAGTCCGCCCCGGCGGGGGCGCGCCTGTGGATCCGCGGCCCTATCTGCCCTAAACACGTTTCAAACAAGAGGCTGCGCAGAACAGCCAGTCCCGGGCATAAATTGCTAGCCTAAAAAAGCAAACTCCAGACCGTAGGAACACGCCGATGCAGTGGGTGAACGCGCTCTCCCAGCTCCCTTCTCTGGAAGCGGCTCTGCGGCAGGTGGTGGAGGAAGCTAAGGCTAAGCTCCAGGTAGCCCAACTGAAGAGCGCCCTGACGCGACAGGTGCAGGCGGTGGGATCCGGCAGCCTGCCGGGGCTGCTCACCGGGTACGTCCCCTCTCAGCCGCTGCGGCCCAACTTGGGGATCCTGTTTGTGTCGGCGGCCTTTGCCAGCGAGTACATTCGCGTGCTGCCCCTGTTGTCGGAGCTGTTGGAGGTGGACGTTTTGATCGGCTGCTCCGGCGGCGGGATCGTGGGTGGGGGGCATGAAATTGAGGAGGGGCCGGCCCTGTCGCTGTCTTTGGCGGTGCTGCCGGATGTGGCCTTGCACCCTTTTTATTTGCGGGGAAACCAATTGCCCGACTTGGATGCACCTCCTTCGGCCTGGATAGACTTGGTTGGAGTTTTGCCGCAGAGCAAGCCCCATTTTCTGCTCTTGGCGGATGGATTTTCCTCTCGAATCTCTGAGCTGTTGCAAGGGCTGGATTTTGCCTATCCGGGGGCGGTCAAGGTGGGGGGATTGGCCAGTGGCGGCCGCGGCCCTCGCGGCAATGCTCTGTTTTTGCTGGATGCGCGTACCCCCACACCCCGGCGGGAGCTGTATCGGGAAGGCACGGTGGGGCTGGCCCTCTCCGGCAACGTGGTGCTAGATGCGGTGGTGGCTCAGGGATGTCGCCCGATTGGGGATCCCTTGCGCGTCACCGAAGCGGAGGGGAATGTGATCCTCAGCTTGGAGGGGCGTCCTCCTTTGGCGGTCTTACAGGATTTGGCCGAACGGCTCAGCCCATCGGATCAACGCTTGGCCCGCCAAGCTCTCTTCATCGGCCTGCTGATGGACGAGTTCAAATCCGAGCCGACGTCGGGAGATTTTCTCATTCGCGTGATCCTGGGCATCGATCCACGGGTGGGGGCGATCGCCATCGGGGATCGGGTGCGCCCCGGCCAGACGGTGCAGTTTCATCTGCGCGATGCCCAGACTTCGGCAGAAGATCTGCGGTGGGCCCTCAGCCGCTATTGTGCCGAGCGCAACCTACAGCAAAGCTACCCCGCAGAACGCTCCTCTCAACCCAAGCCGGATCCCTGTGGGGCGCTGATGTTCTCCTGCCTGGGGCGAGGCAAGGGGCTGTACGGTACCCCCAACTTTGACTCGCAACGGTTTCGGGAATTGCTGGGAGAGCTACCCCTGGGGGGCTTTTTTTGCAACGGCGAGATCGGCCCGGTGGGGGGATCCACCTTTTTGCACGGCTACACCTCCTGCTTTGGGATCTTCCGGCCCGCCCGCTAAGGTTTTGGCAATCCTGAGCTGAGTTTGTAGCTGAGACCCAGACTCCCTCAGCGACGCTGCCGAAGTCCTGGAGCTGCCCCAGCGGGGAAAGAAGGGAAGCTGGAGCGGTGGTCTATAATCCTGCCAATCCCTCGATCGCCGCCCTCAGCCATGGCCGATGTCGCTCCGGTTGTCACTTCTGCCCTTCTGACTGTTCAGGGGTTGCGGGTTTTCTTGCCCAGCCGCACTGCCGGCAGCCAGGCAGAATGCTTGGGATCCCCGGTGGTGGATGGGCTGTCCTTTCAACTGGGGGCCGGACAAGTCCTGGGCTTAGTGGGGGAATCCGGATCCGGCAAGACCATAACCGCCCTGACGCTGATGGACTTGCTGCCCAGCTCCGCTCGGGTGGAAGGCACCATTCTCTTTCAGGGCCCCCAGGGAACAGTGGACTGGCTGCGGCTGGATCCCCGGCAACGGCGGCGCTACCGCGGCTCCCAGATCGCCATGATCTTCCAAGAGCCGAGCACCGCCCTCAACCCCCTCTACACCTGTGGCCAGCAGTTGCGGGAAACCCTGAGGGCCCACACCTCCCTCCCCCCAGCGGAGCTCCGCGCCCAAGCCATCCGCCTGTTTGAGGAAGTGCAGCTTTCTCCCCAGATGCTGGAGCGCTATCCCCATCAGCTCTCCGGCGGCCAGATCCAGCGGGCGGCCATCGCCTGTGCCATCGCCTCTAACCCCAAGCTGTTGATTGCTGATGAGCCGACTACCGCCTTGGATGTAACGGTGCAAGCCGAGATCTTGCGCCTGCTCCGGGATCTGCAGCAGCAGCGACAGATGGCGATCCTCTTCATCACCCACGACCTCAATTTGGTGGCGGAATTGGCGGATCAGGTGGTGGTGATGTGCCGGGGCCAAGCCGTGGAACAAGGATCGGTGAAACAGATCTTTTGGGATCCCCAGCACCCCTACACCCGCGGCCTGCTGGCCTGTCGCCCACCGTTGGAGCGGCGGTTGCGGCGGCTGCCCACCGTCCAGGATTTCCAGGAAAAGGGGGGATCCCTCGAGGAGCGGTGGCAGCAACTGGAGATCCCAGCCGCCGAAGAGGAAGAACGGCTGCGCCAGATATGCAGCCAGCCCCCTCTGTTGCAGGTGCGGGAGTTGCGCACCCACTATGCCGTCCGTCGCGGGCCATTGGGCCGCCAGGTGGGCGAGATCCGAGCTGTGGACGGGATCAGCTTCGACCTGTATCCAGGCGAAACCCTGGGGGTGGTGGGCGAGTCCGGCTGCGGCAAAACCACCCTGGGGCGAACCCTGTTGCGTCTAATCCGCGCCAGTTCCGGCCAGGTAATCTACGACGGAGAAGACTGGCTCCGCCTGCCGCCTCGGCGCCTGCGCCGCTTGCGCCGCGAGATCCAGCTTATCTTTCAGGATCCGGCAGCCTCTTTGGATCCGCGCATGAGTGTGGGAGCCAGCGTCATGGAGCCGATGGTGCTGCACGGGATGGGGAGAAACGCCGCCGAGCGGCGAGCACGAGCCCAACGCCTGTTTGAACGAGTCGGGTTGGATCCCGAGGCGCTGGATCGTCTGCCCCACCAGTTTTCCGGCGGGCAGCGGCAGCGGATTTGCATTGCCCGCGCCCTGGCTTCGGAGCCGCGCCTGCTCGTCTGCGACGAGGCAGTGTCTTCCCTGGATGTCTCCGTACAGGCCCAGGTGCTGAACTTGCTCAAGGATCTGCAGGAGGAGCTGGGACTGACCTATCTGTTCATCTCCCACGACCTGAGCGTGGTCAAGTTCATGAGCGACCGCATTCTGGTCATGAACCGAGGCCGCATCGAAGAAATTGGCCCTGCCGCTCAGATCTACCGGAACCCGCAGCAGGACTATACCCGCCGCCTCATCGCCGCCATTCCCAAAGGGGATCCGAAAAAGCGTGCCCGCCAAGCCGGATGAAGGGTCTCCCCTGGAGCCGCGCCCACCCGCCTCCCGGCCAGATTTGCAATGAGGCTAGAATTAAGTAAACTTTGAGTCGTAAAGCTTTGGACTCTTGTTAGCTGATTTAACAAAACGTTTTATCCGCAGTTTGGGCTGCAACCGGCTATGGCTCGCATACTCATCATTGAGGACGACCCTTCAATTCTGGATATTCTGCGTATCAATCTGGAGTTGGCGGGCTATGAGGTCGTGAAGGCCACCGATGGGGTACGCGGACAAGCACTGGCTCTGCAGGTTCTTCCGGATCTCATCATTCTCGACCTGATGCTGCCCCAGGTGGACGGCCTGACGGTTTGCCAGCGCTTGCGGCGGGAGGAGCGCACCAGCGAGATCCCGATCCTGATGCTCACCGCCCTCGGCCAAACCCAAGACAAGATTGAAGGCTTCAACGCTGGCGCCGACGACTACCTGACCAAACCCTTTGAGGTGCAGGAGCTGCTGGTGCGGGTGCGGGCCCTGCTGCGACGTGCCGATCGCATTCCCCAGACGGCCAAACACGGCGAGATCCTCACCTATGGCCCCCTCACCCTGGTGCCAGAGCGCTTCGAGGCGGTGTGGTTTGGCAAAACCATTAAGCTCACCCACCTGGAGTTTGACCTGCTCCACTGCCTGATGCAGCGGCACGGCCAGACAGTCTCCCCCAGCGAAATCCTGCAGGAAGTGTGGGGCTACGAGCCCGACGACGACATCGAGACCATTCGCGTCCACATCCGCCATCTGCGCACCAAGCTGGAGCCGGATCCGCGCCACCCCCAGTACATCAAAACTGTCTACGGGGCGGGCTACTGTCTGGAGCTGCCCAACATTGCCGATCCCCAGCCGCTGCAGCCGGAACTGGCAAAAGACTCCTCTTCCCCGTAAAAACCACCTGCCGTAGGAGAGCATGACTCTAGTCAATGATATGCTGGACTATACTGAAAATAATGCCCAGTATGTTCAGTATGGCTGCTTGGTATGGCTAGGTATGTAAAACCGAGAGAAGCGGCGGATTATTTTGGGGTGTGTCTCCACACCTTGAGGCGATGGGAGCAGAAAGGTTGGATCAAGGCAATACGTACGCCATCTGGTAGGGCGAGAAGGTATGACCTCGACAGCTACATCAAAACGCCAAAAAAAGTCAAACGAGTCGTTTTGTACGC
>NZ_AUMZ01000001.1:2875453-2909987 GCF_002760375.1 Synechococcus sp. 60AY4M2
CGAGATTGGCAAGGCGCTCTGGGTGTTATGCTCAGGGCTTTGCGGGATACCGCCTTTCTGTTTGGACTCCGTCCGAGTAGCGCGGTCGCGTCAGCGTCGCGTAGTGACAACGGAAACGGACAGAATGCTATCGCTTCACCGCTGAGCAGTAATGCTCAGCAGTGTTCAGCGTAAATGTATCAGCTAAAAGTTCCCAGAGGGCTGGCAAGCGCTGCTTAGCTCGCCAATGAAGGTCATTAGCCTAGTCACTGATTTTGGTCTTCAGGATCCCTACGTGGGCATTCTGAAGGGGGTGATTTGGGGGATCGCGCCCCAGGTTCAGTTTATCGACCTTAGCCACGAAATCCCGCCTCAGGACGTGGCAGCGGCCCGTTTTGCCTTGATGACGGCCTATCCCCATTTACCTTCTGAAACCATTCACCTAGCGGTGGTAGATCCAGGGGTGGGGAGCAGCCGAAGGGCGGTGGCCATCCAAACCCAAGGAGGCTATTTGGTCGGCCCTGACAATGGCCTCTTCAGCGGCGTTCTGGAGCAATCCCCACCTCTAGCTGCTGTGGAACTCAACCGACCCCGCTATTGGCGCACCCCCTCCCCCAGCCGTACCTTTCACGGGCGGGATATTTTTGCCCCCGTGGCCGCCCACCTGGCCAACGGGATCCCCTTGGCAGAGTTGGGGGATCCCTTGGATGTGGCCGAGCTGGTTCGCTGGGACTGGCCGCCACCTCAGGCAGAACCCGACGGCGGCCGCGGCGTGATCCAGTCCATCGACCGCTTCGGCAACGGCATCACCACTCTCCCTGGCAACTGGGTAGAGGGCCGCAACTGGAGGGCCTGGATCAAGGGGATCACCATCCGCTCCGCCGCCACCTTTGCCGAGGGAAGCGAGGGCGAGCTGCTTGCCCTGGTGGGCAGCTCCGGCTGGGTGGAGATCGCGCAAAACCGGGGCAACGCCAGCCGCACCTTGGATTTCAAAGTAGGGGACGAGGTGCGCGTGCAGTGGGATAGCTAGCCGAACTCCCTCCCCCCTGCCCCCTCTCGCTTGGGGAGAAGGGAGACTAGGCAGGCTGGCTTTCCACCGTTAAAGTTTCCGGCTCAGCTGCGGAAGTTGAGGTTCCTATCTGAACTTTGACCGCCCGCACGGCATCGGCCTTGGGCAGGGTGAGGGTGAGAATGCCATCCCGGTAGATGGCCGAGACTTTTTCCGGCTGAATGCTTTTGGCTAGCTTGAGGGTGCGTTGAAAAGGCTGAGGCTCCACCTCTTGGTAGCGTAATTCAGCACCTTCAGGGCCTTGAAGCTGGATCTCACCGCTGATGGAGAGCTGCTGGGCTGTGGCCTCGATGTGGAAGCGTTCCCGATTGGCCCCCGGCGCCCACAACTGGACGATGTAGGCTTCGCCGCTCTCCCAAACCTGTAATGGCGTGGGGAAGAAAGTGCGAGGGTGCTCTCCAGAGCTCTGCTGCCTCGGGAAGTCAAGGGTGCTTTGCTGCACGCGCACATCGAGGATGGGGGTGAAGTAAACCAATTGCATAGCCGCTCCTTGGGTAGTAGGGTGGACAATTCTTGAAAAACGGGTCAACAGGGGTAACAACCGGATCCCACCGTTCTACAGAACTCCCCCCACGTCGGAAAAAGCTGTATTGAGACGAGATGGGATCCAAACCCCGTTCTGCTTCAATGATCCAAGACCGCTGTTGCCAGCAGGGAGGGCAAACCGATCCAGCTAGGGGAGGATCCCATCACCTTTCTCCAAAGTTCACTTTGGACAACCTCATCTAGAGCCAGCGGGATCCCTGTCGCAACCTTTTCTCTGCCGGTTCGATCGGCTTCTGCTGAGAATGCTGCCGCCAGACAGCTTGACAGAGGCATGGGCGTTAGGGCCGCGCGGTAACAGCCTGGATTCTCTAACAGTTCAGCACAGTTTATCAAAGCTTAAAAGTCTAACTCTAGCTTCAATTGAAGTTGTTTGGTTAGTCTCTCAGTTTGGTAGCAAGTTTTGAGAGAGACCTGACAGACAAGGCAGGCCGCCTCTAAGATGGCCTTCAAACCAGGACAGCTTGAGCAGTGGGATCCCATGTACGTGTATTGCCCAGAAGAAGTTTTGGAGGCAGGAGCGCCATACAACCTTGAGGAGCTGATAGAACGGCTGGAGCAGGGGGATCGCACCCTTTTAAGCCGGTTGTTCGACGTTCGCTACCCCTACTGGAAACGCAACCTCCGGCGCAACGTTCGCTTGGTGGCTGATCTGCGCTATCTGGGAGAGGTGCCGGTTTTGGTCTTGTTTGGCCTTTGGGGGAGAGGCAGCCACGAGTACCGAGAGTTCCTGGAGCGGCGGCAGGATCCCAGCTATCAAGAGCGGGTGAGGAACTGGGTGTCTGACGATCAGCTACAGGCATGGCTGGCACAAAGGCAAGCGGAAAATGAACAAGAAGAAGCGCGGCAAAACCAGCTCCTCCCTCTGCCCAACGAACTGTACGATTGGACACAGTTTTTAAATACTCCCAACCGCCAGGAGCGGCTTGTGTTGGAAAGCGGGGAATGGGTTCGGCAAGTGCAAGCCCTTTCTCTAGAACAGCGGCGCCAAGTGTATCGGGCGGTAGAGCAATTCATCATTGGCGATGAGAAAGGGAATCTCTACTGGAAACTACCACTGTTTTATCCAGAAACTGAGGTTAGGTGCTGGCGGGAAGGCTCGATACATCTGGCTATCAGCCTGGTGCAGGTATGTGAGCAGGAAAAAGTCTTATCTCCATTTTTAATTGGAGTTTACGACCACGCTCCGGAGCAGAGAGAGCGGTTTGACCTGGGGCGCCGAACTTGCCTATTTGGGATGGGGGCCGATCAGCCGGATATTCTCCAACACCCACAATCTTTAGAGATTTGGAAGCGATATGCCCGCCGCGCCTACCCCGACTCCATGGTTGCAGATGAAAACGTCTGGCTGGAAATCCAGGAGACTACAGAGGGGAACTTAGCTTTGTCGATGGAGGAAGAAGAAATTCTCCAAAGCACCTCTATGCCTCTACTAATCAACGGGCGAGCTGGGAGCGGCAAATCTCTGATGTTGTATTACCGTTTTGCTGATTACTGCAGCCATTACCTGAAGGATTCAAGCAAAGGAAGCTTTCAGTACCGTCCTCTCTTTTTAACCTATAGCCCGAGTCTAGTACAGCAAGCCCGCAGCAAGGTAAGTACAATTTTGCGGGTCAACCATCGTTACCGAGAGAGAGGCAGTGACTTCTCAGAAGGGGAAATTGAGCGATGTCAAGCTTTCTTTAGCACCTTCCAGGACTACCTGTTAAGCTGCCTTCCACCAGAGAGACAAGAACGCTATCAACCGGAGCGATATGTCAATTTTTATCGATTCCGGAGCTGGTACCGCGGCCGCAGTGATGTAGAATTAGCTTGGCATACGATTCGTACTCTGATCAAGGGATATGGAGTAAGCGACTACTTGGATCCAGATTGCTATCGGGAATTGCCTCAAGCCGACCGCACTGTAAATGTAGAAGTCTTTGATCGAATATACGAGCAAGTTTGGCCGGGTTATCAAGAACGAACTACCTACGGAAGCTACTGGGACGATCAAGATTTGGCTAGGGATGTGTTACAGAATGGTTTTCTTAGATCAATTCACCCAGTCATTTTCTGTGATGAGGTTCAAGACTTTACCCAGCTTGAACTGAATATTCTTTTCTGCTTGTCCCCCTGGGGAAAATATAAGTTGGATTGGGCTATCGAGCGTTTACCTTATGCTTTTGCTGGGGATCCTCTGCAAACTATCAATCCTACAGGATTTCGTTGGGGTGCCCTGAGGAGGTATCTCTACGAGCATATCCGTGCTTACTTGTTGCCCGGCCATTCTCTCGAGATTCCAAGTCCCCGGGAGTTAAAAAATAATTACCGCTGTAGCCCTCAGATTACTCGTTTTAGCAACCTTATCAACTTGTGGCGGCGAGTTCTTAGCAATGATCGGGGGATTTGCCCACAGCAGCCTTGGCGTTTTCAGGAACCGGGGAGGCCAGCTCAAAAGTTTGTACTGGATGGCCAAGACAAGAACTTAACTCAACATGAGCTGAGGAGTATGCTCAGGAACAGCACGGGTACAGTTTGCATCCTGCCTTGTTCTATAGGAGAGGAGCTGGACTACGTGCGCCAAGATCCCGACCTCCAGAGGGTTTTTGCCGAAGAGCTGGAGCAAAATCTCAAGCCGGCGCTGCTGCAGACTGTTACCGCTGTCAAGGGCATGGAGTTCAAAAAGATCATTCTCTACAAGTTTGGCGACTGCTATCGACAAAACTTTAGCCGAAGGCTTAACCACTACGCTCAAGAAGCTGCAGAGAAGGTATCCCTGCAACTACATTATTTTCTCAACCAGCTATACGTTGGTATTACCCGCCCCATCGAAGCCTTAGCTGTTGTGGATACTGCAGCCGGCTGGCGGGAATTCTGGGATCCTGCCTTGGAGATTGACTTTTGGCTCAATCACTCTCATTTGCAGCCCGATCGATCCCAATGGCAAACGCATCCGCCTGTACTGGCCCGCTTCGCTCAAGGCACTGGCATCCAATACTGGACGGATAAAAACTTACAGGATGTGCTGGACTTGGCTCTTGGGTTTCTTAGGCAAGGGGTAGAGGAGGGAAATCCTGAGCTCTTGGAAGATGCGCGCGCCTTTGCTCGGCAGGCAGGCAACCAGAAATTAGAACAGGAATGCCAAGCTTGGATCCTCAAGCTGCAGAGGGATTACGTTTCTGCAGGCCGTCAGTTTTTAAGCTTGGAAAGATCCGCCCTACCCAATAGAAATCTCATCCGAGAAGCCTGGGAGTGCTTTTGGAAGGCAAAAGCTTGGTCAGAGTTGCAGCAGCATCGTTCTACTCACTTTGCCAGGTGCTCCGAGATCCCTAACTACGGTCCTCTGGTGGATTTGATGGTGGTAACCCAAAGCAGCTCTGCCAAGTCCATGGAGCGCTTTCGACAGATAGTTCGAGTGCGAGATTGGTTGAGCGTTGAGGTCAGCCCGAAGCATTCGGATCTGACTTGGAAGGTTTGTGTGGAGAAGTTTTTGGCGGAGCTGGAGGAAGTTTTCGATAACCTAGGGACTTTTTGTCCTAAGCCGGAGGATCGTGAACTTTTTTGGCAAGAGACTCTTGAGGCTTTGAGGGAGCGTTTGGCCTTTCTTGGCCAGCGGCAGCCGTTCGCAGGGCAATATCACAAGATTCTCGGCATCTGTTATTTCCAGCAACAAAAACTTGAGGAGGCAGTTGCCATTTGGGATCAAGGTGGCCAAACGGAGCATTCCCGCTACTACCGAGCCAAGATCCAATTGGAGAAGCCGCCTGGCCAGGTGAGGTGGCTATCCAAAGACCGGCAGGACGCAGCAGTGGTGAGCAAATGGCAGGAGGCGGGACGTCCCCTCGCGGGCGAGTGGGAGGAGTACATCAACGACGTCATTCTCAGCCTGGAGCGCTTGAAAGAGTGGCCGCTGCTGCTGCGAATCCTGATCCGGCGCCGCGAGTGGTGCAGGCTTTGGGAAGTGGTTCAGGCCCACCCACAGGCGTGGCAGCGCGGACATGACTACGAGTTGGTGGCCAGCATGGCTCGAGACATGGAAACCAACTGGGATGAGCTGAGGTGGAAGCTCCCTGGACTGCGGGATTTTCTGCAGGAAGTGGTAAGCAGTGTGCGCGGGGAGCACGCTTGGTGGCTGCAGCCGCTGGAGGTGGGCCTAGCCTACGAGCGACTGGGCTGCTACCGAGATGCGCTCAGGTTTTATGAGCGCTTTGCTGAAAACAGAATCGGTAGAATCCCAAGATGGCAACGCTCTCAGATTCGGCAGCGCTGGCTTTTGGTTCACAAGAAGTACAGAGATTCTCTGCAGGCGGAGGGACGACCGACCGATCTTTTGGCGGAGGAGTTTAGCCGCGCTCAAGAGCGCTGGCGTGAGCAACTGCCCCAGGCAGAGCCCGAGCTGGAGGAATGGGATCCCTGGCCACATGACTTCGTGGAGCACCCCAGCCCTGTTCAAAGTTGGCTGCTGCAGCGGGAGCAAACTGAAGCTCAGAGACTGCAAGTGGCAATCCGCGAGGAACTGAAGCGGCTCAACGAGAGGCAGCTCCAGCAAGTTCATAGCCTGATTCAGCGATTGCTCGGCCCAGGTTGAGAAGGAGTTGGAAGTAGAGCCAACTACCGCAAGATCTGCCGCAGCCGCTCCAGGGCGCGTTGGTTTTCTTCAGGGGTGCCCACCGTTAGGCGCAGCCCGCCGCCGGTACAGCGCACACAAGTTCCCAGCTCTTGCCAGGCCCGCTGCAGATCCTGGGGATCCCATCCTGCCACCCGGAAGTAGAGAAAATTGGCCTGGCTGGGCCACACCCGCACCCCCGGCAGTTCCTGCAGGGCTTGGTAGAGGGCATCTCGTTCCTGACGGATGAGGGGTAGGTCGGCCAAAAACTCCTCGGCATGTTCCAGGGCGATCTGAACGGCCCACTGGGAGATGGCCGAGAGATTGTAGGGCAGGCGGATGGAGTCCAGCACCTGGATAAGCTGCGGATGGCCGATGGCATAGCCCACCCGGTGAGCTGCCAGGCGAAAGGCTTTGGAGAAGGTGCGCAAGATAACCCAGTTGGGGTGCTCCGCCAGCTTGGGCAGGGCCGTGTGCTGGCTGAACTCAAAATAGGCCTCATCGAGGATCACCAAAATCTCGGCGGGCAACCCTTCAACCCACTCCCACTCAGCGGTGCTCAGGCCATTGCCGGTGGGCGAATTGGGATCTACCAAGCACACCACCCGCACCCGCTGCTCCGCTACGGCCTGTTGACACCGCCCCAGATCCAGAGCAAACGTCTCGGGATGGCGGGGCACCCGCACCACCGGGATCCCCAGGCTCTGGGCTAGGATGGCGTACATGGAAAAGGTGGGCTCTGCAACCAAAACGCTGCCCCGCTCGCCCACACAGGTGGCGATGAGCAGGGAGCGGATTAGCTCGTCGGAACCGTTGCCCAGGCTAATCTGGGCCGGATCTGCCCCGGCATAGGCGGCGATGGCCTGCTTGAGGCCCTGGTGATGAGCATCGGGGTAGCGGTTGCTCGGGATCCCTTTTTCCCAGAGGAGGGAGAGTTTCTGCTTGAAGCCCACCGGCCAATCCCAGGGAAACTCGTTTGCATCCAACTTGTCGGCAGCTTGGGGCGGCACGGCATCATAGGGCTTGAGGTGAAGCAAATCCGGGCGCAGATACCGCAAGGCACACATCTCCCTACCCTAACGGAGCAAGGTACCTATAATAGCAGGGCTGACCCGCTTGCCGATGTAGGCTACAGTGTTCCTAACAGGTACGGGGCTGACGGGGCTCGAACCCGCAACTTCCGCCGTGACAGGGCGGTGCTCTAACCAATTGAACTACAGCCCCAGGAGCTGCGAATACCTATTCTGAACTTAGATGAGGATGGTTGTCAATCATGGTATCTAGTCTGGCGGCCCAGGCAGCAACGCTGGTAGAGGAGGCCCCGCAGAACGGGATCCCGACAGCGGCGATGCAGCAGGTGGCGGAGGTGCTCACCCAGGTGGCCCAACACCTGGATCACCTGCAGTACACCACCTTGCGCTACCCCGATGGTGGCTGGCTGACGGTGCGGGTGGTGGAAAGCTCCGCCGGGGCGGACTCCCCCCCAGAACCCGAGCCCCCCGGCCATCTGTGGATCCCGGCCTTTGGCCACCTGGAAGATGCCCAAGCCACGCTGGCGGAACTTCGGCAGCAAGCGCCGGACTTAGAGGCCACCTCCTTTGGGGTTTTGGAGCTGCTGTTTTTGGCCCTGGGCCTTTCCCGCGCCGAAGGCATCGTCTTTTACGACCAGGCAGGGGATCGGCGGCAAGGGAAAGCCGTGGCCTGCCGACCTCTGGCGGAGCAGGTGAGCCAGGCCCTCCGCAGAGGCCTTCCTCCCATAGCCTAAGGCGGGAACGGATCTGCTCTAGCTCAAGATGGCACCCTGGCGGCGGGCGAACTCCCGCAGCTTCCTATCCATCTGTGCCCCTCGCAGATCCGCTTTGTAAAAGCTGGTGAAGCGCTTGCCCTTTTCTTCGGCTTGGCGTGGCAGGGAAGTTCTGCCGCCTGCAGACCAGAGCACCGACCCGGCTACCACCAAAGCCATCCCAGCCGCCCCCAAGGCATAAACCACATTGCGCGTGGCGAGATGGACGAGCAAAAACGCCAGGCTCCCGGCTCCCAAGAGCCCTCCCAGGCCTGCTAGGATCTCGCCCAAGGTTTTGGCCGAGCCGAGGAGCCGGCTCAAAAAGCGCAGCCAGCGGGGTTGCGGTGTGTTGAAGCGGATCCCGCGCAGATCGGCTCCCTGCAGGTTGGCCCCCGAAAAATCGGCCCCCCGCAGGTCGGCGCAGCGCAAGTCGTAACCGGCTAAGTTCTGGTTGGCAAAAGACTTGCCCCGCAGATCCGCCCCCGCCAAAGACGGGATGCGCGGCGGGGTGGCTGGCTTGATCTGCCCGCCGCCGGTGATGCGGCTGGCTTGGCCCAGTTGGGTAAAACCGGTGGTGCTCCCCCAGCCGGTGGGAACCGATCCCAGGGGCAGCATGTCTCCCGCGCCGGGCCGAGGGAGCGGCGTAGGCGAGAACCCATCTGTTCGGGCAGGGGGGGGAGAGGTTGAACGGCGTCTGGTCCAATGGTCGGAGATCAGCAACGGGCTGGAGCCGGCAGTCAAGGGAGAAGGGGGCAAGATGACCGGCGAGGAAGGCGGGCCCTCCTGCACCGGGATCCCTTGCAGAGCCCGCAACGCCTCGGTAGCCGTGGCAAAGCGCTGGCTGATAACCGGGTGCAGCATGCGGCGCAAAATGGCGTCGAACTCGGGGCTGAGCTGCAGGCGATCCGACCAATCCCATTGGCCCGTGTTGTGGTCGTAAAACTTGGCCGGCGACTCCAGGGTCATCAAGTTGAGGCAGGTGGCGGCCAGCGCGTAGAGATCGCTGGCGGGGCCTACCGCCTGGCCGGCCATCTGCTCCGGCGGAGAAAAGCCCAGGGAGCGAATGGCCGTTCCCTCCTCCGACAACGTGTGGCCTGGCCCAAGCTGCTTCACCGCCCCAAAGTCGATTAGCACCAGGCGGCCATCTTCTTTGCGGCGAATCAGGTTGGCCGGCTTGATGTCGCGGTGGACGGTGTTGTGGCTGTGGACATAGCTGAGGATGAGCAGCACCTCCTGCATCACCTGCCGAGCCTGTTCTTCGGAAAAAGGCCCGTTGCGCCGCATCTCCTGGGCAAGCGTGATCCCCTCAATAAACTCCTGCACCAAGTAGAATTTGCCGCCTTCTTGGAAGTGGGCGTAGAGCTTGGGGATTTGCGAGTGCTCCCCCAGGCGCTCCAACACCTCGGCCTCGCGGTTAAACAGTTCCTCCGCCAGCCTGGCCAGTTGGGGCGAATTTTCAGCCGGGCGCAACTGCTTGATCACCCGCCAGGGCTTGGAGGGCATGTCCTCATCGCGGGCCAAGAAGGTGGCGCCAAATCCCCCCTGCCCCAGACGCTTGAAGGCGCGATAGCGATTGCGCAGCAGCAGCGGCTGCCCGCAGAAGGCACAGGTGGAGGCAGCCGGGGGATTTTCCGGCCGCAGACAGTCCGGATTGAGGCAGTAGCAGTTGGGCATATCATTCAGGCGCTACCGGCTGACGTCTAGGTAACCGAGACGGGGCCGATGGGCGGGCAAGCAAGTTGCCAGAGATACATCTAGCCTAGACCAAGGAGAGAAAAATCTTGCGCATCCGCCTCGAACAGGCTGATCCTAGCGTTTGCCCACTTGGGCTCAATCAGAGAAATCGCTTAGATTGTGTCGCTTTGGGGAGCGACACTGGCCCCATCCGAGAGCGGGAGTTCAACTGCCCCAGAGCCAAAAAACCTAGAATTGATCAATACAGTTACCCTTTGCCTTGGCCATGTCTCCATCCTTCTCCGGTGCCGCCATCCGGCAGGCTTTTCTGGATTTCTACGCCCAGCGGGGCCATCAGGTATTGCCCAGCGCCTCCTTGGTGCCGGAGGATCCGACGGTGCTGCTGACCATCGCCGGCATGCTGCCCTTCAAGCCGATTTTCCTCGGCCATCAGGATCCACAGTACCCACGGGTCACGACTGCCCAGAAATGCGTGCGCACCAACGACATCGAGAACGTGGGACGGACGGCCCGCCACCACACGTTTTTTGAGATGCTGGGCAACTTCAGCTTTGGCGACTACTTCAAAAAAGAAGCCATCACCTGGGCCTGGGAGCTGGTGACAGAGGTGTTTGGCCTGCCGCCGGAGCGCCTGGTGGTGAGCGTCTTTCGAGAAGATGAGGAGGCCTTTGCCCTCTGGCGCGATGCGATCGGGATCCCACCCCACCGCATCCGGCGCATGGGGGAGGAGGACAACTTCTGGGCTGCCGGCCCCACCGGCCCCTGTGGCCCTTGCTCGGAGATCTACTACGACTTCAAGCCGGAGCTGGGGGATGAGCAGATCGACCTAGGGGACGACTCTCGCTTTTTGGAGATCTACAACCTGGTGTTCATGGAGCTGAACCGGGACAGCGAGGGCCGCCTCACTCCCTTGGCCAGGCAAAACATCGACACCGGCCTGGGACTGGAGCGGCTGGCTCAGGTGCTGCAGGGAGTCCCCAACAACTATGAGACCGATTTGATCTTCCCTATTGTGCAGAAGGCGGCCGAGATTGCCCGGGTGGACTACTTCCAGGCCAGCCCCGAGCAGAAAGTCTCCCTCAAGGTAATTGGGGATCACGCGCGGGCGGTGATGCATCTCATTGCCGATGGGGTGATCCCCTCCAACGTGGACCGGGGCTATGTGCTGCGGCGGCTGATCCGGCGGATGGTGCGCCACGGGCGCCTCTTGGGGATCGGCGAGCCCTTTACCCTGCCGGTGGTGGAGACGGCCATCCAGTTGGCGGAGGCCGCCTATCCGGAGGTGCGGGAGCGGGAGGCGGTGATCAAGGCCGAGCTGCAGCGGGAAGAGGAGCAGTTTCTCAAGACCCTGGAGCGGGGGGAACGGCTGCTGTTTGATCTGTTTGCCAACGTCACGGCCAGTGGCGCGCCCAAGCAGATCTCGGGTGCCGACGCCTTCAAGCTCTTCGACACCTACGGCTTCCCGTTGGAGCTGACCCAGGAAATTGCCCAGGAGCGCGGCTTTAGCGTGGATGTGCAGGGCTTCGAGCAAGAGATGGAAAAACAGCGGCAGCGGGCCCGCGCCGCCCACCAAACCCTCGACGTCACGGCCCAGGGATCCCTGGACGAGCTGGCCGAGTTTTTAATCGAGACGGAGTTTTTGGGCTACAGCCAGTCTTCTGCCCGCGGCGTGGTGGAGGCCCTGCTGGTGGAAGGGAAGTCGGTGCCCCAGGTAGAGGCCGGGCAGTCGGTGCAGGTGGTTTTGGATCGCACGCCTTTTTATGCGGAGTCCGGGGGCCAAATCGGGGATCGCGGCTACCTGGCCGGCGACGGAGTGTTGGTGCGGGTGGAGGATGTGCAGAAGCGGGGGGATCTGTTTGTCCACTTTGGCCGGGTAGAACGGGGGATCCTGCGGGTGGGGGATCCGGTGCAGGCCCAGATTGACCTGGCCTGCCGGCGGCGCGCCCAGGCCCACCACACAGCCACCCACCTGCTGCAGGCAGCCCTGAAAAAGGTTGTCGATCCCTCTATTAGCCAGGCGGGATCTCTAGTGGCTTTTGACCGGCTGCGTTTCGACTTTACCCTCTCGCGTCCCCTCACCCCCGAAGAGCTGCAGCAGGTTGAGGATCTGGTCAACACCTGGATTGCCGAGGCCCATCCTGCGCAAGTCTCCATCATGCCCCTGGCAGAGGCCAAGGTCAGGGGGGCAATAGCCATGTTCGGGGAAAAATACGGCGCCGAGGTACGGGTGGTTGACTTTCCGGGGGTGTCAATGGAGCTCTGTGGCGGCACCCACGTCAGCAACACTGCCGAGATCGGCCTGTTCAAGATCATCTCCGAGAGTGGCGTAGCGGCCGGGATCCGCCGCATCGAGGCGGTAGCTGGGCCGGCGGTGCTGGAATACCTAAACGAGCGGGATAGCGTCGTGCGGGAGCTGAGCGCCCAATTCAAGGCCAAGCCCCAGGAGATCCCGGAGCGGGTGGCGGCTTTGCAGGCGGAGCTGAAGGCCGCCCAGAGGGCGCTCGAGGAGGCGCGCAGCCAATTGGCCTTGCTGCAGGCAGAGCGGCTCCTGCCCCAGGCTGTAGCTGTTGGCAATCTGCAGATCTTGGCGGCGGAACTGGGATCCACTCCCCCCGAGGCGCTGAAAACTGCTGCCGAACATCTGCTCCACAAACTGGGAGAAGGGGCAGTGGTGCTGGGATCGGTGCCGGAAGCTGGCAAGGTCAGCCTGGTTGCGGCTTTTAGCCCGGCGGTGCAGAAACTTGGTCTCAAAGCGGGCTCCTTTATCGGCGAGATCGCCAAGCTGACAGGCGGCGGTGGCGGTGGGCGGCCCAACCTGGCCCAGGCCGGCGGCAAACAGCCAGAGAAACTGGCCCAAGCCCTGCAGGTGGCCCAGGAGCGGCTACAGGCAGAGCTGTCTTCAGGCTTGGGCAGTTAGGAGCTGCCGCCTTACCCCATAATGAAAGCCGGGGATTTTCCGCGCCAGCCATGACGCCCAACAGCTTGTCCAGTGCCATCGATCTCAGCCAAAAGCGCATCTTGCTTACCGGAGGGAGCGGCTTTTTGGGCAAACACGTCCTGCAGCAGTTGCAACTCCTGGGGGTCAAGCCGGAGCAGGTGCGGATCCCACGCTCCCGCACCCACGACCTGCGCCGCTGGGAGGTCTGCCAAGAGGTGGTGCAGGGACAAGATGTCGTCATCCATTTGGCGGCCCATGTGGGCGGCATCGGCCTCAACCAGGCCAAGCCGGCGGAGCTCTTCTACGACAACCTGATCATGGGATCCCAGCTCATCCACGCCGCCTACCTGGCGGGGGTGGAGAAGTTTGTCTGCGTGGGCACCATCTGCGCCTATCCCAAGTTCACCCCCGTCCCCTTCAAGGAAGAAGATCTCTGGAACGGCTACCCGGAGGAGACCAACGCCCCCTACGGCATCGCCAAGAAAGCCCTGCTGGTGCAACTGCAGGCCTACCGGCAGCAGTACGGCTTCAACGGCATCTACCTCCTGCCGGTAAACCTCTACGGCCCCATGGACAACTTCGATCCGGAAAGCTCCCACGTGATCCCGGCCTTGATCCGCAAGGTGCATGAAGCCCAGCAGCGGGGCCAGAACTACGTCGAGGTGTGGGGAGATGGCAGCCCCACCCGCGAGTTTTTCTACGCCGAAGATGCGGCTCGGGGAATTCTCCTGGCCACCCAGCTCTACAACAGCCCTGAGCCACTCAATTTGGGCACCGGCGAGGAGATCTCCATTCGGGATCTCATCGCCCTCATCTGCGAGCTGATGGAGTTTCGGGGCGAGATCCGCTGGCAAACCGACAGGCCCAACGGCCAGCCGCGCCGCTGCTTGGACGTCTCCAAAGCCCGCGAGAGGATAGGTTTTGTGGCCAAGGTGAGCCTGCGGGAGGGGCTGCAGCGCACCATCGAGTGGTACCGCCGCCACGCCCCGGCAAACTAGGCAACAACCTGGCTCTCCAGGCGGCCATCCTCCATGTGCAACACCCGGTCGGCAATGTCGAGGATGCGGTTGTCGTGGGTCACCATGAGGATGGTGCAGCCCTGCTCTCGCGCCAACTTCTCCATCAGGGTCACCACCTCGCGGCCCGACTTGCTGTCCAGGGCTGCGGTCGGCTCGTCGGCCAGCACCAACTTGGGGTGGCTGACCAGGGCCCGCGCGATGGCTACCCGCTGCTTCTGCCCTCCCGAAAGCTGCTCCGGGTAGTAGTGGACGCGATCCCCCAAACCCACCGCCGCCAGCATCGCTTCTGCCTGCTGCTGCACCTGTTGAGGAGAAAGGCCGTTGTGCAGCTCCAGGGCCATGCGCACATTTTGGGCCGCCGTCAGGGAGCGCAGCAGGTTGTGGGCCTGGAAGATGTACCCCACCTGGCGGCGGATCTGGATGAGGGTGTTGGGCTTAGCGCCCCGCAGCTCCTGCCCCAACACCCGCAGGCTGCCCTCTTGCACCGAGCGCAAAGCTCCCAGGAGCGTGAGCAGCGTGGTCTTGCCGGAGCCAGAGGGGCCGGTCAACAACACGATCTCCCCCGGCTGCAAAACGAAGTTGATGTCAAAAAGCACTTGCTTGCGCAGGGATCCCTCGCCAAAGTAGTGGTTCACCCCTTCGGCTTTGACCACCGGCTCAACGGCATGTTGGGTGGAAGCGAGGGCAGCTTGATCGAGAAGGGAAGGCAGCATAGGGAGCTCAAAATCTCAAACAACTTGGGTTGACAATTCAATTCAGTAACCGCTTGGGCCATCATCGGAACCGCCGCGATTGAACCATCCAGAAGCCTATTGAAGGGATCCCAGAAGTCTTTGGGCAGTTGATCAAGCTATTCAACAATCCATCTGCCTCCTCCATTCTTGCCAAAACTTAGAAAATGTCGGCGGGATCGGCTGCCCGCAGCCGCCGCACGGCAATGGCCCCCGAGATAAAGCACATGCTCACTGCCAGCAGCAGCACCAACACCGCCCGGTTGAAGGTCATGGCGATCGGCAGCAACGTAGCATTGGCCGTCAAATCGTAGAGCAAAACTGCCAGGGCAAAAGCTGGAATATACCCCAAGCCGGCCAGCAAAATAGCTTCTTGAAACACCACCCCCAACAGGTAAGTATCCGTGTAGCCCATGGCCTTGAGGGTGGCATATTCCGCCAGGTGATCGGATACATCGGTGTAGAGGATCTGATAGACAATCACAATGCCGACGATGAAGCCCATGGCCACCCCCAGGCCGAAAATAAAGCCGATGGCCGTGCCCTCCTCCCAGTAGCTTTGCTCCATATCGATAAACTCTGCCCGCGACAGCACCCGCACATCTTCCGGCAGCAAGGCCCGCATCTGCTGCACCAACGGCTGGGGATCCACTCCCGGCTGCAGCTGCACTACGCCGATATCCACCAGGCCGCGCTCCCGCTGGGGAAAGATGCGCAGGAAGTTGAGGTCGCTGGTGAGGATGGTGCCATCGGCGCCAAAGGTGGCCCCCATCTTGAACAGGCCCCCCACCTGGACGCGGCGGTTGCCTACTTCAGTAAAAACTTCTCGACCGGCCTCAAACCACTCCGGGATGGGGCCAAACTCGCTGCGGGAGCGGCGGTCGAAGAGCACCACGTCTGCTTTCTTGATCTCCTCCAACTTGTCGGGGGTCAGCTCCGGCAACTCCAGCAGGTCGGCAGAGGGATCCACCCCCACCACAAAGATGCTGCGGGTGCGGCGGGTCTGGGGGTTTTTCCAGAGGGCAAAGCCCACATAGACGGGCGAGATGGCCCGTACCCCCTCAAAGCCCAACGCCTGGTAGAGCCGCCGCTGGGAAAAGGTGTTCATGGCAATGAGGGCGTTGGACTGGGGGCTGACCAGGAAGATCTCCCCTTTGAGGGCGACGTGGAAGCGGATGGCGCTTTCCAAGAGGCTGTCCTGGAAGCCCAACTGCATGAACATGAGAATGCAGGCAAAGGCAATGCCCGCCAGGGCCACCAGCAGGCGGATCTTCTCCCGCGTCAACTGCAGCCAGGCCAAGGGGATGCGCCGCCCGATAAACGCTACGCTGAACAGGCCGGACATTCCCCCCTCCTACCCCTCGACCTCGATGGCCACATCCACCTGCAGGTTGGTCAGGCCGGCCACGCGGGCGCTGCTTTCCGGATCCAGGCGGATGTACACCTCCACCACGCGGGCATCCACATCGGCGGCGGGGTCGGTGTTGAGCACGTCTTTTTTGCCGATCTGCAGGCCCACCCGCTCCACCCGGCCCTGCAGCGTTTCTGGCAGCGCGCGGTTGCTGATGGTGGCCCGTTGTCCGGGCCGCACCCGCAGGATGTCGGTTTCGTAGACCTCCGCCACCACCATCATCTGGTCGGTGTTGCCCAGCTCGAGGATCCCTGTGTCGGCAGCGATAACTTCCCCAGGCCGCGTGCGGATCTTGAGCACCTGGCCGGCCCGGGGGGCGCGGATGAGGGTGCGCTCCAGACGGGCCTCCGCCAGCTCCAGGTTGCGGGCCAGGGATCCCAGTTGCACTTGCGCTTGCGCCCGCCTCAGCCCCGCTTCAGCAGCTTGCACCTGGGCTTGGGCGTTGCGCAGATCCCGCTCGCGGGCCAGGCGCAGTTGATCCAGAGTGGCCTCGGCAGCCCGCAAGTCCTCCTGCCGTTGCCGCACCAGCAGAGCTTTCTGGTCTAGCTCCTGCTGGGAGATAGCCCCCTCCTGCCACAGGGCCTGGAAGCGAGCCAGGTTGGCCTCGGCATCGGCCAGCTCCGCCCGAAGGCGCTCCACCACCGCTTCCTGGGATCGGATCTGCATCTGTTGCGGTTCGTCTAGGCGGCTGAGGCGGGTGCGCGCCTCTTCCACTTGAGCTTGGCCAAAGCGGGTCTCGGCCTCCAGCCGGGCGCGGGCTTCTTGGAGTTGGGCAGCAGCATACTCCCGCTCGGCCAGGCGCTCTCGATAGCTTTCCAGACGGGCCAACACTTGCCCCGCCCTCACCCGCTCCCCTTCGGCCACTAGCAGCTCTCCCAGTCGCTCTCCCGGAGGGCCGGCCACCCGCACCACCTCTCCTTCCGGCTCCAGGCGACCCAGGGCGCCAACGCGGGGAGGTAGCCGCGTCTCCTCCGTTGCATTCTCTGATACGGATTGGGTGGCCGCCTGCTGGCTCAGGCCCAGCCAGGCCAGCCCAGTTCCGGCCAGCAATCCAGCTCCCGCAATAGACCAGAGTAGCCGCTGATTCATCGTTCCCTACTCGTTGAGTTTTGCGGTTGAGGTCGGTCGTTACAGTTGCCATTCTTTAATAAATGTAAAGTTTATGGGGCAAGGATGTCCAGGTTTTTCTCATGTGTTTATTTTTCGGGTATTCGTTTTTCTCCGGCTTGTCTTCGGTTGTCGACCTTCGTCGGCTACCTAACCCAAGGGATTCCTGATATGATCTGCCGTGTCCGGGGCCTTTCTGCAGGTGCCGATTTCTAGGTGTGGTGCGAGGAGTGAGGTGGAGTTGCGATGGTGGAAACAGTTGGGGGGAAAGATGCCGTTGCGCCGGCGCCAGCTCGTTCTCCATCTCCGCCTGCGAAAAATTTGGATCCGTTGAACCCGCTACTTCCGGCTTATCATTTTGTCGGGATCGGCGGGGTGGGGATGTCGGCTCTGGCTTACATTTTGGCCAAGCAGGGGTTTCGGGTTTCAGGGTCGGATATTGCCGCCAATGGCCGCACCCGTCGCCTGGAAGCCTTGGGGGTGCGCTTTATTCAGGGGCACACTCTGGAGGGTTTGGCCGGGGATCCCCAGGTGGTCTACTCCAGCGCCATTCGCCCCACCAACCCGGAATTAGCGGCGGCGCTGGACAAGGGACTAAAGGTTTGGCATCGAGCCGATTTGCTGGCTGCCCTGTTTAACCATCGTCCCAGCATTGGGGTGGCGGGCACCCACGGCAAGACCACTACTAGCAGCATGATTGGCTACATGTTACTGGCGGCGGGCTGGGATCCCACCTTGATCATCGGCGGGGAGATGGACGCCTGGGATGGCAATGCCCGTCTAGGCCAGGGGGAATACCTGGTAGCCGAGGTGGACGAGTCGGATGGATCCCTGGTGCGGCTCTATCCCCAAATTGGCGTGATCACCAACATTGAGCTAGACCACCCGGATCACTACGCCAATCTGGAGCAGGTGATCCGGGCCTTTCAGCAGTATGGGCAGCAGAGCCAAACCCTGGTGGCCTGTCTGGACTGCCCCAACGTGGCCACCCACCTCAAGGTGGACATCGGCTACAGCCTGGCCGGCCATCCCCAAGCCCAGTACCAGGCCCGTCAGATCCTCTACACTGCCGATTGCACCTCTGCCGAGATCTGGGAAAGGGGATCCCTCCTCGGCCAGCTCCGCCTGCAGGTGCTGGGATCCCACAACCTCAGCAATGCTCTGGCCGCGGTTGCCGTGGGGCGGCAGCTGGGCTTGGAGTTCCCCGTGATTGCCTCTGCTCTGGCCCAGTTTCCGGGAGTGCGGCGCCGCTTTGAGCACAGGGGCGAGGTGGGTGGGGTCACCTTTATCGACGACTATGCCCATCATCCCAGCGAGATTCGGGCTACGCTGCGGGCGGCACGGCTGCAGCAGCGGCGGGTGGTGGCGGTGTTCCAGCCCCATCGCCACAGCCGCTTGGCCAAGTTGTTCCAGGACTTTGCTTGCTGCTTTGCGGATGCGCAGGTGGTGGTGATCGTGCCCACTTATGGGGCGGGAGAAGCAGCGCCTGAGGGCTCCGACAGCTTGCGGCTGGCCGTGTCGGTGGCGGAGCACCATCCCCATGTACGTTATGTGTCTTCTTTGCCGCAATTGCCGCAGGTGTTGCCGTCTATCTTGCAACCTGGAGATCTGGCAATTTTTTTGGGCGCAGGCGATCTCAATCAACAGATAGCCGCTACGATGCGGGCCTATGCGGCTCGGCTGGGGGAGCAGCCTCTGGCAAACTTTGAAGGGAAATTGCCGGGGCAAGCGGAGGATGGGATCAGGGAGATGGGGGCTTCTGAGGTATTGGCATCATGACTACAGCTCCCTGCGTGCCCAATGCCTCAAGCGTTGCCCGACTCTCTGGACGGATTCAAGCGGGGATCCCCTTGGCCCCTCTGACCAGCTTTCGGGTGGGCGGCAAGGCGGAGTGGTATTGCGAGCCGCACAACAATCTGGAGCTGCAGCAATGTTTGGCCTGGGCGCGGGCGCAAGGGATCCCGGTTACACTGTTGGGGGCGGGCAGCAACCTGCTCATCAGCGATGCCGGCCTGCCGGGGCTGGTGATCCACACCCGGCGTTTGCGCGGGATGCAACTGTTGGAGGGGGGGAGGATCTGGGCCGCTGCCGGAGAACCTTTGGTTAACCTGGCGCGGGCAGCCGCCAAGCGGGGCTGGAGTGGCTTGGAGTGGGCCATCGGGATCCCGGGCACGCTGGGGGGAGCGGTGGTGATGAATGCCGGCGCCCACGGGCGCGCCATGTCGGACGTGTTGGTGGAAGTGCAGATTTTGGATGAAGAGCAGGAGCCCTGCCGCTTAGAACCGGTCGATCTGCAATTTGGCTACCGCCGCTCGCGGCTACAGGACTCTCCTTGGACGGTGACGGGGGCAACGCTGCAGTTACTCCCAGGCCGGGATCCGGCTCAGGTGCAGCGACAAACCCAGCGCCACCTCAACCAGCGCCTGAGCTCTCAGCCCTATCATCTGCCCAGTTGTGGCAGCGTCTTTCGCAACCCCGAAACCTATCCTGCCGGCTGGCTAATTGAGCAGGTGGGGTTGAAGGGGTACCGCATCGGTGGGGCCCAAATTTCAGAGCGCCATGCCAACTTCATCCTCAATTGCCATCAGGCGAGTGCCAAGGACATTTACCGCTTGATTCGCTTGGCCCAGGAAAAGGTCTATCAACAATGGTCGGTGCTTTTGGAGCCGGAAGTGCGCATTCTGGGATCCTTTGAGGATTAGAGGAGCATTGGGCAGGCAATTTGGACTGTTTTCTTTTGGTGATTTTGATGATTCTGCTCTTAAACTGTTCTTACCGCCTTTTGTAGATGTTCGCCTATCGGCTTATGAGTCAAGATGTAGCCACTTTACGTCGTTTAATTCGACGGCTCAATCAGTCCCACACCACTGCGGAAGAACGCCGCTATTTGGTGGAGATCGGCAGCCTGGCTGCTTTGCTCACCCCAGAAGAGGCTGCCGCTTTGGCCCAAGATCCCAAGCAACTCACCGCCGAGCAGCACTATCGCATTTGGGACTGGGTGCATCGCTGGGAACGGGAGCACCGCCACGAAGATCTGGACTGGGATCCCTCTCTAGACCGACACAACGACTAAATCAGTCGCGGTGATTATCGTTACCCAGAACGTGTCTAAAACATTTCTTTCATCTCTTCTAAAGCCATGAGTGACTCCGGGAGAACTTGCCCTCCATCAACGACGAGAGTTTGGCCTGTAATGTAAGCAGCCTCTTCAGAAGCAAAAAAGAGTGCTGCGTTAGCAACATCCTCAACACTACCTAGACGTTTCATAGGAATCGAGGCTGCCATCTTAGCCAAATAGTCAGCCCCTAAGCTGTCCAATCCTTCTGTGTGGATGTTGCCTGGCATCACAGCATTGATAGTGATGTTCCAGGGAGCAAGCTCAATGGCGGCGGTGCGAATAAACCCTAACTGTCCGGCTTTAGAGGCTCCATAATGACTCCACCCCGGATACCCAGTGATGGGCCCAGTGATTGAAGAAGTTACGATGATTCGTCCCCACTGCTGCTGCTTCATCGCTGGCAAGACTGCAGAAATACTCAGAAACATTCCCTTGAGGTTAGTGCTGAGAACGAGATCAAAGTCTTCTGAGGTCATGACATCCAGTTTAGCTACTGGGAAGATTCCTGCATTAGCACACAGTATGTCAATGTGTCCATACCGCTTAAGTGCTGTAGATGCAAAAGCATGGCAGGACTCAGGATTTGTAACATCTGCCGCAAAGGCCGATACGTTTGAACCCAATACTGAGGCCAAGGCTTCCGCTTGCTCCAGATGTCGAGAAACAACTAACACATTAGCTCCTACTTCGGCAAAACGCTTGACCAAACCACGTCCAATGCCGCGACTTCCCCCTGTGACAATTACTGTGCGTCCAGCTAGAGACCTAAACATTTTTTCTCCTCAAGTCGAAGTTAGGAACAGACAAAGTAATAGCAACTACTACTTCTAGCTAGGTTGGCATAAGTCAAACTTGGCCTGTCTGTCGTGTCAACAGGTTTTAGAGCAAAGCCCTACACACATCCTCCAAAGCTTCTGCAAATAGCTCTGCTTCTGGAGATTGAAGACAGAGAGGCGGACGGATCTTCAGGATGTGCCCAAGACTTCCAGTAGCTCCTATCAAAATCTGCTTCTCCTCGCATAGGGCATTAATGATACGCGTTGCTCGTCTTACATCTGGCCTACCGTCTTTGGGATCAACTATATCTATTCCCAGATAAAGGCCTGCACCCCTCACTCCTCCTATGACTGGGTAATGAGTTGATAGGTCTTGTATCCATGAACGCAGTTTAGTCCCTAGCCAAGAAGCATTTTCTACAAGGCCCTCTTCCTCAATCACTTCCAAGACAGCTAGACCTGCTGCTGCCGCAACAGGATTGCCTGCAAAAGTATTGAAGTAGCCAAAATGTTCGCTGAAAGCCCGGAGATACTCAGGGCGAGTAACAATCCCTGCCATAGGAAAGCCGTTTCCCATGGCCTTGCCCAGAGTCACCAGATCGGGAACTACACCATGGCGTTCAAAGCCCCACATCGTCCCTGTGCGGCCAAACCCAGGTTGCACTTCATCAGCAATCCACAATCCACCTGCTTCATGGACGACATCCACAGCCGCCTGCAGAAATCCTGGCGGATCTACATAAACACCATCGCTCGAAAAGATTGTGTCCACTAAAAGCCCTGCAAAGGGAATTCCTGCTTGTTGGAGATCCTGGATCTCAGCAGCCACTGCTTCCGCGAAGCCTTTCCCAACATCCGAGCCATAGTAGAGAGGATCTGGAGGAGGCACCGTACGAACGTAACGTGGCAGTGAGCCCTGGCGGTAAGAAGCTGGCGAAACTTCTGTAACTGCCGCTGTATTCCCATGGTAAGCATTGCTGGATACAATAAAACCTTCTCCCTTTGTGAAGTAACGAACAATTCGCAACGCCAAATCATTACTCTCACTGCCCGTACATGTTAAAACCAGATTTGATAGTTCAGGAGGAAATAAAGATAGCAGCTTCTCCGCGTAGTCATTGAGAATTCTATAAAGGTAACGAGTGTTAATGTTTAGCCTTTGGATCTGATCGCATACTGCCTTAGTAACTCGAGGATGACAGTGACCAACCGAAGGTACGTTATTGTAGAAATCCAGATAGCGAGTACCGTCAGCAGCAAGAATTGAGCAACCTCTGGCACTGACAATATGCAGAGGACGCTGGTAGAAGAGGACTGAGAGGGATCCAAATATCTGCTCTCGTCTTCGCAGGAGCTCGGCTAAATTATCTTCAAAAGTGGAAAGATCTGCGGATTCTAAAGCAAACGCATTCAGAGCGAGTATTTCCTTTTTGTCTTTCATAGTCATTGCCATTGCATCTATTCAAGCATAGCACTGAAGAAACCTTTCTGCTAATTCTAGCGTTCCAGAAGTATAGGACTCCCCTAGCTCCCGAGCCGTCGGGGTTTCAGAATGGGAAGCAATCCAGGCAGTTAGAAGAATTCGACGCAGCATGACAAAGACGGGTATTTGAGCAACTTGAACGTCTGTCAGAGGGAGTTCGGTTCTATATCCCTCTACCCAGGCCGCTTGTAAATCTGGAAGATAAGGCTTATGTTCGATAAACGAAGCTGCTGCAGCAAAGTCATAGAGAAACCAGCTAAATCCACAATCGTCAAAATCTATGACATAAATTCCATCATCATTTACCAGTAGATTAGTAAGTCGAAGGTCAGCATGGATGAGTCCAAAGTTTTCTGGATGACTCAGAGGCTCCAGCAACTTGCGTAAGACTTCAACAGTTCGTTCTAACAGATTCGTTCCCTCATGCGTGAGACCTGGTGCTGCTCGGTAATCACCCCAAATCTTTACTGACCCAAGTGTCATCTCAAAATCCCAGGTTTTACGTTTGAATGAGGGGGGTAAACACCAGGCCCGAGCGTGCTTGTGAAGTCTAGCAGTAATCACACCTAGGTTGTAAAAGTGTGTAACCAAATCTGCGCCTTCGGAGGGTGAATCTCCATCGACAAATTCAAAAGCAACCACGTAAAGGATCACATTTTCTTGTTTAATCTCTCCAACTAGCTTCCCATCCCTCAAGGGAATAATACCTGGAGTTTTTACTCTTGTATCTTTCCTGATTGCCTCAATCCAAAGCAACTCTGACTCTATTTCCTGAAGGTTATGATAACCAGGACGATATACACGGAATACCAAATCCTGATCAAGTCCTGTGTTCCTCGCTAGAAAAGTAGCGTTCTCTGATATATTGAGCAGATCTATCTCCGCTGCGGGATTCACACCCCAAGATGGTAACAATTGATAGAGCCCTTCTTTGATTTGTCGAATAAATTCGTCGGTATACATTGATTACCTCACTTTGTAGCATCCTGCCGGGAAAGCTGATGAAGTTGAAGGCGACGAATCAAGACAGAGAGTAAGCCGCTCATAAGGAAGATAGTTGCTGCACCCAGAGTCGATATAGTTCCCAGAACTGGCACCATTGGTGTATATCCTGCCACCATTTTACTGTAGAGCCACTCTGGAATCGTAGAGTCGGCTCCAGATGTATACAGTGACAGCGGGAAGTTGCCCCAAGAAAGTAGAAAAGAAAAGAGAGCTCCTGATTGAATACCTGGCCAGAGTAGAGGTAGTGTAATCTCTCTAAAAACCTGCAAGTTGGAACAACCTAGATCGTAAGCTGCTTCCTCTAGACTAGCATCAAACCCGTAGACCTGAATGGCCATAACTAGTGTTGCAACTGGAGCTATCCAGACCAAGTGAGCAAAGATTGCTGTACGCCAAGAGGTTTCAATTCCAAAAGTGTTAAAGAACATTAGTAATGCAAGTCCAAGCACAGGTTGTGGAAAAAAAATAGGCAGAACAAGTACTTTCTGAAAAAGCTTACGCCCTCGCCAATTGAACCTAGCAAAGGCCAGAGAGCCGCAGAAAGCAATCCCTACGGAAAGAAGTGTAACAGAAAAAGCAATTAGAAGGGAGTTAGTAATTATTGTGTGAATTTCCAGCGATTCAAGCGTTTGTTTCCACCACCGAGTAGAAAATGAGCGAATAGGAAAAGTAAAATAGCGGGCTCTAGAAAAGCTAGCTAGAACAGTACAGAATAATGGCAAGTAAATGGTCAGGAGAGCAAATCCTGTCCATACCCATGTGAGGATTTCAGATTTCCACCGACCAGGAAGTTTCATAAAAGTCTCAAAGTGCTCTAGATCTCTAGCTTCTATCTCAGCTATATCTCTTTCTTACCTAAAATTCGATCTAAATCAACTTTAGAGAAGATAGCCATAACAAGACCACCAATCCATAGTGTCAACAGAACAGAAAGTGCAGACCCCAAAGGCCAATTCTGAGCATAGGTAAAGGCATGCTCTACATCATGGGCAATCACAATTACAGATTGACCTCCCAAAATTCGGGCCTCCGTTAAAGCACCGAAAGCTAAAACAAATGTAAGCAACATCCCAACCAAGATTCCGGGTAATGCAATAGGCAATTCTACTTCTCGCCAAATCTGCCATCGATTAGCCCCTAAATCTGCAGCAGCATCGCAGAGGTCGCGAGGAACCATTGCTAACCCTAAGGTAACAGGAAAGAGCATAAATGGAAAATGGGTATAGATCATTCCTGCCAATATCATTCCGGGCTGGTACAGAACTTCTAGTCCACCTTGCCATCCCAAAGCTTCGATTGTTCCGTTGAGAACCCCACCTTTAATGAAGAATAGCACCCATCCATGAAGGCGAACATTCTCGGAAATGAAAAGAGGAAAGATGAAGAGATTGGTAACCAGACCAGCCCAGTGACCGAAAACACGGCATAAACCATGAGCTATAGGGTAGGTAAAAAGGAATAACAGACAACAGGTAGCAAGTGCGAGACCGTTAGACCAAATGAAAGATCTCCAAATGCTATTTTCGGCCCTAATCAGCTCGCTATAATTTACTAGCGTGAAGGATCTCAGCAATTCAAAGCTACGAGGAGTTGCAAATGAGTAGAGTAAAATCACGCACAGTGGCAAGAAAAAGCCCACTCCCAGAAGAACAAGGCTAGGTATCGCCAGAAGAGCGGGCGACAAAGATGCTTTCCCGCGATTCTCCAATAAAGACGGCAGAGCTGTTGTCATAATTACCCTAAATTGCTTACCATTTCACCTAACTCACTACTGTAAACGCATCACTAGCATTCCACCCTAAGGTAACCTCCATCTGTAATGATAGACTAGAAGCCTGAGAACGTGAAACCTCAACTAGCATCATTTTCTCTCCAACCCTTACTTGATATTGAATCCTCGAGCCCAAGTCATATCTGTTATGAATCTCTCCGATAAGAATATTATCTGCAGTTTCATGAGGACGTAAAACTCGCAGGCGTTCAGGTCGGATTACTATATAAGCAGAGCAAATATCTGGTTCACCAGGAGGTGGGAGAACACAAAAAGATCCATCAACATCCTCTCCTGACCAAATCAAATCCTTCTCTCTACGTTTTACCCTGATAATATTTACATCTCCCATGAACTCTGCAACAAACCGATTTGCTGGACGCTCGTAAATCTCCTCTGGTGAGCCGACCTGAATTAATCTTCCTTGGTGCATGACAGCAATCCGATCAGACATCACCATTGCTTCCTCTAGGGAGTGAGTGACATAGACAAAAGTCTTCCTTGTCGCTTGATGAAGCTCCTTAAGCTCTTTTTGCAAAACCTTTTTCAATCTATAGTCAATAGCAGAAAGCGGCTCATCAAAAAGTAAGACTTCGGGATCAAAAGCTAACGCGCGGGCTAGGGCAACTCTCTGTTTTTCTCCTCCCGAGCAGTGCATGACATTCCTGCGGTAATAGTTTTCAGGCAGGTGTACAGTAGCCATAAGCTCTAAGGCTCGGCGACGGCGTTCAGGAGCACCGACTCCTCGAACCTTTAGAGGAAACTCAATGTTTTCTCCTACAGTTTTATGGGGAAAGAGAGCTAGAGATTGAAACACTAGACAGGTAGGACGCAAGTTTGGAGGCAAGTCATTGATACGATTGCCTCGCAGGATGATATTTCCTTGGGAAGGCACTTCCATGCCCGCAAGCATGCGAAGTAAAGTTGTCTTTCCAGATCCCGAAGGACCCACCAAAGTTAAGAATTCCCCCTCATAGACATCTAGGTCTACTTTGTGAACAGCCACAAATGAACCAAATGCTTTAGATACCCCTATTAACTGTAGAACTGGTGTTGAGGAATAGCTTCTCTGAGTGGAAAACTCTTGGCTCTGTAGCTTGACGGCATCCATGTGCTGCCACCCCTCTGCGCTATGTCCGCAAGCGTTTGGCTGCATTCATCAAATCTAAGGCTTTGCTGTAGTCAGGAACGATGTTATACTCTGTAGAGCGAGCCATTTCTTCTTCAAGACTATCCCACTGGATTGCCTCTAGCTGTTCTTTGGTGAATAATTTGAAGCAATCTGGATTTCCCATCTGGGTAACCGGGTTAAATGTTCCCTCCGCAAAGGCAACGCGGTGAGCGATTTCTGGTTCCTGAATATACTTGAGAAACTCGAATGCAAGCGGTGAGAGCTGTGGGTTATTAACTACAGATGTAATCTCAATCCAGGCGATTCCCCCTTTATTTCCAGGCATTGGCCCTTTGAGTGGAGTGATGCCGCGTAGTTCTAGGAAGCCCTCCGCCCTAGCAGGTGAAACAGAGTATGTCCCACCAGTGAATTGCAAGTCAATCTCCCCTGAGACTAAAGCTTGGTTCATCGCAGCGATATCCCCAATCAGCTTTGCATTACGAAACAAGGTTTTGGCAGTCTCAAAAAACCTGGACATCTCCTCTTCAGAATGCTGCTTAAAGGGATCAATCCCTGCTACCAAGAAGATGTGAAAGACATTCCAGTCATCTGACTCCAGAATACCGTAACGACCAGCTAATGCCGAGTCGTTGAACAGCTCCCAGCCCTCTTCCTCAGCTGTTTTGCGACTAATCTTGTTGGTATTGACCACAAAGGAAAAGGGACCAAAGCGCTGAGCCATACCCAACAACTCTGTTCCAGTAGCATCCATCGCCCACTTGTAGGGGGGACGAAATTGAGGAAGCATGGACTCAAAATAATACTCAAACTCCTTACGGGGAAGAGGTTTAATCAGGTTTTCCGGATACATGACCTCTCGTGCCCAAGGGTTGTTCACATTGATTAGATCCCAAACTCTAGTCTCGCCTGCTCGCAAGCGATTGATCATTGTGGGATCATTGGTTAAGGTTTCAGCTTTCACCGTTGCACTGTACCGTTGGCGGAAGGGATCAAGAACCTGCGCAGAGTTGTAACCCTCCCAGCACAGAATATTCAGCTCTTTCTCTCGCGCGGCAAAAGCCTCTTGGTACTGCCTCAAAAAGCCACCGCTAATTGCAACACCTACACCTGCAGCAATGCTCTTAACTACCGACCTTCTAGAAATGCTCATGACCAAGCCCTGCAAGTCAAGATTCCCCTGTACCGTATCTCCAACAATCAATGATGAACGATCTGTAGCTTAGGGCACATTTCCCACAGAATATCCATCTCTTTTTCTTGTACCGTATCTCCAACAATGATGAACGATCTGTAGCTTAGGGCACATTTCCCTAGAAGATTGTGGGGTAATCGTGTCTCATCTAATCTTGTTCTTGCCATGGGGGAATATAGCGCCATGTTAGTTATAGGTGCGTGTAGGTGCGTGGCTGTAAGCAAGAAGCTATTGTCTCGTTGGCAACGACTTTATTGCTACCTCCACGATGCAGCTTTTGCAAAGTACAGAGGGCTTTGGAGAGATACTGATGTCAGTACAGTGTGCGAAGCGAGTACAGGGGCAGAGGTGATATGTTAGGAGCCTCCAGATAGCCAAGGTCGAGGAGCTATCAATCTGCTCTCAGAGTCATGCGTTTGTTGCGTTTGTAAAGCGGCAGGGAGCGCGATCCGCCAAACCAACGCCTACTACCCCCTACAGGGATCCCCCACTCCCGAAAGCTCCCAGAGCTGGGTCTACCAGGATTTCTCGCCGGGATTGCGCTTTTTCCCCGATGGATCTTTTTCCAATGGGCGGCTGCAGCTGGCGCCGTTTAGTGATTTTGCCGTCGAGCAGGGCTTTCTCTGGGGAGATCGCAAGGCGCGGGTGGTGCAGCAGTGGGATCCCCAGGGCCGCCTGGTGCGGGTGACGGTCATCTTGGAGCGGCGCGGCCAGGTGCTGGATCTTGGGGCCGACTTTCCTGCGCTGACCCAAGCGCAACTGGGAGAGGCCTTGCAAGGGCGATGGCGGGGGATCGCCCAGAGCTTTTCTGCTGCCGATAGCTTGCTCAGCGAAACTCATGTAGATCTCTCAGAGTGGGCCAGCCCTTGGGATCCCTTGCCGGGGGGGCTGTGGATGGGCGGGCCGGATCCCTTGCCCATCCCCACCCTTCATCGGGATCGCCGCTTTTCCCTCAGCCTGAGCTGGTTTCCGGAAGGGCCGGAGGGCCGCCACCTGCTGCGCCTGGTGCGCGACTACGACGAGGGCGGCGCCTGGCAGCGGGTTACGCTGATGCGGCTGGAGCGGGATCCGGGGTGAGAAAGGCGCAGACCTGGGCAAACACCGTCTCCCGCTCGCAGTCCAAGGTGAGAACGTGGTCGGAGCGCTCCAGCCAATGCAGGGTCTTCTCGGCGGATCCCAGCTCCCGGTAGAGCCACGCCGCCTGGTCGGGATCCACCACTGTATCTTGGCGCGGCTGCAGGATGAGGGTGGGAACTTGGATGCTGGCTACTTCCCCCCTGACCCGCTCGATGAGCTCAAGGGCGCTGCGCACCGCCGTTAGATTGAAGCTGCGCAAATAGGCCACTCTTTCTGCCAACGCGCGGACATCGCCATCCCGAATCGGCAGGCGAAAGCGGGGAACCTCTTCCAAGAGCCAGACCAGGCTGTTGAGGTACTGCTCCGGGCGAAAGAGATAGTACCAGCGGTGGCGAATGGCAAAAAACGGCGCCAGCAGGACCAATTTGTGGACAGGGTGGGCAAAGGCCAGGTGCAGCGCCAACAGGCAGCCGGTGGAAAACCCCACCAGCGAAAGGCGGGGGTACTCCTGCCGCAGGGCTAGGTAATGTTCCAAAGCCCGCCCATACCACTCCGTCCAGCGGGAAGGGGGCATGCGGGGTGCTGGGCGGTCATGGCCGGGATAGTTAAATCCCTGCACCGTCAGGCCAGCCGCCAACAGCCGCTCTGCCAGCCATTGCAACTCGTAAACACCGCCCCCCAATCCATGTAGCAGCAGACAGGCGTGTTCCCCTGCTCCTCGCCACAAAAAGGGTTCGTTACTTAACATAAAAAAATAAAACTCCGTTCCACTTCGCGACGGGATCCCTTGCTAGCCCAAGGTGATATCCAGCAACATCATCACCACAAACCCACTGATGACCCCAAAGGTGCCCTCCCGCTCCAACCCCTGCCGGTGCGACTCAGGGATGATCTCATCGGAAATGACAAACAACATCGCCCCCGCCGCAAAAGCCATGCCCCAGGGTAGTAGGGGCTGCGCCAGAGAGACCACCGTTGCTCCCAGGATGCCGCCGATGGGCTCCACCAGTCCGGTCAGCAGGGCGATGCCAAAAGCGAACAGCCGCGAGTACCCCTGGCCCACCAGTGACAAAGCCACCACCAGCCCTTCTGGCATGTTCTGCAAGCCGATCCCCAACGCCAACGCCAACCCATCGCCGACTTGGCCGGTGGCAAATCCCACCCCCACCGCCAAGCCTTCCGGGAAATTGTGCAGGGCAATGGCAATGATGAACAGCCAAATCCGTTTCAAATGGGCGCGGTTCTCCCCTTCCACCCCTTTGAAAAAGTGCTCGTGAGGAAAGAGGCGGTGGGCACTCTCCAGGAAGATCGCCCCCAACAACAGGCCTGCCACCATCACCACAGCCGCCCCAAATGGGGAATACCCCAGCGCCATGGCTGCCTCGGTGCCCGGCACCACCAGCGAAAACGAGGTGGCCGCCAGCATCACCCCACCCCCAAATCCCAGCAGGATCCCTTGTACCCTTTCGGAGAGCGAGGGAAGAAAAAGGGCCGGCAAAGCCCCCAGCCCCGTCGCCAAGCCGGCGATAAAGCTAGCCAGGGATCCCATCCCAATTGGATGCACAAGCCAATCTCCACAAAGGCCGAATGCTTTTCAATTCTCCTCCCTTTCCAACGTTGTGTGAACATTGCTGGCTCGAGCGGCATAGGCGAGGTTCTGAAAGTTGGCTTGGAGCGCCAGATTTTGTGCTTACAAGCAAGGTACCTAAGAGCAAGTCTGAAGGAGCTATTCCCTAGTTGGAGTTTGCCAGCTAAGCCAAGGTTTATTACAATAATTGCAAATTGCCTCGGCGCAGAAGCGTCCTGAACAGCAATTGGACTGGAGTACACTGCAGCAAGACAGGTCGATAAAAACTAAAGTCAAGTCCGATAGTGATGAGGAGTGAGAGAGCGATGAAGAAAAAAGCAGTTACAACTCTTGTGGCCTTGAGTCTAGGAGCGGCCTGTCTAGGACTGACCGGCTGCGGTGGAGGCGGAAGCGGTGGGACGACAGTGCCTACACCTACACCGACTCCAACTCCGACACCCACCCCAACCCCGACACCTACGCCGACTCCGACACCTACGCCGGGTGCCCCGACTTTTACCAAGGCATTTAGCCCCACCTCGGTAGATGCCGGCCCTAATGCCACAACAACTCTGACCTACACGATCACCAACACAGCCGCTCTGCCCCTGACGGGTCTAGCCTTTTCCGATCCCCTGCCTGCCGGCTTGGTCGTTGCCAATCCCAACAACCTCAACAACGGCTGTGGCGGGACGCTGGCAGCTGCACCAGGAGCAACTTCCATCTTGCTGATCAACGGCTCATTGGCAGCCAACGCTAGCTGCACCATCAGCCTGGATCTTCAGGTTACAGCCACGACAGCGGGATCCCTGACCAGCCCCGCGGTACCCCTGAGCAACAACCAAGGGCTCAATGCCACCGCTGCGGCTATCAACTTAACGGTAACGGTGCCAGCTCCCACCTTTACCATGGCCTTTGCTCCCAACCCGCTTGGCCCAATCGGCCCACGTCCCGTTACCGGCACCGGAACTTTGACGTTTACAATAACCAACAACGCAGCCATTCCATTGACGGGCTTGGCCTTTAACCACACCTTGCCGGGAGGGCCGCCTCCTTTAACCGTAGGGCCTGGTGCACCTCCTCCCTTACCTGCTTCCTGTGGTGGTGGTGCTGGAGCTAACCTCATGACCATGGTGGGTGTGAACACCATTCAATTCACCGGAGGACAAGTAGCCCCAGGACAAACTTGCACAGTGACCATCCCTGTCCAAGTCCCATTCGCACTTACGGACCCACCCGGCACCTACAACTACACCAACTCCCCAGTAACATTGACCAACGCTCAGGCCGCCCCTGCCACAGCAGGACCGGTAACCTGGACGGTCGTGGTGAATTAGTCCTTTAAAAGCAGCTCGGCAATTTGAATGGCGTTGAGGGCCGCACCTTTGCGGATTTGATCCCCGCACAGCCACAGCTCCAGGGCCTTGGGCTCGGAGATGTCCTGGCGGATGCGGCCCACGGCCACTGCGTCCTTGCCGGCCACATCGATGGGCATGGGGAAACGGTTTTGCTGCCAATCTTCGATGAGCACCACCCCTGGAGCTTGGGCCAAGATTTGCCGGGCTTTTTCCACGGGGAAGGGCTGTTCAAACTCCAGGTTGAGGGCCTCGGCGTGGGTACGTAGCACCGGCACCCGCACGCAGGTAGCTGTCAGCCGCAGGTTGGGGGATCCCATAATCTTGCGGGATTCGTTGACCATTTTCATCTCTTCCTGGCAGTAGCCGTTCTCTTGCAGGGGGCTGTTGTGGAGGAAGAGGTTGAAGGCAATGGGATAGGGAAACACCTGCGGCTGCAACGGCTGGCCTTGCAGGTAGGCGCGGGTTTGCTCCTCTAGCTCCACCATCGCGCGGGCCCCAGCCCCACTGGCCGATTGATAGGTAGCAGCCACCACCCGGCGCAGCGGGATGTGGCGATGCAGGGGGTAGATGGCCACGCACATCAGGATGGTGGTGCAGTTGGGGTTGGCAATGATCCCTTGGTGACGGAAGGCTTCCTGGGGGTTGACCTCGGGCACCACCAGCGGGACATCGGGATCCAGACGAAAGGCGCTGGAGTTGTCGATCAGCACCGCTCCTGCCTCGACGATGGTTCTGGCCCAGGTTTTGGAGACACTAGCACCGGCAGAGGCCAGCACCAGATCCAGGCCCCGGAAGGCCGCTTCTGAAACCGGCTCCACTGGGATCCGTTCCCCCTTGAAGGTCAAATAGGTGCCCGCTGAACGGGGCGAGGCCAACAGCTTCAACTCTGCCACCGGAAAGTGGCGCTCTTCCAGCAGTTTCAGCAGCTCCGCTCCTACTGCTCCTGTGGCCCCCAAGATGGCCACCCGTTGTTGCCGTGCCATGCTTTCTTGTCCTTAGGTTTTCCTAATTCTAGGGTTCCAGAGGTGGCTGTAATCGAGGCCAAAGCAGCCTGCACCTCTGCCAGCTCGACTTGATCGGTCAGCTCGGCCTGGCCGATGCGGCGGGGCAGAACGAAGCGAATCCGCCCCTGTTTGACTTTCTTGTCGGCCTGCATTGCCTGCAGCACTGCCTCCCAAGGGATCCCGGCGGGCCAGTGGCTGGGCAGCCCTGCCCTTTCGATAAGGCGTCGCTGCCGCTCGGCCTCAGCCGCGCTCCACCACCCCAGGCGACGGGCGATCTCCCCCGCAGCCACCATGCCAATAGCCACCGCCTCCCCGTGCAGGTAGCGGCGGTAGCCGGTAACGGTTTCCAGGGCATGGCCGAGGGTATGGCCGTAGTTCAAGATGGCCCGCAGGCCCCCTTCCCGCTCGTCCTGTTGCACCACCCAGGCTTTGCACTCGGCACAGCGCCGCAGCAGATAGTGCAGATCCGCAGGGGCAAAATCGGCGTAGCGCCTCAGCCTGGGCCGGTCTTGCAAAAACTCAAATAGGTCGGCAGCCTGGATGACGCCGTATTTGATGACTTCCGCCAGGGCCGAGGTAAATTCCCGCCGGGGCAGGGTCTGCAACAGCGTTGGGTCGATCCACACCAGGCGCGGCTGGTAGAAGGCGCCGATGAGGTTTTTCCCGCCAGGATGGTTGACGCCGGTCTTGCCGCCGATGGCCGCATCCACCATGGCCAAAAGCGAAGTGGGCACCTGGACAAACGGGATCCCGCGCAGCCAAGTGGCGGCGGCAAACCCCACCATATCCCCAATGACCCCCCCTCCCAGGGCCACGAGGGTGGAAGAGCGCTCCAGGCCAAAGCTCAAGGCAGCATCGTAGATCTTGGCCACCGAGCGCAGGGTTTTGTAGCGCTCGCCGGCAGGCAATAGGCACAGGTGGGCGGCAAACCCCGCTTGTTGCAACCCTTGCATCAACTTTTCGCCAAAATGCTTGGCAATGCCGGGGTGGCTCACCACCAGCGCCTTGCCCGAAAGTCCCCTGGCTTGCAGTTGGGATCCCAACTGGATAAGGCTGTGGCCGCCGGAGCCTTCGGGGGACTGGATGAGAATGTCGTAGGAGCCGTGGGGAAGCTTGACGGGGATCAGACAGGGATCCATAGGTGCTGCTGTTGAAGAGATGGGATCCATTGACACTCCCAGCGCCTAAAGGCGGGGGATTCTTACGCAGTCCACAAAAGAACCCGTAACGGCGTTGTCAAAGCGCCTCTAGACAGTTCCTGAAGGCCGCGGCAGGTTTGGTCTTAAACTCATTCCTTCTTGCCAGGAGAGCCTCAGCTTTTTCTTAAAGCTACTGAGTGCCTCAGCTACAGACTTACAGGTCTGTTGTGCGGCGGAAACATACATTGCGATGAAGTGCTTGTTTTGGGTTCTCGCCATCTCAGCACAAAGCTCACCATAGCTTGCCCATCGCTTCGTTTTGAAATAGACTTGTCTCGCATAGTACAGGGCACAGTTGTACACTTTATTAGAATGTTGACACAAGTACTCTAATAGGGGGACTAGCTCTCTGTTCCTGACTCGAACCTGCTGACAGCCGTACTCCATCATTGTTGGCAAGCGGCATGACAACCGCAGTCTAACATGGGCAAGCGATAGTGCGAGAGGAAAGTCAACGGTACAATCACTACAACCATGGTGTGGGGCTAGCGGTTGTTTATCTTATTTTTTGGCCAAAGAGAAGGAAAAAGGTCTTGGTAGGAGAAGTCAGGAAGAGGTTGTTTGAGCTATGAAACTATATCAACGACCCCCATCATGGGTAAGCGACTAAAGTGGCTAGCGAGCTTTTCCGCCCTGCACTCAAGTGCGGGGCTACCAAGCTATCCTTTTGTGTGGCACGTTCTGTTGCTTGATGTTCTTCCCATGCCTCCTGGCTTGCCCAGTCCTACGGCCCACTGCAAGTGAACCGCGCAGCGGGGCAGGTAGGAAACCCTTTCTCAGCTTACAAGGCTACCCTCGCCTACTGCTCGCGCCAGCGGTGCGAAGCGTTCCCCCCAGATGCGAACCTCCACCCTACGGGGAAAACGGATCCCAGCGGCCTACTCAGGGCAAAACCGGCAGCACCGGCAGAATCTCAACTTCGGTGCGCTGAGTTTGGGGGAGAGATTGCGAAGGCCAAGTGGGGCCGCCGGAGCCATAGGCAGCAGGGC
>NZ_AUMZ01000001.1:2910437-2920636 GCF_002760375.1 Synechococcus sp. 60AY4M2
TCCACCACCTGAAAGGTATAGGGCAAGTTAGGGCGTTCGCTGTGGGCGGCCACCCGCTGGCCGATGCGGTTCACCCGCTCCACCCAATAGAAATTTGAACTGACGCGAATCTGTCCGCGGGCTTTCAGTTGCTGGTCGATCTGGCGGCCCAAGCTCACCTCTTGGGCGTCGTTTAACTGGCTCACCTGCAGCCATTGCAGGCCGTGGATCAGCAGCCGAACCAGGTCTTGGGCCTGGGCAGGGGATCCCATCCCGGCGGCAAGGATGGCCAGCAGAGCAAAGGCAACCGGCTTGGCCACGCGGCAACTCCGCCGCTGGGGGGGGATGGGGCCCACCGACGGGATTGCCTCGACAGCAGAGCGAGGTTTCAATACCCGCATTGGATCCCTCCAAGACAACCTTCTCTCAGGCTAGCGATCTGGCAATGGGATCGTCCTACCAGAAATGGGCAACCCCTCTACTCTTTTGGCTACTTTGGCTGAGATTGCAGCAAGGGGAAGTGTTTCCGCAGCCAGGCTTCTGCCTCAGCGCGAGTGGTAAGCTCGCCGTTGAGGGTGAGGCAGCGCAGGCGCTCCAAGATCTCCTGAAAAAGAGGGCCCGGCTTGTAGCCCAGGCAACGCAAATCGTGCCCGTTGAGGGGTGGCTTCACCCAATGCCACTCCTGCAAGTAGCGCCAGAGCAGCCGCCGCGCTGGCTTGGCGGCCAGCCCTGCCAACAGGATCACCGCCGGGATGCGCAGCCCCTGCAGCAGCCGTACTACCTGAGCCGGAGACAGGGATCCGGTCTCCAGTTGGGCCAAGAGGGCTTGGTAGTGGGAGAAATGGCTGAGGCGTTCGATGCCCGCTTGGGTGAGGTGGAGCTGGCTGGCTACCTGGGGTGCCTGGGGCAGGGGCAAGAGCAAGGCTTCCAGGCGCAGTTGCCAGATCTCCTGGGATCCCAGCTCGGGGTAGCGGCGGCGGAAGTGATAGGCCCAGCGGCCCACCCGCTGCAGCCGCCGGTACAGGGAGGGATCCCAGGTCAAAGCGGGGTGAATGCAGCGCAGGGCTCCCCATGCCGCCAGCCGCTCAAAAGCCAAGGGCCAGTCGCGGGAGCGGAGGATGTAGGCCAGCTCCTGCTTGAGGCGCTCCCCGCCAACGGCATCGTGGAGGCCGCTGGCTACAGCCGTGCGAATCCATTCTTCGGTGGTCGGATCCAGGGCAAAGCCCAGGTGCACGGCAAAGCGCACTGCCCGGTAGATGCGGGTGGGATCCTCGATGAAGCTGTTGGGGTGGAGGGCGCGGATGATCCCCTTTTGCAGATCCGCTTGCCCGCCGAAAAAGTCCAGCAACTGACCCCGCTGGGGGCCGTTGAGGCGCAAAGCCAGCGCATTGATGGAAAAATCCCGCCGGTAGAGATCCTGATGGATGGATCCCATGGCCACTTCAGGGGGCGAGGCCGGGTAGGGGTAAAACTCGGTGCGGGCGCTGGCAATATCCACACAAAAGCCCCCTGGCCAGATCAGGGCTGCCGTCTGGAACTTGCCGTGGATCTCCAGGCGTGCCTCCGGGAAGTGCTGCTTGAGGGCTTTTCCCAGGATCAACCCCCAGCCCGGCGGATCCGTCCCTTGGGGGGTCGAGGGGTAAGGCCCATCCACCACCAAATCCAAATCCAGCCGTTCCAGGCAAGAGGAGGGCTGCCGTCCCCACCGGTGCAGCAGCAGATCCCGCACCGCCCCCCCCACCAGATACAGCCGCAGACCCTTTTCATCGGCAATTCGGGCAGCTTCCTCTAGCAGCCGGCGGTGCTGCGGCGAGAGAGCGGCAAAGGTGAGATCCAAAGGACAAGAGAGAGCAGGAGAAGCCAACTGGGGTGAGAGGGCCGGCAGCTGGTGCAGGTGTCGCAACACATCGGTGCGGGTAACGATCCCCACCAACTGGCCATCCTGGAGCACTGGCAGACGGCCAATGTCCCACTGCACCATCAGCCGCTGGATCTCCGCCAGGGGCGTGTCGGGGGAGAGGGTCTTGACGTCGGTAGTCATGTAGCCCTTGACGGGGGCATGGCCAAAGCCGTGGTGCAGGGCAATGTCGATATCTCGCCGCGAGATCACTCCCACCAGGCGGCCCTGGCCATCCACCACCACCAGGCCGGAGTGGCCATAGCGCAGCAGCACCCGCTGCGCCTCCTGGATAGTAACCTCCGGTCGGATGGTGCGCACCGGCGAGGACATCAAATCCTTGGCCGTCACAGGCGGCGGGATCCGCTCTTTAACCGCCTGGCTGAGGTCGCTCAGCACCTGGGCGGGATCGGGCAGGGGCTGGTCTGGAGAAGCTTTTAGGGTAGCGGCTGCCGCACAGTCGTGGCCGCCGCCGCCGTAGCGGGCCATCACCTGGCCCAGTTGGGCAAACTCCTGCCGCGCCCGCCCGATCAGGCTGAGCCGCTCCCCCTGCCGTGCCACCAAGAGCAGCACGTCCACCCCCGTCAGCTCCATCAGCCGCATCACCAGGCCGGCCAGGCCAGGCACAAACTCCGGCAGCTCCAGCAGCCACGTTCCCAAGCGGTACTCCCCCACCGCCTCCACCTGCATCTGGGCCAGTCCCTGGCTGAGCAGTTCCTGCATCGGGGGGGTGAGGCCATCGCCCAAAAAGCGCCGCAGCACCACCAGGTTGACTCCCTGACGCATCAGCCAGGTGAGGGCGGCGGCATCGCGGGCGGTGGTCTCCGGGAAGGTCAGGGATCCCGTGTCCATGTGGAGGCCCAACGCCAGCGCCAGCCGCTCGAAAGGGCTGAGGCGGATCCCGGCCGCCTGCAGCCGCTCCACCAGGAGGGTACAGGTGGAGCCCACCGCCTCAATGTGAGCGCTGACCTGCTGCTGCGGCCACAGCTCTTCCAGCGGGGTGGCCGGCAGGTGGTGGTCGAAAATCTCGATCTTCGCCCCAGGAACGCTCAGCCAGGCAGCAGCCTTACCGAGGCGATCCGGGTCGTAACAATCCACCAGGATCCAGCGCTGGACCTGGCGGGGATCCACCGAACGCAGCTCGATGAGGGGAAACTCGTCCCGGTAGAGGGCCAAGAACTCCTGCACTCCCGGCAGGGATCCGCCAGTCAAGGCAATGCGGGCGCTAGGGTAGAGTCGGGCTGCCCCCACTGCCGCCCCTAGGGTGTCGAAATCTGCTGACTGATGACACAAGATGAGGTCCATGCTGGCCTAGGCCGGGATCCCAGCCCCGGGGAGGGAGCTGCTGCTTGGCTGCAGCGGGCCAAAAACAGTTGGCGGGCGTGCTCAAGGACAAAGCCCTAAAGCGTGGTCAGTTCTTTTTCTTTCTCCGCCAGCAGATCGTCGATCTTCTTGATATAGCGGTCGGTCAATTTCTGGATTTCTTCTTGCAAGCTTTTGGACTCGTCTTCGGAGATCTCGCCGTTTTTCTCCCGCTTGCGCACCGAGTCGATGGCGTCGCGGCGGATGTTGCGAATGGAAACCCGGCCCTCTTCGGCCAGCTTGGCCACCTGTTTGCTCAGCTCCTTGCGCCGCTCTTCGGTTAGAGGAGGGATATTGAGGCGCACCACCTTGCCATCGTTGCTGGGGGTTAGGCCCAGGTCGGAGGCGACGATGGCCCGCTCAATTGCTGCCAGGGTCGAGGGATCAAAAGGCTGGATCAAGAGAGTGCTGGCATCTGGAGTGGTGATGCTGGCTAGCGCCTTCAGGGGAGTGGGAACGCCGTAGTACTCCACCTGAACGCGATCCAGCAGGCTGGCGTTAGCCCGCCCGGTGCGCACCGTGTTGAAGGAACGCTGGGTGGCCTGCACCGCTTTGCTCATTAACTCCTCGATCTCAGCTAGCTCCACGACCTTTTCCTCGCTCTCGAAACAGTTTGCAGACGCTCAGACACTAGCGGCAAAAAACCAAGACCTCTAGCACGAGCCTGAGCTTAATTTTATCTTGTCTAGATCCGCGCGCGGCTCTAGAAGCCATTCTCCAGTCCTAGCGGCACTAGAATGGCCATGAACTCCTCTTCTTGGTCCATGCCTGGGATCCCTGCTGCTTTTTCCCCGCTGAGGTTGACGCTTGAGCAGGTCAACCTCTCAGCTTCGGCTCTGGCGCTGTTGGACTACTGCCCCCGCTTGTTTTGCTACGTGTACCTGGAGCGGCTGATTTGGCCGGCAGCGGATGCCTTTGAGCACGAAGCGGAGCAGCAGCGGGGACGCCAGTTTCACCGCCTGGTGGAATCGTACAGCCGCGGGCTCCAGGTGGAGCCGCGCTTGTCGGCCTTGGAGGAGACAGTACGCCAGTGGTGGCAGGTGTTCTTGGCCAGTCCCCATGCCCAGCCGCAGGGGCGGGTGTTGGCGGAACTGCCCCTCTGGCAACGGATTGAGGGGTTTAAGCTGATGGCTCGCCTGGATCGGCTGGTGATTGCGCCGGGATCCCTGCACATTGTCGATTGGAAGACGGAGCGGCAGCGCCCCCCCGACGAACAGTTGGCCCAGGACTGGCAGGTGCGCCTTTACCCGCTGTTGCTCTGCGGGGTGGCCGCTCAACTGCCCCTGGCAGGCCCTTTTGAGCCGGAGCAGGTGCAGCTTACCTTTTGGTATGTGCAGCACCCGCAGCAGCCTTTTCAGTTGCGCTACAGCGCCGCCGCCTACGAGCGGGATCTGGCCCACCTCAAAGCCACCCTAGGCCGCCTGCGGCAACTGGAGGCGCAGGCCTTTCCCGCCCTCCCCTACGGCGAACGCTGTGCCAGTTGCCTGTTTTGCGCCCGTTGCCACGGGCTCATGCCGCCAGGGATCCCTTCCCAGAACCTGACGGACTGGGTTTGGCCGGAAGCGGAGCCACTAGAGGAAACGCCTGAGGCGGAATGGCTATAGCCGCCGGGATCTCGGTGACCCCAATCGCTCTCCAAACCTGCATACTGAGTTAGAGAGTATTGCAGGGTTGCTAACTGTGGTGGCAGGAGTCATTGCCGGCACTTCCAGGGATCCCGACTGGGATGTGGAGCTCAAGGGGCTCCGCAAGCGCTTTGGCGATTTTGTGGCCCTCGACGGCATTGACTTGCAGATTCGGCGGGGCGAGTTTTTTGGCCTGTTGGGGCCTTCCGGCTGCGGCAAGACCACGCTGCTGCGCATCATCGCCGGCCTGGAGATAGCTGACGCTGGCGAGGTGGTGATCCGGGGGCAGCCGGTGGGCCATCTGCCTGCCCACAAGCGCAACGTCAACACCGTGTTCCAGAGCTATGCCCTCTTTCCCTTTATGACCGTGGAAGAGAACGTCGCCTTTGGCCTGCGCATGCGGGGAGTGCGAGGGGAAGCGCTGCGCAAGCGGGTGGCCGCCGCTTTGGAGTTGGTAGAGATTGGGGATCTGGCTAAGCGCAAGCCCCAGGAGCTCTCCGGCGGGCAGCAGCAGCGGGTGGCCCTAGCCCGCGCCTTGGTCAACGAGCCGGAGGTGCTGCTGTTGGATGAGCCGCTCTCGGCTTTGGATGCCAAGTTGCGCAAGCAGCTGCAGGTGCAGTTGTGCGAGTTGCAGCGCCGCCTGGGCATGACGTTCATTTTCGTGACCCACGACCAAGAGGAGGCCTTGGTTACCAGCGACCGGGTGGCGGTGATGCGGGCCGGGCGCATCGAGCAGGTTGGCCTCATCGACGAGGTGTACGAGCGGCCGGCAACAGCCTTTGTGGCGGACTTTTTGGGGGCCAGCAACCTCATCGAAGGGATCGCCTGCGGCACCGACTGCGTCGAGACGCCCCTGGGCAAGCTCAAGGTGCTCGGGATCCAACCCACCCTGGAGCCAGTGCAGCTGGCCATTCGGCCGGAAAAGATTCGGCTTTCTCGGAGCGGCTGGGATCTGCTGCCCAACCAAGTGCCCGTGCGGGTGGAAAACCTCATCTACACGGGGGCAGAAAACCAGTACCTCCTGCGCACAGCTAGCGGCCAGCAGCTCAAGGCCCTCACCCTCAACGCCGACATCGAAGACCAGGATTTTGCCATCGGGGAGGCCCTGGTGGCCCATCTTCCTCCTAAAAACTTGGTGCGCCTGCGGCCGGATCCCCGGCGGGAGGACTCCCCATGCTGAAGCGCTTGGAGAAGCCTGCCCAAGTGCGCGCCGGGGAATTGCTCACGCCCTGGCAGGAGCTGCTGCACAGCCTGATCTTTGCCGGGCCGGGGGTGCTGTGGGTGGTCACGTTTTTGGTGCTGCCGGGGCTGCTGCTCTTGGCCTGTAGCTTTCTCAGCCGCGGCGAGTTTGGCCAGGTGGGCCTGCCCCTGACGCTGGCCAACTACCTGCGCGCTCTTGGCTACGGTCCCCTAGGGTGGACGCCCATCTACTGGCAGATCCTGGGCCGCAGCCTGCTGGTGGCGGCAGTTACCACCTTCTTCTGTGTGCTCCTGGCCTATCCCCTGGCCTTTTTTATCGCCGCCCACCCGCCCCGACAGCGGGATCTGTTGCTGACGCTGGTGGTGGTGCCCTTCTGGACCAACTTGGTGATCCGCACCTACGCCTGGATGGTGGTGTTGGCCCCGGAGGGGTGGCCGGCGCGGCTAGCGGCCTGGCTGGGCTGGATCCCGCCCCAGACGGCTCTCTACCCCAGTTGGCTGGCGGTGTATCTGGGCATGATCTACACGTTCTTGCCCTACATGGTCTTGCCCCTCTACACAGCCGTGGAGCGCATCGACTGGCGCCTGGCCGAGGCGGCACGGGATCTCTACGCCAACGGCTGGCAGGTTTTCCTATGGGTGCTCTTTCCCCAGACGCTGCCGGGGCTGGCAGCGGGGCTGATTTTGGTTGGGATCCCGGCCCTGGGCATGTTCGTGGTGCCCGACTTGCTGGGGGGCAGCAAGACGCTCTTGATTGGCAATGTCATTCAGATGCAGTTTGGCGCGAGCCTGGACTACCCCTTTGGAGCGGCCCTCAGCTTTCTGGTTACTGGCCTGAGCCTGGGGCTAGTCTACGCCTACAGCCGCTACGTCGGCAGCCGCGGCCTAGAAGAGCTGATCTAAGTCGCTGGCAAGGGATCCCCTCACCCCCAGCCCCTCTCCCTTAGGGAGAGGGGAGTTAGGGATCCGGGAGATGGCGGATCGCCGCTTGCTGGCAAGCTCTGGTAGGTTGAGGATACTGGCGTTGTGCGAGAGGGATCCCTTGACCCAAACTCTGCTTCCTCAGGCTTCCGCCCAGCTCAAGTCCTCTCCCCCGGCAACGTGGGATGTCATTGTCATCGGCGCTGGGATTGGTGGCCTGGTGGCAGCTACCCAGTTGGCGGCCAAGGGCTACCGGGTGTTGGTGCTGGAAAAATACCTCATCCCTGGTGGCAGCGCCGGCTACTTTGAGCGCCCGGATCCCAACGGCAAGGGGGTCTACCGCTTTGATGTCGGGGCTTCCATGATCTTTGGCCTGGGCAGGCAGGGCACCACCAACCTGCTTACCCGCGCCTTGGCTGCCGTGGGCCAGTCTTTGGACTCCATCCCCGACCCGGTGCAGATTGCCTACCACCTGCCCCAGGGGCTCAGCCCGCGCGTGCACCGGGACTACGAGCAGTTTTTGCAGGAGCTAGCCAGCTATTTCCCTCAGGAAGCGGGCAGCATCCGCCGTTTTTACGACCGCTTCTGGCCCATCTTCAACAGCCTCAACGCCATGGAGCTGCTCTCTTTGGAGGAGTGGGGCTATCTCTGGCGCTCTTTTGTCGGCAACCCCCGCGCCTGCCTGACTTTGGCCCGCTATTTGCCGGCCAATGTGGGCCAGGTGGCGCGGCGCCACCTCCGCCATCCGGCGCTGCTGCGCTTTGTGGACATGGAGTGCTACTGCTGGTCGGTGGTGCCGGCAGAGCGCACGCCCATGATCAACGCCGGCATGGTGTTTTGCGACCGCCACTACGGCGGCGTCAACTACCCCAAGGGAGGGGTGGGGCAGATTGCCCAGAAGCTGGCCCAGGGGCTAGAGACCTGCGGGGGGCAAATCCGCTACCGAGCGTCGGTGCGGCGGATTTTGGCAGAACGGGGCCGGGCCGTGGGCGTCGAGCTCTCCACGGGGGAAAAGCTCTTTGCGCGCAAGATCATCTCCAATGCCACCCGCTGGGATACCTTTGGCCGCCTCTGGCCAGGACCCTTTCCGGCAGCGGAGCGGCGCTGGCAAAGCCGTTATCAACAGTCCCCCAGTTTCTTGAGCCTGCACTTGGGGGTGCGGGCCGAGGCCCTGGCCGGTGAGCGCTACTGCCACCACATTCTTTTAGAAGACTGGCAAGCCATGGAGGCGGAGCAGGGCACGATCTTCGTCTCCATCCCCACCCTTTTGGATCCGGAGCTGGCCCCACCAGGCCGCCACATTGTCCACGCCTTTACCCCCAGTTGGATGCAGACTTGGCAGGGCTTGAGCCCAGAGCAGTACCGGCAGCAAAAACAAGCGGCAGCCGAGCGTCTCATCCGCCGCCTGGAGGCCCTCTGGCCTGGTCTGGGATCCCACATTGAACTGCAGGAAGTGGGCACCCCCCGCACCCACCGCCGCTTCTTGGGCCGCGTCGACGGCACCTACGGCCCCATCCCTCGCGGCACTCCCTGGGGACTCTTGGGCATGCCCTTCAACCGCACCGCCATCCCCAACCTCTACTGCGTGGGGGATAGCACCTTCCCCGGCCAGGGACTCAACGCTGTCGCTTTCTCTGGGTTTGCCTGCGCCCACCGGGTAGCGGCGGACTTTTCCTAAAGCTGTTTCCAATTTCTAGGAACCCCCCGCAGTCGTCTTGCATTGAACCCCTTCCCACTGCAAGAGCTCTTGCATGAGCGTCGGGGTGAGGCATCGAAGCGGGCAGCCTAGAGCGCTCAACCGACCCTGGGTGCAGCGGAGCGTACCCCCAGGGCCTCGGCAAGGTGACCGTAGGTAGTAGCTTTGCCTGCCAGAATCTGGCAAACCACTTTGTGGACTCGCTCGAAGAAATCCCGATGATTGGCAGACATGTTCCGCGACCGCGATTGCCAGAGCGCATCGTGTGCTTGACGGAGGAGACGGCAGAGACGCTCTACGCCTTGGGGGCTGGGGATCTCGTCGTCGGCATTTCTGGATTTACGGTGCGTCCGCCGGAGGCGCGGAAGAAGCCGAAGGTGTCCACCCTTCTGGATGCCAACATCGAACGGATTTTGGCGCTGCAGCCCGATGTTGTGCTTGCATGGTCGGATCTGCAGGCAAACATTTGCGCTGAGCTCATTCGCCAGGGGGTGGAGGTTGTCTGCTTCAACCAGCGCACGGTTGAGGGGATCCTCTCCATGATCCTGCGCCTTGGGGCACTGGTAGGGCGAGCTGCTCAGGCACGGGCATATGTGCGCTCCTTGCGGGAGGGATTGCACCGAGCTATGCAGCGTGGACAGCAACGGCGCCGCCGTCCACGGGTCTACTTCGAGGAGTGGGATAACCCCTTGATTACAGGCATCGGCTGGATCAGCGAACTCATTCGTTTGTGTGGAGCTGAAGACATCTTTTCCGAATTCAGTGCCTATCCCGATGCACGGCGCCGGATTATAGCTGAACCGGCAGAGGTCGTGCGGCGCGCTCCAGACATCATCCTGGTGTCCTGGTGTGGCAAGAGGTTCAAGCCTGAGCGGCTTCACAGCCGCCCTGGGTGGGAGACTATCCCGGCGGTCTGGAGCGGACACGTCTACGAGCTGCCGTCAGAGGTGATTCTGCAGCCCGGTCCGGCTGCCTTGACCGATGGGGTGCAGTTGCTGCTGCAGATCTTTGACCGCTGGGAGGCCCAATCCTCCGCCTAAGCTTTGATGCTGCTTTCGATATGGTTGTGGGCCTGGACGGCGTCATACTTGAGCCCGAAGTCTTCTAGCGCGTACAGCACTGCCCGATTGTGGCTGCTGCACAGGCGCGTGAAGTTTGGGAGCACCTGGCGGTTGTTTCCAATTTCTAGGGATCCCCACGAAGGGGGAACTTTCATGCTGGGCTTTGCCCAGTGATGTGTTGTTTCGGAGGTCGTTTCCAATTTCTAGGGATCCCCACAAAGGGGGAACCCAGACGTTTTACGTGGTGGAAGTCTCCACCCGAGGCGGGGTTTCCAATTTCTAGGGATCCCCACGAAGGGGGAACAAGCTGAACGATGGCGTAGTGATGTCGGCTCCCAGCCCGTTTCCAATTTCTAGGGATCCCCCCGAAGGGGGAACTTTCCCATTATTACGAGAGTCATGATAGCAGACGAGCAGGAGTGTTTCCAATTTCTAGGGATCCCCCCGAAGGGGGAACC
>NZ_AUMZ01000001.1:2925959-2934764 GCF_002760375.1 Synechococcus sp. 60AY4M2
GGGGTGAGAGGCCTGAAAGCCTTGTGGCGCAAGGCATCGAGCGGGTCAACGAAAAAATCGGCTTTTGCGGGTTTTGGCGAGGCGCTCGCAGAAGCGTTGATACCGTTTTTATGTGCTTTTGGCAACATGAGACCTAGGGAGAGGAAGGCGGCGAGGGGGGTTCTAATCGGAGCTGGAGGGCCTATAGTGAGGAAAACTCTCCAGCTTCCCTTGTTTCAATGTCGGATCTCGCCCCCAAGGATAAGCTGCTGGCCGGGATCCAGGCCCAGCAGGCTGGCGACTTGCGAACAGCGGAAGCCATTTACTCGCAAATTCTGGCGGAGTTTCCCGAGCAACCCGATGCCCTGCACCTGCTGGGGACGGTGGCCCACGCCAAAGGGGAGGGGGAATGGGCGGCTGCTTTGATTGCCGAGGCCATTGAGCTCAATCCCCGCGTAGCCCTTTATCATCACAACCTGGGCGTTGTCTATGAGTCTTTGGGGCAACTGGAAAAGGCTCTATCTTGCTATCGGCAGAGCCTGAGCCTCAATCCCAAGGCTTACCTTTCTGCCTTTCAAGCGGGCAAGATTCTTGTTAACCTAGGCCGCCACGAAGAGGCAATCTCCTTGCTGGGATCGTTGTTAGAAAATCCAGATCCACTAGCAGGGATCCCTTGGGCTGAGGTGCATTTTTATCTGGGGATAGCCCATCGCGAGCAAGGGGAACACAGCGCGGCTCTGGATCACCTGGAAAAGGCATGGACTTTGGATCCTAACTTGGTGCAAGCCCGCTGGCTTTACCACCTCTATCTGCCGGCTATCTATCAGGATGAACAGGAGCTGCACCGCTTTCGCTTGCGCTTTGTAGAGCACCTGGATCGCCTCATTCAGGAGACGCCCCTAGACACCCCAGAGCAGCGGCGGCTTGCTTTTTTAGGCTCAAGTTGGGGAACGCCTCACCTTCTGCAGTACCAGGGCTACGACGACTTGGAGCTGCAGAAGAAATACGCTCAGTTTGTGCAGCGCATTGTGAAAGCCTGCTACCCCGATTGGGAGTATCTCCCCCGGCAAGCCCGGCCAGGGGATCCCATTCGCGTTGGGTTTGTCTCGGCCTCCATGCGCGCTTGCTCCTACAGCCGCCTTTCTTTGGGGTGGGTGAAGTACTTAAAGGCCAGCTCCAAGCAGCCTTTCCAGGTCTTTGCCTACCACTTGGATCCCAGAGTTGATTTCCTGACGGAGCAATACCGTCAGCATGCCGATGTCTTTCGCCACATTCCCACTGGCTTTGAAGAGGCTGCCCGCCAAATTTTGCAGGATCAGCTGGATGTTTTGGTGTACTTGGAAATTGGCCTTTCTCCCCTTATGTTGCAGCTGACGTCCCTGCGGCTAGCCCCCGTCCAATGCTCCACCTGGGCTCATCCGGTTACTTCGGGACTGTCGACCATTGACTACTTTCTCTCCAGCGACCTCATGGAGCCTGAAAATGGGCAGGCCCACTACAGCGAAACCTTGGTTCGACTGCCCCGCCTGGGTACCTGTTTTGAAAAGCCCGTTTTGCCTCCCCAGAGACGTTACCGCGAGGACTTTGGTCTGCCTCAAGAGGCCGTTGTCTATCTCACCTGCCAGTATTTGGGCAAGTACCTGCCGCAATACGACTACCTTTTTCCAGCTATTGCTCGGCAAGTGCCCAGGGCCCAATTTGTCTTCCTGGCCTTGCCCAATGCTGCCATTGGTCAGCGCTTCTGGCAGCGGCTTGCCTCCATCTTTTCCAGCTATGGTCTTGCGGTGGAAGACCACTGTCGAATCCTGCCCGCCTTGGACCACCAAGACTACCTGGATCTCAATCGCTGCGCGGACATCATGCTGGACTCCTACGGCTGGTCGGGCGGGATCACCACCCTGGAAGCCATTGCTGCCGGTTTGCCGGTGGTCACCTGCCCTGGCCGGTTCCTGCGGGGCCGCCACACCTACGCCATCCTCAAAAGAATGGGCCTTGAGCTTCTAATTGCCCCAGACCTCCAGCGCTACGAAGAGCTGGCCGTACAACTGGGAACGGATCCCCAATTTCGGCAGCAAATCGCTCAGCAAATCCAAGAGCGGCGCGACCTGCTTCTTGAGGATCAAGACTGCGTGGCGGCCTTAGCTCATTTCCTGCGCCAGGCTGTCTGCCAGAAGCTGGCATGCCATACTCTCCCTATAGAAGCCTCCTAGCCCCCCACAGCAAACCCTTTGGTAGAGTAGTACGGCTACTTCAGGGATCGTGGCGGAATGGTAGACGCTACGGACTTAAAATCCGTTGTTCCTCAAGAACGTGAGGGTTCGAGTCCCTCCGATCCCATTACTGCAGCCCTGTTTGCTCTAGCAAGGCAAGTAGAGCCGGAACCGGCACCCAGGCATCCTCCCGATCCAGCTCTGGGCTAGCCAGCAGGGCCACCAGGGCGGGGTCGCAGGTTGGGGCCACTAGGGGAAAGTAGTTTAGCCCCACCACCTGGGCAAGGCTCCAGAAGTAGGGGAGCACGGCATTGCTAGGGAAGATCTCGATGGCAACCGTGCCAGGTTGACAAAAGGCAAGGTTGGTCAGGCCCGCCCCGTGGATCCCCATGACTGCCTCTGCTTTTTGCATCAAGGCTATCTGTTCGGCGAGGGAAAGGACTTCCAGTTGCACAGGCACAAAGCCCCAGGGGCGCAGGGCCTCCAGAACCTCCGTCTCGTTGATGACCCGCCGCCAGCGAGCAGCACGACGGCTAATGTAAACCCGCCGCGGCAACAAGGGATCCGCCGCCTGCCCCAGAGGAACCAGTTGCTGCAGCACCTTCCAGCCCCTGGGGGTTAGACACCCCACCGGCCCAGCCAGCGAGGGCACAATGAGGTTCTGCGCTTGCAGATGGGATCCCCCCACCTGCTCGAAGCTTAGAAGGCGTTCTGTGGGGATCCCCAGGGCAGCTAAGCTCTGCACTTGGAAGGGCTTGCCCTGGTAGCCGTGGATCAAGATGGGAATGTCCTTTTCGAGGAAGCCGGCGCGGCGTAGGAGCTCGAGGGCGGGCAGGATGTCCACCATCCAATGGAAGTAGTTGACTGCCCCCAGGGGCAAGAGGGCAGCAGAGCCCTCCAGCGGAATTGGCGGCGGCAGGTGAGGCAAGTCCCAAATGGGGTGGTGTTCCAGGTGCTCCGACTTCCAGTCCCAGTCGAGAAACTCCGGCGGTGGCAAGCCGGGGGAGACATCGGCCAGCAACTCCCTCCTACGGGTAAGCACGGCGCTGGCAAAGCTGGCGTAGAGGTGGCGGGGATAGTGGCCCACGTGCACGGATCCCTGCGGGATCTGGACCACAAAGGTCTCGGCCAGCGGGATCCGCTGTGAGCGCAGCTTTTGCCCAATGGCAGGGTCAGCCGTCGGCGGGGCTTGCCGGTAGAGAACCCCTTCTGGATCCAACACCTGGTAGCTGCCCTCGCCCGTGGCCTGGTGCCACTGCCGGGTGGTGAGGTAGCCCTGGCTGGGCACTGGCAGGGGGTTGCCAGCACTGGGCGGTGGGCTCTGGCAGGCTGGGGAAGGAAGGGTTGCCTGCGCAGGGAGCCAGCGCTGCTGCCAGAGGCGATACCGCTCTTGCCAAAACTTGCCCGGGGATCCCTGGAGGGCTTGCTCCAGCTCCAGCCGCAGCCGACTGTCTCTGCCGCTGCCCTCACACCAGGCCTGTAGCCACTCCCGCTCCGCCGCCAGCGCCTGCCGGAACTTCTCCCAAGCCCCCTGCGGGTCATTCCGCCGCACCTGAGCCTCTACCCAGTAGCTGTAGAGCTCTGCTGTCTGGGTGCCCCGCGCCGCTGCCTCCTGAAAGCAGGCCACCGCCTGCTCCAGCTCCCCCAGATCCAGCCAAGCCAGGCCCATCTGCACCCAGGGATCCCCCCAGTCCGGCCTTAGCCTGGCCGCTTCTTGGAGAGGGGAGAGCGCCTCGCGCAGCCGGCCCAACTTGAGCAGGGCCAGACCCCAGCGCCAAAAGCTTTCCGCGGCTGTTGGATCCCAGCGGCAGGCCTCTTCAAACCACTCTGCTGCTTCTAGCCACAGTCGGCTGCGCTCCTGGACTCGGCCAAGGCGATGGGCGGCCAGCGCCTGCACAGGTTCTAGGTCGGCGGGAAGGGAGCCCTCCACCAGTTGCCGATACAAGGCTGCCGCCTGCGGCCACTGCCCCCTTTCCCACAGCCCCTCTGCCAGCTCCAGCAGTCCCTCTGCCCAGCAGCGGGTAGCCTCAGCTTCGGCCCCTAGGAGGGCCAGACCCTCCTGCCAAGTGAGCTGCGCCTCTAGCTCCCGCCCCAGGAGTAGGTAGGCAGATCCCAGCCACCAATACAGCAGGGGCTCTTGGGATCCCTGCTCAAGCTGCCGCTGCAAACTTTGAGCAACAGAGCCGTAGCATCCCTGTTCCCAGTCTGCCCGCAGAGAGTCGGGAAGGTGCAAAGAAGGGTCAGAGGCCATGGTTTTTGACGAGAAGGCAACTGAGAATGAGTGTTACAAACTGCAACAACCTCCCCCCTCTGGTCGCATCCCCCTAGTATTCTAGGCTTGGCTTCCCCCTCAGGGACGCGGCGTCCATTCCTCCCCAACTCTGAGAGGGATGGGGGCCGGTTTAGCTAAGTCCATGGGTCAGCCCCTTTCCCGGGGCATCCTCCCTGAGCCTTGTCGGCAGTTTTTCGATAAACGGAGTTTAAGAGAGCGATGGGTATCAACGCATCTGGCGGCGCAGTCGTCTCCAGCCCCCGTCTTTACCAAACCGTGCCCCTCTCCACCATCTCCCAGGCAGAACAGCAGGATCGCTACCTCTCGCGCACCGAGCTGGATCGCCTTGACGACTTTTTCTCCAGCGGTCTGAAGCGGCTGCAGATTGCCGAGGTCATCGCCGCCAACTCCGAAATCATTGTCAGCCGGGCTGCCAACCGCATCTTCACCGGCGGCTCCCCCATGGCCTACCTGGAGCGGCCAGAAGTCACTCAAGACGAGAAAGAAGCCTTTAAGCTGGGCACCGCCTTCTATGTGGAGTCCACGGGTGGCTTCCTCGAGGCCATCCGCAATCTCTTCAGCGCCAGCGGCGTGGAGATCCCGCCCAACTTCCGCCCCATCAACATCTCCCGCTACGGAGCTGCCAACATGCGCAAGTCCCTGCGGGATCTAAGCTGGTTCCTGCGCTATGTCACCTACGCCCTGGTGGCCGGGGATCCCAATATCCTTGTGGTTAACACCCGTGGCCTGCGGGAGATCATCGAAAACGCCTGCTCTGCCGAGGCCACCATTGTCGCCATCCAAGAGATGAAGCGGGCCTCAGCCAGCTACTTCCGCAAAGATGGCGAGGCGGTGGCCATCATCAACCAGTATTTCGACGTGCTCTTGAGCGAGTTCATTGCCCCTGCTCCCTCCGACAAGCTGCGGCAGCGCAACGCCAGCACCGCCGATGGCCTGCCCTTGCAAGGGCTACAGCTACCCCAGGTTTACAACTTGGCCGCAGAAAAGGTTCCCGTCTTTGCCATGAAGCCGGGGCTTTCCAATGCTGAGAAAGAAGAGGTCATCAAAGCCGCCTACCGGCAGGTGTTCGAGCGGGATATCCGCCGTGCCTATGGCCTTAAGCTGGCCGACCTGGAGTCGAAGGTCAAAAACGGCGAGATCTCCATGAAGGAGTTTATCCGCCGCCTGGGCAAATCCGAACTCTACCGCAAGCAGTTCTACGAGCCCTACATCAACAGCCGCGTTGTGGAGCTGGCCTTCCGCCACTTCCTGGGACGGGCACCAGAGACCCGTGAAGAGGTGCAGACCTACTTTGCCATCGTCTCCAGCAAGGGCCTGGCCGGCCTGGTGGACGCCCTGGTGGACAGCCGCGAGTACGGGGACTACTTCGGCGAGGAGACGGTGCCCTACCTGCGCAAGCTGGGGATAGAAGCCCAAACCAGCGCCAACTGGGGAGCCAAGTTCGACCTCTACACCTACGCTGCCCCGCGCCGCAAGGTGCCCCAGTTCATTACCCTCTTTGCCCGCTACAACCGGCCTCTGCCGGATCAGCACGCCTACGGCGCCGGCAACGACCCGCTGGAGATCCAATTTGGCGCCATCTTCCCCAAAGAAACCCGCTCCCTCAACGCCAGCCCCGCCCCCTTCAACAAGGATGTCAAGCGCATCCTTATCCGGCGCGGCTTTGCCCTCACCAACGACCGCACCAATCCCAAAGCAGCAGGGGATCCCGCCAGCCTTGGCCCCAAAGTCTTCAAGCTCACCCAAACCCCCGGCGATCGCAGCCGGCGGCTAGGGGTGCGGGCCGGGATTGTTGGCAGCGAAGTCTCGACCCAAGCGGTGATCCGCGCCTGCTACCAGCAGGTGTACGGCTACATGCCCTACGAAGGCCAACGGCTAACCCGCTGGGAGATCAAGCTGGAGTCGGGGGAAATTCCTGTCAAAGAGTTTATTCGCCAACTGGCCAAGTCGGATCTCTTCCGCAACAAGTACTGGTCCAGCCTCTATGTCTGCAAAGCCATCGAGTTCATCCACCGCAAGCTGCTGGGCCGACCCACCTACGGCCGCCAGGAGATGAACCGCCTATTTGACATCGCCTCCAAGAAAGGCTTCTACGCCGTCGTGGACGCCATCCTCGACAGCGAGGAGTACCAGCAGGTCTTCGGGGAAGACGTCGTGCCCTACGAGCGCTACCTCACCCCTGCCGGTCTAGCGCGGCGGCGCATGCGCCCCGGATCCAGCGACATGGCCGTGGTCACCAGGCCCATCCGCACCGACGACGATATCCCCCTCTTTGTCAAGCTGGGCCAGCCCCAGGACAAGCCCTCCGGCGAGCTGGAGATCCAGCGGCGAGTCCAGCAGGGGGTGCCCAAGGTACGCCAAGAGATACCCATCTTCAAGCTCACCAGCCTGGCCAACAAAGCCGAAGTCAACAACCTCATCCGCGCCGCCTACCGGCAGATCTTCGAGCGCGACATGGACATCTACAACATCAGCGCCGAGCTCAGCTCTGCCGAGTCCAAGCTGCGCAATGGCGAGATCACCGTCAAGGAGTTCGTCGAGGCGCTGGGGTGCTCGGAACTGTACCGCTCCGAGTTCTACGCTCCCTATCCCAATACCAAGGTGATCGAGCTGGGCACCAAGCACTTCCTGGGCCGCGCACCCCTAAACCAGCAGGAGATCCGCAAGTACAACCAGATCTTGGCCACCCAGGGGTTGAAGGCCTTCGTGCGCGCCCTGCTCAACACCCAGGAGTATCGGGATCTCTTCGGCGAGGACACGGTGCCCTACCGCCGCTTCCCCACCTTGCCGGCGGCCAACTTCCCCAACACCCAAGAGCTGTATGGCCGCCTCACCAAGCAAAACAAGGAGCTCGTGGTGCCCAGTTTCAGACCTGTTGGCAGCAACGATCGCAGCTAGCTCAACCCCCCTCTCCCCTGGTGGGAGAGGAAAACCATTAGCTCCACACAGGCAGAGGGGACTGGGCTGTGTAGCCTAAGTGCTGCAGGGCAGCGGGGGTAACCACCCGACCCCTTGGCGTGCGCTGCAGGTAGCCAATCTGCAGCAGGTAGGGCTCGTACACCTCCTCAATTGTCTGGGGATCTTCACCTGTCACTGCGGCCATGGTCTCCAAGCCCACGGGCCCTCCCCCAAACTGCTCCACCAGTACCGTCAGCAGCTTGCGATCCGTCCAGTCCAAACCCATGGGATCCACCTGAAACAGCTCCAGGGCAGCGGCTGCCACCTCACGGCTGATGTGGCCATCCCCCCGCACCTGGGCATAATCGCGCACTCGCTTCAGGAGGCGGTTGGCAATGCGCGGTGTGCCTCGGGATCGGCGGGCAATCTCCTCGGCTCCCGCTCGGTCAATGGAGGTGTTCAAGAGGCGAGCGCTGCGCAACACAATTTCCGCCAGTTCGTGGGGCTCATAGAAGCGCAGCCGCTGCACCTGGCCAAAGCGATCCCGCAGCGGCGAAGTCAGAGCGCCAATGCGGGTAGTGGCCCCGATGAGGGTAAAGCGCTCCAGGGGTATGGAGGTGATGCGGGCCGAGCGTCCCTTGCCAACAGTGATGTCGAGGCGAAAATCCTCCATTGCTGGATAGAGCAGCTCTTCGGTTACCTTGGGCAGGCGGTGGATCTCGTCGATAAACAGCACGTCCCCCTGCTTCAGGCGCACCAAGTAGCCGGCAATGTCACGGGGGCTCTCCAGCGCCGGGGCCGTGGTCATGTAGAAGCGGGATCCCATCTCCGCCGCCAGCACCGCGGCCACCGTGGTTTTGCCCAAGCCAGGCGGGCCGTAGAACAGCAGGTGATCCAAAGGCTCCCCGCGGGCGCGGGCCGCTGCAATAGCGATGGAGAGCACTTCCTTCAGCTCTGTCTGGCCAATGTACTCTGCCAGGGTGCGCGGGCGCAGGGATTCTTCTTGAGCTTCGCTGGGGTGAGCCTGCGGTTGCAGTAGCCCTTCCGCCCTAGCAAAAGCCAATTTCGACTCTCTTCTGCGAGCAGAACTCTTTTGCTGCCCCTGCCCGGGATCCTCAGCCCCCGCAGCCCGAGAAGAAATGATCGCCATATCCTTTACTCGCAGATGCGATAGCCCTACTCTAACTGACTGGGGGAAAGATCCTGGTGAAACCGTTTGCCATTTTGGTCTCCCACCTGGATCGGAGAGGGCGGTAGAAGAAAAAACCCCCCAGCGTCTGCCAGGGGATTCAAGAAGGACTGATCGACTAGGTCAGGAGTGGATTAGCCGCGGATGGCCGGCGCCACTTCCACCGCCGCCAGGTCCAGCGGGAAGTTGTGCGCATTCCGCTCGTGCATCACTTCCATCCCCAGGTTGGCACGGTT
>NZ_AUMZ01000001.1:2936604-3005494 GCF_002760375.1 Synechococcus sp. 60AY4M2
CTTCCGGCAGTTTCAACACCTTCTCGTAAAACCCTCTGGCCTGCTCCAAGTCCGGCACGATGATGGTGTGGACGCGGGGAGCGCCGCTTAAGAATGTCCACATGGCCCCCCCATAGGCCGATAGCAGCAAAAACATCAGCCCCTTCGTGGAGAGCAAAACCTCCAGGGGGATTAGGGGCAGCATCAGTCCAGGTGGGATGACCATCGGCACTTGTCCCTTCGCGGGTGGCTCTATGTCCAGTATAGGATCCGGGGAGAATCCTGGCCTTGGCCCACGCTCGATGAAGCTTGCTCTGTTTGCCCCCAGCCCGCGCGCCCGCCGGTTGGCCGACTCCCTGATCCCCCTCCTAGGCAAGGAGGTCATCTGCTGGAGCAAAGCTGACCCGCAGGGGCTGCCCTCCCCCTGGCAAGCCTACGGGGATCCCAAGGATCCCACAGCGCCAGGCTCCCTAGCAGAAGCCGTTGCCCAAACCTGGCCCCAGGTGCAGGGCTGTCTCTTCATCTTGGCCGCAGGGTCGGTGGTGCGGCTCATTGCCCCCCTCTTGCAGGACAAGCAGCGGGATCCAGCGGTGGTGGTGGTGGACGAAGCCGGTCGCTGGGCTATTAGCCTGTGCGGGGGACATGTGGGGGGGGCCGATGCCCTGGCGCGGCAGGTGGCCGCTACCTTGGGAGCCCAGCCGGTTCTCACCTCTGCTTCCGAGGGGCTGGGGATCCCGCCTTTGGATTTGCTGGGGGATCCCTACGGCTGGCGGCGGGGCGCTGGAGATTGGAACGGGGTGGCAGCCGCCTTGACGCGGGGAGAGCCGGTGGCCGTTCACCAGACCTGCGGCACGCGGCTTTGGCGACAAGCTTGGCCGGCAGATCATCCCCCAGTGGCCTCCTCTCCTCCCCATCCCGTTGCCCAGATCTGGATTGGGGAATACCTCTCCCCTGCCACGGGGATCCCGACAGTGCACTGGCATCCGCGGGTGCTGTGGGTGGGGGTGGGCTGCGAGCGGGGCACCACCCGCGCTTGGCTAGAGGGATCCCTGCGCCGCCTGCTGCAGGCCCAGGGGCTGGCGTTCGAGGCCATTGCCGGCCTGGCCACCCTAGAGCTCAAGCAAGACGAGCCGGGTCTTTTGGAGCTGGCTCAGGCCCACGGCTGGCCCATTGAGTTTTTCCCGGCAGAGGCTTTGGCTGGGATCCCGGTTCCCCACCCTTCGGAGGCGGTGCGGCAGGCGGTGGGCACCCCCTCCGTAGCCGAGGCGGCTGCTCTTTTGGCGGCTCAGATCTGGGGAAGAGGTGACCGAGCTTTTGAGAGGCCCTCTTGCGTTGCGGAGGGGAAGGCAACTCTTCTCTGCCCCAAGCAGGTCTTCACGTCAGAAACCGAAGGGGCCTGCACCCTGGCCATTGCCCGCGCGGCGCAGGAGTATTCCCCTCGCAGCGGCCACCTCTGGCTCATCGGCACTGGTCCTGGGGATCTGGGTCAATTGACTTTGGCTGCTCGTATGGCTTTAACTCAGGCCGATGTGGTTGTTGGCTACCAGCTTTATCTGGATCTGGTGGATCCCCTTTTGCACCCCGGCCAAATCCGGGAGGCCTCTCCCATTACCCAAGAGCTGCAGCGAGCCGAACGGGCGATTGCTTGGGCGCAGCAGGGGCTGAAGGTGGCGGTGATTTCTTCGGGGGATGCCGGCATTTACGGCATGGCGGGCTTGGTGCTGGAGTGCTTGGTCCGCTCTGGCTGGGATGGGATCCGCCCTTCTCTGGAGGTGCTGCCGGGGATCTCTGCCTTCCAGGCGGCTGCTGCCCGGCTGGGGGCTCCGCTGATGCACGACTTCTGCGCCATTTCCCTCTCGGATTTGCTTACCCCTTGGCCGGTGATCGAAAAACGCCTGCAGGCGGCTGCAGCTGCCGATTTTGTGGTGGCCCTTTACAACCCCCGCTCCCGGCAGCGGGTGGATCCCTTCCTCAAGGCTCTGCAGATCTTTTTGCAGGCCCGACCCGCCCATACCCCCGTGGCTTTGGCCCGCAACCTCTACCGCCCCGGCGAAACCCTCCACCTCACCACCCTAGGGGAGCTGGATCCAGAGCAGGTGGACATGCTCACCCTGGTTCTTATCGGCAACTCCCAGACCTTTCGCCATGGGGAGCGGCTGATTACCCCGCGGGGCTACCGCTTGGGCGAGCCCACCTGACTCCTGGGCTCCAGACTCAAAACACCATCAGATGCCGGGGATCCAACTGCAGCCACCAGGGGGATCCCCAAGTCTCCACCTCGCGCCAGCGCTCCCGCCACACCTCAGCTTGCAGGTGGTAGTCCTGGCGGTGGGCAGGAGGACCGCCCAGCCTAAAGAAGAGAGTCAGTCGGTGGGGGGTCTCGCTCCACTTCACCAGCCAAGCCGGAAACGTGTTGGGCAGCTTCCCGTCGGGCCTGAAGGTGAGGTGGTGGGCGCGGATGGCGATGTATTCTCCCGCTGGGGATCCCTGTACCTGCAGCTCACAGCCCCAATCCAAGGCCAGCACCCGTTGAGGGCCCAGGAGCTTGGCCCGCGAGATGTTTTTGCAACCCGTCAGTTGCGCCACACTAAGGCAGGGGGGAGCCTCAAATAGCTGACGCTTGTCCCCCTGGGCAATGATTCGCCCCTGCTCCATTACAGCCAGATCCCCGCAGAGGCGGAAGGCTTCCTCAATGTTGTGGGTTACCAAAAGCGTGACTCCCTTGTAGTCGGCTAGGATCTCCCCCATCTCCTGCTCCAGTTGGCTGCGCAGGTGGGCATCCAAAGCAGAAAAAGGCTCATCCAGCAGCAAGATCTCCGGCTCAGAAGCCAAGGCTCGCGCCAGGGCCACCCGCTGCTGCTGTCCTCCGGAGAGCTCCGTGGGATAGCGGTTTTCCCAGCCTTTCAGCTTGACCAACCGCAGCTGGGCCTGGATCCGCTCCTGTTTTTCCGCTTCGCTCAAGCCCGCAGGGATCCCAAAAGCGATGTTCTGGGCGACGGTGAGATGGGGAAACAGAGCGTAGTTTTGGAAGATCACCCCTACCCGTCGCTGAGCGGGGGGCAGCCGGATCCCCTGTTCGGCGTCGAACAGGGCCCGCTCGTTGAGCAAAATGCGCCCACCATCCGGGGTTTCGATCCCGGCAATGCAGCGCAAAAGTAGGCTTTTGCCGGATCCAGAGGCCCCCAGCAAGCCCAGGGGTCGCCCGTCGCAGCTCAGTTGCGCCTGCAGCTCAAATTGGGGCAGCTTCTTGTCAATGTCTACCCAGAGGCGGGGGGCCGGAGTTGAGAAATCCAGATCCCTTCTGGTGAGAACCTGTAGAGGACGAGAGGGAGGTCGCTGCCAGGGCCGTCGCTGAAACCAAAGGTTAACTGCCGTCATCACCCCCAAGGACAACCCCAAGACCAGGGCCGAGCTGATGGCCGCCCCCCGCATGTCCCCCGCCTGAACGGCAAAGAAGATGGCCATGGACAGGGTTTGCGTGCGGCCTGGGATGTTGCCTGCCAGCATCAAGGTGGCGCCGAACTCCCCCAGAGCGCGGGCAAAACTGAGGGTAATCCCCGCTAGGATCCCTGGTAAGGCCAAAGGGATCAGCACCTGCGTAAAAATCTTGGCCCTACTTGCTCCCAGGGTGCGGGCTGCCGCCACCAGCGTCGGGTCGATCTGCTGGAAAGCTCCCAAGGCCGTGCGGTACATCAGGGGCAGGGCCACCACCACTGCCGTGATCACCCCGGCATACCAGGTGAAGATGACCGATAGGTTCAGCGAGGCCAAAAGTTGTCCCAGAAGGGTTCGCCGACCAAATAGCAGCAACAATAGGAACCCCACCATGGTGGGCGGCAACACCAGCGGCGCCAACAAGAGGGCCTCGATGAGAGAGCGCCAGCGACCTCGGTAGTGCAACATCCCGTAAGCCGCCAGCGTCCCCACCCCAAAGGTGATGCCCGTGGCCAAGCCGGCAACCCGTAGGGAGATCCAAAGCGGGGATAGGTCGTAGTCGCTCATTTGGAGTAACTCATCCGCGCCATTGCAGAGGGATCCCTCACAGGCGGATAAAGCCGTACTTCACAAACACCTCTGCCGCTTCCCCTGAGGTCAAAAACTCCAAGTAAGACCGTCCGGCGGGAGTATCGCGCACCAAGGCCACCGGGTAGATAATTGGCGTAATGGGATCCGCCGTAGCCACTACTCGCACCCGATTTGAAAGCTGAGCATCCGAGGTAAACAGGATCCCGGCGTCAGCATTGCCCTGTTCTACCGCCGTCAAGATTTCCCGCACCGTGCTGGCAAACACCATCTTGGGCCGCAGCGTCTCAAACACCCCTGCTTGGGTGAGAATTTCCTGGGCATAGCGTCCGGCGGGCATGGCCTGCAGATCCCCAATGGACAGAACCCGGATCTCTTCCGCCACCAAGTCGGCAAAATCCTGAACCTTGGTTCTGGCATTGGCAGGCACAATTAAAGCCATGCGGTTGCTGAGAAGATCTCGCCGGGATCCTGCCACCAGCAGGTTTTGCTGGGCAAGGGCGTCCATAAAAGAGGCGGCTGCGAAAAATACCACGTCCAAAGGAGCCCCCTGCTCCACCTGTTGCTGGAGAGAGCCGGAATTGGCGAAGTTGTACTCAACCTTGATGTCGGGATAGCGGGCGGTGAACAACCGGTCGATTTCCGTTAAAGCCGGTTGCAAGCTCACCGCAGCCCCCACCAAAATGGGCTGAGATTGTGCCAAGCCGGGAGCCGACCCCCACCTCAAAGCCAGAGCGGCCAGGATCCCCAGGAATAACATTGCAGTTCTTCGTTTCATAGCCATTTTTCTTTGACCCGTGACGACTTTCAGAACAGGAAAATCCACCAATCGCTCGGTACTTTGACCATTAGAGGTTGCAGTTTGTATCTTCAGGATACATAATCTAGACTATTGGCAGCCCTTCCTCCCCAGAGGCAACGATAAGCATCTGATAGTATTGAAACCGGTGTTGAATGACCATCCGGCAAGCTCCTCTCTTGTTCAGTTCGGTCAACACCCCTGTTGCTCTGCTTGTTCAACAAAGGAGAAGTCATGCAAATCAGCACTCGCAACTTGTTTAAAGGAACTGTAAAAAGTGTCCAGGTAGGCATGGTCAATGCCGAAATTGTTCTGGAAGTTGCACCAGGCATAGAAATAACAGCCATTATTTCTAAGCACTCTGCCGAACGGTTGGGCATAGCAGTTGGGAAAGAAGCGTATGCTGCCATCAAAGCCTCGGATGTGGTCATCGCCGTGGATTAGTGGTGGATTAGCAAATTGAGTGACTGGCCTAGACTTGCTGTTGCCTGGGATCCAAATACAGGGCTTTGATAAGGCGCTGGCGATCGTTTAGGCTGATCCGAAGCCGCCCATTCTCTACATCCCGCACCCAGCTCTGGCTGCGCCCCAGCCTCTGGGCCAATTCCCGCTGGCTGATTCCCTTTTGCCGGCGTGCCGCCGAGATATCCGCTCCACGCAAAGCTTTGCTTGAGGGGAAGTCTTTTGGGTTTTCGGGAGGGCCAGGGAGATCCGAGTCTGTTGCAACAGGCGCAGACTTTGCCCTACGCTGCCGCCGAGATCCCGATTCTCGGGTTGGGGATCTGGCTTCTTGAACTGCTTGACGATGCCAGTCGGAGGGCAGATGAAATCGTTGAATGCGAGCCTGCATCAAGAGTCCCCACTTGCCCCGCGGCCCGGCAGCCGTCAGCAAGCCACCGTTGTTGGCATCTTCAATCCAAAAGTTCAATGCCTCGTCCGCATCCTCGGGCACAGCTTCCAGGCGAGCCCACAGGGGTTGAATGGAAGAAGGATAGGTGAGGGGATCGAACTCCGGCTTGAGGCCGTAGTGGTTGAGAACCTCCAGATCGCTTTCAAAGGTGCGCACCAGCCGTTTGCGTTCTTGGAGATTGAGATAAGCTTCCTGCAGTCGCTCTTCCCCGTAGGCCACTCGCATCAGGGTGGGCACCGTCAGACGCTGTTGCCGCCCCATCCTCACTTTGAACAACAGCCACAGCAGCAGGCGCATGGCTCCTTCATGGTGTTGCCAATGGCTCATCACGGCCTGCAGCAGGGATAGGGGCAGGCTGCTGTACTGATAAAAGGCTTGCCCCTGGCGGCACCCTTGTCGATTGAGAAAGTACCGTGTCCATTCGCCGGGCTGGATCGCCCAAGTCAGGCCCACCAGATGGTTGCAGCCCTGCTCATCTTTTTGAAAGTGGCGATGCATCTTGAGCAGCCTCCACAGAGGGCCAGCCGGTACCGAAAACCCCTTCACCCGCCCCTGATCCGGCCAATCGATGGAGACTTGAATCCGACAGAGCTGCTCTATCCAGGTCATGAACAGGTGGAGACGGGTCATCTTGCTCAGATCTTTACGTTTATCCCAGCCCAAATAGGACTCCAATTGTGAGTCGGTGAAAACAAAGGATTCCTTCCAGGGGCTATCCAACCCGGCGGCATAGGCAGCAAAAATAAGATGCAAACAGGCAGTTCGCACATCGATCGGAGCACTTTTTGGGATCCCGTCCAAACATAGAGTTAGGGTCAGAGATCCCTGGTTGTGGCCAACAGATTTCTGATAGCAAACCTGGTTATCTCCCTGCTTTTGCAGATTGAGAGATTGAAATTGAGATAGGAAATTGCAAGCTTCCCAGACCACAATTGACGAAGCAAAAGCCTGGCTATGGCCGTTCAAAAATAGAGGTGGACTGCTGCGAATGCGGGCCGTGACCGTGCGGTTGCGCCCCTTCATGGCTTCATAAGGCTGCGGGGCAGAACTGGGACACAGGCTAACGCACTGAGGTTCTGGGAAGAAACCTTCGCAGTCATTGCACAACAGAGGATTAATCCAGTATTCCCCATCCTGAACAACAATAGCTTTCGTAGGACAGCTATCTACACAAGCGTTGCAACCGATACAATCCCCTGAGATTTGATAAGCCATAGCCCTCGAACTCCATAGCGTTTCCCTGTAGCTCTCCTTTGTTCACGCCTGCTATCGCATCTGCAAAACCCTAAACCCGGCCATGGAGACCTTCCTCGCAAAGCCGTGGCAGCCCGGCGAGAGACCTTAGTTTAAGGTCTGTTTCCTAAGCTCAATTCGTGAACTGGATTGAACGATACCTCAAAAGATCCCCGGCAGGCCAGGGAGATTTGGTCTAGGGTGAACCTTCTGGAAAGCTTTGTTTTCTCTTAACTTCTAATGTTTGCAGTGAACTTTTGAGATGGCTTTGCAGGCTACTCCTCCCCCCTTGAGAGCCTTTTAGGGATCCGAACTGCAACAAGTGTCAGGCGAAACGCTCAATAACCAAGCCGACACAAGGTCGTCCGCCCACCCAATACGTCGATTCATCGGCAAGGTTGTGGCTTGGCTCCAGATGCCAACCCAAGGGATTGGGTTCTAGCTCCAGCGCCCGCACGATTTCCTCTGGGCTTAGTCCTGTGCAGAGTTGGATGTGTTGCAACTTGGGAAATGGCTTTTCCACAAGGCTAAGCTCTTCAGCAGCTTTAAGGATGGAGCCCAGGTGCAACAAACAGGTGTTCATGGCTTTGCTCCCAAATCAAGATAGGTTATGAAGAGATGTGCTTACCTTGAGTGTCTCTCATTGCAAGTTAAAAATTGGGTAAATAGACTACATTTTAGAAGGCTCTTGGCAAATTTAAGATTGTTTTCTTATTCGGTTCTTGGGTAGACATCAAGGCGCAACGGGGATCCATGTAAACCCAGATGGGTTTAGCTAAATGAGCAGGAAGGGAAAGTTGGCCACTGGGTAGGAGTAGGATCCACTCAGGGTGACGTTGGATAACCTGGAGATAGGTACCTGGAGGGAGACCCATTTGCTGCAATTGGGCGCAAGCAGCTTCGGATCCGCGCAGTTGGTAGATGCGACCTTCTTCTCCAACCTTCATGAGTTGGAGAGGAGATATGGTTATTGAGATCTTAGGGACGGTGGGCGGTGCCAACATATAGGGATCCCTAATTCTAGAAAAAAATAGAAAAAAGGCTGCTTAAGCCTATCGGCGAGCAACTGGAGAGCAGCCGTCTATCAAACCAAGTAAGCTTCCTGGTGAGTGCGAATCGTACAATTGGAGCGAGGTTTAGCCACGCAGAGCAGCACAAATCCTTTGGCTATTTGCTCCTCATCCAGAAAGGTTTGCTCCGATTGATCGACTTCTCCTTCTACCACTTTGGCCACGCAAGAGGAACAACTACCGGAGCGGCAGGAAGAGGGCAAATCCACATCTTGATCCTCAGCCGCTTCTAGGATGGTCGAATCTTCATCTACTGAGATATAGGTGTCGAGCCGTCGTTTTGGGTTAACCAAGTGAACTGTGTAGGTAGCCATGATGAGATCTCCAGAGAGTTGACGAGGGGTAAACAAGGGAGCTTAGGCAGGGATCCCAGGGCTGCATTCGCCCCGCTCTCCCGAAGAGCTGCAGCCGGCACAGCCGCCAACGGGATCCGGACAACCATAGTCTTGAAAGACTCGGAAGAGCTTCTCCTGCTGCGGGGTAGAAGTGAGAAAGGTTTGATACGCTTTTTCCAGCGCTTGCCGGGCTTGCTCCAGCCATTCTTCTTCGCTGCCCTGGAAGTGCTCCAGAGGAGCCAGATACTGAGCGAATTTGCGTAAGATATGCAGGCGATTCACGTTGACCACCCGCGGATCGTAGGGGAGCTCGAAAAAAGCGAAATAATCTTCGGCATTGACTAGGGCTTGGAAGTCTTTCCAACGGCGGTTGTGGTTCCAACTCATCGGCAGGTCTCCAGGGTTTTCAAGCGTTGTCTGAGGGTGTGCAGCCGGGCAAACAGGGCATAGGTGCGGGCTGCCAAGTCGGGGAGTCGCTCGAACCCGTCGGGTAGCCCCTCGGCCAGATCGTGCAGATCCATTTTCAGTTGGCCTGCTTTGCTGTTTAGGCGCTTGATCTCGCTGCGGAGCTGGTCGGCAGAGAGGTGTTCGAAGGGCTCGAAAGCCAGGTCGTTCACAACATTTTCAACATCCCTCTCATTCAACATGGGCAAGGCACTCCTGATGGCTAAAGAAATTGCTGCACAGACAAAAGGGGAGGCAGGCGGCTACAGCCGGCCCACCTCGGGGTAGGTTCGGGCCAGTTGGATCCCTTTGTCGATAAGGGCAGTAGCTTTTTCAGTGAGCTGTTCGAGAGACTCGAAACCGAAGCGATGGGCGTCTCGCAGGGTGTTGACCACCAACAACAGCCGCCCTGAGAAGACCAGCACCCAACCAAAACCTTCACTGTTGAGATCCAGCACCACCTGAGCCAGGAGGCCCGTCTCCTTTTCGATCAGGGCGGCAATGGCGCGGTAGTAGATGAGGATGCGGCTCCGCACTGCCGGATCCACCTCCCCTTCCAGGGATATTTGGCGCTTCTGGGCTTTGGTGACGACAAAGGGCTTGAGCAGCAACTCATCACTCCAGGCGCGGTAGGTGCCGTAGGGATCCGCCGCCCGCATCTGGCGAACGATCTCTTGCAAGATGGGGCTGGTCGAGGGGGAAAGAGGGGTAACCGTCATGGCTAAACCTCCGCAGGGGAAGTAGAGGGATTTGGGGCTTCGGCTTTGCGGGCGCGCTCGGCCAAGAGCACTTTGCGCAGCCAGGGGGGAGGGTTGTGCAGGGTGGATACCAGGCGCTGCAACAAGCTCTCGATGGATTCTTCTTCCGACTGCACTTTGATGGGGGTGATGCGGCGGTTGATCAGGCGGGCGGCGGCACTGCTGCCAATGGCAGCCACGTAGATGAGGGTGACATCGGCCAAAGCCTGCAGCTTGGGCACCAGCTTGTCCTCGTTGCCATCTGCCTCCAAGTTGCCCCCAAAGGTGAGGGTCTTACAAAATCGGTAGCCTTCGGGGGTGACTTCGTAGAGGTCGATCTGGTTGGCCCAGCCAAAGTGGGCATTGACGTGCTTGCCGTCGCGGGTTGTAAAGGCCACTTGCATAGGCGTTCTCCTTAGAAACGTGAACTTGAGGGTTTGGGGGAGCTAGGGGCACTTGGGCTGCCCTTCGAAGCTCTGGATCCCTTAGAATCCATGCCCAGAAACCTGGGGTGGGCTGGGGTGACGGGCTTCCTCCTGCTCCATCAGCAGGTTGCCGACAGCAAACAGTTGGGATAGGGTGCCGCGATAGCCCACCTGACAGAGGTGGTTGGCCCCCAGCCGGTCGAAGATGGGGATCCCCATCCGATGCACCGGGATCCCCAGCCGCTTGCCCAGGCGCGCCACGTGGGAGTTGCCCACCAGCAGGTCGGCCCCGGGTGCTAGCTCCTCCAGATCCCCCAGATCCCCCACCCGCACTGCCTCAATGGGAAGGGTGCTCAAGTGGGGATCCGGTGTGGGACTGATGGCCGCCTGGATCTGACAGCCCATATCCAGCAGCCAGTCCACCCACCCCCAGAGCAGATCGGCTTCTAGGGCCAAGGCAATCCGCTGGTTGCCGAAGAAAAAGTGGCAATCCAGGAGGGCATCCTGGACTTGGCTGCGCTGGCGGCGGTAGCGCAGGGGCACCGGCTGTTGGCTGTAGTCGGCCAAGGTTGCCAAAAAGGGATCCACAGCCTTGAGACCGGTCAGGTGGGGGAAAACCCGATAGGGGGTGCCAAAGCGCTGGGCCAGGATCTGAGCGGCAGGGCGCATGCTCTCGCCGACAGCTATGGTGAGGCCGGAACGCCCGAGCTGGCGCAATTGCTCAAGGGTGGTGCCGCCGTCTGGGGTCGCCCTAAAGCCGGTGCCCAAGTGTCCGTCCAGGGAACCCGCGGGATCCGGCACCAGGATCGGCTCTAGGCCAAAAGCCTCTGCCATTTCTTTGATCTCCTGGGCGTCGGCAGGGGTGAGGGCAGGCCCGCACAGCACCGTTACCTGGGCAGGGCGGACGGATCCCGACGGCGATTCCGGCAGGGTGCTGACCAAGCTGTTGACGGCGATGGCATAGCCGTCTTGCAGGGATCCCTTAAAGTCAGGCGTGGAGGCCAAGACGATGGGCAGATCCTGCAATTGCGGCTGGCGTCGGCGCAGCTCCCGCAGGATGCGCGGCATATCGTCCCCGCGGGTTTCCGTGAGGCCGGTGGTCAGAAGACCAATCAGCTCCGGCTGGGCCTTCTCCACCAAGGTGAGGATGGCAGCTTCGACATTCTCCTCGCCTCCCAAGATGGTGTCCACTTCGGACATGGCAGTGGTGGACATGGGAATGGCCTCGCGGAAATGACGTACCAGCAGCGCTTTGGCAAAGGCCGTACAGCCTTGGGAACCGTGGAAGAGGGGCAGACAGCCCTTGATCCCCAGAAAGGCCAGGGCCGCCCCCAGCGGAGCGCTGAGTTTGAGGGGGTTGACGCTGAGGGGCTTGCGTTCTTGAATCAACTGGGCCATCCTCCCACCTCCTTTGCTGCTGAGGTCTCCCAGGGGGCAGGCCGTCGCAACTGCTCCCAAATGGGACTGTGGAGGGCGGCATCGATCTCCCGCGCCAAGTTCACCAGGCCGCGATAGCCGGCATAGGCATGGTGCCGCTCCTGGTTGATGTCCAGAAAGGGGATGCGGGCCTTGAGGGCGGTGTACTGGTTGCGTCCGCCGGCGATGAGCAAGTCCGCTTTCGTGCGCTCCACCACCTTGAGCAGCTCTTGCGGGCTGCCCTTGTCCAAGAGAATGCCATCCTGGCCAAGCAGCTCGCGGATGCGGGCTTTGTCTTCTTCGGTGCTTTTGCGGGTGCTGGTGGCCGTTACCTGCATCCCCAGATCTCGAGCGGCGGAGATGATCGACCAACTTTTCACGCCGCCGGTATAAAGGACAACTCGTTTGCCCGCCAGCCGCTGCCGGTAGGGGGCCAAAGCCGCCTCGGTGGCGCGAGTTTCTCGCTCGATGAGGGCCTCGGTACGCTCCTGCAGTTGCGGATCCTTCAGCCCTTGGGCAATGGCCCGTAGGCAGTGGTTCATCTCCTGCAGCCCGTAAAAGGAAGCCTCAATGTAGGGGATCCCATAGCGCTCCTGCATCTTGCGGCCCACATTGAGCAAGGCTTTAGCGCAGATGAGAACGTTCAGCTTGGCCCGGTGGGCGGTACAGATCTCGTGGTAGCGGCCATCGCCGGTGATCTTGGCCAAGATGCGGATCCCCAGCTCGTCAAACAGAGGCAAGACATCCCACAGCTCGCCGGCAATGTTGTACTCGCCGATGAGGTTAATGTCGCGGGGAGTGGTGTACTCCGGGGAGGCGGTGCCGATAACATAGTCCAGCAGGGCTTCTCCGGCCAGACGGTTGCCTAGGTTTTTGCTGCCCACAAAGCCGGGCGCATTCACCGGAATGACCGGGATCCCAAGCTGTCGGCTGGCCCGCTGACACACGGCCTCCACATCGTCGCCAATGAGGGCAGTTACACAAGTGAGATAGACAAAAATGGCGGCAGGCTGGTATTTGGCCTGCAAGTCAAGGATGGCCTGGAACAGCTTTTCCTCCCCCCCGAAGATGATCTCGTTCTCGCTCAGATCGGTGGTGAAGCCCACCCGATAAAGCTGGGGGCCAGAAGAGAGGCTGCCCCGCGTCCCCCAAGAGTTGCCGCTGCAGGCGATTGGCCCATGTACTAGATGGGCGGCATCGGCGATCGGCACCAGGGCAATCGAAGCCCCGTCAAAGGCACAGCCTCCCTGCGCTCCTCCTGGCTTGGCTTGCTCGGCACAGACCTTGTTTTTGCCTTTGCCGTCTTTCTTGTGGTTGTGCTCGCAGGCGGTCTCGTTGAGCAGCTCCGCCACTTTAGTCCGGCTGATCATGGGCATGATGGGATCTCCTGAGAAGAGGGGGGCTGGGGTTGAGCCGCAGCTTCGGCCAGATAAGCCGCCGCCCGTAGCCGCAGGGCGATGATCTCCTCGTAGAGGGGGTTGATGCGACAGAGGGCCGGAATGTGGACGGTGCGGGATCCCAGTCGGATATCCCGCTCAAAGGGACAGGAAGCCGGGATCAAACGACAAATCCAACGCGCCTGCCGGGATCCCCGAATTTCAATGCTGTTGAGCCAGCGGCGCGGCCACTTCAGGGCGGATCTGAAAATTGAGTTCAAAACCAGGCCGAGCCATCCCAAAGGGTTGCCGACTCTGGGAAAGGGAAGAGAAGGGTAGGGATAAGTCATGGCTTAAACCTCCGAATGGGTAGAATTGGTAACAAGAGGAGGGGGAGCACACCATTCAAAAATCTGCTCCAGTTGCTCCAAGGAAATCAGCCCGTAATGCCAAAGAATCATGGGCAAAGGGCCCTGTTCACACCCATGCCGTTTCAGGGCGAAGGTGAGGGCGGATTCCGGGATCCCAAGCTCAACTTGCAAAAACTGCAGCAGCGGCGCCCGATCGGGGGTAAGCATGGCAGAGTCTCCCAAAACGAGGGGTGGGCGTAGATGGGCAAGCTAGGATGGGGACAAGCCCAAAACCAAGCTGTCGGCAGCCAGAAAGTGGGCCAGGTGAAAGGCCCGTTCTTCCGTCCGCAGCAAAATCTGCTCGTAGAGGTGACGGGTGGCGCGATCCCCAACACTTTCCGCCAGAGCCGCCTGGCGACGCAGCAGATCGATCAGGCTTTGCTCGGCCCGCAAATCCGCTTCCAGCATGGGCCGCACGGCCAATGCATCGTCCCCTTCCGGGCTGAAGCAGCACAGCTCCGCCAGCTTGGCAAAGCTGGAGGCCGGGATCCCACCCAGGCCGTTCAGGCGCTCCCCCACCTCATGGGCGTGGTTCTGAACTTCCTGTAGACTTTCGTTGAAAAATTGATGAATTGAGTAGAACTCTGCTCCTTCGACAACCAGATGGTGCTTCAGATACTGCAAATACAGCCCCTGAAGACTGGCCCAAACTAGGTTGAGGCCCTCGCAGATGGGAACCGTGATCTCCCGTCCCAGGTGAACGGGGTTGTCTCGGACTTGTTGGAAGGAGCGAGTCGAGGGGGATGGAGTGCTCATTGGCGCTACCAAAACGAGGTGAACAGGAGAAGCAAGGAGGCAAACGGCAGAGGTTCAGGGGTGGTCATCCCCTCCTGCAGATCTCTCAGGGGGATCCCAGGTCTGGAGAGACCAGCAGCGATCCAACCAACTCAGCCAGCCAGAGCGGTTGAGGGTGAAAAGGCGGAGCACACTGTGGACGAGGAGGGCTTCGGTGGGGGTGCGAATCATCACCCACAGTTGGCCGGTCGGGGTACAGCCACAGGTCAAATCCAGCTCCTGCAGACGGTAGAGAATCCGCCAGCGATCGCAACGGGGCACCTGCAGCACTTCAGCCGTTTTCGGTGGGGGAGAAACAAGGGGGGACATAAGCTCACCGGTTGGGAAGCAGGAGGGAGTCTCAGCAGAGGGCAGAACCGTTGGGTTTCTGTTCCCCCGCTTATATCCCCCGCTTATAGCAAGCGGCTGCAGGGGCTCAGGCTTGGCAGCGGGCGATCAGGATTGATTGAGTTATTGCCGATGTACTCAAACCCTGGAAGCTTGGCCCAGAGCGCAAAAAAAGTTTTTCTGAGGGCAGGGGGTTGAGTCTTTTGCCCGCAGGGATCCGGTATTTTTGGGGAAGGGTATGGGTATTTGAGCGAGTACATCCCCCCTGTCACAACAAGAAAGTCCGACGGCCTGCCGCCGCAATAGTCTTCACTTCCTTGGCGAGGACTTTGCCCCAGGGGGATCTTTCCTCAAACTCAAACGGCTATTTTCAATACACTTTTGGGCTGATACGATATTAAATCGTAGCAATTGATGCAAAACGCAGCCGAGGCTGCGGCGCTTGAGTGCATCTGAGCAGATTTTTAGTATTTCCTAAGCATTGCCCCAAGCCCTTGTCGAATCAGGGATTCCGGGGATCCTCCCCACAGCCGGATCCCCCGCCCCTTTGGGTCAAAATACGGCATCCCCGGCCTTGAAAAACCAGACCCTTGACCCCTAAAAAAAGTTGGATTTGGCCTGCCATCAGGCTTTGCAGGTCTTGAGTACAAAGCCAATAAACTCGATCAGTTCTACCGGGCTGAGTGCAACGGAGCGGGCAGAGGGCGGTTGATATAACCGCCAGTAACGTTCTATCCCCTGGTTGACCCCACTATGCCGCCCCTTTCAACTCCGCCCCGCCAGGGATCCCCCTTCCCATCGGCCTGCGCTTGCAGCAGCAGCCCCCGCCAGGCTCTCCCCCCTCATCTGCAGCAACGCATCGCCACCCATCCCTGCTACAGCGAAGCAGCTCACCATCACTACGCCCGCATGCACGTGGCGGTAGCCCCCGCCTGCAACATCCAGTGCAACTACTGCAACCGCAAGTTCGACTGTGCCAACGAGAGCCGGCCCGGTGTGGTCAGCGAGCTGCTTACCCCGGCGGAAGCCGCCCACAAAGTGCTGGTGATTGCCGGCAAGATCCCGCAACTGACGGTGGTGGGCATTGCTGGGCCTGGGGATCCCTTGGCCAACCCCAAGCAAACCTTCGAGACCTTTGCCCGCATTGCCGAGAAAGCTCCGGATCTCAAGCTCTGCCTTTCCACCAACGGCCTGATGTTGCCGGACTACATCGACGAGATCAAACGGCTGAACATTGACCACGTCACCCTGACCATCAACATGGTGGATCCAGAGATCGGAGCCAAGATCTACCCCTGGATCCGCTGGCGGCGCAAGCGCATTCGGGGGGTGGAGGCAGCCCGCATCCTGCACGAGCGGCAGATGGAAAGCCTGGATCTGTTGCGGGAGGCAGACATCCTCTGCAAAGTCAACTCCGTTCTCATTCCCGGCATCAACGACACCCACCTGCTGGAAGTGAACCGGGTGATCCAGGAGAAAGGGGCTTTCTTGCACAACATCATGCCCCTGATCTCGGCGCCTGAACACGGCACCTACTTCGGCCTTATCGGCCAGCGGGGCCCCACCCCTCAGGAGTTGAAAGCCCTGCAAGATCGGTGCTCCGGCAACATGCGGATGATGCGCCACTGTCGCCAGTGTCGGGCGGACGCGGTGGGCCTGCTGGGGGAAGACCGCAGCCAAGAGTTCACCAAGGAGCGCTTTATGCAGATGACCCCCGAATACGACCCCGAAAAACGCCGCCAGGTCCAGGCAAGCATTGCCCAACTGCAAGCTCAGCAGCAGGCAGCCCCGACCCACTGGACAGCCGACCTGCCTCCCGACAGCCCCTCCATCCTGGTGGCCGTAGCCAGCAAAGGCGGCGGCCTGGTCAATCGCCACTTCGGCCATGCGCGGGAGTTTTTGATCTACGAGGTCAACGCCCGTGGGGCGCAGTTTGTCGGCCACCGCAAGGTTCCGCAGTACTGCCACGGGGGATCCGGCGAGGACAACAACCTAGAGCAAATTCTGGATCTCATCAGGGATTGCCGAGCCGTGCTGGTCTCCAAGATCGGCGATTGCCCCATGAAGCGTATTCGCGAGGCCGGCATCGAAGTGGTGGAAGACTACGACCTCATTGAAACGGTGGCCCTCAAGTTTTACCGCACCTGGTTGGTCAACCAGGCCCTGGACAGCAAATCTTCCCGATCTTGAGACCTCATCTTTTGGAGACGCGGCCATGGCTACTGTAACTGCTCTCACCAAAGGCGGACTGCCCTGGATCCCACAGTTTATCGAAAGCCTGGATATCAGCCGCTGCCTCGGCTGTAGCCGTTGCCTCAAAGTCTGTGGCCGTGGTGTGTTTGCCCTCAGAGCCCTCAACGAAGACGGCGAGTTTGTCGACAACGAAGAGGAAGGAGAAAGTGAGCGCAAAGTGATGACCATCCTCAATGCCGCCCTCTGCATCGGCTGTCAGGCTTGCGCCCGCATTTGCCCAAAGCAGTGCCATTCCCACGCTCCGCAAGCCGTTTAACGTTGCCCAACCCCTACCTTGTATCGATTCGGAGCCTGTATGAACCCCGTGATCTACCTGGACAACAACGCCACCACCGCCGTGGATCCCCTGGTTCTGGAGGCGATGCTGCCCTATTTGCAGACCTTCTACGGCAACCCCTCCTCGATGCACAGTTTTGGCGGCCAGGTGGGGCGTGCCCTTAACCAAGCCCGCGAACAGGTGGCAGCCCTTCTGGGAGCCGACCCGACGGAGATTGTCTTCACCAGTGGCGGCACCGAAGGCAACACCACGGCCATTTATGCAGCCTTGGCAGCCCAACCCCAGAAGCGCCACATCATCACCACGCAGGTAGAGCACGCCTCGGTGCTCAACGTCTGCAAGCACCTGGAAAAACAAGGCTACCGCGTCACCTACCTCTCGGTGGATGAGCAAGGCTGCCTGGACTTGCTGGAGTTGGAAGCAGCCCTGACCGGCGATACTGCCCTGGTGAGCTGCATGGCCGCCAACAACGAGACGGGCGTGCTTTTCCCCATCGAGGCGGTGGGATCCCTGGCTCGCAGCTATGGGGCTGTTGTCCATGTGGACGCAGTACAGGCGGTGGGCAAGATCCCTCTCGATCTGCAGCGCCTGCCGGTGGATCTCCTCACCCTTTCCGGGCACAAGCTGCATGCCCCCAAGGGGATCGGCGCTCTCTATGTGCGGCGGGGCTTGCGCTTCCGTCCGTTGCTGCTGGGAGGGCATCAGGAGCGAGGCCGCCGCGCCGGGACGGAAAATGTGCCGGGCATCATCGCTCTGGGCAAAGCGGCTGAGCTGGCCCAAGCCCACCTCGGGGATCCCCATGAGCGGCTGCTGCGGGATCGCTTGGAGCAGGGCTTGCTACAGCGGATCCCGGATGTCCAGGTTAACGGCCACCCCACTCAGCGGCTGCCCAACACCACCAACTTGGGCTTCAAGTTCGTGGAAGGGGAAGCGATCCTCTTCTGGCTGAACAAATACGGCATCTGCGCCTCCTCCGGCTCCGCCTGCACTTCCGGATCCCTGGAACCCTCCCATGTGCTGCGGGCCATGCGCCTGCCCTACACCGTTTTGCACGGCTCGATCCGCTTCAGCCTCTCCCGCTTTACCCAGCCGGCAGAGGTGGAGCGGGTGCTGGAGGTTTTGCCGGGGATCATTGAGCATTTGCGGGCCATCTCCCCCTTCAGCCACGAGGCGGAAGACTGGCTGCAACAGCAGGAACGGGAACTGGCTCGCCGCTGACCCCCCTCAAACTCATCTTCCCTCGACCGTTAGCATCCTCAACTCAGGATCCAGCCATGTGGGACTACAGCGAAAAAGTTTTGGAACTCTTCTACCACCCCAAAAACCAAGGGGCGATGGATCCCAGCTCCGAGCCCGGTGTTCGGGTGGTGGTGGGAGAAGTGGGCAGCATCACCTGCGGCGATGCCCTGCGGCTCTACTTAAAGGTGGACGAGGCTAGCGAGCGGATTTTAGCTGCCAGCTTCCAAACCTTCGGCTGCACCAGCGCCATCGCCTCTTCCTCGGCTCTGACGGAGCTGATCACCGGCCTCACTCTGGATGAAGCCCTGCGGATCGACAACCGCCAAATCGCTGACTACCTAGGCGGCCTGCCCCCCGCCAAGATGCACTGCTCGGTGATGGGGCAAGAGGCTCTGGAGGCAGCCATCTACAGCTATCGCGGCCTTCCTCTGCCTGACCACACGGATGATGACAGCGCTTTGGTCTGCTCCTGCTTTGGCGTCAGCGAGCAGAAGATCCGCCGCCTGATCCGGGAAAACCACCTCACCTCCGCTGAGGAAGTAACAGCCTACAGCAAAGCGGGTGGTGGCTGTGGTTCCTGCCTGGCCCAGATTGAAGACCTGATCGCCGCCGTTCTGGCCGAGACTGACGCAACCCCTTCAGAAGATTCAAGAAATTCAAAAGGGAACTCCCAAAACCAGACAGAGCCCTCTCCTGCTGCTCCCCCTCCTGTCTCGGCAACAGCGACACCCCCTCCCCTCACCACCTTGCAAAAGATCGCCCGCATTCAGGCCGTCCTGGAGGAGGAAGTTCGCCCGCTGCTGTTGGCCGATGGCGGCGATGTGGAGCTGTACGACCTGGAAGGGGATCAGGTGTGGGTGCGCCTCAAGGGATCCTGCGCCGCCTGCCCCAGCCAGCAAAACACGCTGCGGTTGCTCATCGAAACCCGCCTGCAAGAACAGGTGTGGCCCACGTTAACCGTGCATGCCCTCTAGTTGCCCATTCTCGATAAGCCTGAGAGCCCTATGATCTGCCCCACTGTTACTCCCCGTCGCTTCCCCCATCTCCTGCATCAATTCGGGAGGGCCCCACCGCTCGACCGGTTTGCTTTTGGATTCCAAGGGATCCAAGGCTGCCTTCCCGCGAGCTGAAATCCTTTGCAGTAAGGATCCCGTCTCGCTAATGCGACCAGTTGCGCCCATTGGCAGGAGATTTCTAACCCTTAAGTCGCCCCCAAGTCTTTCCTCAAGTCTTCATTAGGAGAACTGAACCATGAGACAAATTGCATTCTACGGCAAAGGCGGTATCGGCAAATCCACCACCTGTCAGAATACCGTTGCCGGTATGGCCGAATTGGGGCAGCGGATCATGATCGTCGGCTGCGACCCGAAGGCCGATTCCACCCGCCTCATGTTGCACTGCAAAGCCCAGACCACCGTCCTTCACCTGGCTGCTGAGCGGGGATCCGTAGAAGACGTGGAGCTGGAAGAAGTGGTGCTCACCGGCTACCGAGGGGTGCGCTGCGTGGAATCCGGTGGCCCCGAGCCTGGTGTTGGCTGTGCCGGACGAGGCATCATCACCGCCATCAATTTCTTGGAAGAAAACGGTGCCTACGAGGATCTGGACTTTGTCTGCTACGACGTGCTGGGGGACGTGGTCTGCGGCGGTTTTGCCATGCCCATTCGGGAGGGCAAGGCCCAAGAGATCTACATTGTTTGCTCCGGCGAAATGATGGCCATGTATGCGGCCAACAACATCGCCCGCGGCGTGCTGAAATACGCCTACTCTGGCGGCGTGCGCTTGGGTGGCTTGATCTGCAACAGCCGCAAAGTGGATCGCGAGATCGAGCTGATCGAAGCTCTGGCCGAAAAGCTCAACACCAAAATGCTGCATTTCATCCCCCGCGACAATGTGGTTCAGCACGCAGAATTGCGCCGCATGACGGTGATCGAGTACTCCCCCGACTGCAACCAAGCTGACGAGTATCGGGCCTTGGCCAAAAAGATCATCAACAACACGGATCTGAGGATCCCCACCCCCATCTCTATGGATGAGCTGGAGCAGTTGTTGATAGAGTTCGGCGTTTTGGACGACGACCAGAAAATCGCCCACCTCATCGGCAAAACCGAAAAAGAGTTGGCCCCAGTGTGAACTTAAAGATGGGCTGGGGGTGGATCCCTTCCTCCCTCGGCCCTCGGTTCCCCCTAGTTTCTTTCTCAAAAAAATCCAGTAGATGAGGCTCTTCCCATGACTACTCCAAAAAGCGCCCTCAAAGAGGAAAACCGAAAAGTTATTGCAGAAGTTCTGGAAACCTATCCGGAAAAGGCCAAGCAAAAGCGAGCCAAACACCTCAACGTCTACGACAAGGGCAAAACGGATTGCGGAGTAAAGTCCAACATCAAGTCGATCCCCGGCGTCATGACCACTCGCGGCTGTGCCTATGCCGGTTCCAAGGGGGTGGTGTGGGGGCCGGTCAAAGACATGATCCACCTCAGCCATGGCCCCGTGGGCTGCGGCTACTACTCCTGGTCGGGAAGGCGCAATTACTACGTCGGCACAACCGGGGTAGATACCTTCGTTACCATGCAGTTCACCTCCGATTTTCAGGAGCGAGATGTGGTGTTCGGGGGGGACAAAAAACTGGCCAAACTCTTGGTGGAAGCCAGCGAACTCTTCCCCTTGGCCAAAGGCATTACCATCCAGTCCGAATGCCCCGTTGGCCTAATTGGGGATGATATCGAGGCGGTGGCCAAGAGAGTTTCCAAAGAAATTGGCAAGCCGGTGGTACCGGTGCGCTGCGAAGGCTTTCGGGGGGTCTCCCAGTCCCTGGGCCACCACATCGCCAACGATACAGTGCGGGACTGGGTTCTGCCCATTGCCGACAAGAAAGCCAAGGAGGGATCCCTCAACTTTGAGCCCGGCCCTTATGATGTGGCCCTGATTGGGGACTACAACATCGGCGGCGACGCTTGGTCTTCCCGGATTTTGCTGGAGGAGATGGGCCTGCGGGTAGTGACCCAGTTTTCCGGCGATGGCACCTGGAACGAGATGCTGCTTGCCCCTCGGGTGAAGCTGAATCTCATCCACTGCTACCGCTCCATGAACTACATCTGCCGCCACATGGAGGAAGCCTACGGGATCCCCTGGCTGGAGTTCAACTTCTTTGGCCCCACCCAAATTGCCAAATCCCTGCGGGCCATCGCCCAGCGGTTTGACGAGACCATCCAGGCCAAGGCGGAGCAGGTGATCGCCAAGTACAAGCCCCAGAGCGAGGCCATCATTGCCAAGTACCGTCCCCGCCTCGAGGGCAAACGGGTGATGCTGATGGTGGGCGGACTGCGGCCCCGCCACGTCATCCCGGCCTTCCGGGAGCTGGGCATGGAGGTGATTGCCACCGGCTACGAATTCGGCCACGGCGACGACTACAAGCGCACCACCCAGTACATCGACGACGGCACCCTCATCTACGATGACGTGTCCGGCTACGAGTTTGAAGAATTTGCCAAGAGGTTGAAGCCAGATCTCATCGCCTCCGGCATCAAGGAGAAGTACGTCTTTCAAAAGATGGCTTTGCCCTTCCGCCAGATGCACTCTTGGGACTACTCCGGCCCCTACCACGGCTACGACGGCTTTGCCGTGTTCGCTCGCGATATGGATTTGGCTTTGAATAGCCCCACCTGGGATCTGGTCAAAGCCCCCTGGAAGTCTTAGCTTGCCGCCGGGATCCCAGACGCGAACGGCCCTTCCTTCCCCTGCTCCTCATTAGGAGACCGACCATGCCGCAAGATATCCAAGACATCAAAGATCATGCCCGCCTGTTTCAAGATCCGGAATATCAGGCGCTTCTGCAGTGCAAGCAAACCTTTGAAGATCTCCCTTCCCCGGAAGAAGTGGCCCGGGTGGCCGAATGGACAAAATCTTGGGAATACCGGGAGAAAAACTTTCAGCGGGAAGCTTTGACGATAAACCCTGCCAAAGCCTGCCAACCCTTGGGGGCCATCTTCGCCGCTGTCGGCTTCGAGGGAACTTTGCCCTTCGTCCATGGATCCCAGGGGTGTGTGGCCTATTTTCGCACCCATCTCACCCGCCACTTTAAGGAGCCCTTTTCGGCGGTCTCCACCTCGATGACGGAAGATGCGGCGGTGTTTGGCGGCCTCAAAAACCTAATCGAGGGACTGGAAAATGCCTACGCCCTCTACAAGCCCAAGATGATCGCCGTGTGCACCACCTGCATGGCGGAGGTGATCGGGGATGACCTGGGGGCCTTCATCACCACGGCCAGAAATGAGGGAGTGATTTCCCGCGACTTCCCGGTGCCCTATGCCCACACGCCAAGCTTTGTGGGATCCCACATCACCGGCTATGACAACATGCTCAAGGCCATTCTCAGCACCCTCACCGAGCCGGTGGGCCGCACGGGTAGCAATGGCTACATCAACGTCATCCCTGGCTTCGATACCTACATGGGCAACTTGCGGGAGATCAAGCGCATCTTCGGCTTATTCGGGATCCCGCTGACCCTGCTGGCGGACAACTCCGACTATTTGGATTCGCCCAACGACGGCACTTTCCACATGTATCCCGGAGGAACCCCTTTGGAGGCGGCTGCCCAATGCCTCAACGCCGAGGCTACTTTTTCCTTCCAGCGCTACACCACGCCCAAGACCCTGGAGTTTCTAGCAGAGGCCTCGGGTCGGCCCACCCTGACGGCGCGGCCAGTGGGTATTCGGGGCACGGATGAGTTTTTGATGCAGCTATCCCAGTTAACGGGCAAGCCCATTCCCGCCGAGCTGGAGATCGAACGGGGCCGGGCGGTGGATGCTTTCACGGACTCCCAAGCGTGGATCCACGGCAAGCGGGTAGCCCTGTATGGGGATCCGGATCTGGTGATGGGCTTGCTCAGCCTGTTGCTGGAGCTGGGAGCGGAGCCGATCCATGTGGTGGTGACCAACAGCAACGAGGAGTTCGAAGCCGAGGCGCGGGCACTGCTGGCCTCCAGTCCCTATGGACAGGGGGCAACCGTCTGGGGGGGCAAGGATCTCTGGCATCTGCGCTCTCTGATGTTCACCGAGCCGGTGGATCTGCTGATCGGCAATTCCTACGGCAAATACCTGTGGCGGGATACGGGCACGCCTTTGGTGCGCATCGGCTACCCCATCTTCGACCGCCACCATCTGCATCGCTATCCCACCTATGGCTATGTGGGGGCGCTCAACCTCCTTAACTGGATTGTCAACACCATTCTGGATGAGGCAGATCGGCGCAGCATCATCCCCGGCAAAACCGATTTTTCCTTCGACTTAATTCGTTAGCTTCCGGAGTAGGGGGATCCCAGAGGCTAGATAGATCTTGTCAAGGATCCCCTGCTCCAAAGACTCCACCCCGCTAAGAGGAACAGCCAAGCCTTACAGGAATCTGATGAATTCTGCCAGAACTTCGGTTGAGCTTTCTACCCTGGACATGATTGCCCTGACGCAACCGGGGTCGCGCCAGCGGTGCGGAGCACCATCGACGGTTACCGATTGCCTAGGCGGGCCGTAGGTCTTGGAGGATGGATCCCATGAATTCCTCTATCACCATCAACGACACCACCCTGCGCGATGGGGAGCAAGCGGCAGGGGTAGCCTTCCAAATCCCCGAGAAAATCTCCATTGCCGCCCTCTTGGATGCCATTGGCGTACCCGAAATTGAGGTGGGGATCCCGGCCATGGGCGCCGTGGAAACGGAAGCCATTCGCGCCATGCTCAGCCTGGGGCTGCGGGCTCAGCTGCTGGGGTGGAACCGGGCTGTGCCCAGCGATATCCTCGCCTCTATTCGTTGCGGCCTCAAGCGGATCCACATCTCCGTGCCGGTCTCGGATCGGCAAATGGCCGCTAAGTTCCAAGGGGATCGCCCTCGGCTGCTGCGACAGTTGCGCCAATGCGTGGAGATGGCCTTGGAGCAAGGGCTGTGGGTCTCGGTGGGGGCAGAAGATGCCAGCCGCACCCCCCTGGAGCAGGTGATCGAGTTGGCCCAAATGGCCCAAAGCTGGGGCTGTCGGCGCTTCCGCTACTGCGATACGGTGGGCATTTTGGATCCTTTTAGCACCTACAAGCAGATTCGCCGTCTGGTGCGGGCCATCGATATCCCTGTGGAGATGCATACCCACGACGACCTGGGCATGGCCACTGCCAATGCCTTAGCCGGAATCCGCGCCGGCGCTCAGTCGGTGAACACCACCGTCAACGGCTTGGGGGAACGGGCCGGCAATGCCCCCTTGGAAGAGGTGGTGATGGCTTTGCGCTGCACCTTGGGGATCGATGTTGGGGTGGATACCCGCCGTTTGCGGGAGCTGTCTCAACAGGTGGCGCGGGCCAGCGGTGCTCCCCTACCTCCCTGGAAGGCCATCGTCGGTGACAACGCCTTTGCCCACGAGTCGGGCATTCATGCGGCGGGAGTGCTGCGGGATCCCCAGACCTATGAGCCTTTCCCACCAGAAGCCGTGGGCGGCCAGCGGCGGCTGGTGTTGGGCAAACACTCCGGCCGGCATTTGCTGCTCCAGATCCTCAAGGAACACGGGATCCCTGTCGAGCAGATCCCACCTGGCCAACTGGAAAAGCTCCTGGAACAGGTGCGGCAGCACGTCACCCACTGCAAGCATCCGATCCCACCGGCGGAACTGGCCCGTTATTGCCGCGCAACGCTGACGCAATGGGCGCAACACACTCCAGAACCCATCCCAGAGGAGAGCCATCCCGATGTTGTCTAACCGCTTGTCCGGAAAGGAAACTTCCAAATCTCAGGCCATTTTGGCAGCCGTGTCTCGACGGGCGCGCCAAGTAGGCCGCAGCCTAACCCGCCAAGAGCTTTGTCAGGTGCTGGCAGAAATCACAGGAGGTACCCCATGAGCGACGAACTGGAGCTGGATCGCCCTCCCCAATTTGAGCTGGGCGACAAAGTCCGCATCCGTAAGGTCATCCGCAACGATGGCACCTTCTTCGGCCAGCCGGTGGGAAAAATCTTGGCCGTTCCCGGCGACGAAGGTTACGTGATTTCCATTGGCACCTTTCTACAACGGTTTTACGTCTATGCCGTCCACTGCTTGGCCAAAGGCTTGGTGGTGGGGTGCCGTGCCCAAGAGCTGGAACTTGTGGAGAAAGGGCTATGAAAGTCATCCTGCACGAAAGTGCCTACGGGCATTTGATGGTCTACGTTCCCAAAAAAGATCTGGAAGAATCGGTTGTGGCCACCCGTTCAGAGGCCGGGGAAACCATTTTCACCTTGAGCAACGGTTGGGAATTGTCCATCCCGGAGCTGCCGGAGCCTTTGTCTCTGCCCAAGACAGTAGAGGCCAAACGCCTCTAGCCAACGGTTGGCTAAAAATTCTGTTGGCCTATCCCCGAAAGGGCTGAGAGAATGGGTTGAACTCAGCTCCAACAAGCTCTAGATACCCATGAAAAGGGTTGGATTCCCCGTTACTTTGTATGGACAACCGGCCCATATGGGGAGATGGCTTTTCATCCTCCTGGGGCTCCTGGTTCTTCTTTGCTTGGGAACCGTCTATTCCTGGAGCATTTTCCGCAAGCCCCTGGAAACAGAGCTGGGGATTGGGGCCAGTGAGAGCCTGCTGCCCTACACGGTTGCCCTCGTGTTCTACGCTACCCTCATGCCCATCACAGGGTTTGTCATCCCCCGCTGGGGATCCCGCCGAGTACTGGCTCTGGGGGGCAGCTTGGTGGGTTTGGGCTATGGGCTGGCTAGCTTTGCCCCTTCTATTGGGTGGATCACCCTCTGCTATGGGGTGATTGCCGGTAGCGGAGTAGGGGTTGCCTATGGGGTGCCGATGGCCGTGGCAGCCCGTTGGTTTCCCGATTGCAAGGGATTGGCGGTGGGGTCCACCATTGTCGGCTTTGGCCTATCCCCCCTGCTTACCGCTCCTCTAGCCAACCGCTTGATCGAGGCGCTGGGGGTTCGACCTACGCTGCTGATTTTGGGGATCCTCTTCGCGGCAGTGATCCTGGGGATCGCAACCCAACTGAGATTTCCTCCCCCCGATTGGATCCCTTCCTCACCTTTTCCAAGAAAATCCACGAATGGCCCAGATCGCTCTCCGTTGACTTCTCGGCGCTCTCTCCCTCTGCTGAGGAACCCCTCCTTCTATGGCCTGTGGATCTGCTATGCCATCGGCACCCTGGTTGGTTTAAGCGCCATTGGGATTTCTGGTCCTGTGGGGGAAGAGCTGATCGGCCTGGATCCCCCTGCGGCTGCCAACAGCGTGGCTCTCTTCGCCATTTTCAACGGGCTCAGCCGTCCTCTGTTTGGCTGGTTGGCCGATCGATTACATCCCCATCAGGTCACTACGGGATCCTACGGGCTGATCCTGCTGGCCTGTGGGCTAATGCTCCTGCCTCCTCAGGGATCCCTTCTGGCCTACTGGGTAACTTTTTCCTTGCTTTGGTTTTGCCTGGGGGGGTGGCTGGCCATGGCTCCCGCCCTGACCCTGCGCTTGTTTGATCCCGAACGCTACGCCCAGAACTACGGCATTGTGTTTACCGCCTATGGAGTTGGGGCCTTGGTGGGAACGATGATCGCGGGGCAAATTCGCGATAGGCTGGGCAGCTATAGCTATACCTTTTATGGGATGGCCGCCTTGGCGGTGGTGGGGATCTGGGTGGCCAACGTTTTTTTGAAAGAGAAGTTGTAGGAGCTTCAAGCCAGCGGGCACAGCAGGGATCCCATCAGCAGGGGCAGCAATCCCCTACTTCATACCCTCCACTGCAGGGCTGGGTGAACCAACTTAAAGACTTGCCCCCCCAAGGCAAGCAGTTTGGTAGAGTAGTACGGCTATTGCCGACAGATTGGGATCGTGGCGGAATGGTAGACGCTACGGACTTAAAATCCGTTGTTCCTCAAGAACGTGAGGGTTCGAGTCCCTCCGATCCCATCATCCCTTGATCCCTGTCTGTTCCAGCACCTCCAGCAAGTTCGAGATCCGAACCCAGGCATCTTCTCGATCCAAATCGGGGCTGGAAAGAAGAGCCACCAAAGCCGGATCACAAACAGGTGCTACCAAAGGGAAGTACCTTAACCCTGCCACCTGGGCAATGATCCAAAAATAGGGGAGCACTGCATTGCTGGGCAAGATCTCGATGACGGTGGTGCCGGGTGGACAAAAGGCGAGGTTGGTCAGGCCCGCCCCGTGGATCCCGATCACCGCCTCTGCCCCTTGCATTAGGGCTATTTGCTCTTGAAGAGAAAGGGTTTCCATCGGCACCGGTACAAATCCCCAGGGGCGCAAGCAGGCCAGCACCTCCGCTTCGTTGATCACCCGCCGCCAGCGGGCAGACCGACGGCTGATGTAAATTCGCCGCGGTTGTAAGGGGTCAATGGATAAACTCGGCTGGGCCAGTTGCCGCAGCACCTCCAATCCCCTGGGCGTCAAACACCCCACCGGAGCGCCTGCTGAGGGCACGATCAGGTTTTGGGCTTGCAGATGGGATCCCCCCAACTGCTCAAAGCTGAGGATGCGCTCGGCTGGGATCCCCAAAGCAGCCAAGCTCTGCACCTGAAAGGGCTTTCTTTGATACCCGTGGATCAAGATGGGGATGTCCTTTTCCAGGGCGCCCGACCGCTGCAGGATATCGAGGGCCGGCAGAATATCCACCATCCAGTGAAAGTAATTAACTGCCCCCAAGGGCAAAAGGGCAACGGGGCCATCCAGTGGGATCGGTGGGGGGAGATGGGGCAAGCCCAGCAGGGGGTGGTGTCGCAGGTGATCTGGCCTGTAGTCCCAGTCGAGGAACTCCGGCGGCGGCAAGCTCAGGGATAGATCGGCGAGCAATTCTCCCCGGCGGGTGAGCACCCCGCTGGCAAAGCTGGCGTAGAGGTGGCGGGGGTAGTGGCCCACGTGGACGGATCCTCGGGGGATCTGGGCGACAAAGGTCTCTGCCAAGGGGATGCGCTGCGGGCGCAACTTTTGCAAAATGTCGGGATCAGCGGCAGGGGGCGCTTTTAGACAGAGAACCCCCCCTGGATCCAGCAGTTGGTAGTCCCCTTCGCCCGTGGCCTGATGCCACTGCCGGGTGGTGAGGTAGCCTTGGGTTGGCACTGGCCAGAAGTCAGTTGTAGGGGGGGTGTTCTGGGAAAAAGAGTCCGCTTGAAGGGCAACGCCTTCTGGAGCCCAACGCTGCCGCCAAGCCGAATACAGGAAATCGGGGATCCTCGCAGATCCCTCTCCCCTGCATGCCTGCTCCAGTCCAGACCGCAGAGGGCTTTCTCTGCCGCTGCCCTCGCACCACGCCTGCACCCAATTCCGTTCCGCTGCCACCGCTCGGCAAACCTTCTCCCAAGCGGCCTCAGGGTGAGCCAGCCGCACTTCCGCTTCCGCCCAGTAGCTGTAGAGCTGCGCTGTCCCGGTGCCCCGCGCCTCAGCCGCCTGGAAACACCCCACAGCCTGAACTGGATCCTGCAGATCCAGCCACGCCAAGCCCATCTGTACCCAGGGATCCCCCCACTCAGGGCGCAGCCGCGCAGCCTCCTGCAGAGGGGAAATCGCCTCTCGCAAACGGCCCAGCTTCATCAGGGCCAAGCCCCAGCGCCAAAAACTCTCTGCCGCCGTCGGATCCTGCTGGCAAGCCCGCTCAAACCACTCCGCTGCCGCAGCCCACAGCCGGCTCCGCTCTTGGGTCAGGCCAATGCGGTGAGCAGCCAAAGCCTGGCCAGAAGACAGCTCCAGCCCAGAAAGCCCATCCCCCAACTCCAGAAGCTGCCGATACAGAGCTGCTGCCTGCGGCCAATGGCCCTTCTCCCACAGGCTTTCCGCCAAAGCCTGCAAGCTCCTCAGCAGGTGGTAGACGGCCTCGGATTCGGCCACCCCCCCCCGCTTGCAGCATCGCCAAGCCCTCTTGCCACACCAGCTGCGCCTCCAGTTCCCGACCCAGCAGGAGATAGGCGGCTCCCAGCTCCCAATACAGCTCTGGAGAGGGGGATCCCTGCTCGAGCCGCTGCTGCAAGACCTGAATGACGTGCTCGTAATGCCCCTGCTCCCAATCCTCAAGGAGAAAAGCAGAAGACAACAGATGGGGGGGTAGAGCTGGGTTGGGAGCCATGTCTTTGTGGATGAGAAACAGTGTTACAAACTGCAACAACCTCCCCACTCTGGGCCCGTGCCCCTAGTATTCTAGGCTTGGCTTCCCCCTCAGGGATCGGGCATCGATCCTTCTCAGCTCAGAGAGGGATGCTCCTCCAGTCGTGGGTCAGCCTCTTCACCCCCTTCGATGGCACTGTCCTCGGCCTTTGTCGGCAGTTTTTTCGATCAAAACGGAGTTTATAAAGATCGATGGGTATCAACGTATCCGCTGGCACAGTCGTTTCCAACCCCCGTCTCTACCAAACCGTGCCTGTATCGACCATCTCCCAGGCGGAACAGCAGGATCGCTATCTGGGACGCACCGAGCTGGATCGCCTCGAGGACTTTTTCTCCAGCGGCCTGAAACGGCTAGAGATTGCCGAGGTCATTGCGGCCAATTCGGAAATCATCGTCAGCCGGGCAGCCAACCGCATCTTCACAGGGGGCTCGCCCATGGCCTATCTGGAGCGGCCAGAAGCGACCCAAGACGAGAAAGAAGCCTTCAAGCTGGGTACTGCCTTCTACGTGGAATCCACCGGCGGATTCATTGAGGCCATCCGCAACATCTTTAGCGCCAGCGGTGTGGAGATTCCCCCCAATTTCCGCCCCATCAACATCTCCCGCTACGGAGCTGCCAACATGCGCAAATCGCTGCGGGATCTGAGCTGGTTTTTGCGCTACGTTACCTACGCCCTGGTGGCCGGGGATCCCAGCATCATCGCCGTCAACACCCGCGGCCTGCGGGAGATCATCGAAAACGCCTGCTCCGCCGAGGCCACCATTGTCGCCATTCAAGAGATGAAGCGGGCAGCGGCTGGCTACTTCCGCAAAGATGCCGAAGCGGTTGCCATCATCAACCAATACTTCGATGTTTTGCTGAGCGAGTTCATCGCTCCCGCCCCTTCCGACAAGCTGCGGCAGCGCAACGCCAGCACCGCCGACGGCCTGCCCCTGCAGGGGCTGCAGCTACCCCAGGTTTACAACTTGGCTGCCGAGAAAGTTCCCGTTTTTGCCATGAAGCCGGGGCTGTCCAACGCCGAGAAGGAAGAAGTCATCAAGGCCGCCTACCGGCAGGTGTTTGAGCGGGACATCCGCCGTGCCTATGGCCTTAAGCTGGCCGACCTGGAGTCGAAGGTCAAAAACGGCGAGATCTCCATGAAGGAGTTTATCCGCCGCCTGGGCAAATCCGAACTCTACCGCAAGCAGTTCTACGAGCCCTACATCAACAGCCGCGTTGTGGAGCTGGCCTTCCGCCACTTCCTGGGACGGGCACCAGAGACCCGTGAAGAGGTGCAGACCTACTTTGCCATCGTCTCCAGCAAGGGCCTGGCCGGCCTGGTGGACGCCCTGGTGGACAGCCGCGAGTACGGGGACTACTTCGGCGAGGAGACGGTGCCCTACCTGCGCAAGCTGGGGATAGAAGCCCAAACCAGCGCCAACTGGGGAGCCAAGTTCGACCTCTACACCTACGCTGCCCCGCGCCGCAAGGTGCCCCAGTTCATTACCCTCTTTGCCCGCTACAACCGGCCTCTGCCGGATCAGCATGCCTATGGCTCCGGCAACGACCCGCTGGAGATCCAATTTGGGGCCATCTTCCCCAAGGAAACCCGTTCCCTCAGCGCCCGCCCCGCCCCCTTCAACAAGGATGTCAAGCGCATCCTTATCCGGCGCGGCTTTGCCCTCACCAACGCCCGCACCAATCCCAGAGCAGCAGGGGATCCCGCTAGCCTTGGCCCCAAAGTCTTCAAGCTCACCCAAACTCCCGGCGATCGCAGCCGGCGGCTAGGGGTGCGGGCGGGGATTGTTGGCAGCGAAGTCTCGACGCAAGCGGTGATCCGCGCCTGCTACCAGCAGGTGTACGGTTACATGCCCTACGAAGGCCAACGGCTGACCCGCTGGGAGATCAAGCTGGAGTCGGGGGAAATTCCTGTCAAAGAGTTTATTCGCCAACTGGCCAAGTCGGATCTCTTCCGCAACAAGTACTGGTCCAGCTTGTATGTCTGCAAAGCCATCGAGTTTATCCACCGCAAGCTGCTGGGCCGACCCACCTACGGGCGCCAGGAGATGAACCGCCTATTTGACATCGCCTCCAAGAAAGGGTTCTACGCCGTCGTGGACGCCATCCTCGACAGCGAGGAGTACCAGCAGGTCTTCGGGGAAGATATCGTGCCCTATGAGCGCTACCTCACCCCCGGCGGCCTGGCGCTGCGGCGGATGCGCCCCGGCTCCACCGACATGGCTGTTGCAACCAAGCCCATTCGCACCGACGACGACATCCCTCTCTTTGTCAAGTTGGGTCAGCCTCGGGATATGCCTTCCGGCGAGCTGGAAATCCAGCGGCGGGCCCAGCAGGGGGTGCCCAAGGTACGCCAAGAGATCCCTGTCTTCAAGCTCACCAGCCTGGCCAACAAAGCGGAAGTCAACAACCTCATCCGCGCCGCCTACCGGCAGGTCTTCGAGCGGGATATGGACATCTACAACATCAGCGCCGAGCTCAGCTCTGCCGAGTCCAAGCTGCGCAACGGCGAGATCACCGTCAAGGAGTTCGTCGAGGCGCTGGGGTGCTCGGAACTGTACCGCTCCGAGTTCTACGCTCCCTATCCCAATACCAAGGTGATCGAGCTGGGCACCAAGCACTTCCTGGGCCGCGCACCCCTAAACCAGCAGGAGATCCGCAAGTACAACCAGATCTTGGCCACCCAGGGGGTGAAAGCCTTTGTGCGCGCCCTGCTGAACACCCAGGAGTATCGGGATCTCTTCGGCGAGGACACGGTGCCCTATCGCCGCTTCCCCACCTTGCCGGCGGCCAACTTCCCCAACACGCAGGAGCTGTACGGTCGCCTTACCAAGCAAAACCGCGAGCTGGTGGTGCCCAGCTTCAGCCCTGTGGGCAATGACCGCAGCTAGATATGGAGCTGATACATTCACGCTGAACTCTCCTGAACATGGTTCAGGAAAGAAGCGATCGCATCCTGCCTATCTCTGAGCAGGAAGGCGGTATCCCGCAAAGCCCTGAGGAATACCCCCCGAGCGCTTTCCCCCTTCACTTCCCGGCAACCGTTGCGGTGGACTCAAGGATCAGGGGGAAACTTGGTCTACTATATCCCTCTCAATGACTTTTGCCAAACCGCCTAAAGCTCAGTAAATTCAGCAAAGTTCAGGGTTTTGGGGGTTAGAGGCATGCTCTCAACCCCTTCTCTCCTTTTGTGGGAGAGGGAAAAGACAAATTAGCTCCACAAAGGCAGAGGAGACTGGGCTTCATAGCCCAGATGCCGTAGCGCAGCAGGGGTAACCACTCGACCCCGGGGCGTGCGCTGCAGGTAGCCGATCTGCAGCAGATAAGGCTCATACACTTCTTCAATGGTTTGGGGATCCTCACCCGTCACCGCGGCCATCGTCTCCAAGCCCACTGGCCCTCCACCGAACTGCTCCACCAGCACCGTCAGCAGCTTGCGATCGATCCAATCCAAACCCATGGGATCCACCTGGAACAGCTCCAGAGCGGCTGCTGCCACTTCTTGGCTAATGTGGCCATCCCCTCGCACCTGGGCGTAATCTCGCACCCGCTTGAACAGGCGGTTGGCAATGCGGGGCGTGCCCCGAGAACGGCGGGCGATCTCTGCAGCCCCTTCTGGATCGGTGGAGACATTTAAGAGGCGAGCCGTGCGCAGCACGATCTGCACCAGCTCGTGAGGCTCGTAAAAGCGCAGCCGTTGCACATGGCCAAAGCGATCCCGCAGCGGAGAAGTGAGGGCACCAATGCGGGTTGTGGCCCCGATGAGGGTAAAGCGTTCCAAGGGCAGAGAGGTGATGCGAGCAGAGCGACCTTTGCCAATGGTGATATCAAGACGAAAATCCTCCATCGCCGGATAGAGCAATTCTTCTGTAACCTTGGGCAGGCGGTGGATCTCGTCAATAAACAACACATCCCCCCGCTTCAAGCGCACCAAATACCCGGCAATGTCGCGGGGGCTCTCCAAAGCCGGCGCGGTGGTCATGTAGAACTGGGATCCCATTTCTGCCGCCAGCACTGCTGCCACCGTGGTTTTGCCTAGACCAGGAGGGCCGTAGAACAGCAGGTGATCCAGAGGCTCTTGGCGAGCGCGGGCCGCCGCAATGGCAATGGAGAGCACTTCTTTAAGTTCCGTCTGGCCAATATATTCCGCTAGGGTGCGCGGGCGCAGAGATTCTTCCTGGGCTTCGCCAGGGTGGGCTTGCGGCTGCAACAGGGCAGAGGGATCCGCTCCCCTTTCCCCAGCAAAGCTCAACTCTCTGCCTTCTTTTCTCCAGGCTGAAGACTTTTGCTGCCGCCGCTTGGGGCCCTCAGCGTTCTGGCCTGTATCCCGAGAAGAAATGATTGCCATATCCCTAAGTCACAGAGGCAATGGCCCCAATTTAACTCTAGAAAAGCTCTGGGAAAGATCACCCCAGCAAAGAGAACAAAAAAATCCCCCAGACCAAGCTGGGGGATCCACCAATGCTGTTGAAGCGTCAGGTCAGGCCATCAGCCACGCACCGCAGGCGCTACCTCCACCGCCGCCAAATCCAGCGGGAAGTTGTGCGCATTCCGCTCGTGCATCACTTCCATCCCCAGGTTGGCACGGTTCAGCACATCCGCCCACGTCCCAACCACGCGACCGTTGCTGTCCACAATCGACTGGTTGAAGTTGAACCCGTTCAGGTTGAACGCCATGATGCTGATCCCCAGCGCCGTAAACCAAATCCCAATCACAGGCCACGCCGCCAGGAAAAAGTGCAGGCTCCGGCTGTTGTTGAACGACGCATATTGGAAAATCAACCGGCCAAAATACCCGTGCGCCGCCACAATGTTGTAGGTCTCTTCCTCTTGCCCAAACTTGTAACCCAAGTTCTGCGACTCCTCCTCCGAAGTCTCACGAATCAGGCTCGAGGTCACCAACGACCCGTGCATAGCACTAAACAGCGCACCCCCAAACACGCCGGCCACGCCCAGCTGGTGGAACGGGTGCATCAAAATGTTGTGCTCCGCTTGGAACACCAACATGAAGTTGAACGTCCCCGAAATCCCCAGCGGCATCCCGTCCGAAAACGAGCCTTGCCCAATCGGGTAAATCAAAAACACGGCCGTCGCCGCCGCCACCGGCGCCGAGTAAGCCACCGCAATCCAGGGACGCATCCCCAAGCGGTAGCTCAGCTCCCACTCCCGGCCCATGTAGCAGAACACCCCAATCAAAAAGTGCAGCACAATCAGCTGGTAGGGGCCGCCGTTGTACAGCCACTCGTCCAAAGAAGCGGCTTCCCAAATCGGGTAAAAGTGCAGGCCAATCGCAGCCGAAGAAGGCACCACCGCGCCGGTGATGATGTTGTTGCCATACAGCAACGAACCCGAAACTGGCTCGCGAATCCCGTCGATGTCCACCGGGGGAGCACCAATGAAGGCAATGATGAAGCAGGTGGTGGCAGTCAGCAGGGTGGGGATCATCAGCACCCCGAACCAACCGATGTAGAGGCGGTTGTCGGTGGAGGTGACCCACTCGCAAAACTGCTCCCACACGTTGCTGGTTGAGCGACGTTGGATAACAGTGGTCATGATGGCAAACTTCCCTGAGGAAGCGCGAAGATTGACAACCTAACCTTAAATCATCCGTTAAGTTCTGTCAACTACCCTTAGAAATCTGAGAAGGGATCCCGGCCTCAGCGGTTGGAGCGGCGGCTGCCGGTGGGGGAGAAGAGGGCTTCCAGAGCCTGGCTGAGGGTGGGCTCCATCACCACCCGGTCTTCGTAGGCAGCGATGACCCGGGTGAGCTGGGGCAGGCGGCCCTGTTCTGCCTCCAGGTAGAGGGGCTGGATGTAGAGAAGCGAGGTCTCGATGGGGATGACCAGCAGGGTGCCCAGGTTCACCCGCGACCCGTGTTCGTTCCAGAGGGCGATTTGCTCGGAAATGGCCGGATCCTGGTTGACCCGCGCCTCTACTTGCTCTGGGCCGTAGATGAGGCGCTGCTTGGAAAACTCGTACACCAGCAGCTTGCCGTAGTTTTCCCCATCGCAGCGGGCCGCCATCCAGGCCACCATGTTTTGTTTGTTGAGGGGGGTGAAGGGAGAAAGCAAGACAAACTCGGGCTGGTTTGGGGATCCCTTTTGGGGATCCTCTGGCAAGGTGAGGATGAGGTACTGGGGCTGCATGGGCAGGCGCCGCCGCTTGCGGAACTGGTTGGGGATCTGCCACTGGTCTTCCCGGTTGTAGAAAACACGGGGATCCGTCATGTGGTAAGTGGCAAATTGCTGCACCTGCACCCGGAAGAGATCTTGGGGGTAGCGGATGTGCTGCCGCAGCGGCTCCGGCATGGCCTCTAGCGGCTTGAACAGGGTGGGGTAGATGCGGGCGTAGGCTTGGATGAGGGGATCCCGAGGGTCGGCAATGTACCAGTCGATGCTGCCGTTGTAGGCGTCCAGCACCGCCTTGACAGAGTTGCGGATGTAGTTGAAGGGGAAGCCGGGCAGATGCTCCGAGTAGGGGTAGCGGCTGCTGGTGGTGTAGGCATCGAAAAACCAGTAGAGCCTGCCCCCTTGAATTACCAGGTAGGGATCCTGGTCGTAGAGCAAAAAGGGCATCACCTGGCGCACTCGTTCCCGGATTTGGCGGCGATAGAGGAAGCGGGTGCTGGGGGAGAGCTCGCGGCTGAGAAGGATGCGCAGATCCCGGAAGTGCCAGGCGTAGAGAAGCCGTTGCCAGAGGTGGGGGATGGGCACGCCGCCCGTGCCGCGGTAGCTGCTGTAGACATAGCGATCGGCAGCGGGATAGTCCAGCTCACGCGCCTCGGCCCCCACGAACACGTCGGTGGTGGTCAGCTCGCTGTAGTAGAGGGCCGGCTGCTCCACCCGCAGCACCTGCGCCACCTCTGGATAGCGGGGGGAAACCCGCGGTGGGATATCCGATAGGAAAAAGTCCGGCAGCCCCTCAGCAGTAACCACGTTGACTGGGCTGAGGGTGAGGCCATAGCCGTGGGTGTAGAAAAAGCGCCGGTTAACCCAAGTTTGGGCAGCCGGTGGTACCTGGGCAAAGTCCAGCTCGCGCGCTGCATGCATCACTTGGCGCAGCTCTCCCCCGATGCGGTAGCGATCCACATCCACATAGGGAAATTGGTAGTAAGGGCGGATCTCCTGCAGTTGGCGATAGGTGGCCAAGAGGGGTTCTGTATCCCAAAGACGCACGTTGCGCAGGGTGGATTGATTTTGCTGCAGGATCTCCCAGGTCAGGGATCCCTCTTCTGGGAAGGGCTTGACCTCCACCTCGGCCAGGCCAAAGCCGGCGCGAGTAAAACGGATGTTGTGCTCGATGTAGGGGCGCTCCAGCTCCAGCTCGTTGGGCGTGACCAAAAGGGTTTGCAGCAGTTGCGGGTAAAGCCGGGTGGTCAGCAGCCCAAACCCCAGGTAGGCCCCCCAGAGCAGGGCCGGCGCCAGCAGGGAACTGGCCCAGGCAGGGCACCAAGACTTGAACAAGGGAAGGTTGAATCGGATCCCCTGGCGGGCCAAAGCCCAGAAGCCAACTGCTGTCAGGAAAGCCACCCCGCTCATCAACGTGGTAGCTGGCAAAGTGGCGTGCACATCGGCAAAGCCGGCGCCAAAGACGACGCCGCGGGTGGAATAGAGCAGCTCGTAGCGCTCCAGCCAATGGCCCCAGGCACGAAGCAAAAACAGAGCTCCCCCCAAGATCAGCAGGTGCCGTTGGGCAAATAAAGACAGAGCCAGCGTCAGCCGCTGCTCCGATAGCCCCAGCTCCACTAGGTAAATAAGCGCCACCGTGATCAAAGTGAGCAGCACTAGGTTGAAGCACCACTGCTGCAGCGTCTCCCAGAAGGGCAGGCCGAAAAGAAAAAAGCCCAGGTCGCGACCGAAGATTGGATCGGACTCGCCGACAGGGACTTGGTGCAACCAGAGCAGCAGCGCGAACCAGTGCTGAGAAAGAGACCAGGCCAAGCCGCCGCTCAACCCCAGGGCAATGGCCCAGGCCCCGGCTGTGCTTGCCCCCCGCCAGCAGGCGCGGATGTTGGATCCCACCACCGCCAGGGCAAAGGCAAAGGCGCCCAGGCCCAGCCCCCAGCGAGCCAGCACCCGCGTCCAGAGCACCGGCAGGGCATTCAGCTCGGCAAACCAGGCCAGATCGACATAGAAAGAGGCCAAAGCTGTGATGGCCAGGATCCCCAGCCCCGCCCAAAGCAAGAGAACCAACCCTCGCTGTAGCCGCTGCATAGCCTCACAGCGTCCCGCTCGAGGTCGCCCTTGATCCTAGCCGCTGCACCGCCTGCAGCAAGCCCGCCGGGCCCCCATCCACCCGCATCACCGGGATCCCCACTTGGGCCTGCAACTCTTGCCAGGTGAGATCGTCCAAAAAGCGCTCCCCATCCTTGAGGGCGATCTGGGGCAAAAGCAGGCCGTCGTAACTTGCCAAGTTTTCAACCGATTTCAAAGCGCCCAGAATGTCTTGCCCCGTCAACAGTCCGGTTACCGTCAGGGTTTGTCCCCAGAATTGGCTGGCAATGGGCAGAAGATGCAACTGCAACCTGGGGATGCTGTTCATCCGCTCCACCACCGGCTGGAAGGCTCGCTCCACTGCGTTGCCCACCACCCAGAGAACTTTGAGAGGAGAAGGGATCCCAGTCGGCAGCCGCACCTGCTCAAACTCGCTCAAGAACAGGCGCAGGGATCCCACTCCATTCCCCAGTTGGGGGTAATCTTCATAGTGCTCTGCCGGCGGCAATTCTCGATTTGCCAGCAAGTACCACTCGTCGGCCAGCCAGGCAAAGGTGGACCCCAATTCTTGCCGAAACTGCGCCTGCAGCGCTTCTACCTGCGCAATCACCTCCGCCGCCTTGGCGGCATCCACCGGGATCAGCTCGTCATTGGGGGGGCGGAAGCGGGTCAGCCCCACCGGTACCACCGCCACCGAGAGGACGGTTGGGATCCCTTCGACAGGTTGGCGAAAAGCGGCCAGATCCAAGAGCGTGCGGGTGAGGTGCTCTCCATCGTTCCAGCCCGGGCAGACCACCACCTGGGCATGCACTTGCAGGCGGTGTTGGCGAAACCAGGCCAACTGCTCCAGGATCAGACCGGCGCGCGGGTTTTTGAGCAGGCGGCTGCGCAGCTCCGGCTCCGTGGCATGAACCGAGACATAGAGGGGGGAAAGGCGCAGGCGGGCGATGCGATCCCATTCGGCAGCGGTCAAGTTGGTAAGGGTGAGGTAGCTGCCGTAGAGAAAGCTGAGGCGGTAGTCGTCGTCTTTAAGGTGCAGCGTTGCCCGCATTTCAGGGGGCTGTTGGTCGATGAAGCAAAAGGGGCAGGCGTTGGTGCATTGGATGAGGCCATCGAACAAAGCCGTCTCAAACTCCAGCCCCAGATCTTCATCGATGTCTTTTTCCAGCTCGACGATGCGCCGGATCCCTTGGCTGTCCAGGATCTCCAGGCAGAGATATTCATCGGCACACAAGAAGCGATAGTCAATGAGATCGCGGGGCTTCTCGCCGTTGATGCTCACCAGGGCCTCCCCTGGCCGAATGCCCACCTTTGCCGCCAGGGATCCGGGCACCACAGCGCTAATGCGGGCGGGCTTGACGCTAGCACGGGACATGGCGCGCCCAAAGCAGGACTGCGTTGCCAAGAAAACCCCAATCTACTCCAAGCAGCGGCGAATCGCTGCTTCCAGCTCCAACTGGCTGAGGTCGGTAACCACAAAGACCTCTTGCACGCTGCTGCCCTTGCGGGCCACCAACTTGTAGCCCCCTCGAATGGGCACGGAAACCCGCAACTGCAACTGCGGGATCCGCCCGCGACTGCAAGACAGAGCACCTGGCGTTACGGTTTTAATGCCAGGTTGTCGAGTCAGGCGCTCCAGAACAGGGATCAGCCCGGAAATGTGGGTGGAGTGGTTCCAAACCAGACGACCGGCAGGCTCAGACATGGCGGCAACGCAACAGCGAGGAGGGCTAGATCTCTATGCTAGGCTCTTGCCCCTGTAACTGAGAATAAACCTTGGCGAACTCTCCAAGTACAAGTATTTTCAGAAGGTTTTCTCTGTGCTAGTTTGACGGCAGCAAACGCAGGGAGCTCCTGACTCATGGTTGCCGAGCAAGTCATCCTCGAGATCCCCGAAGCCATCCTGAAAGGCCTGCAGAATGGAACCTACGAGGCGTAGGCGGCGTGGTGCGAGAAGTGGCCTCTAAGCGGGTGGTGGCCTGGCTGAGAGAAACTGGAGGCTTGACACTCGCAGATAGCATTAGCAATTGCATCCCGGCAGTGGACATAGTCAACGGGATTATTGCCAACATTCAGTTGAGGCAGATCAACCTAAGACTAATTGACACTAGAGGTAAACTAAACACTGTCTTAGGCTTAACCAAATTCAATGCTGCTATTGGTCTAACTAACTTGGGTTTGTCTGCCGTAGACTTTGCAGTCGTTACCTCTAAACTCAATCAAATCGATTCTCGAATCCAAAGTCTTCAAGCATCCGTAGAAAGTCTTCGAGAATCCATAGATAGATCGCTTCTTGCCAAAGCTAAGTCTGCTATCGACGTTGCAGAAATAGCTTTGAAGATGTCTTCTTCGACCAACAGGAAGCGATTGGTAACCGAGGTCATTCAGCCTCTGCTTGAGGCTGAGCACTATTATCTAGCTGCGTGGGATTCCAATTGGAACAAGAACGACGGCATTTTGGCTTGCGAGTACATCTTAATCCTATCTTTAGTCTATGTTACAGAGATTGAATGCTACCTAGAGATGGAGGAGCATGAGATAGCTCTGAAACGCCTGGCGGAGGCAGAGGAGATTCTAAGACCTCGTATTAGAAAGTATGTCGAGCTTTTGTTGACCACGAAACCTTCAGTATATCTTCACAAGGCTTACCAAGAAGGAGTTAGCCTATCAAGCGTCGTGGAGATTCTCAAGTATGTAAAGGGTGAATCGGATGTGGATAAGCTGTTTGACAAATATATACGACCAGATATTTTCAGCGCACAAAGCATTGAATCCTATTTTGATAGTATGCCGACAAGATCTAAGAATGCTATCCTTGCCCTCATTGCCCCACGTTTGATTGATCCAAGCTGGTGGACAGTCTTGGATCGCATAGTTTGGGATCCTCCTCGGAGAGAAGCTATCATCAGTCGAGCAAATCAGGTTATAGCGGCTGCCCAGTCCATGATCGAATTGGACAGGAGACTGGAAGGCTACAGATACGAAATCACTGAAATGACTCGGCTTGGCCTCAGCTACCAAGAGTGGCAAAGTCTGGTTTTGCCGCCAAAAAACTCGTCTGAGGATCCAGACCCCAAAGTTTTACTGCTCCTGCCGGCTTAGGAAGCAGGATCAATGGGGGTAGAATCCGCCGCCCAAACCAAACAAGACGGCTAATATGCCAATACCGACAGCGATCCCAGCTGCTAGTTTCAGATCCTCCTTTAGCTTTTCAGCGTCGGCTCTTTCCTTTATCGCTGTCAACAGGAAGAGTTGATCCTCTCCGCTAAGCCCGCTTATAAACTCAGGGGATAAAGACTCAAGGGGGAGACTCTTAAAGTAGTCGATCCTGCTCCTGCAGTAAAGCGTCAGTTGAGAGAGCTCTGAGCTTTTTTCTTTCTCGCGCAGTTCTATTTCTGACTTTGCCCTTTCTTGGAGACTTTTGGCTTTTTCCACTTGCTCTTTACTATACCCAGATTCAAAAAATGCCGACCAAGCGGATACCAAAGCAATGAGTACGAGTATAGCACCAATCCATCCCCAGCCTCCTAAGAAAGCCAACAAGCCCAAAAACAAAAAGACAAAGCAGCTCTGTATGTTTTCGTCTCTAGTAAGGAAGGTATAGTCAACTCTGGCATCCTCTTCCTTAATGCCGATTAAAATAAGGTTTCTCTTTAGCTCTGACTTCACTTGCTCTATTTTCTGGTTATAGTTGGTTTCAATCCTTCGCCTCCGCAGCTCTATCTCCTCGGCAGCTTTCTGTATCTTGTCAGGGTCAAACGGCCAAGTGCTGCCGTCTTGTGTGCTGTAGCTTGGTTTGGCTTTTAGACCTAGATCACGTTCGTTTCCTTTCGTTTGGGAAAGCCTCTGGGAATCGTAGGCTTTCCGCTTTACGGGATCACTCAGCACTGAATAGGCTTCTTGAAGGGACTTAAATTTTTCTTCGATGTACCGTCGGGCCTTTTCCGGTGTACCGGGAGGAAGCCGATCGGGATGATACTCTTTGGCAAGCCGCCTGTAGCTCTCTTTGATTTCTTCAGAGGTCGCGTCGGGCTTTACCTCCAGCTCGCTATAGAAATCTTTCATGAAGGGATCCCGCCTCTGCTGCCTTGCTAGCAGGATTCTACTGCTGCTCCTGCAAGCTTGAAAAGTGCTGTTTAATACCAGCCTTTTTTTATGCCCTAAGTGTCAAGCGCGCTGGGGAAAGCTCCACTCCCAGTAGCTCTCGGGGGGGTTAGCTCTCCTTCCTAAGCTGTAGCTGTCTGGGCCCGGTTTGGACTAGTCCAACTCCCGCCGACGTAGCCGTTGCAAGGCCGAGAGAGGCTTCTCCTCTTCTGGCTGCTTTTTCGAGGCGGCTGCCCGTGGAGTGGTTGTCTTGTCCCTTTCGGGCTCGAGCGCAGGCTTGGCTGCTTCTGGCTCAGCGGCTGGAGGGCGAGGCGGGTTGCTGGCCTGCTGGTTGGGCAAGGGCACCGACTCCAGGGGGGCCAGCAGGGACTGGATGTGGCTGTAGGTTTCGGGATTGCTGCGGGCAGCATGGGCCAAGAGGGTAAGCTGCTCCTTGGCCGCTACCAGGTTCCCTAACTTAAGATCCACCAGAGCCAATTGGTAGCGTGCCTTAAAGCTAGTGGGATCCACTTCTACGGCACGTTGGAAGGCAGCTCGCGCCTCTGGGAGGTTGCCCTGGCGGGCGTAGATCAGGCCAAGGTTAAAAGGCACGTCGGGATCCCGCTCGCTGGGGAGAACTTTGGTTTTGTCTTCCAGCTCAAGGGCGGCCCGGTAGGCGTTGATGGCTAGGGTGTGAAAGCCCATCTGCAGGTAGCGGGCTGCATCTTCCTTGAGTTGGGCCACTGTCGGCTCCCCGGTGAGCAGATTCATAGGCGGCTGGGCAGAGGCAGGCAGTCCTAGCGCCAAACTCAGCAGGCATCCCACCACACGCAGGCCCAAGGGAGCAGTCCGTCCACCGGTTTGTTGCTTATTCATCCCCATGATCGGTTTCCTCCAGCCACCTCAACACCACTTCGTTCCACCCCTCAGGACCGGGGAGCCGGGCCAGTTGCCACTGGGTCTGAACCTCTGGCCCGCCGAGGCGAACGGCCTCCTTCCAGAGGCTATCCGCAATTGGGCTGGGAAGCACTACTTTCCGCTCCACCCACCGCAAAAAAGCCAAATCTGGGGGGGAGCAGCCGATGCCCAAGGCCCTGACAGGGCCCAAATGCCGCTGGTAGCAATCCAGGAGCAGCCGCACCGCCTGTTCTCCCGGTAGGGAACTGGGCTCTGAGGTTAAGGTTGTCCGCCTCCAGCCGGTCAAATACCACCGCGAGGGGTCGGAGAAGTGGAGCTGGTGCAGCCGTAACAAGTGCTGGGTGAGGGTGGCCTCTTGTTGGGCAAGGGCTTCTCGCAGCCTTGCTGGATCCCCGGAATAGCTGAAAATCTCGCTATATTCCCGCTTTTGCACCCGTTCTGCTTCCTCCAAAGGGATCCCAGTGGCGGCAGCTAGCTCCGAGGCTGTCCAATCCCCGAACCCGATGAGATCCAAGTGGTAATCTTGGCGCACCTGTTGCAAAATGTGGCGCAAGCAGGGGTAGGGCAATCCCAGGGCACACACGTAGTAGGGAGGGCGGTGTTGCCAGCGCTCGTCCAAAATGCCTGCGGGAAAGTAATGTTCGGGAACGTAAATAGCGGAGCCGTCCTCGCAGATGAAGGGATGCTCCAGGCGCAGTTGTCGACACAGATGTTCCAGTTGGGCGCGGGTACGCAGGCTGTAGAGCACTAAGGGAATGGAGCGGCGCTCCAAAGCCGCCAAAGCTTGTCGGGCAGCGCCATAGCTGTTGGACTGGGGATCTAAGAGGCTGCCATCCAAACTGCTGAGGACAAGTCGCATAAGCCCAGGAAAGGAAAAGGCGCTGGCAGCAGTCAATTAGCCAGATCAAACGGCCTCTAGCCCGAGGAGCGCAAGCCGGATCCCTGAGGCGGGCTTGGGGCTCAAGCGGCCAGCATTCCCATCATCCAACAGCCTTGACAGAAGTGAAGAGGTTTAATTCAACGTGCCCTTCTTGGCCACCTTCTGGAGGAGTGAAGCACCCAGAGCGGCATTGGGGCAATTGATGCCAAATGTTACACTCTGCTGCCGTGCCCAGCCGATACTAGCGGCAGAGCAAGCCTCTTGACTCGCGATTCCTTTGAGGGATCAGGTGCCGAAAGCGCGATCCCCAGCATCCCCCAGCCCGGGCAGGATAAACCCCCGGTCATTTAGCCGCTCGTCGATCATGGCGCAGAAAATTTGCACCATCGGGTAATGGGATCCCAGCCGCTGCAGCCCCGGCGGAGCAGCCAAGACGCTCACAATTCTCACTAAGCTGGGATCCGCTCCCCGTCTTTTCAGCTCGTCCAAGATCCAGAGCAAGGTGCCGCCAGTAGCCAACATCGGCTCAGGGATGAGAATGCGCATCTGCTCCGGGATCCGCTCCGGCAGGCGATTGAGGTAACAACTCACCTGCAGCGTCTTTTCGTCCCGCACCAGGCCCACATGAAAAATCCGTGCCTGGGGCAAGAGGGACTGACAGCCTTCCAGCAGGGCCAGCCCAGCCCGCAAAATAGGCACGATGGCCAGCGGCGTGTTGGGGGCGATAACTTCTGCTGCAGCAGGTTCCAGAGGAGTTTGCACCTGCACCGCCTGAGTTGGGATCCAATCCCGCATCGCCTCGTAGGTCAGCCAGCGGCCCAGCTCCGATAGAGCACTGCGAAACAAGGGCGTGGGGGTTTCCACGTCGCGAGCCACAGCTAACCAGTGCTTAATGAGCGGGTGAGAGGGGACATAGACTCGAAGCTGCTGACTTGCCACAGAAGGATGCCTCAATCTGGGCGGTAGCATAGCGGGTTGCTTTGGCAGAAAGCAAGCACTTCCCTCGAGGTAATGGGTACCCCTTCAGAATTGGTTGACCTGCCCCCTGCCTTAAAGGATAGGGATTCCTAGTTTTGGGTTCTACGAGCGCACTTAGCTAGCCAGTGGCTAGTCCCTAATTCACCATGCCGGCAGTGAGGCATCTCTCCCCAAGCGTAGGCGCTCCGCGCTGCTGAAGCGAACGCCCGATTGGTTCAGGATGCGTTGCCATGCTTTGCCGTTACAGCACAGGGCAAAGCTGGAGCTGGGTCTGCGGATCCGGTAGATCTGGATCACGAGATTTTTTCTGAGGATCGCCCATGTCTGCCGTCCGGTTTCAGCCGTTGCGGGTGGCCTTCACCTGTGCGGATCCCAGCCAAGCGCAAATGCCTGTTGCCGAGTTGCTGGCGGCTCTGCCGGCCTCGCCGCTTCTAGCCTACACCGACCCAGAAGCAGCGGACTTGCGGGTAGAGATGCTGCCAGATGCCATCTACCACTTCTACCGACGGGAGGAAGAGGTGGCGCTGGCAGCCTTTCGGATCCCGGTAAAAAAGCCACAGGCTCTGCCCCGCAAGCTGGTGCGGCTGCTGGAACATGTGGCCGCCTTCGACAACCTCCTCAACCTGCAACCTGCCAGCGATGCTCTGAGCAGTGTTCTGGAAGTAGAGTTTCTGCAACTGGAAACGCCGGCCAGTGGCTCTAGCCCTGCTGAAGTTAGCCCTTTGCCGCGGGATCCCCAAGGCCAGGTGCAAATTCAAGCAGGCCGCAACCTCGCCATCGCCCTGCGCAACAGGGCCCTTACGCCGGTGCACGTCTATGTAACAGTCTTTGACGAACGGCAGTGCAGCGTCGGTTTAGTCTATCCCTACCAGCCGGACTCTCCTGCCCGCCTGCGCCCCAGCGAAAGCGTATTAGTTGGCTCTGGCCCTCGCTATCTGCTCCAGATGCAACTGCCCGAAGACACAGAAACGGCGGTGGATCGCTTCAAAATCTGGGTCACCAGTACCGGCATGCAGCCGGGCATTATGGCAATGCCCCCTCTAGGACAAAGGCTGGAGCCCCCCTCTGACGATCCCTATGGCTCCGGATCCCGTCTGGATAGAGAAGTCAGGCTGGCCATTCTGGGCAAGGCGGGCAGCACGCCCATGCCGGCTTTTGCCGAGGATCCCTGGTGGTGTATGGAGCAGGCTGTCAAGGTGGTAGCTTAGACTGGGCCTACCTCCTCACAATTCTGTACAGCAGAGACTCAACCTCCTCGACACTAATAGCTGAAAGATTATAGGAGGAGCGGATCCTACTTCTCGTCTCTTGATCAACATCTACCAAGACCAGAAAGACTTGATCTGGGCCGAGACCCATTTCGGAGGCGAGCCAAGAGTACTTCTCTATACAGTCTCTATAGCTGCCGGTCTTCGACTCTATCCAGTAGAATCGGTTGTTAATGTGGAAGAAGAGATCGATCTCAAAGTCGCTACCGTCGGGCAAAGTAACTTTCTCATTTGCGATGTAGGAAAAATCGATCTTCTGTCCCTGCTCTCTAGCAAACTTGATCAGTTGCCGTTTGACATATCTCTCCAGCCAATCTCCAGATAGGAACTTGATTGCCTCTGTAGACTTGCTTAGCTTTACCCTCAGGTTTTTGGAGGATTTTGAGTAGTTATATTCCTCCAAGAAATTAACCTTATGTAGAGCGGAAGCAAGTTGGCAGCTATAACTTATCACTTCCGGGGAGTTGCCTTTTAAGCAAAGAGTTAAGGCCTTTTCTTCTCCAATGCCAGATTTAATTTCTTTGTAAAGCTTCTCGATCAGCGAGTACCTCTGACCCATAAGGTTTGATATCCAGTTCAGCTTGTTATCGAGTTCTCCTTCTGCATCGTTACTAGATGGGATCAGGTTCTTCATCATTATGTTCCTAGAACACAGAAATACCCCTATTTTCACCTGTTCAAGGCTAATCGTCCCTGGCGGCAAACTCTTGAGTCGCGCGCCAGCAGTTCGCTCGTTAGTTTCCTTCGTCTTTTGAAGGCTAGAACTTGAGCTTAGATTCTGGGAAATTTTTTCTGTACTTTCTAATAGCCTGCTCAGGATATTCTTCTGGTTACTTATGTTCTTAACTAGCTGACTTCTGTACTCAGCTAAATGCTGAAGGAAGTTTTGGTAACTTTCGGACAGACTTTCTGAGATATGAAGTTTGAAGCCCTCAAGATCAGCTTGTAACTTTCTTAGAATCTCATCCAGTAACTGACTATTAGCTCTTTGAGTGAGCCTACAGGTATAAACGCCCAGGCAGAAACCAATAGCCAATCCAATTAGAAGACCTAAAAGCAGAGTCATCTTCCCTTGATCCTATTTTCTTTAACCTAACTCAGGAGTTGTGAACAGCTAGGAAGATTTTAAAGCATTGCTACCTCCTGCTTACTCTTGAGCCAGAAGGGATCCCAGCCAGCCCTGCTGGAGCGCTTTCTGGGCGGGAGTGAGCTCAGGCAAGGCCTCCAGGGTGTACACATCCGGGCGGGGTGGATCCAAGGGGATCCAAAAGTGCTTTAACTGATTGCCTTGGAAGACGCTAAGACAAATGGTTTGGTGGGGCTGGTAGGCCGCCAAGCGTTCTGGCAAGTTGGCAGCGCTTACCCGGAAGCCATCCAAGGCCACCAACTCATCGCCAGCCCAGATGCCGGCTTTTTGAGCGGGGGATCCCATCTCGACGGCGCTGATGCGATTGCCTTCGCCGTTGAAGTTGAGGCCCAGGTAGGGGGGAGGGTTGGGTCGGCTGAAGTGAACCTTGAGGGTGAGGCCAAAGGGGTGGAGGTAGGCGTTGTAGTCTAGCTCTTCCGTGCCGTCCACATAGGCGGCGAAAAAGGGGCTGAGATCGGCGCCGGCTGCCCGCTCAAACGCCTCTTGCAAGTCTTGGTTGCTGTAGCCTTTCTCTGTCCGACCAAAGCGCTGCCACAGATCCCGCAGGGCCGTGTCCAGGGATCCCTGCCCCCCTGAGAGGTGGCGAATGTGCAGATCTAGCAGCCAGCAGACCAAAGCGCCCTTTAGGTAATAGGAAACCTGGCTGTTGAGGCTATTTTCGTGGGGACGGTAGAGCTTGATCCAGGCGTCGAAACTGGATTCTCGCAGCGATTGTACGGCTCGACCTGGAGTGCGCTGCAGCCGGCCAATTTGCTCGGCCAGGATCTTTAAAAAATCTTCGGCGCTGAGGATCCCTGCCCGCAGCAAGATGACATTTTCGTAGTAGCTGGTTGCCCCCTCGCAAAACCACAGACAGTCCACGTAGTTTTCTTGGTTGTAGTTAATTTTCTCCAAAGCCAGAGGGCGCAGCCGCTTGACGTTCCAAGCATGGAAAAGCTCATGGGCCAGCAGCGCCAAAAAGCGGCGGTAGGAGTGGGGCTGATGCAGCTCCAGTCCAGAATAATTGAGGGTGGCACTGTACTTGTGCTCCAGGCCGCCAAATCCCCCGGCTGACAAATGCACAATAAACCAGTAGCGGTCGTAGGGCAGCTCGCCAAAAAACGCCGCCGTGGCCCGGACAATTTTCTCGGCATCGGCCACCGCTTGCTCCAAATTTAGGGTGCCCGCTCCCCAGACCACGAAGTAGTGAGGGATCCCTTCCACCGCAAACGACCGCAACTGGTGCAGGCCCACCTCCACCGGGCTATCCACCAGCTCGTCGTAGTCTGCCGCCACAAAAGACTGGCCGGAAGCAGCATCCTCAGAAGAAGACCTCAAAGGTCGCAAACTGGTGGCGACGTGCCAGTCGGGTTTGGGAGGGATTATCGTCAAGGTGTAGGGCTCCCGCTCGCGACCGGGCACGTAGAGAAAGAGCGCCGCCCCGTTGAAGTAGGCGTGGGTGAGATCCAAATGGTTGGTGCGCACCGTCAGCTCGTAGGCGTAGACCCGATAGCGGATCGCGACAGCCGAACAGCGGGGCGGCTCGATCTCCCAAGTGTGCTTATCTACCTTCCGCCAGGCCAAAGGGATCCCTTGCTCCGTTGCTGCCTGAAACTCTTGCACATGGCGGGCATATTCCCGCACCAGGTAGGATCCCGGCGTCCACACCGGCAGCCGCAGTTGCAGAGGTACTTCTGGATCCACCTCTTGGATCTGTAGTTCCACCTCCAAAAGGTGATTGGCCGGCTCCGGCATCCGCACCGTGAAATGCTGACGGCTTAGCTGAGAAGGGGCGGCAACCCCACCCTGCGCGATCCCCATATAACTTTCCTCGCACCTCCCGCCTGCACCGTCCCAAAACAGTGCGCTAGAGGCATATCTTGGACAGGAGACAAGACTTCAAAGATGTAGCTCCTGCTACAAAGATATCCAAGCAGAGTCTTTTAGCTTAGGATAATCTTGCCGCCGAGGTCATTTTTGAGTCAAGGGTGGCTTGGGTCAATAGCGGGCAGCTCAACCCCGGCACTCCTGGCTGATCTTGTTGGGTTGATTCTAAGGGATAAACTGACCTTAAAAGGTTGAAGAATATGGCAGTGGCCATTGCAGAAAAATCTCTGGTTGCAGCCTTCAAACAGTTGGGAGGGCCTCACCATCCTCCGGTTATCGAAACGTTTGAGCGCGGTAAGACCATCTTCTTTCCTGGGGATCCGGCGGAGCGGGTTTACTTTTTGGTGAAAGGAGCTGTCAAGCTCTCGCGGGTCTACGAAATGGGGGAAGAAATTACCGTCGCTCTCCTGCGGGAAAACAGCATCTTTGGGGTGCTCTCCTTCATCACGGGGCAGCGCTCCGACCGCTTCTATCACGCGGTGGCCTTTACCCGCGTCGAGCTGCTCTCTCTGCCCATCGAACAGGTGGAAAAATCCTTGCGGGAGAACGCTGAGCTCTCCATGTTGCTCCTCAAGAGCCTGTCTTCCCGCATCTTGCAGACGGAGATGATGATCGAGACGCTGGCCCACCGCGACATGGGATCCCGTCTGGTCAGCTTTCTACTGATCCTCTGCCGCGACTTCGGGGTGCCCGGCCCCAATGGAGTCACCATCGATCTCAAGCTATCCCACCAGGCCATTGCGGAAGCGATCGGCTCCACTCGCGTCACCATCACTCGTCTGTTGGGGGAGCTGCGCAAGAAGAACTACATTTCCATCCACAAGAAAAAGATCACCGTCCACGACCCAATGCAGCTTGGCCATCGCTTTGTCTAGGGGGAGAAGCTGCCCCTAGGGCCGTTTCCAGGAATTTACCAGTCGGGACAATCCCTCCCTCTGGGAGAGGAGTAGCCGTGCCACCAGGGCAGGGCAGCGACGAGGGAACCTCCCCTCAACCACCAGGGGCTGAGAGCGATCCTTGGGGGGAGGCTTGCTGCTGGGCCAGAGCAGCCAAGATCTTTTCCCCCATTTCCCGACAGCCGACGAGGGTCATCCCCTCAGAGTAGATGTCGGCAGTGCGGTAGCCCTGGGCCAAAACCGCCTCGACGGCCTGTTCGATGCGGTCGGCAGCCTGGGGCTGATCCAAGGAGTAGCGCAGCAGCATTGCCCCGGAGAGCACCTGGGCAATGGGGTTGGCCTTGTCTTGTCCGGCAATATCTGGGGCTGACCCGTGTACGGGTTCGTACACCCCAGGGCCAGAGGATCCCAAAGAGGCAGAGGGCAACATGCCGATGGACCCGGTCAGCATCGCCGCCTCGTCGGAGAGGATATCCCCGAAGAGGTTCTCCGTGAGAATGACGTCAAACTGCTTGGGCCAGCGCACCAACTGCATGGCAGCATTATCGACGTACAGGTGGGACAGCTCCACGTCGGGGTACTCAGCCGCAATGGCGGTAACCCGCTCCCGCCACAGTTGTGACACTTCCAGGACATTGGCTTTATCCACCGAGCAGAGCTTGCGCCGGCGTTTGCGGGCCAGTTCAAAAGCCACACGGGCAATGCGATCCACCTCCGCCTCGCTGTAGGCCATGGTGTTCACACCCCGCCGGGATCCCTTGGCATCTGTGAAGATCCCTTTGGGTTGGCCGAAGTAGATGCCGCCGGTGAGCTCCCGCACCACCACCAGGTCGATCCCGGCAACCACCTCCGGCTTGAGGGAAGAGGCCTGCACCAGTTGCGGAAAGATCTTCACCGGGCGCAAGTTGGCAAACAGCCCCAGGCCCGCCCGCAAGCCCAACAAAGCCCGCTCAGGGCGCTTCTCCCGCGGCAGGGTGTCGTACTTAAAGTCGCCAACTGCCGCCAAGTAAACAGCATCGCTCTCCTGGGCCATTTTCAAGGTCTCTGGCGGCAAGGGATCCCCCGTGGCTTCGTAGGCGGCCCCGCCAATCAAGCCCTCCTGCCACTGGAGGGAAAACCCCACCTGAGCGGCAACCGCATCCAAAACCGCCCGCCCCACCTGCATGATTTCAGGACCGATCCCATCTCCGGCCAGGGCTGTAATCCGATAGGTTCGGATAGCAGAGGAAGGAACGCTCATGGGCGGTCACAGCAAAAGAATGCGTAGCGATATTACCATCCCTTGGCCCCCAGGTTTGCCGAAAAGTCCCCCACGTCCAAAAAAAGTGCAGCCCGGCCACCGGCCTGCTGCACTCAGAGTTATCAAGCCGATATTCTGCCCTCTAGAACAGGCCCAGGGTGACCCACTTATCCAGAGGCAAGGTGGCGCCAATGCCCAAATAGAGGGTGACCAAGGTGCCGATCAAAAACACCGTCGTCGCCACGGGGCGGCGCAGCGGATTCTGAAACTTGTTGACGTTTTCGATGAAAGGCACAAACAGAAGGCCGACCGGAATGGCCGACATCAGGGCAATGCCCAAGAGCTTGTTGGGAGCAATGCGCAAAATGTGAAACGCGGGGTAGAGATACCACTCCGGCAGAATTTCCAGCGGCGTGGCAAAGGGATCCGCCGGCTCGCCGACACCCGCCGGATCCATGACCGCCAGGCCGACAATCACCCCAATAGTGCCCAGGATCACCACCGGGAACATAAAGAGCAAATCGTTGGGCCAAGCGGGCTCCCCGTAGGTCATGTGGCCCATGTTCTTCTTCAGCTTGGCCAAAACTTTGGGATTGTCTAGGTCAACTTTGCGGGTAATCGCCTCGGTTGCTATCACTTGCTTTGAGACCGGCATAGCCATTCTCCTTGTCTAGGGCAAAAGTTCTGAAAAGATGCATCCAGGGTGCCCGGCTCACAAGAACCGGTTTGGGATCACAAAGGCCCGGAGATGCCCTGGCGGCGGATCATCAGAAAGTGCATCGTCATGAAGACCGCCGTCAGCCAAGGCAACACAAAGGTGTGCAGGCTGTAGAAACGGGTGAGGGTGGCTTGGCCAACTGCCTCGCCGCCGCGGATAAGCTGGACCAGGGCATCCCCCACCACCGGAATGGCACTGGGCACCCCGGAGACGATCTTGACTGCCCAATAGCCCACCTGATCCCAAGGCAGGGAGTAACCGGTAACCCCAAAGGAAACCGTCAGTACCGCCAAGATCACGCCGGTTACCCAGGTCAGCTCGCGCGGCTTCTTGAACCCCCCCGTCAGGTAAACCCGGAAGGTGTGTAGAATCATCATCAACACCATCATGGAAGCACTCCAGCGGTGGATGGAGCGCAGCAGCCAGCCGAAGTTGACCTGGGTCATGATGTAGTTGACCGATTCAAAAGCCTCGGCCACCGTTGGACGGTAGTAAAAAGTCATGGCAAAGCCGGTGGCAAACTGAATGAGGAAGCACACCAGCGTGATGCCGCCGAGGCAGTAGAAGATGTTAACGTGGGGCGGAATGAATTTTCCGGTTGCGTCATCGACGAAAGGCGTGATCTCCAGCCGCTCGTCTAGCCAGTCGTAAACTTTGCTCATGATGCCTGCAATTTTTAGAGTTGGATATCCAGGGCGGGGCGGGCCCACTCCCTATAGCACTGTAACACAATTCGTTAACACGATCATGAAGTCGGGCTCAGCTTTGAGACAGGGATCCCTACACCAACAGCCCAAACGCCTGCTGATGTCTCATCTTGTTCACGTTTCTTAGTATTTCTTAGCTTCTTCTTCAGTTTGGGATCCGATGATTGCGCAGAAGCCGAGATCTGGGGAAAGCAGTTGCAGAGGGTTGGGGATCGGATGGGGGTTACGCCAGGCTGTCCGAGTTTTGTTGCTAGGGTGCCTGCTCTGGGCGAGTTTGGGCATTGGCGCCTGTCAGGTGCAGGCCAGCCGCTGGGGGGAAGAGCAGCAACTGCTGGCGCAGGCGTGGGCCTATGTGGATCGGGCCTACGTGGATCCGGGTTTCAACGGACAGAACTGGTGGCAGGTGCGCCAGCGCTTTCTCTCTCGGCCCCTGAAGGATCGGCAAGAGACCTACCGGGCCATCGAGGAGATGCTGGCAACTCTGGGGGATCCCTACACCCGCTTTTTGGACAGGGAGCACTACCTCAGCCTGCAGACTTCCACTGCTGGCGAGTTGAGCGGCGTCGGCCTCCAGATTGCCATCGACGGGCAGGGGGCAGTACGGGTCATCGCCCCAATGGAGGGGACTCCTGCCGAGCGGGCCGGGATCCAACCTCAAGATGAGATCCTGGCGGTGGATCAGGTGCCAGTGGCAGGGCTGAGCTTGGATGAGGTGGCAGAACGCATGCGCGGCCCCAGCGGCACAACCGTTAGCCTACGGCTAAGGCGGCAGGAGCGCATCTGGGAGGTGGAGCTGGTGCGGCAGTCCATCCTGATCAACCCGGTGCGCACCGGTTTTTTCAAGCTGCCCCAGGGGGAGGTAGCCTACATCCGCCTCAGCCAGTTTAACGGCAATGCCGCCGCTCAAGTGCGTCAGGCCATCCAGGCCGCAGAAGCGCGAGGAGTGCGGGGCTACATCCTCGATCTGCGCAACAACCCCGGAGGGTTACTGCAGGCGGCCATTGAGATTGCTCGCTTTTGGATCCCCAAAGGCGACATCGTGCGAGTGACGGATCGCTACGGCATTCAGGACGGCATTCCCGCCACCGGCGAAGTCCTCACGGCAGCCCCCCTGGTCGTCTTAGTGAACCAGGGCAGTGCCAGCGCCAGCGAAGTCTTGGCGGGGGCGTTGCAGGACAGCGGACGGGCACAACTGGTGGGAACGCGCACCTTCGGCAAGGGGCTGATCCAATCCCTGCTGGAGCTGGCGGACGGCTCGGGGCTGGCCGTGACCACTGCCAAATACCTCACCCCCAACGGCCACGACATTCATCGCCAAGGGATCCAGCCCGATGTGGAGGTGGCCGCGGGCCCTGTTCCCCTGACGGCAGAAAGCCTGGGCGGCCCTGAGGATGGGCAGTTGCAGCGGGCTTTGGAAGTGTTGGGGGCGACTTTGTCGGTGGCCCAGGGGATCCCAGCGGCAGCTAACACCTGAGGGGGAGAAGGGGAGTGCCTGTTTGTCTGCGATTCGTTTTAGGATCGGGTTTAGCCGTCCACTTGGCCCTGCTCTCGATCCCTCTGGCATGAATGCCCTGCAAAAATTTCACCACTTCTTCAACTGCTGCATTGGCGCCTGGCACACCGAGCGCACCTACCACTATTTGGATCGAGGGGAGGTGGAGCGTTCGCGCACCGACTTCACCATTCGCACCCTCACCCCTGAGCTCAAGGAGAAGGTACTGGCCGACAACAACTACCCCAACCACGGTGTGGACGGGTTTTTGGGCTTCCACCTAGCGTTTGAGACGGTTTCCGAAAAAGGGGAGGAGGCTGGGCAAGAGCTAAACATGCTCTTCGTGCCCCGGCGAGAAGGGCCCCGTGGGCTGGAGGGCGACTACTTGCGGGATCGGGCCTATGAGGAAGACCGCCCCATAGTGGCCAGCTTCCGCTTCGATCCCGGATCCCTGCAACTGGTGATGACCACCACCTACACCCGCGTCGTTGCTGTGGATACCATCACCTTGCTTAACCCACGCCTGCGCCTGCGCCAGATCCTCACCTACCAACGACCCCCTCACGGTCAGCCCTTGGAGGAGCTGCTGCTGGTGGGGTTTGGGGTAGAACAAAAGCTTACCTAGGGGGGTTTATCGGTGGATCCGGAGTTGATCCCTCCCGAAGACTTGCGCCTGCCCCAGCATCTGGCCCGGATTGAGGCCAGCTTTGAGCGGGGACAATACCGTCGGGTTCTGGAACAGGTGAAACAGGCCCAAAGCCGCTACCCGCAAGCGGGCAAGCTGCGGCTCTGGCAGGCCCTGGCCGAGGAGGCCCTTGGAGAGACCCAGGAGGCGATCCGCTTGGCGCAAACCTTGCTGGGCAACCCGGATCCGGAAGTGGCTCAACAGGCCCGCTACGTGTTGGGCATCTGGCAGGCTCCGCGTCTGCGGCGACCAGCAGAGTGGTTGCTCGAAATCCCAGATCTCAGCCATCTGGAAGAGGCCGAGCCAGGGGAACGCCGTCTGGTCTATGAGCGCCCCCGCCGCCCAGCTTCCCTGCCAAAAGTCGCCGATCCCATCCGCCGCGAGGCTGCTCCCCCCTTGAATACCCAACGGCTGACGTGGGTGTTGATCGGGATCCTTTTCGCCCTGCTAGCGGTGATGGCCTGGCTGCCCTAGCCCAGCCCTGGGTCGGCGCAGAGACAGGCTGCCTGACCCAAAAGCAGCAACAGCCGCCCTCGTCGCCCCCGAGTTGAAGAGAGATACTGGGAATAGGGATGGCTGTAACCCTTGGCTGCAGATGCTGGGCGAGCGTCCCAGTTGGATCCCGGGCAACAGTAGGTAACCAGCGGAGGTTGAGAGTGGCTACACAGACATTGGTCATCGATGCAGTAGAGCAGTTGGGCTTGCGGGTCACTCTGGGAGATATTGCCTCCAGCACAGGCCTGGCCCTAGAGGAGGCCAAACAGGAGTTGCTGAAGTTAGCCCAAAAGGCTGGGGGGCATCTCCAGGTTTCGCGGCAGGGGGAGATTGCCTACGTTTTCCCGCCCGACTTTCGCGACATTCTCAAGCGCAGGGAGCAGCAGGATCGGCTGGCAGCCTTGCGACGCAAGCTGTGGGGCGGCTTTCTCTACGGGCTGCGCATCTCCTTCGGCATCCTGTTGGTGGTGTCGATTATCCTCATCACCCTGGCGTTGATAGCTCTGCAGATGGCCAGCAGTCGTGAAGAGGGCAGCGGCAGTCGCAGTCGCTCGCGCGAGGTGGGGTTCTTCTACTTCCCCAACCTTTGGGTGGGCAACCCCTTCTGGAGTCCCTACCCCTACTATGGGGGCTATTCCGGTCGGGCGCAGCCCCGCCGGGAAAAATCGGAGATGAACTTTTTGGAGGCGGTGTACAGCTTCCTGTTTGGGGACGGGGATCCCAACGCCAACCTGGAAGAGGAGCGCTATGCCTTGATCGGCCAAGTGATCCGCGCCAACGGGGGGGTGATCGCCGCCGAGCAGGTGCTGCCCTACCTGGATGTGGAGCCGGGATCCCCGGCCCTAGAATACGAAGACTATATGCTGCCCATTCTGCTCAAGTTCGACGGCCAGCCGGAGGTAAGCGAGGACGGCGATATCGTCTATCGCTTCCCAGAGCTACAGGTGGCCGCCTCAGAGCGCCGCTCCAAGAAGATCCCGGAGGTGTTGCAAGAAAAACCCTGGGTGTTTAGCCGCGCCACCCCTGAGCAACTGACCCTAGCTGCTGGCTTGGGTGTGCTCAATTTCCTCTTGGCGGCCATTCTCTACGGGGCGCGGGAGGAGGTGGCAGCCGCCGCTGGCAGCAACGCCTTTTTGGCGTTTATCTACCCGCTGATTGGATTCCTCTTTCTCTACGGCACGCTGTTTTTGGCAGTGCCTGCAGTGCGGTGGCTGACGTTGCAGTTCCGCAACCAGGGGGTGGAGCGCCGCAATCGCATCCGGCGGTTCTGGCAAGAGCGGCTGAAGCGTCCCTCCGAGGCGCTGCTGCGCAAGCTCGACTTTGCCCGCCGCTTCCGCCGCCAAGAAGTGGTGCGGGAGTCGGACACCATCTACTCTACGGAGCGGGATCTGATCGAGCAGCGGGACTACCGGCTGGACGAGCCGGCCTTTCGCCAGCTTTTGCAGCAGGAGCAACCCCTGGAAAGCAAGTCGGAAGAGGTGCCCCGGCCTCGTCTCTAGCGAGGGGTTGAGGCCTGCCCAAGGGTCTTATCGAGCCATGGCCACTGCCAGTAGCGCGCAAGGCAAGCAACAGGATGGGAGGCAGGGGGGCCTGGTCCGCCTGGGGATCGACGTGGGAGGCACCTTCACGGATCTGGTGCTCCTCCAGGAAGGCCAGATCCGGACAGCCAAGGTGCTCTCCACCCCCAGCCCAGAAGCGGGGGTCTTTGCCGCCCTGGACAAGCTGGGCCCAGTTGAGGTGGACGTGTTCTGCCACGGCATGACGGTGGCCACCAACGCCCTCTTGGAGCGCAAGGGATCCCCCACCCTGTTTCTGACCACGGCGGGCTTCCGGGATGTGCTGGCCATTGGTCGCCAAAACCGCCCTTCCCTTTACGACCTCACCCAGCCCAAGCCAGAGCCGGTGGTGCCCCGCCACCACTGCCTGGAGGTGAAGGAGCGCTGCAGCGCCGGCGGCGTGGTCGAGCCGCTGACGGAAGAGGAAATCCAGCGCGTCCTCCGGGAAGTGGGCGAGCGGGTAGAGCGGGATGGGATCCGTGCCGTGGGGGTGGGATTCTTGTTTTCTTTCCTCTACCCGGAGCACGAGCAGCGCCTGGGGGCGGCCCTGAGAGAGGCTTTCCCCGACTTGCATGTTTCCCTCTCCTGCGAAGTGGCGCCGGAGTTTCGGGAATACGAGCGCTTTAGCACCACGGCCATTGATGCCTACCTCAGCCCGGTGCTGGCGGGCTACCTGCACCGCTTGGCGCAGGGCTGCCGGCAGCGAGGGATCCCCGAACCCCTGATCATGCAATCCTCCGGCGGCGTCACTTCCATTGCCCAGGCAGCGGCTCATGCCTCGGTGGCGCTGCTTTCGGGGCCAGCGGGCGGCGTTTACGGGGCGGCCTACCTGGGCTGGCTGAGCGGCTATTCCCATCTGCTCAGCTTCGATATGGGGGGAACCAGTACCGATGTGGCCCTCATTCAAGACGGCCTCCCTCAGGTTACCCCGTCAGCGGTGGTGTGCGGCCTGCCGGTGCAACAGCCCCAGATCGACATCCATACCGTCAGCGCCGGGGGCGGATCCCTGGCCTCGCTGTTGCCGGGCGGGGGGCTGCAGGTGGGGCCGGAGAGTGCCGGCTCCAACCCTGGGCCGGCCTGCTATGGGCGGGGAGGAACGGCTCCCACGGTAACCGACGCCAACCTCTGGCTGGGCTACTTGCCGGATGGGGGCTGGCTGGGGGACGCTGTTTGCCTACGGCGGGACTTGGCCGGCCAGGCCATCGGAACGCTGGCGGAGCCCTTGGGTTTGACTTTGGAGGAGACGGCTGTTGGCATTCGCACCCTGGCCAATGTGGCCATGGCGCGGGCTTTGCGGGTCATCAGCGTGGAGCGGGGCTTGGATCCCGCCCATTTTGCCCTGCTGGCCTTTGGCGGAGCTGGGCCCATGCATGCCTGTGCTTTAGCAGAAGAGCTGGGGATCCGCCGCATCTTGATCCCGGCCTTTGCCGGTGTCCTCTCGGCGCTGGGCATGGCTTTGGCCGATCTGCGGCGGGACTACCGGCGGGCCATCCTGCAGCCGCTGCAACAGTTGGAGGGGGAAGGGGGAGGATCCCTTTTGGCCCAGTGGGCGGCGCCCCTCATCCGCCAGGCGCAAGCCGACCTGCAGGAGCCGGGGCTCTCCTTCAGCCTCGACCTGCGCTACCGCGGCCAGTCTTTTGAGCTGGAGATCCCGGCCCAGTTGTCGGATCCGGTTTCTCTCTTGGAGCAGCGGTTTCACCAGGCCCACCGCCAGCGCTACGGCTGGCAGGATCCCGACCAAGAGGTGGAGGTGATCCAGCTGCGTCTGCGGGCGGTACAAGCTTTGCCCCCTGTGCCTTTAAAGGCGCCGCCCCCCCTGCCAGGGGATCCCTTCAAGGGGGAGCGCCAGGCCTGGACGGGCGGCCGGATGCGACCGGTCCCAGTCTACGATCGGCGGCGCATGGGGGTGGGGTTTCAACTGGGCGGGCCAGCGATTGTGGAGATGCCGGAGGCTACCGTGGTGATCGAAGCCGGTTGGACGGGCAATATCGACGCCGTGGGAACCCTGATCCTGAGCTGCGGGTGATTCCGTTGCCAGGTGCGGCCCTCGGGAACCCTTCCTCAGCTTGGTTGCCAGCAGTTTTGCAAGGTTTTGAGGTTTTCTCTAAATTGGCAGGGCCCAGGTTATTGCGGCAGGGCGGACGATGGGACTCGAACCCACGAATGGAGGAACCACAATCCTCTGCCTTAACCGCTTGGCTACGCCCGCCAGGATCCTGGGGATCTAGCTTAGCATGGGACAAACAGAACAGAACCGCAAAGATTGAAGCGCCCCAACATGCTGCCCAGAACCGAACTACTGAAAGGAGCGGAGTATCGAGAAACCTTGGCGCGCATTCTGGATCTGGGGGAGCAAGCCCTCAAAACCTGGCAAGTGGTCTGGAGTGACTTTCTCTCCCCGGCAGAAGTAGCCGAGGTACAAAGCCGGTTGCACAACTTGGCCGAACTGCAGGTGATGGCCTGGGGAGGCTATGCCCAGGCAGAGCGGCAACGCCTAGCCCTGGCCCGCCCTGAGGTCAGCCTGGAGGTGGAAGGCGCAGAAGGGATCCCCTTGGCCGCCGTTCAAATCCAAGGAAACTTTCTTTTCGACCCGGCCACCCACCGCGACTTTTTGGGAGCCCTTTTGGCGACGGGAATTGCCCGCGAGAAGGTGGGAGACATCCTCGTGGTGGGCGAATTCGGGGCCCAGGCCATCGTTGTGCCGGAGCTGGTGGACTATCTCAGCCTCAACCTAACCCAGGTGCGCAGCGTGCCCGTCAAGGTCAGCCGGATCCCTCTCAGCCAGTTGAAGGTTCAACCGCCGCGGGTGAAGTCCATCACCAGCGTGGAAGCCTCTTTGCGCCTGGATGCAGTGGCCTCGGCAGGATTTGGCCTGTCTCGCAGCAAGATGGTGGAAGAGATCCAGCGGGGAGAGGTGCGGGTTAATTGGAAGCCGATTACCCAAGCCAGCTACACCGTCGGCCCCCAGGATTGGATTGCCATTCGCGGTCGCGGTCGGCTGCAAATTGAAGAGGTGGCCGAGACGAAAAAGGGCCGCTTTCGCATCCAGATGAAGCGGTATCTCTAGGTTTTTGGAGATCGGCTGCCCGCCTGAGCCGGGGCAAGATCGCGGCTCCTGGCAAATGTTAGGAAAAAGGGAAGAAGGCCCAAGGATAGAGCAAATACTCCAGGTAAAACAACTTCCAGATCAGTTGATAATAGGTGACAATCGCGTCGCGGCAACCCAGATCCAGGCGAACACCATAGCCCAAAAGGATCCCCAACCCCAGCCCATGTCCTAACAGCATCCAGGCGCCCCGGCCCATGAGGAGAAAATAGCTTCCCAAAGCGATAAAGGCTAGGTAACAAGCGGCCAAAATGCCGATGCAAAACTTTGAGATCCGCTCCTGGCCAAAGCGCAACGAAAAGGTGGCAATGGCAAACCGGCGATCCCCCTCCATGTCGGGAATATCCTTGAAAAGGGCGATCACCAGCCCAAAAATAGACATAAACCCTGTCAGAAAAACAATGGGAGCAGAAAGCTCGACTCCCCCCTGCATCAACTGCTGAAAATGGCTGTACAGGCCCAGATTGACGATCAACCCCCGCACACAATAGATACAAGCCGAGGCCGCCAGCGGAAACCGCTTCAACCGCAGGGGGGGCAGGGAGTAGGCCGTGCCGATCCCGTTGCTCAACAGCACCGTCAACAACAGGTACGGGATCCCTGTCAGGGCCAATAGGATGGATGCCACCCCGCAGGCGGCGACGATCCCCACCCCCTGTCGCCAACTCAGGGAGCCGGCGGCCAAGGGCAGATGGGGTTTGTTGATGCGGTCGATCTCGATATCCGTGAGCTGGTTGAGGCCGACAATGTAGACATTGGCCGCCAGACAAGCCACCCAAGCCACGCCCAACTGGGGAAGGACAGCTAGCAGGGCCGTTGGTTCAGCGGCCACGAACCCGGCCAGCAAGTAGAGGCCCAGTAGACTGGCACTGGTGCCGTAGACGGTGTGGGGCCGAGCAAAACGCCAAAGAACCTGCCAATTTGGGGTCATTCTAGCCAGCAGCGATACAGCTCATGGCCCGAAGCCCTCTCGCGGAGAGTGGCTAGGGATGGGGAGAGTCTTTAAGGAGGGCAGCCAGGGCCGACCAGCGGGGATCCACCGGCGGCGGCGCAGCCGCTTCCACCACAATGCCCGGGCAATCGGGGCGACAGGGCAACTGGTGGGGCATCTCCAAATGCAGGTGTTGGTACATCCAGTCTTCGATATCCAGCTCGCCGTTGGGCGGCAGGCTCTCCAGCAGATCCTCTTCGTCCCGCAATTCCAACTCCAGGGGCGGGGGTTCAGGACTGGGCTCCCGAATCAGGATGATCTCCTCAACCTGCAGATGCAGCCGGTGGTTAAACTGCTGCAGGCAGCGGTGACAGGTGAGGGTGACGATGGTGCGGGCCTCGGCGCTCACCTCCAGGAAATGCCCCCGGTGGCTGGCCTGCAGGGATCCCTCCACAGGGGTCAAGCTCTCAAAACCTGGGAAAAACTGCCTAAAGTGAACCTCTTGGGTTTGACCAGGCATCTGCCGCAGGTCGGATAGACGAATTGGCCTCAGCATGACATCCCCCTTCATACGTCTTGGGTAGCAGGGATCCCGGAATCGCCCCTATCGGCAAGAGAGCCGCACAGCCAGCGCCTCCAGGTCAGGGTCGAGAAGAGGCCCGCCGGATCACCAGGCGACGGTCAGGCTCCTTGCCACGGCTGAAAGTTTCCAGATCGGCGTAGGCAGGGTCTTTCAGGAGCGTGTGGATCTGCCGCCGCTCGGCAGCAGAGAGATCGGGAAACTCGTATTCCCGACCACTGGTTCTCACCTTTTCCACCGCGACAGCAACCAAGGCTTTGAGCTCCTGCAAACGGCGCTGACGATAGCCATCCAGATCCAGGATATAGGGCTGCTGTTGGTCTTCTGGCTGGTTGAGGTTGAGAAGGGTGTTGGCCAAATACTGCAACGCATCCAAAACCACCGGGGAGCGCTCTTCCTCGGGGCCGGCTTCTTTGGACGGCGGCAAGGGCGATGCAGGCGCTTTTGAGAGCAACATTTGCTTCTGAGCCGGCGTTAGAGAATCGGCCTCGATTTCGATTATCTCCCCCACCACTCGCACCACCGCCGGGATTCCCATCGCCGCCAGCACCTGCTGCAACCACTGCCTGGCCCGTTCTCGATGTTCGGCAGGAGAAAGCTTGCCCTGGGAAGGCGCAGCGGTTCCCTCAGACTTCTGATGCGATTTTTTGGCGGCGGATCCCTTCACAGATCCCGTAGAGGACTCAGGGCGGCTCATCCTGGGCAGCTTCCAATTCTGAAGAGGTATCAAGCACTCGACCTAAGCCCGCCCCAAGCCAAGCAGCAAGGACTTGCTAGGGCTCAAAGGGCAGGGATTCGCGCCCTCCCCCGGCTGCCTTTGGCTTGGCTGGTCGGTCAACCTCCTTGGCTTCCCCTGTGCTCGCCTGGGCAGCGCGACGGCGCTCCTCTTCCACCAACTGCTGCAAGTTCTCAGGCAACGGCTCCCGCGAGAGCAAGAAGGTTTGCACGGTTTGGAAGATGTTGGAGACAAGAATATAGAGCAAGACCCCAGCCGGCAAGGGGAAGAACAGGAACATCGCCGAGAACAGCACAGGGGTGATGCGGGCCATCGAGCTCTGGCTGGGATCCTCCTGGCCGGCGTTGGTCAGGGATTGGTTCAGGTAAATGGAGACACCGAAAAGGACGATCATGCCGATGATGTCCCAGTGAATGGTGCCATCCGGATCAAAGGCGCCGACGCGGCCTAACTTGTCAATAAACAGAAAGCCCGTGTCAGAGGCCAAGCCCGGGATCGCAACCTCCACCGTCACTTCCCCCGGCTGCAGGGCCAGCAAGGTGCCATCCGGCTGGATCTGGGCCCGCTCTTCTCCTTTGGTGATCTTCCAGGTGGGCTGCAACAGGGTGGGATCCCCGCCCGCCTCTGCCACCAACTGCTCAAAGGGCTTGCCCCCCGGCCCCTGCAGCCTAAACTGCACCTGCTCCCCTACGGCAATCTTGGTGCCCTTGGGCGCCACCAGCACCACCGGCTTGTGTACCGAGTCGGTGACGAAGATGTTCTTGCTGGGGCTGACGTAGGGGGTGGGCACCACCTCTGCCGCCACCTCTGCTGGCAGGATCTGCAGGTTGACATCGTAGGTAACCGCCGCAAAGGGGGATCCCCGCAGCGTGGCAAACAGAGCAAACAGCACCGGCATTTGAATCAAGAGCGGCAGACAACCCCCCAGCGGGTTGACCCCCAGCTCGCTGTACAGTTTGGCCTGGGCCTCGCGCAGCTTTTGCGGGTCATCCCGGTACTTTTCCTGGATCTCTCGCATCCGCCGCTGCATCAGGGGGTTGATCACCTTCATGCGCCGCATGTTGCGGATGGATCCGACGTTGAGGGGGTAGAGGGCAAAGCGGATCACCAACGTCAGGAAGATGATGGCCAGTCCATAGCTGGGCACGATCCCGTAGAAAAAATCCAGGATCGGCAGCATGACGTTGTTGGAGAGAAATCCGACTCCGAAGTCCATGGGGGGTGCTGGCGAACGTCCGTAACCCATTGTAAGGGTTTCCGACCGGCTGACGAGGGCGTTTTCAGAGTTGAAGCGCTCCAATCAGCAAGAGAGACCTGGGCACTTGCCGGCCTCGCCAACCCTCCCCTTCTCCCAGGGGAGACTAGCCAAACGATTTCCCTGCCTTGCCGAGGGAGAGGGGCAGGGCGCGGCGGCATATCAGTGAAAAAGGAGGGGCTGCTTTGCCCCTCCCTCATCGTTCTGGTTAAACTTGGGGCTCTGGCAGCACCCCTTTTCTGGAAGCAAGAGGCGCTCTGGATGAGGATCCCTTTCCCCTGCCGACGGGACTACTTGACCTTGACCGTGGCGCCAGCTTCCTCTAGCTTCTTCTTGATCTCGTTGGCTTCCTCTTTGGGGATCCCTTCCTTGACCGGTTTGGGAGCAGCCTCCACAAGATCTTTGGCATCTTTCAGGCCCAAGCCGGTCAACTCGCGCACCACCTTGAGGACGGCGATCTTCTTATCCGCGGGGACAGCCTCGAGAATGACATCAAAGGCCGTCTGCTCTTCCACCGGTTCAGGCGCCGCTGCCGGCGCCGGCGCCGCTGCTGCTGCCACGGGAGCAGCCATGACCATGCCACCTGCCGGGGCAGCCGCACTGACGCCAAAGGCTTCTTCGATGGCTTTCACCAACTCGGAAGCTTCCAACAAGCTCAACGCTTTCAACTCTTCCAGGATCTTTTGAACACGCTCCGAAGCCATGGTCTTGTCTCCTCAGGGTAACGAAGTGGATAGGGTGGAATCGGGTCGATGAACCCAAGACAGGCCGAGCCCGTCAGGCCGCCTCCTTGTCGGCAATAGCCCGGATGGCCCTTGCCAGGGAGGCCGGGATTTCTTGGATACCGCGGGCCACCTGCGTAGGCACGGCATTGAGCCCAACCGCCAGTCGAGTGGCTACCGACTTGAGGCTGCCCGCCACCTGGGCCATGAGCACCTCCTTGGGCGGCAGCTCGGCGATGGCCTTGGCCTGATCCAAGGTCAGAGATAGCCCCTCGGCAGCGGCGCCGCGGAACTCGGTTTTCTTGGTTTGCTTGGCGAAATCTTGATACGCCTTCAGGGCTGCCGGAATATCGCCCCGGATCATGATAAAGGCCGTCGGCCCTGACAGGAAGGGAAGAATTCCTGCCCAAGCCTTTTGGTCGGCGACAGCCCGCCGCATCAAGGTATTTTTAACAACCATGCAGACAGCATCCGCCTTGCGCAGCTCCGCCCGCAGTTGGTTCATCTCGGAAACGGTCAGCCCCTTGTAGTCGATTACCAGCACCATTTGGCTGGCTTGCAACAGGGAGCGAACTTCATCGACCATCTCCGCTTTTTTCGCTAAAGGTTGCTTGCCCATACGCTCACCTCCTTTGTGGTCACTGGCTCACTGAGAGCCGAACAGGTGTTGCCGTCGGAAGGGGGTATCTGGAGCCGCCAAAGAGAATGCGCCTCAGCCATAGCCGAGACGCATTGAGGCAAGCGTAACCTAGCAGTCCACAACGGGATCCCTTAGCACTCCGCTCAAACCTCGGCAGGACATTAAGCCCCTTGGCCCCTGCTGTCTTCGGCTCGCTATTCGACTGTGGAAAGCTCTTCTCTGCCCAGATCCTCCGGAAAAATGGCCAATTCAAACGGCAAGCAACTGCCTTTGCCCCTTTGCAGCGCCGAAGCAGGCTTAAGCAACCAACTTCAGCTCTCGCAGAGCATTGATGTCAACCTCAATCGAGGGCCCCATTGTAGCACAAACATGTAGAGCTCGCCAATACTTGCCCTTGGCTCCAGGCGGACGGTTGCGATCAATGGACTCCTGCACGGCTTTCAGGTTTTCCAGCAGAGCTTCGACGGGAAACTTGCACTTGCCGAAGATCAAATGCACAATGCCGGTTTTGTCCGCCCGGTACTCCAGCTTGCCGGCTTTGAACTCCTTGATGGCTTGGGCCAAATCCATGGTGACCGTCCCGCCCTTGGGAGAGGGCATGAGGCCGCGCGGCCCCAATAGCCGCCCCAGCTTAGCAACCTGGGGCATCACATCGGGGGTGGCAATCAGCAGGTCGAAGTCGATCACGCCCTTGCCGATCTCCTCGATCAGGTCTTCAAAGCCCACCCGGTCGGCCCCTGCGTTCTGGGCTTCCGTAACCTTCTCGCCGCGGGCAATCACCGCCACGCGAATCTCCTGCCCGGTGCCGCGGGGCAAGACGACGGTGGTGCGCAACTGCTGGTCGGCGTACTTGGGATCGATCCCCAGGCGGATGTGAACCTCCGCCGCCTCGTCAAATTTGGCAGTGGCCGTCTCCTTCATCAGGGCCAGGGCTTCTGCGGGGGGATAGGCAATGGGCTTGACTTTCTCCCGCAAAGCTTGCATACGTTTGGACAGTTTTCGAGCCATAGTTTCTCCTCGGGGTGCTGGCGAGAACTTCTCTCCCCCATAATGGTCTGCCAAAACTTCCAGACAACAAAGACTAGAGATCCTTAAGTCGATCGACAATCAATCAACTATTGTCACCCCCATGCTGCGGGCGGTGCCGGCGATGATCTTCATGGCCGCCTCCACGTCACGGGCATTCAAATCGGGCAGCTTCTGCTCGGCAATCTGGCGCAGTTGCGCCCGCGTCAGGGATCCTACCTTGACTTTGTGGGGCTCACTGGATCCCGACTCAATGCCGAGGGCTTTTTTGATCAACACCGAAGCCGGCGGCGTCTTGAGGACGAAGGTGAAGCTGCGATCCTCGTAAATCGAGATCTCGACCGGCACCACCATCCCGGCTTGATCGGCCGTTTTGGCGTTATATTCCTTGCAGAAGGCCATGATGTTAACCCCGTGCTGGCCCAGAGCCGGGCCGATGGGGGGAGCGGGGGTGGCTTTGCCCGCTTGGATGGCCAGCTTGACCACTGCCACCAGTTTCTTAGCCATGAAACGCGGTTACACCTCTTTGCGCACTTGACCAAACTCTAATTCTACCGGAGTATCGCGCCCGAAAATCGAGATCAAAGCCTTGAGCTTGCCCCGCTCTGGGCTGACATCCACCACCTCGCCGTAAAATCCCTGGAAGGGGCCAGAGAGCACCTCGATGCGATCCCCAGGTGCCATGTCGATCTTGAGGGGCACTTCTTCCACCTCGACGCTGCTGAAGATGCGCTGGACTTCGCTGGGGCTAAGGGGCCGTGGCGTCACATGGCCGCGACCACGACCGTAGGCCCTTCTCTCTTCCGTGCCGACGAAGTTGATCACGTTGGGGGTGGTTTTCACCACCATCCAGGTGTCGTCGTTGAGATCCATGCGCACCAGCACATAGCCGGGAAAAATCTTTTCCTCTTGTTCCTGGCGCTTGCCGGATCGATCGAGCTTGAAGCCCGTCCGCTTCGGGATCACCACCTCGACAATCTGATCTGCCACATCCAGAGCCGCCGCCCGCTGCATCAGGGTGCTTTTGACTTTGTTTTCGCAGCCTGAAGCCACCTGCACGGCGTACCAGCGCAGGTTGCGGCGACCTTGACTTTCGCTTTCTTCCCCCTCCGCCGCCGTGCCCGCAGGCTCTAGGGGCTCGAGGCGGCCCCCCCGGCCTCTCCGCCGCTGCTCTGGCTCTGGGCTCATCACCTCACCTCCTCTCTGTATCTGTCTGTGTGCATGGGCCTCCTCTCCCCAAGTCCTTGGCAGGGGCCATCTGGGGAAAAACCTCACGAGAACAGTTGAGTGGCCAGCCAGCCGAACAGTTGATCGACCAGGTAGATGAACGAGGCGAAGGCCAACACAATCAGTAAAACTCCCACCGATTCGCTAATCAGTTGCTGGCGGCTCGGCCAAACAATTTTGGCCAACTCCGCACGGGTCTCTTGGAGAAAGCCTGGGATCCCTTTAGACTCAGTGGAACTGGAGTGGCCCCGGCTGGCGGGATCCAAACGCTGTTCCGTATCGGCTTTGCTAGAAGAGGTGCTTTTAACCACGGTGGTATCTCCTGATGGATCCCGAAAACGGTGCGCCACCTTTTAGCGCACGCAAGATCGGCTTAGCGATCTTAACAGATCTGTTGAGGGTGGGATCCCTCTCAAGGGTCGGGAGTGGACTCAGGCGTCAGCGCTCTGGGGGAGAGCACCAAAGGGCGGCGGGAGCGGTTGAATTGCTCTACCGCTGCGTCGATCCCGGCTTTGCTGTCCCAACGCGAGGCGGCATTTTGCCGGGAGAGAAACTCGGCGGCCCGCAGGAGGTCGTTCATGTCAATGCTGGTGCCGTCGAACAACTGGACGTTGCGGTCGCGGCGGATGGCCTCGTTGACATCTCCCCTTTGGGCCAGGGCAACTTCGGAGCTGGCCAGGATCCCCAGCAGAAGCAGACCCAGCGCTGCAGGGATCCCAAGCCGGCCAACAGGGGTGAAAGGGGAGCGGAGACGGTTTACAAACATCGATCCTGTTCCTCCACATCGGTGTGCTGCTCGGCCAGTCCCTCTGCCAGCAACTGTTGTTCTTCAGGCGTGAGGGGGCGTTTGGCCAACAGGTCTGGTCGCCTTCGCCAGGTGCGAACCAACTGCTGTTGCAGACGCCAACGGGCGATGGCTCGGTGGTCGCCTGAGAGAAGCACCGGCGGCACCTTGTGCCCTTGGAACTCCGGTGGACGGGTGTACTGAGGATACTCCAGTAGCCCCGTCTCGAAACTTTCGCTCCTCAGCGAATCTATCTTACCAACTGTGCCCGGCAAGAGCCGCACCACGCCGTTGATCAAGGCCAGCGCCGGGATCTCCCCCCCTGTCAGGACAAAATCGCCCAGCGACACCTCGCGGGTGGCCAGGTGTTGGCGGATCCGCTCGTCAAAGCCTTCGTACTGGCCACAGAGCAGGATGAGCTGCGCCTTTTGGGCAAGTTCTTGCAGCAGCGCCTGGTTCAGCGGTTGCCCCTGGGGCGTGAGCAAGATGATCTCGCAGGGATCCAGGCGGGGCAGGGAGGCGACGGCTGCAAAGAAAGGCTCTGGCTTGAGCACCATGCCCACCCCGCCCCCGTAGGGCTCATCATCGACCCGGCGGTGCTTGTCGGTGGCAAAGTCCCGCGGGTTGGTGCAGTGAACCTCGGCAATCCCCTGCTCTAGGGCCTTGCCCACCAGCCCGATGCGCAGCGGCGTTGCAAAAAACTCCGGGAAGAGGGTGATGACGTCGAACCGCACAAGACTTAGGAGGAGGCAGAGGGAGGTTCTGTGCGCAGCCGCTCTAGATCCAGGCGCAAAGACTCGATCTGGTGGATCAGTTCCATCAGCTCGGCCATCTCTTCTTTGGAGATAGGGGCAGAGCCGGCAGGGGAAGCCGTGGTCGGGGGGGTACTCTCAGCAGGAGCGGGCCTCTCGCTGTCTGGAACTGTGGCGGGGGCGTTGGCGGCTGGATCCCTGAGACTTTCAACGTAGCGGACAGCCTCCTGTTCGATCAGCTCCCCCTTTTGCTCCAGTTCTGCTGCCAGTTGTGCCAAGTCCATCGAGAGGCGGTTGAGGTTTTCGGCCCGCTTTTCCGGGTCTTGGAGGATCTCCACCAGGGCAGTGGCCGTGCCGTAAAAGATGTGGCGAGCCCGCGTGAACCAGTCAGAAGAGCGAGAACTCATGGCAGCAGTCAAAGGGGGTGGGGATCTCCATTCTAGGCAATGCCTGGCGGGTATTGCTTGAGGCGCTTGGAATATGAGAACGGGCTCAATCCACGGCGCGAATCTCGCCGCTGTTGAGCCGCTCCACAACCAATTCCAGCAGCTCGTGCTGATACATTTACGCTGAACACTGCTGAGCATTACTGCTCAGCGGTGAAGCGATAGCATTCTGTCCGTTTCCGTTGTCACTACGCGATGCTGACGCGACCGCGCTACTCGGACGGAGTCCAAACAGAAAGGCGGTATCCCGCAAAGCCCTGAGCATAACACCCAGAGCGCCTTGCCAATCTCGTGGTAGCCTATGGTTGCACTTTGGGCATCTAAACACCTTTGCGCCACCCAACTTGGTGTGGATGTGCCCGCACTTGGTACAGGTTTTGCTGGTGTACGCTT
>NZ_AUMZ01000001.1:3006579-3010020 GCF_002760375.1 Synechococcus sp. 60AY4M2
TCCCGCACGAACTCGTTCCAATAAGGCAAGGAACTTTGGCCTTTTGAAGTTGAGACCGCCGCCAACCTCTCCGACCACTTCGGCTCCAGGATAGAGGTCAACCAGTCTTGCAATCTGTCTCTCCAAGTCTGGTTTCTGCCCTCGACTGCTGACTCGGGCGTACAAAACGACTCGTTTGTCCTTCTTGGGCGCTCTGTTCGCGTCAGCGGGCCGGAGGCCAATGTAGCTGTCGAGGTCATACCTTCTCGCCCTACCGGATGGTGTACGTGTTGCATTGATCCAGCCCTTCTGTTCCCATCGCCTCAAGGTGTGGAGACACACCCCAAAATAATCCGCCGCTTCTCTCGGTTTTACATATCTAGCCATGCCAAGCAGCCATACTGAACATACTGTACATTATTTTCAGTATAGTCCAGCATATCATTGACTAGAGTCATGCTCTTCTGGGGAAACCTCTTGATCGGCTGCGACGGCATTGAGGATCTGCTGTTGTTCAGCGCGGGTTAAGACCTTATCTGCCAAAGCCCGGTCGATCAAAGCTCTGAGCTCAGAAGGTTGAGGGGGTTCCACCGTTTTTCTCCTAGCGCTAGAGGGCAAGGGATCCCATAATGGGTTTTGGATCCAAGCAGGCACACCCGTCAGTATAGCGAGACAGTGGTGGAACCCCAGGTATCCCCAAAAAACCAGAGCTTCCAACCGGTGGGGGTGATCGGCGGTGGGCAGTTGGCGCAGATGTTGGCTTTGGCGGCTCGCCCATTGGGGATCCCGCTGATTGTTCAGGCTGCCGCTCCTACCGATCCGGCGGTGGCCGTGGCCGACGGCGTGGTCTGGGGTGCCGTGACCGACACCCAGGCCACAGCCCAGTTGCTGCAACGCTGCCCGGTGGTAACTTTTGAGAACGAGTTCATCCCGCTGGCGGAGCTGCAAAAACTGGATCCGCAGGGATCCCGCTTTCGTCCTCGCCTGAGCACGCTAGAGCCGCTGCTGGACAAGTTGCACCAACGGCAGTTTCTGGCAGAGCTGGGGATGCCGGTGCCGGCTTTTTGGCCTGCGGAGACGGCAGATCTACCTAGCCTGAGCTTTCCCTTGGTGCTCAAGCGGCGGCGGCAGGGCTACGATGGGCAGGGCACCCGCATCCTGCCCGACCCAGCAACCTTGCAACAGGCTCTGGCTGAGTATGCCGGGATCCCGCTGCTGGTTGAAGAGTGGATCCCGTTTGAGCGGGAGCTGGCGGTGATGGTGGCGCGAGGGCTGACGGGAGAAATCCAGATCTACCCCGTGGTGGAGACGGTTCAAGTTAACCAAGTCTGTCGCCACGTCTTGGTGCCCGCCCGCATCCCTTCCTCTGTTGAGGCCGAGATCCGGGATTTGGCGGTCAAGGTGATGGAAAAATTGGATGCGGTGGGCGTGTTTGCCATCGAGCTGTTCTGGGTGCCGCCGCCCCAGCCCAAAGCCGGGATCTGGATCAACGAAATCTCGCCGCGGGTTCACAACTCCGGCCACTACACCCTGGAAGCCTGCCACACCTCGCAATTTGAGCAGCATCTGCGGGCCATCCTCGGTCTCCCCTTGGGGGATCCCTCCCTCAAGTGTGGGGGGGCGGTGATGGTCAACCTCTTGGGCTACGAGCACTCCACCGGCGACTATGCCGAGCAGCGGCAGCGCTTGGCTGCGATCCCCAATGCCACGGTGCACTGGTACCACAAGACCCCCGCCCGCCCGGGGCGCAAGCTGGGCCATGTTACCGTCTGTCTGCCGAGCCCCCCCTCTCCTTCGGAAGCAGCGGCCCTTGTCCGCACCCTCGAATCCTTTTGGCAGCCATGAGCCAAGCGTCGGATCCCTCTTTTTCTCCGGCCATCCAAACCCTGATCCAGGCCATGCAAAGGCGGGATGTGCCCGCGGTAGCGCAGCAGGTCAACGGCCTCTCCCCCCAAGAGCGCTCCGCGGTGTTGACTCCCGCTCTCCAATACCTTGCCGAGGTGGATCCCGACAGCGCCCGCTGGTTTGTTCGCCACCTCATGGCCCCTGCCGTCAAAGCCCAACTGCGAGCAGGGATCCTCAAAGCCGCCCAAGATTACCTGCAAGAGGCCGGCTTCCAAGAAGGGATCGATTACGAGCTCAAGCCCCATCCCCAATCGGGGGGTCAGATCTTAAGCCTTAGCCGCCGAGCCCTGCCCTATGCCGCCCCCGATGACGATCCCTTTGGGCAGTTGTTGCTGGCCGAGTTCTGCGAATTGCGGGACTAGACCACCATGAGCGGTACGAGTTATCGGCTGCAGGTGCTCGACCTCACCGCCCTGCCCCAATTGCTGGAGCTGGATCGCCGCTGCTACGGCGGATACTGGGGAGAACAGGGCTATCGCGCGGAGCTGGAAAGACCCAGCAGCACGGTGATCGGGGTTGTGGCGGAACCGGCTGCCGCTGGCGCTTCCTGTGGCTTGGGCCGAACGGAGTTCCCCCCTCCCTCTCCAGACCTCGCGACGCAAACGACCCAAGCGCTCGTGGGCTTTGGCATCCTCTGGCGCATCGAAGAAGAAGCCCACATCATCTCGTTGGCGGTGGATCCTGCCCATCGGCGGCGTGGTTTGGGTCGAAGGATCCTGGAGGAGCTGTTGAGCCAAGCCAGGGCAGCAGGCTGTCGCTGGGCCACGTTGGAGGTGAGGGCTTCTAACCAGGCCGCCATCCGCCTCTATGAATCGGCAGGGTTTCAATTGCTGGGACGCCGCAAGGGCTATTACAGCGGAGAAGATGCGCTGGTCTATTGGAAAAAGCCAATCTAGAAAAGCAACAACACTGAAAATTTGTGGAAGTTCGCAACCAGATCCCTAGACAAACCGGCAGCCAAGTCTGGCAATCCTACAGAAGATCAATATCGACAGAGCTTTAACTGCCCGGCTGAACTTGTCGTTATTTTGTAGGTTTTGTAGATCATTCAGATTTCCTCTTCTCCTGGACGCAAGCTGCCAGATGTAACTTTTTTAGGCAAAATTTGGCTACAGCCAATTAGGAGCATCTTTTGCGATTTAAGATTGCAATTAGATAAATGGCTGCGGACAATCTGACGATAGGCCAAGACATACTACAACCTACAGCCTGTTAAGGGCTCAAGGGGTACAACAGCAGCACTTAGCAAACCAACTTCGGAAGGAGGATGGATTGATCAGTAGTAAAGAAGTCTTCACTATCTGCTCCATGCTATATTTCCCAATTCTGCAAAGCTGCCGAATAAAATGCTTCAACACCGACCACATCATCTCAATGGGATTCAACTCCGGCGCATACACAGGCAGGTATAGGATTCGTGCTCCTGTCCCCCTAATCAATTCCTCAACTTCCCGACTCTTGTGGATATTTAAATTGTCCATAATCACAACCTTCCTCGCATCTAGCTTCGGACATAGCTCGCTTCTCAAAAACTCCAAAAAATCTCCTTTCTTCATC
>NZ_AUMZ01000001.1:3016965-3061194 GCF_002760375.1 Synechococcus sp. 60AY4M2
TTGATACTGCCACAGGTAGAAGTCTGGGTGTTCTGTAATAATTGCCATCACTTCCTGCCGATGTTGTTCCAAAATGCCCACTCGCTTGGTGCCTGCTTTCTTAGGGGCTAAATCTTGAGTTTGTTGGTACTGACGCACCCAGCGGTGTACTGTTCTTTTGGTCACCATGAAGCGTTTAGCTACCTGGCGGATGGAGGTGTTACCTGCCTGGTAGGCTGCTACAACTCTTTGCCGCAAATCCAAAGAATGAGTCGGCATTCCTTTCTCTCCTTCCTCTTGAATACCTGTACCCCATTTTAAATTAAAAGGCTGTATCGACTTTATGCCCAATCTCCTGGCGGCGATTGGCATCTTAATTCTGGGTTGGATCGTGGCCAGAGCGGTGGCCTTTGGCGTTCGGGGGCTGCTCAAGCGGACGCAGCTCGATAACCGCTTGGCCGCTTGGATTATGGGCCAAAGGCCCGGCGAGAAGCTGCCGCAAACCGAGCGCTGGGTGGCTGCTGCGGTTTACTGGATCATCCTGGCTTTTGTGTTGGTGGCGGTGCTGAATGCCCTACAGCTTCAGGCCGTCTCCGAGCCGCTCAACAGGTTTTTGGGAGAAATTTTCGTCTATCTGCCGCGGCTGGGTGGAACCCTGGTGCTGCTGGGGGTGGGCTGGGCGGTGGCCACGGTTGCCCGGCTGGCGGTTATCCAAGGGCTGCGGCGCTTTAACTTGGACGAGCGGCTGGCTCAGCCCTTGCAACCGGAAGCAGGAGCAGAGGGGGCTCCAGAGGGAACGGCCGCTAAGCCAGAGGGGGGCGCTAACGAGGTCGCTCCTTTTCTCTTGAATGAAGCCTTGGGCGACGCGCTCTACTGGTTGGTTCTCCTGTTCTTCTTGCCGCTCATCCTGGATACGCTCAACCTGCGGGGGCCGCTGCAGCCGGTACAAAACCTGCTGGATCAAATCCTATCGATGGTGCCGCGCATTTTGGGAGCGGTGGTCATCGGTGTGGTGGGCTGGTTTTTGGCCCGCATCGTACGCGGCCTCATCTCCAATTTGCTAGCCGCAACGGGAGCCAACCGCTTGGGGGCACGCTTTGGCATTCCCCAGCTGGCCCAGACGGTGGGCACAGTGGCCTACGTCTTGGTGTTGATCCCGGCAGTGATTGCCGCCCTCAAGGCCCTGGAAATCCGGGCCATCTCCGATCCAGCGGTGGCGATGCTGGAGCAGGTGTTGCGGGCCATTCCCCGAATTGCAGGATCTGCTCTCATCCTGGCCGTGTTCTACTGGCTGGGGCAGTTTTTGGCTGGCTTGGTGACCCAGTTGCTGCAGGCAATCGGTTTCGACCGCTTGGCTGCCGGCCTTGGTTTGCCCTCGGCCCCTGCTCCTGAAGCTCCCGCCGCCGAAGGGGATCCCTCGGCGTTGGCGAAGCGGCGCACCCCCTCTGAGATTGCCGGCTTGGTGGTCTGGGTGGGCGTGGTCTTGTTCGGGGCGGTGCCGGCGGTGGAGTTGCTGCAGTTTGCCGCTTTGACCGACATCGTCCAGGGGCTGTTGCTGATTTCCGGTCGGGTGCTCATCGGCGCCCTGGTGTTCGGGATCGGCCTTTACCTGGCCAATTTGGCCCATTCCATGATCAAGAGCTTGGGCAACCCCTCCTCAGGGGTGCTGGCCCAGGCGGCGCGGGCGGCCATCCTGGTCTTTGTCGGCGCCATGGCCTTGCAGCAGATGGGCGTGGCCACCGATATCGTGGTGCTGGCCTTTGGCTTGGTGCTGGGCGCGATTGCCGTCGCGGTGGCCTTGGCTTTTGGCTTGGGAGGTCGCGATGTGGCTGCCGAGCAAATCCGGCAGTGGCTTAAGCGGGAGTGAAGTCTTGGAGACGGTTAACCCTGTCTAGCTTCCCAGAGCTGCAAGATAAAAGCCTGCCCCGCCTGGCAAAACGTCCGGCGGGGTTTCAATTGGATTGCGCTGAGACCTTTTAAGCTGCTTCCGGAACTTTGGCCTCTTCTGCTGCTGCTTCCTGCACCACAATTTTGCCGCGGAACACCACGTAGTTGTAGATGTTGTAGGACAAGATAACCGGGATCAAAAAGCCAATAAAGGTAAGCATAAACACCAGCGAACTGGGAGAAGCTGCTGCCTCGTAGATGGTGACGCTGGGAGGAATAATGTTGGGGAAAACCATAAACCCCAGGCCAATAAAAGAAAGGGCAAAGATGAGAAAGGTATAAACCAACACGCTAGTTTCTTCTCGCCGGCGCAGGCTGCGCAGCAACAGAGCCACCAACAAAAGCCCCAAAACGGGGATGGCAGCAAAGATATAGAAAAGAGGAGGCGAGAAAAGTTGGGAGCGCGCTTGCTCCGACATGATGGGGGTGCTGATGGTGATAAACACTGCCCCCAGCAACGTTGTCCAGGTGGCGATGGTTGCCGTTTTGTAGTAGGTTTTCTGGAGTTCCCCCGTGGTCTTCACAATTAAGTAGGCCGAGCCAACTAAGACATAGCCCTGAATCAGGGTGAGGGCCACCAACACTGTCCGCCAGGTCAGCCAATCCCAGGGGCTGCCGGCAAAGTGGCCGGCTTCGTCCACCCGGATCCCTTCGAAGACGCTGCCCAAGGCAAACCCCTGGCCCAGCGCCGCCAAAAAGCTACCCACCCCAAAGGCCAGGTTCCAGACCAGCTTGTTGTCGGCGTTTTCCCGAAACTCGAAGGAAACGGCCCGCAAGATCAGGCCCACCACCATGATCACCAGCGGCAGGTAGAGGGCGTTGAGAATGGTGGCGTAGGCGAGGGGGAAGGCCCCGAACAGGGATCCCCCCATCAGCACCAGCCAGGTCTCGTTGGCATCCCAAACATTGCCCAGGCTGGTCATGAGAATGCTGCGGCGCGTTTCGCTGGAGGCCGTCAGGGAGAGGATGCCCACTCCCAAGTCAAATCCATCCAGCAAGACATAAAGGAATAGGAATAGACCGAGGATAAAAAACCAGACTTGCGGCAAAAACTGCTGTAAAGGCTCGAAAGATTCCATCGTCCTTCTCTCCGCTTTGGGTATTTCCAACCAGTTCGAGACATTACCCCCCCTCGCCCTCTGGGAGAGGGGAATTGGAAATCGACGTAACCAACGGCTTGGCTGCTGTTTGGATAAGGAGCCTGCTGTGTCGCCTGGGTTCTGTTGGAGCTGCACCGGCGCTACCGAGCTTCCGCAGGACGGCGATCCGGCTCGTGGCTGGCAGGCTCGATCACGATCACCGGCTGGGTTGCCGGAACGGGGGCAGGCAGCTCCAGATTAGGCCCTTTGCGGATGATGCGGCTGCCAAAGTAAAGAGCGGCCACGAAAAACACCGTGTACAAGGCGCTCAGGCCGACCAAAGAAAACAGCACCTCTCCTGGCGGCAGCGGTGAAGCCGCTTCTGCGGTGCGCAGTTGCCCGTACACAATCCAGGGCTGCCGGCCCACACAGCGGACGATCCAACCGGTCTCCACGGCAATGTAGCCCAGCGGGCCAGCGAAGACCCAGGCCCACATCAGCCACTTCTGCTGGGAGAGGGCCTCCGCCGACAGCTTGCCCCTCAGCCACTGGATTAAGGTAACCCCCATAAGCCCGGCCAGAAAGAGGCCAATGGCCACCATCGTCCTAAAGGAGTAGTAGATCAGGCCAATCAGGTGAGGACGATTTTGCGGCTCCCAAGCCTTCAAACCATAAACCGGTCGATCCAGCCTGGGCTTAAACTCCAGCAGATAGCCCAGGGCACCAGGGATCTTCACCTCCCACTCGTTGCGCTCCTCTCGGTCGTTGGGCAAGGCCAACAGGCTCCAATCCGCCCGCTCGCCGGCGGGGATCGTCTCCCACTGCGCCTCCATGGCCGCCAGCTTGGCCGGTTGATAACGATACACTTGCTCCGCGCTCAAGTGGCCGATAAACACCTGCAAGGGGGCCACCACCAGAGCCATCGCCAGGACCACTTTGAGGGAACGGGAAAAAAACTCGCCATGCCGCCCCTTGAGGATGTACCAGGCACTGATGCCACCAACCACAAACAAAGAAGTCTCCAGGGTGGCAAAGAACATGTGGAGAAAGCTGTTGAGCATAAAGGGATTAAAAATGGCCTGCAGGTAGTCGCGCACCACAAATTTTCCATCGACAAATACCCCACCTGCCGGCGTCTGCAGCCAGGAGTTGGCCGTCAGGATCCAAAAGGTGGAGAGGTTGGCACCGAAGGCCACTAAGATTGTCGAGATCCAGTGAATGATCGGCGGCACGCGCTCCCAGCCAAAAAGCATGATCCCCAGGAAGCTGGCCTCCAGCATAAAGGCCATTGTGCCCTCAAACCCCAGGACGGTTCCAAAAAAGTCTCCCACTGCTTCCGAAAAAGGGGCCCAGTTCATGCCAAATTGAAAGGCCATCGGCAAGCCAGAGGCCACGCCAATGCCAAAGTTCAACACATAGATCTTCGACCAAAAACGGGCGTGGCGATAGTAATCGAGGTTGCGAGTCTTCAGCCAGAGCCCCTCAATAACCACAAGATAAATAGACATTCCTGTGGTTAAAACCGGCCACAGCATGTGAAAAATGGCCGTGAGGGCAAACTGGAGACGAGAAAGTGCAAGGGTATCTAGAAACATGATTGGCACCAAGTTTGGATGGGCGAATTCGACTTTTCCCGACAATCTCTGCTACAGCTTGTGCAGGCACATCCCTATGTAGGGGGGATATCTTCTCAGCTGCAGACATCCCTACCCATTTGAATGAGGCCGGGAAGGCTATCCTCTTTGTTCCTTCTTCTAAGATCGCATCTTGACCAAGACCATCGATGGGCTGCTCGATTCTAAAGGTTAACTTTAGGATCCTGAGAGGAGGGGTTCTCTTCGTGTAAAGCAGACTACAGAATAAACAGGGTTCTAAACTCGGCAGCCTAGGGATCCGCGTCCGGGCTCCCGAAATGGCTGGTGGAGAGGCGGGAGTAACGTCATGCAAACTGGCCGCAGAGCCTGCCAGAATTGGGATCCCGGCTTGAGTTGGCAGTGTGGGAGGAAAATGTCGTTTGTCCCGCTGGTGCACTTTCTCGCCCGATCGGGCTCGATGCAAGAGTTGGCCGCCCGCTTGAGATCGCGGCGGCGGGCTGCCATTCAGGGGGCAGGTCGGATCGCGAAGGGGCTAGTTGCCTCGGCTTTGGCCCAGCAGGAGGGAAGATCCCTGCTGGTGGTGACTGCCACTTTGGAAGAGGCGGGCCGCTGGACGGCCCAACTGGAGGGCATGGGCTGGGAGAGCGTGCAGCTTTATCCCACCTCCGAGGCTTCCCCTTACGAGCCGTTTGACCTGGAGCCGGAGCTGGTGTGGGGACAATTGCAGGTGCTGGCCGACTGTCTCCAGGGCAGAAAGGGCATGGCCATTGTGGCCACGGAGCGGGCCCTGCAACCCCACCTCCCCCCCCCAAAGGTGTTTCAGTCTTTCTGCCTCCGGCTGGAAGCCGGCGCGGAGCTGTCGCCGCAGCAGTTGGGGCAGCAGTTGACCCGGCTGGGCTATCAGCGGGTCAGCCTGGTGGAAAGTGAGGGTCAGTGGAGCCAAAGGGGCGATATTCTCGACGTTTTCCCGGTGGCCTGCGAGTGGCCGGTGCGCCTGGAGTGGTTTGGCAACGAGCTGGAGCGGCTGCGGGAGTTTGACCCGGTCAGCCAGCGCTCTCAAGACGGGATCCCCTCTGTCTGGCTGACCCCCACCGGCTATGGACCCATCCTCTGGCCGGCGCTCCAGGAAAAGATGGAGCAGCTTTCCCCCGCCCTGCGGCAGCAGCTAGCGCAGGGATCCGCCCCCCCTGAAGGCCTGCGCCGTTTTCTCGGCCTGCTCTACGATCCTCCGGCCAACCTGCTGAGCTACTTGGATCCCGATACTTTGATCCTGATCGACGAGCCGGAGCAGTGCCAGGCCCACAGCCGGCAGTGGCTAGACCACGCCCAAGAGCAGTGGCAGTTGGCCCAGGCTGCCGAGCCGGCTCTGCTCCCCTTCCACCGCCCCTTCGATCTCGAGGCCCCTGAATGGGATCCCTTCCCCCGCCTGTTGGCCCGCGCCTTTGCCAGCTCCGACCCCGCCGAATCCGCCGCCATCGACCTGAAAAGCCGGCCCGTTCCTACCATCCCCCACCAGTTTGGATCCCTGGCCAAAACCCTGCGCGAGTACCGCAAGCAGCAGTTGCAGGTGTGGATCCTCTCTGCCCAGCCCTCCCGCACCGTGGCCCTGCTGCAGGAACACGACTGCCCGGCCCAGTATGTGCCCAACCCCAAAGACTTCCCCGCCATCGAGCGCCAGCTCCAGTCCTACACGCCGGTGGCCCTGAAGTACTCCGGCTTGGCTGAGCTGGAGGGGTTCCTGCTGCCCACGCTGGGGTGGGTGGTGCTCACCGACCGCGAGTTTTTCGGCCAGCACAGCCTGGCCACCCCCACCTATGTGCGCAAGCGCCGCCAGGCCAGCTTCCGCCAGGTGGATCCCAACCTGCTCAAGCCGGGGGATTTTGTTGTCCACAAGGCCCATGGCATCGGCCAGTTCTTACGGCTGGAAAGCCTCACCATTGGCGGCGAAACCCGAGAATACCTGGTCATTCAATACAGCGATGGCTTGTTGCGGGTGGCTGCCGACCAGGTCAACTCCCTCTCGCGCTACCGGGCCAGTGGAGATGGGCCCCCTGCACTGCACAAAATGTCCGGCAGCACCTGGGAAAAGACCAAGCAAAAAGTCAAAAAGAGCCTGCGTAAAGTGGCCCTTGACCTGCTGCAGCTCTACGCCAAACGGGCCGAACAGGAGGGCTATGCCTTCCCGCCCGATTCTCCTTGGCAACAGGAGTTTGAGGAGTCTTTTCCCTATCCTCTAACACCGGATCAAATTCGCGCCGTCCAGGAGATCAAGCGGGATATGGAGTCTCCCCGCCCCATGGATCGGCTGCTGTGCGGGGATGTGGGTTTTGGCAAAACGGAAGTGGCCATCCGCGCCATTTTCAAAGCCGTAACCGCCGGCAAACAAGTTGCCCTTTTGGCGCCAACCACCATTCTCACTCAGCAGCACTACCACACCCTCAAAGAGCGCTTTGCCCCCTACCCCATTCAAGTGGGCCTGCTCAACCGCTTCCGCACTCCCGAAGAGAAAAAAGAGATCCTGGCCCGCCTCAAAAGTGGCGAACTCGATGTCATTGTGGGCACCCACCAACTTTTGGGCAAGGATGTGCAGTTTCGCGATTTGGGTCTTCTGGTCATTGACGAAGAACAGCGCTTTGGCGTCAACCAAAAAGAGAAAATTAAACTCCTCAAAACCCAGGTGGATGTGCTCACCCTTACGGCTACCCCCATTCCCCGCACGCTGTACATGGCTTTGTCGGGGTTGAGGGAAATGAGCCTGATCCAGACTCCCCCGCCCTCGCGGCGCCCGATTAAAACTCACCTTTCTCCCTACAATCCTGAGGTCATTCGCACGGCTATCCGCCAAGAGTTGGATCGCGGCGGGCAAGTCTTTTATGTGGTCAACCGCATTGAAGGGATCGAAGAGACCAGCGCCAAATTGCGGGAATGGGTGCCCGGTGCCCGCATTGCCATTGCCCATGGGCAGATGCCGGAAGGGGAGCTGGAAGCGACCATGCTAGCTTTTAACAACGGAGAAATCGATATCTTGGTCTGCACCACCATTATTGAATCCGGTTTAGATATTCCCCGTGTCAACACTATTTTGATCGAAAATGCCCAGGAGTTTGGTCTGGCTCAGCTTTACCAATTGCGAGGACGGGTGGGCCGGGCCGGGATCCAAGCTCATGCTTGGCTGTTCTACCGAGAAGATGGCATCCTCACCGAAGAGGCCCGCAAGCGCCTGCAGGCCATTCAGGAATTTACCCAACTGGGATCCGGCTATCAGTTGGCGCTGCGGGACATGGAAATTCGCGGCATTGGCAACCTCTTGGGAACTCAGCAATCCGGACAACTCAACGCGGTGGGCTTTGATCTCTACTTGGAGATGTTGCAAGAGGCGATTCGAGAAATTCGCGGCCAAGAGATCCCGCAGGTGGAAGACACGCAAATTGACCTCAATATAACGGCCATGATCCCGCAGAGCTATATCCCTGACGAAGATCAAAAGATGCAGGCCTATCGCCAATTGGCGGCTGCCGGCTCTCGGGTCGAACTGTTGCAAATTGCCCAGGAATGGCAGGATCGCTTTGGCCCCTTGCCCAAGCCCACCCAGGAGCTGCTGCGGGTGATGGAGCTGAAGATTTTGGCCCGCACGCTGGGCTTTTCCCGCATTAGGCCGGCCAAGGAGCATGTGCTTTTGGAAACCCCCATGGAGGAGCCGGCCTGGAACCGCCTCAAGGAAGCCCTGCCGGCCCATTTGCAGTCTCGCTTTGTCTATCAGCCGGGCAAGGTGACGGTGCGGGGCCTGGGAATGGTGCCTGCGGCCCAGCAACTGGACAACCTTTTGCAGTGGCTGGACAAAATGAGCTTGGCCCTGATGGAAGCCCGGATCCCAACAGCCACCTAGTCCTGGCTGCGGGGGGGCTGGGCTCTGCCGTGAGAAACTGGGATGGATGGCCGGCCCTTCTCGGGTGGAACTTTTGCACTCCCTTTTGCCTCGTGTTTGCCCCATGAAGGTTCTAGAAGCCCACCACCTTCAGAAAACCTACCGGCAGGGGGGCAAGGAGGTTCGGGCAGTGGTGGATGTCTCCCTGGCGATTGCGGCAGGGGAGATCCTGGCTTTTCTGGGGCCCAACGGGGCCGGCAAGACCACCACCATCAAGATGATCGCCGGGCTGATCCAGCCCGATGCCGGCAGCGTGCGCATCCTGGGGCGGGATCCCCACGCCGATCCGGGTGCGCTGGCCCAGGTGGGAGCGGTGCTGGAAGGCAATCGCAACCTCTACTGGCGGCTTACCCCCTTGCAAAACCTGGAGTACTTTGGCGTGCTGCGGGGGTTATCCCCCAGAACGGCTCGCCAACGGGGGGCAGAGCTGCTGGAGACCTTTGGCCTGGGGGAGAAGCGGGATGTTGCCGTGCAAACCCTTTCGCGGGGTATGCAGCAGAAGGTGGCCATTGCTGTTGCCCTTCTGCACCAGCCGGCTCTGCTGTTGCTGGATGAGCCTACCTTGGGGTTGGATGTAGAAGCCGCCCAAGCGGTGAAATCCTTGATCCGCCAAATTGCCGCTTCAGGTCGGGCCATTCTCCTCACCACCCACCAACTGGATATAGCCGAGGCGCTCTCAGACCAAGTGGCTGTGATCGAGCGGGGGATAATTATTGCCCAAGCTCCCACGCAGGAGATGATCCGGCAGTTTGCCGGCGCCGCCGGCTCTTACCGGATTGAGTTGGAGCAGAAGCTGGATCCCAGCCGGGCGGAACGCCTGGCCCAGCAAGGGGTGGAGATCCTGGGATCCCATCAGCTGCGCTTCAGCGGCTCCTCGGAGACTTTGTATCAGGTGCTGGAGATCCTCAAGCCCTTGCCCTTGCTCAGGATCAAGCGCGAGGAAGCGGATCTCACCCACATTTTCCTCAAGCTGTTGAAAAGGAGAAGGGAGCAGGGATGAGGCCACTGCTGTACCTATTTTGGGCCGAGCTGAAGCGGGCCTGGATCCAGTACATCCGCTATCCGGCAGAAGCCCTGGGCGGGATCCTGATCACCACTTTTTTCTTCTATGCCCTCTTTGCCGGCGCTCAGTATGTGGCGGGGCCGGCCTCGCAGTTTGGACAACGGCTGGATGCGGTGGTGATTGGCTATGTGCTCTGGACGCTGGTCATTTTTGTGGTCAACGACATTGCCCTCAACCTGCAGGTGGAAGCCCAGACAGGCACCTTGGAGCAGGTGTTGCTCTCGCCCTTTTCGGCGGCCACCCTGTTTTTGGCGCGGGCCTGCGCCAGCTTGGTGCTGCGCTTTTCAACCGTTGTCGTTATCTTGGGGATCATCCTGTTGCTTACCGGCAGCCGGCTGCACTTTCCCCCCACCCTGTTGTTGCCGTTGGCGAGCGTGGTGCTGGGGGCCTATGGCTTCTCGTTTTTGCTGGGATCCGCCGCCTTGATTTGGAAGCGCATCCAACAACTGTTGATCCTCAGCCAATTTGGCCTGCTGTTTCTGTTGGCCACCCCCACAGAAGAGTGGTCGGGATCCCTGAAGTGGCTGGGGCAGATGCTGCCCATGACGGCGGGGGCCGGCTTGCTGCGAGATGTGATGGTGCGGGAGGCGGGTTTGGATCCCTTGCGGCTGCTCATGGCTCTGGCCAGCGGCGTGTTCTACTTCGCCTTGGGGCTGCTGGCCTTTCGCCGGGCGATGCAGCTAGCCAAACAGCGCGGCATCCTGGGATCCCAGTAGGACGTTGTCAGAGGGAGCGTCGGTCGCCAGGGGAGCGCAACAGGTGAGGGAAGTGGTACTCCACGGCGCCGGTGGTTAGGTTGTTCTCGGGGGAGGCGATGCCCCGGCGGCTCAGCTCTCGCAGCGCCTTTTCAATCTCGTCAAAATCAGCAGGCAGTTCGATGGCGATCTCCGAGAGGGTGAGGATCCCCTGCCGCTGCTGCGCCAGCCGCAGGATCTCCCGCATCAAAGCCTGACCCTTCAAAGGCTGAGGCGGCGCCGAGACCCCCTTGGCGGGAGCCGGAGAGGGGCGGATCCCCTGCAAGACGGCCAGCTTGAAGTTGTGGTCGTCCACCATGCCTGGGATCAGAAACAGGTCGATCAACTGGCCAAAGCCCAAGAGCCCAAAGGTCAAAAGCCAGAGAAGGCCCGTCACAGTCTTGCCCAAGTAGAGGCGATGGACACCGCAGATGCCGAATATGCCCAGCGCCCAGAGGAGATAGGCAATACCGACCGATTTGGGCTCGGCGGGGAGCAGCAGGTAGCGAGAGCTCATAGGGACTCGTCCAGAAGAGGTAGGGCAGGTAACCCTAGTCTGCCATCTTTTGCGTTGGACAACCCTCCTTCCCCTGTCCTAAAAAGCAGGCCTGGATGTGGCTTCAAGCAGAAAAGAGCCTGAAAATGGGATCCAACCCTTCCATCTTGCAAAACTTCGTCACACTGAGGAAGCGGGGGTCACGCCTACCGAAGGCCAAGGAAGCTCGATGCTTGAGCCCATCTTGATCGGGTTGAGTGCTGTGCTCTGGGGCCTCCTCTGGGGCTACGCCACGCTGCTGGTCCTGCTGGTGAACTTCAAAGAACAGGGATCCGTTTACGCCTACCCCATGCAGGCCGTGCTGGATCGCTTTGTGGAATCGCTGGGGCTGGGCTGGCTTAAGGATCTACATGCCATGCAACTGCAGCCGCTGCGCCGGATTAGCTACGCCCTCTTTGCCGCCGTTACCCTGGGCGTCGTCTTGATGCTCTGGGTCTTGGGGTAAGAGGCCTCCTCAACAATCCTGGGTCTGCCCCCGAGGGAGATGGAAAATAGACTGCAGCTTTTTCAGGCAAGCCTGGATCTGGGCCATCTCTTCTGGATCCAACTTCTGAAAGCGCTCCTTTAGGTAGGCCACATGGGCCGGGAAAACCTGCTCAAACAGTTTTTCCCCCTCTTCGGTAAGCACGATCTTGAAGCAGCGGCGGTTTTCTGGGGGTACCTCGCGGCGCACCAACCCCTTCTGCTCCAGGCGATCCACGATCCCGGTCAGCGTCCCCTTGGTAACCAGTGTCTTCTGGGCCAGGACATTCATCGTCAGGCCGGGGGTGTTGCCGAGGGTTACCAACACGTCAAATTGGGGGGCAGTCAGCCCCATCTGCCGAATGTGAGCGCCGGCGTAATTTTCAAAGGCTTGGTAAGCCCGTGCCAGATCCCTCAGCAGCCCCAAAAAAGGCTCCCGCGCCGCCACCACCGAGGGCTTGAGGGCCTCGCCTTGGGGAAGCGGAGAGGACAGAGACTCAGCAGAACTGGGCATCGCTGCAGATCGTCGAACGAGACTAATCCATCCGACAAGAACAGTTTTGGCTTCATGATAGCCGACTGCAATATAGTCCTAATGCAAATTGACGGCCATTACACCAACTCCATGAAGCTATTCCATCCCAAGGCAGCGTACAAGAGCTCTCTCCATATCCAGAGGGGGCTTAGGGAAGCGGGGCGAAGACCGGAAACGGCCCAGTGTGTTTCCAGCTTATTTTCAGCGACCTCGAGCCTCAGCCCTGGGGATCCCGGCTGCGTCTGGGCGGATCCCTCGGACGAGATGTCGCCATCTGGCTGCTGCGGCTGCGGAAGTTGGATAGTAAACTACCCGACTCCGACCGCCCCCCTTCCCCCCGTATACGGGGGGATGTAGGGCGGCTGGTTTACAGCAGCCCCCAAAAGTGCAATGACATAGGCGCTACGCTTCGCTGATGCTAACGCTCCGTTGTAGTCTGCGTCCCACCACAACCTTCACCCCAGCCCGCAGCGCCTTGTAGTACACAAACTGCCTCAGTTGATAGAACGCCCAACTATTGGACCGCCGACGCTCGGTTTTGTTGCGCGGCTGTGAGTTGACACGCTCTCTGATTCCAGTGAGGTCTGCCCAGGCAATCGTGCTATCGGTCGCCTTTGCCCTGGAAACAATAGCCTTGGAGATGCAGGGATTGACCCAGGTTTGCAAGCGTCTCTCCTGACCAGACAGCCGTTGCAGCAGTTCCCGACATCTCCGCCGTGAACTGCGTCTGCCCTGACTGGCTTTTTGTTGGAGGATCGCTCTCAACCAGAAGTAGTGAAGTAGTGGTCTCTGACCTGGTTCAACGGCTGTCCATGCCAGTTATCCCCCTCTGAGGTGTGTGCAATGTCTTTTCTACCCAAGTCCACCCCCATGACCTTGGCGGTGTTTTGCGGCTCCGGCAGGTCATGCTCCACACAAATCTGGATGGAGTAAGAACCCTCTTTGCGTTTGACCACCGTGGCCGATTGGGGATTGGTGCCGGCCAGCATCCCTCGTTGATAGTTGCCGATGGACAGCTCCAACCGTTCCCGCCCCTCAACGGTGGTGAGCGATACTGTCCAGTCTTTCGCTCGGAAGGAGAAGATGCGGGCAGCGTAGGTCACGAAGCCCGCCTTGAAGGCTTTGACCGGACGGTTTTTTCTGGCTGGCAGTCTTGCGGGCAGATACCACCCATCTGCATACCTGTTGTGCCAGGTTGCTGGATAGGCCAAAGCGGGCACGGATGTCGCGGTAACCCAGAGATTGGAGCTTAAGGGCGTTGAGGATCTTCTCCGGCGTGTTTTGGTTGACCCAGTTCAAGGCCTGCACAAAGGCGTCCAGAGTCGCATCCAGCTTGGCGGCTTGGGAATTAGATACCTTGAGCTTGCAGGAGATGGTCAGGACTTGAGTCATGCTGTGATGGTACATCAACAGACCGCATTTCTCCCGTCACTGACCGGCCCGGCCCCCGGCCCCCCAGTCCCCCCGTATACGGGGGGGATATAGGGGGGTACGGAGCAGGGCTCCTGCGGCTTCTAGCTGAATGGAAAATCACCATCGAGGCTCAAACGGCAAGGTACCCATGGCACACGCTGCAATTATCCTTACGATCCTGCTGGGCTTTTGGGGAGTGGTGGTCAAGCGCAATCTGATCATGAAAATCTTGGCCATGGATGTGATGAGCACCGGGGTCATCGCCTTTTTTGTCATTTGGGCCGCCCGCACCGGCGTGTTCACTCCCATCTACAAGCCCTGGCGCCAGGTGGACTATGCCGACCCGGTTCCGCAAGGAATCATCCTCACGGCCATCGTCATCGGCCTGTCGGTACAAGCCCTGATGTTGGTGGGGGTGATGAAGCTGTCCCGCGATCATCCCACCTTGGAAGTGGAGAGTATTGAGCAGGCGGTAGCTGATGACTGAGCTGACGACCGAACCGACGTTGGTCTGGGTGGCACTGCCCTTTTGGCTGGCCTTTGCCACCTACTTGCTGCCGGCTTTGACCCGTCCCAGCCTGGTCATCATGGCTGGACTGACGATAGCCTACGCAGTGCAGCAGGGAGGCCTGCCAGGGGCAACTGCTGCGCCGTTGGAGCTCCAGTTGCTGGATCACTTCGGGGTGACGTTGCGGATCGATGGCAACGCCGCGGCCATGCTCCTGGCCCATGGCCTGGTCACCCTTGGGGTGGCCCTGTATTTGGATCGGCGCTTTGTGGGCAGCCGCTTTCTGGCCATGCAGTTGCTGATCGTCCACGGCAGCGCCAACGCCGTCGTCATCAGCGCTGACCTGATCAGCGTCTATGTGGCCCTGGAGGTGCTCAGCATCGGCGTGTTTTTGCTGCTCACCTACAGTCGCCGAGCAGAGTCCCAGCCGATCCTGGGGGAAAGCGCCCCGCACCGCTCTTGCGACCGTCAGCTCTGGGTGGGGCTGCGCTACCTGTTCATGAGCAATGTGGCCATGCTCCTCTACCTGGTGGGATCCATGCTGGTCTATGTGCGCACCGGATCCCTGGCGATGAGCGGCTTGGCCCTGGCCGACCCCACGGCTCTTGCCTTGATTGCCGTTGGCCTTCTGGCCAAGGGGGCAGTCTTCGTCGCCGGCCTGTGGCTGCCCCTCACCTACGCCACTGCCGATCCTGTCATTGCGGCGGTGCTCAGCGGTTTTACTACAAAAGCAGGCGCCATGGCCCTTGTGCGCTGCAGCGAGTTCTCGCCCGTCTTGGCGCAGGGGCTGCCCTACTTCAGCGCAGGCGCGGCGGTCTTTGGGATCCTTCTGGCTTTGATGGCCAGCACGCCCCAGCGCCTTTTGGCCTGGAGCTCGGTGTCGCAGATGGGATTTGTCATCGCTGCACCCCAGTGGGCGGGTTTGTACGGCCTGGCCCATGGGCTGGCGAAGCCCTTGTTGTTTGTCGGGGCTGCGATAACCAATCGCTGGCGCTGGTCGCTGCTGATCTTGGGGACGGCCTCGCTGGCGGGGGTGCCCGGCACTTTGGGCTATGCAGCCAAGGCCCTTAGCTTGTCAGCTCTGGATCCCTGGCACGAGTGGCTGCTGGTGGGGGTTACTGTCGGCACCACCTGCATAGCCGTGCGGGTGCTGCGAGCTTTTCCTTCTCAAACAAACGGGGACACTACCCCGGCAGCCGGTTGGCCAGACAAGGTGGCCCTAGTCCTTTGGGGCGGGGGCTTGCTCTGGTTCTGGCTGCCAGCGGCCTATGACGTCGATAATCTCATCAAGGCGTTCCTTAGCTTGGGCCTCGGGATCCCGCTGGGCTGGTTTTGGGAGCGAATTCCTGTGAAGGGATGGCGTCTGGATGAAGGGCTAGAGGCAGTGGTGGGCGGCTTGAGCGTGGTGTTGGTGCTGGCCTGGATTCTGCTAAGTGGAGTGAACCATGTGGCGCTACCCTGAGTTGGGCTTGCTGGAAATTGGCCTGCGGCTTTTGATTTGGTTTTTGCTGACGGGTAATCTGAGTTGGGACAATGTGGCCATCGGGGTGGCGGCGACGCTGCTGCTGCCTCGGCAGGCCTCTGCGCCGGTGCGGTGGCGGGATTGGGGGCGGGTGCTCAGGGAGATCGTTTTCGCCGTTCCGAAAGCTTACTGGGAGGCCTTTGAGATGATCCTCAGACCCCACACCGTAGAGGAGGTTGTATACAAACAAACTCTCCCCAATCGTTCGGCGGGACTAGTGTTTCTCGACATCTTTTTGATTACTTTTACGCCCAAAACCATTGTGCTCAATTGCGATGCCCAAGGCACCTACGAGGTGCATCTGCTCAAGCCGCGGGAGGAGGCGTGAATCTACTGCTGTTTCTGCTGACTTTGACCCTATGCCTGCCGCTGTATGCCGCCTGGCTGAAGGAGGATATTTGGCAGACGATGCTGGCTTTTGCCAGCTTATCGACCAAGACGGCCATCCTGGTTTTGGTGGTATCTGTGGTGCGGGATGACTGGATGATCGGGATTGTGGGGGTCTTGATTTTGTCGGTGGGCAATGCAGCCCTAATGCTGCTGGCCCACGTGCTCAAGCGCTTGGAAATGCTTTAAGGGGAATCAACATGGAAGTTTTGGTGGAGGCTCTCAGCTATCTTCTGTTTGGGATCGGGGTGCTGTTTTGGCTGTGGGGAACAGCGCCGCTCCTTGGGGATCGCTCGATTTTGTTTAAGCTGCACGGCCTTTCGGTGTCGGACACGCTGGGATCCATGAGCATCATGCTGGGGCTGTTGCTGCGGATCCCAAGGGAGTGGCCTCTGCTGGTGTTGGCCCTGATTTCCTTGGCCATTTGGAACACCATCTTGGGCTATGTGCTGGCCTTTTGCTCGCAGCGCAAGTCCCTATAGGAGGACAGGATGGAAGAGACTTTGTTGCTGGTGATCGCCCTGCTGTTGCCCTTGACGGCTGCCTTGGTGGTGACCCAGACCAATCCCTATCATGCCTTGGTGATGCGCGGCATTCTGGGATCCATCGCTGCTCTGATCTATGCCTTGTTTGGGGCGGCGGATGTGGCGCTTACTGAGGCGCTGGTGGGCACCATGCTGTCCATTACGCTCTATGCCATCGCGGTGCGTTCCTCGTTGAGTATGCGCTTGGGCGTTCTCGAAGACAGTCCTCTGTTGGCGGCCAGGACCTCAGCAGCACAGCAGTTGTTACAGCAGATGCGCCAAGGGCTACAGCAGTACCACATGCGTCTGGAGTTGGCCGTCTATGGAAGTGCAGAGGCGTTGTTGGCTGCCCTTCACAGCCGGGAGGTGCACACCATTGCCCTTGAGCCCGATGAGGAGGTGGCAGAGTATCGCTTGGTAACGCGCGTGCCCCGCCTGCAGGCCATCTTGACGCAACAAGCCCTGCTTTCTGAGGTCCTCCTGCCATGAGGTGGTTGTACGGGGTGGCGGCGCTGCTGGCAGCCTTGCAGCTCATGGTTGCCGACGCGGGAGCTGTTTCTCCTGCCTTTGAGCCTGTGGCGGTTCTGGCCGGAGAAAGCGGCGTGCCCAATACGGTGACGGGCTTGATCCTGCGCAACCGCCTTTACGACACCGTCTTTGAAGTCGTCGTGTTTTCTACGGCCATTCTGGGCGCGCAGTACCTGCTGGCGGATGAGCGACCGACGGCCAATGTAGCTCAGTTTACCGATATTCCCTCAATTGTGTTGGCGCGGGTGGGGGCCACCATCTCCGCTCTGATTGGGGTGGAGCTGGCCATTCGGGGTCACCTGACGCCGGGCGGGGGGTTTGCTGCCGGCGTGGCGGGAGGAACGGCGATTGGCTTGGTGGCGATCACCGCCTCTTCGACCTGGATGGAGGCCATCTACAAGCGGTGGCAAGCCGCGATGTGGGAGAAGCTGTCGGTGGTGACGTTTATCGGGGTGGCTGTAATCGCCCTGGCCGGTTGGGAACTACCCAAGGGCGAGCTGGGGGCACTTTTTAGCGGCGGCTGGATCCCAATCCTCAACATTTTGGTGGCCATCAAGGTGGCGCTGGGATCCTGGGCGGCGATTTTAATTTTTATTCGCTACCGCGGCTTGTTATGAAGGCTCGAACGGGTTGATAACGCTCGTGTCAAGCCAATACATCGTGGGCGGTGTTATCTTCTTGCATCCGCTCGAAGTCCGAATCTTCACCAATGTTTGGGATCGATCCGAGCACTTGGCAAAGGACTTTTTTGCAAGTTGGAGTAAGACTTGCTTGAGGATTTTGCGATGTTCGGCTTCTGCACTCCCACCGTGAGGCCTAGCCCTTTCTTTCAGAACTTTGACAATGGCCCCATCAACGTTGCGAACAATTGGAGTGGCCGTAGAGCGTCTCCTCGATCGGCAGATCCATGGATGGCTTTGCCGCAAAGATAGCGTTGACAGCAGGACGTTTCCCTGTCCGTTGAGCAACTTGACCTGCAGGCGACCTCTACAATAGAAGGCTGACCCTGCCACCCCTGGGATCCCTATGCCGCGCCGTACCGACATTCACAAGATCTTGCTCATCGGAGCGGGGCCGATCGTCATTGGCCAAGCCTGCGAGTTCGACTACTCCGGCACCCAAGCCTGCAAAGCCCTGCGAGAAGAGGGCTACGAGGTGATCTTGGTCAACTCCAACCCGGCCACCATCATGACGGATCCCAGTATGGCGGATCGCGTCTACATCGAGCCGGTGACGGCGGACTTCGTGGCCCAGATCATCGAGCGGGAGCGCCCCGATGCCCTGCTGCCCACCATGGGGGGACAGACGGCCCTCAATGTAGCGGTGGAGCTGGCCCGGCGCGGGATCTTGGACCAGTACGGGGTGGAGCTGATCGGGGCCAAGCGGGAGGCCATCGAAAAAGCCGAGGATCGGGAGCTGTTTAAGCAGGCGATGCAGCGGCTTGGCCTGGCGGTGCCGCGCTCGGGGCTGGCCCGCAGCCTGGCCGAAGCCAAGCAGATCGCTCACGAGATCGGCTATCCCCTCATCATCCGCCCCGCCTATACCCTGGGGGGCACAGGGGGAGGGGTGGCCTACAACCAAGAAGAATTTGAAGAGATCTGCGCCGCCGGCCTGGAGGCCAGCCCGGTCTCTCAGATCCTGGTGGAGGAGTCGGTGATCGGCTGGAAGGAGTTTGAGTTGGAGGTGATGCGGGATCTGGCGGACAACGTGGTGATCATCTGCTCGATTGAAAACATCGACCCCATGGGGGTTCACACCGGCGACTCCATCACCGTGGCCCCGGCGCAGACCCTCACCGACAAGGAGTACCAGCGGCTGCGCGACTACGCCATCGCCATCATGCGCGAGATTGGGGTGGAAACCGGGGGATCCAACGTGCAGTTTGCCGTCAACCCCGCCAACGGCGAGGTGCGGGTGATCGAGATGAACCCGCGGGTTTCCCGCTCTTCTGCTTTGGCCAGCAAGGCCACTGGGTTTCCCATTGCCAAGATCGCCGCCAAGCTGGCCGTAGGCTACACGCTGCCGGAGCTCCCCAACGACATCACCCGCAAAACCCCGGCCAGCTTCGAGCCCACCCTTGACTATGTGGTCACCAAAATCCCCCGCTTTGCCTTTGAAAAGTTTCCTGGGGCAGAGCCCGTTTTGACAACCCAGATGAAGTCGGTGGGGGAGGCGATGGCCATTGGCCGCACCTTCCAGGAGTCCATCCAGAAGGCCTTGCGATCCCTGGAGATCGACCGCCCCGGCTTTGGCAGCGACAGGCCGGAAGTCTTCCCAACCCCAGAGGAGGTGCGGGCCAACCTGCGCACCCCCAACCCCTTGCGCCTCTTGACCATCCGCACGGCTCTGCTCATGGGCTTTTCCGTTCAGGAAATTGCTCAGCTTACCCACATCGATCCCTGGTTTATCGACAAGCTGCAGGAGCTGGTGGAGGTGGAGCAGGTCCTCAAGGGGCGGGAATTGGGATCCCTGACGGCTGAGGATCTGCGCCACCTTAAGCAAATGGGCTTCAGCGACCGGCAGATCGCCCACCTGACCGGCTCCAGGGAAGCCCAGGTGCGGGCCCGTCGCCAGAGCTTGGGGGTGATCCCCACCTACAAGACGGTGGACACCTGCGCCGCCGAGTTCGAGGCCGCTACCCCCTACCAGTACTCCACCTACGAGAGCGAATCCGAGATCTTTCCCACCACCAAGCCAAAGGTGATGATTCTGGGGGGCGGCCCCAACCGCATCGGCCAAGGGATCGAATTCGACTACTGCTGCTGCCACGCCGCCTATGCCCTCAGCCGCCTGGGGTATGAGACCCTCATGGTCAATTCCAACCCAGAAACCGTTTCCACCGACTACGACACCGCCGATCGCCTCTACTTCGAGCCCCTGACCCATGAGGAAGTGATGAACCTGGTGGAAGCGGAGCAGCCGCTGGGCCTAATCGTGCAGTTTGGCGGCCAAACCCCCCTGAAGCTGGCCCAGGGGCTGGCAGCAGCCCAGGCCCCCATCTGGGGCACCTCTCCTGACTCCATCGACATAGCCGAGGATCGCGGCCGCTTTGGGCGCCTGCTCCAGGAATTGGGGATCCGCCAGCCGGCCCACGGCATTGCCCGCAGCGTGGAAGAAAGCCTGGAGATTGCCCGCCGCATCGGCTACCCGGTGGTGGTGCGGCCCAGCTATGTGCTGGGGGGACGGGCCATGGAGATTGTCTACTCGGATCAAGACCTGCGGCGCTACATGCAGCTAGCCGTGGCGGTGGATCCCGACCGTCCCGTGCTGGTGGACCAGTTTCTGGAAGACGCGGTGGAGGTGGATGTGGATGCCATTGCCGACCACACCGGGGCTGTAACCATTGGCGGGATCCTGGAGCACATCGAGCAGGCCGGGATCCACTCCGGGGATTCTGCCTGTGTCTTGCCCAGCCGCACTCTCAGCCCTGCTGTGCTGCAGGTGATCCGCGACTGGACGGTGAAGTTGGCCCAAGCTCTCAAGGTGGTGGGGCTCATTAACGTCCAATACGCCGTCCAGAAAGAGCAGGTTTACGTTCTGGAAGCCAACCCGCGCGCTTCCCGCACCGTGCCGTTTGTCAGCAAAGCCATTGGCCACCCCCTGGCCGCCTACGCTGCCCAGGTGATGAGCGGCAAAACCCTGGCAGAGCTGGGCTTTACCCAGGAGGTGATCCCGCCCTACGTGGCTGTTAAGGAAGTGGTGCTGCCGTTTCACAAGTTCCCCGGCACCGACACGCTGCTGGGGCCGGAGATGCGCTCTACTGGGGAGGTGATGGGCATTGACACCGACTTTGGCCGCGCCTTTGCCAAAGCGCAACTGGCTGCCGGCCAGGACCTGCCCCTAGAGGGCACGGTGTTCATCAGCGTCAGCGACCGCGACAAGCAGGCGGTGATCCCGGTGGCCCAAGAGTTTGTCCAGCTGGGCTTTCGCCTGCTGGCCACTGCCGGCACCCAAAAAGTGCTGGCCGAGCACGGGATCCCGGTCGAGAAGGTGCTCAAGCTGCACGAGGGCCGGCCCCACGTCATCGACGCCATCAAAAACCGCCAGATTCAGCTCATCGTCAACACCCCTTCTGGCGGCGAAGCCCAACAGGATGCGCAGAAGATCCGCCGCACCGCCCTGGCCTACAAGATCCCTTTGGTCACTACTCTGGCTGGAGCCAGGGCTACCGCCGCCGCCATCCGCGCTCTGCAGTCAGGATCCCTGGGGGTGAAGTCCCTGCAGGAGTTTCACGCCGAAATTGGGCGATAGGAGCCTGCCGGGGTTGCTTTTCTGAAGAAATCCTTAAGACCTCCACCTTAAGAAATCCTGAAGTTCTCGACTGCAAAAACTGGCTCTTGAGGCCTGGGAAAAGGGGTGGAATATAAACTGCAATACTAATCTGCATGTTTGTATCGATAAATCAATTTATTTCACATTTTGGCTGCAGACGTTAGGTATCCTTGGCAGTTTTCTTGAGACTGTCTAGCGTGGAAGGAGAAGAATCCTCAGGGCAAGGCTGAGTAACTTCCTGAGGTCACTTTGCTAAGAGCAAGTGGGAGAAAGCTCTCCTCAAATTTTCTAGGAGTTGGCCTATGAGTGTGGTTGTTCGGCGCTCCGCTGCCGCACGGCGGCTCTGGAGCTGGGAAAGTTTTTGCCAATGGATCACTAGCACCGAAAATCGGCTTTACATCGGCTGGTTTGGCGTATTGATGATCCCGACGTTGTTGGCGGCGGTCTTCTGTTTTGTTATCGCTTTTATTGCCGCTCCGCCGGTGGATGTGGACGGGATCCGCGAGCCGGTGATCGGCTCTTTGTTGGGGGGCAATAACCTCATTTCTGCGGCGGTGGTGCCCACCTCAGCCGCCATTGCCCTGCACTTTTACCCCATCTGGGAAGCTGCCTCTTTGGAGGAGTGGCTCTACAACGGCGGCCCCTACCAGCTCATCGTGCTCCACTTTTTAATCGGCATCTGGTGCTATTTGGGCCGGCAGTGGGAGCTGAGCTACCGGCTGGGCATGCGCCCCTGGATTGCGGTGGCTTTCTCCGCCCCAGCGGCGGCTGCGACGGCGGTGCTCTTGGTCTATCCCATCGGCCAGGGCAGCTTTTCGGAGGGGCTGCCGCTGGGCATTGCCGGCACCTTCCACTTCATGCTGGCCTTCCAGGCGGAACACAACATCCTCATGCACCCGCTGCACCAACTGGCAGTGGCGGGGGTGTTCGGCGGCGCCCTACTGGCTTCTCTCCACGGCTCCCTGGTAACCTCTAGCCTGATCCGGGAGACTTCAGAAGAGGAGTCAGTCAATGCCGGCTACCGCTTTGGCCAGCAGGAGGTCACCTACAACTTCCTGGCCGGCCACTACGCCTTCTTGGGGCGGTTGGGGATCCCCAGCCTTGGCTGGCGCAACAGCCGCTCTGTCCACTTCTGGATGGCGGCCCTGCCTACCTTAGGGATCTGGGCGGCGGCAATCGGCATCGGCCTCATGGCCTTTAACCTCAATGGCTTTAACTTTAACCAGTCCCTCCTGGACAGCCAAGGCCGGTTCATCCCTACCTACGCCGATCTCCTCAACCGCGCCAACTTGGGGATCCAGGCCATGCACGCCCCCAACGCCCACCACTTTCCTCTCTTGCTAGCGGCCAAGGTGGACTAGGGTCGATCCAGCCCGAAGGCACGGTGGGCGGCCTGGAGGGCACGCACCCCCTGCTCCCGCCGCACCACGCAGCTCACCTTAATCTCTGAGGTGCCGATCATCTCAATGTTGATCCCGGCGTCGGCCAGAGCCTTGAACAAACGGGCAGCCACGCCGGGATATGTTTCCATCCCGGCACCGACGATGCTGACTTTGGCAATGTCGTGGTCGGTCTCGACCCCCGCCGCCTGCAGCTCCTCGGCCACCTGCCGGCACACGGCCTCAGCCGCCCTGGCCTGATCCTGAGGCACCGTAAAGGCGATGTCGGTGCTGGGGATCCCGTTGTGGTAGCCCCGCTGGCTTTGGATGATGGTGTCGACGATGATACCGGCAGCGGCCAGGCGTCCAAACAGATGGCCAGCCGTCCCCGGGCGATCCGGCACCTTGCGCAGGCCCAGCCGCGACTGCTTCAAATCCAGGGCAACGCCGCGCACCGGGTGGTCGCTTGGGCGGGGATCCCCGCAAGGGGCTGCCTTGACCCGATGCAAATGGGGGATCACCTGGAACGCTTCCCCCAGCGCCAGGGCGGCCTCCCCGGCCCGCTCGTCAGCCACCACACAGCTCACCTTGATCTCCGACATGGAGATCATTTGGAGATTGATCCCAGCTTCTGCCAGCACCTGGAACATCTGGGCGGCAATGCCCGGGCGGCCCATCATCCCCACCCCGGCAATGCTGACTTTGGCCACCGCCTCATCGACGATGACTTCCCTACACCCCAGCTCCTGGCCCACCTGCCGCGCCACGGCTGCCGCCTGGGCCGCCTGCGCCCGGCTGACGGTAAAAGCAATGTCGTTGATAGGGGATCCCTCGGCTGCACTGAGGTGGAGCGACTGCAGGATTAAATCGACATTGATCCCGGCTGCCGCAATTTCCTGGAACAGTTGCGCGGCAATGCCCGGGCGATCCGGCACTCCCACCAGCACCAACTTGGCCTGATCCCGATCCAGCTCCACCGTATCCACTGCCTGGCCCAGCTCAATGCTGCTGTCGGCGGGGCGAGGACGGGGAGGGGGAGCAAGAATGAGGGTGCCCTCGGATCCCGCCTGCAACGGTTCTAGGCTGGAGCGCACCCGCAGCTTGACGCCGTAGTTGCGGGCAATCTCCACCGAGCGGGGGTGGAGCACCTGCGCCCCCAGGCTGGCCAGCTCCAGCATCTCGTCGGCGGTAATCTCCGGCAACAGCCTGGCCTCGGGTACCTTGCGCGGGTCGGTGGTAAAGATCCCCGGCACATCGGTGTAGATCTCACACAGCTCTGCCCCCAAAGCCACCGCCAAGGCCACCGCTGTGGTGTCCGATCCCCCCCGCCCCAGGGTGGTGATCTCCAGCTCCGCCGGGCTGGTGATGCCCTGAAACCCGGCCACCACCACCACCTCTCCCCGCTCTAGGTGTTGCCAGAGGCGGTCGGTGTGGATGTGCAAAATGCGGGCCCGCCCGTGATCCCGGGTGGTAACAATCCCTACCTGAGCCGCCGTCAGCGAAACGGCAGGATAGCCCAAGCGCTGCAGCGCCAACGCCAGCAGGGCAATGCTTACCTGCTCGCCCGTGGAAAGGAGCATGTCCCACTCCCGCCACTGGGCCGGCGTGGTCGGGGATCCCTGCAAGATCTGCTCCCCCAGCTCCACGAGGCGGTCGGTTTCGTCCCCCATGGCCGAGACCACCACCACCACCCGCTGCCCCCGATCCACCGTGTGGGCCACCCGCTGGGCCACGGCTTGGATGCGCTCGATGGAGCCGACGGAGGTGCCGCCGTACTTCTGGACAATTAAACCCGCTTGCATAGCCAGGGCTGAGCTGGTTGACGTGGTTTGGATCCTATCCCGAACTAGGCCAAGGCCAGCCAGCTTTGCAAAAAGGGCGGCACCGGCAGCAGGATCAGCACCAGCAGCGTCAGCATCCCCAGCCCCAGCAGATCCCGCCCCTCGTCCAGCTCCGTGACGTCGTTGAGGGCCGGCTCGTCGGCGCTGGAGATGACAAACAGCAGCAGCGCCCACAAGAGTAGCCAGGGCTGCACCGTCAAAGCCAACAGCAGCACCAGCCAGCGAGCTACCCGGCCCACATTGGCTCCCATCTGCTGCCCGTACACCGCGTGGACAATGTGCCCCCCATCCAGTTGGCCCACCGGCACCAGGTTAAACGCGATCACCACCAGGCCCAGCCAGCCGGCAAAGGCCAGCGGGTGCAGATCGATCACCTGGCCCGGCTGCAACTGATCCCCCAGCACCATACGCGCCAAGATCGCCAGCAGCACCGAGAGGCGTGGGTCGATGCGATGGAAGCTAATTGGGGTGGGCTGCCCCTCCGGCACCGCCGGCGGATCCCCAGGCGCCGAAAAGGACAGCCCCAGCAGCAACATCGCCAAAGCAACCAGGCTGCCCGCCAGCGGCCCGGCAATGGCAATATCAAACAACACCTTGCGGTTGGGCACCGGCTCTTTCAGCTCGATGAAAGCCCCGAAAGTTCCCAACACAAAGGGCACCGGGATGAAATAGGGCAGCGAGGTTTTGATGCCGTGGCGGCGGGCCACCCAGTAGCGGATCCCCTCATGGGATCCCAGAATGGCCAGGATCCCAACTGCGTAGGGCAACCCCTTCAGCAGAGACGGGAGATGCAGCAGCCGGTCAGGGCCGACCCCAGCCGCCTGGGCCCCGGCAGTGAGAGTCGTCCAAAAGGTAAACAGCAGCAGCCCCAGCGCCAGCAGAGGCCACTCCTGCTGACGGGTTAGGGAGCGCCGTGCCGCCGGGTTGGGCACCAAGGCAAAAAAAGGCTTGCCGGCAAACCCCTCCTGCAGCACCACCAAGAAGCGTTTGCCAAAAGTGTTTTCTACATTGCGCTGCACCCGCTCATAGGCTTCCGTGGGATCCGCCCGCAAATTGCCGCGGCAGATGATGGCCTGGGGACGGTACTCCACGCTTTGCAAATAAAAAACATTCCAGGGGAAGCAGTGGTTGAGCTTTTCTCGCGGCACCTCCGAGATGGGGGTGTGGACAAGAGCCGCCGAGGCCAGATCTGCAGCACTGTCCTCCTTTTCTTCCTCTGCTTCAAGCAAAGACTCGCGATCCGATCCCGCAACCGGCGAGGTGTTTTCCGCCCCCGGTTGAGAGCCTGCCGTTGGAGGTCGGAGGCGCCCCCGGCGTACCAAAGTCATGCTGGTAAAATAGGAAGCCAGAAACAGCCCCAACATGAGCAGGGGGGGCATTTCGTACTGAAACACCTGACGCCCCAGCACCCAGATCAAAGGGGGCATCATCATCACCAGCCACAGGATCCGCCAGGGCACCTTGGAGAGGCGGGCCACACTTTTTTGCAGCAGCAGGTAGGTTGCAGAACCCACCAGTGCCAACAGGATCCAATCTGCCATGAGTTGCAAAAAACAGAGGAGAACACCTCTACCAAGCTAGCGGCAAACCCAATCTCCCTGCTATGGCCAGCAGGGGGGATCCCTCAAGAGCCAAACTTTTGCTTGGCCTGCTCGTAAACTGCCACTGTGATCTTCTGGATCCCGGCTTCGCGGGCAAACTGTTCAATCTTCTTACGGGCAGCCGGACGCACAAAGAAGGGGATTTCTTTAAGGCGCGCCTCTGCTTCTGGCGTCCACTCTATCGCTTCGTCCATCCCCCCTGCCCTCAACGCAACATCCACGCCGGCAGGAGAGTGTGCCCTGTCATGCCTCGCAGGGTGAAATAGACAAACAGCAGCAACAGCAGGGATCCCAGCACAACCAGGGCTGCCGAGGTCGGACTTTTGCGGTACAGGTTAACAAAAGGCTGTAAGCCAGCCCAGATCCCCCCCAGCAAGACGGTAATGAAGTAGGTAGGGTAGCGGGAGACATTCTCCACAAATTGATCTTCCAGTCGACGAGGAGGCTGCGGCTGTGGCATGGGCAGATCGCAATCCAACAACTTCCCCTCAGTTTGCCACAGAGACCGGTTTCTGTCCCCCCGGCTGAAGAGGGATAGGAACCAGGGGGAAGCCGCCCAGGCTCAGAACCGCGAGAACCTGATATGGTAGGCGTTATCCTGCCTGCTTAGCTCAGCCCAGCCACCCACTCTCTGGCCTGATGCGAGAATTGCCCCCCGATGCCCTCAATCGCGCCGGTGACCTGCTTGGGGAACAGACCCTGGCGCTGATGCGCGTCCAGGAGGCTTTGGATCAACTGGAGGCAGCCATTCTCAGCAGTCCTCGTCTGTTCTGGTCTCGCACCCTTATCGACGAAGAGAAGATCCTGGAGCAGTTGGACTTCATCCGCCTCAACCTGCCCACAGCCTTGGAGGAAGCCGAGGAGGTGCTGCGCCAGCGGGATCAGATTTTGGCCGAGGCCCATCGTTACGCCCAGGAGATCGTGGCCGTGGCCCAGCGCCGCGCCGAGCAGCTCGTCAGCGAATCGACCATCCTACGCCAGGCTCAAGCGCAGGCAGAACAGTTGCTGCGACAAACCTACCAACAGAGCGAGGAGGTGCGGCGACAGACGCTGCAGGAGTCGGAGCGCCTACAACGGGAGGCCCATCATTACGTGGATCAGGTTTTGCAAGACCTAGAGCTGCGGCTGTTGGAGTCTCTGCGGGTGATCCGCAACGGGCGACAAAACCTTCAGACCTAAATTTGTGCTCGACCAGAGAGTGTTCATCGGTTCAGTTTTAGGCCAATATAAAAGGTAGCATCCGGGCTTCTTTACCCTGCGGATCTGTGGTAACCAAACTAACCTCCGCCAGGAAAGACGAAGACAAGTCTCGGATGGGCGGCCAGGAACTCGACGCGCTGTAGATTGCTGCTGCAGGCAAGGAACCTCGAGCTTTTGTGGCAAGCTGGCGCAGTTCTCCCTTCGCTTAACTGAGAGCGTGTGTTCCTCTTCTCAGCGATTGCCCCAACATTGGACTCATCGAGCTACCTTCCGCGGCGGGCTCTGTCCTCAGCCTGCGAGTTCCGGCTTTTACCCCTTTTGGGGAACCACTCAGTCGTCTAGGAGATTCTATGACCATTGAACCGAAAGCCCGTAAGAACCGCGAAAATGCCAACTCCCGTTCCCGCAGCCGTCGCCGTGAATCGGCCAAAGGGATCAAAGGGGCCAATCCAGCCGCCAGCCTCTCCCTGCCGAAGTTGATCCAAGAGAATGCTGTGCTCCAATCTCGCAGCCAGTTGTTGCTGATGTACAGCGACTTCCAAACCGAAATGCCCAACGACGGCAAAACCGGCGTTGGCACCTGGCTGCAGAACCGCCTCAAGGAGTACGGCATGCCCAGCCTGCTGCGTTTTGGCCCGCGCTCCTGCCCCCAGGTTTTCCGCCGCGATGAATTTTCTGAGTGGATGACGCTAGCCCTCAATGCCGTCAGCCCCAAAGACGAGAGCGCCAGCTAGGAGAGGTAGACTCTCGTCGGGGCAGACCTGAACTACGCTGAAGAGACTGCGCCATTGGGTTCAGCCGGGAAAGTTCCTTCTGCCTGCTTCTCTCAACATAAGGATGTCGTTGGGATTTTCCCGGCTTGCTCTTCTTAGTTAGTGGCCGACACTCGCGGGGCAACCCAAAGCTTTTTCCCGGAGGCTGGTCTTGTTGCCCCGCAGAGCAGAAAGGTTCTGGTCTGTTCAGCGCAAGGGGAAGGTCAGGCAGCAGCAGGTTTTGCAGCTTTCATCGGCCCAGGGCTCCCGTTGTGCCCGTTTACGGGCTTTTTCTCATCCTCCGACAACAATAGGTCGCGGATAAGCCGGGCTGCCGAGCGTTGCAACCAGCGGGAGGCCAATTGCCGGCCCAGTTGCTGGGCTTCCGGCTTGGTGGCTATCTTGGCGACGATGGGCAGAAGCTGCAGCGGCTGAAAGGTCGGGTTGCGGCTGAGGAGTTCCCACAGACGTTGCAAATGAGCCAAGCCGTCTGAGGTGCCGTTCCCCGAGCTGGAGAACAGCACATCCACCAGCCGCTCCCGCAAGAAAGCCCCCCGCTCGGAAAAGATAAAATCGACGGCCTTTTCCAGGGATCCCTGCAGGTCAAAGTCTTCGCTGTTGGCGGCGTTGCGCAGCAGGTTCTCCAGGCGGTTCCAGCGGAATTGCCCCTGGTTAAACAGCAGCTCCCGCAGGGCGGCGCGTAGCTCTGGAGCCGGGTCGGTGAGCAGCCGCTGGGCCACATAGGGATAGGCCACGCTCAACACCTTGAAATTGGGATCCAAACTGATGGCGATCCCCTCCAGGGTGAGCAAAGAGCGGATGATCAGGGCGTAGTAGGCAGGCACGCGGAAGGGAAAATCGTACATCACCCCCGAGAGCTTATCCGTGATGCTTTTGAAGTTCAGCTCGGCCACGGAGCTGCCCAGGGCCTCGGCAAAGACAGCTTCCAAAGCGGGAATGATGGGGGTGAGATCCGTATCGGGATCCAGGAACTCCAGATCCACGTAGTCCTGCGCCAAGGCAACAAAATCCCGGTTCACCAAGTGGACGATGGCCTTGATCAGGCCGTAGCGCTGGTGGGGCTGGATGGTGCTCATCATGCCAAAGTCGATGTAGGCCAGCCGCCCGTCGTGCATGGCCAAGAGGTTGCCCGGATGGGGGTCAGCATGGAAAAAGCCATGCTCCAAAAGCTGCTTAAGGGAGCAGTTAACCCCAATCTCGATCAGGTGCCGTCCATCTAGCCCTGCAGCGGCAATTTTGTCGAGTTGGGTCAGCTTGATGCCGTCGATCCACTCCATCGTCAGCACCTTGGTGCGGGTGTACTGCCAATAGATTTTCGGGGCGTAGATGGAGGGGTGGCGGTACAGCTCCAGGAAGCGCTCAGCGTTGCGGCCCTCTTGGGTGTAGTCCATCTCCTCGTAAAGCCGCCCGGCAAACTCATCCACAATGCCCACCAAGTCGCTGCGGATGCGGCGGAAGGTGCGCTTGGCCCAGGCGGCCAGGCTGCGGATGATGTACATGTCCAGGGAGATGCGCCCGATCAAATCGGGCCGCTGCACCTTGACGGCGACTTTCTCCCCTGTGTGCAGATAGGCCTGGTAAACCTGCCCCAGGCTGGCAGCGGCAACCGGTTCCGGGCCGATCTCGCGAAAGATCTGCTCTACCGATTGGCCGATCTCCGACTGGATAAGGGCAAAGGCGGTGGCATTGTCGAAGGGGGGCAGCTCATCCTGAAGCTTGGCCAGTTCTTCTAAAAAAAGAGGCGAGACCAGGTCAGGACGGGTGGAGAGAGCCTGGCCAATTTTGATAGCTGTCGGCCCCAATTCCGTGAGGATCTCCCGCAGCCGCGCCGCGTGCTTGGGCCGATTTTTCAGCTCCACCCCTCGCCAGCGATCCCAAAACACCCAGGCCAACAGACCCAAAAAGGGGGTGATCAACTGGAATAGACGCCCCAGCACCAGATCCCAGCGCCCCCGGTATTGCTCGGCCAATTGCTCCGGATCGTAGCGCAGGGCTGGCTGCGACAGGGTAACCTCAGCCCCCGCCGCTGCCGAAGCCGGTCGAGGCTGGGTTGCCACTGGTTTGGTTACTGCTGCTGTTGACGGTATTGCGCCCATAGAAGTCCCGACGGATCTCGTAACACATCTTAACTTGCTAGCTCGGGTGCGGTAAAAATGGTCTTCTCGACAAACCTGCGGGCGAACTCAGGCGAAAAGTAACACCCAACCGCTCAAGGGAAGTCGCGTAGAAAAAAGCTTTGGGCCTGAGGCAGACCCCTTACGACTGCTTTCCTTGAGGACTTGCAACCCCTGGGGGGCGTCTTTGAGGCAGTCTTCCTCTCCTGGTTCACTTGCAAGCCCAAGACTGTGAGTGGGCCAGCCTCAAAAGGGTCTTTACGGCGCTCTTTGATAAGGATTAGGATAAGGGTGCAAACTGATACAAATTGGTGCGATCCTGGGCAAGGGATCCACCACTATGCATGACAGCTTCCTCCCCCACAGTTTTATTGGTTGACGGCTACAACATCATCGGAGCTTGGCCCACCCTAAAGAAGTTGGCACGTCGCTCCCTGCTGGACTTGGCGCGTCTGCGCTTGGTGGAATCTTTGGCCAGCTACGTGGCTTTCCGCGGCTACCGGGCGACTGTGGTGTACGACGCCTATACCCAGCCCACTCCTGCCCGACAGGAGCGTTCTCCCTCCGGCATCGAGATTTTCTACACTGCTTACGGGGAAACTGCCGACGCCTGCATCGAACGGCTCTGTGCTCAGTTGCAGGCAAAGGCTTATCGGGTACGGGTGGCCACCTCAGATCGCGTCCAGCAGTGGGTGATCGGCGGCTACAACGCAGAATGGCTCTCGGCAGAACAACTGTGGGCAGAAGTGCAGCAGGCTCAAGAGCAGATCCGGCGCATCCAGCCCAAGCGGCTGCCGAGCAGGCGGGGCATTGATTTCTATTTGAACCCGGAGACCTTCTCTCGCCTCAACCGCTGGCGACTCTCCGGTCGGGATCCCGTACATTAACTGGCGAGGTGCTCCGAGGCAAACCTGATACCGGAGCAGGGTCTTTCTCACCCTGGCTGATATGGGTTGCCAAAGCCCTTCTCAGGGTAGGCAAAGGCGGGATCTGGCTTCAGAGATCCAGATCTGCTTTAATGTAGCGAATGTAGTGACGCCCCTGTTCTCTCCTTGGGGGGCTCATTTCAGGGATCCGACTATGGCGGATGGCGAATACAGGCCGGGGCTAGAAGGCGTTCCGGCCACGCGCTCTAACATTAGTTTTGTCGATGGCCAGGCAGGGATCCTGGAGTATCGGGGCATTCCCATCGAGGAACTGACGGCCCAGAGCACCTTTCTGGAGACGGCCTATCTGCTGATCTTCGGCAAGCTGCCGACGCAAGCCGAGCTGGACAACTTCGATCAGGCCGTCCGCAGCCATCGGCGGGTGAAATACCGCATCCGCGACATGATCAAGTCGTTTCCCGAGTCGGGCCACCCCATGGATGCCCTGCAAACCTGTGTTGCCAGTCTGGGGATGTTCTATCCGGTGCGAGAGGCGGATCCCGACTACGTGTTCGGCACGGTTACCCGTCTGCTCGCCAAGCTGCCGACGATGGTGGCGATGTTTCACCAGATGCGCCAGGGCAACGATCCCATCCCCCCCGACGACAGCCTGGATCATGCCGCCAATTTCCTCTACATGCTCTCCGGCAAGAAGCCGGATCCCTGGCTGGCCCGCATCTTCGATACCTGCCTGATCTTGCACGCCGAACACACAGTCAATGCCTCTACTTTTGCCCTGCTGGTGAGCGCCTCTACCCTGGCCAGCCCCTATAGCAGCCTGGCCACGGCGGTGGGTACCCTTTCGGGGCTGTTGCACGGCGGGGCCAACCAACAGGTGATGAGGCTGTTGCGACAAATCGGCTCGGTGGAAAATGTGCGCTCGTTTATCGAAGAGAAGCTGGCCAAAAAAGAGCGCATCATGGGCATGGGCCATCGCGTTTACAAGGTGAAGGATCCGCGGGCCACCATCCTGCAGCGGCTGGCAGAGGAGCTGTTCGAGCGCTACGGCCACGACAAGTACTACGACATCGCCCTGGAAGTGGAGCGGGTGTGCGAGGAGTTGCTGGGGCCGAAGGGGATCTACCCGAATGTGGACTTCTACTCAGGGTTGGTCTACGCCAAGCTGGGGATCCCAGAAGATTTGTTTACACCGGTGTTTGCCATTGCCCGAGCGGCGGGTTGGCTGGCCCATTGGCGGGAGCAGTTGTCCGATAATCGGCTTTTCCGACCCACCCAGGTGTACACAGGTGAACGCCAGCAGCGCTACATCCCCATCGAGGAGCGGAGTTGAGGGCGGTTTGACAGGGCGCTGGGCCGGGATCCCAACTCAATAGAGCCCAAATTGGTGTGAGGTGGTGCGTTGAGCCTTTTGGATTCTCCTCTCTGGCGCGATGGGTTCACCCTCTTTTTGAGCATCGTGGTGCAGGCCATGCCCTTTTTGCTCTTGGGGGTGTTCCTTTCGGGGCTGATGGCGGTGTTTGTCGAGGGATCCCAGTTGGCCCGCTTCCTGCCCAAAGGCAAAATCGGCAGCGCGGTGGCTGGCGGTGCTTTGGGGTTCTTTTTTCCGGTGTGCGAGTGCGGCAACCTGCCGGTGGCCCGGCAACTGGTGATCAAGGGGATCCCACCCCATGTGGCGGTGGCTTTTTTGTTGGCAGCGCCGGTGTTTAACCCGGTGGTGATCTTTTCCACGTGGATTGCCTTTCGCAACATGCCGGAGCTGGTGGCCTACCGGGTTCTTTTTTCTTTTGGCATTGCGGTGGCCATCGGCTTGCTCTTCAGCGTGCAAAAAGATCTGGAGCCTTTGTTGCAACCGGCGGTTTGGCGAGAGCTGCAGCGCAACCGCTGCCAAGAGGCAGCTCTGAAAAGCACCTCCCGCTCGCCGTTGTTGCAGGGGGGCACCTTCTGGATTGGCTCGCGAGGCCCTGCTCCCTCTGGCGGATCCCTGGCCACTCTGCAGAGGGCTGAAGAGGTGTATCGGGCGGCGCTGGCCGCTGCCCCTGCTCTCTCTTGGCGGCAAAAGGGATTGCTGCTGCTGCAAACCTGGGCTAGAGAGATTCGCGAGCTGGGATCCGTGCTCATCCTGGGCTCGGCAGTAGCGGCCTTCGTGCAGACGGTGATCCCGCGTTCGTTTGTGCTGGATTATGGCCAAGATGCGCTGGTCTCGATCCTGATCATGATGGCGCTGGCCGGGATCATCTCCATTTGCTCGACGGTGGATGCCTTTTTTGCCCTCTCCTTTGCCGCCACCTTCACGCCGGGATCCCTGTTGGCCTTTATGGTGTTTGGGCCGATGGTGGACCTGAAGGCCATTGGCTTGATGCTGACTTTGTTCAGGCCCCGCGCCATTTTCTACTTGGTGCTCCTGACTTTTCAGTTCACTTTAGTAGGGGCTTTGGCCATCAATTACTACTGTAGTTAAAATCTTGGATAGGTAGTCCCCGCAGCGAACGATAGCTTAACTGCAGGGTCAGCGGCGATTAGGCTGAGATATTCAGAGTGCCAGGATCTCTGAGATTGAGAAGTTGGGCAGGAGGGCATTGTCCCGGCTGGAGCTGAAACGACTACATACAGGCGGCAGGATAGAACCGTGAGCAACCTATACTTTGCAGATTTTAACTTGTGGATTGCCCAAACAACCCAGCTCTTGCGGGAGGGACGTTGGCAAGAAATTGATCTAATCCATTTAATTGAAGAGGTTGAGGATTTGGGTAAGAGCGAACGGCGAGGGATGACCAGCCAATTAACTCGCCTTCTCCTGCATTTGCTCAAGTGGCAATATCAACCTCAGCGCCGCTCAGATAGCTGGTTGGATTCCATCACAGATGCGCGAACCCAAATTGAATTGGCCCTCGAAGATAGCCCCAGCTTAAGAGGATATCTGGCCGAGCAACTGGAAAAGAGCTATCAACGGGCACGCCGCCATGCAGCTCAGCAAACCGGTATGGATATCTCGGCCTTTCCGGAGACTTGTCCCTATGCTTTGGAGCTGGCCTTGGCAGAAGATTGGCTGCCAAGCCCCTCTCCTTTTGGAAGAGGAAACTCAGAGATCGCCTAAGGATAGAGACCTCTCGGCACTGTCAAGCAGAAGCCCGCCCTTGCCAACTGCGCATCTTGCCGGGGTTAAGCAACCCGTAGGGATCCACTTCTTCCTTGAATCGGATCTGGCGCGGATCCATCACCTTGCGACCCCCCTCTTCGATGATGTAGGTGTGAGGGTTGGCGATGAAGACTCCCTGCGCCTCGTGATAGCGCATGATCTCGTTGAGGCGTTCTTCAGTGGTAAAGCGCACAATTTGCAGGCCGACCGGGGCAACCTGGCCGCGTATGCGAATCCATTCCAGGTGCATCAGCACTTCGTCGCCAAAGTGCTCGTACAGGTGCTGCACCAACTTCAGCTCCCGGTCGGGCGGAAAAATCGATTGTAGATAGGTCAAATTGGGATCCACGCTGCGGCAGTGCAGGGTGGTGTGGTTCCAGGAAAATTCCCCCAGCGAGATCCCCTTGGCCGCCTCCTGCGCCGTTTTGTTGTAGACCACCTGGCCGCCATGTTCCCGAATTAGCTCCAGCAACGGCTCCAGGCTGGGCTCGGCCACCATCACCAGGGCCACGGCGGATCCCTGGGGCAAGTAGTCCTGCAGGGGGACGAAGTAACGAGGGATCGGCCAGGCGTGCAGGCTGATGAGTTTCTTGAGGATCCCATCTGCCTCGGCCAGGGCCTGCCCAAAGTGGGCGCAGGGCATAAACCCCACCTCAGGGGGAAAGGCCACCACCAGCTCTGCCCATGGGTAGGCCGGCGCCAGCGGGATCTCTACTTCTGTGATGATCCCGTTGAGGCCCCAGGCATGGCTGACTTTAAACACGTCGTCTCCCCGCAGCTCCAGGGCCCGCGGCTCCTCTTCGACTGTGATCACCCGCAGCCCCAAGATGTTGCCCCGATCCAGCAATTGGCCGTAGGTCACAGAGCCAATGCCGCCGCTGCCCCCGGCAATGAACCCCCCAATAGTGGCCGTACGGTAGGTGGAAGGGGCCATACGGATCTCCCAGCCCAGCTCGCGGGTGTGTTTGTCGATGGCCATCAACTTGGCCCCCGCCTGCACCCGCGCCAAGCCCGGCTTTGCCCAAAGCACCTGGTTGAGCTTGCCCATGTCCAGGATCACACCCCCGGCCAGCGGGATACATTGGCCGTAATTACCAGTACCGGCACCGCGCACCGTAACCGGGATCCGCAGCCTGGCACAGGCCGCTGCCACCCGCATCACCTCGGCCTCATCGGCGGGGCGCACCACCAAATCTCCCCGCTTGTCGCTCAGTTGTCGGCTCAGCACGGGGCTGTAGTGGTAAAAATCCAACGACAACTTGGCCACCTGAGCCGGATCAGTGATGATCTCAATACCCTCTAAGTCAGAACGCAAAGCCTGCAGCTTGTCAGGAGCGGCAACGATCATAGGTATCCGTATTTGGGTGCAACGGTTCTTCAGACTCCATCATCGGCAGAAATTGCCTGCAAAAGGGTTTGCCGAGAACAGTATGGGAAGGATCCCTGTCCGGCCAGGTCGATTAGCCGAAGCGGCCCTCCACATAATCTCTTGTGGCTTGCTTGGTGGGGCTGTTGAAGATGACTTCAGTTCTGTCAAATTCAATCAGCTCGCCCACACGGTTGGATCCCACCAGCTCCACACTGAAGAAAGCCGTCATATCCGAGACGCGGCTGGCCTGCTGCATGTTGTGGGTGACGATGATGATGGTATATTCCTCCTCCAGCTCCTTCATCAGCTCTTCGATACGGCGGGTGGAAATGGGATCCAACGCCGAACAGGGCTCATCCATCAAAATCACATCCGGCTGTACCGCCAGAGCGCGGGCAATACACAAGCGCTGCTGCTGCCCTCCCGACAGCGACTGACCATTTTCTTTCAACTTGTCTTTGACTTCATCCCAGAGGGCAGCCCGTTTCAGCGAGGTTTCCACCACCTCGTCCAAGTCTACCTTCATCCCCAGCACCCGCGGGCCGTAGGCCACGTTGTCGTAAATGCTTTTGGGGAAGGGATTGGGTCTTTGGAAGACCATGCCGATACGCCGCCGCACCGCCACCGGATCGACCTCTTTGGCGTAGAGATCCTTGCCGTGGTAGGTGAGCTTGCCCTCTACACGAGCACCGGGGATCAAATCGTTGGTGCGGTTAAAACAGCGCAGAATCGTGCTTTTGCCACAGCCGGAAGGGCCGATAAACGCAGTAATCTGTCGGGCTGGGATGTCCAGAGTAACATTTTTTACCGCCAGATTGGAGCCATAGTAGACATTCAGGTTCTCGGTCCTGAAAACGTAAGAGGTCTGGTTAAGAGATTGAGTTTGCATGGCAGCACTCACAAAAAGAGCTAGAGTTCGACGAAGAGTTCGATTCAAGACTTTGTTGAGAATCCTCAGGCTATTTCCTGGTCTTGTACACCAAAAAGCGAGCGGTCAAGCTGGCCGCCAAAACAATGGCTAACAAAACCAAAGCGCCCGCCCAAGCCAGCTGCTGCTGCACCCTGTAGGGAATGATGGAGAAAAAGTAGACCATCACCGGCAAGGTAGCCACCGGGCCAAAGAGATCAGTAGACCAGAAATTGTTGTTGAAGGCGGTAAAGAGCAGAGGTGCAGCCTCGCCTGCCGCTCGGGCCAAAGCCAGGATTAGCCCGGTTACGATGGCCGGTGCCGCTGCCGGCAAAACAACGCGCATTGTGGTCTGAAAGCGATTTGAGCCCAGGCCAAGGGAAGCCAAGCGCATGTCGGGCGAAACCAGCAGCAACGCCTCCTCGGTGGAGCGGATGACAATCGGCAGCATCAGCACGCCAAAAGCCACCCCTCCCGAGAAAGCCGAAAAGCCGGATCCCCTCACCACCACAGCATAGGCAAACAGGCCGCAGAGAATGGCCGGTACCCCCGTGAGCACATTGCAGGAAAACTTAACCAGATAAGCCAAGCGGGTGCCGCGACCGAATTCAGACAAGTACACTGCCGCCAAGATGCCGAAGGGAAAGCTCAAAGCCGCCCCCGTAGCCAGCACCATTAAACTGCCGACAATTGCGTGACCAAAGCCCCCTTCCGCCAGGCCAGGGGCAGGGTAGCGGGTCTGGGTGAGGACATCCCAATTTATCCGCTGGATGCCTTCCTTGCCCACATCCCACAGCACCCAAGATAGGGAAGCTATGATCACCGCCACAAAGAGGCCACTCAGCAGGGTTAGGACAATGCCTGTGTAATTGCGGACAGGGGCAATGGCGGCACGAGTAATGTCGATGTCAACCTTCTCAGGGGCAAGCTGTGCTGAGTCGGACATGATAACAGTGCTCCTTCATCTTCTTTCTGCTTCCCAAGTTACTGCTCCAAGTTTTGAAACTTGCGGATGATGATCTCGGCAACGATGTTGACCAATAACGTCAGCACCATCAGCACCACGCCGGCATACATGAGAGCCGAAACCTGCAAGCGTCCTGCCTCCCCAAACTGAGAAGCAATCAAGGCGGTAATGGTGGATCCCGGCTGCATTAGGGAGATATTGATGCGGTTGGCGTTGCCAGAAAGCATGGCCGCTACCATGGTCTCTCCCAAAGCCCGTCCCAGCGCCAGCATGATCGAGCTGACGATACCCGACAGGCCGGCAGGGATCATCACCGTTAAGATGGTCTCCCAGCGGGTTGCCCCCAGAGCCAAAGCCCCCTCTTTTAGGCTGCGTGGCAGAGATTCAAGGGTACTGCGGGTAATGGAGATGATGATGGGAGAGATCATGATCCCCAGCACCACAGCCACTATCAACAAGCTGGGCCCCCGCGGAGCCGGGCCACCCAAGAAAGGGATCCAACCCAGCGTCTGGTTAATGGCTCGAAAGATGGGCCGCACTGCTGGAATCAGCACAAAGATCCCCCACAGCCCCAGCACCACACTGGGAGTGGCCACGATCAGCTCAATGGCAAAGCTAATCGGCTCCGTTACCCACTTGGGGGCAAAACCTTCCGTCAAAAAAATGGCAGTGCCAATGCCCAGAGGGATGGCAAAAATCAAAGCCACCAGAGAGGTTACCAAACTGCCATAAATCTGCGGCAGCACCCCGTAGATGTTTTCCACCGGGTTCCAGCGGGCAGTAACCAGGAAGCCCAAGCCAAACTGCTGAATCGCCGGCAGAGCCGCTTCGGTGGTTTGAAGAATCACCCAGATGAGGATAATGCCGGCAAACCCTGCCAAGGCCAGCGTCAGGCGGACAAAGCCCACATCAACAGCCCGAGACAGGCTCGCCTTTTTCTCAATGTCAACATCGATATCCGGGTTTGGTGGTGAACCATAACCCGTAGCCGCTGAAGTCATAGCCTCTCTCCCATGATCATCTTCGGTTCAAAATCTTTCCTAAAAATCCCACCGTGCAAGGTAAGCCCAGCAGCCGACCGAGAAAGCCTCATCTGCCTCCTCAGACGGCCACCAGCTCCACTCTAGTGGAGTTCAGGCTGCAACCCAGTCATCGCACCGCATTGGGGTTAACGGTGATGGCATCCAGCTCTGCAAAGATCCGCTGGATAGCCGCCTCAGGCATAGGGATGTAGTCCAGCTCCTTGGTGATGGCTTGACCCTCTGGCCCCTGGGTCCATTTCAGAGTCTCCACCAGCTTGGTCAGCTTCTGCTGATCGGGATACTCGCGGTACAGCATCACCCAGAACAAGCCCACGATTGGGTAGTCATTTGGCCCTTCCGGGTCGGGCACCAACAGCGCAAAGTCATCAGGAATGGGAGCATCCAGCGCCGAGGTAGCTGCCTCAGTCGAGAACTCAACAATGTTGCCCGCTTTGTTTTCCAAGCGAGCAGTGGCCATCTTTTCCAGCTTGGCATAGGACTGGTTCACGTAGCCAATTGCCCCTGGCTCCTGCTTGATGGTGGCGGCTACGCCCTCATTCCCTTGGGCTCCAATGCCAACAGGCCACTCGACAGAAGTACCAGCACCGGCTGTCCAATTAGGGCAGACAGTTCTGATGTGGTTGGTGAACACAAAGGTAGTCCCAGAACCATCAGAGCGGTGTACCCAGGTGATGTCCAGGGGTGGCAGCTTGTTTGCTATACCTGGGTTCTCGGCCTTGATGCGAATGTCGTCCCAGCGAGTGATCTCGCCGGTCACGATGCCGCAGTAGGTTTTCCGCTTCAGGATGAGCTCTCCGTCTTCAATGCCGGGCAGGTTATAGGCAAACTCGATGGCCCCTCCCGCCAGAGGCAACTGTAGGGGATCATAGCCGTATTTAGCTCGGAAGCTTTCCAGGCGAGCACCGGAGAAAGGCGCCTCGGAAGCGCCGAAGTCCACAGTGCCATTGATCACCTGCTCTAGGCCAGCACCACTACCGACAGACTGATAGCTGACTTGCACAGTGGGGTCTACGGTGCGGTTGTAGGCGTCAAACCAACGTTGCAGCAAAGGAGCCGCAAAGGTCGCGCCCGCCCCGGAGATTTGCACGGTTTGGGCTTGAGCCGAGGTCGCTGTTAGAAATCCTACTGTTAGAGCGGTGAGGGAGAAAGCAGAAAGCAGGGTTCGCATAGGTAATATCTGTGGCAAATCAACATCTTCAACTCTATAACCTCAAAGTTAACGGAAGGATATCTAAAGGTTAACTTTGGGTTAAGTCAAGAGAAAAATCGATATTTTTGAGTGTGCTGGCTCGTTTCCAAACCTCGATTTTCCATCTGGTGGTTTTGGCCAGTTTGGATTTCAGCAAAATCAGGATCCTGGAGCCCAGGATCCGCAAAAAGGCTTATGCTGCTGAACTTCTATCTCGTTTGACAACTCATTTGACAACCAATCCAACAAACATAACTTGAATAAGAGCTGAGCTGGGACGGCTGCAAAAAAACTGGATCCAGATCCAAGATGTGTAAAATTTGATACAAAGATGTTGCTCCCCTCTCGGCAAGCTTGGACATGATTTCAGCAGGGCGGTAAAAGCTCTGGCCAGAGCTTCTTCCGACTTTTGACAGAGAGAATTAGCTAGGAGATGGACTTCAACACTCCAGACGTGAGGCAGCTCTACATGTTCCCCGAGCAGAGAAAGATCTGGGCTCTAAGCTGGGATCCGCCCGCCCCCCATGAGGTACAGCAGGGCCATGCGCACCGCCACGCCGTGGGTGACCTGCTGCTCAATCAGGTTCAAGCCGGGATCCTCCATCACCTCGGAGCTGAGTTCCACACCGCGATTGACCGGGCCGGGGTGCAGAAGCTTGACATCCGGGTGACACAGGCGCAGTCGTTGCCGCGTGAGGCCGAAAAGGTGGTGGTATTCCTGCAGGCTGGGGAGAAGGAACTCGCCCATGCGCTCCTGTTGCAGGCGTAGGGTGATAACAAAACGCGACCCTTCGAGGGCAGGCTCCAGCTGCCAATGGACAGGGAGCGTATGGCCGGGCACAAACTGGGCAAAATCTTTGGGCAACAGGGTGGGAGGGCCGGCTAAGTGAACCTCAGCTCCGGCGGCCACCAGGGCGTAGATATCGGAGCGGGCCACTCGCGAGTGGAGAATATCGCCGACAATGGCGATTTTGATCCCTTGCAGCAACTCCAGGCGGGGACGCCGGGGATCCAGATGGCTGCAGAGGGTAAACAAATCCAGCAAACCTTGGGTGGGATGTTCGTGCAGGCCATCCCCAGCATTGAGAACGCCCACAGGGGATCCGCGGCGGTCGATCTCGGCAGCTAATTGTTGGGGCACTCCTGCCTGGGCATGGCGAACGATCAAGAGATCGGATCCCATGGCCAGAAAGGTGCGGGCCGTATCCAAGAGCGTCTCCCCCTTGCCCAAGGAAGAGGTGCCTGGGGAAAAGTTGAGCACATCTGCCGAAAGGCGCTTGGCCGCCAGCTCAAAACTGGAACGAGTGCGGGTGGAAGGCTCGAAGAACAGCGTCACCACCACCTTCCCCTGCAAGGTGGGCACCTTGGGCAACCGCCGCGTCAACACCTCCTGGAAGCTGGCAGCGGTTTGCAAAACGATTTGATATTCTTCGGGGGTAAAGTCCGCCAAGCCCAAGACGTGCTGTCGCTGCCAAACCATAGGGGATCCCTCAAATGCCCAGGCGGGCAAAGATCTCGTCCAAATGGGTTAGGTGGCGCCGCGGATCAAAACAAGCCTGCAGTTCCGCCTCGCTGAGGTGAGCCATCACCCGGGGATCCGCCAGCAGATTGGCGCGGAAATCCCCGCCGGGCTGGTTCCAGGCGCGGTGAGCATTTTCCTGCACCAGGCGGTAGGCTTCCTCGCGGCTCAAGCCCTTCTCCACCAAGGCTAGAAGCACCTGCTGGCTGAAGATGACGCCGCCGTAGAGGTTGAGATTGCGCTCCATGTTGCCGGTGTGAACCTGCAGGTGGCGCACCAGGTCGGCCATGTTCACCAGCAGGTAGTGGCAGAGGATGGAGGCATCGGGCAGGATAACCCGCTCCACCGAGCTGTGGGAGATGTCCCGCTCATGCCAAAGGGGAATGTTTTCTAGGGCCGAGACGGCATACCCGCGCAGGAGACGGGCCAGCCCCGTCAGTTGTTCCGCCTTGATGGGGTTGCGCTTGTGGGGCATAGCAGAGGATCCCTTTTGGCCGGGGGCAAAGTACTCCTCAGCCTCCAGTACCTCTGTTCGCTGCAGGTGGCGGATTTCAGTAGCAAAGCGCTCTAGGGAAGAGCCAATCAAAGCCAAGGTTTGCACATACTCGGCGTGGCGATCCCGCGAGATCACCTGGGTTGAGACCGTATCCGGCTTGAGCCCCAAGCGGGCGCAGGCCAACTGCTCCACCTGGGGAGGCACGTTGGCGTAGGTGCCCACTGCCCCCGAGATCTTGCCCACTGCCACCACCTCTTGCAGGCGTTCCAGCCGCTCCTGATGGCGCAGGCACTCGGCCAGCCACCCTGCCAGCTTAAAGCCAAAGGTAATCGGCTCGGCGTGAACACCGTGGGTGCGGCCGATCATGAGGGTGTAGCGGTGCTGCCGAGCTTGGTCGCGGATAGCAGCGATGAGGTCGGCCAGGCGGGCTTGCAAGATCTCCACCGAGGCCACAAGCTGCAGGGCCAGGGCCGTATCCAACACATCCGAGCTGGTCAGGCCCAGGTGGATGTAGCGCCCTGCCTCGCCCACGTGCTCGTTGAGGTTGGTTAAGAAGGCAATAACATCGTGCTTCACTTCCGCCTCAATTTCCAAAACCCGCGCCGGGTCAAAGGCGGCTTTGGCTCTGATCTCCTGCAGGGCTTCTTGCGGGATCCGCCCCAGCTCCGCTTGCGCTTCACAGACAGCCAGCTCCACCTGCAGCCAGGTCTGGAGCTTGTGGGCAGTGGACCAAATCTGACCCATTTCGGGCAGAGTGTAGCGCTCGATCAAGGTGCCTTTTCCGTCGGTACATTAGGATGATCTAAACTATTCTAGCCTTTGGCGTCCCCCCTCGAGGAAAAGCCGCTGGGGGATCCCTGCGGGCTTGGCTTGCGGTGTCGAAGGAGCAGCAAGGAGTTTGCAGATGACCGTCGGAGCTGTGCCAACTCAGGGAAAAAGAGCTTGGACAGCCGAAGAATTCATGGCGTTGTCCAGGGAGGGACATCGCTACGAGATTGTTGATGGAAAGCCAATTGATATGGGAAGCGCGGGGGCACTCCATGGTTATGTCTGCAGCCTCCTATTGGCAGCTTTGACCCCCTACGTTTTGTCCAACAAGCTGGGGATCGTTTTAGATTCCAGCACTGCTTTTAAGATGAAGAGTGGAAATTGGCGCTCCCCTGACATCTCTTTTTTTGCTAAAGAACGCTTGCAGGGCATGGCTGAACTGCCCACAGGATTTTTGGAAGGCGCTCCAGATCTGGCTGTTGAAGTGCTTTCCCCCCGCAATACGGTTGAAGAAATTCATGACAAGCTGGTGGAGTACTTTGAAAATGGCAGCCGCCTGGTTTGGCTGGTTCACCCCAGCGAGCACTACGTCCTGGTGTATCGCAGCTCTCAAGAGCCTGACCGCCTCCTGAAATCGGTTGATCTTCTAGAAGGTGAAGAGGTTATTCCAGGATTTGCCCTGCCGGTGGCTCATCTATTCCAGAAGCTTTCCTTGTAACATCCCCCCGCCCTCACTCTAGCCAATAGAGCTTGGGCCTCCCAACCTTGCCATTGGGCATTCCTGCCCCGCGTCACAGAACGACTTGGCAGAGGAGTCGGTATCTCGACCGTAAACTACCCGACCCTGACTGCTTCGCAGTACGGGGCGGGCTTTCGGTAGCCCTGCAGTTGGCAAGCCAACCACGGACCTCTAGGCTGGTTTACGACAGCCCCAAGTTTGGCAATCATGTTGGCCCCATTCCAGTCCGCATCCCCTTCCCATCCACAGTGCCCACACTTGAACGACTTGCCACTGCGATAGGATTGCGCAGGGTCGGGATGGATGTGCAAACACTTGTGACAGGTCTGCGACGTGTAGGCAGGCGGCACCAGAATCAAAGCAACTCCTGCACGCAGAGTCTTGTATTCCAGAAACTGCCTCAGTTGGTAGAACGCCCAACTGTTGGCCCTGCGTCGCTCGGCTTTGCTGCGGGGTTGTTGGTTGATACGCTCCCGTATCCCTGTCAAGTCTTCCAGAGCAATAGCGCTGTTGGTAGCTTTTGCCCTAGAGACAATAGCTTTAGAGATGCGATGATTGACCCACGCTTGAAAGCGTCTCTCCTTGCCAGACAGCCGTTGCAGCAGTTCTCTGCATCTGCGCCGCGAACTGCGTGTGCCCTTACTGGCTTTGCGTTGGAGTGCCGCCCTCAACCGGGAGTAGTGGTCTCGGACTCGGTTCAACTGCTGTCCATTCCAGTTATCTCCTTCCGATGTATGGGCAATATCTGTCCTTCCCAAGTCCACCCCGATCACCTTGTCGGTATCTTGTTGCTTGGGTGGCTTTTCCTCTACGCAAATCTGGATGTAGTAGGAGCCATCTTTGCGCTTGACCAGCGTGGCAGCTTTTGGGTTGGAACCAGCCAGCATCCCACGCTGGTAGTTGCCAATGGCCAGTTCAAAGCGTTCTCTCCCTTCAACCGTGGTCAGCGACACCGTCCAGTCTTTTTGACGGAACGAAAAGATGCGAGCGTCGTAGGTAACAAAGCCGCTCTTAAACTCCTTGACGGGACGCTTTTTCTGCTTAGCCACTTTGCGGGAACCCGCTACCCGTCTGCACACCTGTTGAGCCAAGTTACTGGACAAGCCGAACCGGGCTCGAATCTCGTAGTAGCAAAGGGATTGCAGCTTGACCGCGTTGACGATCTTCTCCTGCGTGTTCTGGTTGACCCAGTTCAATGCCTGTACAAAGGCATCCATCGTCGCGTCCAATTTGGCGGCTTGCGACGGGGACACCTTGAGCTTGCAGGATATG
>NZ_AUMZ01000001.1:3066829-3121584 GCF_002760375.1 Synechococcus sp. 60AY4M2
TCTCTCCGAGATCCCACGGGCGAAGGATCGCCGCCTTGCGGTGAGAGCATGCCTCTAACCCCCAAAACCCTGAACTTTGCTGAATTTACTGAGCTTTAGGCGGTTTGGCAAAAGTCATTGAGAGGGATATAGTAGACCAAGTTTCCCCCTGATCCTTGAGTCCACCGCAACGGTTGCCGGGAAGTGAAGGGGGAAAGCGCTCGGGGGGTATTCCTCAGGGCTTTGCGGGATACCGCCTTCCTGCTCAGAGATAGGCAGGATGCGATCGCTTCTTTCCTGAACCATGTTCAGGAGAGTTCAGCGTGAATGTATCAGGACGTCATTAGCGGTGCGGAGCACAATCAAGTGTCGATGGGGAAGGATAGCTCTGATAGGTTTCTTGGCAGCATTCCTCGCTCCTGCCCCTGCCATCTCTTTGCCTGCCTTCCCACCTCCTCCTGAGAAGACCTCGGCCCCAAACACCGCTTCCGAGTTCAACTGGCAGGGATCCCTCAAGTTGCTGCGGGGGGATCCCGTAGCTGCCCTGGCGGATCTGGATCGGGCGGTGCAGTTGGATCCCAGCTATGCTCCGGCCTATGTGAACCGCAGCTACGTCTACAACCAGTTGCGCCAGCCGGAAGAAGCTCTGGCCGATGCGGAGCGGGCCATTCAGTTGGATCCGCGAATTCCAGAAGCCTACTTCAGCCGCGGCGTGGCCCACCTGCAACTGGGGGATCGAGAAGCCGCCATGGCCGACTTTCGCCAGGCCTTGGCTCTCTTTTCCAAGAGTGGCAACTTTGCCAACCAGGCCATCCTGCAGCAACTGCTGCGCCAGTTGGGGGTGGATTAGCCTTGAGTCTTTAGAGACTTGCGTTCTCCCAACCACTCTGATAAGGAAACTTCCTGAGCTTGCAGCCCAAAGACCTGACAAAAGGACTTCACCACCACCGGGGCCACTGCCGCCATCGTTACTCGGGGACAAAACTGAACCAGGGATCCCACCGGGCGATCAGGGATCCCACAGGGCACGATGGCCTCGAAGGCAGCTAGATCCGGGCAGACGTTGAGGGCAAAGCCGTGGTAGGTCACCCAGCGGGAGACCTTGATGCCGATGGCCGCCACCTTGTGGCCTTGCACCCAAACCCCTGTTAGGCCAGGGATCCGCTCCCCCTGCAGGCCGAAGTGGGCCACAGTCTGGATGAGCACCTCTTCTAGGTGGCGCAGGTAGCGATGCAGATCCGGCTGGCCGTGGGAGCCGTAGACAGTCCTATGGCGCTTTAGGTTGAGCAGGGCATAACCCACCCACTGGCCCGGCCCGTGGTAGGTCACTTCGCCGCCCCGCTCCACCCGCAGGATCTCCGGCCCCTCAGTAACAGGGGACTCTGGCTGAGTGTCTGGAGATCCTATCTGTCCAGCCAGGCTTTTGAGAAACTTGGGATCGGCCCCCGCCCCCAGGGTGTAGACCGGCGGGTGGGTGAGCAACAAAAGCCCATCTGGCACCTGGGGATCGCGGATCATCTGGGCCAACCTGACTTGCTGCCAAGCCCACGCCCTGCGGTAGGGCACCTCTCCCGCCTGGTGAACTTGGAGAACCGGCCCCGCCTCAAGCTCCTGCCAAAACGCCCTCAAGGTCTATCTGCCCTTAGCTGACCGGCAGGCCGATCTGCGCCCGCAACCGCTCCACCAGGGCGCGAGGCTGCAACAGCCCCTCGATGCGGTCAACCGGCTTCCCGTCTTTGAACAGGATGAGAGTCGGCACAGCGTAGATCCCCCAGCGGGCAGCAATGTTGGGGTATTTATCTATATCCACCTTCACGAAGGAAATAGCATCCCCCACCTGCGGCTTCACCTGCTCCAACACCTGAGCCATCACCTGACAGGGACCACACCAGGTAGCGTAAAAGTCCACCAGAATGGGAGTTTTGGATCCCTGGATCATGTCGTCAAAGCTCTTGAACTGCTGTTTTTGGGCCATGGGCAACCTCCAAAGGATGCGGCAGAAAACTTAGGGTGCAATCTATTTTTAGTCTAACTGTTTGAGATGAAGGTGTAGATAGGGATCCTGCTACAGGGTGCTGGCGGTTTCCCGGTAGGATGGCTAGGGCTGGGGAGCGTACCTGTAGTCTAGGGTGCAGGCCTGAAGGAAGGGGCAGACTTGAGCAGGGTTTAAGGAGTGGGATCCCAATGGCAACCATTCGGATGGTGAGCCGAGGTGTGGTGGCTGGCGTATTGGCTGGCATGGTCTTGAGCCTCTGGGGGATCGGGCGCTGGCTTTGGGATCCCTCGGCCTGGATCCAGGTGGTGGCCGGGCTGCTCCTAAGTGTGGCGACGTTGCTGTACTGGCTGAAGACCCGCCCCGCCGACTGTCTGCTGGTGGAGCCCCAGAGCTGGCGCCTCAGCCGCCTCAGCCCTCATCGCTGGCTTATCCAGGCCGAGTTTGTGGCCCGCAACCTCAACCCCCTTTTTGAGGTCACCTTGGCCCAGGTGCAGCCGCGGCTGCATCTGCTCAGCGCCGGCTCCCTCGAAGGGATCCAAAGTAGGATCCGCCTGCGCTCCCGCCATCCGGATCTGCCCCCCCGCCCAGACAACTACTGGCAGGCCTACATCATCTCCCCCCAAAGCCAGACCGGCTTAGAAGTCGAGATCGAGCTAGAGGGGGAAGGGCTGGCAGATTTGCGCTCGGCCTGGCTGGAGTTGGACTACATCCAGTACGGGCGGCAACGGCGCACCCTGAAGACCAGCCACCTGATCCTGCCCTTGCAGGAAGTGGAGCCCTTGCCGGAGCTGGCCTGGCAGCAGCAGGGGCTGGTGAGTTGGGCTCCTGTTCCCACCCATCTGCTTACCCCCAGCGACGACCTAGCCGAGGTGCTGCGGCACTACGTAGGCCCCCATATCCAGCCCGGCGATATTGTGGCCATCTCGGAAAGCGCGGCGGCCATCGTCCAGGGCAACTTTCGCCATCCCCTGCAGGTGCAGCCCGGCTGGCTGGCCCGCACCCTCTGCTACTTCTTCCCTTCCAAAACCAGTCTCTCAAGCTGCTATGGGATGCAGACGTTGATCGACTGTTCGGGGGCCTGGCGGGTGTTGGGGGCTTTTGTCGTCGGATCCCTGGCCAAATTGCTGGGGATCCGCGGAGCCTTCTACGCCCTGGCGGGGGAGCAGGCGGCCTTGATCGACGATGTCACCGGCACTTTGCCCCCCTACGACCAGTTCATCGTCTTGGGGCCGCGGGATCCGGCCAAGCTGGTGGCCGAGCTCCATGCCCAGACCGGCTACGAGGTGGCCATTGTCGATGCCAACGATCTAGGCGAAGTAAGCGTTCTGGCAACCAGCCCTGGCGTGGAGGAGGAGCTGGTGGAGCAGGCGCTGCGCAAGAACCCAGCCGGCAATGCGGCAGAGCAAACGCCGATTGTGCTCATCCGGAAGCGGCTGCCGGCATAGAGTTCGTCTGAGACTTGAGAACCTGCATCGCCTGGTGGGTCGACAAGAAGAAGCGCTCGGCGCCCACTTTCTCCACAAACCCAGCCCTTTTGAGGCGATCCATCACCGGCCCCTTCACCTCGGCCAGGGCAAAGCCCACCCCCATTTGCTGCAGACGTTCTACCAACTGGGCCAGGGCCTCCAAAGCGCTGCCGTCGACGAAGTTAATGGCGCTGGCCACCAGCAGCACCTGTTCCACTGCTGGCCGCGCTGCTACCTCCTGCAGGATGGACTCCTGCAGGTAGGCCGCGTTGGCAAAAAACAGGCTTTCATCCACCCGCACCGCCAAGATGCGCGGATCGGTAATCACCTCATGGCGCAGCACGTTGCGGTAGTGCTCGGTGCCCGGCACCTGGCCAACAATGGCGATGTGGGGACGGCTGGCCCGCCAAAGAAAGAGCAGGATGGAAACCAGCACCCCCAGCCCAATCCCCGGCTCCACCCCGATCCCCAACACGCTGGCAAAGGTGACCAGCCAAACCAAGGCATCGCCGCGGTCGTAGCGCCAGCTCTGCAGCAAGGGGTGAAAATCCACCAGTCCCAGCACTGCCACCAGCACAATAGCTGCTAGGGTCGTCTGGGGCAGGAAGGTAAACAGGGGCATCAGCCAGCTCACTGCCAGGGCTATCAGGGATCCCGTGACCACCGAGGCCAGGCCGCTGTTGGCCCCGGCCTGAGCGTTAACCACCGAGCGGCTGATCCCACCGGTTACCGGGTAGCCACCACTCACGGCTGCCGCCAGGTTGGCCACCCCCAGGGCCACCAGATCCTGGTTGGGATCCACTTTCTGGCGCCGCTGGCTGGCCAGCGACTGCCCCACCGCATAGCTTTCCGTAAAGCCCACCAAGCTGATGGCCAAAGCTGTGGGCAGCAAAGCTCTCCACTCTGCCCAGCTCAGCCAAGGGAAGGCCAGGGAGGGCAGGCCAGCCGGAATGGATCCCACCACCGCCACCCCCGCTCTCTCTGAGAGGTTCAACCCCCACACCAGCAGCGTGGTCAGGAAGACGGCTCCCAGCGGCGCGCCCTTGGTGAGAAGTAGGCCCCAGAGGGGTGGGATCCCCCAGCGGCGCAGTTGAGCGGGGAGCTTCTGCTGGGCGTACACCAAGAGGGTGATGGCCAACAGCCCCAGCCCCAGGGTGGCCCAGTTGACTCCCTCCAAGCTCTGCCAGAGCCGTTGCAGCAGCAGCCAGAAGGACTCGGTGTTGGCGATCTTCACCCCCAGCAGATGGCGGAGCTGGCTGAAGGCGATGATCAAGGCTGCCGCGCTGCCGAAGGCCGTTACCACTGAGTGGCTCAAGAAATTGGCCAGAAACCCCAAGCGCAGCAGACCTACCCCTACTTGGATCAAGCCCGCTTCCAGGGCCAAGCCCAGCGCCAGCCGGCCATACTCCGGGCTGCCCGGCTCCGCCAGCGGCTCCAAGCCCGCGGCCACCAGCAGGGAGATGATGGCCACCGGCCCCACCGACAAAGCCCGGCTGGATCCCAGAAAGCCGTAGGCGATCACCGGCAGGATGCTGGCGTAGAGGCCCGCCTGGGGAGGCAGCCCGGCCAGCAGCGCGTAGGCCATGCTCTGGGGCACTAGAAGAGTGGCTGTAACCAGTCCGGCAATGAGATCCCCCGGCAGATCCTCTCGCCGATAGCGAAGCCACCACAAGGAATCCTTGGCAAAGGGCAGGTAGCGCGCCCAGATCCCCTGCTTTGTAGAAGAGGCGGACGGGATCTCGCTGCTCATAGCGTCTGACCTTGGTTCCAGGGCATGCGGGCCAACAGCAGCGCCAGGCCGCAGGTGTTGGTGATCCCGGCAAACACCAGCCCGGCTCCCACAAAGCCGCTCAGCAGCAGCCAGGCCGGATGGACAAAAGCTCCCAGCAGGGTGCCGGCCACCACCAGGGATCCCGCCGCAATTTGAACCTGCCGCATCAGCGAGATGGGGGCGTTGCGGGTGCGGGTGGTGGGCAGCTTGGCGGCCTTCCAGGCTTCGATCCCGCCCTTTAGGCTCATCGCTTCCGGCCAGCCGTACTCCAGCAACTGACAGCCGGCGCGGATGGAGCGGCTGCCCATGCGGCACTGCAACACCACCGGTTTTTCCGGCGTCGAGGCGGGCACCTTGGCCGGATCAAAGCTAGACAGAGGCATGTTGATCGCCCCTGGGATCCGCTCATCGGCATATTCTCCCGGCTCCCGCACGTCGATGAGCTGTACCCGCCCTTGATCCAGCCACTGCTTTAAGGTCAGGGCGTCGATCTCCTTGAGACGGGGATCCCGTTCCTGCTGAGCGGAAGGCGTAGGATTTTGTCGGGCTACAGTCATTGGTTTCCTCCCCGGGTAACTAACCTTCTTCCTCAAGCAACCTGCTGGGCTCGCCGGGGTAAAACTGGCTATCCAGGATTTGCTCGGGAGAATAAGGACAGGTCTTGGGAAAAGTTTTTCTGGGCAGCTTTGTCTCTTCCAGGGCCAGCTGCAGCGCCCTCAAGTAAGACTTGGAGATGGCCTCCGGCAAATAGGGCCTCAAGCTGGGGCTTTCTTCCAATAGATCCAGAACTTCCTGTCGCTGCACCTGTAGGGTAAGAAGCCAGCTTACAGATCTAGCCTGCGGCTGATACTCCCATTTCAGAAGGTGCCCCACCAAAACCCCTAGCCGGTTGCGCAGCTCTTGCCGCTGTTGCCTGCCCAACGATTCCATCTCCTCAATCAAATGGGGCAGGTCTAGCTTCTCCCAGGCCCGCTCCCGCAGCAGTTGGGCTTGTTGCTGCGTCCAAGCATAGAAATCCCTCTCATAGAGATTTTGGGGTTCCACTCTCAACCCTCCTGACGGGCTGCCTGAGAGAAGTCTACCCAGCGCCAAGCCTTGCGGCCTCCCCCTAAACCGCGGCTGCTGCCACTTGGCCGCACTGCTCGTTGGCCGGCACCGCCTCCTGAATCTTCTTGGGCTGAGGTAGGTTGAGGCTGTTCATCAGGGCGATGAAGCTCTCCCGCGAACGCAAATTTCCGGTCTCCGGATCCACAAAGCGGGGGTTCCAGCGCTTCTCTTCGCCAATAGTGGAGACGGTGTGCCCCCGGTAGTCATGGCCGGGATAGACCAACGTCTCGTCCGGCAGGGTAAACAGGTGCTGGGTAACATGGTCATACATCAGGCCGGGATCCCCGCTCTGGAAATCCGTGCGCCCACAGCCGCGAATGAGCAGGGCATCGCCGGTAAGAACGCGATCCCCATTGACGCGATAGGTCATGTGGCTGTCGGTGTGGCCCAGGGTGGCGATGGCCTCGATGACAATGGATCCCACCTGCAGCGTTTCCCCATGGCCGATAAAGCGATCCGCACATTGCGCCTTGGCCTGAACCGGCACCACCCCTTGGCAGCCGGTCAGCTCGCGCAGCTTGCCAGTGCCGGTGATGTGATCGGCGTGGACGTGGGTTTCCAAGCAGTACTTCAAGGTCAGACCCAGCTCTCGAATTAACTTCAAGTCCCGCTCCACCTGCTCCAAAACGGGATCCACCAGAGCTGCCTCGCGGGTGTCTGGGTCTGCGATTAAATAGGTGTAGGTGCTCGTCTCGGTGTCGAACAGTTGGCGAAATAGCATGCTGCCCTCCTGTCTGTTGGCAAAACCCGAACGCGATCCAATTCGGGCCTCTAGATCTACTGTATAACTATTTAGTGTTAAAATCAAGCCAGCGCATCCCTCAAGACAGGCTATGGATTGGGACGAGCTCGTGAAAGGTGGCAAAGACGAGTGCCAGTTGACTCTGACGCCGGAAGTGCTGACCAGCGTAGCGGAGTACTTCAAGGTTTTGGCGGAGCCCAGCCGGCTGCAGATCCTGTGTCAGTTGCGCTCGGGACCCAAGAACGTCACCCAGATCTTAGAGGCCACCGGCATGGGCCAGGCCAACGTTTCCAAACATCTCAAGATCTTGGCGCAGGCAGGGATCGTCAGCCGCGAGCCCAGGGGCGTGAGCGTCTACTACCAAATTGCCGATCCCATCTGCTTTGAGCTGTGCGAGGTGGTGTGCAGGCAGTTGATCGAGCGGCTCAAGCAGCAAGCCCGGCAATTGCAGCCGCTGGCAGCCCTTCACTCCGGCAGGCTGAGCCGGGAAGGCTCCTGAGGGCGGGGGCGGCGCAGCATCAGGGGAAGGCTCAGCAGCCCAAACAGGGCCACCACCGCAGCCATGATCCAGACGAGAAAACGGCTGGGGCGAAAGTTGCCCGCCTCGATTCGCCGCATCACCTGGTTGTAGCGCCAGGTTGAAAGGCCAATTGTCAGGATCCCAAAGATCACCAACAGGAGGCCCAGGTTCTGGGTACTCAAGAGGCCGTGGCTCGGGGAGGGCTGCTCGGGGGAGCTGGAAGCTTCGATCTGCTGCAGAAAGAGGCTGAAGCGGGTGAGGGCAAAACCAAAGGCAATGAGAGCCACAGAGGTGCGCAGCCAAGCCAGAAAGGTGCGCTCGTTGGCCTGGTGTTCCCGTTGGCGATCCGGGGGCAGGTTCATGGGCTGAAGGGATCCCTCAGGGGCTAATTTTAAGGCAGCGGGGATCGGGCAAGCTGGCCTTTTCCGGCTGGCGGGGGAAATAAAAGGCGGTACGCCGGCAGATCTCCACCAACATCAACATCACCGGCACCTCGATCAACACCCCTACGACGGTGGCCAGGGCGGCCCCTGAGTTCAAGCCAAACAGCACCACCGCCGTTGCAATCGCCACCTCAAAGTGGTTGCTGGCGCCGATTAAAGCTGCCGGAGCCGCATCCTCATAGCACAAGCCCAGTTTCTGGGCTGCCACATAGGTGATGCCGAAAATGAGGTTGGTTTGAACGAAAAGAGGCACTGCGATCAACAAAATGTGGAAGGGATTTTCCACAATGAGATCCCCTTTAAAAGCAAAAAGAAGCACCAACGTCACCAGCAAGGCGGCGATGGCAATGGGGTTGAGGTAGCGCAAAAAAGCTTTTTCAAACCATTCCCGGCCCTTGGTTTTGAGAATCCAATAGCGGGAGGCTGCTCCTGCAACTAACGGTAGGCCCACATAGACGGCCACCGACAGCAAAATGGTTTGCCAGGGCACCGTTAAATCGCTCATGGCCAGCAGCCAGCGGCCCAGCGGTGCGTAGAGGAAGAGCATGGTTAAAGAGTTCACCGCCACCATCACCAGGGTGTGGCCCTGGTTGCCATAGCTGAGATAGCCCCACATCAGCACCATGGCTGTACAAGGAGCAATGCCCAACAAAATGGCCCCGGCAATGTAGGAGCTGCTGAGGCTAATCTCTGTGCCGCGGATGATTTCCGTGCCGGTTATCCAAGGGGCAAACAGCCACCCCAAAAAAAACTGGGCGATCACCACCATGGTAAAGGGCTTCACCAGCCAGTTCACGGCCAGGGTCAACAGCACTGGCTTGGGAGATTTCAAAGCATAGGCTGCCTGGCCGAAGTCAATTTTCACCATGATGGGATACATCATGAAAAACAGGCAGACGGCAATGGGAAGGGAGACCTGATAGAGGCTCAAGGCATCCAAAGCCTCGGCCACGCCCGGAAACCATCGCCCCAGGAGGATCCCGGCAACAATACACAGGGCCACCCAAAGGGTGAGATAGCGCTCAAAAAAGCTCAGGGAGCCGCCGCTGGGGAGAGCTTTGGGGTCAGATGCGGTTAGGGCCATGATCAAAAGCCGCGTTCCTGTGTGCTCTGTCAGGATACATCAAAACAACTTGTTTGGTATGCCCCCAACTTACCCAGAGGCGGGATCCCTCCGGAGAAAGGTAGTGGCAGCGGCGTAAAATGGAGCTGGCAAGCGGAGGAGAAGCAAAAAGTGATCAAACCCCACTCTGCCCATCTGTTGACCCCCGACTTCCGCCTCAGCTTGGCAGTGCTGGCTTTGGCGGTGCCGCTGTTGTGGCTCTCGTTTTGGCTAGGGTTGGGAGTGGGGTTGTTTGGCCTGTTTTTGCTGGTACAGACCTGTCTGATCGGGCTGGCCTTTACCCGCACGGCGCTGCAGGTCTACAGCGGCTCCCGGCGCATCCGCGAGTTCCCCTACAGCGAGTGGCAGGACTGGCAGATCTTCTGGCGGCCGGTGCCGATTTTGTTTTTCTTCCGAGAAAGCCGGAGCATTCACTTTTTGCCGATGCTCTTCAACCCGGTCGAGCTGCGCATCTGCCTGGAGGAGCGGCTAGGCCACCTGCACGCCCGACGGCAGGGATCCCCTTTCCACCCATCAGGCCGATGAGCGGTTCCGGGGGCTGGGTTTGGCAAGAGGCAGGGAGATGGCGTTGGCTGCAGTGTCAACTGCTGGCGGGGTGGCCCCATGCTTTTGGCTGTCGTCAAGCTTCCCCCTATCAACCAGCCGATATGGCCGACCAGTTGCAACTCCTCCCAGAACGAGCTGCGTGGGGCCACCAGGTGCATGGCTGTCGCTGGACGTGGGCGGATGCAGTTGTCTTCTCCCAGGGGAGGGCTTCAGGTTCTCACGTCGGGGAAGGGAGTTTCGCCCGTCCCGAAGCAGATGCCGTGATCGCCCGTCGCCCAGGGGACTCGGCCTGGGTTTGCACTGCCGACTGTGTGCCCATTTTGGTGGCCAGCCCCCACTGGGTGGCCGCAGTTCACGCCGGCTGGAGGGGGACGGCTGCCGGTATCCTGACTAAGGTGCTGCAGGCCTTTCTCCAGGGGGGGATCCCTGCCAGCCAAATCCGCATTGCCCTGGGGCCGGCCATCTCCGGGCCAGCCTACCAGGTTTCTCAGGAAGTGGCCGAGCAGGTGCTGCAGTCGCTGCCTTCAGGGGTAGACCCACAACCTGCCCTCTGGCCAGATCCTCTGCCGGGTAAGGTGCGCCTGGATCTGCGCTGGATCAACCGCGCCCAGGCCGAAGCTCAGGGGATCCCGCCGGAGCACATCGCCATCAGTCCTCATTGCACCTTTGGCCAGCCTCAGGATTTCTTTTCCTATCGCCGCGAGGGGGCCTTAGAGGATGACCAGGGCCGTCGTTGCGTGCAGTGGTCGGCGATTGGCCTGCCAAAGGCGGCTTTTGACAAATCCTAGCTGCCAAAAATAGCAGCTATAATTGCCCTCAAAACTCAACCCTATCTCGCGGGGGAGGGATCCCATGCTTTGCCGGCTTGCCCTTCGGGGGTTGGTTTGGGTGGCTTTGTCTTTCCCTTTTGCCTTTGTCGGAGAAGCCCCTGCCCAGACCTCTCTGACGGGCATCAACCGCGACAACGTACTGCAACTGAACATCGGGCCCGGACGCCGCCTGGCTCCAGGGCCCGCAAAGGGTTCCGGCTCCGAGCAAGGCCAGGATCCCACCGTTCCCTCGGCGCTGATGTGGGCAGAGTGGCATATCCGCGCCAATGTTTGTACCGGCAACCTATCTGCCGAAGAATTGGCGGAGCTGTTTCCCTTGGTCAACCAAGAGTTAGTAGATGCCGTTTGTCAAGGGGGAAGTTAGCCGGCTTGCCCAGGCAAGCGGTAAGGTGAAAAGAAAGCTCTCAGGTTGCTGCTGCATGGATTTTGAGAAGCTCTTGGAGGAATGGGTGGCAGCCTTCACCCAGGCGGCGGAAGAAAGCCTCACCGCTTTGGAAGCCGCCCTGACGGAGTTGGCGGAACACCTGGCCGCGCCTCTCCAAGAAACCCTTCGGCAGTGGGAAGCCTTCTGGAGCCTGGAGGAGGAGCCGCAGCCCGGTTCAGAGCTCGATGAGGAAACGTTCAACCCTGCTGGGGGGGAGTCCTTCAGCACCAGCCGTTTCTTCGTCAGCCCACTGGGGTTCGGGGGTGTAGTTGTTTATACTTATGTCGCTTCGCCGCCTGGCTGGATTGGGGATCCCACCTGTCGCTACAATGCCCTTTCCCCGGAGTTGCGCTGTGCCGTCAACCCCTATGGCCCCTGTGAAGGCTGCCCCCACTATGAGCCGCGAGAGCGGAGCCCTTCGCGTTAGCCGGCCTGAGGGCTTTCGCCATGCAGGGTAGCCGCCTCATTGTTGCTCTAGATACCGCTTCTTGGGAGCAGGCCCTGAAGTGGGTGGATCGCCTGCCCCAGGTGCTGTGGTGGAAGGTGGGCCTGGAGCTGTTTACGGCTGTTGGCCCTCAGATTTTGCAGGCCCTTAAGGAACGGGGCAAGCGCATTTTTCTCGATTTAAAGCTGCACGACATTCCCCACACAGTGGGGCGGGCCGCTCAGGTGGCCGTTGGTTATGGGGTGGATCTGCTCACCGTTCATGCCGCTGGCGGCAGTGCCATGTTGCGGGCAGCAGTGGCCGCCACCCAGGGCAGTTCTTGCCGGCTGTTGGCAGTTACTCTTCTCACCAGCCTTGGCCCCGACCAGGTGCGGCAGGAGTTGGGCGTTGAACGAGATCCCGGCGACTATGTGTTGCAGTTGGCGCGGCTAGCTCTGGATCAAGGCGTGAGCGGGCTGGTCTGCTCCCCCCAGGAAGTGGGACGGCTACGGCAGGCTTTGGGGCCGGAGGTGCTGCTGGTAACCCCAGGGATCCGCCTTGGGGATCCAGAAGCGGAGGACGACCAGCGGCGGGTCTGCACCCCCGCGGCAGCGCTGCGGGCGGGGGCCGATTATTTGGTGGTGGGCCGCCCCATCACGGCGGCTGCGGATCCCGTTTCGGCCTGGCAACGCTTTCAAGCTGTAGAGGAAGCGATCGGCTGAGGATTGGGGCAATGCCGTTCCTAGGCTGGTGTAGCCGGCGAAGAAGACAAGCGGGCGGGTATCTTTTCCCCCACCCCGCCCGAGGGGGGTGGCGGATAGGTTTGTCGGCGGCTTTGGGGTTGTGCTGCCTTACTGCCACAGCAGCCAGAGGAGAAGTTTGTGCTGCCGATCCGCAAACCTGGGCTGAAGCCCTGACAGAGCAGTTGCCCTTGTTTCTCAATTTGGCCTTGAGCCGCGCCCGCTCAGACTTTCAGGTGGTGTTGGTGGGCCGGCCAGAGGCCGAACTCCTCTCTGCCGAGGAGCTGGCCCAGCTTCTGCCGGATAGCCCAGCCGCCTCGGCTTCCCAAGGCTTTCGCTTGTATTTCACCACGCTGGAGCGCCGCTTGGTTCTGCCCCAGCAGCCCGAGCGGGAGGATAACCCCCTAGCCGGTCGGCGCAGCGAAACCCTGCAACTGGCTTATGAAGCTTATGTGCTGCGGGCTACACCTGGGGATCCCTGGCAACTGGTGCGCCTGCAGGTTACCGGCGCCGGTGTTCCTGTCCGCGACGTCACCGAAGGACTGACCGCCCAAGCCATTCGTCGCTGGCAGGAGGCTGGGTGTCCCTTGACGGGCGATCTAGAGTTGACTAGGCCTACCCTATGAAGTTTCCCCCCGCCATGCCTCCTCAGGGCAAACGGCTGTCTCGTCCCTCTTTTCCTCAACTGAGCCTGTCCAGGGCGGACAAACGTCGGCACCACCGCCCAGACGGGCTCAGTTGGGTGAGCCACTGGCTGCTGTGGGGAGGGATCGGGTTGCTGCTGGGTCAGCGGCTCCGCTTTGTGGGGCAACCGGCTCAGATGCTGTGGTGGCGCGCTGTGCCCATCAGTGGCCCTGAGGGATCCCTGCCCCCTGTCCAAGCGGAACTGCCTCTCTACCATTCAATTGCAAACGGGCTACTGCCCTGGCTGGCTGAGGGAACCGGGATCCCCCCCGAAGGGATCCTGCGAGCTGTCTCGGCCCTGGCCTGCCTGGTAATCCTGCTGTTGTGCTGGAGCTGGGGCAATTTCTGGAGCGCTGGCCTGTGGGGACTCAGCCCCTGGGTGCTGACCCAGGGTTTGGAGCCGGGCAACGAGATCTTGGCCAGCCTGGTCTTGTTGGTCAGCAGCGGTGTTGGACCGGGATCCCGCCTGCGCTGGGGGGGTTTGGCGCTGGCCTGTGCCTTGAGCTACAAAGTTTGGCTCTTGGCCCTGCTCTGGGGGGCGCTATGGACTAGCCAACACTGGCCGCGGCAGCGGTTGCAAGGGCTACTCTGGCTGCTGCTGGTGATTGGCCTCTCCTGGTTGCTGCGGGTCGAGCTGCCCGCCGATCCCTTCACCGGGACAGAGCGCTTTCCTACGGCGACGGTGTCCTATTCGCTCACCAGCCAAAGCGGCCTGGCTGTTCTGGCCACCTTGATGTTGCCCTTGGGGCTGGCCTTGGTGCGGCTGGGTTGGCCCTGGGCGGAACGCCAACAAACCCTGCTCAGCTTGGCTGGTTTGGGCCATGTCCTGTGGATGGGGGTGCTAGCAGCTTGGCTTTGGGATCCCCAGATGAACCTGTTGCAGCAAAGCGCCCGTTGGGGCCTGGTGGCCCTGCCCTTTTTGTGCCTGAGTGCCGGTGGCGTCTTGGCGGAGATCCCCTGCCGGGGCTGGCGACAGTTTTTGGGATCCCTGCTCTTAGCCAGCTCGTTCTTGTTATCGTGGCAAGCGTTGGCCTGAGTTCTTCTCCTGCCTTGAAGATTCGGATGCGGCCCCTCTTAGAGACCCTGTTCGCCCGGCGGGCCCAGGCGGTGATCCCGCCTCCTGTTGGCGCGGAGATCGCTGGGGCGGTGCCGGTAGTAACCAGTTTTACCTTTGGCCTGGCGGATCCGCGGTTGTTTCCCAAGGCCGACCTGGCGCGGGCGACAGCGGAGGTGTTGGCGGAAGATGGGGATGCTGCCCTCAATTACGGCGGCACCTTTGCCGGGTTGATCGAGGTGGTGCAGCAGTTGATGCGGGCCAGAGGGGTGGAGGCGCAGCCGGAAAACCTCTTGATCGGCTATGGCTCTGGGCAGATCCTTGGCCTCTTGCCCCAGGTCTTTGTGGAGCCGGGGGATGTGGTGATCGTGGAGGGGCCCACCTTCATGGGGGCGGTCAGCCGTTTTGCGGCGGCAGGGGCGCGTCTGATCTCGATCCCGGTGGATGGGGAGGGCATGGTGGTGGATCGCCTGGAAGAGGTGTTGCGCGAGCTAGCCCGCCAAGGGATCCCACCCCGCTTTATCTACACCATTCCCACCTTTCACAACCCTAGGGGCTGCACCCTCTCTTGGCCGCGGCGGCAGAAGCTGCTGCAGTTGGCGGCTGAATACGGCGTGGTGGTGGTGGAGGACGAGGCCTACTACGACCTGCGCTTTGTCGGGGATCCCTTGCCCAGTTTGGCCGCGCTGGATAAAGAGGGCTGGGTTCTGCACGTGGGCACCTTTTCCAAGATTGTGGCGCCGGGGGTGCGGGTGGGCTGGGCCTGTGGCCATCCCGAGATCATCCGCCGCTTGGAGATGTTTCGCAGCGAGGGATCCCTGGGGCCTTTTTTGGGCCGGGTGGTGGCCCGATACTGCGGGGAAGGCCGCCTAGAGAGCCACATTCAGCTTTTGATCCGCCGTTACCGAGAAAAGTGCCACCTGATGTTGGAGGCCATCGCTCAATGTTTTCCCCCTGAAGTCAAGGTGGAGGCCCCTGGGGGTGGATTCTTTATCTGGTGCGAGCTGCCCCCTCCCCTGAGTGCCAACACCTTGCTGTCGGCCACCCGAGCGCTGGGGGTAACTTTCTTGCCGGGTACCCACTGCTTTGCTGATGGCCAAGGGGATCACGCCCTGCGCCTCGCCTTCAGCTACCAACCGGAAGAGCGCATCCTCAGCGGCATCCAGATCCTCGGAGAGCAACTGTACAAACTCATGGGCCAACGATCAATATAGGAAAAAGAATCTGCTAGGGCAGCCACAAAGCGGCTCTTAACCTTCGGGGATTAGTAGGTTGGTCGCTCCAAATTGCGTTGAAACCGTTTGCCTTGATCCCCAGCTCCTTTTGTCCTTCGGGAGAGAAGTTGGGGGTGAGGGGAAAGTAAGAGGAATCGAGACAAGCTATTTCGCTGCTCTTCGGAGCAGCCATATTTGAATGGATGCAGCAGCGCTGCAAGCTCTTTGCTGTGCCGGCAGAGGAACTCTTAAAAACCTGCCACTTGCCGTCTGGGACGTCGCCCCAGCACGTTGAGGATGAAAACTCCCGCCACACCCAAACAGAGGAGCAGCGCCACCGGATTATGCACTATCGATGAGACTAAAATAGTCGTCCCTGTTAAAACCAAGGCTATGAAAAAGGTGACCACTCTCGTCATAGATCGCCCCAGGCCGCTTAGAAAAGGAAAGATGCTGAGCATCGTATGAAGGGGGACGAAGAAAGAGTCGGCCCCGATCCACATCATCAAGAATCCCACAAAGCGCAGGATCCAAGTCAGGGCATTGTGTTCGGCAGCAAGACGCTCAATGGCTGCAAATCGATCGCTGGCAAATAGCCGATAAAATCGAATGCTGCGCGGCCCCAGGTAGCTCTCTAGGCTGTTAGGGGTGGCCAAACGACCAAAGACAGTTACTTGAGTTCCGCTGTACAAGGCAGTGTACGAAGTTCGCATATCGCCAATTTGTGGATTGGCCAGGGTTCCCCGCCCCTTGAAAACATAAGAGCCTTCCACCCTAGCTGGGATCCCCAGGATCAACGTTTGGGGCTCCAGAGGAACAGCGTAGGGAGTTTCGATCTGCAAATCTTGCATTCCAATTCGGTAATTCCCAATTTGAGCCTGGCTGACTCGAAAGAGTTGGCTGGAAAAAGCCATCGGTGGGTTGACGTGCTCACTGCTGCGATAAAACCGGCTTGAATCTTCGGGGTTTTCCGTCCAGACTTTGGTGTAAGTATAGATTGTCTCTCTGACTTCCTATCCGCCAAACTCCTCTTGAGTGCGAGTTTCTTTTTCCTCTTCCCAAGCATACATTTCCGCCTTGCGCCTGACGGCAATATACGGCCCTGGCCGCAGGAAGAGATTATCGCCCAAAAGCTCATTGCTGGTAATTGGGCCTGTGAGCGATACTAAGCTTCCAAGAGGCGCAGAGGGCGAGCCCAATGGACTGATTTCAATGGCCCCAGTTGCCACTTGGGCAAGGTTGACCCGCCCCTCATTCCAAAACAAAAGCCAGAACGATCCCAAAACAATTCAACAAACACTGATACAAAAGAACTGGCCAGCCGCGAGCCAAACCCAACCCGCTCTACCTGTCTATAACGCTCAGCCATAGCCCTGTCCCCAGCGATGGCTTCAGTCTAGCACAGCCCCTTCTATTTATCCATGAAATCTAGCCGTTTTATAGAATTATAGAATTCAGAGCAAGTTTTTAACTTTTCCAAACTTATGTCTATTCCAGAAGTAGATTGCACCTCGTACAGGTTATGAGAACCCTATTTTTCAGCTAAGAATTGATTAAGCAATGTCCCCCCTTACAGCCTTGACCAGGCGCCGGAAAAACTGCCCCACGCCCTTCACCAGATGGGGTGCCGATTCTGGGCGAGGCGGGATCCCTGCCATTAGGGTGTAGTAGTCATCCAAAAGGTCGTGCTCTTCCGGAGAAACGGCGTTGTCGGCCATCATCAGGTTGCCGATTGCCCCCAGAAGTTGTAGGCGCTCGGTTTCGGTGGCCTGGGCGAGATAATCGGCCATCCAGCGCTCCGTTTGCGCCATCGGAATGGGCTCTTGGATCAGCTCTCGCAGCTCGGCATCGTGCTCCAAACCATAGCGGCGCAGCAGGGATCTCAGATAGGCCAACTCCTGCGGCTCTAGGTGCCCATCGGCCCAGGCGGAGCCGGCCACAATTTTGAGGATGAGCCGATGTTGGGTTGTCGGGTTCATGGCGGGATCCCTTGTCGCTAGAGGTGCCGCTGGCGGTCGGGGTTCTGGGGCCCTGAGCGAGCTGGGAAGGGGCTGGCCAGGGGCAGTCTCACTCGGCGAGGCCGCAGGCGCGTTTTAACCAGGCGGCATCTTGTTCTGACAAGGTGGCGTGGTGAATGGCGTAGACCTGGCGGTGATACTCCTCAAGCCAAGCCCGCTGTGCCTCGTCCAAGAGATCCCAATCGATCAGCCGCCTATCGAAAGGGATCCAAGTCAGGGAGCGAAAGCCCATCCAGCCCTCTGGCTCCGGAATTGCAATCACTTCGTAGAGGTTCTCTAGGCGAATTCCACCCCAGCCCGGCTGGTAGTAGCCCGGCTCGATACTGGTGATCATGCCTACCTTGAGGGGGGTGCTGGCGCGGCGGTGGATCCCGTTGGGCCCCTCGTGGACGTTCAAAAAGGCGCCGACACCGTGGCCGGTACCGTGGCCGTAGTCCAGCCCCGCTTGCCAAAGGCTGGAACGGGCAATGCCATCCAAGGAGACGCCGTAGGTATCGGGGGGGAAGATCTGACGGGCGCAGTGAATGTGGGCTTTGAGCACCTCGGTGTAGCGCCGCCGGCACAGGGGATCCGCCGGTTGCGGGCCAATCCAGAGGGTGCGGGTAGCGTCGGTCGTGCCCCCCAGGTAGTGGGATCCGGAATCCAACAGAAACAACTCGCCTGTCTGCAAGAACTTCTGGGGATCGGGGGTGCCGTAGTGGACGATGGAGCTGTTGGCGCCGGCCCCGGCAATGGTGTTGAAGCTCAGGCCCACCCAATCCCCTTCCTCGCGGTAGTGGGCCTCCATAACAGCGGCCACATCGGCTTCGCTGATGGGGATCCCTGCTTGGATTTGCCGGTCAATCCAGGCCAGGGTGCGGATCTTGGCCCGGCTGGCTTTGCGGTTGGCCAGGCGCATCTGCTCCAGCTCGGTGGGGTTTTTGACCGCCTTGAGGAGATCCACGGGGTGATCCAACTCGCGACAGGTTGCCCCCCGCAGCAGCTCTTGCGTGCCCTGGGTAGTCTGCTTGGGATCTACTCCCACTGGCCCGTAGCGCTCGGCCCACTGGGGCAGTTGTTCCCGGTAGGCCTCGTAGGGCCAGAGCTCTACCCCTGCCTCAGCCAGCACTTGCTTTGCGGAGGGAGTGAGGCGCTCCAGATCAGTAAACAGGGCAACCCTCTCCAGGGCAACTAGCGCATAGGCGCGGAAGACCGGGTTGTAGGGAATGTCGGAGCCGCGCAGGTTAAACAGCCAAGCTACCTGATCCAGTTTGGTTAGGGGCAACAGTCCCACCCGCTTGCGGCGCATCTCCTGGCGCACCTGGGCCAGCTTGTCGCTGGGGGGGGCTCCGCAGAGCTGGGCAGGGACAGGGTAGATGGGTTGCTCCAAGAGGGCTTGGCTAGATTCCTTGGCCAGCTTGTCCAGTGGGTTTTCGCTAACCGGCACCAGCAGCACTCCTCCGGCTTGGGCGTGGGCTTGCAACTGGCGGTAGGTGGCCACCGACACCGTAAAAGGATCCACCCCCAGGCGAAAGCCGGATCCCAGCTCTTCCACGATCTCCATCAGGCTGGGCTGATCCGGCAGGCCGCCTTTGATCACCGTAAACAGGTTGGGATCCACCTCCCGCTCCGCCTGCTCGTGGTAGCGGGGATCCACCCACAGCCAGGCGCGGTCTTGGCTGATTAGGGCATCGCCCACCGAGCCGGTAAAGCCCGTGATCCACTGCCGCCGCTTGCGATATTCCAGCAAATACTCATTGAGGTGCTCATCAGCCGAGGGCACCCAAAAGCCATCGAGATTTTGTTCCTGCAAAAGCTGGCGCAACTGCTGCAAACGAGTGGCAATATCCAGGCGGGGCAGGGTTTGGAGCATGGTGGGGATGAGAGGGAGATCTGGGCCGATGACCTTAGAGACCAATATAGTTCTCTTTACCTTGGGAAAGCAGATGGGAAGAGAGGAACCGGCTACCTAGGCCGCTGGTCAACTGCGAAGCAGTAGCCAAGGGCTTCTGCGTTATTGCTAGGCGACGCGGTTGCGAACGCACCGCTCTAACTCCCCTCTCCCTCTGGGAGAGGGGCTGGGGGTGAGGGCTGAGATTCGGGAAAGCCGGCCTCTCGCCAAGCGCGGATCCCGCCGTCCATGGAGATCACGCGGCGGTAGCCCATCTTTTGCAGGTTATCGGCTGCCAGCGCCGAACGAAAGCCGCCGCCACAATAGAGGACAATCTCGGCTTCTTTGTCTGGGATCACCTTCTCGATGTCCCGCTCGATAATGCCTTTGCTGAGGTGAATGGCGCCGACGATGTGGCCGGCCTGCCACTCCGACTCTTCCCGCACGTCGACCAAATAAAAGGGATCCCCTTGCAGTTGTTTCTGCCTGACTTGCTCGACTGTCAGCTCTTGGATGCGGCTTTTGGCCTCGTTGACCAAAGCTAAGAAAGCAGGGGAGTGGTGGGACGCCATGCACACCTCGCCGAGAACCCAGCTCCCAGGATAAACCCAGGCCCACTCCAGTGAGGCAACGCCAAACCTCAAAACCTCGATCCTCAGCAAGCTAAACTAAAGAAAGGCAGATTTGCCGCCGGAGGCCCCCAGTTTGAGCTTCCAATCCACCCTTTCCCAACTGCTTGGGTTCCTTGCTCTGACTTTGAGCTGGGGGATCCCTTTGCCCAGCAAGGCAGCGGCCCAGGCTGCCCCCTTGCCTCTGGAAAGCGGGATCCAAAAACAGGTCTCCGCCCCGGCACCGGCTCCCTTGGTGAAGTGGCTGCAAGAGCAAATAGAGGCCGCCAACCGGCGGGATCTGGAGGAGGTGATGGCCGGCTATAGCCCCGACTTCCGCCACCGCGACGGCCTGGATCGGCAGGGGGTGGAAAGGGCCATTCGCAAGCTGTGGGAGGCCCATCCCCAGCTGACCTACGCAGCGGAAATTCTCTCTTGGCGGCGGCTAGGCCCTGAGATCGTGGCCGAGATCGCCAGCCAAGTGCAGGGATCCCAATCTTCAGCGCGGGGGGAGTTTCAGGTGCAGGCCTCTGCCCTGGTGCGCAACCGCTACCGCCCGAATGCGGCCAAGCCGGAGCAACTGCTGTTGGTGGAGCAGGAAGTGCTGCGGGAGGCCAGCACCCTCACCTCCGGCTCGGCGCCCCCCACCGTCACCTTCAGGTTGCCGGAGGTGGTCAAGCCGGGATCCCCCTACTCGCTGCAGGCCATTGTGGCCGAGCCCCTCGCCCAATCTTTGCTGTTGGGCGCCGTCGAGGAGCAGCCCGTGGCTGCGGCCGGCTACTTAGATCTAACTTCGTTTGCCCTTGAACCTCTGCAGGCGGGCGGGCTCTTCCTGCAGGCAGATGCGCCGCCAGAAGCTGGCGCCCGCTGGCTCTCGGTGATGCTAGTCAACCAGAGTGGCCTTGTTGTCGAAAGCCGGCGCCTCGTCATTCAACCCTGAGGGATCGACAGCCCTTAAGGACTCTTGACCTGGGTAGTTGTTGAGATCTTTTGGGCGAAGCTGAGATTTGAGAGGTCTGGAAGCCCTCGGAAGATTTCTGCTCGACTCCAAGCCCCGGCGGTCGTCGAAAACTTGCAGAAAAACTATCCGCTCTCCCCCACCACCCAGGCAAAACAGGCGGTCCAGGAGAGAGCGGTCTAGCGGGCCTTCAACTGGAACCTGACTGCCGGGAGGAACTCCAAGCGAGCCAGAACGCGAAGACTCCTCAGCAAGCTAAGGATCTGAGTTCAGGCCGTTAGAGAACAGCCCCGGCGCACAGCCGGCTGAACCCAACTTGACGACCCTTACAACAACTACTATCTGGCATCCGCTGGAACCTCCCTTACTCAACGACATCCTGAGGCTAGCACAAATCTTTACCAAGGTGGCGGGCCGGATCCCTTCCCCTCAGGCCAAGGAGACTGAGAACGAGGCAACGGCGTAGGATAGAAGGACGCCCTTTAGCCTGCTCAAGTTGCCGTGGACTACAAAAGTACCCTCAACCTGCCGCAAACCCAGTTTCCCATGCGGGCGGAGGCTGCCAAGAGGGAGCCCGCCATCCAAGCCTTTTGGCAGGAAGAGCAAATCTATCAGCGTCTGTCGGAGAACAATCCTGGGGATCCCTTTGTGCTGCACGATGGGCCGCCCTATGCCAATGGCGACATCCACATGGGCACCACCCTCAACAAGATCCTCAAGGACATCATCAACAAGTACCACCTCCTGCAGGGGCGCAAGGTGCGCTATGTGCCCGGCTGGGATTGCCACGGTCTGCCCATCGAGCTGAAGGTGTTGCAAAGCCTCTCCCCCCAGGAGCGGCAGAGCCTCACCCCCCTACAACTGCGGCAAAAGGCCAGAGAGTACGCCTTGCACTACGTCAACGTGCAGCGGGCCAGTTTTCAGCGGCTGGGGGTATGGGGAGATTGGGATCGGCCCTACCTGACCCTATCGCCGGAGTACGAGGCGGCCCAGATCGAGGTGTTTGGCCAGATGGCCCTTAAAGGCTACATCTACCGCGGCCTCAAGCCCGTCCACTGGAGCCCCAGCTCCCAGACAGCCCTGGCGGAAGCGGAGCTGGAATATCCCGACAACCACATCTCCCCCAGCATCTACGTAGCTTTTCCTCTGCAGAGCCTCAGCCCGGCGGCGCAGCCGATTTTGGAGCCCTTCTTGCCAGGCCTGCGGGCGGCCATCTGGACGACTACCCCGTGGACGATCCCGGCCAACTTGGCTCTCTGTTTCAATCCCAAGCTTACCTATGCGGTGGTGGAGTCTCCCCGCTTCGGCCTACTACTGATTGCCGCCGATTTGCGGCAGCGGCTGGAGAAAGTCCTGGAGACCCCCTTAGAGGTCAAGGCCACCCTGCCGGGATCCGCCCTGGAGTACTGCCAGGGACGCCACCCCCTCTTCGACCGCAGCAGCCTCTGTGTGCTGGGGGACTATGTTACCACCGAGTCCGGCACCGGCATTGTCCACACGGCGCCGGGGCATGGGGAAGAGGACTTCAAGACCGGCCAAAAATACGGCCTGCCCATCCTCAGCCCTGTGGATGAGCAGGGGAGATTCACCGCCGAGGCCGGATCCCAGTTTGTCGGGCTAGATGTGCTCTCCAAAGAACCAGAAACCAGTGGCAACCTAGCTGTCATTAAGGCTTTGCGGGCTGTCGGCGCCCTGCTCAAGGAAGAACCCTACAACCACAAATACCCCTACGACTGGCGCACCAAAGAACCAACCATCTTCCGGGCCACCGAGCAGTGGTTTGCCTCTGTAGCCGGCTTCCGGGAGCTGGCTCTGCAGGCCATCAAAACCGTGAAGTGGATCCCGCCGGAAGGGGAAAACCGCATCACCGCCATGGTCAAGGAGCGCTCCGACTGGTGTATCTCCCGCCAGCGGGCCTGGGGCGTGCCCATCCCCGTCTTTTACGACGAGGAGACCGGCGAGGTGCTGCTCACAGCCGAAACTATCGACCACATCAAGGCCATCTTCGCCCAAGAGGGATCCGACGCCTGGTGGAAGCGCCCGGTGGAAGAGCTGCTGCCGGAGCAGTACCGCCGCCATGGCCGCACCTACCGCAAGGGCACAGACACCATGGATGTCTGGTTTGACTCTGGCTCCTCCTGGGCGGCGGTGGCCCAGGCGCGCGGGTTGGGCTACCCCGTGGATCTCTACCTGGAGGGTTCCGACCAGCACCGGGGTTGGTTCCAGTCCAGCTTGCTGACTTCCGTGGCCGTCAACGGCCAGGCCCCTTACAAGGCGGTGCTCACCCACGGCTTTGTGCTGGACGAAAAGGGCCAGAAGATGAGCAAGTCCCTGGGCAACGTCATCGATCCCCTGCTGCTCATCAACGGCGGCAGCAATCCGCAGACGGATCCCGCCTACGGGGCCGATGTGCTGCGGCTGTGGGTCTCCAGCGTCGACTACTCCGGCGATGTGCCGATAGGCAAGACCATTCTGGGGCAGATGGCGGATGTCTACCGCAAGATCCGCAACACGGCCCGCTTTTTGCTGAGCAACCTCTACGACTTCAACCCGGCGCAGGATGCTGTTCCTTTTGAAGCGTTGACGGAGTTGGATCGCTACATCCTGCACCGCCTGCAGGAGGTGGGAGCGGAGATCACCGAATCGTTTGAAAACTACCAGTTCTACCGCTTTTTCCAAGCGGTTCAAAACTTCTGTGTGGTGGATCTCTCCAATTTCTACTTGGATATCGGCAAGGATCGCCTCTACATCAGCCACGCCCGCAGCCTGCGGCGGCGGCAGTGCCAGACGGTGCTGTCGCTGGTGCTGGAGAACTTGGCCAAGGCCATTGCCCCCGTGCTCTCCCACCTAGCCGAAGAGATCTGGAGCTACCTGCCCTACCCCAAGCCCACCCGCTCGGTGTTCGAAGGGGGCTGGATGCGGCTGCCGGAGCAGTGGCGGGATCCCCAGTTGGCCGCCACCTGGGAAAAGCTGCGGGCGGTGCGGCAGGAGGTGAACAAGGCCCTGGAGCAGGCCCGCACCGACAAGGTCATCGGCGCTTCCACCGAGGCCAAACTCATCCTCAAGGTGGCGGATCCCCACCTACATGCCCTGCTGGAGGAGCGGGCAGCCGAGCTGCGCTACCTGTTTATCACTTCCCAAGTCGAGTTGGTCAAGGCCGGCCCTGGAGAGGAGGATCTACAGGTTGCCGTTCAGCCAGCGGAGGGGAAAAAATGCGTGCGCTGCTGGAACTATTCCACCCGGGTGGGCGAGTTTGCCGAACACCCAGAGCTGTGCGAGCGCTGTGTGGCAGCCCTGGCCGGCGAATTTTGAACGTCGGATGGATTGTCGGAATTGTTGGCCTAGGTTGGGTTGGCCTGCAGGATCCCGGCGTCGGCCTCCTCCCGCTCCAGGTTGCGGAAGAGGGGCGTGCTCAGGTAGCGCTCGCCAAAGCTGGGCTGGATCATCACGATCAGCTTGCCGGCGTTTTCCGGTCGCCGCCCCACCTGGATAGCGGCAGCCAGGGCTGCCCCGGTGGAGATGCCGGAGAGGATCCCTTCTTCTTTGGCCAGGCGGCGGCTGTAGACCATGCTCTCCTCGTCATCTACCGCAATTACCTCGTCCAGCAGGTCGCGCCGCAACACCTCCGGCACAAACCCCGCCCCGATGCCCTCGATGCGGTGAAAACCGGGCCGCCCTCCACTTAAAACAGCACTGGCCTTGGGCTCGACGGCCACCAGTCGAATGGAGGGTTTTTGGCTTTTGAGGAAGCCGCCTGCCCCTGTGATGGTGCCGCCGGTACCCACCCCCGCCACCAAGATGTCCACCTGGCCATCGGTATCCTCCCAGATCTCCGGGCCAGTGGTGCGGGCGTGGATTTGAGGGTTGGCCGGATTGGTGAATTGGCCCAGCATATAGGCATTGGGGGTGCGGCGCACGATCTCTTCGGCCTTCCAGATGGCCTCCCCCATGCCGCCGGCGCTGCTGGCCAGGTGCACCTCTGCTCCGTAAGCCTTCAGCAGCCGCCGCCGCTCCAGGCTCATGCTCTCAGGCATAACGATGATCAGCCGGTAACCCTTGGCAGCAGCAGCCATGGCCAGGCCAATGCCGGTATTGCCAGAGGTGGGCTCCACCAAGATGGTCTTGCCGGGGGTGATCAAGCCAGCTCGTTCGGCAGCCTCGATCATGCTCACGGCAATGCGATCTTTCACCGAGGCGGCAGGGTTAAAGCTCTCCAATTTCACGACGATCTCAGCCAGACACCCTTCGGATTGAGGGATCCGGTTTAGCCGCACAAGAGGGGTACGACCGATGAGCTGAGTGATGTTGGCGGCAATTTTCATGGTTCACAAAAAGGCAGAAACCGATCGCGACAGCAGGCCGTCGGCCTCAAGTCCAGAGCAGCCGAGGGCCTTGTGCGATGCTAACCCCTGCATGAGCTCCTTGGTGCTCCCTCTCAGGATCTCACTGCCCTTGGACCAGGGGATCCCGATGTTTTCCGAAGTTCCGCAGGGGATGGCAACAAAACCCGCCCAGAAAATGATTTAGCTGAAGGGGGTTCGGGGGTAGATCAGCCCCGCACTGTACTGTCGAGAGGCAGTCAGTGCCAGATACCCCCGTCGCAGACTCGCAACAATAAAATGGATCTAGTTGTAGAAAACGGCGTTGCCGGAACCTGGTGCAACTACGCGGTAGGGCATTCCATGTCTGCATCCCTAACGGCACGGCAAAGCCGAACGCAGAGGGTTCTTGCAGAAGCTCCCCGACGAAGCGAGAAGCCCGCACTCTATACGTCAGCATGAGTGCGGGAGTATGTCACAGTGAGATTACACCGGAAGGACAAGTCCCCTATGCACCTGAGTGAGATCACTCACCCCAACCAGCTCCGCAACCTCAGCCTCAGCCAGTTGCGCAGCCTAGCCCGCCAGATTCGCGAAAAGCACTTGCAAACGGCTGCCAACTCTCCAGTCGGCTGTCACCTGGGGCCGGGGCTGGGCGTGGTGGAGCTGACCTTGGCGCTCTACAAAACCCTCGACCTGGATCGCGACAAGGTGATTTGGGATGTGGGCCACCAAGCCTATGCCCACAAAATGCTTACTGGCCGCTACCACAACTTCCATACCATTCGCCAGAAAGGAGGGATTTCCGGCTACCTCAAGCGGAGTGAGAGCCGCTTCGACCACTTTGGGGCCGGGCACGCCTCCACCAGCATCTCGGCAGCCCTGGGCATGGCCATCGCTCGGGATCGGCGGGGAGAAAACTTCAAGGTGGTGGCCATCATCGGGGATGGCGCCCTGACTGGGGGCATGGCCTATGAAGCCATCAACCACGCCGGGCACCTGCCCAAGACCAACTTGATGGTGATTCTCAACGACAACGGCATGTCGATTTCCCCCAATGTGGGGGCGATCCCGCGCTATTTAAACCGCCTGCGCCTCAGCCCACCGGTGCAGTTTTTGGCCGACAGCCTGGAGGAGCAGCTAAAGAACCTACCTCTAGTTGGCTCCAGCCTCAGCCCGGAAATCGACCGTCTCAAGGAGACGGTGAAGCTGGTTACTGCCGTGCAGAACAACAAGGCCGGCATCATCTTTGAGGAGCTGGGCTTTACCTACGTAGGGCCGGTGGACGGGCACAACCTGGCGGAATTGTTGGATGCTTTTGAGCTGGCCCACGGCATCTCTGGGCCGGTGCTGGTGCACGTGGCTACGGTCAAGGGCAAGGGCTACCCACCGGCAGAGGCTGAGCAGGTAAGCTATCACGCCCAATCCCGCTTCGACCTAGCCACCGGCAAACCCTATCCTCCTACCAAACCCACTCCCCCTAGCTATAGCAAGGTCTTCGGCCACACTCTTTGTAAACTGGCGGAGCGGGATCCCCGCATCATTGGCATCACGGCGGCTATGGACACCGGCACCGGCCTAGACAAGCTCAAAGAAAAACTGCCGGATCAGTTCGTGGATGTGGGGATTGCCGAGCAGCACGCTGTTACTTTGGCTGCTGGCATGGCCTGCGAGGGGATGCGACCGGTGGTGGCCATCTATTCCACCTTCCTGCAGCGGGCCTACGACCAGATCATCCACGATGTCTGCATTCAAAAGCTGCCGGTCTTTTTCTGCTTGGATCGGGCAGGGGTGGTGGGAGCGGACGGCCCCACCCACCAGGGCATGTACGACATTGCCTATCTGCGCTGCATTCCCGAGATGGTGCTGATGGCCCCCAAAGACGAGGCGGAGCTGCAGCGCATGGTGGTGACCGGGATCCAGTACACAAAGGGCCCCATCGCCATGCGTTACCCGCGCGGAGCTGGCGTGGGGGTGCCTCTGGCCGAAGAGGGGTGGGAGCCCATTCCCATCGGCAAAGCAGAGGTGCTGCGCAGCGGCGGCGAGGTCCTGATCCTAGCCTATGGGTCGATGGTGCATCCCAGTTTGCAGGCAGCGGAGATCCTCAAGGAACACGGCATCTCCACGACGGTAGTCAATGCCCGCTTTGCCAAGCCTCTGGATACCGAGCTGATCCTGCCCCTGGCCCAACAGAGCCGCCTGGTGGTGACGGTGGAAGAAGGCTGCCTCATGGGCGGGTTTGGCTCGGCAGTGGGGGAAGCTCTCCTGGATGCCGATATCCGAGTGCCGCTGTTGCGCCTGGGGGTGCCGGATGTGTGGGTGGAGCACGCCACTCCTGAAGAATCGCTGGCGGAACTGGGCCTGAACAGCGTCGGCATTGCCGAGCGCATCCGGGCCAAGGTCGAGGCCCTTCAGGGACAGAGGGCCTCGCAGGCTCAAGCTATTCTGGGCAGCTCCTGAGCCTACTCTTTCCCAAGGCCCATCTGCTGGTTGAACTGCTCGATGGCGGCTTGCTGCAGAGCCTCTGCAACAGGACGGGTGCGCAGGAGGATTTGCACATCCCGCAGCAGGTTCTCCCGCCACAGGTTCTCCCGCAGCACCTCTAGCCGGGCATAGCTGGGATCCAGGCGCATGGCCTTGGCCCCCAGTTCTTCCGCCCGTTCGGTTTCGCCGCGAACGTAGAGGGCCGTAGCCAGGGCTAGGTAGGGCTCTGCCACCGCGTCGTTCATCTCGATGGTGCGTTCCCAGCGCTCGATGGCCGCCTCCAGATCCCCTTGTTCATAGTCCACCAGGCCGATGTTGTTCATGGCCGGCCAATAGGCGGGATCCAACTCCAAGGTTTTCTCATACTCCTGCCGGGCGCGATCCCATTGGTCGAGCATGAGGTAGGCATTGCCCAGTTGAAAGCGGGCGTTGGGGCTATCTGGCTGCAAGGCAACAGCCCGTTCCAGGGTTTCAGCGGCGGCAAAATAGCTGCCCTGCCGCAAGTAAGCAGATCCCAGCGAGTAGAGAATGTCGGCGTCGTCGGGAGCCAGGGCGCGGGCCTTTTGCAGCGCTTGGATGGCTTGGCCATAGTCTCCTAGCTCCAGGTGGACGTTGCCCAAAACGTAGAGCAGCTCGGAAGAGGTGGGCACCATGGCCACCGCCAGTTGCAGGCGGCGCAGCGCCTCTTCCGTCTGGCCAAACTGGGCCAGCCGCAGCGCGTCCGTGGCCAGTTGCAGCCCCTGCGCCCGCATCAACTCCCCATTGGGCAGGGGAACACGCAGCAACACCTGGGCTCGAGCGGGATCCCATTTCCCTCTCCCCAACACCATGGCGAGGCCCAGCGGCAAGGTTAGCAAAAACCGGACAGACAACCGGAATAACAGTGGCGGCATGACACCCACGCAAAAACAGGCCATGCCCATGTTAGCTGCAGCAAGCGGGGATCCTTCCTGCCAGGACTGGTTTCAACCATATTGCTATCCAACGCTGTCGCGAACGTGTCGGCGGCCTCCAACTCCCCCCTCCCTGAGGAAGAGGGGCTGGGGGTAAAGGCAGCGATTGAAACAAACTAGAGGCGTCGCCACCGCCGCCCCGACTGGGCCAGCAGGTCTTCGGCGGCCTTCGGCCCCCAGGTGCCGGCTTCGTAGGTGTACAGCGGCGGCGCAACGCTGCTGCCATTGCCGCCGGGCTGGGCTTCCCAGGCCGATAAAACCGGCGTCACCACCCGCCAGGCGGCTTCCACCTCGTCAGCGCGGGTGAACAGGGTGGGATCCCCCAGCAGGCAGTCCAACAGTAGGCGCTCGTAGGCATCTGGCGTGGTTGACCCAAAGGCTGTCCCGTAGCGAAAATCCATTTCCACCGAGCGGGTGCGGATCTCCGGCCCCGGCATCTTGGCCTCAAAGCGCAAGGAGATGCCCTCGTTGGGCTGGATGCGCAGCACCAGGATGTTGGGGCTCACCTCCCGCGCTGCCGAAGGAAAAAGAGATAGCGGCACCTGCTTAAAGTAGATGGCCACCTCGGAGACCTTCTTGGCTAGGCGCTTGCCGGTGCGCAGGTAAAAGGGCACCCCCTGCCACCGCCAGGTGTCGCATTCCAGTTTCAGGGCAACGTAGGTGGGGGTTTGCGAGTTGGGGTTAACATTGGGCTCTTGGCGATAGCCTGGCACCGGCTTGCCGCCAATCCAGCCGGGACCATACTGGGCCCGCACCGCTGCGGCTGCCACGTTGCGAGTGTCGGCCAGACGGGTGGCCTGCAGCACTTTGGTCTTTTCATTGCGCACGCCGTCGCTGCGCAAGGAGACGGGCGGCTCCATGGCAGTCAGGCAATAGATCTGCATCAGGTGGTTTTGCACCATGTCCCGCAGAGCGCCGGCAGCGTCGTAGTAGCCGGCCCGGTCCTCCACCCCCACCGTTTCCGCTACCGTAATCTGCACGTGGTCGATGTAGTTGCGGTTCCAGAGAGGCTCAAAGATGGCGTTTGCAAAGCGGAAGACCAGCAGGTTTTGCACCGTCTCTTTGCCCAGGTAGTGGTCGATGCGGTAGACCTGCTCTTCCTGACAGATGCGCTGCACAAGGCGGTTCAGCTCCTGGGCCGAGGTGAGGTCGTGGCCGAAGGGCTTTTCGATCACCACCCGCGTCCTGGTTGGATCCGCCAGCATCCCCGCTGCCCCCAACTGCTGGAGGGCCTGGGCATAGAAGTCCGGCGCCACCGCCAGATAAAACACCCGGTTGCCGCGGGTGCCCCGCTCCTCATCCAGTTGGCCGAGGAGTTGCTTGAGACGCAGGTAGCCCTCGGCCTCTCCGATATCGAGGCGACAATAGAACAGGCGGCTGGCGAAGTCCTGCCAGAGGGCTTCTGGCCCCAGATCTTGGGGGGCAAATTCTTCCAGGGCCGCCCGCATCTTGTCCCGATAGACCTCGTGGCTCCAGTCGCGCCGGGCCACCCCCACCAGGGTAAACTCCGGCGGCAGCCGTCGCTGCACGAATAGCCGGTAGTAGGCCGGGATCAGCTTGCGGGCGGCCAGATCTCCGGAAGCACCAAACTGCACCAAAATACAAGGATCCGGAATGCGCTCTTGGTTGAGGCCAACGCGCAAGGGGTTTTCAGTCAGGGTTGCCATAGGGTCGGCTCAGCTTGGGTGGGCGGGGTTGGGAAGGGTGGCTAGGGGGTCAACGACCCTTCCAGGCAGCGCAACACTTCTTCCACATTCTTGCGGCTGCCGATAATCAAAGGCACTCGTTGGTGCAGGGATTGGGGCACGATGTCCAGGATGGCCTCGGTGCCGGTGGTGGCTACGCCTCCCGCCTGCTCAGCCAAAAACGCCAGCGGGTTGGCCTCGTACATCAGCCGCAGCTTGCCCTCTGGTTTTTGCCGGGTGCCAGGGTAGAGATACACTCCTCCCTGCAACAGGATGCGGTGAAAATCCGCCACCAGAGCGCCGCTGTAGCGGGCGGTGTAGCCATCGCGGCGGTGGACATAGCGGACATAGTTCTGGATCCCTTCGCTCCACTGACAGAAGTAGCCCTCGTTAAGGCTGTAGACGGAGCCGCGTTCGGGAATGCGAAGGTCGCTCTTGGAGAGGATGAACTCGCCCAAGCTGGGATCCAGGGTAAAACTGTGTACTCCCTTGCCGACGGAATAGACCAGTTGCGTGCTGGGGCCGTAGAGGATGTAGCCGGCGGCCAGTTGGCGACGGCCTGGCTGGAGGAGATCTTGGTTGTCTGCTTCCGGACGATCCTCAAGGGGGTGAAGAACGGAGAAGATAGAGCCGACGCTGAGGTTGGCGTCAATGTTGGAGGATCCATCCAAGGGATCGATCAGCAGGGCCAAGCGGCTGAGGGAGCAGTTTTCCGGCAGGCGGGCCGGCGTTTTCAGCTCTTCTGATACCAGCCGGCACACCAGGCCGGTCTGCTCCAAAGCGCGGATGAAGGCCCGGTTGGCGTAGTCGTCCATCCGCTGCTGCTCTTCCCCCTGCACATTGACGCTGCCGGTTACCCCCAGCGTCCCCTCGATCAGCCCTGCCTGGCTGAGGCGGCGGGCGATCATCTTGCCGGCCAGAGCAATGCGGTTCATCAGGGCGCTGAAGTCTTGGGCCTCAGGGGTAAAGCCGCTAAACTGCTGCAGCACATGCCGGGAGAGGGTAAGCACATCCCGCGCCATCTCGCGCTCGGCGCTGCTGGGCACTACGGGCGGAGAAGAACTGACCACCATAATCGCAGGCTTCCTCAGGATTCTTACTAGCTAGGCTGGCCAATCCCGACAGCGAGAGCCGAGAACTTACAGGGTTGCTTTAGATTTGGCCTGCCGGCAGGGTTCTCGTTCGGCTTGCCTGGCGAAAAACCGAGTAGGATAGGTTCTACTTGTTTTTTTTGAATTGGATCCCAGCGCGGGCTTATTGTCCCGCTCTTTACCTATGATGGCCAACCCTCCTTTTCCGCTGCGCAGCCAAGTGGTCACCCAGGGGGTGCAGCGCTCTCCCAACCGCGCCATGCTCAGGGCCGTGGGCTTCCGCGATGAGGATTTCGGCAAGCCCATTGTCGGCATCGCCAACGCCCACAGCACCATCACTCCCTGCAACATCGGCATCCAAACCCTGGCCGAGCGCGCCGAAGCTGCCCTCAGGGCCGCCGGCTGCATGCCTCAGGTCTTCGGCACCATCACCATCAGCGACGGCATTTCCATGGGTACGGAGGGGATGAAATACTCCTTGGTGTCGCGGGAGGTGATCGCCGATTCTATCGAGACGGTGGTCAACGGCCAGAGCATGGATGGTCTCTTGGCCATCGGCGGCTGCGACAAAAACATGCCGGGGGCGATGATCGCCATGGCCCGTCTCAACGTGCCCGCCATCTTCGTCTACGGCGGCACCATCAAGCCGGGGCATTACAACGGCCGCGACCTCACCATCGTCAGCGCCTTTGAAGCCGTAGGGGAGTACAGCGCTGGCCGCATCTCCGAGGACGAGCTGCTGGCAGTCGAGCGCCATGCTTGTCCCGGTGCTGGATCCTGCGGCGGCATGTACACGGCCAACACCATGTCCAGCGCCTTTGAGGCCATGGGCATGAGCCTGCCCTACTCTTCCACGATGGCGGCAGAGGACGAAGAGAAAGCCGAAAGCGCTGCCCAATCGGCCAAGGTCTTGGCTGAGGCCATCCAAGCCAATATCCGACCCCGGGACATCATCACCCGCCAGAGCATTGAGAACGCCATCTCGGTCATCATGGCGGTAGGGGGATCCACCAACGCCGTGCTCCACTTTTTGGCCATTGCCCACGCAGCAGAAGTGCCCCTGACGCTGGATGACTTCGAGACCATCCGCGCCCGCGTGCCCGTCCTCTGCGACCTCAAGCCTTCAGGCCGGTTTGTTGCCACCGATCTGCACCGGGCCGGCGGGATCCCCCAAGTAATGAAGATCTTGCTCAACCACGGCCTGCTGCACGGCGACTGCCTCACCATCTCCGGCCAGACGATTGCCGAGGTTTTGCGGGACGTGCCCGACGAGCCCAGCCCCGACCAAGAGGTCATCCGCCCCTGGCACAGCCCCCTTTACCCCCAAGGGCACATCGCTATCCTCAAAGGCAACCTCGCGCCCGAAGGGGCGGTGGCCAAGATCAGCGGCGTCAAGACTCCCAAGATCGCGGGGCCGGCGCGAGTCTTCAACTCAGAAGAATCCTGCCTGCAGGCCATCCTCGCCGGCCAAATTCGACCGGGGGACGTAGTGGTGATCCGCTACGAGGGCCCCAAGGGCGGCCCCGGCATGCGGGAGATGCTCTCCCCCACTTCGGCCATCATCGGCGCCGGCCTGGGGGACAGCGTGGGCCTGATTACCGATGGCCGCTTCTCCGGCGGCACCTACGGCATGGTGGTGGGCCATGTGGCCCCTGAGGCCTACGTAGGCGGCCCCATTGCCCTGGTGGAGGAAGGGGATCTCATTACCATCGATGCCCCCGCTCGCCTGTTGCACCTGCATGTTAGTGAGGAAGAGCTGGCCCGCCGCCGCGCCCGCTGGTCTCCTCCTGAGCCTCGCTACAAACGGGGCACCCTAGCCAAGTACGCCAAGCTGGTCTCCAGCAGCAGCCTGGGGGCGGTGACGGATTTAAACCTGTGGGATTAATTTCCCTCACCCCCAGCTCGTCTCCCAGAGGGAGAATTGGTACTTGAGAGATAGCTCCAGATTCCTGACCCTGCAGGGATCAGCCTTGCTGGGTTAAGTGCAAGAAAGCGGCAGAGATGAAGGATCCCTGCCGCCTGATTGCGTGATGCGGTTGATAATGAGGATTCAGCGCCGATTAAGTGCCGATGATCCCGCCGTCATTTTTGGTGATCACCACCACCGCCGAGCGGGGGTAGAGATTGGGGTCGTAGTCTGGCCAGCGGGAATCGACCTTGCCGGCAGCAAAGTCGTCCTCGCTGGTGGTGGCGCCTGGGTGCTGCACGTTGATGAACATGGTGCGCTGATCGGGAGTGGTGACCACACCGGTGATCTCCTGCCCAATCGGCCCGGTCAAGAAGCGGCGAATTTCCCCTGTATCCGGATCGGCAGCCAACATTTGGTTATTGCCAAAAGGAGCAAAATCCCCTTGGTTGAGATTGCTTTCGCTGGTGTCGGTCTGGATCCAGAGGCGACGGCTGGCGTCGAACCACAGCCCATCGGGAGAATTGAAGATGTTGTCTGCGTTGAGAGGCTGCCCTGACAGGGTACGGCTGTCGGCGGAGGGGCCGGCCAAGACAAAGATGTCCCACTCGAAGCGGGTGGACTGGGGACTGCCCATCTCTTTCCAGCGGATGATGTGGCCCCACTGGTTCTTGGGACGGGGGTTGGCAGCGTTCACCTGGTCTGGTTCCCGACGGCTGTTGTTGGTCAGGGTGAAGTAGACCATGCGGGTTTGCGGATCCACCGCTCCCCACTCAGGCCGGTCCATTTTAGTAGCACCGACAAAATCCGCCGCCGTGCGGGTATTCACCAACACATCTGCTTGGCTGGTGAAGCCGTTTTCCGGGGTTAGACCGTTTTTCCCAAACACCAGCGGCAGCCACTCCCCTGTGCCATCTTCGTTGAACTTGGCCACATACAAGGTGCCATTGTCCAACAGATGTCCACCCGCCGTTTCCTTGCGGTAGGGCTCGGCAGAGACGTACTTGTAGATGTACTCAAAGCGGGCATCATCCCCCATATAGGCCACAATCGGCTGGCCTTCCACCGGCGGCTGAAACACCACGCCTTCGTGGGCGAAGCGGCCCAGAGCGGTGCGCTTCTTGGGCGTGCTGCTGGGATCAAAGGGATCGATCTCCACCACCCAGCCGAAGGTGTTGGGCTCGTTGCGGTAGTCCTGGGTGGGATCGGCGCCCGTGGGGGTGGCGTTGAAGCGGATGAACTCGTCGGCTTTGTTGCTGGCCAGCTCCCAGCCGTAGCGGGAGGTCTCGGTGCTCACGCCGTAGCGCTTGTGCTCGCGGGGCAGGTTGGGCTTTTGATCCGGCCCTTTGCTGGTGTTGGTGAAGTAGCCGGCCCAGTTTTCTTCGCAGGTGAGGTAGGTGTTCCAGGGGGTAACGCCGTGGGCGCAGTTGTTCAAAGTACCCCGGGTCATTGTGCCTTCAGGGCTGAACTTGGTTTTCACGAAGTCGGATCCCCGCACCGGGCCGTGGATCTCCATGAGGGTAAGACCGGTGATGCGGCGGTTGAGGCGATCCCGCACCACAGTCCAGTTGCCGTCCCCCTGCTGCTTGATGTGGACAATGCTCACCCCGTGGGCGTTCAGCTCTTTGAGTACTTGATCGGGATCGCGGCTGCCGTCGGGATTGACCGGATAGTCCTCGTCGTCAAACTTTTGCCCCTTGGCGGCAGCGTGCATGAAGCGCGGCTCCACATACTCGTGGTTGAACACCAACAAGCCCTCATCAGAGCGGCCCTGCCAGGGATCCTTCCCATCAATGGGGAAGAAGTGCATGCCGTCGTGGTGGCTGCCCACCTGCATCCCTTGCTCGGCGCCGGTGTTTTCCAGCTTGAACTGTGGGTAGGTGCCGGTGATGGGGGTACCCCAGGCCAGCAGCGGTCGAGCCGTGTAGCCTTCGGGCACCACCACTTTGTCTTCTGCACTCACGGGGATCGCCTTGAAGCCCAGCAAGGAGCTGCCGCTGGCCGCTTTGGCAGATTTGGAAGCGCCGTTTAGCGCCGGCAGGCCGAAAAAGGTGGCCACTGCCGCCGCAATGCCGCCCTGCAGCACTTGGCGCCGCTGCAGGCGGGTTTCCAGAATGCTGCTGAAGGTAGGGTTGGGCGAATGATTGCACAGAGGCTCGTCCCCATGACGGAGCCGGGGGCCATGCGGATTGCTATTCACTTTGGTTCTCCTCTTCTCTTGTCTTGTCGGTCTTCTAGAAGCTAGATGTTTTACAAAAAACATCTATTCCCCGCGTGACTGTTTTCACGCATAAGGATAGGCACTACAAAACTAGTGGCTCGAAGTTAAGGAGAGACCAAGCCCAGGTTAAGCCTTGCCGATTTGGAGAATTTCTTTAGATCGACGTAACAATTTTTTTTAACGATTTGTTGCGATGAGGCAGGGCATTGCTGCGGCTGCCTGTCAGGATCTTTCTCGTAGCTTGGAGAACAGATACACCCCATCGCGATGGTAGAGAAGTCGAAATGAGGTTTCGTTTTGTAAAGCGGCAATCAGGGTCTGGGAGAACTCTGGGCTGCTGCGCCACCCCGGATGGCGGCTGTTGAGCAAGACATAATCAAAGGGATCCCATTGGTCGGGAGGGGATCCCTTAAAGCGGCTCTCGTCGGTAAAGTAAATAACCCGCCGATGGGTGAGGTGGGGGCTGATCTCATGGGTGGTGAGAACGCCCCCTGAGGTGGCGATCTGGGCAAGGGCCTCACGAGTGGCCTGCCAAGTGTCGAGAGACTGGAGATAGAGGGAGCCGAAAAAGGTATACTTGGCCAAAGCCAAAAAAGCCAGCAAAGACCAGATCAGGGCTGTTTTGTTTACTTTCGCAGAAGAGGCGGGAGGGTTGGTCGTCTTCCCGTTTTCGATAACAGCTAGAAATAGAAAAGGAACAACAGGCAGCGCGTACTGGTGCACCAGGTCCCGATAAGCAGGATTGCTAGAAAGGATATTCAGCCCCAAAGTTGGCAGGGCAGGGATCCAGGGATCCCAGTGGCGCCAAGAGAGGCCCCAAGCCACAGGGATGACTAACAAAAATCCATAGAATAGGGTGTCGAGAGAGAAGACCTTGCCCAGGACTAATGTTGGCTTGAGAACCAAGTTTTGGATAATTTCAGGAACAGAACTGCCCAAATAGCTATAGTGAGAAACGGCTGCCGGCTCGCTGCCACTGAAGTGAGGAATAATCCAAAAAGTAGCCACGCCAAACCAAGCCGACCCTGCCGCTATGGCAAGCCAGCCGGCCACTTGGCAGCGCCGTTGCCAGCGCTTGTCAATCCGCCGGCTTTCCCAGATCAAAAGCCAAACTCCCAGGGCAGCGACATTGAGAGACAATGCCGCCTTACAGCCGAGGATGCCGCCTAGGCACAGCAAAAACCCCCACAGCTTGCCAGAGCGAACACAGAGTATAGCGGCCAAAAAAAGGGGAACGGCCAACACTTCTGGATGAAAATCAAAAAGGTTGGCGTTGAAGATGGCTGGGTAGAGAAGATAGGCGGCGGCAATTGTTCTCGCCCTGCCAGAATCAATCTCGGCCTGGAGCGCCAGATGGTAAACGGCCAGCGCTCCCAGCGTTAGTGCCAGAGCTTGGATGCCAAACAGCCAATATACAGAGGGAACAATGCGATACAAGAGACTGAGAGGATACAAGATAAAAGCTGCGTGATCCCCAAGAATGTGGATCCCGCGAATAGTAGAAAAAGGAACCTCGCCACGGCTGATTAAATAAACAGCTTGGTCGAAAATACCGAGATCATACCCTCCCGACTGAAACAAGTGGTGCCGCACAACGCTGCAGCCTAAAAGAACAAAGAAGGCTCCAACCAGCGTTGCCAAGAAAGACTTGGACAGAGGATGTTCCTTCATTGCCGCCTACAACTTGTTTAGCGTAGAATCCAAGCTCTGCCAGCTAGCAGTAAGACCGCAAGCCAGCTCAAAGACAGCCCCTTTTTCTCTGGCAAGAGAGGCTCGAATCCGGCTAGCTGGAAAAATTGCAGGAAGGAGGGATCCCTACCCAAGCAAGGCAAGAGGCTGGGGGTGGGCCCCCGCGGGGAGAACGCCCAAAGCCTTGAGAAGGTCTAAAGTTTTGGGATCTTTCCACTTTTCCTTTCTAGGATACGGGCAGACTCTCCAGAGCCACTGGGTGGGGAATTTTGCATGAGTGACGCCATCCGCTACGACCTGCTTTTGGTGGGGGGGAGCTCCTCCAACCTGATCCTGGCCCATCGCCTTTTGGATCTGGCCAAGCTCTCGGGGCTCAAGCTCTCCATCGCCCTTTTGGAAAAAGCCCGGCAATTCGGCGGGCACATCATCAGTGGTGCCATCTGCAATCCCCAGGTAATCGCCAGGCTTTTCCCGGATTTTGAGAGCCAAGGATTTCCCCACGAGGGGCGGGTGGAGGTGAGCCACCTGAGCGTACTGGGATCCCAGGAGCGCTGGGACTTGCCAGAGGCGGCGATCCCAAAGGGGCTGCGCAAACAGGGGCAGTTCATCCTTACCCTCAGCCATGTCATCCGCTGGCTGGCCGAAACCCTGCAGGAAAAAGCCAAAGGGATCCCCAACGTCACCCTGGATGTGTTCCCCGGCTTTGCCGCCCACGAGATCCTCTATGACGGCGAGCGGGTCATTGGGGTGCGGGTAAGCGACTCCGGCCAGGTTTATGAAGATTGCGTCTTTGCCGAGCTCACCTGCTTCGGGGACAAGGGATTTATCTCCAAAGATCTGGTCGAGAAGTTTCACCTGCGCCCCCGCCCGCAACTGTGGTCGGTGGGGGTCAAAGAGCTGTGGCAGATCCCTTGCTCACTGCAGGGGCAGGTGTGGCACACCCTGGGCTACCCGGTTTTGGATGGCAGCTTCAGCGGCGGCTTTGTCTACGGCCTCAAAGATAACCGCCTGGCCCTGGGCTTGATCATCGGCCTCGACAGCAAAAACCCCAACCTCAACCCGCAGCAGCGCCTGCAGGAGTTCAAGGCCCACCCCTGGATCCAGTCCCTCATTGCCGGCGGCAAGTTGCTCAAATATGGGGCTGCCGTCATTCCTGAGGGGGGCTACTACAGCTTGCCCAGCCGCTTTGGCGTCGAAGGGGCTTTGCTTTTGGGCGATGCCCTGGGGGTGCTGGATGTGGGCAGCCTGGCCGGGATCAACAACGCCATGGAGACCGGCTACCTGGCGGCGGGCCTCATTCACGACGGCTTTTTGAAAGGGGATCTGCGCATCCAAGCGGCCTACCAAAAAGCAGTGCTGGAGAGCTCCGTCGGCCAAGATCTCTACCGCAGCCGCTATTTTCGGGAAGCCTTTCTGGAAAACTCCCGCCTGCTGGAAGCATACCTGCCCCAGATCTGCCGCAGCGTCGATGCCGGCCATCCCTGGCTGGGATCTCTGCGCTGGGGCCTGCAGGATCCCGTGCGTCGTGGCGGAGAACTCCTGCGCGCCTACACCTTGCTCAGCGGACGGGTCAGCGCCGGCGAGCCGCCCCCCCAAGGCTATGTCGCCCCCCATGCCGCCATCCAAGCGGACTTTGTGGCTCCCCCAGGTCTGGATCCCGAAACATTGACCACGCGAGCGGGCTATTTCTCGCGATCCGATGCCGTCTTTTTTGCGGATCCCCGCTACCCCGAAGGCAACCGGCACATCCTCGAGTTCAGCGCCGAGATCTGCCGCCAGTGCATTGCCACCTACGACAAGCTCAACCGCCCCACCCCCTGCGTGGCCGATTGCACCGCGGAAGTCCACCACATCCGCGAGCAAAACGGCATCCGCTCCCACGCCATGGCTTTGGAAAACTGCATCCAGTGCCGCACCTGCGAGATCGTCTGCCCCCACTTAAACCTGCGGGTTAACCCCAGCTACGAGGGATCCGGCCCCGACTTTTATGGGCTCTAGCCGAGCTGTGGCCAGCGAAATAGGGGCTCAGCCTTGCTGGCATTATTGACGTTCTCTCCAGGGCCCCCCGTAGACGGGGGGTTGGGGAGGACGCCATAACCCCAACTACTGGGCCAAGCCGAGATACTTGCGTCGGATATTGCTCGAACCAATACCGTGGATCGAAATCCGCAGGCGCTCGTGACATCATCATAAAGTCGAGATAAGGCGGCTTATCCCCAGGGCTAAAGTCCGGGGCTTGCGCCGCCCGACCTTTGGTTACAGCTAGAGTTGCAGGGAGCAAGGCCGTTGAATTCCGCCCCGCTGATCCCACCCGCCCCCAGTCCTGAGTTGAGCCGCGAGCAATCTTGTGAGCTCTTGCGCGGCCAGCTCAGCTTGGCCTTAAAGGAAAACAACTTGGAACAGGCCAAATCTCTCCTGCTGCCGGTGCAGCCGGTGGACATTGCCGAGGTCATTGGGGAGTTGCCGGAGGCGCAGCAGGCTCTGGCCTTTCGCTTGCTGCCCAAGGATCTGGCTATCCGCGTTTACGAACACCTGGACATAGAGCTGCAACAGACGCTGCTGCGCGAGTTCAGAAGCCAAGAGATCCAGGACATCCTGGACAAGATGTCGCCGGACGACCGGGCCCGCCTCTTCGACGAACTGCCGGCCAAGGTGGTTGCCGAACTGCTGCCGCAGCTCAGCCCCGAAGAGCGGGAAGCCACAGCCTTGCTGCTGGGCTATGCCCCCAACACCGCGGGGCGGATCATGACTCCGGAATACATTTCCCTGCGAGAGAACCTGACCGCAGCCGAGGCGCTGGAGCGGGTGCGCCTCTTGGCCCGCGAAACCGAGACCATCTACTACCTCTACGTCACCGACCAAGAGCGACACCTGACGGGAACCCTGTCCTTGCGGGAGTTGGTGATGGCCGACCCGGCCCAGCGGCTGGAGGAGGTGATGAACCGGGAGGTGGTGTTTGTCAGCACCCACACCGACCAAGAAGAAGTGGCGCGGGTCATCCAGCGGTACGACCTGTTGGCGGTGCCGGTGGTGGATGCCGAGCGGCGACTGGTGGGGATCGTTACGGTAGATGATGTACTGGACATCCTGGAGCAAGAGGCCACCGAAGACATCTACTCCTTGGGGGGGTTGCAGTCTGGAGAAGAGGACTATTTCGACCTCAGCTTTTGGCAGGCGGCCCGCAAGCGGGTGGTGTGGCTGCTGATTTTGCTGTTTACCAACACCTTTACCAGCACGATTATTGCCGGTCAGGAAGAAGTCTTAAGCCAGGTGATTGCCCTGGCGGCTTTTATCCCCCTGTTGGTGGATAGCGGCGGCAACGTCGGCTCCCAGTCTTCGACGGTGGTGATTCGCGGCCTGAGCACGGCGACGGTGCGCCTCAAGGACGGGTTTGGGGTGCTGGCCCGGGAAGCGGCGGTGGGAGCCATGCTGGGGATCATGCTCAGCTTGATCACCATCGGCTGGGCCTATGCCCTGCAGCGGGATCTCTTGGTGGCGATCAGCGTCGGGCTGAGCCTATTTGGGATTTCTGTTCTCTCTTCGGTGTCGGGGGCGGGGCTGCCCTTTTTGTTCCGCTCCTTCGGCTTCGATCCCGCTTTGATGGCTACCCCCTTCATCACCACGATTGTGGATGTGCTAGGGGTGTTGATCTACTTCTCCGTTGCCCGCTTAATCCTGGGAATCTAGCCCCGGCTGGCAACCCCTCCAAGCCCTTGCCGAACTTGGGCTAGGTTGGATCTGGTCTTGTTGCGGATCCCTGCCGATGTCTGACCATTCTGTGGAGGTCCAGGCGGCTCTCCCGGAGATCGTGGCTCGCTTGCAAGCAGCCCTGGGATCCCAGGGGCTGGGACATCTGCAGGTGCAGGCGCGTCTTTCCGGACACCGCCTGTTGCTGCGCCTGGAAGGGGATCCCCTCCCGGATGCGGATCGGCTGCTGCAGGGCCTCTTGCCAACCCTAGAGGAAATAGCGTTGAGCTACCGGCAGCGCCAGGTGGAGCTGTTTGGCTTTCCCCCCAACGAAGGGATCCCGGAGTGGCACCGCGAGTGGCGCTACCAGCCGCCGCCCAACCCCAACAGCCCCTTGTATCGCGCCCAACGCGGGGATGGAGAAGCCATCCAGTATGTGCTCGACTACCTGCTGCGCCCGCAGGGGATCCAGGCCCGCGTCCATCTGCACCCCAAGCTGGGCCTCTTACAGGTGAACTTGCAGGCAGCGGAAGTTCCGGATCCGGCTTGGGCCAAGGACTTTGTGCGGCGGGCCTTGACCCGTCTGGAATGGACCTTTGTGCAGCGGCTGCGGCTTTCCGGGCAAAAGCTGGGCTCCTTCTTGCCGGCCTGGAGCCAAGAGTTCGATCTCAAACAGCCCGCCTTTTGGCAGGCTTCCCCGACCAGGCTTTCTCCCTTTCCTTCTCCAGCAGCCGACGCCGCCGAGGGCGAGCCCTCTCCACCTTCCCCGGCCGCTCTAGACTAAAGGGCAGGGCTCAGGGGGTCGGCCATGCGGGTTGTTTTCTTTGGCACGCCGGAGTTTGCTCTGCCCTCGCTGCAGATCTTGTTGCAGCCGCAGTCTCCCTTTGAAGTGGTGGGATTGGTCTGCCAGCCGGATCGGCCGCAGGGGCGAGGACAGAAGGTGCTCCCCCCGCCCACCAAGATCCTCGCCCAAGCCCACGGGATCCCGGTGTGGCAGCCTGGCCGGCTGCGGCGGGATCCAGAGGTGCTGGCGGCGCTAGAGGCGCTGGCTGCCGATGTGTTTGTGGTGGTGGCCTACGGCCAGATCTTGCCGCCGGCGGTGCTGCAGATGCCCAAGCTGGGCTGCATCAATGTCCACGCTTCCCTCCTGCCGGCCTATCGCGGCGCCGCCCCCATCCAGTGGGCCATTGCCAACGGCGAGACCGAGACCGGCGTCACCACCATGCTCATGGACGAAGGCATGGATACGGGGGCCATCTTGCTGCAGGCCAAGCTGCCCATCGAGCCGGAGCAGACCGGCTTGGAGCTGGCCTCCCAACTGGCCCAACGGGGGGCAGAGCTGCTGGTGGAAACCCTGGTGAAACTGGAAAAAGGAGAGCTGACCCCCATTCCCCAGGATGACTCGCGGGCAACCTATGCCCCCCTGCTTAAAAAACAGGACTTCCAGCTCGACTGGCAGCGCCCGGCCCAGGCCTTGCACAACCAAATCCGCGCCTTTTCCCCGGACTGTTTTACCGGCTTGCAGGGGCAGCGGATTAAGATTGTCCGCTCCGCCGCTCCCCAGTTGCACCCGCCACCTGCCGAGCTTCCCCCGGGCAGCCCCGGAGAAGTGGTGGGACTGGCCAGGGGAGAAGGGGTGTATGTGGCCACAGGGGAGGGATCCCTCCTCATCCGGCGGGCCCAACTGCCCGGCAGGAAGGAACAGTCGGCCTGGGATCTGGTCAACGGCGGCCAACTCAGGGTGGGCATGCGCTTTGAGGTGCTGCCGGATCCCTAGCCCCGGCCCCCCTCTTGTCCCCCCGCCTGCGGGGGGATGTAGGGGGGCGGGGGTGGTCGCGTTAGCGGCGCGAAGCGCTTGGAACTACTCGGGCTGGGGAAATTCCTCCCACAGGCGGGTGTGTTGGCGCAGGCTGAGGAACTGCCCGCCGCCGAGGATGAGGTGATCCAAAACCGGGATCTGCAGCAGTTGCCCCGCCTGCAAGAGTTGCCGGGTGAGAGCAAGATCTTCCGGGCTGGGATCCAAGCTGCCGGAGGGGTGGTTGTGGGCCACCAGGATGCGGCTGGCCCCTTGCCTAATGGCGCTGCGGAAGGTTTCCCGCGGGTGGGTGAGGGTTTCCGTGGCGGTTCCCCGGGTTACGATCTGCTGGCCGATGAGGCGGTGTTTGATGTCCAGGTGCAGGACGGCAAAATGCTCCTGGGGCTCCCACATCAGGTCGCCGCTTAGGGCCATGGCCGCCTGTTCCGGCGATTCAATCACCGTCCGCTCGGGGGGTCGGGCCAAAAAGATCCGCCGCCCCAGCTCGATGGCGGCCAACACTGTTGCTGCTTTGGCTGGGCCAATGCCCTCAATTTGCAGCAGCTCTCCGGCTTCCACCTGGCGCAGTTGGGCCAGGGGATCCCCTTGGGCTTCCAATGTTTTCAAGAGCAACTGGGCCAGGCCCACAGCCGAGAGCTTGCCCGGCCCCTGGCCGGTATTGAGCAAAATGGCCAGCAGCTCGGCGTGGGAGAGGCTTTTGGCCCCTTGGCTGAGCAGCCGCTCGCGCGGGCGATCCTGAAGGGGAAGGTCGCTGATCCGCAACACGTACTGGCCCATATCTTCCCTAGGTTTTCTTCAACAGCCAAAAGGGGCTGCGGCGCTCCACGGCCTGCCAAGCTGCCGCTGGGATCCCTGGCTCCGTTAGCTCAGCTACAAAGGGATCCCAGGTCACCAGATAGTCGGGCACCTGGCCTTGGGCTTGCCAGGCAGCCAGCTCCTCCAGCTTGGCGGCATAGGGCACCCGCAGCGGACCATAAAAATAGGGTACAAACGAGCGGAGCCCGTAGAGGCCAACCCTTCCCGAAAGAGCCGGTTCTGGGCCGGCAAACTGGCGGAAAAAGTAGACGGATCCCCCCTGGGTATGCTGCAACACCCTTGGGAAGATGCAGCTCCAGGCCAACTGGGCGCTGAGTCCAGTGGCCAAGAGCAAGATGGCCCATCCCCGAACGCTCTGCCGCGCCCTGATCCAGGCCAGTCCCCCCAGCACCAGGAGCAAAGCAGGGCCATAGGTGAAGAAGGGCCATTCCACCTCGGCCTGTAGGTATCCCAGGGCCAAACGGCCGGTTAGGCTGTCGGGGATCCCCAAGGCGGCCCCCACTTGGGCCCGCAAAGCCGGATCCTGGGATCCCAGCCACGGCAATAGCAGCCACAGGGCCAGCCAACCCAGGCCGCTGAGCAGGATCCAGGCAGTTTCCCCAAAGCTGGGCCCCCTTTTCTCGGCAACCAGGCCTTGCAGGCGCAGGGCGGCAAAGTAGGCGCCGATGGGGTAAAGCAGCGAGGTGTAGTGGATCAACTTGGTTTGCACCAGGAGCGAAAACAGGGCCAGCACCACCCCAAAGGCCACCAAGAGCAGGCGTTCTGCCCGCTGAGTTAAATCCGCAGCCGCCGAGTCAATACTCCTGGGGATCCTCTCCAGGATCCCGGCCAGGGCCAAAGCCCCCCAGGGAAAGCACCCCCAGGCAAAGGCCAAAAGATGCAGGTAGACCGGGCCCGGATGGCCGCTGGGGGTACTCACCAGACCCCACTGGTAGTGCCAAAACGCCGCCAGCCACTGCAGCCCCCGCGCTGTCACTTCCAGCACCAGCCAGGCCAGGGGAACAGCCGCCGCCAGGCCCAAAAAGATCACCATCTCCCCCCACCCCATTGGCGGATCCCGCTGCCAGAGCTTGTAGAGGATCCAGATGGCTAGCGGCAACACCAGCCCCACCGGCCCCTTGGCCAACACCGCCAGGCCCAAAGCCAGCGCGCCCAGAGCTCTCCACCCCTGACCGGAGCGCCCGGCCCGACGCGCCTCCTCAGCAGCCCAAAGGGATCCCAGCCCCACGCCCATACCCAAATTCAGCAGCGGGTCGATGAGGCCGGTTTTGTAGAAAAACAGGGGCAGGTAGCCCGTCAGGAGCAGGATCCCCCAGAGGCAGCCAAACCCCGCCCCGCGCAGCCGCCCTCCCCACGCCACCAAAAGGGCTACGGTGATCCCGCCAACCCAGGCATTGGGCAGCCGCGCCGCCCCTTCGTTGACCCCCAGGGCCGCCATCGCCAGGGCCTGCAGCCAAAAAAAGAGGGGGGGCTTTTCGAAAAAAGGCTCGCCGTTAATTTGCAAAGCCAGGGGATCGCCGCTGGCCAGCATCTGCCGCGCCAAGCTGGCGTAAATGAGCTCGTCCCAGTCAAACAGGTAAGGGATCCCCTGGCCCGCCCACAGCCATAGGCCGGCCAAAAGCCCCAGGGATCCCTTGAGGCGGCCCAGAAGCTTAGCCATGGACAGCTTCTAGAGGCACCACCCGGCCCACACTCTCGGGCGAGTGCAATAGCCGCAGCAACTGGGCTGCCAGAGCGGATCCCTCGATCTCTGCAGGAATCTCCACCCCACACCAGCGGCTGGAGCTCTCCCGCAAGGCCGCCACCCAATCGGGAGTTAGGGATCCCCGCGCCACCCCCATCAGTTGCGGCAGCGGATCGCGGCGGTAGAGCCCGATCCAGCGCAGGCCCAGTTGGAAGGGCCCAGGCCGAAAGCGGGGGTTGGGGCTGCCGTCCGCCTCAAACTTGCTCAGCATCAGTTGCAGGGAATAGATCTGGCGGGTATTCAAAGGGGGAGCAGCAACCCGGCGGGCGCGAAAGGTAGGCACCATCTCGGCAAAAGGCACCTGGACGGTCTGCTCTTCCCCTGGGGTGGTGTCGAAGGCATAGCCGTAGGCCGGGCTGTCCCAACCCCCTTGATCCCGCAGCAGAACCTTGTAGCGCTGCCCATCCCCCCGCAGCCGCAGCTCCAGGCCGGCAAACCCCGACACATCCAAGGGAGGCTGCCAGTTGCGGGTGCGCGTGGAAACAAAGCCGCCGAAGTTGGCCGTGGAAACCTGCCCCGTAAACAGCAGCTCGCCCTCGCCCCAGAGCAGTTGGCTTTGGCTCACCCCGCCCATCACCACATCGTCTAGGATGCCCCAGAACTGGTTCACCTGGGGGTCAGGCCGGCGAAAGTCAAAGAGCATCTGTTCCGTCTGGCCGCTGCGGCGCAGCCGCTCCAGGTGGGCCTTAGCTTCCTCCCGGTTCTCCAGACCCAGGATGACCCTGGCTGTCACCTCATCCCCTCTCTCCTGGACTTCCGCCCCCTGCTGTTGCAGCGCCTCCGCCAGCCCCACTGGTAGGCCATCGCCCAAGAAGATCACGGGAAGAGGAGCTGAAGTCGCCAGGGAAGGAGGCATGAAGTCAACCGCTGCTGCTTGGAACCCATTCTGAACCCAGCGCCATAGGTCGGCAAAGGGCAGCGCTTCGTAGTAGGTCAGCGTGTTCCAAAACCGCCCCAGGTCCCAAGGCATTGCCTACCCACTTAGAGAACGCACGCAGGAGAGATGCTTACAGGATAGCCCCAGCCAGGGGATCCCTGGCAATTGAACCGCCTTTGAGGACTCCTCAACCCTATCTGTCCCAACCTCTGCTGTCCTCTCCAGGAGGAAAGAGATCCCTTCTCCGAGTTTGCTTTTGTGTATCGCATTGCCGATCTCGGCAGGGTGGGGGCAATAACCCGACCGTTGAAGGGGCCCTGAATTCGCAATCAAACTTAACACCAAGGTCGAAGAGAACGCCTTGCAAAACGGATCCCGGATCCCATCTGCAAATGATCTCGCAATGGTCTATTCTTGATCCTGTTGTCGGGTTTGTCGCTGGAGCAGAGCTGACCCCTTTTCTAAGATCGAACTACGGAGAACCATGTTTAGCAAATTTTTTTCTCTTCAGAAAGCGTTCGCGGCGGCGCGTCGTCGGTTACTGATCCTGATCTTGGTTTTGGGGATGGCCGGGTATGCCTGGGGGCCGGCCTTGGCGGCCAGGCAGATTCCTCCTGTAGCCTTGTCGCCAACCGAGTCCATCACTTTCACGGAAGCGCAACTGGCCAGAGGAAAGCAGTTATTCAACAGGGCCTGTGCCCAGTGTCATGTGGGTGGACAGACCTATCCCAATCCGGATGTTACCTTGAAGCTCTCGGATCTGGAGGGGGCAACACCTCCCCGCGATAATGTGTTGGCGATCGTGGACTACATCAAGAACCCGGTCACCTATGACGGGGTAGAGTCCCTGGTGGAATATCATCCCAACACCCAGCTTCTAAGTGAGTATCCTCGCCTGCGCAACCTCACCGATGAGGATCTGAAGTTAATTGCCGGCTACATCCTAGTGCAGGCTAAGACCGTGCCCGGCTGGGGCGGCACCAAGAGCGAATCCCACAGTGACCTTTCGGCCTATCTCTGATGCCTGGGCAAACTCAAGGGGCAAAGCGGTGGCGGGTCCCGGGCCGTGGCTGGAGGTGGGCCGGGATCCTGCTTCTGGTATGGCTAGGGCTAGCTAGCCCAGCAGCAGGCCGCATTGATCCTTACGTGAGCCACTATCTGCGAACCACTGAGCCGATAGAGCTGCCCTGGGATGCGGAAGGGCACATGCTCACCTTTACTCCAGAGCAACTTACCGACGGGAAAAATCGCTTTCAGTCCGCCTGTCTGAACTGCCACGTGGGTGGCTCTACCCTACCGGCCCCCAACATTTCCCTTTCGCTCAAGGACTTGCGCGGCGCCACCCCACCCCGCGACACCATTCAAGCCTTGGTGGAGTACCAACGGGATCCCCGCAGCTACGATGGCACCGAGGTTAGCTATGGCTGCCGCCCCGTGCCCCCCTCCTGGATGGATGATGAAGCGCTGCGCAACCTGGCTGCCTTTATCCTCAGGGCGGCTCAAGTGGCTCCGGGCTGGGGATCCAACGCAATCGGAGGTGGCTGAGGAGTCGGGGTTTCCTCCGCCGCTCCTTGCAGGGGTGGTGGTAGCCTGGTGAAGAGGGAAGGTGGCGGCCATGCTCCAGAATATCCGCTCCATACTCCTGGGCCTGTGGATACTGACCCTGCTCGTTTTCCTTGTCCAAAACTGGGGATCTGCGGCAGCCGTAGTCGTAGCCGGGCAAGCTGGCGCTGCGATTCCTTTGTCGCTGACGCTCTTGACGGCCTATGGGGTAGGAGTGGGCTTGGGGTTTCTGTATGTGGGCGCTTGGCGGCTGCACGACCGGGTATTCCAGCGACAGGCAATCCGCAAGTTAAACCAGCTCATCGAGCGAGTGCGCTTTTTGGAAGCGCAGATGATTCCCCCCGACCACTATTTGCCTCAGGATCTGCCGGATCCCCAGGCAGGCCGCTATTCCTACTCCAATATCCCGCCGGAACGCATTCGCGACCCGGCTCCTAAATCTGCCAATCCTGAGGAAGAACTTGAGGAGGAAGACGACGCGGCCACAGCCCCCAACTGGCGGATCGTCCGACGGCCCTATTCTGCCCAGGAGGAAGAGGAATGGGACTCTTGAACTGGTGGCGATCTTCTGCGGCTCCCTCGTCTGAGTCCGACCCTCGACCGGAACCCCAGGGACAGAATAACTATCTGCTGATCGTTCTCGACAGTTGCCGTTTCGACAGCCTGCTGGCCGCCAACCCCAAGCATCTGCTCAAGCTGGGATCCCTGGAAAAGCGCTGGAGCTACGCTTCCTGGACGGCTCCCGCCCACTACAACCTGCTCATGGGCCTGCTGCCCCACACCAGCCCCACCCAGGTTTTCGCGTCTGAACACTACAAGCAGGAATATTTGCGCTACAACGAGCGCCTCGGTACCCGGCAGCCGATCGAGTTCAAGCATCTGCTGCCCCACCTCTATTTGCCGACGCTACTGAAGCACCAACTGGGCTACACCACCCACGCCATGGTCTCCCTGCCGGTGCTCAACCCCAGCACCCTGCTCAACCGCGACTTCGATTCCTACCGCCTCATGCCGCGCCACAACGACATGGCAGCCATGGTGGAGCAGTTGCGCTTTGATCCGGATCGCCCCAGCTTTTACCTGTTGAATGTGGGCGAAACTCACTATCCCTACGCCCTGCCCGATGAGGATCCCAGCCTGTGGCCCCGCATCTCTGGGGTGAATGGCGTGTTAAAGCGCCTGGATGAAGGGGAAGAGGCCGGGATCCCCTTTTTCAGCGCCGCCCAGTTGGAGGAGCTGCGCCAGCGGCAGATCGAGGCGGTGCGCTACCTAGATGGGGTTTTTGAACAATTGTTCGATCTGGTTCCCAAAAACACCTACATCACCGTTACCGCCGACCACGGCGAATTGTTCGGGGAAGGGGGCTATTTTGGCCATGGCCCCATCCACCACGAAAAGGTGCTGGAGGTGCCTTTTATCGAGGGAAAAATTCGCTGAGGCCCTCACCCCCGGCCCCTCTCCCAAAGGGAGAGGGGAGATACGGATTCGGGTTCGGCTCCGCTTGGAACGTCAGCACGCTAAACCTGTTGGGTCTCCGGTTTGGGCAAGGTGGGATCCCGGCGAGTTTCTCTGCGACTTTCGCCCAGAGAGGTCACTCTCGTGGTCGAGTCCAAGCCCTCTTCGGCGGCCAAGTCGGCGGAACGCGCGATCTCGTAGAGGCTTTTCACCACACTGGTTAGGGGAATCGCGACGATGACGCCCAGGATGCCCCCCAGTTGCGCCCCCACCAACAGGGCGATCAAGATCCACACCGGGTTGAGGCCGATCAGTTCCCCCATCAGGCGGGGGGCGATGACCCGATCCTTAACCTGCTGCACAATTAGGGAGACCAGCACCACCTTGAGGCTGAGCCAGATATCCTGAAAGGCCAGCAGCACCGCTGCCGCGCCGATGCCAATAAAGCCCCCCACCAGTGGGATCACCTCCAGCAGGCCGATCAACAGGCCAAACAAAAGCCCGAAGGGCACGCGCAAAAACCCAAAAATTGGCACCAGCATCAGGGCCATGATGAACCCCAACACCAACTGGCTGATGAGAAAGTTCTGGAAACTCAGAGCCAGGGCTTCGCCGATGCGCGGTCCCCAGGGCTTGGGGAAGAGGCTGAGCAACCCCTGCCAGAACTGCCCCCCGTAGAGCAGCATGTAGAGGGCCAGCACCAACACCAACACCAGATCGATCACCTGATTGAAGGTGCCCAGGAGGATGTCCAGGGATTGGCCGGCAATTTTTTCGGCGCTGGCCTGCAGGCGGTTGAGGAGGGTGTTCACCAGCTCTGTCTGGCCGAGGTTGATGTTGCGCTCTGCCGCCCACAGGCTGATTTGATCCAGCCAGCTTTGTAAGGTATCCACCCACTCCGGGATCCGCGCCCCCAACTGCACCACCTGCTTGGCCAGGATGGGCACCACAGCGATCCCCACCAAGGCCAGCAGCACCACCGACAGGGCAAAAACCAGGGTGACTGCCAAACCGCGGCTTACCCGATAGCGCCGCAGCACCTGCACCGGATAGTTGAGCAAAAAAGCCAGCACCGCCGCCGTCAGGATGGTGGTGAGCAGATGGCCAAACAGCCGGCCCACCTGTAGGGCCAGCCAGCCGCTGATGACGATCAAAATCCAGGTGAGCAGCAGCCGCTGCAAAGGCGAGAAGCGATTCATGCCAGGGGGATCCCCAAGAGCCTAAAAACCCAGGATGCTATATCCACTATCCACATAGATCACCTGGCCGGTAATGCCGCTGGCCAGGTCGCTGGCCAGAAAAGCTGCCACATTGCCCACCTCGAGCTGGGTGATATTGCGCCGCAGCGGAGCTTTCTCCTCGACCGCGTGCAGCATGGCATGGAAATCAGCAATGGCCGAAGAAGCCAAGGTGCGAATGGGTCCAGCGGAGATGGCATTCACCCGGATCCCGGCGGGGCCCAGCTCGGCCGCCAGGTAGCGAACGCAGGTTTCCAGGCCCGCTTTGGTGACAGCGGCCATGTTGTAGTTGGGCACCACCCGCACCCCCCCCAAATAGGTGAGGGTGAGGATGCTGCTGCCGGATCTCAAGAGAGGCTTGGCGGCCCGGCAGAGGGCAATCAGGGAGTAGGTGCTCACATCCATGGCCAGGGCAAACCCTTCCCGCGAGATATCGCTAAAGTTGCCGCTCAGCTCTTCTTTTTTGACGAAAGCCAGGCAGTGAACCAAGATATCGACCTGACCCCATTTCTGGGCTATTGCCTGAAACAGCTCGTCAATCTGCTGGTCGCTTTGCACGTCGCAAGGGAGGAGAAAATCCGGCTGCAGGGGCTCGGTGAGCTGCTGGACTTTGGTCTTGAAGCGATCCCGCTCGTCCGGCAGATAGGTAACCCCCAACGTCGCCCCCGCTTTGTGCAGTTGCTGGGCAATGCCCCAGGCGATGGAGCGCTCGTTGGCAATGCCGGTTACCAAGGCTTTTTTTCCGGTCAGGTCTAGCATACGGAAAGGTGGGGTAGGTTCTTCTCTATCCTTCCACAGTCCGGAACAGGGGATCCTGTTCAGCCGGGCTGATAGGTGGAGGCCACGTGCAGTTCTTTGAGCTGCTTGGCCTCGACGCCGGAAGGGGCACCGGTGAGCAAACACCTGGCCTGCTGGGTTTTGGGAAAGGCGATGACATCGCGGATGGAATCTTCCCCCGCCAAGAGCATCACCAGCCGGTCTAGGCCATAGGCGATGCCGCCGTGGGGCGGGGTGCCGTACTCGAAGGCTTCCAGCAAAAAGCCAAACTTGTCCCGCGCCTGCTCAGGGGTAAGGCCAATGGTCTGGAAAACCTGCTCCTGGATCTCGCGCTGGTAGATGCGCAGGGATCCCCCGCCCACTTCCACGCCGTTCCAGACCAGGTCGTAGGCCTGGGCCCGCGCCGTTTTCAGGTCGGCCAAGTCGTCGGGGTGGGGGGCGGTAAAGGGGTGGTGCAGGGCTTCCAGGCGGTTTTCCTCGGCATTGAATTCAAACAGGGGAAAATCGGTGATCCAGAGGAGATTCAAGGCGTTCTCCGGGATCAAGCCCAGCTCCTGGCCCAGGTGCAGCCGCAGGCGGCCCAGCGACTCGTTGACCACGGCAGCCGGCCCTGCTCCAAACAGCAGCAGATCCCCCGGCTTGGCGTTGGTAAGCTGCAGCAACTGCTGTTCCTGCTCGGGGCTGAGGCTTTCTTTGAGGGCGCCGATGGTGTCGAGGCTGCCGGGCCGCACCCGGATGAAGGCCAGGCCACCCGCCCCGTACTGGGTGACCAGCTTGAACAGATCCCCGCCCGGCTTGATGCGGGTGTTGGAGATCTTTTCGTCGCCGCCCGGCACCGGCAGAACTTTGATCACACCGCCCTCTTGCAAGGCCTTGGCGAAGACCTTAAAGCCGGATCCCTGAAACAGCGGCGAAACATCCACCAATTCCAGCCCAAAGCGGGTGTCGGGCTTGTCGGAGCCGTAGCGGGCCATGGCCTCGGCATAGGTCAGCCGCGGGAAAGGGCGGGGCAGGTCGATGCCTTTGACGGTTTTGAAGATATGGCAGAGGAGCCGCTCGTTGAGTTCCAGGATCGCCTCCTGATCCATAAAGCTCATCTCCATGTCCAGCTGGGTAAACTCCGGCTGGCGATCCGCCCGCAGATCCTCATCCCGAAAGCAGCGGGCAATTTGGTAGTAGCGATCCACGCCGGCCACCATCAGCAACTGCTTAAAAAGCTGGGGCGACTGCGGCAGGGCAAACCACTCCCCGGGGTTGACGCGGCTCGGCACCAGGTAATCTCTGGCACCTTCGGGGGTAGAGCGGGTGAGGATGGGGGTCTCCACCTCGATAAAGCCTTCTTCGTCCTCCAGGAAGCGGCGGATGGCCTTGATGACCTGGTGACGCAGCTGCAGGTTGCGGGACAGGCGCTCTCGCCTCAAGTCCAAGTAGCGGTAGCGCAGGCGGATCTCCTCCCGCACCTCTTCCCCTTCCTCCCCCGAGACGTTGAAGGGAAGCTGCTTGCCCACCCGGCTGAGAATTTCCAACTCTTCCGCGTAGACCTCCACCTCGCCGGTGGCCAGGCGGGGATTAAAGGAGTCACTAGGTCTTTGGTGAACCGTTCCCGTTACCCGCACCACATATTCGCTGCGCACCTGCCCCGCCAGCTCGTAGGAGAGGGGGGTTTTCTGGGGATCGGCCACCAGTTGCACGATGCCGGAGCGATCCCGCAGATCCAAGAAGATCACACCGCCGTGGTCGCGGCGGCGGTCGATCCAGCCGTAGAGGGTGACGGTCTGGCCGATGTGGGCCGGGCGCACTTGGCCACAGTAGAGGGAACGAGGCGGGCGACGGATGGCAGCAGGCATGGACGCGGTGAGATAACGAGGGTCTGAGCCCCTATCATACAAAACTCAGCCCCACCGTCTCGATGCTGCCCCTCAAGGACAGTCAGGGGATCCGCCCAAGGCCGCCACGATGGTGCAGGTGTTGAGGCGCATCATGGCGACGTAGGTTTCGGCGCCGCTGCCTGCTTCCCCCAAAGAGTCCGAGTACAGTTCCTGTTCGGCTACCTGCACCCCGGCTTCGGCGGCCACCGTCTGGATGAGAGCGGGGTTAAGGGTGGTCTCGGCAAAGACCGCCGGCACCCCCAGGGCGCGGATCTCCTCCACCAACTGGGCCACCGTCTGGGCGCTGGGCTGTTCCTCGGTGCTGATCCCCAGGAGGGATCCCCCCATCTTCAGGCCGTAGGCTTGGGTGTAGTAGGCAAAGGCATCGTGGGTGGTCACCAGAACCCGGTTGGCGGGGGGAATGGTCTGAATCTGTTCCCCGATCCAGGTGTGGAGCTCCTCCAGCTCCGCCCGATAGGCGGCGGCATTGGCCTGGAAAAAAGCGGCTTCGTTGGGGACTTGCTCCGTCAGCTCCTGGGCAATGTGCTCCACCATGAGGATGACGTTTTCCACATTGCCCCACACGTGGGGATCCGGCGTCGGGATCCCGTCTTCATCGGCGACGATGGGCTCAAGGATCTCGGCCAGGGCAACCCGCCGCGCTCCTTGGGCCGTGGCCTCGATAAGACGAATTAACCCCGGCTCCAGGTTGTAGCCGTTGTAAAACACCAGATCCGCTTGCTCCAGGGCCGCGGCATCGGCCGGCGTCGGCTCATAGACGTGGGGATCCACGCCCGGCTGCAGCAGGCTGCTGAGCTGGATGCGATCCTGCCCCACCTGCCCTACCCAATCGGCAATCAAGGTGGTGGTGACCACGACGCGGGGACGCGCCACAGCCAAGCCAGCCAGGGACAGCCAACCCCCGATCACCAGGCCAAATCCCACCGCCAAGTGGCGCCCAGCAAAAAACAAAGCTTTCATTTTCATAATCGTTTCATGATTCATGTACCCCCCTAGGTTACACTGGTCTTGATGAAAATGAAAGGAAAATGAAAAAACCAGCGGTTTCTCTCCCGCTTCGTCCGGCCTCCCTGGTGGTGCGGGATCTGACGGTGCGCTACGGCAAGTTGCTGGCGTTGGAGAGGATCGGCGCCGAGATCCGGCCGGGGCGCATCACGGGCATCCTGGGGCCCAACGGGGCCGGCAAGAGTACATTGCTCAAGGCGCTGTTGGGGTTGGTGCCCAAAGAGGGGGGCGAGGTGCGCTACGGCGGCCAGGTGCTGCGGGGGGAGCAAGTGGCCTATGTGCCGCAGCGGTCGGCCATCGACTGGAGCTTTCCGGCCACGGTGTGGGATGTGGTGCTGATGGGACAGGTAAGAGCTGCCGGCTGGTTGCGCCGCATCGGGCCAGAAGGTCGGGAGCGGGCCGCGCAAGCCCTGGAGCGGGTGGGGATGGGAGCCTATCGGGATCGGCCCATTGGTCGGCTATCAGGGGGACAGCAGCAGCGGGTGTTTTTGGCGCGGGCTCTAGCGCAGGAAGCGGAGATCTACGCCCTGGACGAGCCGCTGGCCGGGATCGACCAGCCCAGCGAGGCCATTGTGTTTCAGGTGTTGCGGGAGCTGGCCGACGCCGGCCATATCGTGATAGTGGTGCACCACGACCTGGGGCAGGCGCTGGCCTACTTTGACGAGGTGCTGCTCCTCAACCGCGTGCTGATTGCCCAGGGATCCCCGCAGCAGGTGTTGCAGCCGCAGGTGTTGCAGCGGGCCTATGGCCGTATCCTGCCCTTGGACTCAGCTGCCTAGGGGGTGAGAGCATGACTCTAGTCAATGATATGCTGGACTATACTGAAAATAATGCCCAGTATGTTCAGTATGGCTGCTTGGTATGGCTAGGTATGTAAAACCGAGAGAAGCGGCGGATTATTTTGGGGTGTGTCTCCACACCTTGAGGCGATGGGAACAGAAGGGCTGGATCCATGCAGTACGTACACCATCCGGTAGGGCGAGAAGGTATGACCTCGACAGCTACATCAGAGCGCCCAAAAAG
>NZ_AUMZ01000001.1:3128332-3142301 GCF_002760375.1 Synechococcus sp. 60AY4M2
CGGTTCAAGCAGTTCCTGAAGTTTCAAGCCAAGAAGAAAAACGTGGTTGTCGTGGAAGTATCGGAAGCGTACACCAGCAAAACCTGTACCAAGTGCGGGCACATCCACACCAAGTTGGGTGGCGCAAAGGTGTTTAGATGCCCAAAGTGCAACCATAGGCTACCACGAGATTGGCAAGGCGCTCTGGGTGTTATGCTCAGGGCTTTGCGGGATACCGCCTTTCTGTTTGGACTCCGTCCGAGTAGCGCGGTCGCGTCAGCGTCGCGTAGCGACAACGGAAACGGACAGAATGCTATCGCTTCACCGCTGAGCAGTAATGCTCAGCAGTGTTCAGCGTAAATGTATCAGGTGGTATGGAAGGGCTCTGGCACACCCTGGCGGATCCCTTGCGCTTTGCCTTCATGCAGCGGGCCCTGTTGGTGGCCGTGGCCATCGGCATGCTCTGCGCCGTGGTGGGCAGCTATCTGCTGGTGCAAAGCTTGGCCCTGCTGGGAGATGCCCTCAGCCATTCGCTGCTGCCGGGCCTGGCCATTGCCTACATGCTGGGCCTAAACCTTTTTGTCGGCGCCTTCGTGGCGGGGTTGCTGAGCGCTCTGCTCATCCAGTGGATCCGCTCCGCCACTCCCCTCAAGCCCGATGCGGCCATGGGGATCGTCTTTTCTGCTTTCTTTGCTTTGGGGATCCTGTTGATCACCCTGATCCAACGGCGGGCCCGCATCGATCTCAACCACTTCCTCTTCGGCAACCTGCTGGGGGTAAGTGCTGCCGACGTGTTGACGGTGGTGGGCATCACCGCTCTGGTGCTGGGATTGGTGGCCCTCTTTTTTAAAGAGCTGACTTTTTACAGTTTCGATCCCCTGGGAGCCAAGGCAGCCGGCCTGCCCACCGAGGGACTGGGCTGGGGGCTGATGGCGCTCACCTCCCTAACTTTGGTGGCCAGCATGAAGGCGGTGGGGGTGCTGCTGGTGCTGGCCATGCTCATCACGCCGGCAGCAACAGCCTACCTGTTGGTGCCTCGCCTGCAGCAGGTGATGCTGCTGGGATCCCTGTTTGGCGTCAGCGCTAGCTTGCTGGGGATGTACGCCAGCTACTACCTCAACGTCGCTTCTGGCCCGGCTATTGTCCTGGTGGCCTCCACCTGGTTTGGCTTGGCCTTTCTGGCCAAAGTCATCTTCGGCCAAAGCTAAAGGCCGGGGAGAGGGATCCCCGGCCCAGAGCCTATCGGATTAGAAGCGGGAAGAACGGCTATCCCGCCTGCCGCCGCCTGCGCCGGCCTGACGCGGCATGGCCTTGTTAACCCTCAGATCCCGGCCCATCCAGGTGGCGCCATCCAACTCATCGATGGCTTTTTGCTCGTCGGCCTCGTTTTCCAGTTCCACAAAAGCAAAGCCGCGCTTGCGGCCCGTCTCCCGATCCACCGGCAGCTTGATTTGCTTGACGGTGCCGTACTCGGAAAACACAAGCCGTAGGTCTTCTTCACTGGCCTTGAAGGACAGATTGCCCACAAAAATGGTCATAACGTAGCGAACTCCGAACCTTAACCTTTAGCGCTCAGTTCGGAAGCTCACCTGGTTAGACCATTGGCTCAATCCGAACCTGATGCCATCCACATCTTAGTCTCCCCGACGGCATTTGCAAACTACCTGTCCAAGATCTTTCTCCAGGAATGTGCAGAAGCTTTTTTGAACTAGGAAATTAAGGATCCCAACTTTTAGCGGCGCTTGTCCTGTCCCAGGGGTTGGCGTTTGGGAATGCCGGGAGGACGGGGATAGCAAGCTGGTGTAGGGGCGACTTTCTCCAACAGCAGGCAATGCCGCATCCCGTGGCTGTGGGGGGTAGTGAAGGCTTCGACATGGATCAGCTTCCCCCCCAAAAGAGAAAGGGCCCGCTTCAGGGTTTGGGCTTCTGCCTCGGTCCAATGGCCGCGGTAGAGAATGGCGCGTCCCCCCACCTTGAGCAGGGGCAGGCAATACTCGGCGCAGATCTCCGCCGCTGCCACGGCTCTGGCCAAGGCCAGATCGTAGCTGCCGCGTTCCTGCGGGTCTTGCCCCCAGATCTCTGCCCGTTGGGCCACCGCCCGCGCCTGGGCGAGGGAAAGCTGCTGCAAAACTTCTTGCACAAAGGCGATCTTGCGTTGGCTGCTGTCTAGGAGGGTGAAGTGGGCCTGGGGCAGGGCGATCTGGGCCGGGATCCCTGGAAACCCTGCCCCGGTGCCGATGTCGATCCCGCGCCAGGGCTGAGCTTGGATTTCATCCCAGGATCCCAGCAGGCGCAGGCCCCGCAGCGAGTCCCACAGGTGTTTCTCCCAAAAATCGATGGGATCGGTGATGCGGGTGAGGTTTTGGGTGCGGTTTCCGGCCATCACCAGGGAATAGAGCTGTTGCAGTTGCTGCTGCTGCGGCTCAGAAGGCTGCCAGCCCAGATCCACCAGCCAGCTTGACCACAGGGCCTCCAGTTCTGGGGGCTCAGAAGCAGGCGGGTCAGCCTTCTTCATCCCAGGGATCGCAGCCATGGCAATCCCAGTTTTAAGCCGGCGGGGATGGCTTTGTCGGCCCAGCCCTTGAGCTCTTCGGCCAAGCCCTGCAAAGAGCGATCGGCCCCCAGCAGCTCCTGGTTCAGGCAAACCAACTCCTGCAAATCCAGCTCCTGACAGTGGATCCCCTCTTCCACCAGCAGGTTAATCGGCTGTGGCTGGGCCTGGAAGGATTGACGGGAGGCCAACTCCAGCTCCACATCCAGAAGCACCTGCTCCAGTCGCTCCACCTGCTCTTGCATCTGCGCCAGCAGGGCTGCCAACTGTTGGCAGTAGTGGTGAACCCGCTGGGCATAGACCTTGAGCGGCAAGGTCAGCGGCAACAGCGATTCAGAGAGCACCTGGATCAGGTGCTGGGCTTCCAGCTCTTCCAGTTGTAGGTCTTGCCAAATGGCCTGATAGAGGCGCAGCGAATGGCGGCAGCTTTCCAGGCGCCGGTAGCAGGGCTGTAACACCGAGGCTCGCAGCTCCTGCAGATAATCCCTCCACAGCTGCCCCACCTCCACGATCCAGTGGGAGCGAAGAAAACTCCACCCCTGAGCCAACAGCCAACTCATCACCAGGCCCGCCAATAACTGGTTTTTTTGTGGTAACAGGAAAGGCGAAAGCTGCTCTCCCCAGATGGCCAGACCCAGCCAGAGCAGGGCGGCCAAAGCCAAGTGGGGCAAGCTGATCATCTCGGCCAAAAGCTGGGCAGAGCAGCGCTGGCGCAGCATCCAGACCATCCCAGCGCCCAAGCTGTAGAGTCCTCCCCCCAACAGCGGGATCACCACCAGCCATAGGGGTTGCCCTCTCCCCAAGTGCAGCAACGACCCACCCTCGCTCAGCGCATCCCAACTGACCAAGTACAAGGCCAACAAAGCCAAAACCACACCCCACCCTTGCTGCCGCTTGAGACGGCGAGCCAGCAGACGACGGCGACGACGAAGATACGTTTGAAAGGACTCAGCAACAACGGACATAAAACGATGGCACTGCGGATCTTTGCCAGTATCTCCACCGGTCTGGATGGCTTCTTTTTTCGATCATAAGTCTTGCCTTTACCTGGTCATCTGGGTTCCCCGTTGCGATGGTTGCTGGGAATCATTGCCTAGCCAGTGAGCGGTTTTTTAGCGAAAACTCTCTTCCCACCCGATAGGGACTCTCCAGGACAGGCAACTGCAAGCAAGCGCCTCCATCCCTGTTACGATGGAAGAGCCCTTAATGTTTCTTATCCACAGCCGAGTTAGTCGCTAGGCCCGGCTTTCTCATTCTGCACTTGCGAGGTTTTGTGAACTCTTCTACCTCTCCCCTCCCTCCCGGCCTTTTTCCTTCCTCCCTCAAGGTGCAGCGCCAGATGATTGTTATTCTCGATTTTGGATCCCAGTACTCTGAGCTCATTGCCCGGCGTATTCGCGAAACCCACGTCTATTCGGAAATCCTTTCCTACCGCACCACTGCCGAGCAACTGCGGCAACTGCGGCCCCAGGGCATCATCCTCTCCGGCGGCCCCAACTCGGTCTATGAGCCGGGCGCTCCCGCTTGTGACCTGGAGATCTGGAACTTGGGGATCCCCATCCTGGGCGTGTGCTACGGTATGCAGCTTATGGTGCAGCAGTTGGGGGGCAAGGTGGAGCCGGCCCAGAAGGGGGAATACGGCCGTGCCGCCCTGCACATTTTGGATCCCACCGATCTGCTCACCAACCTGCCAGAAAGCAGCATCATGTGGATGAGCCACGGAGACTCGGTGACCGAGTTGCCCCCGGGCTTTCATTCGCTGGCTTACACTGACAACACCCCCTTTGCCGCCATTGCCGATCCGGCGCGCCGTCTCTACGGGGTGCAATTTCACCCAGAGGTGGCCCACTCGGAGGCCGGTGCCTTTCTCATTCGCAATTTTGTCTATCACATCTGCGGCTGCGAGCCCACCTGGACAACGGAAGCTTTTCTGGAGGAGGCCATTCGGGAAGTCCGTGCCCGCGTGGGCGACAAGAGGGTGCTGTTGGCCCTTTCGGGGGGGGTGGACAGCTCTACTTTGGCTTTTCTGCTACACAAGGCCATTGGGGATCAGCTCACCTGCGTGTTCATCGACCAGGGGTTCATGCGCAAAGATGAGCCGCAGCGGCTGCTGCGCCTTTTCCAAGAGCAATTTCACATCCCTGTCCACTACGTGGACGGACAAGAGCGCTTTCTCCGCCAGTTGCAGGGGGTCACCGATCCCGAGGAGAAGCGCAAACGCATCGGGGCAGAGTTTATTCGCGTGTTTGAGGAGGAGTCGCAGCGGCTGGGCCCCTTCGAGTACCTGGCCCAGGGCACCCTTTACCCCGATGTGATCGAGTCGGCCAACACCAATGTGGATCCGGTTACCGGAGAGCGCATTGCCGTCAAGATCAAAAGCCACCACAACGTCGGCGGCTTGCCGGAGAATCTGCGCTTTAAGCTGGTAGAACCTCTGCGCAAGCTCTTCAAAGATGAGGTACGGCAACTGGCCCGTTCGTTGGGCTTGCCGGAAGAAATTGTTGGCCGCCATCCTTTCCCGGGGCCGGGCCTGGCCATCCGCATTGTGGGCGAGGTCACCAAAGAGCGGCTGGAGATCCTGCGCGAGGCCGACATGATTGTCCGCCAGGAGATCAACCGCTCCGGCTACTATCCCAAGCTGTGGCAAGCCTTTGCCGTGTTGCTGCCGGAAGTGCGCTCGGTGGGGGTGATGGGGGATAAGCGCACCTATGCCTGCCCGGTGGTGGTGCGACTGGTCACCAGCGAAGACGGCATGACGGCGGACTGGGCTAGGGTGCCCTACGACCTCTTGGCCACCATCTCCAACCGCATCGTCAACGAGGTGCCGGGCGTCAACCGCGTAGTCTACGACATCACCTCCAAGCCCCCCGGCACCATCGAGTGGGAGTGATGCTGGTCGGGCGGGATCCCTTGCCTCTGGCCTCAAGGCCGGACTGGAGCGATTACCTATGGCCTGCTTCCGGCAGGGAATAGGAAGGGCTTGAGCTGAAAGGCTGAGCGGCTTGCACTTCCATACGGGCCAGGGTTGTGGCCGCGTCGGCCAGTTGTAGGGCTAGGTTGGCACGGCTAATCGGATCCCGGGCATTCCAGAGATCTTGTCCCAGACAAAACACTCGATAGCGAAAAGCTTTGATGGAGTGCGATGGGATCACTTTGACGGTCATGGTTACAACCTTTTTTCCACAGCAATCTGAGCGTTCAGCAGAACCCGCTCCGGCTCGAGGTAAACAAATGTTACCAAAACAACTTCGTTGGCACCCCTAATCGCAACCGGGCAGGTGGCTTTTTGCGGTTCCACCCGTTCATGCCGTACCCCCACAGTGTATTCTCCAATCGGCAGGTCATCAAAGCCGGCGTCGGCGTAGATTAACTCGATGGTTTCTTCGGCAATCAGTTGCCCCTCCCGCTCCAGAAAGGCGACAAAAGGGATCCCGTCGATGGAAGTGAGGGCGTTGTTGGCCTGGTTGCGGATCATCACAAAGATGTCGGACATAGCTGGGATGCCCTCTCTCAAGGCTCCCCTCGCGAGGCTGCCGGAACAGGGCCCGACGATTCTAAGCCGCCACCCAGTTCTTAGCCCTGGACGGGCGCCGGGACAAGACAGGCTTCCAACTTTTGCCGCAGCTTGGCCGTATCGAGGTGCTGGCCGATGAGCACCAACTGGTTTTTGGGCTGGCGAGGCCAGGCGTCGCTGCTGAGGGTGTAGCGCCGACCGCTGAGGTGGAAGATATGTCGCTCTGGGCTTTCCTCAAACCACAGGATCCCTTTGGCCCGAAAGACTGCATCGGGCAACTCGTTGAGAAAGTTCTGGAAAGCGTCTAGAGAGAAGGGGCGATCGCTCTCAAAGGCCAGGGAGTTAAAACCATCGACCTCGATGTGGCTGCGGTGCGAGTGGCCGTGATCATGGCCGTGTTCGTGGTCATGCTCATGGTCATGCTCATGGTCATGCTCAGCGTCGGGAGCCTCCTCCTGGGGCAGAGAGCTGGACTGAAACAGGTCTGTATCCAGGATCAGCTCTAGGGGCACTGCGCTGTTGACCGTGCGCAAAATGCGGGCATCTTCCTTGATCTCGCGAATGCGTTTTTCCAGGCGCTCGATCTCCGCCGGCTCAACCAGGTCGGTTTTGTTGAGGAGAATGACATCCCCATAGGCAATTTGGCTGTAGGCCACGTCACTGTTGAACAGATCAGGAGCGAAGTTGCTGGCATCCACCAGGGTGATGATCGAATCCAGCCGTGTCAGATCCCGCAGTTCTGGCCCCAAAAAGGTGAGGGCAACCGGCAAGGGATCCGCCAGTCCTGTGGTCTCCACCACCAGGTAGTCGATTTTGTCGGAGCGCTCCATCAGGCGCAGCACACTCTCGACAATGTCGTCGCGGATGGTGCAGCAGATGCAGCCGTTGTTGAGCTCTACGAGGTCTTCTTCGCTGGAGACAATCAGCTCGCCGTCGATGCCAATCTCCCCAAATTCGTTGACCAGCACCGCTGTGCGCATCCCTTTCTGGTTGCGGAGGATGTGGTTGAGCAGAGTGGTTTTCCCGCTCCCCAGAAAGCCAGTGATGATGGTGACAGGCAAGCCTCGCTTGGGCACTTCAATGGTAGTGGTCATGGAGGAACCGCAATCTGCTAAAGAGGACCCTTCCACTTTATCCTCATTGTAATGACGCTCTTTGAAGACTCGCTGCCCCAGCGGAGATGTTGAGGCAGCCATCTAGACGCTGTGGTTCCGACCTGAAGAGGGATCCCCGCTGCTTTCGGGGCGTTTGAGGTCGGCCAAATCGTTGAGGCGACGCAGGATCCCCCACCCCTGCAGAGCTTCCAGCAGGGCTTCCCGGACGACAGCCACGGTTTCTTGGTCAAGGGCGAGGCGGAGGTAGTCCACCGCTAGCCGCGTCTGCTCGGCATCCAGGTATGGCATCAAGCTCTGCAGCCGACGCACGCCCAGCAGCCGTCGGTAGGAGTCGGGGGAAGCGATGTCGCTGAGATCTCGCTCCAGTTGGGAACGCTGCCGCTCTTGGCGGCGGCTAAGCCACTCCCAAAACAGCAGCGCCAACAAGGCAAAGGTGGCTAGCCCCTGCAAAATGGCGCCCGTGGCCAGCCAGCGCTGGCTGGATTCTGCCCAGATGGAAACCACGATGTAGGTGCCCAGAGCGGCGCCTGCCCCCCCGACAACAGCAAGCAGCAGGGAGCGATCGGCTTGGCGAAACCAGGCTTGCAACTCCTGCCAGCGGCGGCTGAACTCAGGGCTGCGCGCAGCATACAGCCCCAGCATTGCCCCACTGCCCACAGCTAGAGAAAGAGCTAGCCGCCAGTGCCAAAAAGCCAGCCCCGCCAAGGCCAAGCCCGACAGGGCCAAAACCCGCCATTGCGGCCCCGAGAGTAGCCACAGGGCCACCTGGGATCCCCTCTCCACTGCCCCTTTCTGAACTCGCTGCAGATATTCCCGCCAGGATCCCTGTCCGGAAGAGGGGCGACCCGATCCATCCTTCACCGCTGGCAACTCCCCCAACTTCGTCCCATCTGATCCCTGTCAAGACAGGCCAACGCTCTCTCACTCAATAATTATGCTCTGCCGGCGGAGCTGAGATAGGCTTTCCACCCCTGAGTTTGCAACTGGGCGTTTTTCTCTTGCACCGCTTGCTTGAGGCTTTCCCGGTAGGCCAGCACCCGTTGTTGCAGGGCGGGATCGCCGCTGGCCAAGATCTGCACGGCCAAGAGTCCAGCGTTGTAGCCATTGCCGATGGCTACAGTAGCCACCGGGATCCCCTTGGGCATTTGCACGATCGAATATAGGGAGTCCAGCCCCTGCAGAGATTGGCTGAACACCGGCACCCCGATGACCGGCAGAGGGGTAAGGGAGGCTACCATCCCCGGCAGATGGGCCGCCCCGCCGGCGCCGGCGATAATGACGCGGATCCCTTGGATATGGGCGCGGCGGGCAAAGTCCACCATCGCCTCCGGGGTGCGGTGGGCGCTGAGGATCTGCAGTTGGTAGGGGATCCCAAACTCCTCACACACCTGGGCAGCGGGTGCCAGGGTGGGCAGATCGGAATCGCTGCCCATTAGGATGGCGACGAGAGGGGAGACTTCCATGAGCGGCTGGCCCGTCGTAGCCGATCCATGATCGCATAACCTAGGCCAGTGACAACTGGTGGCGGTTCAGCCAACAGCAAGGTGGCCGCTCCCTCATCCAGGCGGCGCAGGCTGGCAAAGAAGGCGTGGGCCGCCGAGTTGGGATCCGGGCCCAGACATTCTAGGGTAAAGGTGACCTCAGGATAGTGGCGGGAGAGGCTTTCTGCCAGCGCTTCTGGTTTGGCGGCGAAACTGAGAATGCCTAGGTGCGAGTGGCCAGTGGCCAAGCGCCGCAACTGTTGCCAATCCTCAGGCTGAAGCTGGGCAAAGGCAGTGGGCAAAAGCCAGATGGGCTTACCGGGAGCGTAGTGGCTGCTCAGTTGGCCGGGAGCCTCTGGACTCTCCTTGCCGTCTGGGGCAGGGGGAGAGCTTAGGGGCAAATTGAGGTGGGATTCCAAAACTTCCCGCGGGATCCCGCCAGGGCGCAACAGGGTGGGCGTGCCGTCGGGGCTGAGCTTGAGCACTGTCGATTCCAGGCCCACGCTGCACTCTCCCCCGTCCAAAATGTAAGGGATCCGCCCCGCCAACTCGGCATAGACGGCCTGGGCCGAGGTAGGGCTGAGGCGGCCAAAGCGGTTGGCGCTGGGGGCAGCCAAAGGCACCTGAACTGCCCGCAGCAAAGCCTGGGCCACGGGGTGGGCGGGCATCCGCAGCGCCACCGTGGGCAAGCCACTGGTGACGAGATCCGGCACCCGGGATCCCTTGGGCAGCACCAGCGTCAGCGGCCCCGGCCAAAAGGTGTCGACAAGGGATCCCAGGCGAGCGCGAGCGGCGGGAGTAAAAGCCTCCAGATCCACCAGCCAGCCCTGCAGTGTCTCTAGATCCAGCCCAGCCGGCAGATGCAGGATCAGGGGATTGAAACGGGGGCGCTCCTTGGCGGCAAAGATCTCTGCCACCGCCTGTTCGTTGAGGCCGTGGCCCGCCAGGCCGTACACCGTCTCTGTAGGTATGGCCACCAACTGGCCCCGCCGCAGCGCTTCAGCCGCCAAGGCAATGTGCTCAGGGGTGGGGGGGAGGATCTGCGTTTGCATGAGGGGTGGGGGAGCAGTCCCGAATCCATTGTCGGGCCTGGTAGAGGGCAATGTTAATCTGATCCCCAAACAGCAGCGCCAAGGAAGTGAGCCAAACCCACAGCAATAAGACAATAACTGCCCCCACGGCTCCGTAGACTTGGTTGAGCTGGCCGAAGTGCTCCACATAAACCCGCAGCCCCCACGACACCCCAACCCAAAGCAGGCTGGCCACAATCGCTCCTGGCCAAATCGGCATTTGGGGCCGGCGCAAGCTGGGGCCGAATCGGTACAGCACCCAACAGGAGACGACGATCATCCCCAACGAGATAGGCCAGGTGAGCGCTTCCCACAACTTCAGCGCCAGCTCCCGCCAGGGATCCAACTGATCCGGCCCGGCAACCCCCTCCGCTAGGGATTTCGCTTGGGCGGACAAGAAGCGGAAAAAGCTGGCACTGAACAAGAAGATCAAGCTGGCCAAACCGGTTAACCCCAGGGTAGCTAGCATCCAAACCATCGAGATCAGCTTGCGTCTCCAAAAGGGGCGGCGCATCTCCTGGGGGATCTCGTGGCTGAGATCCAAAGCCGTCATCACTGCTCCCAAGGCCCCAGAGGCAGCCCACAGGGTTCCTAAGAAGCTGAAGGAGAGCAAGCCTCGGTTTTCCCCAAAGCGGAGCTCTCGCGCATACCGTTCCAGAAGCACCAGGGCTTCTTGGGGGGCAATCTGCCCCAATTGCTCCATCAGGCGCTGAAAAGCTTGCTCAGAGGAGCCGACAAACAGCCCAATCCCGGTCAAGAGGGTGAGGATAAAGGGAAATAGGGCCAAAATCGAGCTGTAGGCCATCTCGGAGGCTAGGCCAAACAGCCGGTAGCGCATCGCGTTTTCCCAGGCCAGCCGTAGTGTACGCCAGGCCAGCTCCCCTTGGCGACTCCACTCTCCCCATGCCCAGCGGATCCCTTGCAACTGCCGGAAGCTCGGCAGCGTCCCCAGCCGCTTCCCTAGCTTCATGGGCCCCTACCCCCTTGAGCCTAGCTCCCAGGATAATTCAAGGCCCTGCGCCTCTTGGCACAGAGAAGGGGTTTTGCCGGTCTCAGGTTCAGGGCTGGCTTCCTTCTTCAACATGGGTGTGCAACACCTTGCCGCGCAGGGTCCTGCCCAGCCAGGGAGTGGCCAGGGATCGCGAGCAAAGGGTGGCTGCCGAGACCGTCCAGGTATGGCCCGGATCGAACAGCACCCAGTCACTTCCGGGAGCTAGGCTGGGCGGCTCCAACCCCAGGCAGCGGGCCGGGTAGAGGCTGAGGGCCGACCAGAGCTGGAGCGCCGTCAGGGATCCCGTCTCTACCAGGTTCTGCCACAGCAGGGGCAGCGCCAGCTCCAGGCCTATGGCCCCAGGAGGGGCTTCGGCAAAGGGCAGGGTTTTCTCCTCGTAGGTGTAGGGGGCGTGGTCGGTGGCAATACCCAGGCTGCCGCTGCGGATGCCGGCGATGAGGGCCTCGCGGTCGCTGCTGCGGGGGAGAGGAGGCAAGAGGCGCAGGTGGGGATCGTAGCCGTGCTCCAAGACGGCTTCCTCCGCCAAGAGCAGGTGCATCCAGGTGGTGCTGGCGCTAACCGGCAGCCCCTCTGCTTGGGCCTGCTGGACAAGCTCCAGGCTGCGGGCTTGGCTGAGGCGCATCACATGCACCGGCGCCGGCGAAGGAACGCTGCGCACTACTTCCAGGAGACGGGCCAAGGCCGCGGTTTCGGCACTGGTTGGGATCCCCTTCAGCCCCAAGCGCAGCGCCCACACCCCCTCGTAGAGGCTGCCCGAGCCAGCCAGGCTGGGATCCCAGGCCCACACCAGCAGCGGCTTATTCCAAGGCCGCAAATACTCCAGCGCCCGCCGCAGTAGGGCCAACGACCGCAGCGGCTCTGATCCTTCAGTCCGGGCCACAAAGCCAATGGCGCCGGCGCGGGCCAGCTCTCCCCAGAGGCTGGGAGCTTCTTCCCGGTCACGCAAGCTCAAAGCAGCCCAGGGCAGCCAGCGGGAATCCCCCGCTCGGCGGCGGTAGCGGCCCACCTGCTCCGGCTCGTCCAGCACCGGGAAAGTTGCCGTTCCGGGCAGGGGGGCAGGGAGAAGACCCACTTGGGTAAACCCCCCTGCCAGAGCTGCTGCCCCCAGAGAGGCGAGGGTTTCGCGGCAGGGGGAGAGCTCTTGATCAGCGATCTCGCCACTGTGGGCGTACAGATCGATCAAGCCCGGCCCCAGCACCCAGCCAGCAGCCTCCAGGCGGGGGATGTCGGCAGGGATCCCCGCCGGCTCGGTGGCCCGGAGGCGGCCCTGCTGCAGCCACACGTCGGTCACCTCATCCCGCTGTTGCCAGGGATCCAACAGGCGCACCCCACGGAGGCAGAGATTGAGCAGGCTCAGGTCGGCAGGGAGGGTGGATCCCATCTTCCACCTCCCTAAAGCGCACCCGCTGTGGTGCAGTCGAAAATCTGGCCGGACAGGTGAGTGGTGAGGTTCAACACCTTGAGAACAGGGGTGCCGTCCTTTCCTTCCGGGTAGTCGATAACGGTAATGCCGCCATTGCCCTGCTTGAAGATCCAAAAGGCGTGGGGGGAAAGGCCGAACAACTGGCAGATGATCGCCTTGTTGATGGCGTCGTGGGCCACCACCACGGCCGTGCCTTCGGGAAATTGGGCGGCGGTGATGGCCAAAATCTCTTCCCAGGCCGAGCGCGTGCGATCCCACACTTGGTACAGATTTTCCCCGTTGGGCATTTGCACCGCGGCCGGATCCCGCTGCCAGCGCTCCAGCTCGCCGGGGTATTCGGCTTCCACCTCGCTCTGGAGCTTGCCCTCCCAGTCGCCGTGGCAGATCTCCTGCAGCTCCGGCATCGGGCGTAGGATCAGGTTGGGGTGGTTGCTGCAGATGGCGTCCGCCGTAGCCCAGGGGCGCTTCAGCGGGCTGGAAAAAGCCAGGTTCAGCGGCTGGTCGGCCAGAAACTCCGCCACCCTAGCTGCCTGCTCCTCGCCAGTGGCGTTGAGAGGAATATCGCGCTGCCCCTGAAAGCGCTGCTCCCGGTTCCATTGCGTCTCGCCGTGCCGCACCAGCAGGATACGCATCCCCTGCTTGCGTTTGGGCAGAGGCTGGCCCAGATGGGCAGTGATATTCAAAGATTCCAGTTGCGGCAGCGCCCCCAGGCCCTGGGGAAAGTTGAGAACGCTGATGGCGCAGTTATCTTGCCCAAGACGGTGGTAGTGAACCGGCCCCAAGCCAATGGCGGTGCTGACCAGGGCGCGGTTAATGCCGCTGTGTCCGACAACGAGAACGGTGAGGGGATGCCTTGGATCGGTTCTCCGATCAGAGGAGGCGGGGGGCACTGACTTCACTTGCTCGGCCAGCAGTTGCCAAAACTCCTGCGCCTGCTGCCAGAGATCCCGCACCGGAAAGCGCCCCTCCAGCTCCAGCTCGTCGGGACGGTGCCGCCATAGGTGGTAATCTTCTGGGTATTTCTCCTTCACCTCGGCAAAGGTCAAGCCCTCCCAAGCTGTCAGGTCGATCTCCCGCAGGTACTCGCTGATAAACAAAGGGATCCCCGCTCGCTCCTTGAGAATGATACGGGCGGTGTCGAGGGCACGGGAGAGAGGGCTGCAGTAGGCATAATCCAAGGGGATCCCGGCCAGAACCTCAGCTACCCGCTGTGCCTGCGCTTCTCCACCGGGGGTGAGGCGAGAGAGATCGGAGCGGCCTTGGATGCGATTTTCGACGTTGAAGGTGCTCTCACCGTGGCGCACGAGCAGGATGCGCAGGGCAGGCTGAGCCATTGTTTGCACGGACTTACTCAAGAACACCTTCTAGAGTATCGCCTAGAGTATCGCTGTTGGGCTGGGCTTGCCCTGCCAGTGGGGTTCTTTCTAGGGGTTGGGTCCCGGATTCTGGCCTCAACAGATCGGGCAGTCAAGTTTTCAATTGGGATGAGCCGCCCAAGCCACTGAGAAAACTCTGCCAGCTCTTCAGGAGCGGGAAGACGCGAACAAAGAGCAAGCCAGCTAGCCCCCCTATATCCCCCCTTGCGGCTGGGGCAGGAACCCTCTGGCTTGGCATAGGCTAGTTCAGGCGGCCACTGCGGCTTTTCCAGTCCAGCTTCTGATCCAGAAGAAACTCCAGATAAGGGAGATAGGCTTCATAGCTGTGCTGATACATTTACGCTGAACACTGCTGAGCATTACTGCTCAGCGGTGAAGCGATAGCATTCTGTCCGTTTCCGTTGTCACTACGCGACGCTGACGCGACCGCGCTACTCGGACGGAGTCC
>NZ_AUMZ01000002.1:0-11491 GCF_002760375.1 Synechococcus sp. 60AY4M2
AGCGGCTTTGTTACCTACGACGCCCGTATCTTTTCGTTCCGTCAAAAAGACTGGACGGTGTCGCTGACCACGGTGGAAGGGAGAGAACGCTTTGAGCTAGCCATTGGCAACTACCAGAGGGGAATGCTGGCTGGCTCTAACCCCAAATCGGCCACCCTAGTCCAGCGGAAGGACGGCTCCTACTCCATCCAGATTTGTGTCGAGGCAGAGCCCCCCAAGCAACAGAACACCGACAAGGTGATTGGTGTTGACCTGGGACGGCGAGACATTGCACATACCTCCGAAGGAGACAACTGGAATGGACAGCAGCTGAACAAAGTCCGAGATCACTACTGTCGGTTAAGAGCGTCTCTTCAGCGCAAGGCCAGTAAGGGCACCCGCAGTTGCAGGCGGCGATGCCGTCAACTGCTGCAACGGCTGTCTGGCAAAGAGAGACGCTTTCAAGCTTGGGTGAACCACAGTATCGCTAAGCGCATCGTTAAAGCAGCTCAATCTCTTTCTGCCTGCATTGCAATTGAGGACTTGAGCGGCATTCGAGAACGCACCAATCAACACCCCCGCAGTCGTGAGGAGCGGCGGCGTAGCAATAGCTGGGCGTTCTACCAGCTGCGGCGGTTTATCGAATACAAGGCTGTGAGGGCGGGTGTCAAAGTGGTAGCTGTCCCTGCGGCCTATACCTCGCAGATCTGCCACAAGTGCCTGCATATTCATCCCGACTCCGCTCAATCCTATCGCAAGGGTAAGCAGTTCAAATGCGGGCACTGCGGTTGGGAAGGGGATGCGGATTTTAACGGTGCGAAGGTGATTGCGCTTTTGGGGGCTGCCGTAAACCAGCCTAGAGGTTCGTGGTTGGCTTGCCAACTGCAGGGCTGCCGAAAGCCCGCCCTGTACTGTGAAGCAGTCAGGGTCGGGTAGTTTACATGGGTGTAGGATTAGAGGTTATGAAATCTAGGGATCCAGGCCAAGTGACACCCGATGCGCTGATAGCTACTTTGGAAGTGGCCATCCGCCACCACCAGGCAGGGGAGCTGCAGCAGGCGGAAGCGGCCTACCGTCAGGTGCTGGCTCTCCAGCCCGAGCAGCCCGAGGCTCTGCATTTTCTAGGCATCCTCTGCTACCAGACGGGCCGCCTTGAGGAAGCCGCGGCCCACATGGCCAAGGCCACGCAGCTGCGGCCAGAGCAGGCAGCTTTTCACAGCAACTTGGGCGCTGTATATCAAGCGCTGGGCAAGCGGGAAGCAGCTATCGAATGCTACAGCCAAGCGGTGGCGCTGCAGCCGGATCACCTGCAGGCCCTCTTCAACCTGGGCCTCTGCCACTTTCAACTGGGCCAGTATGACCAAGCCGAGGAGTATTACCGGCGGGCCCTGGCCCTGCAGCCCCAAGATCCTCAGATTTTGACAGATTTGGCCCACATTGAGCGGCAAAAAGGGCGGCTGGCAACGGCCATTGAGCATCTGGAGCAAGCCCTGGCAGCCGAGCTTACCCCCGAACGGGCGCAGCAGTTGGCGGAGCTCTGCCGCGAGGCCGGGCAGTTGGAGCGCTCCGCTGAGCTCTATCGGCAGCTCCTGGAGCAGGATCCGCAGCAAGCGGCCTTGCACAATGGCTTGGGCTTGACCTTGGCAGAGCAAGGGAAATGGGAGGAGGCCATTGCCGCTTTCCGCCAGGCGCTGGAGCTGGATAGGCACTTGGTGGAAGCTCACATCAACCTGGGCACCGCCCTGCTGGAGCAGGATCAGCCGGAGGCGGCCATTGAAGCCTATCGGGCGGCTTTGGCGCTGCAGCCGGATCGCCCGCGGGTTTACTTCAACCTGGCCACAGCCTATCGCAAGCTGAAGCAGCCGCAACGGGCGCTGGACTACTACCACGTGGCCATTGGCCTGCAGCCAGACTACGCCGAGGCCCATCGCGGCTTGGCCAACCTTCTGTCAGATCGCAAGCTGCGCAAGGTGTTCTCCAATGGACTGCTAGACAGCATGGCCCACCTCAGCCGCGCTCTGGGTGTGCGGCCCAACCTGGCCGAGGCCTACTTCGAGGCCGGCTGCCTGCTATTGGATCAACTGCGGTTTAAGGAGGCCATCCCCTTGCTGGAAGCGGCCCTAGAGCACAAGCCCGATTTTGCCCTGGCCTACAACAACCTGGGCCTAGCCTATCGGCATTTGAACGAGCCGGAAAAAGAAGAGATTCAATACCGGCAGGCGCTGGTGCACGACCCAGAACTGGGAGAAGCCTACTGCAACTTGGGGCTGTTGTTGCAAAGCCAGCACCGCAACGAAGAGGCCCTGCCGGTTTTGCAGGAAGCGGCCCGCCTCAAGCCGGACTTCCTGGATGTTCACCGGGCGCTGGGATCCGTTTACAAAGAGTTGAACCGCCTAACCGAGGCACTGGAATCTTTCCAGCGCGCCCTGGAGATCAACCCCGAGGATCCTTCCACCTATGCAGGGTTGGCAGGCACCTTCCTCCAGCAATGCCGCCACGAGGAGGCCATCCAAGCCTACCGCAAGTCGGCCAAGCTGGCGCCGGGGGTGATCGCCTTCCACGGCAACATCCTCATGGGCTTGCACTACGCTCCCGATTTCGATCCCGAAGAGACGCTGCGAGAGCACAAGAAGTGGGGGGATGCCACTCAGGCTGCAGTGGCCCATCTGCGGCGGCCCTACCACCGGGATCGCGACCTAAAGCGGCCTCTGCGCATCGGCTACATCTCCGGCGACTTCAAGCTGCACTCGGTAAGCATGTTCTTTGAGCATGTCTATAACCACCACGACCACGAGCGCTTCCAGATCTACTGCTATTCCAACACACCGCACTCAGACATGGTGACGGAGCGGATGAAAGAGAAGGCCGATGGCTGGCGGGATATCTACAAGATCCGCTCCGACGTGGAAGTGGCCGAGCTCATCCACGAGGACAAGATCGACATTTTGGTGGATCTGGCTGGCCACACCGCCTACAACCGCCTGGGGGTGCTGGCGCTCAAACCTGCCCCCATCCAGGCCACCTATCTGGGCTACCCCAACACCACTGGTTTAACCTTGGTGGACTACCGCATCACCGACGCCTATGCCGACCCGCCGGGCATGACGGAGAAATACCACACGGAAAAGCTGATGCGCCTGCCTAAAAGCTTTCTCTGCTACAACCCTGTGGATATCTTTCCGCCGGTTTCCGAGCTGCCGGCCCTCTCGGCGGGCTACATTACCTTTGGCTGCTGCAACAACCCCACCAAAATTACCCCCAACGTGGTGGCCGTGTGGGCGGAGATCCTCAAGCGGCTGCCCAATGCCCGCATCCTGCTCAAAAACATGCGCTACACCGACCGCAGCGTCTGCGAGATCTTCTGGGGGCACTTCGAGCGGCACGGGGTGGATCGGCAGCGGGTGCACCTGGTGGGAGATCGCCGCAGCATTCCAGAGCATCTCCAGATCTACAGCGAGATTGACATTGGCCTAGATCCTTTCCCCTACAACGGCACCACCACCACCTGTGAAACCCTCTGGGGCGGCGCGCCGGTGGTTGTCCTGGCGGGGAATGCCCACGTCTGCCGCGTGGGAGTCTCCATTCTCACTAACGTGGGGCTGCCGGAGCTAGTGGCCCAAACCCCGGAAGAGTATGTGGAGATCGCCGTCAACCTGGCCAATGACCTGGAGCGGCTGCGGCATCTGCGCCACAACCTGCGAGACATGATGGAGAAATCGCCCCTGCGGGATCCACAAAGCCATGCCCGCGCCCTAGAGCGGGCCTATTGGCAGATGTGGAAAAACTTGGTGGTCAGCGGTCAGTAGGTTCCTCGGATTCCGAAGGAGCCACCTGCTCGAAAATGTCCCACAGCTTGGCGGCCACTGTTGCCCAGCTCAGCTCCTTGGCCTGTTCCAACCCCTTGGCAATGAGGGGAGAGCGCACCGGGTAGCTTTGAATGCGCTGCAAGGCGTCAACCAGCTCTTGAAGAGAGCCTTGGCAGAGCAGGGCTGTCGAGTTCTGCAAGGGATCCTTATCTTTTTTCTCTCCAGAGGCAGTTGCCGACTCCGAGCCGGAGGCATTTGGCTGCTCATCCCGGTAATGCACCACAGGACAGCCGCAGGCCATCGCCTCAAGGGGGCTGCTGGGCCGAAAGGTGGAGTGGAAAACCAGCGCCAGAGCCGAGGAATAGGCGCAGGCAAGCTCGGGATTGTTCAGGCTGAGGTAGCGAATGCCTTGTTTTTGGGGCAGTTGCGCTTTGACAGGATCCACCTCCAGAGGACTGGGAAAGGCAAAGACCAGCTCGGTGCGGGAGAGCCTTTGGCCCTGCAGGATCTCCCAAGCTTGGCTGACAGCCTGGATGCCACGGTAATCAGCCAGCTGTTCGGGCAAGACGGCCAAGAAAAAAGGGCGAGTCAACTGAAACTTGCGGCGAAACTCGGCCATGGCATCGGGTGCTGCAGGCTTGGCCCAGCCCTCAATAGCAGGGTAGACCAGCGAAATCTGATCTGGAGGAATGCCGGGGTAGTAGGTTCTAAGGCCAGCTAGAACCTCATCGGAAAAGACAATGTAGTGGGAAGCAGCTAGGATGGCATTTTTTTTCTCCAGATACTCTGAAGAAAACTGGCTGCCGGCTTCTGCCTCCAGATCGTAAACAAAGGCAATGGAAGGGGTGGAAAGGGGAGTGGTGTAGCCAGTGGAAAGAAACAGGCGTGCCTCGAGTTGGTCGCAGACACTCTGCAAGCCAGTGCGATCTTCTGCGGCTTCCTCGAAACTAAAGCGAGGGATCTCCGAAAAAAAAGTTCCCGGCGGCAGCCAAGTCTGGCCACGGGTGAGCACCACAAACTGCGTCGCTTTCTTTGCCTTCACCCACTCTTCAATGAGGCTTAGCCAGAGATAGGACTGATCTAAAGCTGGCGAGCGGAAGAACCCTCCCGACTGCCATATCACCCCATCGATAACGATCATCCTTCCCCCTCTTAATCTAGTTAAGAGACGTTGAGAGCGGCGAACATCTTGGCCAGGTAGAAGTCTTTGTAGCGCGTCTTAGCTATTTGATCGTGAACGCCTAGAATGAAAGCCACTAGGTCATAGGAGAGGTAAACCTCGTGCAAGACTACTGCCATGGCCAGCCGCTGACGAGCAGAGAGGTGATCTAAGTGCATGAAGTTTTTCACGTAGACATAATCGCACCAGAGGACTTGCGTGTAGGGCCGATAGGTCCTGGCCGAGAAGGGCTTAAGGCAAGCGCCACAGTTACTCGTCATGCCGTGGAGCAAGAAACCCTGCTCCCTAAGGGCAATATCCACGTCACTAAAAAGGGGCTGATTCTTGTAGAGGGGAATGTACTCCACCTCGGTTTGGATGACAGTTACATGCTGTAGGGTTTTGCTGGCACCGCGGATAACATCCAGCTCGGCTCCCTGAACATCCATCTTCAGAAAGTCCACTTCGCCCAGCTCGGGGATGTCATCCAAGCGGGTGGTCTGGACTTCCTCAACCCGAGTTACCCGACAAACTTCCGCCAAGTTCTCAAAATGCTGGGCCAGCTCCTGATTGGGCTCATAAAGAGAGGAGGTGTAGCCGGTATTGGTGAAATAGAACTTGCGGCGGGATCCATCCCCAATGAAGTAGGGAAAGTACTGCCGCTTCACTTTGTCGGCGCGAGAAGCCTCGGCTAGGGCTCTGGCGTTGAGCTTTTCACACTCTTCCTTCTGGGGCTCAAATCCTATCACCTGGGCATGTCCTTCCTGAACCAGCTTGTCGAAGTTATCGCCGCCCAGAAACACTGCTCCCACGTCCACAATTCGGATAAAAGGCATGTCTTTATCGAGGATCTCGCTAGTCGGGAAAGGCATTACTCTACTCCACAGAAACGGCTAGATCAGACCAGCTTTGCTCGCCAGAGAAAAGCGATTCGGATGCACGGCAACCAAGTTTGACGCAGTTGGCGGTTGGACAGAGGCCTGAACAATGCTGAGATCTTGGATCACTGGGTTATAGACATAAATGAGATAACCCAATTCGGCAAGAAGCTTCGCCGACTCCAAACCTGAAAACTGGCCGACATTTTGGTTTCCAAACAGGATTACCGGGCTGCAGGTCTCGATAAGTTTTCTCCCCCCCTTCAAAACGGGAACTTCTGCCCCTTCCACATCGACTTTGAGCAAATCAATGTCGGGGCTGCCCTCTGAGATCCACAGCTCGTCTAAGGTAATTTGCTGCACCGGCTTGGTTTCTTCTACAACCGACATGGGATCCGTGACGATGCGGTTGAAAACGCTGGCCCCTTCGCAAACCAAATAAACTTCCCGAGGCTCTTCGCCAACTGCAGCTTCCACGACCTGTACAGAGGGATCGAGTTGGTTTTGAGCAACAGTTGCCCGCAAGCACTGCAAACATCCCGGCGTGGGCTCGATGGCATAGACTTTTCCAGACTCGCCCACACAGCGGGCAAATAGAAAAGTATAAACGCCAACGTTGGCCCCAACGTCAATGGCGTTCATGCCCGGCTTGAGGATTTGCCGACACAGCTCGATTTCACTCTCAAACCAGCGATCTTGAGCCAGGAGGACAAAGGTTGCAATGCTCTTAAGGTCTGGCTCCAGCCTCAGCTTGTACCCCTCATACTGAGCCCAGATTTCTATCTCGGCCACAGCATCGGAGGTTGGTTTTTTTTCAGGAGGTGTTTCTGCTTCCGGCTCTGAATCTGGCTCCGGCTTGGAGGGATCCTTCTGCGGAATGTAGCGATCTAGAGCCAGTTGCAGCACTTGCAGGGCCCTGTCCTTCTGCCCAGGGAAATGGTCGGCTATTTTCTGCAGCAAGAAAGCCCCTTCCGGCTGCGCTTGGGCCGCCGCATTCATGGCAACCACCATTTGCGCCTCTAGATCCTCTGGGTCAATGGCTGCAGCCAGCCGCCAGTAGGGCAATGGCTCCGGTCGGTAAACGACTCCGCTGTGGTGGGCTAGCCAACGGGCCAGGGTGTGGAGGTAGCGCTCGCGGGGGCCAAGGCGGGAAGCAGAAGCGGCCTTAGAAGAGCGGCGGGCCTTTTTGCCGGCGAAAGCCAAGCGGGGGGGATCCCAAGCGAGCTTGGGCTGGGATCCGGTTAGGCCCAAGCTGGGATCTTCTAGGTAACGCTGGGTCAACAGCCGGGAGAGCAGCTCTTTTCCCTCTTGGAGGGCCGTGTAGCCGCTTCCCAAGGCCAAAAGGGCATGGAGGCGATTAAACTGACAGGGGAGATGATTGGGATCGAGATCCAAACCCTGCCGCCAAGCTGCCAAAGCCAGGGCCCAAGCCGCACGTCGCTCCCGCGAGGTTTTGGCTTGCTGGGCCTTCAAGCAGTGAGAGATGCCCAGCTCGTTACATTCATCGGCAGTGGTGGGGATCCCCATGGCTTCGCTAACTAAGCTGCTGAATTATCCTACCACCTTGCCGGAGCTGCACTGGGTCTTCCCTGAACAGGCAGAAGAGAAGGCGGAAAAAGTTTGGTAACCTGGGAGAGCGATGCCGCTTGTGGTTGAGGGATGTTCATGGTACGCCGTTTCCCCGTCTGGATTGCTGCTGCCGCCCTGGCAGGAGGGATCGCCTGTACCCAGGCAGCTCCTGTGCAAACTCCTGACCAGGTGGTGAGCACTTTCATCGCTGCTGCCGAGAAGGGGGACTGGGGCACGGCAGACAGCTACCTGACCCAGCGCTTCAGCAATGCCCTCCGGCCGGGATCCCTGCCTTCGATTTGGGGCACGGTGGGGGAGAACGTGCAGGTGCGCAACCAAGAGGTGACCGGGAAGACGGCCTATGTTTGGGTGGAGGGCACCGACTCGCTGGAGGATGCGGCCCAGCGCCTGGGGCTGGATCCCTTGACGTTGCGCAAGTATTTGACCCAGCCGGATCTGGCGGATCCCACCTATCAGCAGTTGGCCCCGCAGTTGGTGGGTCTGCGCCTGGAGGGAGAGACGGTAACCTCCCGCGTCAAGATCACCCTCTACCAGCAAGACCGCGGCTGGCGGATTGAGGTGTGGCAGCCGGATAAGCCACCTGCTGCTTCGGGATCCCAGTCGGAAAACCCAGAAGAGACAGAAGCAGCGGATCCCGGTGAAAATTCTGCATCTCCAACCGAGAACCCCTAGGACTGTTACCTGCAGGGAGATTGGGGAGGGTGTGGATGTGAGAGCGTGGTTTTTCCTGGTGCTGGCTTTGCTGCCTCTGGGGGGCTGTTGGCAGGCCAAAACGGCTGAAGAAACGCTGCGGGAGTTTGTCCAGGCGGCCAATGCCCGCGATTTTGCCACCGCAGAAGCCCTGCTCACTCCGCGGCTGCTAAAAGGGATCCCTCCGGGGGCCTTGGATCAATCGTGGCCCTCAGCGGAGGAGTTTACCCTCACCCCCATTCAAGCGGTGGGCAATACGGCCATTTTCCGGGTGGAGGCAATCCTGAAGCCAGAAGCGGTGGTGCCGACTTTGCGTTTCCAGTTCACTGCCGAGGAGCTGCAACGATTTTTAACAGAGCCGGATCGGGAGGATCCCCGGTTTCGCCCTTTTCGCTCCCAGTTGGGCTTCTACGAGCCTTTGCCGGAGGGTCGGCTGCGCGCAGTTATGGAGGTTACCCTCTATCGCCAGGCTCAAGGGTGGCGGGTGGAGTTGGCTCGGCTGCAGCCTTTAAATACAGAGGTTCTCTACGAGCCAATCAAGTTAGCGGAAGAAGCACAGCCTTTCCAACTAACTGGGACGGTGCGGCTGCTCAACCGCAAGGAGGGCTGGATTGGGGTCAACTTGGAAAAAGTCAGCCCCAGCTTGGAGCGCTACGCGGGCACGTGGGTCTCGGTGGTTCCCGCTGAGGAGGTGCAAGTGACTCGCCTTGGCCGCTCTGCCAGCTGGCTGGATCTGCTCCCGGGAGATGTGGTGGAAATGGAAGGCACCGTTCGGTTCGCCGTCAACGTCGATGCGGAAGGGGGGATCCCGGCGGCCATTCGGGCCGAGCAAATCAGGGTACTCAAAGCAGACTCAGAGGGATCCGGATCCCAGCCTTAGGTGGGACAGCTCCTGAGGGAGCAAGTCCTGTTAACGCAGGGGCGAGTGCAACAGCACCACCAGCCGCTCTTCCAGGAACTTGAGATTGGCCACCACTTGGTTAAAGGCCTCTTCGGGGGTCCAATCCATGAGATCTAGCGCCTTGGCCGCCAGGGCCTGTACAGGAACAGGCTCTTCTCCAAAAACATCGATCAACCAGCGCACCGAGAAGGGATCGATGGTGATGTTGCCCTCGGAGCCGGGCCAGCCGTTGATGTTGACCGGGCCATTGTCGCGGATGGCATTCTCAAAGGCAGCCTTGGCATTGAGACGGATCAACAGGGGATGGGCCTGCACGGAGCCGTTTCGCCATTCTTCCAGGGTAAAAGGGGCTGGTGGGGTGGGGCGAGGATGGCCGCACCAAAAATCGATCAGCCGGGTTAGGTTGGGAAAGATCAGCTCGATAAAGTGCAGCAGCTCCTCTTGGCTGAGCTTTTTAAGGTGGCGTAGGGTATAGGGAACTGGCTTGGTGAGGACTCGCTCCAGCTTCCACTGCTGCCAATTGACCATGCTGATGAACTCCAGCCCGGCCTGGCGCAGCATCTCAAACACCTGGGGCACTGTAAAGCCTTTGTCGCTGCGCAGCAGAAAGTTGGCCAGGATCCCATTGGTGGTTTTGATGGCGTCCCCCTTCCAGTGGCTTTTGACGAAGCTGCCTTCGTGGAGAGCATCCATCAGCTCCCTGAGGATGGGGACAGCCTTGGCAGCGGGCTCATCCATCACCCCCAGCAGCTCCATGGCATTTTGCATGTTGAAAATAAACTGCCGCTGATAGAGGCTGTGGACATTGGTGCGGATAATCCCCTCTGGCTTTAGCACCTGGCGCATGCCTTTGAGCCCGGCCACCGGATCCTCTAGCAGGTAGAGGACGTCGTTGCAGGCGATGAAGTCGAACTGTTGCCCCAGCGCCCTCATATCGGTGATATCCATCACCTCGAAGCGTACATCCGGGATCTGGTGAAACTCAAGGCGCTGCCGGGCCATTTTCAGGGATTCTGCCGAGATGTCCACCCCGACAAAGGTAGCACCCGGATTGGCCGTGGCTAGAACCAGCGTTTCCCAGCCGGAGCCGCAGCCGGCGTTGAGCATCACTTTGCCCTCGGGTTTGACCACCTTGCGGTTGCGGCGATAGTAAGCGGTGGTGAGGCTGTTGGCAAAAAGCGCGAAGTTATCCGTAACCGTCTGCTCAATCGGGACATTCGGGTAGGGAAATTCGTCAAACTGCGCCTGAACCAACTTGGAAGTGGATTGCTCCGGCATAGGGATCCCTTTTTCTCTGGAGCTTATGGTAGCCAATCCTTAACTGAACAGGGCCTGTGTTGATCCCAGCCGCTCTTCGGTCTGGGGATCAAAAAGGTGGAAGCGATCCATGTCGAAGACCACTTCGGCCCATTGGTTGACGCGCAGCTCGGTGCGGGGATCCACGCGGGCCACAAACTCCTGCTCGGGGAGGATCCCTTCGGGGTCAGCGGCGCTGAGGTGGAGGATGACCTCGCTGCCCATCTGCTCGGCGACCGAGACTTTGGCCCGCACGCGGGCGGGCTGGATCCCTGGGGGTTGGTACTGGGGATCGTGGATGTTTTCCGGGCGGATGCCGAAGATGACCGACTTGCCGACGTATTGCCAATAGGGCTCTGCCTGGTGGGGCGGGATGGCCACGCGGAAGGCGCCGGTATCGACCCAGAGGGTGCCCTCTTGTTCCCGCAGCTTGGCCTGGAAGAAATTCATGGCGGGGCTGCCGATGAACCCGGCCACAAACAGGTTGGCAGGGCGGGTGTAGAGGGTGTGGGGGGTATCCACCTGCTGCAGGCGGCCATCCTTCATGACGGCGATGCGGTTGCCCATGGTCATGGCTTCCACCTGGTCGTGGGTGACGTAGATGAAGGTGGTGCCCAGTTGCATGTGCAACTTGCTAATCTCGGCCCGCGCCTGCACCCGCAGCTTGGCATCCAAGTTGGAGAGGGGCTCATCCATCAAAAACACCGCCGGGTTGCGCACAATGGCCCGCCCGACGGCCACCCGCTGCCGTTGCCCACCGGAAAGTTCCTTGGGCTTGCGGTGGAGCAGGTGTTCGATCCCCAGCCGCTTGGCCACCCCCCGGACGCGGCTTTCGATCTCTGCTTTGGGCAGGCCGCGCAGCTTGAGGCCAAAGGCCATGTTCTCGGCCACGGTCATGTGGGGGTAGAGGGCGTAGGACTGGAAGACCATGGCGATATCCCGATCCTTGGGGGGGACATCGTTCACCCGTCGATCGCCGATGTAGATGGAGCCGTCGCTCACTTCTTCCAAGCCGGCCAGCATGCGCAGGGAGGTGGTTTTGCCGCAGCCGGAGGGACCGACAAAGACGAGAAATTCCCCGTCTTCGACGGTGATGTTCAGCTAGAAATCGCAGGAGCCCCGCACTGTACCCGTAGGGTCAGTGCCGGGAGGAATGCGAGGTTACAATAGAACCATGACCCAAGTCCTGACC
>NZ_AUMZ01000003.1:0-3744 GCF_002760375.1 Synechococcus sp. 60AY4M2
CCGCCCCAGCCGCTGCAAGTCCTCAGCTGTGCACACCACAGCATCAAAACTAGGCCAACTGGCTGGCTCCCCCCTCACCTCATGAACTCGCTCGGGCACTCCCTTCTGCTGCAGCAGACCACAGGGATCCCCAAACCCCTCTTCCACATACAGCTCCAGCCGCGGCAAGTCCAGCAAGTCCGCGGCTATCACCCCAGGACAGCCTCGGCCAACAAATACCCTCAGTCGCTCCTGCACGCGATGCAGCTCTTGAATGGGCTCGTAGATTCCTAGTCGTGTGTCTATCCAGGCAGAGCTGGCCGTGCTGACAAAGTAGCGCACATCAGAGCGGGGCGAGTAACGAAAGGGCTCCGGCAGCTCTCCCCCAAACACCCAGTCCAGCAGATTCTGAATGCGGTGGCGGGGATGCCACTTTTCATCAAAGGTGTGGTAAGCGCGGCGGGCAATTTGAATGGCTTCTTGGGGATGGTCTAGGTAGTAGCGAACTTTTTCCAGGAGTTCGGCTTCGGAGTTGTAGGTGTCGCAGTAGGTGCCGGGCGCCAAAAGTTCGTCCAATCCTGAGGCGAAGGAGAGCTGGTCAGTAAGCAGAAAGCCCCCTGCAGAAATCACTTCCAGGTTCCTTAAGTTCAGATCCCCATTTTGGCTGCAGTTAAAGGAAATCAGAGAATGGGCAAACCATTTGGCTGCCTCTTGGCGGTTGGCTGTTTTGATGAGGATGGGCAAATCTGCATTCTTTATGGCTTGAACCAGCCGGCAACGCCTGGGATGGCGGGATCCCTGTTGGCCGATAAAGACCACTTGATTTTCTCTATCTTCCACCCAATCGTGGGTAACAGTGCGCATGGAGATAAGAGGCAACCAGGCAAGATTCTCAACGCCCACTGCAGCAAACCAGTGGAGATGCTGGCGGTTATAGGCAGTGGCAACATAGTCAAACCCTTCAGCAGCCCAGTAGGCCAAGAGATGGTTGATGGGAAGTTTCCAGTGGTGGGTGTCTCCAGCAAGCAAGAGTGTAGGGCAGCCAAACTTCTTCGTATTTAAGGGACTGATCTGGTCGAAACTGGAAGTCCAAACAACAACTAGGTCAAACTCCTTATTTGTAATTTGCTCAGACTGCTGCACAAAGTCATAGAGGTCATAGTCTCCCTCTGGGCACTCCACCAATTCCTTAGAGAGATTGACAAAGTTTAGTCCAAAGCCCTTGGCTCTCCTCTTGGGGCAAAGACTGACCTGCCGATCTGAAAGCTGCGGGGGCGGGATATAGTCTGGCGGAGTTGGCCAATTGAGGAGAATTCGCGGAGCATTGGCCTTGATGTCTTGCATTTCTCGACTCCCCAAGTTGAGCGGCAGGTTCTTCTAGCTCCTACAGGCTACTAGGATTGGACACAACAACAAGGGATCTCTGTTGCCCTGGAAAACGATAAGCCGAGCATAGGTTATAAGCAACCCCATGGATCCCTGTCTGCAAGAGCCGAATCCAGTTTACCTGCCTGGATGGCCCCTACCCAAGACGAGCTCTCCTACGACAATGGCATACCCATGGAAAGCTGGCGGCACACGTGCCAGATGGACTTGCTCATCTCCACCACCCATGCCGAGCGAGGTTTTGAGGCTGTACCCAGCGAAGTGGGAGGGTAGGAGGCCACCTGGATTCTGTGGGCCACTGCCGCTGGGGAACTGATGCCTGCCAAGGCTGAACTGGAGCAGCAAAGGGCTGAGCGCCTGGCCTAAAAGTTGTGAGAACTGGGGGTGGATCTGGGTACATTAAGCTAGAGCAGACGTCAGGGATCCCTCCCCATGGATTGCCAAGACCTTGCTCAGGATCTTCTCCTAGAACTGGAGCAAGCTCAGAGTCTCACCCAGCTCTTAGATTGGGCTTTAGCCTGCCTTCCTAGCCAGCAAATCTTCTGCCAGATTGGCTGGGAAGAGTCCGCAGCTGTTTTGCAGGCAATGCTTCGCTATCCTGAAAAGTTAGCAGTGATTCTACGGAATCCCCTACAGAGCTCATCCGAAAAGTCAATCAGCACAGAAGATATCCAAACCCAAATTTCTCAGTTGGGATTAGAAGAACGGGTTCTACTCCTAGAAGGCCCCATTCCTGCCCTTTTGGCAGATCTCGGTCAATGTTTCCCAGAGACCCAGATTGGCGTTTGTTTCTGGACTGAACTCACGGACTACCGTACCTGTCTGCTTCAGTCTTTGCTACTGCGGGATTACTTGGCCGACTCAGCCCTATACTTGGTCAACCATTGCCGCTACGGAGCCATAGCCCAAGCCAACCTAGATTTGATGGGGATAGATCCCAGTTTTCATCTGCAGAAGGTTTTGCCCAATCTAGGCCAAGGGATCCATCTCCTCACTTGGGATCCCCAGCACAAAGGGTTAACCGAGCAGGATCTCGCTCACATCCAAGCAATTAGCCCTGGATCACTGCTGGCAGCTAACCCGGTATTCCTGACTTTTACCCAGCCGGATCCCTCAGAACCCAACCGGTTTTACCCCTGTAAATACATCAAGCTGGATAACTTCCTGCCTCAAGAGCTCAACCAAGCCATTCTCCAACATGCCATTACCCACCAAGACAAGTTTATCCCTTCCAAGAGCTACAGCAAGAGCAACACCGAGGCAGAGTCACTAAAATTTCGCCGCTCCCTGAGGCTGGACTTCGCTTACTTTCAGGAGCATGGATCCCTGCTGCGAGAAAAAATTGCGGCTGTTGCTCCCCAAATCTTCGCCGAGCTAGGCATTGAGAACTTTGACATTCAAATCTTGGAGATGGAGATGATTGCCAGCCATGATGGCTGCTTCTTTACCGCCCACACCGATAACTCCTACCCACAAACTGCCTTCCGCCAGGTGAGCTGCGTATATTACTTCCACAAAGAGCCAAAGCCTTATCGAGGAGGTGAGCTGCGCATCTACGATACCCAAAGGCAAAAACCTCATCCACCAATCCTGCACGGGGCATACGATGAGGTAACCCCTACAAATAACAGCATCGTCTTCTTCTCCAGCAGTTGCCTACATGAGATCCTGCCGGTATTTAGCCCTAGCCAAGCCTTTGCCGATAGCCGCTTCACTATCAATACTTGGCTAGGAGCCAAGCAATTCACCTAAAGGCTTGCAGCTCCACCATGGCCAGAGTTTGCATAATTACCACTGTTCGGGATCCAGGCGTGTGCTTGGAGTCGTTCATTCGCCATCACCTTGCCCTTGGAATTGCCCATATTTATATCTTCTTTGACGATCCAGAGGATCCCGCTATTCAGGTGGCACTTCAGTTTTCCGATGTAACGGCTATTCCCAACGATGAAGCTTTGCAAGTCCAACAAGCATTGGGGAATGTTCTCTACCCAAAATATGGCCCTCATGTTGGCTATGAGGTCATGGCTCGTCAGATCCTTAACGTAGAAACTGCTATACAACTTGCCCTGGATCAGGGCATGGACTGGATTCTTCGTATTGACGGAGACGAGCTTTTTTATCCTGGCCAGACAACGGCTCCAAATTGGTTTGATCGAGTAAGCGACGACATATTTCAAGTTACGTTTCTAAACCACGAAGCAGCTCCCGAAGCGTTTGAGATCGAAGACTACAACCTTTTAATTTAAAATAGGGTACAGGTATTCAAGAGGAAGGAGAGAAAGGAATGCCGACTCATTCTTTGGATTTGCGGCAAAGAGTTGTAGCAGCCTACCAGGCAGGTAACACCTCCATCCGCCAGGTAGCTAAACGCTTCATGGT
>NZ_AUMZ01000004.1:0-2498 GCF_002760375.1 Synechococcus sp. 60AY4M2
GCAGGATGGTGAGGATATCCTCAACCAGTTCCTGCTGGGGAGAAAGGTGATCGTCATCGAGAACCAAGATTTCGCACCCGTATTGACGGCAGTACCACTCAACGAACTCAAATCCAAACCGGCAGAGTCGATCCCGGTGAGCGACCACAATTGTTCCGACATCTCCCGCACGAACTCGTTCCAATAAGGCAAGGAACTTTGGCCTTTTGAAGTTGAGACCGCCGCCAACCTCTCCGACCACTTCGGCTCCAGGATAGAGGTCAACCAGTCTTGCAATCTGTCTCTCCAAGTCTGGTTTCTGCCCTCGACTGCTGACTCGGGCGTACAAAACGACTCGTTTGACTTTTCTTGGCGCTTTGATGTAGCTGTCGAGGTCATACCTTCTTGCCCTGCCGGATGGTGTACGTATTGCATTGATCCAGCCTTTCTGTTCCCATCGCCTCAAAGTGTGGAGACATACCCCAAAGTAATCCGCCGCTTCTCTCGGTTTTACATACCTAGCCATACCAAGCAGCCATACTGAACATACTGGGCATTATTTTCAGTATAGTCCAGCGTATCATTGACTAGAGTCATGCTCTCGCCTGCGGATCCCGTAGCCGGAAGAAGTCCCTATTAGCAAGCTTCTCATCTATTCGCCTCTCTCCGCTCTCGGAGAAGGGCTATTGTGGTTGCTGGATAAGGGGCGCATCTCAGCGGTGACGGGCATCGAGGATAAACAGAGCACTGCCTACGACGAACAGGAGACTGGCTCCTATTCCCAGCAGGGTTTGGACAACCTTTAGATTGAGAAGGGTTGGAGCTGCGGGATCCCACGGAGGGGGGTCGCTACCCAAGGTCATCACCTCGCTCGCCGCAAACAGGCCACTCCCCAGCAAAAACAACCAACTGGCCAACTCGTAGCGGTGGTTGCCTCTCATGTCTTCTCCGACTGCAAGTGTTCGTAGGCTTGAGCAGCGGCGGCCATTTCCGCAGCCTTTTTCGAGCGACCTTCACCGCGGCCCCAGCACCGCCCTTGCCCCCAAACTTCCATGGTGAAATGAGGGGGATGCTCCTGGGCGGCCACCAGGCGGTATTCGGGCAGGCTACCCCAAAGGCGTTGGGTCAGTTCTTGCAAGGCTGCTTTGGGGTTGCGCCGAGTGGGGTCTTGGAACCATTGCTCCACTCGTCGGTGTAAGTAGGGATCCAGCCAGGGATGCAGCCTGGGCAGCGTGTAAATACCCCAACTGAGATAAAAAGCCCCAAGCAGAGCCTCGAAAGCATCCGCCAGCCGCCGACCCCGTCCGGCCAAGTCGTTTTGCGAGCTGGATCCCACCTCCAGGTAGCGATCCAAGCCGTGCAGATCCGCCAGTTCTGCCAGGTAAGCATCGCTGGTCAGGTCGGAGCGAATCGCGGTCAGCTCTCCCACCGACAGATGGGGATAGGACTGAAACAAGAATTCCGTAACCAAAATTCGCAGGACAGAATCCCCCAACAACTCCAGCCGATCGTTGTTCCGCTGGCCATCCAGAGAAGGGTGAATCAGAGCCTGATCCAGCAGATCCCAACGCAGTTGTTCCAGCAAAGCCGGATCCCTGAATCCAAGACGAGCCAGCAAATGCTCCAAGGCACGGCGACGGGACGGGATCAACTCAACCATACCATCAGGATACTGACGTTGCCTTAGCGGTCAGAACTGCACAGCTTAGGCCCATTTTGACCTGAGCCATCTCACCCAGGCCGGGATCCCCGCTCAGGCGGTAAGCCAGCTATGCTACAGGAGTAGTATAGGCTTTTCGAGGGAGGATCCCTGCGTGCCCATCCGCGCCCATTCCCCCATTCCCACGACCCAGATGGAAGTGACCAGCATTCGGCTGGAACGTGAGCTGAAGCAGCGACTGAAGGCGTTGGCCGGAAATCAGGGTTACCAGGCCCTCATACGGGAAATTCTTTGGAGCTATGTCCTACGCCACTCCCAAGGGGCTGCTGCCCTCAGTCCTGAGGATATTCGGGCCAGCTTCCCGGCCACGGCCCACCAAGCCCAATGCTGCGCTCTCACCGGACGGGCCATTCAACCGCAGGAGCCAATGTTGCTGGGGTGGACCACCGATGGGAAGTTTGTCGCCCTCAGCTCCTCCTGCTTTTAAGTTTTGGAGTCTCTGATACATTCACGCTGAACTCTCCTGAACATGGTTCAGGAAAGAAGCGATCCCATCCTGCCTATCTCTGAGCAGGAAGGCGGTATCCCGCAAAGCCCTGAGGAATACCCCCCGAGCGCTTTCCCCCTTCACTTCCCGGCAACCGTTGCGGTGGACTCAAGGATCAGGGGGAAACTTGGTCTACTATATCCCTCTCAATGACTTTTGCCAAACCGCCTAAAGCTCAGTAAATTCAGCAAAGTTCAGGGTTTTGGGGGTTAGAGGCATGCTCTCCAGTTGGCGAAAGGCTCCACCCGGCACGAATGCCACCCCTTTAGACGCCACGAAGTTCTCGATATTTTCTGGCCCGTTCCTCGGCTG
>NZ_AUMZ01000005.1:0-1692 GCF_002760375.1 Synechococcus sp. 60AY4M2
TGGTTAAGTCCCTCTGAGAACTGGCTGGTAATTACAGATGGTTTGATACAAACCTTCAAACCAGAAGGGATCCGCCTGAGCAAGATCAACGTGGGTCTTTTCCCCTACTGGGAGATGGAGACAGAGCAGCTTGTGCAAGAGTTGGAGGTTCTGTTGGAGTCAATTCTACGTAGCCCCAACCCAGAAGACTATGCCCTGATCTTCCTGGGAGACCCGGATCCGCAAGTGGCTAATCGAACCCTGGAGATAGCTGCGGGCAACGTAGTCCTCAAGCTCATGGAAGTAGGGCTGGAGCTAGGCAGAGAGCCATTCTCTTCTGTAGTGGCTGGGTTGAACCCCCATCAATGGGAGAGGCTGATTCCCCAACTGAACTATCGCTATCCTCTGAAGCACGAGCGCTTTCCTCAAGGCCTGCGGCTAGCTGTCCAGAGGTTGCCTGTGTTATAGGCACCTACTTTCTGCCTGGGGGCATGCCCTTGTTTTTTCTTCCTGATGGCTAAGATTGTTGTTGGAGGAAAATTAGGAGCTATGAACTCAACTATCATCGTTACAGGTGCTGACAGCAAGTTTTTTGAGTTAGTTCAGGGGACTATTCTCTCTATACGAGAGAAGCCGCAGGGAAGCTCTGTAGATATTGCGTTTCTCGATGTGGGTTGTACACCCGAGCAGCTAAAGTGGATAAGTCAGCATGTTGATTATATCGTTGAGCCAGGGTGGACTTATGACATTCCTGATATTGATAGGCAGCCCGGCTATCTTAAGGCGCAGTTGTGTAGACCTTTCATTGCTGATTACTTTCCAGGCTATGAAGTTTACATCTGGCTTGATGCAGATACCTGGGTACAAGATTGGTCTGCAATCGAGCTTTTTATCCTAGGAGCTAGGCGCAAAGGCTTTGCAATCGCTATTGAGCCGTTAAATACTCTCTTTACTCCTTCGGTTTCTCTTCACGTAAGTTTTCTTTTTGCAAAATACTGGGACTACTTCCATCTCACGGACTGCACTCCAGAGCATAGCAACCTGCACCTGATGCCAGTCCTAAACACCGGTGCAATCTCTGGACGCAGTGACTCTTTCGTTTGGTCAAGATGGAAGTATAGACTAGGTCAATGTATTTCAAATCTATCTCGCGTTTTTAGAGGCCTTGATAAGCCTTACTACGGAGAGCAGCACGCTCTAAATGCGACGATCTATAGGGATTGTGGAATAGATATTGTTGAACTACTGCCTTCACACTGTCATTGGGCTTGCCACCAAAAACTGCCTCTATGGGATCCACAAAGGAAGCTCTGGGTAGATTGTTTTCCACCCCACAATCCAATAGGGATCATGCATCTTGCAGGTGATGCTAAGCTAGCACCAACTCACATTGCACTTACAACTGAGGGCTTTAAGGTTGAAGTCAGCCTTCGGTATCCAGGCCCAGTAGCTAACCCAGCTAGGAGGTACGACTACGTAGCGGCTAGCCTCAGAAGAATACGTCTTGACCATGGCTTTCCTTTTATGGTCGCTCTTGATCCGAGTTCTGAGACCTATCCCCATCTGAATAAACAGATTCCTCACCTTCGGTATGCAGATCGACGTCAACCTGGTATTGGCTTTGTCACTCGGGACGAGGCGCACATCTTGTACAACACTGCACTTGAGTTCAAAGGAAAAAACGCCCTAGAAATTGGCTGCTGGCTAGGCTGG
>NZ_AUMZ01000006.1:0-1092 GCF_002760375.1 Synechococcus sp. 60AY4M2
ACTTTTTCCAGGAGTTCGGCTTCGGAGTTGTAGGTGTCGCAGTAGGTGCCGGGCGCCAAAAGTTCGTCCAATCCTGAGGCGAAGGAGAGCTGGTCGGTAAGCAGAAAGCTCCCTGCAGAAATCACTTCCAGGTTCCTTAAGTTCAGATCCCCATTTTGGCTGCAGTTGAAAGAGATTAACGAGCCGCCAAATATTAGTTGAGGGTTGTGGACTCGAGTCTTTATAAGTAGAGGTAGACCCAGTTTTTTCAAGGACATGATCAACTTAAGACGTCTGTAATGATAAGAGTTAAAATTAAGGTTACCCACAAACGCAACTCTAGTTTCTTTCTTTTCTATCCAACTGGAGCTGGTGAGACAAGCGGAAATGAAAGGCAGCCAAGCTAGCCTTTGAACTCCTGCTGCTGCGAACCAGTGGAGGTGCTGTCGGTCATAGGCGGTGGCAATATAATCAAAGGCTTCAGTGGCCCAGTAAGTTAGAAGGTGGGTGATAGGGAGCACATGATGATGCGTATCTCCGGCTAGCAAGACAGTTGGGCAGCCAAATTTTTTCGTGTTAAAAGGACTAGTCAGATCAACACTCGATGTCCAGACAATCACCAAGTCAAATTCTTTGTCTTCGACTTGATCTGAATGCTGGACAAATTCATAGAGGTCAAAGTCTTTGTCAGGACACTCAACTAAGCTTTTTGGAACACTAAAAAAATCGAATATCTGTCTTCTAACCTTTCCTTTCGGACATAGAGTTACTTGACGCTCTGAAAGAGTGAGAGGTGGGACATAATCAGGTGGAGTCGTCCAAACTAGTAGAACTCGAGGATTCATCAGTCTCAGAGCTTCCTAAAGATTGCCTTCTAAAGATTACCACTGCTTTCGTAGAATATGCATCTATTCAGATAACATAAGCACCCGTAGTTACCTTGAGAAATCTCCCCCTGCCAGAGGAGATGAGAGGGATCCAGCATCTGGTCAATCCGCTTGCGGTCTTGCTCAGAAGTAAACTCCACGTAAATCACCTTGATGTCCTTGAGCTGCGGCTGCAGGTTAGCCAATACCTCCACCTCATCCCCACCCGTAGCTACCCTGAGCACAT